>NZ_CP010537.1:0-1299589 GCF_000832305.1 Cupriavidus basilensis
CCTCGGGACCGCGATTTCCTAGCCCGTGTCCGCCTCTCCTGAAGCCAGGCGGTGACCCAGGCACGCAGAAATGGGTACGCAAGGCATGAAATTCCACCGCGCGCCGGCATCCGAGCACCGAGAGCATCTCCGCGGGCATCGCGCAAGGGGCTGACTGACGCAATATCGCAACGCAGAAACGGGTACGCCCCGTTTTTTTTCTTCCCGCTGCCCCAACAGCTCAAACGCCTGAAATTGCGCAGAAACGGGTACGCCCAAAGGCCCATGCCGAGTTTCCCAGCGCTCGGCAGGCGCCTTCATGCGGTCCCTCGACCGCATTCCACTTCTCCTCCCCTCCAAAAATCCTTGTCCAAGGACGACTTGGCTCCTTTTCCGCAGAAACGGGTACGCACAGCACCCTTTCCAGTCGCGTTGTGGCCGCAGAAACGGGTACGCACAACTGACCGGTGCCTGCGGCATACGACCGCGCCGGCGCCAGTCTCATCGGGGACATGCGCAGAAACGGGTACGCCCGCAAAGATCCTTTTACTCATTCACTCTTTTTGAGTGCAAGCACTCGCTTTCTGTACAAGGCTTGTGTATAATAGAAAGAAGGGAGTTTTGCGCTCGACAAAACCGGATCCGATTACGCAGAAACGGGTACGCACCTTGAAAAACGAGGTCGCAGAAATGGGTACGCTTTTGGCGCCGCGCGACTCGAAACGAGGGTTCGCAGAATTGGGTACGCCGCAGAAACGGGTACGCTTCAAGTCAGCGAGCCCTGAAAAGCGGGTTTTCAAATGCCGTAGCGCAGAATTGGGTACGTAAACGGAACGACAGGGGTGCTCACGACGCAGAATTGGGTACGCAAAGCGGTGAGGGCGGTCTTGGTAAACTGGGATGCGTACCCAATTCTGCGGGGATAACTACTCCGGAATGCCGGTTTACGCGGTATACGTGACGAAAAGCGCTCTGCGCCCGCAGAAACAGGTACGGTTTTGGCGCCTCCGGCTGTGGAAAAGCCTGTGGGAACAGGGACTTATCCACGCAGAAACCGGTTCGGGCTTTGCGCTGAAACGGGTTCGGTATACCGCAGAATCTGGTACAGCACTTCGCAGAATCGAGTACGGTTTCACGCAGAATCGGGTTCGCCCGGGGTGTTTTTCCTCATAAGAATCAAGGATCTGGGTCTCCCGTATACGGTTTACAAGTAGTTAACCCATACTCTTAACGTTTACCGGTAGCTGATGGCTGGCCTTCCGTGGACAACCCTTCGGGATTGCCCACCGTAGTCCACCATGCAACCAGCCATGAGACCCAGCACACCCAAAACACGCGGCATTGCAGGAAATTCATCTACCGAACCCGTTTCTGCGTGACAAGGCGGATTGCTTCGCGTAAAAAGTCGTGTATTCCGAAGCACGCCAATATGCCCATTAAACGCAACCAGACCATCCTTGGGTCCCGCGGTCCAGCAGATATGGACAGTGAGCCGTCCCGCATCATCGTTCCCGGCGACGAGAACAGTCTGGTTCCGTCCGAGAAATTCCAGCGCCTGTTCGACGAAGCCCAGGCCATGGAGCGCGAAGATGCATGGCAAAGCGGCGAAGTCGGCTTCTTGAGCCGTGCCAGTGTGCAGGTCACCTTGCCTTACCGGGCGCCAAAGGGCGCTCCGCCCGTGTGGACGCGCACCAGTGGAAACATTTCACTGATGATCCAGCCTGGATACTTCACCCAGCAGCGTTCAGAAAAAGCCAGCAACGGACGCCAGAAACTGGTGTCCGAAACGGTCTCGCTTGGCTATCCCTATGGCTCCTATCCGCGCCTGATGCTTGCCTGGATCGGCAAGGAGATCATGGCCAAGAAAAAGCGCGGCGAGTTTACCGGGACGGTCGAGGACCGCCGCATCTCGCTGGGCAATTCGCTGTCCGAGTTCATGTACAACCTGGGCATTCCGATGGCCACGGGTGGCAAGCGTGGCACCATGACCCTTGTGCGGCAGCAGATGATCCGCCTGTTCTCCGCCACCATTGCGATTGTCCAGAACAAGTCCACGCCGAGCCAGAATCAAAACCCGAACCACGAGCCGCTTTCGATCGATCGCGTCGGCTATCTGCTGGCAGACCAACTGTCGACCTGGTGGGATCCCATGCAGCCGGGGCAGGGCTCGATGTTCGAGAGCTTCGTGGTGCTGTCCGAGCCTTTTTTCAATGAGCTGGTTAACCGGCCTGTTCCGGTTGACATGCGCGCGCTGAAGGCACTCAAGCAGTCGCCGTTTGCGCTGGACGTATACTCTTGGCTGACCTATCGCTTCTTCACGATCCAGCGGCGTACCGAGATTCCCTGGGAAGCCTTGCAGATGCAGTTTGGCACTGAAACTGAAAGTGAGCGGAAATTCCGCGCGCTGTTCCGTAAGGCGCTCAAGGATGTGCTGGTTGTCTATCCTGGCGCCAAGGTGGATGCGGATTCGTCCAAGGCGCTGATCCTGCAGCCTTCCCGTACGAGCGTTCGCAAGCTCGCCTGAGCCTGGGTGCATGCATTGCCGAACCCGCCTGCCCAATGAGCTGGCGGGTTTTTCGTTGGGCCCCCGAGATATTGCGTGAAGGTGCCTGGATGCCGAGCGAGCATCGTCGGCCCTGCAAGAAGCACAAAAGGCAAGCGTTATACGCTTGCCTTTTGCTTTGCCTACCGCGTCAAGCCCGAGAGCCAGGCGCAGTCTGCGATTTCGGGCTTGATTCGTGAGATCAGGCCGGCTTGATGGCGGATGCCTGCAAGCCCTTCGGGCCCTGCTTTACTTCAAACGTGACGCGCTGACCATCCTTGAGCGTCTTGAAGCCCGAACCCTGGATTTCGGAGAAGTGCGCGAACAGATCCGCACCGCCGTCGTCCGGGGTAATGAAGCCAAAGCCCTTGGTCTCATTGAACCATTTGACCGTACCGGTTGTCATGTGAATTTCCTTTCGAAGCAAGTTCTTGTACGCAACGCAAACAACGCTAACAACCGTTCAAGCACGCTAAGTTCTCGTAGTTACCGAACGGACGCCGACGAGGTGACACGACTTGACTCGACTGTTGCGGGCATCATAACCAGTTTGTCTAGTTGTGTCATGTGCGTCGAAAGACGCACTGCCGCTACTTTAGGCGTATTCCGTGCCGCATTTCAAGTGGAAATCTTTCATTTCCATAACGCGAAATATTTTCGCCAATATTATATTTAAAATATAAATTCAAAAAACAGTTGAGCCAGCACGTCACTTTGACTAAAGTTGCGGCTAGCGATAATCGCGCTTTCAGCGCTGAAAGAGAGGTCGTAGTGCCAGCTAAAATCATCACGGTCTTCAACCAAAAGGGCGGATGCGGAAAGACCACGGTCAGCATGCATCTCGCAGGGACGCTCGGATTGCGCGGCGCGCGATCGATGCTTGTCGATATGGACGAGCAGGGCACGGCAACTCGCTGGGCCGCGCAGGCAAGCGATGAGCGGCCTTTTCCTGCTTCGGTGATCGGCCTGGCGCCGTCCGGCGGTGCAATGCACCGCGAAGTCAGGAAATTCATCCAGGACTACGATTACATCGTGGTCGATTGCCCCCCGGCGGTACATTCGGCGGCACCCTCAAGCGCCCTGCTGATTTCCGATCTGGCAATCATTCCGGTCGTCCCATCACCTCCCGACCTTTGGGCGGCCGTGGCAGCGAAGACCCTGGCCCAACACGCTCAGGTCCAGAACGAAACGCTGCGTATCCGCGTCATGGCAAACATGGTGCAACGGCGCGTCTCCATTGCGCGCCAGGCGATTGAGATTCTGGGGGACGATCTGGAAATCCCGTTGATGCAATCGATGATCGGTTCGCGCTCGCCGTTTCGCGAATGCCAGGCGATTGGATGCACCGTGCACGGCGTGGCAGGCGCGCGTGAGTCCGTGCAGGAAGTCGACATGATGGTCGACGAAGTATTGTCTTTGATTGAGCAATAGGTATGGCGACAAAATTGAAAAGCCTCAAGGCAGGCATGTTGGCGGGAATGGCGGCAGAAAAAACCCGAGGGGACGCGATCGATCGCTTTGCCCGCGCCGAAGCGGCAATTTCGCAACACCCCAACGGCTTGCTTCAGGCGCGCGGCCGAGAGCCGAGCCCCATTTTCAGCGCTGAAAGTGAGCCGGAGGAAGAGGGCGGCCGAATCCTGATGAAGGTGCCGCTGGCGCAACTCCACGACAATCCTTTCAATGCCCGCCGCATCTACGACCCCGTGGTGGTGCAGGAACGCGCGGCTTCGATCGCCACCCATGGCCAGAAGACACCGGGCCTGGCGACGCCGGACCCAGCGCGGCCGGGGCACTACATCCTGATCGATGGCCACTACCGCAAGCGGGCGCTGGCCTCCGCGGGCAAGCTCGAGATGGAATGCTTCATCGAGAGCAACCTGAATGACCTGGATTTCTACCGGTTGTCGTTCCTGCTCAATGAGCAACGGTCCGACCAGTCGGCGCTGGACAACGCGATTGCCTGGCGACAACTGCTGGATGAAGGCAAGGTCCAGAAAGAGGAAGACATCTGCGAACTGACAGGCATGTCAGCCGGCACGGTTAACAAGACACTGGCGCTGCTCAGACTGCCCGAGTCGGTCCTGGGCGTCATGCGCGAGCGTCCCAGCGCAATCGGGATTGCCACCGGCTATGAACTGACACTCTATTGCAAGATCGTTGGAGAGGACCGCACGCGGGACCTGGCCACGCGCATCATGGCAGAGGGCTTGTCCAGCCGTGAAGTCGAGGCGATTCGCAAGCACGCGCAAGAAGGCAAGGCACGCAAGATCAAGGAGATCAGCCGGCAGTACAAGATCCGCAGCGATGCCGGACAGCTGCTGGGCACGATCAAGGAGTGGGATTCCGGGCGCGTGGTGCTGGACGTGCAAGTGAACGACCGAGGCGCGCGCGAAGCGCTGGTCGAAACTCTCAAGGCGCGTTTTGGCCTGGAGAAGACCGCTAGCTGATAGCTTGCACTTGCATAGTCATAGGCGGGGGAGAAGGGCAGCGATCACCCACCCCACCCGGTCACTCCGGGGCCGAAACGACATGAACATGATCCACTGTGCTGGTCCCGGAAGCCTCAGGGGCCATGACTCCCGCGCCGCCCGCCCCAACGCGCTTCACCCGCGTTCTTCGCCCCGCCAGGTCGCGCGGCGAGCGCACCGCAAACTCGGCATCCTCGGCCTCCCGATACCGCTCGATCACCTGGCTCAGCAAGGCATGCAATCCCCTTACCGAATAGCCTGAGCCCGGCGACATCTCGGCCTTACGCCTGGCACGGCCGGTAGGCGGAAGCCGGGGTGGCCCGACAAGCACGATCGGCTGGCCGGCCAGGCTGCCCCAATCCAGCCCGCGGTCTTGCCAGTGACGCTTCAGTGCGCCGCGAGCGGCTTCGCTAAGACCCTCATCCACTGCACTGGGCGTACCAACTTCTTCATGCGTACCAACTTCTTCGTGCACGCCAAGCTTGTCGCGCGTGAACGTCGCCAGGCTCGCAAATCCGATAGGCTGCTCCTGCAACAAGCGGACCGCGGCGTCGGCCGCGCGATACCGAATGCCTTCCGGTTCCCGGCCCTGGGCGGCTAGCCAGTCAAGGAATCTGGCCAGCGATTCGGGTTCGAGGGTGCTCCCCGCGGCCACCGGCACAGCCAAGCGCAATGCCGTCCTCCTCGACTGGCTCTCGGGCCGCCAGACGTGCTCCGCAATATGTCCCTGGCCTTGCAGCCATTCAAACAGCGCACCCAGGATACGCGAGGCATGAAGCACGCTGCTCTCGGACAGCGGACCAGTGAATGGCCGCCAGGCCGCCGACTCCCTTGGTGCGCGCGGCCCGACCCACAAACGTACGGGAGCGGGATGACGAAGGAACGCGAAATATTCCTCGCGATCCTGCCGATCCAGCATCGCCAGCGGTTTGCGTCGCTCCATTGCCGTCCAAAGCAAAAGCCGCTCGGCCTCCTTGCGGTAGGCTAGCCAGGTACTTTGCTGCGCCCGATTTGCTGCGAGCCAAGCCCGAACCGCGACGAGATCGCTTCCAAAAGCGCTCTTCAGATCACTATTGTCCGGAATCGCAGTTACCGTACCCGATTCTTCTTCGCGCATCAACTCAAGCGGCACCAGTTGGTGCAAGCGCGGGCCAAGCGCGGCTTCGGCCAGGCGCCCCCGCGCGAAAACGTGCTCCCGCAGCAGCGGCTCTCCCCGGTCATCCCGGACGACATCGCGATGATCGGCCAGCCACCGGTTGATCGCCGCCCCGGCGAGGGCGCCGATGCGCGGTACCGAGCGCCACCACGCATTGCCATGGCGGTTGGCCAGATTCACCAAAATATGAAGATTAGATATCTTCTGTGCCCGCAAGCGCCTGGCCAGGGCCGGGGAAAACCAAAGCTCGATGCCATGATCGGCTCGGGGCTGGGCGGTACCCAGCCGTTCCAGCTCGGCCAGGGCTTCGACCCGGCGGTCCATGCCCCGGTTGGAGCGGCCGGGACCACCTTCCAGCAGTTCAGCCAGATCCTGCCGGCTATGCAGGTGCGCCAACTGAACCATGCGGTCGCGCAGCCCAAGCAACACCCGCAAGGCGGATTCGCCACCTGCGTCGTCGTCGTCGCTGTCATCACTGAGATAGCGCCCAGCTACCATGGCAGCCGGCATGCCCTGCACGTAAGCCCGAACAGCGGCAAATTCGCTGCGGGTGAGACTCAGGTTAGGGGCCTTACCGGGTTGCATGACAACGTTCGATTTGGTCGCTAAGATCTTGATTCATAAGGCACTTAATCAATCGCTAAATGCATCCGGGTATAAATGCATAGTGAAATTCAATGCCGATAATTATACTGGCAAAATGCCCCGCTTTCTTCCGCTAACCGCCCGGGACAGCGCGATACGGCAGTTCCGCCCTGCGCCGTTGGTATTGCACGACACGCTTTGCCGGGTGTAACCCTGACTTGCATTCACCACCTTCAGTGCATATCCTGAGACCCAGAGTTAGATTTTTTAAACTCTGAGTTGAGAAACATCTACAGCGTAAAAAAGCGCAAACGGGGCGATTCGAAAACGACTCCACGGGATGGTCAGTCGGGCAGCCGGACCTGGATGGGTACGTTGCCACGGCCTGGAGACGAAACGGATCGTATGGAAATGCAACCGCAGCATAGTGGGCATTTCCGTTAGCATGTGCGGGTTGTCGCGGGGCTCGCCATGCCGTAACAAAAAAAAGAGAGCGGCCATGGCCACAATCCTCTTGATCGAGCCTCATCCCCTCCTGCGCCTGGGTCTGCGCCATTTGTTGACCCAGGCCGGCCTCCACGGCGAACTCGTCGATATCGATCCAGGCGCACTACCTTATCCAGCCGAGTGGCTCTGTCATGCCGACCTGATGATCTACGGATTGTCGGCGGATCCGGCGTTGAGCTGGCAGGAACTGGATCAGGCCTGCCAGACACTGATGCCGAAGCGGGTCCTGGTGCTATCCGAGCAGATCCTGTCGCCGCAGAACGGCGCCACCATGCCCGACAGCGTGCGCGGCCTGTTGTCCAAAGCCTGCAGCGCCGACATGCTGGACGCGGCGATTCGGCTTGTCCTTGCCGACGGCGAGTGCTTTCCCGCCCGGGCCCAGGCGGCGCGCGGCGACGCGAGTCCTGTGCCGTGGCCCTTGATTCCGGCCAGGCCGTCGCCGGCCCCGCTGCATATGCACGTCGGACCGACCCAGGTCGATGACGAACATGACGCCGCCGCCCACCCGGCACAGCACCTCCCGGGCGATGCCGCCTCCGAGCCGGAAACGCCTTCGGCCGGATCGCACCTGCTTAATATTACCGAGCGCCAGTACGAGGTGCTGGCGCTGCTGGCACGCGGCTATCCGATCAAGACTGTCAGCCGCCTGCTGAACATCTCGGTGGCTACCGCCAAGACGCATGCATGCACGCTTTACCAGCGGCTGCACGTGCGCAACAAGGGCGAGGCGGTTTACGTAGCGCTGCAGCGTGGCGCGAAGCTGAGCTGGCCGGGCCCGGCAACCGCTGCCGTGCCGATTCGCGGTGTGGGGCCGTCGCCGGTGGATCTGGCCGGTGTCTGCCAGGCAGCCTGATTGTTAGAGGCTGTTTCAAAATGAAGCGAAGCGGTTCTGGCTAGGCGCGCGGCCGCAGACAGTACAACTGGATCGGCCAAGGCCGCGCAACGACGCCAGAATCTTTTTGAAATGGCCTCTTAGTCCCGCCGGGCGCGCGCTGTGGCGCCCGGCGGCCCGAAGCACCAGCGACTCCATCCTCCGCACTACGGCGCCTCATCCGAATGCACGAGGCGGCGTAGTGCTGCACTTGCTACCCTGATCAACAAACAAGTGGCTCTAACGGGAAGCCGGGCCTGGCCCTTGCTGGCTTAGTGCAACCCGCGCAGCCAACGCAACCCGCTGTCACCCACAGCCGATGACAACGCTCCTGCTTGCCCACAACATGATGCTGCGCCGGGGTGTGCTGCGGCACCTGCGCGAGCTTGCCGCGCTCGCCCCCGTGCTTTCGCAGACCCCCGAGTGGCTGCTGGAGGCGACCCCGGCCGAATTACCCCCGGGTCCCGTCGATTTCGCGCTGCTTGACTGCAGCGGCACCGATACCGATGCTTTCCGCCTGCTCGATGCACTGCACTCCCGCCTGGCGCCCCGGCGCTGGCTGGTCATGTGCGAGACCCTCGACCCCGAGTTCGCACGCTACGCCGCCGGCCTTGGCGCTAGCGGCTGCCTGCCGGTGCCAGCCTCGCCCGAGCAAACGCGGGCTGCGGTGGCGCTGGTGCGCGCCGGGGGACAGTGTTTTCCGCGCCGGGCTTTTGCCATGCCACCGCCCTCCCCCATCGGTTCAGGTGGGTCTACGGCAAGGGGATGATGCGCGCGCCGGTGCGGCTGCCTATGCTGAAAGTGCGCGAATGACGAAGCCGGGACGCTCAATGTCAAGCTGGCCGCCGCGCGATGCACAGGGGGTCGTATGGAAAACGAGCTGGATATCCTGGTCGTGCGCGGCTTTGCCGTGCCGGAGGGCCGGGGCAAGTGGGCGTGCTGCTACGAAATCAGATTGACTACCGGGCGCGATGAACCGCTGTTGTATCGCGGAGAGTTGCATGGCAGGCGCTACGCCTGCGAGGCTGCCGCGATCGCGGCAGCTACCTTTGCCGGTGAGCAGGAAGCACGCAGGCAGATGGCATCCGTGTGGGCCGGACTGCTCGCGCGCCACGAGTACTGCGTGGTGGTGGCGAGCGAACCGGCACCGGAGCACGTGCATGCGCCGACGGCCGGCTAGGCCGCCAGCCAGGGCATCCCGGTAGCAGCGTGGGATGCAACCGGCTGTTCATCCGCCGCAAGACAGCAAGAGTAAGGCAAGAGGGGGCGACGACGAGCGCGTGTTCGGGGGACCGGAGCTTTTCCGGTGCGCATGCCGGCATGGATGCGCGCACGCGTGTTTCGGTCGCAGCGCATGCTGCGCCGGATCTTGATGGCCACGGTTTAGCCGGCCGGCAGAGGCGGCAAACCGTGGCCTGTTTCTTTTGCTGCCAGCGGCGCCTGCCCGCGAAATTGCCGAGATCCAAAGGTGCCGCACAAAAAAACGAAAAAAAAAGAGTCCGCCGACCGGGGGACCATGCGGACTCTAAAGTGGCCGGCTCGATTCCGCTCGGCGGGCCACTATCCGACGATAGCCAAACACCGGCGGTAGCTGTATCGACCAGAAGATGCATCTGCCACATGGCTGAAGGGCCGGCCAGCCAGTTCCCAGGGAAACCCGCCAGCCCAGCGCATGCTTCGCTCCGCCGCATGGCCTGCGGGTGGGACCCTGGCCGCCTCATGCTTCCGGCTGGGTTGAGGCCGACCCGAAAGCCCGCGTGGCAGGCAAGCCGGTTACGCAACTGTGTTACTTTGCTCGCGTGCTCGATCCCCAAACAGCCATCATGATTCCGTGGCACCTTATTTCCCGCTTCGGCGAAACCTCGCTGCTGCTGCCCTGCGCCGTGCTGATCGCCGCATGGCTGTTCCATGCCGGCGCCGTTGCCAGCGCACGCCGGTGGCTGTTGAGTTTCGGTGTGACCGCCGCGCTGGTGCTGGCCTCCAAGCTGGCCTTCATGGGCTGGGGCATTGGCTGCGCGGCGCTCAACTTCACGGGTTTTTCCGGGCATAGCATGATGTCGGCGTCGGTGTTGCCGGTGCTGCTCTACCTGATCGTGTCGGCGCGCCATCCTCGTCTGGCGGTTGGCGCCGGCGGGATCGGCCTGCTGCTTGCGTTGCTGGTGGGCCTCTCGCGGCTGAAGCTGCAGGCGCATTCAGGCTCGGAAGTGCTGAGCGGGCTTGCGCTCGGATTTGCCGTCAGCCTGAGCTTCATTTTCCGGGGCCGGCGTCCGGCGCGCTCCGCGCCGGCCCTGGCTGGCGCGCTGGTGATCGTCCTGATGCTGGGCGTGCCGGCGGTCGGCGTCGCCGCGCCCACGCATCACTGGCTCGAAATCCTTGCTGCCCGGCTGGCCGGGCGCGACAAGCCGTTCCAGCGCGGGCAATGGCGCGAATGGGCTGGCCAGCGCGAGGGATCCGCGGTGCTGGCCTGCCAGCCCCCCGCCTCACCGCGCTGAGCAGGAAGACCCGGCCCGCCGGCGCGCGTCCCGAACGCGTGTGTGCGCAAGCAAACAGACGGTACCGCTGCCGCGGCGCAACCATGATCTGCGTAACAAGTCCGGCTCGCCGGATGGAGGCAAATCATGTCAAGGGTCCGCGCATTCGTTGCCGAGAGGCAGGCCGCCCTGCAGATCCTGTATCGCTTTGCCGATGCGGCCATCGTCGCCGCCTGCGGCGCGGTGGTTGGCGAACTGCTGTTTCCCCACGGCCTGCGTAGCGCCGCCCCGGTCCATGGCTTCATCACCGTGTTGTGTTCGGTCAGCACCTTGCTGGTGTTCCCTGCCTGTGGCTTGTACAACTCCTGGCGCGGCCGCAGCCGCGCCGCGTTGGCGGTGCGCACGCTCGCGGCCTGGGGGGCGGTGTGCATGCTGGGCTTGGTCACCGCGTACCTGATGCACCAGTCGGCCGCGCTGTCCAGGCTTTGGTCGATGGGCTGGGTCCTGAGCGTGGCCGTCATGCTGCTGGCCTCCCGGGTGCTGCTCTACGGCATGCTGGGCAGCGTGCGCGTGCATGGCATCAACGCCAAGCGCGTGGTGATCCTGGGCTACGGATCGCTCGGCCACGAGATGTACCAGCGCGTACGGAACAATCGCGGCGCGGGCTACGACGTGGCCGGCATCTACGACGAAGGCACGGAGCAGCCGGTGCCCGCGGGCGTAACGCGGCTGGATTCGCTGCAGCAGGTCTGCACGTTCGTGCGCAACAACGGCGTGCGCGAAATCTGGCTGACGCTGCCGATGGCTGCGTGCCGTGATCTCTATGACGTGGTCTCCCACTTCCGCAACGACCTGATCGACATCCGCTGGGTGCCCGACGTCATGTCGGTCGAACTGCTCGGCCATCGCTTCAGCGACTTCCTCGGCCTGCCGGTCATCGACCTGAACAGCCCGCCGCAGTCGGGCATCACGGGTTTGCTCAAGGGCAGCTTCGACCGCGCTTTCGCGCTGGCGGCGTTGGTCGGGCTGTCGCCGCTGCTGCTGCTGATCGCTGTGCTGGTCAAGTGCTCGTCCCCCGGCACCGTCCTGTTCCGCCAGGCTCGCTTGGGCATGGATGGCCGGCCGTTCCACGTCTACAAGTTCCGCACCATGGTGCAGCACCAGGACGCGGGCAGCGTGACCCAGGCCGTGCGCGGCGATGCCCGCGTCACGCGCATCGGTGCCTTCCTGCGCCGCACCAGCCTGGATGAGCTGCCGCAGTTCGTCAACGTGCTGCGTGGCGAGATGTCGGTGGTGGGCCCGCGCCCGCACGCTATCGAGCACAACGAGATCTACAAGGAAGTGATCGATCGCTACATGCTGCGCCACCGGGTCAAGCCCGGCATCACCGGCTGGGCGCAGATCAACGGCTTTCGCGGCCAGACCGACACGGTAGAGAAGATGCGCAAGCGCATCGAGTTCGACATCTTCTACATCTGCAACTGGTCCTTCCGCCTGGACCTGCAAATCATCTTGCGCACCGCGTTGCATGGCTGGACGGGACGCGAGGCGTTCTGAGCAATTCGTCTCCCCAACACCCGTGCCGCCAACCCGGATGCGAAGTTGGTGGGCCAGCGCACCGAAGCCGGCCAGCAGCTGCGGCCCAATGATGAAACCCGACCATCCTCACCGAGGAGAACCAGAGATGAAGGCAACCATTCGACAAATCCTTGCCGATGTGGCGCGGCTCGACGTGTCGGTAGATGCGCTCGACGACCAGGCCGATCTTTACGAAGCCGGATTGTCATCGCTTGCGACCGTCCATGTGATGCTGGCCATCGAGAACGCATTCAATATCGAGATCCCGGACGCCATGCTGACCCGACAGCTCTTTCGCAGCGTCAACTCGCTGGCAGCGGCGGCCGAGCAGCTAAGACAGCAACAGGAGGCAGCATGAGCCCCCCCTTAGCCAGCGTGGACCTGGCACGCCCGATGGCTGCCCACGCCACCTCCGCCGAACTGATGGTGGCGGCGCAGCTTGCCGCGCTCGAAGCGGCCAAGCACGCCGATCAGGTCGACCGCGACGCGGCGTTTCCGCACGACGCGTTTGCCGCGATCCGGCAGCACCGGCTGCTCAGCGTCATGGTGCCTGCGGCGCACGGCGGTGCAGGCGCGTCGCTCGACACGGTCGCGGCCATCTGCCGCGTGCTGGGGGCAGCCTGCTCCTCGGCCGGCATGGTCTACGCCATGCACCAGATCCAGGTGGCCTGCATCGTCGAGCACGGCACGGGTAACCCCTGGCATGAGCAGTTGCTCCAACGCATTGCCTCGGAGCAGTTGCTGCTTGCCTCGGCCACCTCCGAGGAGGCGATCGGCGGTGCGCTGCGCAACAGTGGCTGCGCCGTCAATGTCGAGAACGACCGCTTCCATCTGCTCAAGATGGCGCCCACGATTTCCTACGGCGCGCATTCCGACGCCATCCTGGCTACCGCGCGGCGCCATGCCGATGCCTCGCCCTCGGACCAGGTCATGGTGTGCCTGCTCAAGGACGATTTCACGCTGCAGAGCCTCAGCACGTGGGACACCCTTGGCATGCGCGGTACCTGCAGCAACGGCTTTCGCCTGGAGGCGCGCGGCGCCTGCGAGCAGATCCTGCCGGTGGCGTTCGGCGAGATCGCGGACGGCACCATGACGCCGGTTTCGCACATCCTGTGGGCCGCCTTGTGGACCGGCATCGCCGGCGATGCCGTGCAGCGCGCCAAGGCCTTCTTCCAGGGCCAGGCGCGTGCGCGCCCGGGCTCGCTGCCGCCATCGGCCACGCGGGTGGCCGATGCGGTGGCGATGGTGCAGATGATGGAAGGGCGGATTGAGCTCGCATTGGCGCACCAGCGCCAGCGTCACGCGGGGCTGTCGGTGTCGGCGCTGTTCTCGCTCGCCGCGGAGATGAACGGCCTGAAGACCAGCGTGAGCACGATGGCGATTGAAGTGGTGCAGCAAGCGATGATGATCTGCGGCATGGCTGGCTACAAGCAAGGCACGCCCTACAGCCTCGGGCGTCACCTTCGCGATCTCTGGTCCGCGCCGCTGATGATCAACAACGACCGGATCCTGACCAATACCGCTAGCTTGCTGCTGGCCGAGCGTTCCAGCTAAGGAGCACGACATGGATGCCAACGTCAGCGTGGAAGATCGCGCCAATTCCGCGCCCGCGGACGCCGCCGGCGCGTCGACAGCTATGCCTTCGTACAGTGATCCGCAGGCAGGCCAGCGGCGCTACCAGCAAGCATTGATCGAGGCGGGCCTGCTGATCCCGAGCGGGGTCGATGGCGTCTATGGCCGCAGTGCGGTGTTCGAGGCCATTGCGGACGGCCTGAACGTGGCCGTCACCGCGCTTGGCGCCGACCAGCGTGCGGAAGTGATGCGCTTTCCGCCCGCCATGTCGCGCCAGGATTTCGAGGCTAGCGACTACCTGAAGAGCTTTCCGCAGCTAGCCGGCACCGTGCACAGCTTCTGCGGCAGCGATCGCGACCACCATCGCCTGCTTGCACGGATGGAGGCGGGCGAGGAATGGGCCGACGAGCAGCGGCCGACCCGCGTGGTGCTCACGCCGGCCGCGTGCTACCCGATCTATCCGGCGGTGGCGCGGCGCGGCCCGATGCCGCCGCAGGGGTTGGTGGTGGATGTGCTGTCGTATTGCTTCCGCCACGAACCTTCGATCGATCCGGCGCGCATGCAGATGTTCCGCCAGCGTGAGTATGTGCGCCTGGGCGATGCCGGGCAGATCATCGCCTTTCGCCAGTTGTGGATGGAGCGCGGCCAGCAGCTGGCCACCATGCTCGAGCTTCCGCACGAGGTGGATGTGGCCAATGACCCGTTCTTCGGGCGTGGCGGCAAGATCGTGGCGGACAGCCAGCGCGAACTGAAGCTCAAGTTCGAGTTGCTCATCCCGATCAACGAGGGCGCTCCGCCCACGGCGTGCATGAGCTTCAACTACCACATGGACCACTTCGGCCAGGTGTGGACGCTGCGCACCGCCGACGGCGAGCCGGCACATACCGGCTGCGTGGGATTTGGCATCGAGCGCCTGACGCTGGCGCTGCTGCGCCACCACGGCTTCGACCTGTCGCTGTGGCCCAAGGACGTACGCGCCACCCTGGGAGGGCTGTAATGCTCGTTGACCCGCGAACGCTAGAGCGCGGCATGCATGTGTCGCACGCCTTGCACAATGGCAATCCCGTCTGGCCGCAGACCAACTGCTATGTAGACTTGTGGATCGAACTGCTGCACGGCTGGGAGCTGGACCCGGTTGCGGCGCTCGGGTTCACCGTGTCGCAGGATTTCGAGGGTGATCAGTTCACCTTCTTCAAATACCCGCTGGACGATCTCGAACGTCTCTACGGCGTGGTGGTGCAGGAGCTGTCGCTGTATGAGTCGATGGAAGACCGCGTCGCCGGGCAGACCTGCCGCGGCCACGTGGTACTGCTCGAGGTGGATGGCTTTTACCTGCCGGATAACCGGGCTACGTCATACCGGCGCGAGCATACCAAGACCACCATCGGCATCGATGTGATGATGCCCGAGGCGCAGTCCGTGGGTTACTTCCATAACGAGGGCTATCACGTGGCCACCGGCGAGGACTACGCAGGGTTGTTCCGCCGCCTGCCCGCGCTGGCGGACGACGTGAACCTGCTGTTCCCGTACGCCGAGGTGGCGCGCCGCCGGTTTCCCGCGCTGGAAGGGACGATGCTGGTGCGCGCCTCGCTGGCGCTCTTGCGCAAGCACCTCGCGCGCCGTCCGCGCCAGAATCCCATCACGGCTTTCCGCACGGCGTTTCCCGCGCATCAGGAGGCACTGATGGCCGGAGGTGAGCAAACCTTCCATCCCTACGCCTTTAGCGTGCTGCGCCAGCTCGGCGCCAACTTCGAGCTGCTCGGGCAGTACCTGCGCTGGCTGGCGCAGCATGGCCAGCCGATGCCTGAGAGCATAGCGGGCGCGTGCCAGAAGCTCGCGTCCGAGGCCATGGTGATGCAGTTCCGGCTGGTGCGCTCCATTATCAGCCGCCGCGTGGATCGTTGCCAGGATTGCCTGGAACAGCTCGAGGCCTCCTACGAGGCGGCAGTGCCGGCGCTGGCGGGCTACGTGGGCGAAGCCGAGTACTGAGGGCCGAGCGCCATGCATGCGCCGCTTGGCTTGACACCCGTCCCCGGGCGACCAGTGCACCGGCAACCGCTCGCCGGCGACTGGGCTTTGCTGGAGACGCCCGCTGGCGCCGTGGCATCGCCCGCGGCGCTGGCCGGGCGCGGCCCATGGATGGCGGCCCAGGTGCCGGGGACCGTGGCGCAGGCGCTCCAGGCGGCGGGGCAATGGCAGGCGGCGGCACCGCGGCCGCTGCACGATCACGACTACTGGTACCGCGTGACGGTGTCCGGCGCCGGCGCGTACCGCCTGCGCTTGCACGGCCTGGCTACCGTGGCCGAGGTCTGGCTGGATGCGGTGCGCGTGCTCGATGCGCAGAACATGTTTACGGCGTTCGAGGCCGAGCTCCATCTCGATGGCGAGCATGTGCTCTGCCTGTGCTTTCGATCGCTGCACCGCTGGCTGCGCACGCAGCGCGGCCCGGTGCGCTGGAAGCCGCGCATGATCACGCCGCCCACGTTGCGCCTGGTCCGCACCACGCTGCTTGGCCACATGCCCGGCTGGTGCCCGAGCGTGCACACGATCGGGCCCTGGCGCGGCATCGACCTGCTGCCCCTTGCCACCGACGCGAGCCCGCTGATGACGGCGCGCCTGGACCTGCAGGCTAGCCTGGCCGCCGATGCGGCGCAGGGTGGCGTCATCCGGCTCCGCCTGCGTGACATGGCACTGCTGCCGCCAGCGATGACGATCATGCTGTGCGCCGATGGCCGCGAGGCACCCATGAAGGCAGTGGATGCTGGCACTGGCGGCATCGTCTACGAGGGCGAGCTGTCCGTGCCCGAGCCGCGCTTGTGGTGGCCGCACACGCATGGCGCGCCCGAGCGCTATGCGGTGCATCTGCGGCTGGGCGAAGAGCGCATCGTGTGCGGGCAGGTCGGCTTTCGCCGCATCGAGCTCGACCGAACCGTCCAGGGCGGCACCGACGGCGTGGCGGACCGCGAAGAGGACGCCCAGGGGTTTGCGCTGCGCGTCAACGGCGAGCGTATCTTTTGCCGCGGGGCCTGCTGGACCAGCCACGACCTTGCCAGCCACGCCGATGCGCCCGACGAAATACAGAAGTGGCTCGCGCTGGCGCACGGCGCGGGCATGAACATGGTGCGCGTGAGCGGCGTCACCTGCTACCAGGGGGAGGCCTTCTTCGACGCGTGCGATGCGCTCGGCCTGCTGGTCTGGCAGGATTTCATGTTTGCGAACTTCGATTATTCGGCCAGCGTCGAGGCCGCGCGCCCGCTGATGGCGCAGGCCACGCGCGAGGTCAGCGAGTGGCTGGCGGCGCATCGCCACCATCCCAGCGTGGCGGTGCTGTGTGGCGGCAGCGAAGTCGAGCAGCAGGCCGCAATGATGGGCACGCCCGCGGCCACCTGGCGCCAGCCTTTGTTCGACGAGATCATTCCGGCGTGTATTGCGGCCTGGCATCCCGACGCGGTGTATGTGCGCAACTCGCCGTGCGGCGGTGCGTGGCCCTTCCAGGCCGACAGCGGCGTGACGCACTACTACGGCGTGGGCGCCTACCAGCGCTCGCTTGGCGACGCACGCCGCGCCAATGTGCGGTTTACCTCGGAGTGCCTGGCGTTTTCCAACGTGCCATGCGCACGTACCATGGCGGACGCGCTTGCGGTGCCGCCCGTGCATGATCCGCGCTGGAAGGCCCGAGTGCCGCGAGATGCCGGCAGCGGCTGGGACTTCGAAGACGTGCGCGACTTCTATTTGCGTGAATTGTTCAAGGTGGACCCGCCGCGCCTGCGCTACGAGGACACGGCACGCTACCTGGCGTTGTCCCGCGCCGTGGTGGCGGAGCTGATGACCGACGTTTTCAGCGAATGGCGGCGAGCGGGCTCGACCTGCTCGGGCGCCCTGGTGTGGCAGTTGCAGGACCTGTTGCCCGGCGCGGGCTGGGGCATCGTCGATGCGCTGGCCCGGCCCAAGTCGGCCTGGCATGCCTTGCGCCAGGTGTGGCAGCCGCTGCAGGTGCTGATCACTGACGAAGGCCTCAATGGCATTCACCTGCATCTGATCAATGAGCGCGCCACGCCGCGCAATGTGCGCCTGCAGCTGCAATGCTGGCGCGACGGCGAGACCCCGGTGCTCGATGTCGCGCGCGATGTGTGCCTGGCTCCGCGCTCCACGCGGCGCATCAGCGGCGCTGCGCTGGCGGGGGCCTTTTTCGATTTCACATACGCCTATCGCTTCGGGCCGCGCCTGCATGACGTGGTGCGCGCCGCGCTGGTCGATCCTTGCGACGGCGCGCTGCTGAGCCAGGCCTGCTACCTGCCCGAGCGCAGCGCGGCCGCGCTCGAGCCGCCGGAGCTGACGGCCGGCGTGGCGCGCGAGGACGGCGATTGGTGGCTCACAGTGTCCACCCGGCGCTTTGCGCGGTGGGTGCACATCGACGATATCGCCTTTCGCGCGGAACACGACTGGTTCCATCTCGCGCCCGGCAGCCAGCGGCGCGTGAAACTCTTACCCGACAACGGCCCGAAAGTTGGAGGCCGCGAAGGCGCGCAGGGTGTAGGCCTTGCGCAGGCAGATCCCATCCCGATGGGGGAGGTCCATGCCCTCAACGCGCGCCGCGCCATTGCCTACAGCGCGCCAGGCGCCTGAAGAGGCGGAATGACGCCAGGCAATGGCGGTGCGAAGCGCCGCCCGGCCGTCATTGCCGCGCACCGGCCAAGCGGCCCGGCGGCGCTCTCACACCTACCGAAGGATGATCAGGTTTCAGCCGTGCGGCTACTGTTGGCAGGGCCACATATGGCCCTTAATACAAGCACAAATGCCGTGCGAACCAGTGACAAAGAAAAGGTGGTCGGCGCAGGTCCTCCGGATCACGGTGGGCCGGCTTCGGTCAAGGTGTTCGTACGGCTGGTCACGGGGAGAGAGAAATGATCAGTCAGCGTTCGGACCTGCACGTCAACCATGTGCTTGGCGCCTTGCCGCGCAAGGATTGGGACTCACTGTCGTCGCACCTTGAGCTGGTACGCATGCGCGCCGGGCAGTTGCTCACCGATTCAGGCCAACGCATCCATCATGTTTATTTTCCCACGACGGCCATCGTCTCGATGCTGTCGCTGCTGGAGGACGGCGCCACGGTCGAGATCGCTGCCATCGGCAATGAAGGCCTCGTCGGCATCCCGGTGCTGACCGGTGGCGACACCATGCCCTGCCGCGTCGAGGTACGCACGCCGGGCTTTGCCTACCGCCTCGCGGCCGCCACGCTCAAGCAGGAATTCACGCACTCCCCGGCCATCCAGCGCGTCACCTTGCTCTACGTGCAGGCCGTGCTCACCCAGATCGCGCAGACCGCCGTGTGCAATCGTCACCATTCGCTCAACAAGCAGCTTTGCCGCTGGCTGCTGCTGGCCCTCGATCGCATGGCGTCCAACGAGTTGGTGATCACCCAGCAGGTTATCGCCAACATGTTGGGGGTGCGCCGCGAAGGGGTGACGGAAGCCGCCGGCAAGCTGGAGGACCTGGGCCTGATCCAGCATAGCCGCGGGCACATCACGGTGCTCGACCGGCATGGGCTGGAGGCGCACTCCTGTGAATGCTACAAGCTCGTCAAGCGCGAGTTCGATCGTTTGCTGCCGGCGCTTGCCAGTGCTTGAGGCGGGAGCGGGGTTGGGTCAGGGAGATTGCCGTGAACAGGTTGTCCTTCGCCGGTGCGTCGCCGGCTGCAAATGAGCCGGAGCAGCCGCGCGCGCGCGGCTCGCGCGCACTTGTCGATCACCTTGGCTGGATCGTTGCGCTGACGCTCGCTGGCGGCGCCATCGGTGCGCTGGTCGCGTTGTCCATGCCGCAGCACTATCGCGTCGAGGCGCTGGTGCAGGTGGAGCCACGCGACGCAGGCCAGAATGCCGGTGCGCGCGGTGGGGCGCAGGGCGGCCCCGCTGCCCCGTTCGACGCTGGCATGCTGACCAGCCGCGCGGTGGTCGGGCCCGTGGTGGAGCGGCTGCGCCTGGACGTCTCGGCGGCGCCGTTGCGCGCGCCGCTGGTGGGTGCGCTGGTGGCGCGCTTTGCCGAGCCCGGGCAAGCCATGGCGGCTTGGCCGGAAAGCCTGGGCTATGCCTGGGGCGGCGAGCGCATCCAGATCGACAGCCTGGCGGTGCCCGAGCGCCTGCTTAACGTGCCGCTGATGCTGGAGGTCCAGCCGCAGGGCCACTATCGCCTGTATGCCGGCAATGCGCTGCTGTTCGAGGGCGTGGCGGGCGAGCCGGCCGCGGGCAACGAGGTGGAGCTGCAGGTGGCCAAGCTCGATGCCCTGCCGGGCACGCGCTTCGCACTGGTGCGCCATGATCCGCTTTCCACCATGGATGCCATCTCGCGCGAACTGGTGGTGGACGAACACACGCGCGACGCCGGCACGGTGCGCATTTCCTGGCGCTATCCCGACCGCAAGCTGGCCGCCGCGCTGGTCAATGGCGTGGCGCAAGCGTATATCGACAGCCAGACCACCCAGCGCCGCGACGATGCGGCCGGCAGCCTTGCCTTTGTCACTGGCGAGCTGCCGCGCGTGCAGGGCGAGCTCGAGCGCGCCGAGGCCGCGCTCACGCGCTACCGCACCCGTAGCGGCACCATGGCGCCGACCCAGGACGCACAGTCATACCTGAACGGCAGCATGGACTACCAGCGCCAGATCGCCGCGCTGCGGCTGGAGCGTACCCGCCTGCTGCAACGCTTTACCACCGACAGCAATGAAGTGCGCACGGTGGACACCCAGATCCAGGAGCTCAGCAAGGTGCGCCGCGACATGGATTCGCGCATGCAGAACCTGTCGGAGACGGAGCGCGAGTCTGTGGCGCTCACGCGCGACGTGAAGGTGGCCGAGGACATGTACATGACGTTGCGCAACCGGGTGCAGCAGCTCTCGCTGGTGCGGTCGGATCGCTCCAACAACATGCGCATCGTCGATGCGGCGCTTGCGCCCGCCCGGCCCGACGGAGTTGGCCCGTGGCCGCTCACCGGCGGCGGCGCGCTGCTCGGTCTGTGCCTCGGGCTGGCCGGCGTGGCCGCGCGGCAGCGCTACAGGCCCTCGGTGGGGGATGCCGCCGATGCCGAGGCGCGGCTGGGCATGCCCATGCTCGGCGAGATCGCGTTCAGCAGCGAGCAGACCGAGCTTGAGCACCAGTCCGAGGTGCATCGCCGCCTGGGCATGATGATGGGCTTCGCCGCCCAGCCCAGCCCGCGCCTGTACGCGCCTGCTCCTGGCAGCGCCCTGGCCGAACCCGGCGGGTTCTCCACCGGCGAGGCCGAGCGGCTGCTGCGGTGCGGGCTGCATGACCGCTTCCTGCTGGCGCGGCGCTCGCCGCACGCGCTCGCGGTGGAGGGCCTGCGCAGCGTGCGCGCGGCCCTGCATTTCGCCGTGCGCAATGCGCCCGACGCGGTGCTGGCCGTGACCAGCCCGGCGCCCGGCACCGGCAAGACCTTTGCCTGCGTCAACCTGGCCGTGCTGTTCGCCGAGGCTGGCCAGCGCGTGCTGCTGATCGACGCCGACCTGCGCCGTGGCAAGGTCGCCAACTGGTTCGACCAGGCCGCCGAGCCGGGGCTGGCCGAACTGCTCGCGGGCCAGGCAGAACTCGCGGCCGTGGTGCGGCCCACCGTGGTGTCGGGGCTCTCGGTGATCACCGCCGGATCCATGCCGCCCAATCCCTCCGAGCTGCTGATGATGCCGGCGCTGGCCGAGACGCTGCAAGCCTGCAAGGCCCGCTTCGACCTGATCATCATCGACACGCCGCCGGTGCTGGCCGTGGCCGATGCCACCCTGGTCGCCAACCTGGCCGGCTCGACGTTGCTGGTGGTGCGCGCCGATGTCACGCCCGCCGCGCAAGTGGACGAGACGCTAAAGCGCCTGGCGCGTGCCAGTGCGCGGCTTGCCGGCGGCATGCTCAATGGCGTCACGCGCCGGCGCAGCAACCGCGCGGACTTCGCCGCGATGAGCCCGTACCTGGGGCTGCCGCTGCCGGCCGCGCGTCCCGAAGCGCTGGCGCTGGAGTCGCGCCCGGCCCGGCACGGCACGGCAGAGCAGCAGGCGGGCCAGGGCTCCATGCCAGCCTCCTGATGTCCGGGGACGCCAGGGAAATCTCCATGAGCGTACCCATTTCTGCGTGCGGCAGGACCTTGTGAAACGCCGCCTCGCAACCAGCGCGCAACGTGCCCCGCACGTTGCGCGTTGTCGCGAAAACCGCAGACTGTCGTGGCCAATTGGGGCCGTTGGGCGGGCCGCGACACGGCATTTTTTGGGTTGTGCCAGGCCGGGAGCCGCCGGCGGGCATGGCGCAAGGGCACATACAAGCAACAACAGAAGACAAAGCGTACCCGTTTCTGCGTGCGCCAATGCCTGGGGCCAACGCCTCGTTTTTCCTTGGGAGAGCGCATGAAACCGGTCTTGTTCGAGGGCTGTGCCGGCTGGCTGCACGAGGCTGCAGGCACCACGGGTGTGGTGCTGTGCAACCCCCACGGCCACGAGGCGATGTGGTCGCATCGTGCGTTTCGCCACCTGGCGGCAGACCTCGCCGCCGGGGGCTTGCCGGTGCTGCGCTTCGACTATCCCGGCACCGGGGACTCCGCCGGCTCCGACGCCGATGGCGAGCATATTGCCTGGTGCGTGCACGGCATCCTGGGCGCGGTAGCCGTGCTGCGCGAGCAGGCCGGAGTGAGCCGGGTCGTGCTGTGCGGCCTGCGCCTGGGGGCCACGTTGGCCGTGCTCGCCGCCGAGGCACTGGCCGCGCGAGAGCCCGATGTCGTGGCCGGCCTGGTGCTGCTGGCGCCGGTGGTGAGCGGGCGCGCCTATCTGCGCGAGCTGCGTGCGTTGCACACCAGTTGGGTCAACAACGTCATCCCCGACATCGAGCTCACGCCGCCCACCGACGGATCGCTCGAAGTGCTCGCCTACCGCTTTCAGCCCGACACCGTGACAACGCTCGAAGGCCTGCGTCTGACCCGCCGCAGGGGCTGCCCCGCGCCGCGCGTGCTGCTGCTTGACGCCTGGCCGGGGGCCGCTTCCCCCGTCGCAGAAATGGGTACGCTTTATCGCGGATCGGGGGCCGAGGTCACCCTGGGCACCTTTGGCGAGTATCCCGGCATGATGCAAGCCGCCGAGTACGCGCAGGTGCCTGAGAGCGCCTGGCAAGCGGTGCTGGCCTGGGTGCGCCCGGCCGTTGCCGCCGGGCGCCGCGGCGCCGCACCCGGCCTGCCTGCGCCAGGCAACGAGAGCCCCGCGCTGGAATGCGAGGTGGACGGCGTGCGCGAGCAACGGGTATGGCTGGACCGCGGCCGCCAGTTCGGCATCCTTTGCCATCCCGCGCGGCGTGGCGCGAGCGATGTCGCGGTGCTCTTTCCCAATACCGGCGGCAACCACCATGTGGGCGACGGGCGGGTCTTTGTGAGCTTGTCGCGCGAATTGGCCCGGCACGGCGTGACCGCATTGCGCCTCGACCTCTCCACGCTGGGCGATAGCCCGGCCCCGGCACGCCAGATGAGCATTCCGGCGGTCTACGCGCAGAGCGCATGCGACGATGCCAGTGCCGCCGTCGACTGGCTGCGCGCGCAGGGGTACAAGCGCATCGTCATGTCCGGGGTCTGCTCGGGCGCGTTCATCAGCCTGCACGTGGCGTTGCGCAATCCGGGGGTCAATGGCCTGGTCCTGGCCAACCTGGCGAAATTCCGCTGGGACGATGCCGACACCGCCGCCGTGAACGAACGGGTGCAGTCCATGCGGGGCTACGTCGCTGCCGTGCGCCGCGTGCAGAACTGGCAGCGGCTGTGGCGCGGCCAGGTCAAGGTCTGGCCGATCCTGTCCGGCTTCGCACGCCGATGCACGCGGCGCGTGGCGCAACGCTGCGCCGCCGCCGTGGTGCGCTGGCGCGGCGGCGACGACACCACCACCGTGACCGGTTTCGCGCGGGCCGCCATGCGGGAGCTCGACCGGCGCGGCGTGCAGACGGACTTCCTCTACGGCATGAGCGATATCGGGCTGGAAGAAGCCAAGGACCGCTTCGGCAGCAACCTTGAAGCGCTGCAGGGCCTGGGCAACATCCGCGTGCGCACCCTGCCCACGTTCGATCATTCGCTGTTTCTTGCTGACAGCCGCGCCGCGCTGGGGGCGCATCTGGTGCGCTACATCGAGGTGCAGCTGGCGCGCGGCGAGCCGGTCGAGCCCGTCGAGGTGAGCGAGGTGAGCGAGGTGAGCGAGGGCAGCGCCGGCGCGTTGGCGGATGCGGTATCAGGCACGGCGAGCGCCTGAGCGCGGCCGGCTTGCCGGCCGCGCACCAAGAAAAAAAGGAGGCGCCGGAATCCCGGCGCCTTCCATTGCGCGCTGCGCGGGGCAGCCCTACCGGCTCTGCACCGTATCCACGTCCTGATACCGATAGTTCAGATACCGGTACTTGCCGAAGTTGTAATGCGCCCGATACCACCGCCCTTGCACATTCAACCCGTTGAACAGCACGCCCTTCACTTCCCCACCCACCTGCCTGATCGCCCTGCCCGCGGCTTCCAGTTCATCCACGGTAGTCGAGTCCGCACGGGCCACCATGAAGACCGCATCGGCCTTGGTTGCGAGGATTCCGGTATCCGAGGCGGCGAGCACTGGCGGCGTGTCGATCAGCACGATGTCGTAATTCGCCTTTAGCGCAGTGAGCAGTGCGTCCATCGCGGGACTCAGCAGCAGGTCCGCGGGATGCTCGGGCAGCGTGCCGGTGGGAATGAAATCCAGCCCGGGCACAACCTGCCTGCGCACGGCGGGTTCCACCGGCGCGCCCTGCAGCAGCTCGGTCAGGCCGGGGCCGCGGTCGGTGTCGAAGCGCCGGTTCAGGCTACCCCGCCGCAGGTCGGCGTCGATCAGCACCACGCGCTTGCCGCCGGCGGCGAGCACCGCGGCGAAGTTGGCGCAGACGAAGGACTTTCCGACACCCGGCGCCGGGCCCGTCACCAGCACCACCGGATGGCGGTTGCCAAGCAGCGAGAACTGCAAGGCGGTGCGGAAGCTGCGCAAGCTCTCCATGGCGGGATCGTCAGGCATCCGGCAGGCCAGCAGCGCGGCTTTCGGGTCGCCTTGCGCGGCCAGGCGCGACTGTTCCGGGCTGAACGGGATGGTGGAGTACACCGTGAACCCTGTCAGGTTTTCGATATCGTCGGCCTCGGCAACGCCGCCGTCCAGCATGTGGCGCAGGCACACCACGATCAGCGCGCCCACGGTGCCAAGCATGGCCGCGAATATCACCAGCATAGACCGGTTGGGCCGCACGGGCTGCAAGGGCACTTCGGCCGGGTCGACCATGCGCGCGGTCCCCACCTTGCTGGCCTTGGTCAGCTTGAGTTGCTGGGCGTCGTTGAGCAGCGACTGGTAAAGCTCGGTGCTGACCTTGACATCGCGCAGCAGCCGCAGCACGTTTTGCTCCACTTCGGGCAGTTTCTGGATACGCGTGGTCACGCCAGCGAGCGCGGCATTCAGGCTGCCGATCTGCTCATCGATGATGCCGATGCTGGGATGGTTGCCGGTAAAACGCGTCACCAGTTCCTGGCGTTTCGAGCGCAGCTCCTGCAGGCGCGTCTGGATCTGCACGGACTGCGAGAGGATCAGCTTCGACTCTTCGCCCAGGTCGATCGTGCCGCGCTGGTTGCGCAGCGCGTTGTAGCGCGTCTCTGCGGTTTCCACCTGCTGCTTGACCTGCGGCAGCTGCTGGTCGAGGAAGGCCAGGGATTTCTCGGCCTCCTCCGCCCTGCGGCGCACGTTCTGGCCGACATACTCGCTGCCGATCTCGTTGAGCGTTGCCGCGATCAGGTCCGGGTCCGGGCCTTCAAGGGTGATGCCGATCACCCCGCTCGACTTGCCGCGCTCGGCAATCTGCAGCGATTGCTGCAGCTGCGCGATGGCGATGGCCCGAGGCAGCCGCGTCACGTTGAAGTTGGCGCCAGGGTTGCCTTCCAGTTCCGTAATGAGGATCTCGACGTTGCCGCGTGAGGTTGGCACGAGCAGCGGCTGGCCGACGGTGCCTGTTGCCATGGTCTGCTCGCCCTTGACGTTCAGCCGGTACCGGTTGCCGTCAAGGGCCGTCACCGTCATCCTGGTGCCTTCCAGCCGCGTCGGCATGTCGAGGCGGCCTACCGTAATGCGCTCGTCGCCCCAGACGAAGCCGCCCCAGCCGAAGATGCCAGGTTCCGACAGGCCAGGGTTGTAGCGTGCCAGCGCCTGGCCGATCACCGGAAAGTAGCTCGGCCTGGCGTCGATGAACAGCTTCAGGCTTTCCACGGCCTTGCCCACCACCATGCGCGAGTGCAGCAGCTCGATCTCCGCGGCGGCGGCCGGCTTGACGTCGAAGACCGGCGCGACGCTGCCCGCGAGCTTGGTGTTGGCGCTGCTCCCCGTGTCCTCCACCTGCACCACGATATCGGTACGGTAGACGGATTTGGTGAAGAACGCGTAGGCCGCGCCCAGCGCGAAGACCGTGCCCGCGATCAGGATGAAGGTCCAGCGGTAGCGCATCAGCACGTCGAGATAGCCGGTCAGGTCGATCGACTTCTCCCGCTGAACGTGCCCCCCCGGCAAGGCCTCGTGTGGATTGAACGTGTTCATGCTACCTCCCCGTGACAATGATCCCGTGCAATGGCGCGAATGCGCACCGACCATGAATCGACCCCTTGCCTGATCAGCCCCAGCACGATCCGGAACATATTCTGCGAACAGCCATAGGGATCGGGCACGTCAGCGTGCATGAACTCGCAAAGGCGGTAGACTTTGCCGCGTGCCTGCGGATACTGGCGCTCAAGCGCTTCTCTTTGTTCTGTGTCCATCACCAGCACCAGGTCGGCGCCGTTGATCATGTCTTCGTCCACGGTGCGCGCGCGGTGCCCTGAGAGATCGAGGCCGTCCTCCTTGAGCAGGCGCACCGTATGCGGATCGGCGGCGGCGCCCTCCAGCGGGGCCAGCCCGGCGGAACTCACCGTGCAGCCGGGCAGCGCGTGGCGCAGCAGGCCCTGTGCCATGGGGCTGCGGCAGGTATTGCCGATGCACACAACCAGGATCGAGCGGATCATCGCGGTCTCGCTTACTTGACCACGCTGGCGGCGCTGAACGCACCGCTCGTCGATGGCAGCAGCAGGTTGACCACGCGGCTCCAGCGCACCAGCTCGCGCGCGTCGACATACACCACGTCTTTTGCCTCGAGCTCGAAGCCTTCGGCGATGGCCAGTGCCACCGGCGATGTGCCGTCCAGGTGATACACCTTGGGCTCGCCGTCCGCCGCCTTGCGGATCACGAAGATCTGCTCCGCATTGGCGGAGTTCGGGTTCACGCCGCCAGCGTCGCCAATGGCCTCGTTAAGCGTCATGCGGCCATTGCGCATCAGCAACGTGGTGGGACGTACCACCTCGCCAGTGACGAAAATCTTGCTGTCCTCGCGCTGTTCCACGCGCACGATGTCGCCGTTCTTGAGCATGATGCGCGAGGGATCGATGCCGCGCGCGAGCAGTGCCGGGATGTTGACATGCCAGCTGCGCTCGCCGCGCGTGATGCGGATGCGGCTATTGTCGCCTGTCAGGTTGAGCACGCCGCCCGCGCGGTTAAGCGCCTCGATGAGCGTCATCGGCGCGTCGTCGATCGGTTGCATGCCAGGCGTGCGCACTTCGCCATCCACATAGATGCGCTGGCTGCGAAAGGCGAGCACGCGCACCGTCATCTGGGGATCGCGCACCACGCGCGAAAGCACCTTGGCGATCTGGTCGCGCACGTCGTTCGCGGTCCTGCCCGCGACCTTCATCACGCCAGCGTAGGGAAACTGGATATCGCCCTGCGCGCTCACCACATAGCCGGGCACATTGGAGCCGCCGCCCACCGCGGGGATTTCATACGCGGCGCCGATGCTGTAGGTCTGGTTGGGGAAGACCAGTTCCGGGTGATCCCACACCACCACCGAGACGATATCGCCCGGGCCGATGAGATAGGGCTGCGGCTTGCCATAGAGTTCGTCCAGCTTCTCGACCTCGCGTTGCGCCATGGTGCGCTGGTTGCGCACCACCTCCAACGTGATCGGCGTGATGTTGGGCATGGCATTGGGCCCGACCGCGCTGACGGGTGCCTTGGGGTCGAAGTGCATGCCCGGCGAGCTTGCACAGGCGCTGAGCAACAGGGTCGCGCAGAGCATGGCAAGGCATGCTAGCGGCCGGCATTGGCGTTGTGCGTTCCCGTGTTGCCTGTCATGGTCGGTGATCTCGTTCACGGCAGCCTCCGGCATTTGGCGACGGGGACATCGCAACGGCTGCGACAGTCCCCCGATGCTGCCATCCTAGGAGGCGGGGGAGGGGCAATCGGTGCGCTGTCACACATTGCACTGCGACGGCGGAACTGGCGCGCGCGACGCGCCAGGGCGAACGAAGGGGCCTGCCCTGGGCAGGAGCAAGGCACAAGACGGATGCCGGAAAGCGCGCCCCGGGGACTCGGACAAAAGACAACGGCGGCAGGCTTACACCTGCCGCCGCCGGTTGGCTGCGCCGCAAGCGCGCCTCAGCGCATCGCGGCGGAAACGCCCGTGCCGTACTCCGCGACCGCGCGTACCGGCCTGGTGCCGGCAGACGACGCGTTGCGCACCGCCGCGCGCGGCGAGGCCTCGTCGCCGCTGACCCATTCCAGCGACGCGCCGCGCTGGAGCGCCGCGTAGACCGCCTCGCCCTTGTTGCGTACCTTGAGCCGCTGGTACAGGGTGCAAGCATGGCTCTTGACCGTTGCCACCGAGATATTGAGCATACGGCTCACGGTCTTGATGGGATGTCCGCGCGCCAGCAGCACCAGCACCTCATATTGCCTCGGGGTAATCTGCAGCATCTCGGCTTCGCCGTACGCGGTCTCGCCGTGCCCGCCGGTGCCACCGGCATCGGCCGCCGCAGCGCTCTGGCGAGACACCGCGGCCAGGGACTCGCGCGAGGATGGCGTGGCCTGGATGCGCATGCCGGCGGGGTTGCACTGCCCGCTGTCAGTCAGTGGCGCCAGCACGGGAACGCGCCCAACTACGGGATAGTTGCCGGCCGAGAGGCTCGGCGATCCGCTGCTTGACGCACCGGCCTGGCGATTGTTCTGGCCGCACACGTATTGCCCGCCAACCATGGCCAGGCGGATGCCGGCTTCCAGCACCGCGAGCGAAGCGGATTTCGGCAGGCAGCCGCAGATCCCTTGCGCCATGGCGAGCGCCGGAATCTGCAGCGGGATCATATCGGCGAGCAGCAGCAAGCGCTCGGCCGAGAGCACGGAGCGCACCTTGTTGAGCAGTTGCCATCCGGCGTCGGTGTCGGCCGGCATGCCGAACACGAGCAGGTCGCAATGGTTGCCTTCCAGCAGGGCGACGTCGGCCGGGTCGACAGTGATGACGTGGTCGACGCCGTGAATGCGCTCGAGCATTTGCAGCAACCCGAGACGCAGCAGTGGGTGACCCTCGATGAGCAGTGCGTTCATGTTGTTATTCCCCCCGTAGGATTGCGGTAGGAAACAGGTTGAACGCAGCGGAATAATGACCTGCGCGACCCTCGTGGTGCTCCACGCGCGCCGCCCTTATTTATCCCCGTACCACCGCCAAGCCGGACTGCCCGTTTTTATTGCCGGGAACTGACCGCAAGCCGGAAGGCTGACCCCCTGAACCCACCCCAAAATGCCATTCGTCTTAAAACGAATTAAGGTCATATTATGGTCTGATCTGCACGAAATCAAGTTGCTTTGGCGGCGCTCCAATTGGGTTGGAGAGAATTGTTCTCATCATCCGGAAAGCCTTGGTGGTGGCCGCATGGCGGGTTACCCGAACGGGTGATGGATAATTGCCGGGATTAAGTTTCAGGACTGAAACAGTTATCGGACAATCATGTTTCACCGCTGTAACCGAAAGAGGTGTTGATAGCGCATTTATGGCTTTTTCGGGTAGCGCGTCCGCGTGGCGAATCAATCTTGAAACTCGCGCCGAGGTGGAGCCCGCGACCCACTTGCGCCGTCGGCATGAGCCTTGGGCGAGCGCCGCGGGACAAACGGATGAGAGCCATCTCAGCCATCAGGATGAGGGGAGATAGCCAGCCGGCACGCGAGGATGCCCGCGGTGCCGGATGTCCCCCTTGCGCTGCAGGAAAGCGATGCTGGCGGTACCCCGCCGCTACGCCTGAAGCAGGTCCCGCGCATACCTTGCGGCGCACGCCGATCTTGCCTGTTCCCGGCCTGCCGACCCGTGTGTGGCAACGTACAGAAACCCGAATCCCGCCCCGGCATCCTCACCGCATGCAGACCGGTCATCTGCCCGGCAAAGCATGCCGGCGGCACGGCTGCGCTTTGGTCCAACGTTGCTCATCTTCACGAGGTGGTCATGGCTTCAGGCACGGCGCAGGATCGCATCAATCAACACGCATGGCGTAGCTGGGGAGCGCGCCGTTGGTTCGGCACCGCCAGCGACTGGACCGACCCTGGCGAGGCCGCGGCGATCGCCAGCGTGGCGGACGAAGTGCGGGGCCAGCCCATCCTCGACGTTGGCGTGGGCGGCGGGCGCACCGTGGCGCTGCTGCGCGCGCTGAGCGACGACTACACGGCGGTCGACTACATGCCCGAGATGGTCGAGATCTGCCAGCGCAATCATCCCGGCGTACGGGTGATGCAGATGGATGCGCGCAACATGTCGCGCTTTGCGGATAACAGCTTCGCGCTGGTGATGTTCAGCTTCAACGGCATCGATGCGGTCGACTACGCGGGGCGCGTCGCCATCCTGCGCGAGTTCGCGCGCGTGCTGCGGCCCGGCGGCCTGATGCTGTTCTCCACGCACAACATGCGTGGGCCGAGCTATCGCGAGAATCTCTCGCGCTTCGTGCGGCTTCCGCATCTGTCGGCCAACCCTGTCGCGGTTGGCATCGATACCGCGCGGGTGATCTGCAACCTGCCGATTGCCACCTTCAACTACCTGCGGCACTCGCGGCTGAACCGCGAGTTCGATGGCTATGCCATCCGGGTTTGCGCCGCCCACAAGTTCGGCATCGTGATCGTCTATACCGAGTTCGCTGCGCAGAAGCGCGCGCTCGCGGAGCTGGGGCTGCACACCGATGTGGTGTTCGGCAACCTGAATGGCGAGCCGGTGCGCGAAGGCCAGGACCTGCACGACGTGTACTGGTTTCATTTCATCGCGCGCAAGGCCGCGGCGGGCGACTCGTCACCGGTGGCTCCCGGAACCCGGCCATGAAGATCCTGCACGTGATCTCGTCGATCGATCCGGGTGGCGGCGGCCCGATCGAGGGCGTGCGCCAGCTGCGCGCGCCCTTGCGTGAGCGCGGCGTACAGGTGCAGGTGTGCTGCGGCGATGCGCCCGATGCGCCCTGCGTGCGCGACAGCGAGCTCGACGTCATCGCGCTGGGGCCGTCATCGCTCAAGTACGGTTTTAACCGGCGCATGGTGCCCTGGCTGCGCGCGCATTGCGAAGCGTACGATGCGGTCATTGTCGAAGGCCTGTGGCAGTACCACGCGCTGGCCGTGTGGCTGGCGCTGCGTGGCAAGCGGGTGCCGTATTTTGTGTTTACGCACGGCATGCTGGACCCCTGGTTTCGCGACCACTATCCGCTCAAGCATCTGAAGAAGAGCCTCTACTGGCTGGTGGGGGACTACTGGGTCCTGCGTCATGCGCGCGGCGTGCTGTTCACGTGCGGCGAGGAGAAGCTGCGCTCCAGCGGCGCGTTCTGGCCGTATCGCTGCCGGGAGGTGGTGGCAAGCTACGGCACGGCGCAGCCGCCGCAGGACAGCGCGCCGTTGCGCGAGGTCTTCCTTAGCGCCTTCCCGGCGGTGCGCGGCAAGCGCATCGTGCTGTTCCTCGGCCGGATCCACGAGAAGAAGGGCTGCGACCTGCTGGTCGAAGCCTTCGCCGGCGTGGCCGCCGCGCATCCCGCGCTGCATCTGGTGCTGGCCGGCCCCTACGACACAGCGCTGCGTGCGATGCTGGAGCAACGCATTGCCGCGCATGGGCTGTCCACGCGCGTGAGCTGGACCGGCATGCTCAAAGGCGATCTCAAGTGGGGCGCGTTTCACGCGGCCGAGGTGTTCTGCCTGCCTTCGCACCAGGAGAACTTCGGCGTGGCGGTGGCCGAGGCGCTTGGCTGCGGCGTGCCGGTGCTGATCTCCGACAAGGTCAATATCTGGCGCGAGATCGTCGCCGACGGCGCCGGGCTGGTGGGCCCCGACACGGCGCAGGGCGCAACCGCCTGCCTGCAGCAGTGGCTGCAGGCGGAGCCCGCCGCGCAAGCGCGCATGCGCATTGCCGCGCGGCAGTCCTTTGCCCGGCGCTTCCATGCCGGACAGGCCGCACAGCGGCTGCTCGACATCATCCATGGCGCGGCCGAAGCCACGCAGCCTGTCCACCACGCGGCGGCGGGATAAAGGAGACAAGGCCATGGTCGCGCCGTCATGCCACAGCGTCATCGAGCGGGGAGCGGGACCGCCGTGAAGCTGCTCAGGTTCCTCGTCTATGCGGTGCTTTCACAGGGGATCGGCGCGGTCACTGGCCTGCTGCTGGCCCGTTGGCTCGATGTGGGCGACTACGCCGTCTACACGGTGGTCGGCCTCATCATGGGCGCCATCGCCATTGTCACCAAGGGTGGCATCCAGCTTGGACTGAACGCGCTGCTGGGCAAGACCTGGCCAGACCGGGAGCGTGCCGCGGAACTGGCCTGCGCGGCCATGGGCCAGCGCTGGAAGCTCTCCGCCTGGCTGTTGCCGGTGGTGCTGGCGATTGCCGCGTGGCTGCTGTATCGCAACCATGCCGGCGCGGTCCTGATCGTGTTGCTGCTGGCGCTGCTGCTGGCGACCTGGTACTTCGACATGCAATCGCGCGTCGTGGACCAGGTGCTGCTGTTTGCCAACCGCGCGCCCGCGCTGCAGGCGCTGGATACCGGCTTGTCCATGGGGCGCCTGGTGCTGTCGTGCGCGCTCTACGCGCTGGGCCTGCTCGGCGTGCTGGGAGCGACCCTCGTCAACGTGCTGTTCGCGGGGCTGCGCGTGCCGTTTGTGCAGCGCTGGATCGCGCGGGAGATACCACTGACGGCGCATGCCGGGTGCGCCGGCAAGTTGGAAGACAGCCAGTACATCGGCCGCATCATGCGGCGGCAATTGCCGCTGGAGGCGTTTTACTGCGTCCAGGGGCAACTGGTGTTCGCCATCGTCGCCTATCACGGCGCGGTCGGGCAAACGGCCTCGCTGGGCGCGCTGTCGCGCATCGGGCAATTGCTGATGCCGGTGGGTGCAGTGGTGGCCGCGTACGTGATTCCGCGCTTCGCGCAAGCGCGCGACGGCGTGCTGCGGCGCTTTGCCGGCTGGGTGGCGCTGGCTTGCCTGCCTGCCGCCGCGCTGGTGCTTCTGGCCGTGACCTGGCCGGGGTTACTGCTGTGGCTGGTGGGGCCGAACTACGCTTCGCTGGGCGCCGAACTGGTGATCGCCTGCCTTGGCGCGGGCTTTGCCAGCGTGGTCGGCATCGCCTGGCAGTTGCTGGCCAATCGCGGCCTGAATCATTTTGCCTTCGTGCAGGTGCCGGTGGTGCTGGCCTGGTGCGCGGTTGCGCCGCGCTTTTTCGATCTCACCACGCTCGATGGCGTGCTGTGGTTCCAGCTCGGGCTGTCGTCCGGGCTGGCCGCGGCGATCGTCTGCGAGCTCGCCGCGGCCGTGCGTGCCGGGCGCTTGCTGCCAGGCGACGAGCGCCTTGCGCCCCATGGAGGAAGCACACAATGAGCGATGCGCCCAGCGTTACGCTGATGGTCCCGACCTACCGGCGCCCGGACATGCTCCAGCGCTGCCTGCAGGCGGCCGCCGCGCTCGTGCCGGCGCCGGCTCAGCTGATCGTGGTCTGCCGCGGCGCTGATGATCCCGCCACGGCTGCGTGGCTGGCAGATACGGCGCCGGCTCGCTATCCGGCGTTGCTGGTAGTCAAGGTGACCGAGCCTGGCGTCGTAGCTGCCATGAATGCCGGCCTGCCGCACGCAACCGGCGAGCTGCTAGCGATCCTGGACGACGACGCGCTGCCGCGCGCGGACTGGCTGGCCCGCTTGCTGCCCCACTTTGCCGATGCCACGGTGGGCGGCGCCGGCGGCCGGGATGTCGTGCGCGGCGCCGACGGCGCGCCACTGGCGGTGCCGGATGTTGCGCTGGCCGGCTATCGCGACGGCTGGGGCCGGATCATCGGCGAGACCCATCGGGTGTGCGGCGCGCCGCGCGCGGTGGAAACGCTCAAGGGCTGCAACTGGATCCTGCGCCGCGCGGCACTGGGCACCGCGCGCTTTGACGAGCGGCTGCAGGGGCAGGGCGCGCAGCCGGGCAACGAGACGTGGATGTGCCAGATGCTGCGCCACGCAGGATGGCGCCTGGTGCTCGATCCCGGCGCCATCGTCGATCACTATCCGGCCGCGCGCTACAACTACGAGCGCCAGAGCTATGCGCGCAAGCGCTGCTTCGAGGAGACCTGCAACATGACGGCGATCTCGATGGCATACGCCCCGCCGGCGATGCGCCTGCGGCTGGTGCTGTTCCAGCTGCTGGTCGGATCGCGCAGTTGCCCGGGCGCTTACTTCCTGGCGCACAGCCTGCTCAAGCGCCCACGCAGCCTGCCCGGGCAATTGCTGGGTGGCTGGGGTGGCTTCGTGCAGGGCGTGCGCCTGGCGGGCACGCTGCGCATGCAGCCGCCCGGCCGGCCCACGCGTTGCGCCGGGCCGCATGCGCAAGCCGTGCCCGCGGGAGCGAGGCTCGATGGCACCCCACGGGGGAGCGAAGCATGAAAGCTCTCGTCACGCATCCCGGCCTGCAGCATTCGCACCAGATGGCACAGGCGCTTTATGAGCACGACATGCTCAAGCAATACTGGTCCGGTGTGCCGGTGCGTGCCCCGGGCGAGGCGCCGCCCTGGTGGCTGCCGGCCGGATATCACGCCAAGGTGCGCGAGGTCGCCATCCCCAGGGCGCTGCGGCGGCACCCGGTGTTTTTTCCGGGTGTGCTCAAGCTTGGCCTCAATCGCTATGTCGGCCGCTCCGGGTCAGCCTACGCGCACAGGATCTTCCATCTGTTCGACCAATGGGTGGCCGCCCGGGTGGAGGCGGTGCGCCCGGATATCGTGGTGGCCTATGAGAACTCCGCGCTGCGGACCTTCCAGGCGGCGCGGCGCATCGGCGCGCGCTGTGTGCTGGAGGCGCCCGCCGTGCATCATCGTGCGGCCGAAGCCATGATGCCGGTCGAGGACCGCACCTACCTTGCGCAGATCAATGCGCAAAAAGATGCGGAGATTGCGCTGGCGGACATCATCATCACCTGCTCGGAGTTTGCCGCGCGTACCTACATCGACGCCGGCGTGCCCCCCGCCAAGCTCAAGCCGATCCTGCTTGGCGCAACGCTGCCGGATGACGTCCGCCGCCACCGGCTCGCTGGCGGCCCGCGCTTTGTATTTGCCGGGGCGGTGCGCGTGGGCAAAGGCATCGACCTGCTGCTCGACGCGTTCGCGCGGCTGCGGGAGCGGATGCCGGAGGCGGAGCTGGTGCTTGCCGGCGCGCTCGTCGAGCCGGAGCTGGGCGGGCGCATTGCAGCCATGCCGGGCGTGCTCCAGCTTGGCGCGTTGCCGCAGCCGGCGCTGTTCCAGGTGTTTGCCGATGCCGATTGCTTCGTGCTGCCGTCGCGCTTCGATTCCTTCGGCATGGTGGTGGCCGAGGCCCTGGCAACCGGCACGCCGGTGCTGCTCTCGGATCGGGTCGGCGCGAAAGAAATCATCGATGAATTCCCGCAGGCCGGGTGGGTGGTGCCGCTTTGCGCGGACGCACTGTACCAACGCATGCTGGCCCTGGCGACAGATCGCGCGCAGCTGGAGCGCGCGCGCGCCCCTGCCCGTGTCGCCGGGCAGAAGTACACCTGGGCGAGGTACCGCCTGAGTGCAGCCGAAACGGTAGCCGCGCTATGCTGAGCCATTCCCTTGCCTACGCGAAGCCCGCCGTGCCAGCCCGCCGGGCGCGCGTCACCGTGTTCGGGCGGATCTTCATCACGGTCTTCGTGATTGCCGTGTTCGAGGGCGCCGCGCGCAAGTGGGTCTCGGATTCGCTCACCATGCCGCTGATCCTGCTGCGCGACCTGATGGTGGTGTACGCGCTGTACCACGCGGTGCGCTATTCAGGCTTTACCCCGGCTCGGCGCACCGTGCGCATGCTGCTGTGGTGGTCGGCCATTGTCTGCTTCTGGGGCTTGCTGCAACTTGTTGCGGGCATCAACTCGCTGCCCATTTTCCTGATCGGCGTGCGCTTCTGGCTGCTGTACCTGTGGTTTGCCTACGCCGCGGCCGAGCTGCTCGAGGAGCAGGACCTGGAAGCCATCTACAAGGCCGCGCTTGCCATGCTGCTGTTCATGGCGCCGCTGGCACTGGTGCAGCATTTTCAGCCGCCGGAGAGTTTCCTCAATCGCCAGATCGAGGGCGATCCGGATACGGTCTTCCGCGTGACGGCCGACGTGGTGCGCACCACGGGCACCTTCTCGTTCACGCTGGGCTACACCCTGTTCCTGGCGATCGTCAGCCCCTTCGCGCTGGAGGCGGTGCTGGGCGAGCAGAAGCCGGGGCTCTTGGGCAAGCTGTATTCGCTGGCGGTCATCGGCAGTCTGTTCATTGCCTCGCTGGTCAGCGGGTCGCGTTCGGCCATCCTGTTGTTGCCGATCGTGTTTGGCATCGCGCTGCTGGCAAGCTTGCGCTACGGCAAGGGAAAACGGCGCAGGACGGCGTTGTCGTGGGGCATTGTTTCCATCCTCATGAGCGTGGTCATCGTGCTGTTCGTCAGCTCGGCGGTGGACGCGACCTTGGAGCGTTTCAGTTCCGCGGCGCAGATGGAGAGCTTCAGCGACCGGGTGGAGTCGATGTTCTTCGGTGTCAACGATGTCTCGGCCGAGCAGAGCCTGCTTGGCAGCGGGCTGGGGCTTGGCAGCAACCTTGCCAACTACTTCCTGCAGACCGGCCTGCTGTTCGTGATCAGCGAAACCGAGACCGGCCGCGTCATTGGCGAGATGGGCCTGGTCGGCTATCTGAGCATCTTGCTCAAGGCGCTGATCTTCGTCAACGGCATGTGGCGCGCATTGCGCGTGGCCAGGCGCACCGGCAACTCTTTTCTCATCCTGATGTGGACCATCGCCATCTTCGGGCTGACCTCCTGGCCGGTAGTGGGGCAACTGACCGCCAACGCGCTTGGCTTCGTGTTTGCCGGCATTACGCTGGCCGCCACGCGCCAAGCGAGCCAGCGCTTGTATCACCCGGGTTAAGCCCTGTCCCGGATCGGCAGGGCGAAGTCACGACCTGAAAGACGACCTGAAAAACGACACGGCAACGCCCGGCTATCCGCACACTTTTCCATCACCATGAAAATCATCTTGTTGGGTCACCCCGCCTTTTTTGGCAGCCATAGCATGGATCGCTTCGCCGCGATGATCATCGACGGCATGCGCGCACGCGGCCACCAGGCCGATCTATGGACCCCCGCCGCCGTGATGTGCCGCCTGCCGGCGCGCGGCGGGCTGCGGAAATGGCTGGGCTACATCGATCAGTACATCCTGTTCCCGATGCTCGCGCTGTGGCGCTTGCGCAAGGTCGACAAGGACACCTTGCTGGTGCTGGCCGATCATGCGCTGGGCATCTGGATGCCGCTGCTGCGCCATCGTCCGCACGTGGTGCACTGCCATGATTTCATCGCCCTGCGCACGCTCGCCGGGGAGTTCCCCGAGCAAGGGCTCTCGGCCAGCGGGCACACCTACCAGTCGCTGATCCGTTGGGGCCTGTTGCAGGGAAAGGCGTTTATCGCCGTCTCCAACAAGACCATGCGCGACCTGCGGCGGCTGCATCCGTGCGCGCCCGAGGCGGCATGGGTGGTCTACAACGGCATGAACTATCCGTTCCGCAGGATGGGCACCACCGAGGCGCTGGCCTGCCTGCAGCGCGCTGGCGTGCCTGCCGATCCGCAAGGCATGCTGGTGCATATCGGCGGCAACCAGTGGTACAAGAACCGTGAAGGCGTGCTGGCGCTCTACCTAGCCTATTGCCGGCAGTGCCGCGAGCCGCGGGCGCTGTGGATGGTCGGCGGCGATCCCACCGCGCAAATGCGCGAGCAGGGCGAACGGGCGATCGCCCTTGGCGGCAGCGTGCGCTTTCTGACGGGGCTGCCTACCGAGGCGGTGCAGGCAGCCTATTCGCTGGCCGCTGTGATGCTGTTTCCGAGCCTGGAAGAAGGTTTTGGCTGGCCCATCATCGAAGCCATGGCATGCGGCGCGCCGGTGCTGACCACCAATCGCGCGCCGATGACCGAGATCGGTGGCGACCAGGTGCAGCTGCTCGAGCCGTTGGCTAGCGGTGACATGGATGCCTGGGCGCAACGCGGCGCGGACGTGCTGGCCGGGATGCTCGCATGGCCGCAAGCGCGGCGCGCCGAGGTGGCCGCGCGCTCGATCGCGTGGGCGGGAAATTTCTCCGCCGAGAAGGCCATCGACCAGTACGAGAGCATTTATCTCACGGTGCTGGCGGCGGCTTCGGTGGAAGACCGCGTGTCAGTGGACGCATGAGCGCCTGAGCGGTTGAACACCTGAGCGGTGGCGTGTGCTAGTCGCTGCCGACCCCGGCGGTGCTGGGCGCGCCGGCGGGCTGGTGCCTGATCAGCGCGAACAGCGTTTTTTCCAGTTCGCCCAGCACCATGTCGCGGTCCAGGTGCTGCTCGGCCCAGCGGCGCGCAGCGCCGCCCAGGTGCGCGCGCAGCGCAGGCTGCGCCGCCAGCGTGTCGATGGCGGCGGCCAGCGCGGCTGCGTCGCCCGGCGGCACCAGCACGCCGCATTGCGCAACCACGCGGCCAAGTTCCGTGTCCGGCTCCGCGGTGGCGACCACCGGGCGAGCGCTGGCCAGCATGCCGGTCAGCTTCGAGGGCATGACCAGGTCGGCGGCGCCGGCGCGTTGAGGCAGCAGGTGAATGTCGGCGGCGGCCAGCAGCGAGGCAAACATGCCGGCGGGCTGCAAGGGCAGGAAGCGCACCTGTGGCAGCCCCGCGCAGGCGGCCTCCAGCGCCGGGCGCCCGGCGCCATCGCCGCAGAAGATGAAGTGCAGGCGTTCACGGCCGTCGAGCAGGCGTGCGGCGTCGGCCATGACATCCAGCCCCTGCTTGGCGCCCATATTGCCCGAGTACAGCGCCACCACGGCATCCGCCGGAATGCCCAGCGTGCGGCGCGCCAGCGCGGCGCTGCCGGCGCTGATTTCCCTCAGGTTGACCCAGTTGGGCAGCAAGGCCGTGCGCTCGGGCTCCGTGCCCTTGCCGCGCGCCAGCGAGACCATGGCCTGTGAGATCGACGTGACCCGGTCAAAGCGCATCATCAACTGACGCTCCACGCGCTGGGCCAGGCGGCGCAGCCAGGGCCGGCGGAGCAGCCCTAGCGCAAAGGCCGCGTCGACCTCGTAGTCCTGCACATGCAGCCAGGTCTTGCAGCCGCTCCAGTGCGAGAACAGCAAGGCGGCCGGCGCGCACATCAGGGGAGGCTCCACCACGAACAGCACATCCGGGCGCCAGCGCAACTGGGCCATCAGGCTGGGCAGGCTGGATACGGCAAAGCTCGCCAGGTGCAGCAGCCGCGTGATGCCGCCTGGCCTGCGCGGTACCCACAGCGGCGCGCGATACACCTCCACCCAGCGCCGCCGCTCGCGGCTGTATTGCCACGCGCGATAGCCCTCGCCCACGCGCCACGCCGGATAGTACGGCGGTGCGGTGACCACCCGCACCTCATGGCCGCGCGCGGCCAGCCACTCGGCCTGCTCGCAGGTGTACTTGCCGATACCGGTCAGCTCGGGCGCATAGTTCAGGCAGTACATGAGTATCTTCATGGCAAGGGTAGCGTCAGTGGCATCGATGCGCTGTATGGGTTACGCCGCCGTCACGCCCGCTGCGGCGCGCGGGGTGCGTGGCGGCCATGTCGACATGTGTCGGCATATGCCGGCGCGGGCCTAGTCCGCGGCCATGATCCGCACGCAGCCAGCCGCCATGGCCCGGCCCGCGGAGGCGGGGGAGTCCTCCAGCGCGGCGGCCTGGCAGCGCGTGGCGGTGGCGGCGGCATCCGCAAAGCGCGTGGGCACTTGCACCAGGCACCTGGCCAGCGCGACGGCGTCGCCTGCCTTGAAATACAGGCCGGTGACGCCGTCGCGTATCAGTTCGCCGGCGTCGTCGTTGTTCACGCTCACCACCACCGGGCAGCCGTAGCTCAATGCCTCGCGCACCAGCGGATGCCAGCGCTGCGCGGCATCGGGCAGCACCAGGCAGTTCGCCTTGCGGTACTCCACGGGGAGGTCCGCCGGCGCCATCGCGCCCAGGAAGCGTACCGAGGGCCCCAGCCCGAGCGCGTCGGCCATGGCGCGCAGCCGGCCATAGGCGCGGCCTGTGCCCACCAGCGATAACGTGGCCGCCGGCCACGCCTGCCGCGCGCCGGCAAAGGCATAGAGCAGCAGCACCAGGGCCGGATCGTGCGTGAGGGGGCCAACATGCAGGAAATGCGGCGCATGTGCCGGCGCAGCGTGCTCGATCCGCTTGCGCTGTTCGGCGGCAGCATCGAAGCCGTCCGGCAGCACGGCCGGCGGGCGGCAGGCAAAGATCCTGCGCGGGGGAACGTCGGCGGCAATGGCGCGCGCGCAGCCGCGCTCGCTACCCACGAAGACGCCCTGGCAATGGCGCAGCAATACCGCGTCCGCCAGCGCGCCAAAGCGCCCGGGCACGCTGGCAAAGGCGGCCCCATGGAAGAAGGCCGCGCGCCGCCGCCCCAGCGCCATGCTGGCCAGCAGCATGGCCCAGTTCTCCAGCCGGCTCTGTCCCGCCAGCACCACCAGCGCGCCGGGACTGAGCGAGATGGCGCGCATTTGCTGCAGGCAGCGCCGCCACAGGCCGGCATCCGCGCTGCCCGTGGGAAAGATGACCTGCCCGGGCCAGAGCGCGCCGGGACTCGCTGCCCCGCTGCCGGCGGCCGAGGTGGCCGACGTCGCGCACGCCTCGGCCTGAGGCCGCGCACGCTCGTCGGGATGGCGGAGCAGGGGTTTCATGTCAGGCCTCCACGTGTTGTGCCGGTGCTGTGCCATGCGCCAGCCTTGCGCTCTGCAGTGCATCCAGGTAGGCCAGCCGCAGGCCGTCGCGCAGCGTCACGGCCGGTTGCCAGCCTGTGGCGGCAAGGGCCGTGCAGTCGAGCCGCTTGCGCGGTGTGCCGTCGGGCTTGCTGCTGTCGAAGACGATGTCGCCGCGAAAGCCCACGGTCTGCGCCACCAGCCCCGCCAGTTCGCGGATGCTGACTTCCTCGTTGCTGCCCACGTTCAGGAATCCGGCCGGCGCGGTCTGGCGGTACACGGCTTCGGGCAGCGCCATCACGTGCAGGCATGCCGCGGCCAGGTCGTCCGCGTAGAGGAACTCGCGCAGCGGCGTGCCGCTGCCCCACACCGGCACCTGCTGGGCGTGCGCCATGCTGGCTTCGTGCAAGCGCCGCAGCAGGCCCGGTATCACGTGGCTGTTGTCGGGGTGATAGTTGTCGCCCGGGCCGTAGAGGTTGGTCGGCATCACGCAGCGGTAGTCGGTGCCGTACTGGCGGTTGTAGCTCTCGCACAGCGCGATGCCGGCGATCTTGGCCAAGGCGTAGGGGGCGTTGGTGGGCTCCAGCGGCCCGGTAAGCAGCGCGGCTTCGCTGATGGGCTGGGGCGCGAACTTCGGGTAGATGCAGCTCGATCCTAGGAATAGCGCGCGCTTCACGCCCGCACGCCAGGCTTCGTGGATGACGACGGCCGCGATCATCAGGTTCTGCTGGATGAACTCGGCGGGAAAGGTGTGGTTGGCGTGGATGCCGCCTACGCGCGCGGCTGCCAGGTAGACCGTGTCGATGCCCCCGGTGGCGAAGAACGCGCGCACCTGCTGCTGGTCGGTGAGGTCGAGCTCGGCGTGGCCGCGGGTGATGATGTCGGCCTGGCCACGCGCGTCCAGCGCGCGCACGATGGCGGAGCCAACCAGGCCGCGGTGGCCTGCCACGAACACACGCGATCGCCGCGCTGGCAGGGTTGCGGATGACGGCGTGGGGCCGCCTGACACCGCGGTGCCGGCTTCACTCATGATGGTCGTAGGCCCGGAACCCGGCCAGCTTGACGAACGCATCGCGCCGCGCCGCGGCAAAGTCCGCTTCCATCATTTCCCGCACCAGGGCTCCGAAGCTCGTGCGTGGCGACCAGCCCAGCCGTTCGCGCGCCTTGCTGGCGTCGCCCAGCAACGTCTCGACTTCGGTCGGGCGGAAGTAGCGCGGGTCCACGCGCACAATCGTGTCGCCTGGCTTGCAGCGCGCTGTCACCGGGCAGGCGGCGGCATCGACGCGCACCACCACGCCCACCTCATCGGCGCCTTCGCCTTCGAAGCGCACCGTGATGCCGAGCTCCAGGGCGGCCAGCTGCACGAACTCGCGCACACTGTGCTGCTCGCCGCTGGCAATCACATAGTCCTCGGGCTTGTCCTGCTGCAGCATCAGCCACTGCATTTCCACGTAGTCGCGCGCGTGGCCCCAGTCGCGCAGGGCCGACAGGTTGCCGAGATAGAGCGTGTCCTGCAGCCCCAGCACGATGCGCGCCATCGCCCGCGTGATCTTGCGCGTGACAAAGGTCTCGCCGCGCACCGGGCTCTCATGGTTGAACAGGATGCCGTTGCAGGCATACATGCCGTAGGCCTCGCGATAGTTCACCGTGATCCAGTAGGCGTACAACTTGGCGGCTGCATAGGGGCTACGCGGGTAGAACGGCGTGGTTTCCTTCTGTGGTGTCGCCTGCACCAGGCCGTACAGCTCGGATGTGGACGCCTGGTAGAAGCGGGTTTGCTTTTCCAGGCCAAGGATGCGCACGGCCTCGAGCAGGCGCAGCGTGCCCAGCGCGTCCGTGTTGGCGGTGTATTCGGGTTCCTCGAACGACACCTGCACGTGGCTTTGCGCCGCCAGGTTGTAGATTTCGTCAGGTTGCGATTGCTGCACCACCCGCACCAGGCTGGCGGTGTCGGTCATGTCGCCGTGATGCAGGATCAGGCTGCGCCTGGGCGCTTGCGGATCCTGGTACAGGTGGTCAATGCGCTCGGTGTTGAACAGCGAACTGCGGCGCTTGATGCCGTGCACCTCGTAGCCTTTGGCGATGAGCAGCTCACACAGGTAGGCGCCGTCCTGGCCCGTAATGCCGGTGATCAGCGCGCGGCGCGGGCGTTGCGCCCCGCCGCTGCCGGTGTCGCCGCTGGCCTCGGGCTGCAGCTCGGTGGCCGCGAGCCGGCCGAAGGGTTCGAGGTCATGTGCGCCCATAGATATCTGCCATCCGGATGATGTCGTCTTCGCCAAGGTAGGAGCCGGACTGGATCTCGATCAGTTCGAGCGGGATCCGGCCGGGGTTTTCAAGGCTGTGCGCCTCGCCGATCGGGATATAGGTGGATTGGTCTTCGGTCAGCAGGTACTCGACGTCTCCGCGGCGCACACGCGCCGTGCCGGAAACCACCACCCAGTGCTCGGCACGGTGGTGATGCAGTTGCAGCGAGAGCTTGGCGCCGGGTTTGACCGTGATGCGCTTGACCTGGTAGCGCGTGCCGTGGTCCACGGCGTCGTAGGCACCCCAGGGCCGGTATACCTTGCGATGCTGGGTGGCCTCGGGGCGGCCCTGGGCGCGCACCGCTTCCACCAGTTGCTTCACGTCCTGGCAGTGATCCTTGTGGACCACCAGCACCACGTCCGGCGTTTCCACCACCATCACGTCGTCCAGGCCGGCGACCGCCACCATCCGGTGCGAGGCGTGGACGAGGCAGCCCTGCGCGTGGTGCGTGACCACGTCGCCGATGGCCACGTTGCCATCGGTGGTCTTTTCGGCGGCCTTCCAGACCGCATCCCAGGAGCCCACGTCGCTCCAGTCGGCGGACAGCGGCGCCATTTGCGCGTCACGCAGGTGCTCCATCACGGCGTAGTCGATCGAGTCAGAGCGGCAGGCGGCAAAGGCGTCCGTGTCGAGCCGGAAGAAGTCCAGGTCGCGGTGGCCGCGCACCATCGCCTCCTGCGCGGCCAGCAGGATGTCGGGGGCAAACCGCTCCAGCGCGGCGAGATAAACGGAGGCGCGGAACAGGAAAATGCCGCTGTTCCAGAAGCAGTTGCCTTCCTGCAGGTAGCCGGTAGCCATTTCCAGCGAGGGCTTCTCGACAAAGCGCGTGACCGACAGCAAGTCAGCCGTATTGCTGGGCACTGCCTTGATATAGCCGTAGCCGGTGGCGGCAAACGTGGGCACCACGCCCAGCGTCACCACCACGCCGGTTGCGGCCACGGCGCTGGCCTGGCACACGGTCCGGGCGAAGGCGGCGCGGTCGCGGATCAGGTGATCGGAGGGCAGCACCAGCAGCACCGGGTCCGAGCCGCCGCTGCGCGCTTGCAGCGCAGCCACCGCCGCGGCGGGCGCGGTATTGCGCGGATGCGGCTCAAGCACGATGGCGCAAAGCGCGCAGCCTGCCTCCCGCGCCTGCTCGGCCACCACGAAACGGTGCGCTTCGTTGCTGACCAGGATCGGGGCTTGCGCGCCGGGAATCTCCCGCACCCGCAACAGGGTGTCCTGCAGCAGCGAGTCCTGTCCGAGCAGGCGCAGGAACTGCTTGGGATAGCCGTCGCGCGACAATGGCCACAGCCGCGAGCCGGCGCCGCCACACAGGATGACCGGTACGATCTGCTTGTCGTCTGCCATGGCATGTCTCCTTCACGCAGCACGAAGCCTGGCTCGCGTTCGCGGCGAGCCGGGTGACGGGTAGTGAGGTGACTGTAATGCCGGGCTGCGGGGGGGACTGTTGGCTAGCACACACTCGATGGCGCGCTGGCGCCGCGTGCCGGGTGTGCTTTGCAAGCACGAAAAAAAAGACGCCGTCCACGCGCAAGGCAGGGACGGCGCACTTGGTTGCCTGGCCGGGAAGGATCGGCTTAGCGGGTCCAGTAGCCGGGCCGCATCACCCAGCCGCCGCGCGGGCTTTGCACCCAGCGCTCGGGCACATAGCGGTGACCCGGGCGTTCGCGCTGCCAGTAGCCGCCGCGCCAGGCATAGCTGCCGCCGTTGGCGCTCCAGTGTCCCGGCACCCATGCCTGGCCAGGACGGCCCGGCGGGCGGGGCTCATAGCGCGGCGGGGGCGGCGCCGGGCGCATATGCGGGCTGCCGTGGTAGCCCGGGGGATAGGCCTGGGCCTGGGCCGGCGAGATCAGGCCAAGCGCGGCGCCGGCGGCAAGGGTAGTGAGGGCGAGCAGCAGTTGGCGTTTCATGGTTCAACTCCAGGGGTGCGAGCGATGCGTTGGATTTCGGGGGCGGCGCGTGCGTGTTACCCGCAGCCGCTCAATAGCGGTCGTGGTAACGGTACGGCGGCGGGCCGCCACGCGGGGGCACCACGATGCAGGCGGACAGCAGGGACGCTGCGGAGCAGAGCAGGACAACCAGGGCGATGGCGCGTTTCATGTTGGGGACTCCGTGACTGGCTTCGCGTTGAACATGGCCTCACTGTAGCGATCGGGCCCGAGCCGGTGTGCTCGCACTTGTAAGGCGCAATCACACTTTCAAGGGCCTCGGCTTCACCTTTGGCGAGGCTTTCCGGACCCCTGCACGTCACCCGCCAGGCCTTGCCGGCATTGGGCGCACGGGTGGTGGCGCGGGGCCGGCTGCAGCCTCGAAAAGAAAACGGGACCGTGGCCGGTCCCGTAATGTGGCGTTACATCGGAAATAACTCTCGCAAAGATTTGCCCCCGCAGCGGCCCGTTTGCGCGCGTCTCATCGGGCCCGAAGATCGAGAGTTGAAGACCTGCTGCGCATCGATGATGCGGTGGCCAGGGCAGGTGTCCGAGCCGACGAACATCTCCGCCACGATCACGATCACGCTCGCCGTCGACATCGACACGCCGGGGCGCGCTGCGCCTACGTGGTGCTATCGCGGTGCATGTTGGGTGCGCGTGCCGTCGGTGCGTATCGTCTGCAAGCGGTGCAGCGTGATCTTGCGCACTTCAGCGCGACTTTCTTCAATATGGCTGGACAGCAGCAGCACGGCCTGCTCCGCGCGCTGGCGCTGGATCTCGCGCAGGATGGCGGCGTGCTCGTCGTAGGTGGCGGTCACGCGCGCGGCGTAGGTGAAATCGAGCCGGCGGATGATGCGGATGCGCTCGGTCACCTGCCGGTGCACGCTGGCGATTTCGCGATTGCCCGCCGCCGCTACCAGTGCCGCGTGAAAGGCCTCATCGTGCTGCGCCACCAGGCGGCCGTCGTCCAGGCGCGCGTCCTGCGGCACCTGCCAGAACTGCGCAAGCTGGGCCAGCGCGCCGTGATCCACCGTGGGCGTGGCGTGCGTGCACAGCATGCGCACGGCGTTGACCTCGATCAGCTTGCGCAGCTCGTAGAGCTCGTCGAAACGTGTGAAATCCAGTGGCACCACCTCCCAGCCGCTGCGGAAATACACCTGCACCAGCGCGTCGGATTGCAGCCGTAGCAGCGCCTCGCGCACCGGCGTGCGCGACACGCCCAGGCGCTGGGCGATCTCGCCTTCGGTGAAGCGGTCGCCGGGCAGCATCCGGAACTCGAAGATGTCGTCGCGTAGCTGCGCGTATACCGTTTCGGCGCGCGAGACCACACGGACCTCGGCGCCGCTCATGCCGCGGCCCGCGCGAGCCATGCGGATGGCCTCGGGCACGCCGCCACGCCCACGGCATCGCGCGTGTTCATGGCCGGTTCACCGGAGCCGGCTCTTCATGCGCATCCAGCGGGTGCGCCAGCATGGGCACCGCTACCGCGGCCACGTGCAGGAATTGTTCGATCACGCGCGCCTCGGCGTCCTTGGGCAGCTCCAGCCCGTGCAGCTTGAGCGCGCTGCGGGCGTAGTGCGCCAGCGTCTGGTCGCAAAGTTGAGTCATGGCGTTTTCTCCGGGAATTCGCGGGTCTCAGGCTGCGGCCGTTGTGCCCTGCTTGTATGCGATCTTGTATGCAAGCAACGGCTGTGCCACGTGCGGCGCGACGTGATGCACGGCGTGCGGCAGGATTCCACCCGCCGCGCTGCACCGCTTGGGGGCGAGGCTGCAATGACAGGTGCGCACGCGCGGCGTGATTCACCGCGGCAGTGCGTGCACGGCGTCGGCCTTGGTGCGCCCGTGCGTAACACCCGCGCTTGCATGCACCGTCTGGCGAAGCGTCCGGTGCCCGGTGCAGTGGCATGAACCTTGCGCGGAGCGCCTTGCCACGAGGGTGCGCCCGTGGTCATTCTGGTGATGCGCGCATCGATCCACACTGGCGCGCGGTGACATTGCCTGATGTGTGCCTGAGGCGTGCCGGGCGCGTCACCATCTTGTGCGCACGAACCTGCGGAGGTGCGATGCCGATCCTTCTTGTCGTGTTGGCGCTGCAGGCCCTCGTGCCGGGTGCTACGTCTTTTGCCGCGCTGGCGCGATACGACAACGCGCGCACCGCGGCTTGCACGCGGCTGGACGGGCTTCCCTGACATCGTCCGGCGCTAGCGCCGCCCCGTCCCAAAGTCCCCCCAAAACCAATCCAGAATCCAAAGGAGCGCAAATGAATCGCAGCGATATCACCGACCTGATCATTGAGGCCAAGGTCACCAAAGGCATCAGGTGGTCCGATGTGGCCGAGAAGGTCGGCAAGAGCAAGGAGTGGACGACCGCCGCGTGCCTGGGCCAGATGGCCTTCGACGCGCCCGGCGCGCAGGCCATCATGGAGATCTTCGGCTTGCCGCCGGAGGCCGAGCCGTGGCTGCGCACCGTGCCTTACAAGGGCTCGCTGCCCACTCCCGTGCCGACCGATCCGCTGATCTACCGCTTCTATGAACTGGTCAGCATCTACGGGACGACCTTCAAGGCGCTGATCCACGAAGAGTTTGGCGATGGCATCATGAGCGCGATCGATTTCCGCATGGACCTGCGGCGCGATGCCGATCCGAATGGCGATCGCGTGAAGATCGAGATGTCGGGCAAGTTCCTGCCCTACAAAACCTACTGACCAGGGCCGGCGCCCAGGCGCCTTGCGCCGCGCAGAAACGGGTACGCCCCTGCTCTGGTCTGTCGGAAATCACGCAGAAACGGGTACGGAACGGGTTCTATTGACCACGCAGAAACGGGTACGCTTTGCACTTGCGGCCCGTTTTTGCGCATGGTTTTCGCTCTATCGTCGAAGACGTAGCGCACCGCCCGCACGCCGGTCGCCACCTGTTCGCCATCGAGCCCAAGCACCGCGCCAAAGGGGCGGCCGCCGCGCGCGCGATTGGCGTGCGCCAGGCGTACAGCTTCCCGCAGGTGTCATTCATGGATAGACATCGGGATCTTTGCGAAGGGGAGCGTGGCTAGAGCAGGCAGTCCTTTACCGCACGCGGTTCGCGTAAATATGAAACTTGACGCATCGATGTATTTGAAAAAAATAATATACAATGGCGGCGCCGAATCTCGCCATTGCGCCTGCGCGGACCGACCCTAGGCTGGCGTGCCAGGGCTGACCTGCAAGGTCACCACCAGCGACTGCAGCACGGACATCGGGATTGGCTTGGAAAAGACACGGATATGCCCGGGAATGCCGCCGCGGTCCGCAATGGCATGCTTGTCCAGCGAAGTCACCACGACGATGCGTGTGGCGGCGAACTCTTGCTGCGCGTCGATGGTCCTGCACAGGCGGAAGCCATCGATGCCAGGCATGATCAGATCCAGGAGGACAAGGTCGGGTTTGCTGCTGCCAATGAGCAGCAAGCCATCGTATCCGTTCGTGGCCTCGAGGATTTCGACCGACGGGTTGAGGGTTTCCAGCGCCATGCGGTAAATCTGCAGCAGGTGCTCGTCGTCCTCCACCAGCAGTACGCGAAATGCCCTTCCCGCCGGGGCGGCTGCGGCCGTCGTGGGCGCGGCGGTCTGGCTGCGCTGGTCGGCCACCATGCGGTCGACCGAATCGGCGGGGATCCTGCGATGTCCGCCGTCGGTCTTCCACGCGGGCAGCCGGCCATTTTCGACCCAGAGCTGGACCGTGCGCAGGGAGACGCCCAGCATCTCGGCAGCGGTCCTGGTGGAATAAAAGCGCAGATCGGTCATATGGCCTCTTCAACTGACGCAACGCGCGCCGGGCGGGGCTGCGGCGTTACGTATCGTATTGTTTTCATTATTCTTCGAAAAGCTGCCTAAGCGCAACTTAATGCCAGGAAAACACGCAATTATGATAAAGCATCGCTGAGTCGTTGAAGTTAACGCTTCGCGATGCACCTGGCCGGCTACGCCGGATGTCCCGGGGCGATGGGCCATGCGAGCGGACTGGCGCAGCTGAATAGATCATACTGTGAAGCTTTGCCGCAACCAGGCTGTCTTCAGGCAGCGGCACCCGGAGGGTGCGCGGGGCGCACGCACGCGCGGACAAGTATCGAAGGCTGCGATTCACGGCTGTGATGAACAATATATTCGTTTTTTGGTAGCTTTCCCATGAGGCTGGAAATCTACCGGCAGGCATTGGCAGGTGCGCATCGCTTTGCGAGACGCCCGTTCTGGTCAGGCATTGTCATCGTGGTCTGCATCTGGTGCGCGCTCGCCGGCCTGGGGCTATGGGACCGTGCGGCCGAATTGCGGCACGTGCATGCCGGCCTGGCCCGCGTGGCCGGGCTGCTCGCCGAGCATGCCGAGCGTACGCTGGCCGAGGCCGACCAGATCGCGTCGCTCGTTGGTGGCGCCGTAACGGAGCGCGGGCCCGCGCTGCCGCTGGCGCAATGGAAGCGCGGCGGCTACCTTGCCATCGCCCCCTTTCTCGAGGTGTCCGTGCTCGACCGCGGCGGCAGGCTGCGCGCATCCACTCGCGCGGACTTCGTGTCGCTGGACCTGAGCGAGCGCCAGTATTTCCGCGTGCACGAGAGCCGTGCGCTGCCGTCGCTGTATGTCGGCCTGCCCCTTGCCGGGCGTGTCAGCGGCCACTGGTCCATGCCATTGTCCCGAGGCATCGTGGGCGCCAAGGATGGCCGTTTCGCGGGCGTGGTGGTGGTGTCGCTCGATCCCGGCTACCTGTCGCAGGTCTACGCCAAGGCGGGCCTGGGGGATTCCGGCACCGTGCTGCTGGCCGGCACCGACGACTTCGTGGTACGCGCGCGCTGGAGCCAGGAAAGCTGCCAGCCAGGCCAGGTGCTGTTGCCCGGCTCCGCGTTGCGCGGGGCGCTGGCCGGCACGCAGGACAGCCTTGTCACGGCCGCCGGCGGGTTGGATGGCGCCCGCCGCATCTACGCCATCCAGCGCTTGCCCGGGCGCAATCTCGCGGTGCTGGCCGGCATCAGCAGCGATGCGGCCCTTGCCAGCTATCACGACCGCTTGCGCGCGGGCATTGCGATCGCCGGCGTGGTCACCTTGCTGGTGATGTTCTTCCAGGTCAGGCAGTTCATCGCGGTCGGCCAGCTTGCCGCGCTGGCCGACCGCGAGACCGTGGTGCGCGATATCCTGGCCGAGAAGAAGCAGCATTTGCGCGGGCTGTTTCTGGCCATGCCCGACGGTGTGGCGGTGTTTGGCCGTGACCGTGTGATCGACGAGACCAATACCGCGCTATGCGAACTGCTGGGCGTGTCGTTGTCGCGGCTGCGCGGCGCCACGCAGCGCGAGTTTGTCCATTGGCTCTACCGCGGCCGGCGTGCGGCGCGGCAGGCCTGCTGCGCCGAGCAGCTCCTGGCGGAACTGGACCGGGCCGAGCCGGCCGGGGAATTCGCCGGCATCGTCGAGTTCGACATGGCGGTGTCGCCGGCCTACGAGGTGCGCATCGTGCATGCGGCCAGCGGCGGCGGCCTGGTGCTGGTGCTGCGCGACGTGACGACGCAACTGCGCCATGACCGCATGAAATCCCATTTTGTCTCCGCGGCTGCGCATGAGCTCAAGGCGCCTGTTGCGGGCATTGCCGGCTATGCCGAACTGTTGAGTGCCGATGTGGTGCCGGTGGAGCGGCGCGGCGGCATTTATCACGCCATCCACGCCCGTGCCGGCCAGATCAATGCGCTGTTGTCCGACTTGCTCGACCTGGCCCGCATCGAAGCCCGCAGCAGCGGCATGCTCGAGCGTGAACGCGTGGAGGTAGCCACGCTCGTGCGCGAGACGGTGACGGGCGAGTTCGCCGAAGCGGGCAGGGTGCGCGTGATCGATGCCGGCGTGCCGCTGCACGTTCTGGCGGACCGCGCGCAATTGTCACAGGCGGTACGCAACCTGATAGAAAATGCGCTGAAGTATTCTGACGGGAAAGACGAAGTTACCGTCACGGTCGAGCCGCTGCCGCTAGAGCAGGAAAAGGTCTCGGTCAGGGTCGAGGATCGGGGTATCGGCATGACGAAGGAAGAAGCGGGCATGGCGTTCGAGAATTTTTACCGGGCCAACCGGCGGGGCAATATAAGGGGAAACGGCCTGGGCCTGGCGATCGTGCGTGAGATCGTGGCGGTGCATCAGGGGCAGATCACGCTTGCCAGTGAGATCGGCAAGGGCACCGTCGTCACTCTCAGCCTGCCAGCGGCAACATGAAGCGCTGGCTGCGGGGAGAGGCGGGCAACGCGGGGGCGCGGCGGCTCGCCTTGCTGGCGGCGTTGCTTGCCGCCGGCCTGGCGCTATGGCTGATCGCGATGCTGGCCGCGCACGATGCGCGCGAGCGCGTGGAGCGCATGTCGTCGGCGGTGCGTGACAACCTCGAACTCGCGCTGGCCGATACGCTTGACATTGCCTACCAGGACCGCGAGCTGGTGGGCGCACCCTGCCGCGGCGTGGCGCGCCAGTTGCAGGAGCAGGGTGCCTACACCGCCTATATCCGCGATGTGGTGCTGGTGGCGCGCGGCATGCGCTATTGCTCGGCGGTGCGCGGTGAGATAGCGGCTCCCCTGGGCGAACTACTGAACTGGCGGCCCGGGTTGCAGTACCTCTTTGCCAAACCCCCTCACGGCGCCAGCATGGCGCTTGCCGTGTTCTCAGGCACCGCCCCGGGCAGCGGCGTACTGGTCTGGGTGGAGGGGCGCTATCTGGCCGACATGGTGCAGTCGGCGGGCAAGCTGGGGTTTCCTGGTATCGAGATCGAGGTGGCGGGCACACGCTTCATGCTCAACGGCGGCGCCGGCGGCGCCGGCGGCGCTGGTGGCGCTGGTGGCGCAGTGAGCGATGCGGGCGAGCATGCCGGTGCCCCAGCCCTGGTGCGGCGTGATGACGCCGGGCAGGGCGCGCATGGCATTGTCGATATCCGGCCACTGACGGGACACCCGATCACCGTCATCGCGAGCGCGCCGCACAGCCTGATACTGCATGAGAGCCTCAAGTACATGGTGCTGCCACCGCTGGCCGCGGGCATCGCTGCGCTGATGGTGCTGGGGCTGCATTCGCGCCGGGCGGCGCGCCGCTCCTTTGCCGCGGAGCTGCAGCGCGGGCTGCGCAACGGCGAGTTCGTGCCTTACTACCAACCGGTGGTCGATCTGGAAAGCGGGCTGTGCACGGGGGTGGAAGTGCTGGCACGCTGGGCGCACCCGAGGCGCGGCTTGCTCGAGCCCGAGCATTTCATTCCGGCTATCGAGCAACAGCATCTGGCGGTCGCGCTGACGCTGCACCTGATCCCCCGTGTGCTGCGCGACATCGAGCCGCTGGCGTTGCCGCCCGCGTTCCATCTTGCCTTCAACGTCACCAGCGAGCACTTTGACGATGCGGGCTTCTGGGCCGAAGACTCGCCGCTATTCGCACTGCTGCTGGCCAACGTGACCCCGGTGCTGGAAATCACGGAGCGCGATGCCGTCTCGCTGGTGGAGCACCAGCGCAGTGCGATCCAGCGCGCCAAGGCGCGCGGCATCAAGCTGGCGGTGGACGACTTTGGCACCGGCTACTGCGGGCTGGCCTACTTCAAGCAGTTCGAGGTGGACTTCCTCAAGCTCGATCGCATCTTTGTGCAGGCCGACCCTGGCGATAAGGTGAGCGGCCAGATTGTCGACGTCACCATCAGCTTTGCCCACGCCCTGGATCTGGCGGTGGTGGCCGAGGGCATCGAATGCGAGGCGCAGCGCGCGTGGCTGGCGGGCAAGGGCGTGCGCCTGGGGCAGGGCTATCACTTTGCGCGCCCGCTGACGCGGGACGGGCTATGCGGGTGGCTGCCCTCGCATCTCGAGCGCGGCGTGCCGGCTGCGTTGCCTGGCGATGGCCTGGCCGTGCCGGAGCGCGTCTGAGCCTGCCCCGATGGAGCGGTTTATGCGCAAATATGAAACGCTTTGCCTATTTTTAATTGATAAAAATGATATAGAATCCGCGTGTAGCCTTACTTTCCCCGTCGGGCTATGCGCCTCCCTGCTGGATTCTCCTTGCCGGCCAGCGCCTCGTGTTCCTACGCGAGGCGCTCTTTTGATTTCCCTGTTGATTTTCCTGTCTCCCCCAGACGCCGGGCCTCATTCGCTCCGCTATCCCGGACGCGTGGGCATTCGTCCTACTGGGCTTACAGCCGCCGCCTGACAAGCAGCAAAGCCGCCGCGACTGCCTAAGCTGATCTCGGCGCCCCCCTGTTCAAGCATGTGGGCACGGCGCGGACACGGCGAGATCGCCGGCAAGACGCAGGCCGCTTATGGTGACGCCAGGGAAGACGCCAAGCGTACCCGCTAACGCGTGAGCGCAATGACGCAATGACACAATGGAGAACGCCGCCGGTGCCCCGGGGTCATGCGACCCAAGGGCACCGACGGCGTTGCTGCGTTCAGCGGCTTAACTGAAGCACTCGTTGTAGAAGCGAGTGGCGGTGCCGACGGGACGAAACGTATACGGCAGCTCGGCGAGTGCCGCTGCGTCGAGCGAGCCGTATGGGATATCGAGGCCTAGGCCGCTGGCGTCAGTGACCGCCCGGTCTTTGCGCTGGGTGTCGTGCGTGGATTTGTGATGCGTACTCATGTGCGTTCTCGCTGCGTCTGACTGGCGCGCCACGGGGTTATGCCGCGTAGCTGGCGCTGGTGAAATGGCGATCCGTGTGGCTGCCATCGGTACAGGCCATGTTAGCCAAACGCGCCGGAAAGATAATCCGGCCCGGGCAAAATACACTGTTGCGCAATCACGTCCAATCGCGCGCTGGCCGAGGCGCCGCCAGCACGTGGCACGGTGATCGGGCATGCACGGTGCCTTAGCCGTCCCATCCCGCCTTGCTTTCCGGATTCCCTTTCCCCACCTCGATTCGCCAGCCTTATCGGTCTATATTTGGCTAGTGCGCGCGCATGCCGCGCTGCCTCGCTGCCGTGAGCGGTGCGAGCACGCGCTCACGGCACTGGCCTGCCCCGGCCCGACCGACCCACTGCAGGAGCCAGCCATGTCCCGCTTCCCGCCATTGCCGCCGTGCTTTGCCGATCGCCGCGAAGCCGGGATCTTTCTTGGACGGCACCTGGCGGAACGCGGCTTTGGCGCCGCCGCGGCTGGCGAGGCGCCACTGGTGCTGGCGCTGCCGCGCGGCGGTGTGCCGGTTGCCTTTGAGGTGGCGCGGATCCTCGAAGGACGGCTCGATATCCTGCTGGTCCGCAAGATCGGGGCTCCCGGCTATCCGGAGCTGGCGCTGGGCGCGGTCGTGGAGGGCGACGCCGCCGGCAGTGCGCCGCTGACTGTGGCAAACGACGATCCCTGGACGCGCCGCGCACGTGACAGCGGTGCGTTCGATGCCGAGCGCGGCCGCCAGCTCGACGAGATCGGGCGCCGGCAGCAGCGCTATCGCGGGGGAGCGTCAGTGCCGGCGATGGCCGGGCGCACCGTGATCGTGGTGGACGACGGCGTGGCAACCGGCGCCACCATGCGCGCCGCGCTGGAAGGCGTGCGCCAGGCGCAGGCAAAGCGGGTGGTGGCGGCCGTGCCGGTTGCATCCATCGAGGGTGAGGCCAGCCTGCGCGCGTCGGCGCACGAGGTGATCTGCCTGAACGTGCCAGCCAGCTTTGGCGCCGTGGGCGCGTTCTACCTGGATTTCAGGCAGACCACCGATGAGGAAGTGATGGCCTTGCTGCGCCAGCGTGCCTGCGGGCGCCCGGCTTGAGGTTGCGCGGCTGGTTGCGCTGCCGCCTGCGCGGGCGCCTTTAGCGCTGCGCTGCCAGCCTGGCCTTCAGGTGCGGCACCAGGCCACCGGCCTGCAGCAGGGCGTGCAGGAATTCGGGGATCGGCTCGCAAGCCACGCGGCTGCCATCGGGCAGCACCAGGCAAGCCTGCCCGAGTTCCAGCCGCGCCGCCGCGCCATCCACCAGGCGCGTGGCGTCGTGACAGACCAGCACCGGCAGGCCCAGATTGATCGCGTTGCGGTAGAAAAGGCCAGCGAAAGACGGCGCGATCACCGCGGCCAGGCCGAGATGGCGCAGTGCCTGTGGCGCCTGCTCGCGCGAGGAACCCACGCCAAAGTTACGCCCGGCCACCAGCAGGTCGCCGGGGCGCACCGCGGCTGGAAACTCGGGACGCAGCCCGGCCAGGCAGTGGCGGGCAATCTCTTCGACACCGCCCTTCATATGGGTGCCGGGCGCCATCTGGTCGGTATCCACGTTGTCGCCAAAGCGCCAGATCCGGCCGCCAGGAAGGGGGGGGATGGGGGCTGGGCTCATGGCAGCAACCCGCGCGGGTCGGTGATGCTTCCGGTGACGGCGCACGCCGCCACGGTCAGCGGCGAAGCCAGCCAGACCGCGCTGCCGCTTTCGCCCATGCGGCCGGCAAAGTTGCGCGCGGTCGAGGCGATGGCGCGGCTGTTGGCAGGAAAGCGGGAAGGGCCATAGCCCGCGCACGCGTTGCACGCATTGGGCAGCAATTGTGCTCCGGCGTCCAGCAGGATGGCCAGCGTGCCCTCGCTCTCGGCCTGGCGCTGGTCGCGCAGCGAGGCGGGCGCCACCTGTAATGTGACCCCCGGCGCCACGCGCCGGCCACGCAGCACGCTGGCAGCCATGCGCAGGTCTTCCAGCTTGGCGCCGGTGCAGGCGCCCAGGTAGGCGATGTCCACGCGCTGGCCGGCGGCCTGGTCGACCGGGCCGGTGTTGGCTGGCGAATGCGGCGCGGCCACCTGTGGCGCCAGCGCGGCTGCGTCGAAGCGGTGGCTTGCCAGCACTGGCGCACCGGGCTCGCTGCGCCAGTGCGAGAGCGCGATGGCGTCGAGCTTCGCGGCGGGCACGCCGGCCTGCGCCAGCCAGGCCCGCGTGGTGGCGTCGGGCGCGATCAAGCCGGTCTGTGCGCCAAGCTCGGCGCTCATGTTGGTCAGCGTCATGCGTTCCTGCATGGGCAGGGCCGTCACGGCCTCGCCGGTGTACTCGATGGCTTCATAGCGGCCGCCATCCAGTCCCAGCCGGCCGCACAGGAACAGCATGATGTCCTTGGCGCAAACGCCGGCCGAGAGCTTGCCGTCCCATTGCAGGCGGATGGTATGCGGCACGCGCAACCAGATCTCGCCGGTGGCCAGCACGCCGGCCATCTCGGTCGCGCCGATGCCGAACATATAGGCCCCGAACGCGCCGCCGGTGGGGCTGTGGCTGTCGCCGCCCACGATGAAGCGTCCCGGCAGCACGTGGCCGTGTTCGGGCAATACCAGGTGGCAGATGCCTTCGCCGTCGATGAAGTGAGGCAGGCGTGCCTCGCGGACCCAGTCGCGGGTGAAGCGCACGATGGCCTGCGCCTCGGGATCGGCCGCGGGCAGGTAGTGGTCGGTCACCACCACATAGCGCTCCGGGTCCCACACCTTGGCGCCCAGTTCGCGCAGCAGCGGCGCCACCCGGCGCGGGCCACTGGAATCGTGCGACATGGCCAGGTCCACCCGGCACGTCACGATGGTGCCCGGCGTGACCCTCTCGAGGCCGGCCGCCCGCGCAACCAGCTTTTGCGCCAACGTGGCCGGCGTGTGGGCGGGCCCGGCGAGCGGCCTCATTCCGGCGTGGCTCCCGAATACTTGACCACCTTGGCCCAGCGCTTGATGTCATTGCGCACGAAGGCGGCAAAGGCCTCTGGCGAATTGCCGACCGGCTGCGCGCCGTCGAGCTCCAGGCGCTTGCGCACCGCGGGCGCCTCAAGGCCCCTGCGGGCAGCCTGGTAAAGCGCCTGCAAGACGTCCGGTGGCAGGCCAGCGGGGCCGAACAGGCCGAACCAGGCGCTGGACTCGAACCCCTTGACGGTGGCGCCGATCGGCGCGACGCCAGGGAACTGCGGCAGCGGCGCCGGGCTGGTGACGCCAAGCACCTTGAGTTTCCCGCTCCTGACGTGCGGGAGCACGTTGAAGGTACTGGCGAACATCAGGTCGACCTGGCCCGAGAGCACGTCCGTAATGGCCGGCGCGGTGCCCTTGTAGGGGATGTTGACGATGTAGGTGCCCGTCATCATCTTGAACATGTCGCCGGCCAGATGCACGGACGAACCCACCGAGCCGATCGCAAAATTCAGCTTGCCGGGCTTGCTCTTGGCCAGCTGGATCAATTCCGGGATGTTATTCGCGGGCAGGCTCGGCGTGGCAACCAGCACGCTGGGGACGGTCGCCACCAGCGTGATCGGCGTGAAATCCTGGACCGGGTCGAAGGGCAGCTTCTTGTACAGCGTGGCGTTGATGGTGTGGCTGGTGAAGCTCATCAGCAAGGTAGTGCCGTCCGGCGCGCTCTTGGCGACAAGGTCGGCGGCGATATTGCCGCCGGCACCCGGGCGGTTTTCCACCAGCACGGGCTGGTCCAGCTCCCGGGACATCTCCTGGGCGATGGTGCGCGCCAGCGTGTCCGTGGTGCCCCCGGCGGGCGCCCCCACCAGGATGCGGATGGGTTTGCGCCCGGCCACCTGGGCGCGCGCCGACGGCGCCTGCGCAAGCAAGCCAAGGCTGGCGGCGGCGCCGAGCAGCCCGCGCATTGCCTTGCGGCGCGAGGGGCGCGTGAGCGCTTGGGAGAGTGGTCGGCCCATGCGGGGAGCAGGCATCGCGGTTTCCTTCCGGGAAGATCGTGAGCGTGCAGTATCGCTTGCTTTTCTTACTCGCGCAGCCCCGTTCGTGCTTCGCGCTCCACCCACACGTTGGCGCTGTCGCCACCGGCGGGCGAGAGTTCCATGCGGTACTCGTAGCGGTCCGGACGATATTGGCCAAGCAGGAATTGCACCGGGCGACCAGCCTTGTCCAGCACCACGCGGCGCACCGCCAGCAGCGCACCGCCCACCGGCACGTCCAGCAACGGCGCCACCACCACATCGGCCAGCCGGGCCGAGAGCGTCTGGCTGGCGCGCCCAAGCTTCACGCCCGCAGCCTCGAGCAGGCGCAGCATCGGCGTGATCTCGAGATCCTTGCGGTTCAGGCCGCGGCCGAGGTCGGCCGGCAGATACGTTGTGATGTGCGACAGCGGGCGGCTGCCGTAGTGACGCACGCGCACCACCTTGACCACCGGGTCGCCTGGCTGCAGGCCAAGCGCTTCGGCGACTTCCGGAGTGGCATGCACATCGTCGATCGAGATCACCTTGACCGAGGTCTTCTGACCCATGTCGATGATGTTGTCGAGCAGGCTGCCGGGCCGGTCGCCGAGCGTGACCGGCTTGATCGGATGCGGGTTGACGAAGGTGCCAAGGCCACGGTGACGGCGAACCAGACCCTCCTGCACGAGGCGATCGAACACGCGCCGCATGGTCACGCGCGAGGCGTGAAACTGCTTGGCGAGGTCGATTTCACCGGGCAAGGGGCCTTGACCAAAACGGCCTTCCACGATCTGTTGGCGTAGTACCACGTAAATCTGGTGATACAGGGGAACGACGGCTTCACTCATGGTTTCCCTTGTGATTGGGCGACAGGTTTGAATTAGCCTTAATGTACTTTAAATCAGACATAGAGCCTAGTCATGTTGTCATAAGTTGCTTATTAGTTGCTTAAACGTTGCCAAGGCGTTGCGCGCGCGCACTGCATAGGCAGCATGCAGCGCAATCTCCATACATTAAAGCCATTGCGTGGCAGGGCAGCGCATGCCGTGCCGGACTGCAACGGCCGGGTGTCATCCGAAGGGTTGAAACCCGTCGCGAGCGACGACCGGTGCACCGGCAGCGAGGCATGTTTCACTCGCGATACAGCGCTTGCACCAAGGGTTTTCCTTAGGAACCTCGCTAAAGTCCTGATAGCAGGGGAATTTCGGCTGTCCCGGGGAAAGCACGGCCATGCAGTGCGTCCGGCCGTGTCACAGCCGTGTGACATGTCGCGTGCGGTTCACAGCAGCGGCGCCCGCGCTCGTCCTCAGGAAGCTAGAGAAAGGCTGATTGGATGGCTTTGTAGCCCTTGTGTTTCAAGGGATTACGGGTTTCGAGCCACGCCCTGGCACCGATTATGCGCAATGAGAGGCTGGTTTGGCGGAATGCCGGACCTGAGCCTTTAGCCGGCGTTCTCCCCGAGTGCCGGAGCGAGGCTGAGCCGCTGTGACATCCTCCTGGGAGCTTTGTATGAAAAAGACCTTACTTGCGTCGGCGATTGCTTTAGCCCTTGGGGCTGGCAGTCAGGCCTGGGCCAATCCGACCAACACCAATGATCCGACGAAATCGGATAACTTCAACACCCAGACAGCCACCGCAACGTCGACCCAGTCGGGCGGCGGCGCGTTGGCGAATGAGAATTCCACGGCAAACCAAGACAACAGCACGCACAACTGGACCTCCAACAAGACCTCTACCAAGGTTTCGAGCAGGACCACCACCAAGACCAACTCCGACAATAGCGGCAAGGTCACCTTCGACGCCGGCTATGGCAACGCTGGCGCCAACAACGGCAGCACGGCCACTGCCAACTTCAGCAACGCCTTCAACACTAACAAGGCCATCGCGATCAGCAAGCTAGATGGCAAGGTGAGTGGCATCAGGATCGACGGTATCGGCAACGTTGCCACCAACTACGGCAACGCCAATGGCGGCGCCGGTGGCAAGGGCGGCGCTGGCTATGGCGGTACCGGCAAGGGCGGCACCGGTGGCAATGGCGGAAACAGTGGCAATGGCGGCAGCGGCGGCAGCGGCGGTTCGGCTAGCAACGGCAGCGCCAATGCAGGCTATGCCTCCAACGGCAGCGCCCACGCAGGCGACGGCGGCAATGGCGGCAAGGCCACTGGCTGGGGCGGCGACGGCGGCAATGCCAAGGCGTCTGGTGGTGATTCGCTTGCTGGTAGTGCTGGCCTGGGCGGCAAGGGCGGTGGTGTCTACAGTGACGGCGGCGGCGCGCTCGGTGCGGCAAAGACGGGCAGCGGCGGCAAGGGCGGTAGCGCTGGTAGTGATGGCGGTGGCGCGCTTGCGGCAAGCGTTGGCGTCGGTGGCGACAGCAAGGCCAGGGGCAATAACGGAAGCGGTGGCAACGGCGGTGCCGGTACGGCTGCCGCGACCGGCGGCGGCGCATCGGCATCGGGTGGCGCTGGCGGCTCCAGTGGCGCTGGCACGGCTGTGGCTACTGGCGGTGCAGCCGGCGGCACGGGCGGCGCAGGCGGCTCGGGTAGCGGCGGCGCGGCGACCTCTATCGCCGGTGCAGCCACTGGCACGGGCGGCGCGGGCGGTGCCCAAGCCAGCGTGGGCGGTAACGGCGGTGCAGGCGGCAGCGCGACCAATGGCGGCGCATCGACCATGGCCAGCAACGGCAGCGCAACGGCCGGCAACGGCGCGGTTGGCGCATCGTCCGGCGCCGGCGGCGCTGGCGGCGTGGGCATGGGCGGCACCGGTGGTACCGGCAATGGAGCAGTGGGTGGAGCCGGCGGCGCCGGCGGCACCAACTATGTCGATGCTGGCACCTTCAATATGTCCAACACCATGACCAGCGTTGGTCAGTCGGCAGCGGGCATCATGATCGCCAACCAAAACAGCGGCTTCGCTTCGCTGGTGCAACAAAGCGTCAACGTCCAGGCCAACCTGGCGGTCGGCAAGTAAGGCAAGTGCGTGGCGGTGGCGTGCGCAGCGGGTGGATGGCCCGCGCGCACGTCCCGCCGGCACGGCCTGACTCCGGCAACTTAGGGCATTCCGGCGCGTTGTTCGTGTCCGGGATGCCCATTCGACGAAGAGTCCACTCGTCTTTTGCATGGCCGCCAGGATGGGGACGGCACACAGAAGGCTGAAGGAGACACCAATGCGATCGGTCCGCTCCGCTGTCATCGCGATGACGACAGCAATCCTGGTTTGGCCTGGCTTGCAGGCCTACGCCGAGCCGCAGCCCGCCGGGCCATCTGCCGCAGTGCCTGCGGTCAACACCGGATCCGTCATGCATGCCGATGCGACGGGCCCGGAGCAAGTCCCTGCTGCCGTGATGGGCGTCGGTCAGCGCGGTGCCTTTGCCGGTCTCGGCAAGCCCGTCGCGAGCGACAAGCTGGACGGCATTCGCGGCGGCTCCGAACTGGTCGTCAATGACATGCGCCTGAGCGGCACCGTGGCGGACAACAGCGCGAACCGTGTGATCAGCGGTGCCAACAGCATTGCCGAAGGATCCTTCGCCAGCGCTGCGGGCTTGCCGACCGTGATCCAGAACTCGGGCTCCAACGTGCTGATCCAGAACGCAACCATCATCAACGTCCAGTTCAAGCCATGATGCTGCGCAAGCTGCTTTTGCAAGCTACGGTGCTGCTGGCTTCGGCCGGCGTGTCCGTGGCCTGGGCCGACTACGTCAACGTGCCCGGTGATGGCGGAAACTACTACAACGTGCGCGTCACCAGCCTCAAGGAGGCCCGGTACAAGACCACGATCCGCCAGCAATACGATTTCAGCTGCGGGTCTGCCGCGGTGGCCACGCTGCTCACTTACCAGTACGGCTATCCGATCAGCGAGCAGACGGTGTTCCAGAACATGTACGTCAACGGCGACCAGGCCAAGATCAGGCAGGAAGGGTTTTCATTGCTGGACATGAAGCGCTTCCTGGAGTCGCGCGGCTTTCTCGCCGATGGTTATGAATTGCCCTTGTCGAAGCTGGAGGAAACGCAGATACCGGCCATCGTGCTGGTAGTCGAGAGCGGCTACCACCACTTTGTCGTGGTCAAGGGCGTGCACGGCAACCGCGTGCTGGTCGGCGATCCGGCGCTGGGCACGCGCGCGCTGTCCCGCGAGCACTTCGAAGCGATCTGGGACAGCCAGTTGCTGTTCGTCATCCACAACCGCGAAGATGCCGCGCGCTTCAACCTGGCGGCCGACTGGCGCGTTGCGCCTACCGGCCCTTATTCAATGGGTATCAACCGGGATAGTCTGTTCTTCACCGTCATGCCTTCACATGGCGGTAGCGACTTCTAAGGAACGCACCATGTTCCAGACATCCTCAAAGCGCGGACAGCATCGACGCAGCGGTGGCGGTTCGGCCACCGCCGTCGTGCTGCTCGGTGCAGGCCTTGCCTGTGCCGGGCAGGTCCGGGCAGACGAAGGCACGGGGCTCGAGGCGCTCAACACGCTAGATGCGACCGACGCCGCGAGCTCTACGGCACCGCCTGCCATGCAGGCGGAATCCCCCAATCCTTACCTGGCTGCCGCACTCAGCAGCATGGCCGGCTGGACCCCGGCCCCGCACGAACCCAGCACGCAGGCGCTGGATGATCAGCCTTTGGCCGACCAACCGCCGGCGGATCGTCAGGCGGACCCACTGGCCGATCTGCTGGCAAGCAAAGACGCCATTCTCAAGGCCACACCCGACACCACTTCCGTCGCCCCCGCCGTCGAAAATCCGCGTCTGCTCGTACAAGGCGACAGCGCTGCCGAGTGGAAGCCGGTTGCGCAAGAGCGCTTGCAAGATCTTCGCGGCGGCTTTGCCGTGGCTGCCAAAACGGCCCCAGCAGCGATGGGGGATGTAGTCTCGCCAAGGCCGGCCGCCGCCCGGGCGCAAGCCGATGCGCCGCCCGTGCATGCCGCGCGCAGCACCATGGCGAGCTGGAAGCCGGTCGCGCAGGAGCGCCTGGATGACTTGCGCGGCGGCTTCGACGTGGGCGCGGGCCTGCAAGTTTCGTTCGGTATCGAACGCGCGGTGATCATCAACGGTGCCCTGGTGGTGGCAACCAGCCTTACTATTCCAGACGTGAGCCGCATCACGGCTGACCAGGCAAGCCGGCTGGCCGCGGCGCTCGGTGTGGCCACCGGCGCAGTGGCAGCGGCCAACGCGGCCGTGAACAACGCGCTGGCCTCCAACCCCGTTACAGCGGCCAACGGCAGTAGCGGTACCGGTGCCAGCAGTAGCAGCACCAGCACCGGCACCAGCGCGGCCGGCACGCCTGGCTCGTCGGTGACCACCCTGCCCGCTTCCGCGATAGCGGCGGCTGGCGCGGCCGTGACGAGCAACGGCTTGCTGAACCTGATACAGAACGGCCCTGGAAACAGCGTCGCCGCCAGCGCGCTGGGCGGCTCACCGGCGACGGTGATCCAGAACTCGCTGAACAACCAGACGATCCAGAGCCTGGTGACCATCAATGCGGGGGTGAACACCTTGCAAGCATTCCGCTCCGAGATGGCCGGCCAGGCATTGAGCAACGCATTACTGAATTCCGCTAGCCGAAGGTAGGCAATAGACGAGATGAACGGCAGCGGCTGGCAGTGGGTTGAGTAGTAGATAGCAATTGCGACAAGAGGGGCAGTATGCGTTAAGCAGGTTGCGGACTCCTGCACGAAGCAGTCCGTCGTCCGGGGGAGGAAGGCGAAATGAAAAAAGGGTCGCTGCGCGGCATCCGGCAGGCTGGGTGCTCGACTTTGCTTTTGCTTGGCGGAATGGCGCAAGGCCAGACCCCGCCCGATGATGGACCCACCGCTGCAAGGCTGGATGCCCTGAAGCGGGAGGTCACCGAGCAGGCTGCCGTCCTGGAGGCGATGAAGCGGTCGATGGCGGAGCAGGAGGCCACCATCCGCGAATTGCGCAGCGTGCTGGGCAACGACGTGCTAGCCAGAAAGCGCGGTGGCCAGCGCGCGCCGGGCACTGGCGTGACACCTGGCGACACGGCAACCAATGCTGCGGCAGCGGCCGCCGGCTCGGCCGGCACGCAACAGCTGCCCAACACCAGCAACGTGCCGCAAGTCGGCGTGGCGCAAGCCAGCGACGGGCAGGTGATGGCGCAAGCCGGTGACGAGCAACCAGTGGGCAAGCCGCCTGAAGCCAACACCGCGCCGCCGACGATCGCGCCGATCTTCGACCAGCCCGGTGTGCTCACACCCGCGGGCAAGATCGTGGTCGAGCCGAGCTTCCAGTACGGGTATTCGTCCAACAACCGCGTGGCGCTGGTCGGCTACACGATCATTCCCGCTATCCTGATCGGTCTGGTCGACGTGCGCGAGGTCAAGACCTCGACCTACATCGAGGCAGTTGCCTTCCGCTACGGCCTCACCAAGCGCCTGGAGATAGAAGCCAAGGTGCCCTACGTGCAGACCTCCGGCTCCACGGTAAGCCGCGAGATTTTCACCGGCACCGCCGTCGACAACGTCTTCAATGCGAGCGGCAAGGGCCTGGGCGATGTGGAAGCCACCGTGCGCTACCAGATCAACTATGGCAACGAGAAGATGCCGTATTTCATCGGCTGGCTGCGCTACAAGTCCAATACCGGCAAGAGCCCGTTCGACGTGGTCACCGATTGCGTGACGCGCTGCGTGGGCAATACCACCGGCACTGGCCTGCCGCTCGGGCTGCCCACCGGCACCGGCTTCCAGGCGGTGCAGCCCGGCATTACGTGGCTGCTGCCGACCGATCCGGCGGTGTTCTTCGGCACCCTCAGCTACCTGCACAATTTCTCGCGGGACAACGTCAGCCGCACCGTGCTCAACGGGGAGAAGGAGAACCTGGGCAAGATCGCCCCGGGCGATATCCTCGGATTCAACTTCGGCATGGGCCTGTCGCTCAACGAGCATGCGTCGTTCAGTATCGGCTACGACCAGAGCATCATCTGGCCGACCAAGCAAAACGGCCAGACCGTGCCGGGCTCGGTGCGCATTACGCAGGGCACCTTGCTGGTGGGCTATTCATACCGCTTCAACAGCCGCTACACGCTGAACCTGTCGGTAGGCGCCGGGCTGACGCGGGACACCCCTGACCTGCAGGTCACGCTGCGCCTGCCAATCACTTTCTGAGGACCGTTCGCGCGTGAAAAATCGCTGTCGGAATCGCAAGGTGATGCTGGGATCGCATGTCGATTTCATCGCCTTGCGCTTACTTCCCGACTGGCGTACAAATGAGAAAACCCGTCCCCAGGGCGGATACGGATGCTCCTCCACCTCCACCATCTGGCTTGGCATGGCTGCGTGAAGGCGGCTCCGCATGCACACCGCTGCCGGGATAGTCCGAAACGGCCTGACGTGGCCTGAAGCGAGGAGAGAGTCATGCGCAAACGTATCTTCTGGTTGTTGCCCGATCTTGCGAGTGCTCGCCGCACCATGGACGACCTGCTGCTGGCTCGCATCGAGAACAGCCACATCCACTTTGTCGCGCGCGATGGCGCCGATATGAGCGGCTTGCATGAGGCCAACCTGTTCCAGACTTCCGATATCGTCCATGCCGCCGAGATGGGGCTGATGGTGGGCGGCGGCATCGGCATCGTGGCGGGTGCGCTGGTCGCGATGTTCCCGATCGTCAGCGAGACTCCGCAATGGGGCCTGGTTGGCGTGCTGGCGGTGCTGGGCGCGGTGTTCGGCGCCTGGGCTTCCAGCATGATCGGCTGCTCCGCGCCCAACAGCCGGCACAAGGCTTTCGAAAAAGACATCGAGGAAGGCAAGATCCTGCTGATGGTGGACGTGCCGCGTGGCCGCATCGAGGAAATCGAAGCGCTGCTGCAATCGGCCCATCCGGAAGCCCGCTTCGCCGGGCTGGATCCCGCCGTTCCCGCCTTTCCCTGAGTTCTCCCTTGCGCTTGCCCTCATCCTGATGGGCAGGACGGTCCCGTTGTCACACCGAGGCTTGGCGGCCTGAGGGCCGCCAGCCCCCGGCGGGTACGCGCCCGATATTTCCCCAGCGAGCCCTCCCGCGCCGCTTTTGCAACAGCGATTTGCCGAATCGCCTTGCTTTGAGGTAATTTGCTTGTCGCGCGCCTATCCGTGGCGCGCATGACAAAGCAAAAGATTCGTAAGCGAACGAGGGGTCGGAGATGAAGACAACATGGATGGCGTGCGGCCTGCTGGCCGCCACGCTGGGTGGGCTTGCGCCGTTGGCACAGGCCGAGCAAGGGGTCACCAGGACCACCATCAGGATCGGGCAATCGGCCGGGGTGACCGGGCCGGTGGCGGGCTCGGTCAAGGAGCAGATCGCCGGGGCGCAGGTCTACCTGAAAACGGTCAACGCCAACGGCGGTGTAGGGGGGCGGCGCATCGAGCTGGTGACGTACGACGACGGTTTCGACGCCAAGCGCACGCCCGACAATGTGCGCAAGCTGATCCAGGAAGACAAGGTGTTCGCGCTCTTCATGGTACGCGGCACGCCGCAGAACGAAAGCATCCTGCCCATTGTCAACACAGAGAAGGTGCCGCTGGTGGCGCCGCTGACCGGCGCCATCACCTTGCATCGCCCGGTCAGCCGCTACGTGTTCAACGTACGCGCCAAGTACCAGGACGAGGTGGCCCGCGCGATCAACCATCTTGCCACCTCGGGCATGACCCGCATCGCCATCTTCTACGCCAGCGACGGCTTTGGCCAGGACGTGTTCGAAGGCTTCAGCACCGCGCTGCAGGCGCGCGGCGTGCAGCCGGCGGCCAGTGCCTCGTTTGCGCGCCCGATGGGCGATATCCAGGCCGGTGTCGCCGCCATCAACAAGGCCAAGCCGCAAGCGGTGCTGGTCATCGGCTCCGGCTCCGAGGCGGCGCGCCTGATCAAGGAACTGCGCCGCGGCGGCAGCCAGGCGCAGTTCGTCACGCTGTCCAACAACGCTGCCGATTCCTTTATCAAGGAGCTCGGCGAGGATGCGCGCGGCCTGATCATCACGCAGGTGGTGCCAGGCACCAATTCCAGCCAGATGAGCATTGCCAGCGAATACCGCAGCCTGGCGCGGCAGCAAGGCGTGGACCCGAGCAATGCCGGGATGGAGGGCTTCATGTCGGCCAAGGTGCTGGTTGAGGGCTTGCGCCGTGCCGGGCCGGACCTGACGCGCGAGCGGCTGGTCGGCGCGCTGGAGAGCCTGCGCGACTATGACCTCGGCGGCATCCTGATCAGCTACAGCCCGACGCGGCACACGGGATCGTCGTTTGTCGAAATGTCGATCGTGTCGTCCACCGGCAAGCTGATCCGCTAGTTTGTGATTCAGGACACTGGGCCCGCTGCGGTATAGTCGCCGCATGGCTACCTTACCTTTTTCCCTCGAAGGCCGCGTGGCGCTGGTCACCGGCGGCGCGCAAGGCTTGGGCCAGGCGATTGCCGCCGGGCTGGCGCAAGCCGGCGCGCACGTCATCGTCGCCGCGCGCAACGCCGAGCGCGTGCATGCCGCCGTTGCCGCGCTGGCCGCTGACGGCGGCCGCGCCGAGCCGCTGGTGCTCGACGTCACCGACGCGGCCGCGGTTGACGCCGCCTTTGCCCACATCGATGCCACGCATGGCCGCCTGGATATCCTCGTCAACAACGCCGGCGCGCGCAACCGCAGCAATATGGCGCACCTGAACGCGGCGGACCTGCGCGAGATGCTGGAGACCAACCTGGTGGCGCCTTACGCCTTGTGCCGCCACGCGGCGCAGCTGATGCGGCGCGGGCGCTACGGGCGCATCGTCAATGTCAGCTCGATCGCGGGGCAGGTGGCGCGTGCCAACGATGTGCTGTATCCCGCTACCAAGGGTGGGCTCGATGCGCTGACGCGCGCCATGGCAGCGGATCTCGGACGCGACGGGGTGACTGTGAATGCGGTTGCGCCCGGGTATTTTGCTACCGAGCCGAATCAGCCGATGGTGGATGATGCTGGCGTTGCCGAGTGGTTGCGGCAGAGGACTGCGCTTGGGAGGTGGGGGCAGCCGGAGGAGATTGCGGGGGCGGTGGTTTTTCTGGCTTCGGGGGCGGCTTCATATGTTACTGGGCATGTTTTGGCGGTGGATGGGGGGTATCTGGCGCATTTTTGATTTTTGATTTTGGGTTGAAACTGGAACTGCAACTGCAGCTGATTAACTTCAAAGTCAAAGGCAGTTTCACCACCCCTGCGGGGCGGCGACCTACTTTTTTGTCTTGCCAAAAAAGTAGGCAAAAAAGGCGCGCCGGATGGGGCGACTACCCCGAGGCGCCCCATACGGCCTGGTACACCTTGACGGCTCGCTTCGCATCGCGCTGGGGTGATTGCCGCCTGGGGGCGGCAATCACGGCTACACCGGATCGCGGGGCTGGCGCCATGCTTGTGCTGGTTCTCGTCGGTGCGCAGGACCATCTCGTCGATTACGCCTTCCCCTTCTTGAAATGCGCCTGCAGCGCTTCAATCATCGCTGCCGCTGCTGTCGAATCTCCCCTCTCTCTCAAGCGCACCAGGCAGATGTCCCGCACCAGCGAAGGCAACTGCATTGGGCGGATTGCCAGGCTTTCTTGCTGGAACTGGAATAGCGCCAGGGCTGGCACCACGGTTACGCCAAGTCCGGCGGCTACCAGCGCGGCTACGGTGGCCAGGTGTTCCACTTCCATGACGCCGTTGAGCTTGAGTGGATGCAGCGCGGCATCCAGGTGCTGGCGCACGCTGCTGGTGCGGGAGAGCTGGATAAAGGGCAGGCCTGCCAGCGCCTGGGGTGTCACGCGCCGCCGGCTGGCCAGGGGATGGCCGGCAGGGCAGACCAGGTGGAAGGTGTCTGTTACCAAGGGCTCGATGCGCAGGTCGCTGTCCTGCGCGGGGGCGGGCGCCAGCGCAAAATCCGCGCGTCCGCGCCTGACCAGGTCGATGCAGCCGTCCGCCAGCAGGTCGAACAGTTCGATGGTGATGCCGGGGTAGCGCTGGTGGAAGGCGGCCAGGATCGGCGGCAGGTCGCCTGCCGCCAGCGAGGGCAGCGCGGCGATCGAGACGCGTCCTTTGCGGCGTTCGGCATGGTCGCGCAGTTCCGCGAAGGCGGTCTCGAAATCGGCCAGCAGCCGCGCCGCCACGTCTTCGAAGCGCCGTCCTTCCACGCTAAGCTCCACGTGGCGCGTGGTGCGCTCGAACAGCCGCGTGCCAGCTTGCTCCTCCAGCGTCTGGATCAGCGCGCTGAAGGCGGATTGCGACAAGTGGCAGGCCTGCGCCGCGCGGGTGAAGTTGCGGTGCGTGACCAGGGCCACAAAGGCGCGCAGGTGTTTGACGGAGAGGTTCATTGGCAAGCGCCAGCGGCTTCGGTTTAATCTGGAAAGTCGATAGATTAATCCAAATTATCCGCTTTTTGGTTGACGGTGCCGCGTCTAGAATAGCCGCATCGGCCAGCATTCCCGCGCGCGGCCACCTCTAGTTCACCCGGTTCTCACCTGGCTTTCATCCTATGACCGCCCCTTTGCTGATCGGCTCCGGCGCCGGCTTCTCCGGCGACCGCACCGACGCCGCCCTGCCCGTGGTGCGCACGCTGATCGCAGCGGGCGGGCCGGCCGTGCTGATGTTCGAGACGCTGGCCGAGCGCACGCTGGCGCTGGCCCAGCTGGCGCGCCGCAACAATCCCGCCCACGGCTACGAGCCCCTGCTCGACGCCTTGCTCTCGCCGGTGCTGGGGTTGTGCCTGGCCAACGGCATTCCCATCGTCGGCAATTTCGGCGCGGCCAATCCCCATGCCGCAGCGCAGCGCGTGCGCGCGCTGGCGGCGGAGTTGGGCCTGGCACCGCCGCGGGTGGCGGTGGTGGAGGGCGACGATCTCTCGCACGATGCGGGCCGGGCGGTGCTGCGCAAGATTGTGGGCGCGGGCTTTCCGGAGGCACGCTTCGTTTGCGCCAACGCCTACATTGGCGCGCAGGGCATTGCCGATGCGCTGCGCGCCGGCGCGCAGGTCGTGGTGTGCGGCCGCGTGGCGGATCCCGCGCTGGCAGTGGGCCCGGCCATGGCGCATTTTGGCTGGTCGTGGCAGGACTGGGACCGGCTGGCGCGCGCCACCATGGCCGGGCATTTGCTGGAATGCGGGGCGCAGGTCACCGGCGGCTATTTCGCCGATCCCGGCATGAAGGACGTGCCGGATGTGCATGCCGTCGGCTATCCCATCGTGCGCCTGGATGAAGATGGCAATATCGAAGTAAGCAAGGCGGCGGATACGGGCGGCTGCGTGGACCTGCGCACGGTCAAGGAGCAGCTTCTCTACGAGGTGCACGATCCCGCCGCCTACCTGACGCCTGACGTCATCGCCGACATCAGCGCGGCCACGGTCGAGCAGATCGGCCCGGACCGCGTGGCGGTGCGCAATGTGCGTGGCTTTGAGCGGCCCGAGCAGCTCAAGGCCAACCTGTTCTACGAAGGCGGCTGGATCGCGGAAGGCGAGATCTCCTACGCCGGCCCGAACGCGGCGGCGCGCGCGCGCCTGGCTGCGCAGATCGTGCGCAAGCGCATGGACCTGCTCGGCCATGCGGTGCCGATCCGCTTTGACCTGATCGGTGTGCTGAGCGTCTTTGCCGACGATGGCGGCCGCCTGCTGCAACAAACACAACCCGGCGAGGCACAGGCGCAGGACGTACGCCTGCGCGCCGCGCTGGCGCATGAGGACAAGCCCGTGGCCGAAGCGCTGCTGCGTGAAGTCAATGCGCTGTACACCTGCGGCCCCGCCGGCGGCGGCGGTGTGCGCACCGCGTTGCGCGCGCGGCTGAACGCCATGTCCTGCCTGGTGCCGCGCAGCGCCGTCACCGCAAGCCACTCCCTGCTGCCATGAACGCAACCGCTACCCCTACCACCATCGCGCTCTACCAGCTCGCGCACGGACGCACGGGCGACAAGGGGGATCGCTCCAACATCAGCGTGATCGCCTACGACGCGCGCGACTTCGACCACCTTGTCGCGCATGTCACCGAGGACGCGGTGGCGGCGCTGTTCCGCTACCGCCAGCCGGCGGCGGTCAAGCGCTACCTGGTGTCCTCGCTGCAGGCGATGAACTTCGTCATCGACGGCGTGCTCGACGGCGGCGTGAACGATGCCCTCAACCTCGATACGCACGGCAAGGCGCTGTCTTTCCTGCTGCTGCAACTGGAAATCCCTTTGCCCCCGCGGCTGGCCGGCGCTGGCTGAAGCACAACACAGAAGCACAACACGGAAGCAGAACACCGAAGTAAAGCGACATACCAGAACGACAAACCAGAACGATTCCAGATTCGAACAGGAGACCAAAGATGTCCGCATACACCAAGCCCGCCTCCCGCCTGAAGGTGGTCACCGGCATCGCCGCCGCGGCGCTCGCGCTGCTGGCCGGCCCGGCGCAGGCGGAGTTTCCGGATAAGCCGATTCGCTTCGTGGTGCCGTTCGCCGCCGGCAGCGCCACGGACCAGCTCGCCCGCGCGATCGGCCAGGCCATTACGGTCGATGCCAAGGTGACGGTGGTGGTCGACAACAAGCCCGGCGCCAACGGCTTTATCGCTGCCAGCGACGTGGCCAAGGCCAGCCCGGACGGCTATACCGTGCTGATCAGCACCAACACCACGCATGCGGCCAACGAGCATCTGTTCAAGAAGCTGCCCTACGATCCGGTCAAGGACTATGTGCCGGTGACCGCGCTGGGCCGTGGCGGCCAGATCATGGTGGTCAACCCGCAGTTGCCGGTCAGCAATGTGGGGGAATTCATCGCGCTGGCCAGGAAGGAGCCGGGCAAGCTCAGCTTTGGCAGCGGCAGCTCGTCCTCGCGCATTGCCGGGGAGCTGTTCCAGCAAATGGCGCATGTGCAGTTGCTGCACGTGCCCTACAAGAGCAACCCGCTGGCCATCACCGACCTGCTGGGCAACCAGATCCAGATGATGATCACCGATACCGCCACCGGCCTGCCCCAGGTCAAGAGCGGCAAGCTCAAGGCGCTGGGTGTGTCGGGCAAGACGCGCTCGCCGCTGGCGCCCAATGTGCCGACCATCGACGAGGCCGGCGTCAAGGGCTATGAGATGAGCTACTGGTTCGCCGCCTACGCGCCGGCCAAGACGCCGCAGCCGGTGGTGGACAAGCTCAACGCCCTGATGGTGAAGGCCGCCAGGAGCGAGACCGCGGCAAACTTCTACCGGTCCACCGGCACCGACGTGTTCACCAGCACGCCGGCAGAGCTGGCCAAGTTCCAGGCGCAGGAATCGGCCAAGTGGGGCCGCATCATCAAGGCCGCCAACATCCAGCCTGAATAAGAGGCCATTTCAAAGCGAATCTGGCGCCTCGCCGTGCGATCCACCCGCACGGCGAGCCGGCCAGGCCAGCTTACTGGGCCAGCGTCGCCTTGTAGCCCACCGCATACGGCAGCTTGCCGGGCTTGGCGCTGCCCACCGGCTGCGACAACGCCGTGAACTCCGTCTCGTTGAGCACCGTCAGCCCGCCCAGCGCCGCGGCGGTCCTGCCGCTGCTCACCAAATCGGCGGGGGCCAGCGCCACCATGGCGGTGGCCCCCGCGCGCACGGCGCTCAGGTAGCTCGCGGTGTCGTCCAGGCGGTAGTTGTCCAGGTTGACGCGCTGGCGCAGCCAGTCACCCCAGTAAAACTCCGTGAACTCCGTGGCATCCGCCAGTTGCTGGTAGCCGATGTCGCGCGTGAAATACACCAGAGAGCGGTAGCGGTCGTTGCCCAGGCCGTTGCGCAGGCCGAGCGACGGCGGCAGTTCGGCCGGCGTGGCCGGGCGGTTGGCGGTGTCCTTCAGCCACATCAGCTTGCGCTCGCGCAGCGTGCGGAAGAACGTGGCGCGATCCTGCGTGGCCAGGTTGTCCTGCACCTTGATCCACATCTTCGCCTGCGGGCCACCATCGGCCGCTTCCCACATGCTGGTGAAGGTGTGATGGCCGTCGGTCAGGTACGGCTTGCCCGCCGGGCCGATCACCATGGTCTTCATATCCGCGGGCTTGTTGCCGACCGCCTTGGTGCAGGTGAAGGAGGCGAGATTGTCCAGGCGCGAAGCAGCGGTCGTCGCGCTGGCCTTGTTCTGGCCGTTGGCCTCGCAGGCATCGTCGAACTTCTTGGCCGGGTCGGCAGCGTAGCGGCCCAGCTTGTAGTAGATCTGGTCGAAGCCGATGGCCGGCTGGGTCGGGCGCAGGTCGGCCAGCGTGACCTGCACGATATCGCCGGCCTTGGCTTGCAGGTAGGTGGTGGTCGGGGTTTGCGCGGCCAGCGGCGTGCAAACGCCCTGGAGGCGGCGCTTGGCGCCGGGCACGTCACGCAGCTGGTAGGCCAGCTTGGCGGTGACCGGCAGCAGCGCTAGCGACGCGGCTTGCTGCTGCGCGGCGACGGTGTCCTGCCAGGTTCCGGAGATCAGCCCGTTGGCACCGGTGGCGATGGCGCCGCTGGCCCCCATGGCCCCGATGGCCGCGTTGTAGTTCAGCGTGACGTCCGTGGCGATATTATCGGCGGCGAGCCGGTTGCCCGCGATCGACACGATGTTGCGGCGGGTGCGGCCGGTGGCCGCGTTGCCGTCGTCCAGCTCGGCCTCGGCGCATAGCCAGTCGCCGTCGGCGGCGCCAGCGGCAATGGCCTGCGCGCTCTTGAGCACCCAGCTGCCGTTGCGCGGGCTGCCGTCGGCATTGCTGGCGGCTTCGTCGACGAACAGCGTTGCCTGGCCATCCTGGCGTGCCACGAAGAGGCGGCCGATCTTGCTGCCGCCCAGCGTCACGGCGAAGGCGCCGGGGAAGCGCTGCTGGTCGGCGTCCGCGGCGAGCGTGCCGTTTTCGCCGCCGGCGCAATTGTCGGCATAGGCGGCACCGGCGCAGGCGCGCACTGTCCCGTTCGCGGAGATCTTGACCTGTCCCACGACGGCCGTGGCGCCTGCCTGGCGCAGATAGTTGTAGACGCCCGCGACATCGCTCAGTTGCGCGCCCTTGTTGGCCGCGCTCACGTGGCCCTGGAGCAGCGCGCCGCCGCCCGCGAGGAGGTTGGGCACCTGGCCCAGCGCACCGGACAGCACGCCGGAATCGACCACGAACTCAAAGCCGATGGCGCTCGCGGCGGTGGCCAGGGCCGCGGGTACGTCGGCACTGGCCGCCGCCAGCGTGGTGACTTTGTAGGTGTCGCCGCTACGCGTGTAGCTGCCCACCAGCGTGCCCCCCAGGCCAAAGCGGGAATCGAGAAAGCGCAGCGTGACCTGGCCGGCGGCCGGCTGGTCGAGCGCAACGGACACGGTATCGCCGAAGCTCACCGCGCCGACATAGAGCGAGCCGCCCGCCAGCGGCGTGAGCGCGGCCGGCTGCGTCACCGCGCCGCCATTGCTGCCATTGCCTGCGGTGCTGGCGCCGCCCGCTTGCGCAGCCTGCGTCTGGTCGCCGCCGCCGCAGGCGGCCAGCGCTGCCGTTGCCAGGGTACAGGCCACTGCAGCCCATTGCTTTCGCTTGATCATCGATCCTTCACCCGTTCGTTGTTTTCGTTTGTTCTCGTGTGTTCTCGTTTGCCGCCCGCCTGTGGGGGCGGGCGGCGGCAGGGCCACAATCTATGTCGGCTTGATGACGTGCTCGTGACGAAAGGTCTTGAAGCAAAGGCAACCAGGCCGGTGCGATCGCGGGAACCGGCGCATGCCGAAGCAACCTTGCTGGCGGGAGGGCCGCGCCACCGCTGGCGCGGGAGGCGGGCTACCATGCCGCCAACCACTCAACCATGGCCGCGCGGCAGCCTCCGACCGGCCGCAGGCGCACGCAAGGCACGCATGAACGCACCCGCATCGACGTTTCCCGGCTCCCTCGATCCCCAGGCCCTGATCCGCACCTATATTCGCGCCAAGGACGAGAACCGCCCCCATCTGATGGCGCACGCCTTCGCTGCTGATGCCACGCTGGAGATGACGGTCAAGTCCGAGGCCATCACGTTCCCGGCACGCAGTGAAGGCCTGGCCACGATCAGCGACGTGCTGGTGCGGCGCTTCGGCCAGAGCTACGACAATGTCTACACGTTCTGCCTGGCAGAGGCCCCGCCCGCGGCCGATGCGCAACGCTATGGCTGCGACTGGCTGGTCGGCATGACCGACAAGGCCAGCGGCGGCGTGCGCGTGGGCTGCGGCAGCTACGCGTGGGAGTTCTCCGGGCAAGATGGCGCCCGGCGCGTGCAGGCACTCACCATCGTGATCGAGGCCATGGAGGTGTTGCCCGCCGACGCCGCGCAACAGGTGCTGGACGGCTGGCTGGCCCGCCTGCCCTATCCCTGGAGCACTGCCTCGCATGTTTGCGCGCAGGCTCCGGCAGTGGCACAGTTGGCACCGGCGCTGGCGTATCTGCGTTCCAGCGCGGCGCAAGGCAGCCGTTGATCAGGCAGCGGCACGTGGTCTTGCGTGGCTTGCCCTCCTAAAGGATCGTCCTATGCTCCCGCCCCGCATTGCTGGCCGCCTGACGGCGCTTTCGATGTTCTGCGCCCTCGCCCTTGCCGGTGTGCCCGCGCTGGCGCAGGTCCAGCCGCCAGCGGCCCCGCCGGCCAAGCAGAAGACCCAGGTGCCCGGCTACTACCGCATGATGCTGGGCCAGTTCGAGGTCACCGCGCTCTATGACGGCTATGTCGACCTGGACACCAAGGTGCTCAAGTTCACCAGCCCGGGCGAGGTACAGAGCCTGCTCGCGCGCATGTTCGTGGCCTCCACGCCCGGCATGCAGACCGCTGTCAATGCTTACCTTGTCAACACTGGCGCCAACCTGATCCTGGTCGATACCGGCACGGCGGCTTGCTTCGGCCCTACGCTGGGCCGCGTTGTCGAGAACCTGCGCGCGGCGGGCTATAACCCCGCCCAGGTCGATACGGTGCTGCTGACCCATATGCACGGCGATCACGTGTGCGGCCTGATGGCCGACGGCAAGGCCGTCTTCGCCAACGCCAACGTGTATGTCGACAAGGCCGAGGCGGGCTACTGGCTGGACGAAGCCAGCGCCGCGCGCGCACCACGGGACGCGCAGTCCTCGTTCGCCATGGCGCGCGCCGCCGTCGCCCCTTACCAGGCAGCCGGCCGGCTACGCACCTTTGGCGCGGGCGACCAGCTGGTGGCGGGCGTGAGCGCGGTGCCGGCGCGCGGGCACACCCCGGGCCACAGTGCCTACCTGTTCAAGTCAGGCAATCAAAGCCTGCTGGTGTGGGGCGATATCGTGCACAGCCACGCGGTGCAGTTCCGCCGCCCAGAGGTGGCGCTGGAGTTCGACTCGGACAGCACGCAGGCGGTGCGCACGCGCAAGAAGATCTTCGCCGATGCCGCGCGCGGCAAGCTGTGGGTGGCGGGCGCCCACCTGCCGTTCCCGGGGATCGGCCATGTGCGCGTGGAGAGCAAGGGCTACGCCTGGGTGCCGGTGGAATACGGGCCGGTGCGCACTGACCGGTAATATCGATGCGACCCCAGTGCCGCGTTGCCGCTTAGCGCTTGAACCCTAGCAACAGCACGCCGGCGCCAACCAGCGCGATGCCGGCCCACTCGCGCAGATTGGGACGCTCGCCGAGAAAGATCACGGCGAACATCGCCACCAGCAGCAGGCTCAGCTTGTCCACCGGCGCCACCTTCGAGGCATCGCCAATCTTCAGCGCCCGGAAATAACACACCCATGAGGCGCCCGTGGCAAGTCCGGAGAGCACGAGGAAGATCCACGTCCGCGGCGACAGCGCGAGCGGGTTGCTCCACTTGCCCGTGAGCACCACGAAAACACTCAGCACCACGATGATCACCGCCGTGCGCACCAGCGCGGCAAGGTCCGAGTTGACGCCTTCCAGCCCGATCTTGGCGAAGATCGCCGTCAGCGCGGCAAATGCGGCCGACAGCAACGCCCAATGAAACCAACCGGTGGAAGAGGCCATGTGTGGTTGTGCGCGATGAAGGGTTGAGCGGCAGGCCGGCCCGGGGGGCCCGGCTCAGGTGCGCCGGCGCTCCATGGCCACCAGCGAGGGCACAAAGCCGAGCTGCCCGAAGAAGGCCGCCTCGGACGAGCGCCCGGCGCGCAGCACCCACGTGATATCGGGATCCTTGCCGACGATGTGGCGCACCAGCGCGCGGCCGATGCCGCGGCGGCGATGGCTCGGCGTCACTGCGACCATCGACAGATAGCCGTTGGAGATGTCGTCGCACAGCGCCCGCGCGAAACCCACGATCTCTCCGTTATCGACCGCCACCACCACCCGTTGCGAGTTGGCGATCAGCCGGGCGAAGCGTTCCGTGTTGGCAACGCGGTGCGCCCACCCATTTGCCGCAAGGAGTTGTCTGGCCGCCTCGATCTCTTCTGGCAGCAGATTGCGGATTTCCATCGGGGCTCCCCATGCAAGCAGATACGGCAACTCGGCGCTGCCCTTCTGATGGGGGGCGTCACGAGGCGAGTGCGGCGCGGGGCCGCAAAAAGACTGCAGGCAGTGTAGCGAGCGCGCGAAGGCCCGTCAATTTGCGGCGGGCCATGTTGCTTCCGCTCTGTAGCGGGGTATCATGTTTCCCATGAATGCCTCGATCTTCTCTTCCGCCCATCCGGCCGATCAGCTGGCCGAGTTCTCCGACGCCGACGCGGCGCTGGCTCGCATCCGTGAAATCTACGATGCCTCGGTCGGCGCGATCCGCGCGCGCTTCGACGCCTTCGCCCAGGGCCAGCCGCTGCCGTCCGCGGCACATGCCTGCTATCCCTACCTGGGCATCTCGGTCAATCTCGAAACCATGGTCACCGACAGCCGGCCATCCTGGGGCACGGTTGCCTACCCCGGGGTCTACGGCACCACGGTCACCCGCCCCGAACTGCTGGCCGATTACTACCGCGACCAGATCGAGCGCCTGATACGCTACCACCGCGTGCCCGTGGTGGTCGGCGTCAGCCGCCGCCCGATCCCGTTGCCGTTCGTCATCGAAGCCTCCACCACGGACATCAGCTACACCCAGGCGCGCGAGCTCGAAGCCTCGTTCGTGCTGCCCGAGCTGAGCCGCATCGACGACGCCATCGCCAACGGCACCTATGAGCCGGTGCCCGGCGAAGCCTGGCCGCTCTCGATGTTTCCCGGCGAGCGCGTGGACCTGGCACTGCAGCGGCTCTATCACTACACCGGCACCGCGCCTCAGCATTTCCAGCGCTTTGTGCTGTTTACCAACTATCAGCGCTACGTCGACGAATTCATCGCGCTCGGCCGCTCGCTGATGGCCGCCGAAGACGCGCAAGGCGCGGATGGCTACGCGCGCTTCGTGGAACCCGGCGATGTGGTGCAAGAGCGCGGCGAGGCCGAGCCCGACGACGCCCTGCGCCCGCGCGCGCTGCCGCAGATGCCCGCCTATCACCTGGTGCGCGAGGACAAGCTTGGCGTCACGCTGGTCAATATCGGCGTGGGCCCGTCCAACGCCAAGACCATGACCGATCACCTGGCCGTGCTGCGTCCGCATTGCTGGCTGATGGTTGGCCACTGCGGCGGCCTGCGGCGCTCGCAACAACTCGGCGACTACGTCCTGGCGCACGCTTATGTACGCGACGACCACGTGCTCGATCACGACCTGCCGCCCTGGGTGCCGGTGCCGCCTATCGCCGAGATCCAGGTCGCGCTGCAAGAGGCCGTGGTGCGCGTGACGGGTTTGTCCGGCAACGAGATGAAGACCCGCATGCGCACCGGCACCGTTGTCTCCACCGACGACCGCAACTGGGAGCTCAAGTCCAAGGCGTTGTACGCCCGCTTCAACCAGTCTCGCGCGATTGCCATCGACATGGAAAGCGCCACTGTCGCGGCCAACGGCTTTCGCCTGCGGGTGCCGTATGGCACCTTGCTATGCGTGTCCGACAAGCCGCTGCATGGCGAACTCAAGCTGCGCGGCATGGCCAATGCGTTTTATCGGCAGCGGGTGAGCCAGCATATGTCGATCGGGCTGGAGGCGATTCGCATCTTGCGCGAGGGCGGTGCCGAGCAATTGCACTCGCGAAAGCTGCGCAGTTTTGACGAGCCGGCATTCCGGTAGGCAGGCTCCTGCCGGCGTTCCCGTGCGAGCGGGGACGCCGGTGTCTTGCATCCCTCACTCACCACGCGCTCGGGCCCCCACGCGCCTTGGCCAGCTTGCCCTCGAAATGCGCCACCAGGAAGTCAAGGAACGCCCTGACCTTGGCTGACATATTGTGCCGTTGCGGAAACACCGCATGGATGTCGGCGCTCGGCAATGCATAGTCCTCCAGCAGCAACACCAGCCGGCCGCTGCGCAGGTATTTCGCGAGATCCCATTCCGCCCGCTGCAAGATGCCTTGCCCGTCGAGTCCCCACGTCAGCGTGACTTCGCCGTCATTGCTGCTCAGCGGCCCGCGTAACTTGACCGTTTCGGTTCTCTTCCCCTTGGTGAACCGCCAGATGCCGTAGGCCGAGTCGTTCTGCCGCAGCACGATGCATTGATGCCGCGCCAGGTCATGCGGCATGGAAGGCGTTCCGTGCGCCTTCAGGTAGGACGGGGCCGCACAGACCAGCCGGTGGTTCGCCATCAGCTATTGGCGATATGCCTCGGCAGGCATAGAATCTCGCGCTTCGCCCAGCTTCAGCACCATGACTACGAATCCCCATGCGGTTATCACGCTGGCCAGCCTGACGCTCGCTGGCTGCCTGCGTTATCCGCATGCATCTGGCCATCTCGTTCGCACCGCGACGATCGCCGCGTGCCTTGCCGATCTGATGGGGCTGGATGCGGCGCACTGCGAGCGCATACGGCTCGTCACGCCGGCGCATGACGTGGGCAAGCTCGCCATCCCCGATGCCGTATTGCTCAAGCCCGGCAAGCTGCTCCCCGAAGAGCGGCAGGTGATCGAGCGGCATGCGGAGATCGGCGCGAACATACTTGCGGGCAGTGCGGACGCGCTGATGCGTCTGGCATCGCAGGTCGCGCACCATCACCATGAGCGTTTCGACGGCACGGGCTATCCATGCGGCCTGGCCGGCAAGGAGATCCCGCTGGCCGCGCGGATCGTGGCGATCGCCGATGCGTTCGATGCCATGACGGAGTCGCGCTGCTATCGCCCCGGCATGAGCGACGACGATGCGCTGTCGATTGTCTCGGCAGGCTCCGGCACGCAGTTCGACCCGGGCGTGGCGAGCGTTTTCCTCGCCAGCATCCCGCAGATACTGCGCAGCCGGAAGTCAGCGCAAGCGTTGCTGGATGCTGGTTCGGAGATGGCCGTGGTCGCGCGCTTCTATGGCTTGAGTCGCAACGCATTGCGGCAGATCCCGCGCCAAGCCAGAGCCTGACGCGGGATCCGCCGCGCGTTCGTTGTGCCGTGGTGCGACTTACCGCGTTTCGTCAGAAGCGGTAGCCCACGCCCATGCTGAACAGCCATGGATCCAGGCTCACGTTCGAGACCTTCACGCCGGCCGCCTTCACATCGCTCGACAGCCACACCTTCTTGACGTCGGCATTGAGGAACCAGTTCTTGGTGAGCTTGTAGTCCATGCCGATCTGCAGGGCCGGCGCCACGCTCCAGCTATCGAGCGACAGCGAATTGTTGGCAATGTCGGCGCCCCAGATGCGCGTGAAGTTCAGGCCGGCGCCGATATACGGGCGGAACGTGCCGTTGGGAATGAAGTGATACTGCACCAGCAGCGTCGGCGGCAGATGTGTGAAGGAGCCGATCTTGTTGCCATCGAGGTAGACGTTCTGCTTCTGCGGCACGGTCAGCACCAGCTCGGCGGCGATGTGCGGCGTGAAGAAGTAGGTGACGTCGAGTTCCGGAATCCACTTGTTGTTGACCGTGATGCGGTCCGAGGCGCCAACGCCGCCGATCGGGTCGGACTTGCCGGCCATGTCGAGATAGGTGCTGCGCAGGCGCACCATCCAGTTGCCCTGCGCTTCATCGGCAGCAGCAGCGGGCGTTGCGGCAACGGCGCCGAGCAAGGCAAGGGTGGCGATGGCGGTGGTGCACAGACGGGAATACAGGTGCTTCTTCATGATGGTTGGCTCGTGTTTTAGGAAACTTCACGCACAGTTTGGCGCAGCGTTTCCGGTCGAGCCTTGACCGAAAGCAAGAAGATGGGCACCTGTGGCGCGCGCATGCGCATGCGTCGCCGCGTTGCGACAGTCCCGGGCCGCGCAGCGCTCTTTCGCATTTCCAATCCCGGACCAAGCTTCTAAGGACATGCGCAAATATTCGTGGCGGCGAGTTTGCACCCGCCTTACGCTGTGCGCACAGTCAAGCAACGAGCATGTCGTGGGCGTCCCGCAAGGGCGTCTTTCCGGGTGTGCCCCGTGGGGGCGGGGCACACCGGTTTTTCTGCGCCGAGGCCTTGAGCCCGGGCGTGGGCGGCATCAATCGACCAGGGCGTCCTCGCGCTGCGACGGGCTGGCTGCAAGCAGGTGGCGGTTCACGCCCGACACCACGGCCTTGAGCGATGCCGTGACGATACTGGCGTCGATGCCGGCGCCGAAGCCCGTGGCGGAGTCTCCTACCCGCACTTCCACATAGCAGGCCGCGGCAGCATTGGCGCCGCACGACAGCGCGTGCTCGTGGTAATCCATCACGCGCACCGGCATGTCCAGCGCGCCGTTGAGGCCGCTGACGAACGCATCGATCGGGCCGTTGCCCCGGCCGCGCGCGCTGAGCGCTTCGCCATCGCGCAGCAACGCCACTTCGATCTCCACCTGGCCGTCGCTGCCGGACACCATCTGGTGGCCCATATAGCGCAGCGGCGCCTCATGTTCGAGGTATTCGCGCTTGAACAAGCCATACAAGTCATCGGCGCTGGCCTCGAGCCCGCTCTCGTCGGTCATCGACTGCACCGCGCGGCTGAACTCGATCTGCAGGCGGCGCGGCATATAGATGCCGTGCACCTGCTCCAGCAGGTAGGCCATGCCGCCCTTGCCGGACTGGCTGTTTACGCGGATCACCGCATCGTAGCTGCGGCCAAGGTCGGCCGGGTCGATCGGCAGGTAAGGCACCTCCCAGATCGCGTCCGCCTTGTGTTGCGCGAAGCCTTTGCGAATCGCATCCTGGTGCGAGCCGGAGAAGGCCGTGAAGACGAGGTCGCCCACATACGGGTGGCGCGGATGCACGGGGAGCTGGTTGCAATCCTCCACGCACTGGCGCACTTCATCGATGTCGGAAAAATCGAGCCCGGGGTCCACGCCCTGCGTGTAGAGATTGAGCGCCAGCGTCACCAGGTCGACATTGCCGGTGCGCTCGCCATTGCCAAACAGGCAGCCTTCCACGCGATCGGCGCCCGCCATCACGGCAAGCTCGGCGGCTGCCACCGCGGTGCCACGGTCATTGTGCGGGTGCACCGACAGTACGATGTCCGCGCGCCGTGCAAGATGCCGGTGCATCCATTCGACCTGGTCGGCGAAGATATTGGGTGTGCTGCATTCCACCGTGGTCGGCAGGTTGAGAATGAGCGGGCGCGTGGGGCCGGGCTGCCAGATCGCGGATACCGCATCGCAAACCTCGAGCGAGAAATCCAGCTCGGTCATGCTGAAGGTCTCGGGGGAGTATTCGTAGCTCCATGCCGTCTCGGGCATGCCGTCGGTCAGCGCCTTGATCAGGCGGGTGCCCTCCAGCGCGATCTCCTTGACCTCCTCGCGGCTCGCACCAAACACGATGCGGCGAAACGCGGGGGCGATCGGGTTGTAGAGGTGCACCACGGCGCGCGCGGCGCCGCGCACGGATTCGATGGTGCGCCGTATCAGGTCCTCGCGCGCCTGCGTCAGCACCACGATGGTCACGTCGTCCGGGATGCGGTCTTCCTCGATCAGCATCCGCACGAAATCGAAATCGGTCTGCGAGGCCGAGGGGAAGGCCACTTCGATCTGCTTCAGCCCGATCTTGACCAGTTGCTCGAAGAAGCGGAGCTTGCGCTGCGGGTTCATCGGCTCGATCAGGGCCTGGTTGCCATCGCGCAGATCCGTGCTCATCCAGACCGGCGCGCGCGTGATGCGCTTGGCGGGCCAGGTTCGGTCGGCGATATCTACGGCAGTGGCAGGGCGGTATTTGGTGGCGGGGTTGCGCAACATCATGACGGTTCTCCTTCCTCGCGGGAAGATGCAAGACACAAGAAGCAAAGGGCAAAAAGCAAAAAGCAGGACGCAGGATCGCCAGGGCGTTGAAGCGCTCAACAGCGAAGGCGTCAGAATGCCAATGCGGAAAAAGGGTGGCGCGAGGCTGCCGAACTGCCACTAGGCACTAGGCCCGGCAACCGATCAGTAGGTCTAGCAGTAGCGAGGAGGAAAGACGCGGCGCCGACAGGGCCGGTGCAACCACAGCAATGGCGGTACCCAGCGCGCAACCTGCTGCCGGCACGCGCGCGGCTGCAGCGATGCGGGAGGCATCGGCGGCGCGGCGGTGGAAGCAGGTGGCTTGGTGCATTGCGTAGTGTGTGGGAAGCGGTGCGGATGACCCGGATGGCGCGGATGGCGCGGCTTATGCCAATTACCAAGGTGCGTCGATCACTTGTACTTGTCATGCATGCCGAGCCCGCTGTTCAGCGCTCGGCATCCGGCAAGAATAGTCGAGAACGCGAACGGGCGTCAAGGACGAGTGCGCCGGGTCCCCTGCGGATAACCGGCTGGCCAGCCACCTCCGCCTGGCCTTCAGCACGGACTTGTGGTTGAGCCCCGACGTGCGTCAGCGTACATAGGCGCTGAACGCTCAGCCGTTTGGCTGGTACAGAAGCGTGCGCATCGTGACTAGCCTGGATAGCACGCGACCGTCCGATTCCGCCATTTTCCTGTCCGGTCGCGTCAACCTGACGAGTCTGGCCAGCGGCATCCTGCTTCGGCTTTTGTCGGCGGGGGGCCGGGATTCAACGCCATACGGGGAGACATCATGAGAAACACCAAGACGTGGCCAGCATGGCTGGCCTGCGCCGCCATGGCATTGCTGATGGCGGGCTGTGGCGGCGGCGGTGGCAGCTCGGGCGCCGCATCGCCCACCACCGCGAGCACCGCCGCGGATACCACTCCGGTGAAATACTCGGTGACGCTCACGATGACCTCGGGACAGGTCGGGGTGGGCCGCAGCATCTCGATGTCGGCCTCGGTGGTGGACAGCAAGGGAGCGGACGTCACGTCGTCCAGCACCTTTGCCTGGACGTCGTCCAGCAACGCCATCGCCACCGTGGTGCCGGCCGCAAACGGCAGCGCCACCATCACGGGTGTGGCGGTCGGCACGGCCACCATCCAGGTGGTGGCCACCGTCAAGGCGGCGGACAACAGCACCACGCAACTGCCCGCGCAAACGGCCACGGTGGCCGTGCAGCCCACCGCCGTCAGCTACAACCTCGCACTGTCGAATCCGGTCCTGTCGCTGGTTGACGGGCAGGTACAGCCGGTCACGGCGACGCTGGTCGATGGCAACGGCGGCGACGTCAGCGCAGCCGTGCACGACTGGGCCTGGGCCAGCTCGATTAGCAACGTACAGGTCAGCGCCGCGCAGAATGCCGCATCGCTGACGGGCGTCAACAGCTCGGATACCGCCGCCGCGGTCGGCACGGTCACGGTCTCGGTCACCGCGCCCAACGGCATTGCTGTCAGCGGGCAGATGCTGGTGACGGTGCAGAAGAACACTGGCTACACCTACCGGCTCGAGCTATCACAAGGGGGCGTGCCCATCAACGCGCTGTCGGTGCTGAACGGCTATCCGCAGATCTTCAACGCGCGCGTGATCCGCAGCGATTCGCATGATTCCACCGCGGATTTCGACGGCACCTGGCGCTACGCCGCCACCTCGCCAACGCTTTCCGTTGCGGCGGACCCCGCTACGCGGCAGGCCACGTTGAGCACCAGCATCGTGATCGGCACGCCCACCGTGCAGAGCTTGCTGCAGGTGAGCGCGGCCAGCAGCAAGATAGCGGGCACGCCCAAGGCCAGCCTGACCGTGACGGAGCAGCCGAAGTGGGCGCTGGTCTATAACGGGCCGCAACCGCTCAAGCTGCTGCTGTCGCTGCCCGTGCCGACTCCCGTCACCGCCACGCTCATGAATTTCGGCGCCAACGCGCCCTATCTTGGCTGCACGGGCTGGAGCTGGACCAGCAGCGCCAACGTAGCGTTCGCGGGTGGCGTCAATGCCGCGCAGATCGTGGTGACGCCTTTGGCGCTCGGCGATTTCACAGTGACCGCAACCTGCACGGCCGGCCCTGAACTGCAGCCGATTTCCATCACGATTCCGGGAACGGTGAGTTGATGCGGCGCCCAGCTTTGGCCTGAGCTTTCACGCGGCGCCCGGCATGTGTTCCTGCCGGGCGCCGTTGTTGATGGAGATCGTGCCACGCAGATGTTGGCGAGGAGGGAAAGAGCGAGGGAGGAGGTGCCGAAGACGCTGTGAACCAGCGCGGCGAACCCAAAGCGTACCCGTTTCTGCGTGGATCAAAAACGTGGCCAGCGATGGGTTTTGGGGCGTGACCGTGCTGCCAATCAGCGCTTGGCCACGAAGCGGATGACTTGCTCGCTGGCCTGCGTGACCGGCGCTGGCTGCGCGCTGCCAGCGGTGCTGGAGCCGCAGGTATTGCACCCGCCGCTGTCGCAGCCGCTCGCGCAGCCGGCCGCGGCCTGTGGTGCCAGCCAGGCTGCCGCGCGCCGGCGCCATCCGGTGGCATCGGTGCCACCCAGGCGCGCAGCCAGCCCGGCCTTGATCCGTTCGCGGGTGCGCGGCGCATAGCGGGCCAGCACGGAGATCGTGCAGGCCAGCACGATCAGCGGCACCAGCAGGGTTTCAACGGCGTGGTAGAGGCTCATGGCTGCAATGTCCTCGCTTCAGCTCAGCATCAGGGTGATGTGGTACGTGGCAAAGGCCGCCACGTAGCCGAGCCCGAACAGGTAGGCCGTCGAGGCAGCCATCACCTTCCAGGAGCCGGTCTCGCGCCGGATCACCGCCATCGTGGAGATGCACTGCGGCGCGAACACGAACCAGGCCAGCAGCGACAGCGCGGTGGCCAGCGACCATTGCGCGGCGATCATCGGCACCAGCTGGCTGGCCATGGCGTCCTCGCTGCCGGACAGCGCATAGACGGTGGCCAGCGCGCCTACGGCGACTTCGCGCGCCGCCAGGCCAGGCACCAGCGCGATGCAGATCTGCCAGTTGAAGCCGATCGGCGCAAAGACATGCTCAAGCGCCCGGCCGATCATGCCGGCGAAGCTGAAGTCGATGGCCGGGGCGGTGGCGCCGTCCGGCGGCGACGGGAACGTGGCCAGGAACCACAGCACCACCGTCAGCGTCAGGATCACCTTGCCCACGCGGGACAGGAAGATGCGGGCACGCTCCCACAGGCCGATCGCCACGTCGCGCACATTGGGGATGCGGTACGAGGGCAGCTCCATCATCAGCGGGTGGTCGGTGCGGTCACGGCGGAAATACTTCAGCACGTACGCCACCACCAGCGCGCTCACGATGCCCGCCACATAGAGGGCGAACAGCACCAGGCCCTGGAGGTTGAACATCCCCATCACCGTGCGCGCCGGGATGAAGGCGCCGATCAGCAGCGCGTACACGGGCAGCCGCGCGGAGCACGTCATCAGCGGCGCCACCAGAATGGTCGCGAGGCGGTCGCGCGGGTCCTGGATGGTGCGCGTGGCCATGATGCCGGGAATCGCGCAGGCAAAACTGGAGAGCAGCGGGATAAAGGAGCGGCCGGACAAGCCGGCGCCCATCATCAGGCGGTCGAGCAGGAAGGCGGCGCGCGGCAGGTAGCCGGATTCCTCCAGTGTCAGGATGAACAGGAACAGGATCAGGATCTGCGGCAGGAACACGACAACGGCACCCAGGCCGGCGATCAGGCCATCCACCAGCAGGCTGCGCAGCATGCCCTCGGGCAGATGGCTGCCGACGATCTCGCCGAACCAGTGCACGCCGCCCTCTATGCCGTCCATCAGCGGGGTGGCCCAGGAGAACACCGCCTGGAACATCAGGAACAGCAGCACGGCCAGGATCACCAGGCCGAACACCGGATGCAGCAGGATGCGGTCGAGCCGGTCGTCCATGGCCGCGGTACGTGCCGGCATGGTCACAGCGGCGTCCAGCAGGCGCTTGACCTCCTGGTGCACGTCCATGTCGGATGCCGGCTCGGGGGCGGCATCCGGCACTTGCGGCAAGGCCGCGTCCAGTGCGGCCAGCAGGCTGGCGGCGCCATCGCGCTTGACGGCAATCGTCTGGACCACCGGCACCCCGAGCGCGGCGGCCAGCTTGTCGCGGTCGATGCGGATGCCGCGCTTGGCCGCGGCATCGCTCATATTGAGCACCAGCACCATGGGCAGGCCCAGGCGGCGCAGTTCCAGCACGAAGCGCAGGTGCAGGCGCAGGTTGGTGGCATCCACCACCGACACCAGCAGGTCGGGGCGCGGCTCGCCCGGGCGCTTGCCCAGGCAGATATCGCGCGTGATGGCTTCATCCAGGCTGGCTGCATGCAGGCTATAGGCACCCGGCAGGTCCAGCACACGCACCTGCCTGCCGGCCGGCGAGACGAAATGGCCTTCCTTGCGCTCGACGGTGACGCCGGCGTAGTTGGCCACCTTCTGGCGGCTGCCGGTCAGGCGGTTGAACAGCGCGGTCTTGCCGCAATTGGGATTGCCCACCAGCGCAACGCGCAATGCGGGACGCTGGGAAGCGGAAGTCGGGTTGGCGACAGACATATTCTTGGCAGGTGCCCGGTCAGGCAGCGGAGCGTTTGGCGGCGGGCGCGTCGGGTTGCGCTGCCGGCGTGATGCTGGAGACGGTGGCGCTTAGCGCTTCCACGGTGATGCGGGCCGCTTCGGCGCGGCGCAAGGCAAACCGGGTAAAGCCCACCTGGGCGACAAGGGGATCCATGCCGAACGGTCCCAGCGCGATGACCTGTACGGCTTCGCCCGGCACAAAGCCGAGTTCGCGCAGGCGGCGTGCTACCGGATCGTTAGGAGAGTTGTCATCGATCGACACGATGACAGCGGCGGCGCGCCGCGGAAGTTCAGACAACCGCATGTGGCTTCCAGTCCGTTGGCGCGAGGCACGGCACGCAGTCGGCAAACTCACACCAGGGTTGGTAAATGAAAATCGTTCCTATTGTAGCCGATTTGCATGCGGGCGTTTTGATTTCGCGCAGTTGTGCTGTTCGTGCGCGCTGCCTGCATGGCGCACCACAATGCCGGCGGCGCGCAATCGCCCGAAGCGCACGTCAGGCAACATTCGGCCGCGCCCGCACCGATATCGGCGCCGCTCGCGAGTGTGAGCAGCGCGCTGGTGCCGGTGCCGCCGCCGAGGTCCTCCGTGCCGCGCAGGCCCCAGCGCGAGCCGCAGAGGCGGCAAGTGCAAACGCAAGGCGCAAGCGGTCGCACGGGATCCGTGATGGCCGTGGCGTCGCGGTGTTGCAACGGGATTGGGTGGGGGGCGGGCGGCGCGCGGCGCCCCGTGGGTCTCAGCTGGCCCTGGCGAGCTTTAGCAGGCTCTGTTGGCCTCTGTCGGCTTTTGTTTGTTTTTGTTGGTTTTTTGCGGGTCCTAGTCGACCCGCAGGCCGATCTGCGCGGCGAGCTTCTTCCAGCGCTCGATATCGGTGTTCACCAACTTCTGGAATTCCGCCGGGCTGCTGCTGGCGGTTGCAAATCCCAGTTGGGCGAGATTGGCCTTGACCTCCGGCTTGGCGACGGCCTTGGCGATGGCCGCGTTGAGCTTGTGCACGATGTCCGGCGGCGTGTGCGCCGGGGCCAGGATGCCAAACCACTGGTCCACGTCATAGCCACTGACCCCAAGCTCGCTCACCGAGGCCACGTCGGGCAGCAGCGGCGACCGGCCTTTGGAGGTGACGGCCAGCGCGCGCAGCTTGTTGGCCTTGAGGTAAGGCACCGTGTTGCTGAGCGTGTTGATGCTGACGTCGGCCTGGCCGCCCAGCACGTCAGCCAGCGCCGGAGCGCAACCCTTGTAGGGCACGTGCAGCAGGTCGATCCTGGCCGAGATCTTGAGTAGTTCGCCGGCAAGGTGCTGGGGCGTGCCGTTGCCGCAGGAGGCGTACGTCGGCGGCTTGCCCGAGCGCCCGGCCGCGAGCAGGTCATTGAAGGTCTGGATCCTGGAAGAAACGGGTACGGCGATGACGGATGGCACGGATGCCACGGAGATCACCGCGCTGAAGTCCTTGCCCGGATCGAACTGCAGGTTGCGGAAAACGCCGGGGTTGATCGCAAAGCTGCTGTTGACCACCAGCAAGGTATAGCCGTCCGACGGGCTCTTGGCGACGTACTCGGCGCCGATATTGCCGCTGGCGCCCGGCCGGTTGTCGACCACCACCGGCTGGCCCAGGCTGCGGCCCACCTCCGTGCCGATCACCCGCGCCAGCGTGTCGGTGCCCCCTCCCGCCGGGAACGTCACCACCAGCCGGATCGGCTTTTGTGGAAAGTCGCCGCCGATATTGGCGCTCGCCTGCGCGGGCAGGCCGAACAGGGTGGCCCCCAGCAAGGAGATCGATGCGAGACTGCGTACCACGGACAGGAATGTCATTTTTTGCCTCATCGGTTGAAGGAAATGATAGATCAGTGCGGCAGTGCGGGCGGCGCGCCCGGACGCGCTGCTAGTCCGCCAGGATACGAATCGGCGGCCCGGCAAGCTCCGCCGAAGCGTGGGCCCGTACGCCCGCCTCCAGATCGCTGGCGGTCTGGGCGTGGATCCTGAACAGCGGTTGCCCCGCAACGAGCCGGTCGCCCACCGTGCACAGCAGGTCCACGCCGGCGCCAGGCCGGCGTGGCGCACCGGCGCCGCGCGCAATGCCAGCGATGGCAAATCCGTTGATGTCCGCGACGACGCCCGCCGTGCTGGCCGGTACGGTGTGGACGTGCTGGCCAGGTGCATCCGGTGCCGCCCTTGCGCCCTGCGCAGCCACGATCCGGTCGAATGCGGCGCTTGCGGCTCCGCAGGCAAGCAATTCGCCCGCCATCCGCCGTCCCTCGGCGGGAGATCCCACGGCCGGGTCGAACGCAAGAATCTGTCCGGCAAAGAACAGGGCCTTCTCGCGCAGGTCCGCGGGTGCGTCGGGGCTGCCGTTGAGTACCTGCAGCACATCCCGCACTTCCAGTGCCGGGCCCACGCCGCGCCCGATGGGTTTGCTGCCGTGCGTCGCGAACGCGCGCACCTGCATGCCCAGCCCCGCGCCCACCGCTTCGAACAAGACGCCCAGGGCTTGGGCTTCGGCTTGCGACTTGAGCTTCGCCTGCGGGCCGAAGGGCAGGTCGACGATCACGTGGGTCGAACCTGCGGTGTATTTCTTGGAGAGGATGGATGCCACCGACCACCGGTTGGTGTCCAGGCCGAGCGGGCGCGTGATGGCATTCATCACATCGTCGATAGCCGAGTGATTAAGGCGGCCGTTCCAGGCAATGCAGGCCCGCGCTTGCTCCACGCAGCGGCGCACGTCGTCGATGTCCAGGTCCACCCGCGCCACCGTCTCCATGGCCTCGGCGGTGCCGGCCGCGGAAGTGATCGCGCGCGACGAGGTCTTGGGCATCGCCAGCCCGAACGCCGCGACGATCGGCACCACGATCAGCGTGATGCGGCTGCCCGGCACGCCGCCCATGGAGTGCTTGTCCACCACGATGGGTTCGTCCCAGCCGATCCTGGGGGCAAAGCGCGTGCGGGCACGCGCGACGCTGACCACTTCCGCATCGGTGAGGTGCTGCGAGGCAGCCACCAGGAACGCGGTCAGCTCGATCTCCGTATAACGGCCCTCCACCGCATCGCGCAACACGGCTTCGTATTCGGCCTCGCTCAAGGCATCGCCGCGCAGCTTCTTGCGCAGCACATCGCGGCTGACGGGGCCGGGAATCCGGCGCAGGCGCACCGTACTGCCGGGCGCAGCGCCCAGGCGATCGAAGAGGGCATCGGACAGGCCGATTTCTTCGTCCTGCAGCAAGGCCGGGCTCTCGACCACATGCAAGGCAGCGGGGATCTCGACCGTTCCCGAGCGCACGGCCATGCGGGTCTGGCCAGCGGAAAAGGCGGGCGACACATAAGCAATGTGCGCGTCGCCGGTGGCGATCGGCATGCGTCTGGCCTTGAGCGGCGCCGGCGCCGTGCGCAGCGCTTCCAGGAAGCGTGCGATGCCCACATCCATGGCCGCGTCGTTCGATACGCAGACGCTCGCCACGCCTGCGGGAATCGGATCGGGCATGCGCTCCAGCCTGCGCAGCACCGCGTCGCCGGATTCGCGTCCGCGCGCGGCAATGCGCTGCGCCAGCACCTGCAGCGGCGCCGTGACATGGATGACGACGAAGTTGCGCAGCTGGCCAGCCAGCGCGGCAACGATGCCGCGCGAGCCGTTGGCGATGACGTGCCGGCCGCGCTCCAGTTCATCCAGCAAGCTGGCCGGCAGCCCATAGCGCAAGCCATGCGCTGCCCACGTGATCAGGAAGGCGTTGGCCGCCTCGCGGGCCGAGAATTCGACCTGCGTCACGCCCTCGTGGTCCTCGCCCGGCGAACCCGTTGGCCGGGTGATGACGCGCCTGGCAAATACATAGCGCGGATCGGCCAGCAGCGCCGCCCTGGCACCGTCCATCAGCGAGTCCTTGCCCGCGCCGCTGGGGCCAACCACGAGGAAGAGGGTGCCGGCAGCCTGCATCGGCTTATCCCGCGTGGTGGAGACCGCCGCCAAAGCCGATGGCCCGACGCGGTTCGGATAGCGGGCGGCTTCCAGGCTGCTTGTGCATGTGTCGTTCCAGGTCTCGTGGTTCTTCATGGCCATCCTTATCCTTATCCATATCCTTCTCTTGGTCCCGTTTCGTCGGCTGTGCCGCAGATGTCCGCATACGTCCGCAGACAATATGCTTAGATATCGAAGTACAAGGGCAATGCTAGCACCAGATGAAATCTTGTCAAGATAAGTTCGACATCTAAGAATATGCAAGAGTCGGGCCATAGCCGGGAAGGGCCGTATCCACGGCCTGTGTCGGAGATTCCGGCAATGTCCAGCAGGGAAATCCCTCTGCGCGTGCGTTGTCGCGTCGCGCGTGGCGCAAGCCTGCACTGATGTAGCGCACACTACATCAGTACGAACCAAAATGGTTAGCTGGCGAAGTTCCGCCGGGAGAGCGGCGTGGCGGAACATACGGCCGCTTTGCCAACGCGTTATCATGCTTTCCATCATCGGGCGCGGGCACGGTCGGCGCCGACAAGGACTCCCACACCGTCTTATGGCCACATCGAAATTGACTGAAACGCAGGCGCCCGCCCAGCCGGGCGACATCGCCAACGAGCGCCTGGCGCATATGGTGAAGGACGCCGCCCGGGCCTATATCCGTGCCCTGCAGATGCGCCTGGCCGAACACACTGTTTCCTATGGGCACTGGACCATCCTGCGGATTCTCTGGGATCACGACGGCTTGTCGCAGCGCGAACTGAGCGACCTAGCGGGCGTCACGGAGCCGACCACGTTCGCGGCGGTCAAGGCGCTGGAAGCGCTGGGCTATATCGAGCGCACGCACCTGCCCGGCAACAAGAAGAATGTCCATGTGTTCCTGACCAAGACGGGACGCGCCCTCAAGCGCAAGCTGGTGCCGCTGGCCGAGGAGGTCAATGAGATCAGTGTCGAGGGCGTGTCGGCGGAAGAGGTGGCCACCGCGCGCAAGGTGTTGATCGCCATCAACCGCAACCTGGCCAAGGACGAGGCAGCGGCCCAGGGCACGGCACGGCGTGTGCCATCGACGCGCGAGCTGGGGCGGCTGCTGGCGGATCTTTGACCCAGTGACGGCGCTGGCGGCGAGCGCGGCATGAAAAAAAAGCGCGCGAGGCAGCAGCCAGGCGCGCGTCAAAGTGGCGGGAAGGAGTGACTCCCGCTCACACGGTATCTCTCACACGGTGTCTTTACACCGCCTGTTCACTCTGCTTGTTCACACCGCATCGTCCAGCCCGATATCCACGGCCGGCGCGGACTGGGTGATCTTGCTGGTGGAGATGTAGTCAACGCCGGTCTCGGCGATGGGGCGGATGGTCTCCAGGTTGATGCCGCCGGACGCCTCCACCTTGGTGCGCCCGTTGACGATGGCCACGGCTTCGCGCATGTCGGGCACCGACATGTTGTCCAGCATGATCACGTCCACGCCGGCCTGCAGGGCCTCACGCACCTGGTCCAGGCGATCGCACTCCACTTCCAGCTTGGTCAGCACGGGCAGTTGCCGGCGCGCGCGCGCAACGGCCGCGGCAATGCTGCCGCACACGGCGATATGGTTGTCCTTGATCATCACGCCGTTATCGAGCCCCAGCCGGTGATTCAGGCCCCCACCGCAGGTCACCGCGTGCTTCTCCAGCACGCGCAGCCCCGGCGTGGTCTTGCGGCTGTCGATCAGGCGCGCCTTGGTGCCGGCGATGGCCTCCACGTAGCGGGCGGTATGGTTGGCGATCCCGCACAGCCTTTGCATGATGTTCAGGGCGGTGCGCTCGGCAGTCAGCACGCTGCGCGCGGAGCCGCTGACGGCGATCAGGATGGCGCCCTTGGCGACCTTGTCACCGTCGTTGACGCGCACATCCACGTGCAGCGACGGGTCGTAGCGCGAGAACACGCGGGCGGCCACATCTACACCGGCGATCAGCATGGGCTCACGCGCATTCATATAGAACGAACCCGTCTCGCCCTTCTCGATCATGGTGTGGACCGTCAGGTCGCAGGCGCCGATGTCTTCGGTCAGCCACAGGTCAATCAGCTTGTCGGTTGCAAATGAGTCGTACATGCTTGGCTCCAGGGTTCCGGGGGTCCGGTGGGTTGATGTCGCGGTCTTGATGTGAAGGCGAAAAATACTTAGATATCGAAGTACGTGTGGCAATCCTAGCAGTTGCCGTGGCCTTGTCAAGTAATGTTCGACATCTAAGAATAATTTCGCGGCGACGCGCGATGTCCCGGCCTGTCATAGAATGCTTGTCGACGCACGGCCGGGCCAGGCCCCGGCCTTCCTGACATGCACAGACGGAGCACATGACATGATTCTCGAAATAGCGCAGTTCCAGATCAAACCGGGCACGGAGCCGGACTTCGAGGCAGCGGTTGCCAAGGCGGCGCCGCTCTTCAAGCGCGCCCGCGGCTGCCACGCCATGCGGCTGCTCAGGTCGATCGAAAACCCCTCGCATTTCACGCTGGAAGTCAAGTGGGAAACGGTCGAGAACCACATGGTGGATTTCCGCGAATCCGCGGACTTCGCCGAATGGCGCAAGCTGGTTGGCGACTACTTCGCCGCTGCGCCCGACGTGGGCCATGTCAGCGTGGCGGTCGAAGGGTTCTGAATCCGGACTGGCGGGGCGATCCGCCTCCTCCGCATGAGTGGGGTCCCGAATAACGCAATTGCGTTATTGGTGGAGGAAAGTGCAGCGGGTAAGCTGCTTGCACGCTGAACACCCCGTTCCACGCGTATTTGACATGCCACCTGCCGGTAAAGCAGGTGGCATTTTCTTTATGAGCCTGGTGTTTACCCTGGGTGCGTTCGCCATCGCAGGCGCTCGCCGCATCTCGGGGAGAGCCGGGAGGGCCCGGCTCTCTTTCTCCCTCATCTTCCTAATTCTCATCCCGCATCTTCTCCAGGAAGCGGTCGCGCGCGGGCTCGTCCGTTCCCGCCTTCCAGACGCAATAGACCTCCGACGGCACCGTCGCCTGCGCCAGCGGCAAAAACACCGCCCCCGCCATTGCCGACCTTTGCAGCGCCGCCGGCACCACCGCCACGCCGGTTCCTTGCGACACCAGGGACACCACCGACAGCCAGTGCCGCACCTCATGCCGGATCTGCGGATAGAAGCCCTGCGCCGCGCACATCTCGAAGATGCGGTTGTAGTAGTCGGGCGAGGCCTTGCGCGAGAACAGCACGAAGGGCTCGCCACGCAGCTCGCTCAGTGCCACGGTGGCCTGGCGCGCCAGGCGGTGGTCATGCGGCACGCAGCACAGGAAGGGTTCGCTATGGACTAGCGCGGTGGCCAGTTCGCTGGGCACGCGGTCGGTGTGGATGAAGCCGGCATCCAGCCCGTCATGCAGCAGCGCGTCGATCTGCTCCTGTGAGTTGAGTTCCGTCAGCGCCACCTGGATGCCGGGGTAGCTGGCCTGGAACTCCCGCAGGCGCTGGGGCAGGCCGCGGTACAGCATGGAGCCGACAAAGCCGATGCGCAGCCGCCCGACGGCGCCGGCCTCGATCTCGCGGGCCAGCAGGCGGGCCTCTTCGGCCTGGGCCAGCAGCGCGCTGGCCGATTCGCGAAAGGCCCGGCCGGCGGCGGTCAGGCGCACGCCGCGGCTGTCGCGCTCGAACAGGCGGGCGCCCACCGAGGCTTCCAGCTGCTGGATATTGAGCGATAGCGGCGGCTGCGAGATCGACAGGCGGCGGGCGGCCCGGCCGAAGTGGAGTTCTTCGGCGAGGACGAGGAAGTAGCGCAGGTGACGGAATTCCATGGCGATACAAAAAATATATGGACCAAGCCAATTTTAGAATTAGACACGAATCGCTGGACTTTGAATAATGCAGACAAAGTATCCGGCTCCACCTGCCGGCACACACAGGAGATACCCCATGCAGACCAGCGCAGCGCGCCAAACTGTCGTTTCGGCCACTTTGTCCGCCACGCCCGCGCATCCGGTGCCGGACCAGCAAGGCGTCAACCTGTTTGCCAGCGACCCTGACCTGCGCGCGCTGCTGCCGCTCTACCTCCCGCCCGACCTGTTCGCCCACCTGCTGCCCCACCTCGACCGCATGGGCGCGCTGGCCGGGGGCGTGCTGGACGAACTCGCGCATATCGCCGACCAGAACAAGCCCACCTTGTCGCACCGGACCCGCACCGGCATCGATGCGCAGCGCATCGACAAGCATCCCGCTTACGTGGAGCTGGAGAAGGTGGCGTTCTCCGAGTTCGGCCTGGCGGCGGCATCACACCGCGGCGGCGTGCTGGGCTGGGACAAGCCGATGCCCGCTGCGGCCAAGTACGCGCTGACCTACCTGTTCGTGCAGGCCGAGTTCGGCCTGTGCTGCCCGCTGTCGATGACCGATTCGCTGACCCGCACCTTGCGCAAGTTCGGCGATCCGGCGGTGGTCGAGCGCTTCTTGCCGAACCTCACCACGCAGGTCTTCGAGGACCTGTACCAGGGCGCCATGTTCATGACCGAGCAAGGCGCGGGCTCCGACGTGGCTGCCACCACCACCCGCGCCGCGCGCGATGCGCAGGCCGAGGGCGGCTGGCGCCTGTCGGGCGACAAATGGTTCTGCTCCAACCCGGACGCCGCGCTGGCGATGGTGCTGGCCCGCGTCGAGGACGAAAACGGCGAGGCCGCGCCCGGCATCAAGGGCGTGTCGCTGTTCCTGCTGCCGCGCACGCTGGCCGATGGCAGCGCCAACCACTACCGCATCATCCGGCTCAAGGACAAGCTTGGCACGCGCTCCATGGCCAGCGGCGAGATCCGCCTGGAAGGCGCGCATGCCTACCTGGTGGGTGAGCTTGGCCGGGGCTTCGTGCAGATGGCCGACATGATCAACAACTCGCGCCTGTCCAACGGCGTGCGGGCGGCCGGCCTGATGCGCCGCGCCTTGTCGGAGGGCCAGTTCATCGCGCGCGAGCGCCGGGCCTTTGGCAAGCGCCTGCTGGACATGCCGCTGATGCGCCGCCAGCTGCTCAAGCTCGCGCTGCCCACCGAGCAGGCCCGCACCATGGTGTTCCAGACCGCCGAGGCGCTGCGCCGCGCCGACGCCGGCGAGGCTGATGCTTATGCGCTGATGCGCGTGCTCACGCCGCTGATCAAGTTCCGCGCCTGCCGCGATGCGCGCAAGGTCACTGGCGACGCCATGGAAATGCGTGGCGGCTGCGGCTATATCGAGGAGTGGAGCGACCCGCGCCTGGTGCGCGACGCGCATCTCGGCTCGATCTGGGAAGGCACCAGCAATATCGTTGCCCTTGACGTGCTGCGTGCCATCCGCCGCGAAGGCGCGCTGCCCGTGCTGGAAGCCCATCTCGCGGGCTTGCTGCAAGCCACGCCGATGCATGCCGGGGCGCGCGCCACGTTTACCGCGGCAATCGCCAGGGCCGCGAAGCTGGCCGCCCGCGCCGCCGAAGCCGGCGCCGATGGCGACGTGCTGGCGCGCCAGGCCGCCTCCGCGCTGTACCACGTGACCAGCGCGGTCGCCATGGCCTGGGAAGCCGGCCGCATCGGCTCGGTGCGGCGCATGCGATTGGCCCAGCTGGTGCTGGTCCATCGTGTGCTGCCCCAGGATCCGCTGGCCGGCGAGGCTGAACCCTGCTGGCTGGCCGACACCATCGCGCCGCCCGCCGGCGGCGCCATGAGCGCCACCGGCGAGGTGGAGCAGGTCAACCTCTTCTGACGCATTACCGCAAATCCGACAAGCCCCCCGCGGCGCCCCACGGCGGCGCACACGCCGGCGCCGCATCGGCTGCCCGGCGCAAGAAGACCTAAACCAGGAGACAACCATGACCCTCTGGCAACGCCTCGCCGCTGTCGCCGCCTGCACCCTCTGCGTGGGCATTGCCCCCGCGCTGGCGCAGAAGGACTTCCCGTCCAAGCCCATCATGATGATCGTGACCTACCCGCCCGGCGGCCCCACCGACGTGATGGCGCGCACCCTGGCGTCCGCGCTCAAGGGCAGCCTTGGCCAGACCGTGGTGGTGGAAAACCGCGCCGGCGCCGGCGGCAATATCGGCGCCGAAGCCGTGGCGCGCGCGGAGCCGGATGGCTACACGCTGATGTTCGGCACCTCGGCCCCGCTGGCGATCAATGTCAGCCTGTACCGCAAGATCAACTACGACCCGGTCAAGAGCTTCGCGCCGATCATCCAGATCGGCCAGTTGCCCAACGTGCTGGTGGTGAATCCCTCGGTGCCCGCCAAGACCGTCGGTGAGCTGATCGCCTACGGCAAGGCCAACCCGGGCAAGCTGACCTATGCCTCGTCCGGCAATGGCGCGTCCTCGCACCTGGCCGGCGTGCTGTTCAACAACCTGGCCGGCACGGACTTCCGCCATATTCCCTACAAGGGCACCGGCCCCGCGCTCAACGACCTGCTTGGCGGCCAGGTGAGCATGAGCTTCACCGACGTGCTGACCGCGCTGCCCTTCATCAAGAGCGGCAAGTTCCGCGTGCTGGGCGTGACCACCAAGAGCCGCTCGCAGGCGCTGCCCGATGTGCCCACCGTGGCCGAGCAGGGCGTGCCTGGCTTCGACGTCTCGGTGTTCTTCGGCGTGGTCGCCCCGGCCGGCACGCCGCCGGCGGTCATCGCCAAGCTCAACCATGCCTTTGCCGATGCGCTGCAACAGCCCGCGGTGCGCAAGACCCTGCAGGCGCAAGGGCTGGAACTGCCGCCGTCGACCTCGCCCGAGCAGCTTGGCAGCTTCGTCAAGGCAGAGGTGACCAAATGGCGCGGCGTGGTGCAAAAATCGGGTGCTCAGCTGGACTGAGCCAGCGGCACGCCCCGCCAAGCCAGGCTATGAATCATGGCCGGTTCGGCGGTAGTATCGACGTTTGCCAACCTGCGTGCAGTCCAATGCACCTGGCGGCATGTGGGCGAATTCGTGGGCATCGCGGCATAGCGGTGCCCGTTTTGCCTTCATGCTGCCCCAACCTGCCCTGTGCCCGCCATGACCGATCTCTCCTTGCCCGCGCCCGTCAACGAATTTGCCGGTGAAGCGCCCGGCCTGCTGTTTGCCCTGCCGATGCCCATGGCCCGCGTGTTCGGCCTGACCGGCGTGCACATCAACGCCAAAGAGGCGCGCGTGAGCATGGCCTACCACCCGGACCACACCAACAGCCGCGGCGACGTGCACGGCGGCGCGCTGGCCACGCTGCTCGATTGCGCGCTGTCCTGCGCCGCGCGTGGCCACGATCCGCGCCGCTTCGGCGTGGCCACGATCGACCTGTCGGTGCATTTCACCGCGCCCGGGCGCGGCGAGCTGACCGCCAACGCCTGGTGCGAGCGCCGCGGCCGTTCCCTGTGCTTTGCGCGCGGCGAGATCCGCGATGCGCAGGGCGAGCTGCTGGCGCTGGCCACCGGCACCTTCAAGCTGCTGGATCGCACGCCCGCGCCGGCCGCCTGAGCCAGGCCCGCGTTTTTCGCCGCGCGTTCATCGCCGCACGTTCATCGCCGCAGTTACGGAACCCCTCTCATGAGCAAACTCCCTGTCTCGCCCGGCGCGCTCGCCGGCATCCGCGTGGTCGATCTCTCCCGCATCCTGGGCGGGCCGTTCTGCGGCCAGATCCTTGGCGACCATGGCGCCGACGTGCTGAAGATCGAGCCGCCCCAGGGCGACGATACCCGCACCTGGGGCCCTCCGTTCAAGGACGGCGTGGCCTCTTATTACTTCGGCCTGAACCGCAACAAGCGCGTGATGCGGCTGGACCTGAGCGCCGATGCCGACCGCGAGGTGCTGCTTGCCCTGCTGGCCGACGCCGACGTACTGGTCGAGAACTTCAAGACCGGCACGCTGGAAAAGTGGGGGCTGGGGTTTGACGCGCTGTCGGCGCGCTTCCCACGCCTGGTGCACTGCCGGGTTTCCGGCTTTGGCGCGGACGGCCCGCTCGGTGGCCTGCCCGGCTACGACGCGGCCATCCAGGCCATGGCGGGCATCATGAGCATCAACGGCGAAGCCGGCGGCGACGCGCTGCGCGTGGGCTTGCCGGTGGTGGACATGGTCACCGGGCTGAACGCCGCGCTGGGCGTGTTGCTGGCCCTGCAGGAGCGCGAGCGCAGCGGGCGCGGCCAGTTTGTCGAGGCGGCGTTGTATGACTCAGGCCTGTCGTTGCTGCATCCGCACGCGGCCAACTGGTTCATGAGCGGCAAGGAGCCGACCCGCACCGGCAACGCGCATCCGAACATCTATCCGTACGACACCGTCGCCACCGCCACCGACCCGATCTTTCTCGCGGTCGGCAACGATCGGCAGTTCCGCATCCTGTGCGAGCACCTGGAGATGCCGGGGTTTGCCGACGATGCGCGCTACGCTACCGCCGGCGCGCGCTCGGTCAACCGTGCCGCGCTCAAGGTGGAGCTGGAAGCGCGCATGGGCAAGCTGGATGGCAAGGTGCTCGCCGATACGCTGGTGGCCGCCGGCGTGCCGTGCGCGCCGGTGCTGTCGGTGGCGCACGCCTTGCAGCATCCGCACACCGTCCACCGCGAGATGGTGGTGGAAATGGCGGATGGCTACAAGGGCCTTGGGTCGCCCGTCAAGCTCAGCCGCACGCCCGCCACCTACCGCTACGCGCCGCTGGCAGAGGGCGACCAGTTCCTGCCGCGCGACGCCGCCAACGACGGCGAGTAAGCGGCGGGGCTGTGCCCGCTCGGCGGGTGAGCAGGGCAGTGGCTCAGCAGGTCAGTGGGGAATCATCCCCGTGAGCACATAAGCCTGCAGCATGGTGATGATGCCCACGATCATCGCGAACAGCAGGCTGTGCTTCACGGTAAAGCGGAACAGCTCGGATTCCTTGCCGACCAGCCCGGTGGCCGCGCAGGCGACCGCGATGGATTGCGGCGAGATCATCTTGCCGGTCACGCCGCCGGTGGTGTTGGCCGCCACCAGCAGCGTGTCGGATACGCCGATCTGGTGCGCGGTGGTGCTCTGCAACGAGCAGAACAGCGCATTGGACGACGTGTCCGAGCCAGTCAGGAACACGCCCAGCCAGCCCAGGAAGGGCGAGAAGAACGGAAACGCCGCGCCCGTGCCGGCCAGCAGCAGTGCCAGCGTCGACGACATGCCCGAGTAGTTGGCGACAAAGGCGAAGCCCAGTACCAGCCCGATCGACAGGATCGGGCGGCGCAGCTCCATCAGCGTTTCGCCGAAGGTGGCCAGCGCAGCGCCTGGCTTCATGCGCAGCAGCACGGCGGAGATCAGCGCGGTCAGCAGGATGGCGGTGCCCACCGCCGATACCAGGTCGAGCTTGAACACCGCTTCGTAGGCCTTGGGCTGTGCCACGATCGGCGCGGCCTTGATCACCAGCTGGTCCAGCGCCGGCACATGGAACTTCAGCACCCACCCAGCCAGCGCGCCGTTGCCGACGAACAGCGCCTTGAACGACGGCAGGCTCCACACCGTCACGATGGCGGTGAGGATGCCGAACGGCGCCCACGCGCGCACGGTCTGCGCCACGGTGTAGGGCGAGGCGCGGCGGTTGTTACCCGCCCCGTCGCCCGCCCCGTTGCCGAAGCTGCCCGCATCGCTTGCCAGCCCGCCACCCATGCGCGCCAGTGCTGCCGCACCGCCGCCCGCCTTCACGGCGCCGCCAGCCCGCTGGCTTGCGCTCTTGGGCTGCCACACCTTGAGGAACAGCGTCAGCGACACCAGGCTCACCAGCGCCGAAGTGATGTCCGGCAACTCCGGCCCGATATGGTTCGAGGTGAAATACTGCGTCACCGAGAAGCTCGCGCCGGTCACCAGCGCCGCCGGCCACGTCTCTTTCACGCCGCGCTTGCCGTCCATGATGAACACCAGCCAGAACGGCACCGCCAGCGACAGCAGCGGCAATTGCCGGCCGGCCATCGCGCCGATGTGCATGGCATCGATGCCGGTCACCTGGCCCGCCACGATGATGGGAATGCCCATGGCGCCGAAGGCCACCGGCGCGGTATTGGCGATCAGGCACAGGCCCGCCGCATAGAGCGGGTTGAAGCCCAGGCCCACCAGCAGGGCTGCGGTGATGGCCACCGGCGCACCGAAGCCCGCGGCGCCTTCCAGGAAGGCGCCGAAGGCAAAGCCGATCAGCAGCATCTGCAGGCGCTGGTCATCGGTGATGGCCAGCACGGACGCGCGGATGATGTCGAACTGCCCGGTCTTCACCACGATCTTGTAGAGGAAGACCGCGGTCACGATGATCCAGGCGATCGGCCACAGCCCGTAGGCAAAGCCGAAGCCCGCGGCGGCGAGCGCCTGCGGCACCGGCATGCCGTAGGCGAAGATGGCCACGCCTAGCGCAAGGAGCAGGGTGATGGCTGCTGCCACGTGGCCTTTCATGCGCAGCACGGCCAGGGCGAGGAAGAAGAAGAGGATGGGTAGCGCTGCTGCGAGTGCGGACAGCCACAGGCTGCCTAGTGGTGTGTAGGTCTGGGTCCAGGGTTGCACGGTGGGTCTCCTCCGGGGATTGTGTTTGAGTGGAATGGATTGGGGCGTTTTGTTGCTTGCGTTTTTTTGTCTGGTTTTTGTTGGCTTGGGGATGCGTCGGTATTTGTTCTGCAACTGCGTTGTTGCGTTGCTGCCTTGTTGCATGACTGCGAAGTCAAAGGCTTAAAGGCGTAAAGTCAAAGGCAGTTTCACCACCCCTGCGGGGCGGCGACCTACTTTCTTGTCTTGCCAAGAAAGTAGGCAAAGAAGGCGCGCCGGATGGGGCGACTACCCCTCGTGATTCGACGAAAAGAGCGGCCGGGACCCAAACTCGCATCGCCTTAAGGCGATACTCAGACATGGGTCCCTCTTTTCCGCTCTTTTCGCCGAATCACGAGGCGCCCCATACGGCCTGGTAAACCTTGACGGCTCGCTTCGCATCGCGTGGGGGGCTCGCTTCGCATTGCGCAGTGTTGCCCGCTGGCGGGCCTACACATCAGCGCATTTGTTGTGTCTGTTCCTGGTGCCTGCCTACTCCGCCTGTCCGCGCTCGCGCAGCAAGTCCGACAGACTGCGCGGCGCGGGGGTAAGCGGTGCGCGGTGCCGGGTCCACCCGAGTTGGTGTTTTGGCGTCAGCACCCGCAGCCGCGTGGCGGCCCAGCGGAACAGCCGGTAGGCGAGCGGATGCGCGAACGCGCCGCTCCAGAAGCGCCAGACCAGGTGCTCGCCGCGGCTGAACTTGGTGCCTTGGCCGCGCAGCGGATGCGCGACCTGTTCGCTGGGATCGCGGTTGGCTTCGGTGCGCAGGCGGATCAGCAATTGCGGAATCGGGATGCGCACGGGGCAGACTTCGCCGCAGGCGCCGCAAAGGCTGGAGGCGGTGGCAAGGTCCGCCGTGGCATCGAGCCCGAGCAGGTGCGGCGAGATGATCTTGCCGATCGGGCCGGGGTAGGTAGTGCCGTAGGCATGGCCGCCGATGCGCGTGTACACCGGGCAATGGTTCATGCACGCGCCGCAGCGGATGCACTGCAGCGTGGCGCGCAGTTGCTCATCCGCATAGGCCTGGCTGCGGCCGTTGTCCAGCAGCACCAGGTGCACCTCGCGCGGGCCGTCGCGCTCGCCCGCGCGGCGCGGGCCGGAGATCAGGTTGAAGTAGGTGGTGATGGCTTGCCCGGTGGCCGAGCGCGTCAACAGGCTGGCCAGCGGCACGATGTGCTCAAGCCGGGCCACCACCTTCTCCATGCCCATGATGGCGATATGCACATCGGGCACGGTGGTGGACAGGCGGCCGTTGCCCTCGTTTTCCACCAGCCACAGCGTGCCGGTGTCCGCGGCGGCAAAGTTCACGCCGGACAGGCCGATGTCCGCGTTGACGAATTCCTGGCGCAGCGCGCGCCGGCCGGTCTGGATCAGTTCGTCCACGTCCTCGGTATAGGGCGTGCCGGGGATATGCTGCTCGAACAGCTCGGCAATGTCGCCGCGGGTCTTGTGGATGGCCGGCATCACGATGTGCGACGGTTTCTCGCCCGCGAGCTGCACGATGTACTCGCCCATGTCGGACTCGATGCAGTCGATGCCACGCTCGGCCAGGTAATGGTTCAGCTCGATCTCCTCGCTGGCCATCGACTTGCCCTTGATCACGCGGCTTGCCTGGCGGGCCTGCGCGATGCCGTGCACGATCGCATTGGCCTCGTCCGCGGTCTCGGCCCAGTGCACCTGCACGCCGGCCGCGGTGAGCTTGTCCTCCAGTTGCACCAGCAGGTCCGGCAGTTGCGACAGTGCGTGCTGGCGGATCGCTTCGCCCAGGTCGCGCAGTTGCTCCAGCTCGTCGCCGTCGGGGAACTGCACGGCACGCTTGGCCTGCAGGAAGTCCATGGCGCCGCGGAAGCTGCTGCGCAGCTTGGGATCGTCCAGCGCCGCGCGCGAGCGCGCCTTGAAGTCCGCGGCGGGCACGAAGTGCAGGGGGGCGGCGCTGTCCTGGGCCGTCGTCGATGTACTCATTGCGCGGCTCCCGTCCCGGCGCTGCCGGTCACGATAATGACCCACAGCTCGCGCGGGCCATGCGCGCCGTAGGCCAGTGTTTGCTGGATGTCCGAGGTCTTGGATGGGCCGGATACCAGTACCAGGTTGGTCGGCATGCCCGCGCTCCAGCGCTCGGCGCGCGCGGCGCAATGCAAGTCCGGATGCAGCGTCTCGGCGTACACCAGCGCGATATGCAGCGGCGGCACCAGCGAGACCGTGCGTGGCGTTTGCGCGTCGGGCGCCAGCACCAGCGTGCCGGTGGCGGCAATGCCGGAGCGCGCCACGGTAAAGCCCGCGTCCACGGTGTCGAAGAGTTCCGCCTTCCACGCTTCGATGGGGCGCGCGTAAGACAGCGGCGCCACGCTAGCGGGCAAGGCGCGCATCAGCGCGGCGCCTTGCTCGGCGGCGGGGTCCAGCAGCAGGCGGCGCACGCCGGCGGCTGCGAGCTTGCCTGCGAGTTGCGCGGGCCAGGCCTCGGCGCTGGCGCACCAGGCCAGCGCGTGCGAGGCGCCCAGTGCCGCCTGCATGGCCTGCGCCAGCTCGGCGGGGGTGGCCGCCTCGCGGCGGGCGTCGTAGTGCGCATCGATGCGCGCATCCAGCTGGCTGGCATCGGCAGTGGTAGCGGGTGCGGCTGCGCGTAGCCGGCCGAGCATGCGCTCGCGGGCGCTGAGCGTGCTCATGCTTGCTCCTTGGCGGCGCCGCCGGTGCGTCGCCACAGGAAGCTGGCGATGTGCTCGACAGGCAGCGGCGCGCCCTGGTGCCTGGCCGCGTGCCCGATATTGAGCAGGCAGCCGCAGTCGGCTGAGACCAGCCGGTCGCAGCCGGTGGCGCAGGCCGAGGCGATCTTGTCCTGCACCATGGCGCCGGAGATGTCGGGATGCTTGAGCGAGAAGGTGCCGCCAAAGCCGCAGCATTCGGATTCGCGCTGATGCTCGGTACGCGTGACGCCGGGCAGGGCGTCGACCAGGGCCACGCCATGGTCGCGCGTACCCATTTCTCGACGGGCGGCGCAGGAGGTGTGCAGCACCACGGTTTCGGGCGGCTGGCCGGCGACGCCGCTCACGTCGAAGCGGACTTTCAGCACGTGCAGCAGGAATTCGCTCAGCTCGTACACGCGCTCGGCCAGCAGGGCGGCCTTGGGGCCAGCCACGGGATCTTGCGCGAACAGCTGCGGCCAGTGGTGCCGCATCATCCCGGCGCAAGAGCCGGAGGGCACGATCACCGGCCACGGTTCGGCGAACAGATCCAGCTGGGCCAACGCCACCGCCCGGGCCTGTTCCGGGTTGCCGCTGCTATAGGCAGGCTGTCCGCAGCAGCTTTGCCCGCGAGGGAAGTGCACGGTCAGGCCCTCTCGCTCCAGCAGCCGCACGGCGTCCAGGCCGGCTTGCGGCACGAACATGTCGACCAGGCAGGTGGCGAACAGGTAGACCTGTGCCGGGGCAGGGGGATAGCGCCTTTGCTTCATGTCTCGCTCCGTGGGTGCAGCCGCCTGGCTGTGGGGCTCAGGGCTGGCCGTTGTTTGAGCGCATAATTCCGCGAGACGCGCGCCAGTTCAAATTGGTTGGACCAGTTGGGCGTGGCGAACGGATTTCGGAGCGAGAGGATGGCGGCGGGCAGGCAGGCGCGCGGGCGCGTGGAAGAGGTGATGCGGAAACTGGAAACGGCGATGCTGGACGGCACCTGGCCGGCCGGTGCCCGCCTGCCCGCGGAGCGGCTCCTGGCCGAGCAATATGGCGTGGCGCGCAACACCATCCGCGAGGCAACCCAGCGGCTGGCGGCGCGAGGCTTGCTGCAAAGCCGGCAGGGCGCAGGGGTGTTCGTCACCGAGCAGCTGCGCACCGGCTTTGCCTCGCCATGGCGCCAGCTGGTGGCGGACCACCCGGTGCTGCGTGACGATATCCTGGAGTTTCGCCGGGTGCTGGAGGGCGCTACCGCTTACTTTGCCGCATTGCGCGCGGATGCCGGGGATCTCAAGCGCATCCGCGGCCTGCTCCGCGCGCTGGAAGCCGCCCGCCAGCAAGACGACAAGGCGGCCGAGGCCGAAGCGGACGCCAAGCTGCATGAGGCCATTGCCCAGGCCTCGCACAACACCATGTTCCTGCACCTGCATACCAGCGTGATCGGCATGCTGCGCGAACACATCACCATCAACGGCACGGGCCTGCGGGTGCAGGACGAGGATGCCTCCGCGCTATTGCTGCTGCAGCACCGCACGCTGTGCGAGGCCATCTGCGCGCGCCGCCCGGAGGAGGCGCGCACCGCCATGCAGACACACATCGACTTTGTGCGCAGCCGGGTGGAGCCGCAAGGAGACGGGGCAAGCGCCTAAGGGGCCATTTCAAAAAAATTCTGGCGTCGTTGCGCGGCCTTGGCGTACCACTTGTACTGTCTGCGGCCGCGCGCCTAGCCAGAACCGCTTCGCTTCATTTTGAAACAGCCCCTAAAGTCGGGCACTGGATCGGTGGACACCGGATCGGCCGGAATTGGTCCTACCGGTGGCGCCAGGCGTCAGATCAGGCCCCTGTTCGACAGCTCGCGCTTGAGATAGGCGTAGTAGATCGGCCCCGCAATCACGCCGGCGACGCCGTACAGCGACTCCATCAGCAGCATTACCGTGAGCAGTTCCCAGGCGGCGGCATTGATGCGCGCGCCGATGATGCGCGCATTGAGGAAATACTCGAACTTGTGGATCACCACCAGGTAGAACAGCGAGGCGATCGCCATGGGCAGCGAAATCGACAGCGAGGCCACCACGATGCCCGTGTTCGACACCAGGTTGCCCAGTACCGGCAGCAGCCCGACCAGGAAAGTGAGGGCGACCAGCGTCTTGGCCAGCGGCAGGTGCACGCCAAACAGCGGCAGTACCACCAGCAGGTAGATCGCGGTGAGCACGGTGTTGATCAGCGAGATCTGCACCTGGGCGAAGATGAACTGCGAGAACGCCAGCTGCAGGTTGCGGGCGCGTTCCACCAGCGCCGAGGCCAGCGGCCGGCGGTTGGGCTTGGAGATGGCGCGGTACAGCGCCACCATCGCGCCAATCACCAGGCCGATCAGGATATGCGCGAGGCTGCGCAGCACCTCGGTACCGAACTTCTGTGCCATCTGCGCGTGCTCGCGCAGCCAGGCAATGAGGGCATTGGCCAGCTCGTCCACGCCGCGCGGCAGCGCGTTGCTGACCCAGACCGGCAACTGGGCGCGGGACTTGTCGATGATGTCGGCGGTGCGGATCAGCAAGGTGTCGAGCGTATTGCCGTCGCCGCTGACAAAGCGCACCAGCGCCCAGCCCCCAAGCGTGAGCCCCAGCAAGGTGACAGCGGAGAGAATCGCCACCGCCAGGGCGTCGTGGCGCTGGTGCAGGCGCACCAGCTTGGGCGCCAGCACGTCTACCAGCGAGTACAGCAGCAGGCCCGCCATGAGCGCCGCCACCAGGTTGGCCTGCATCACCATCCAGAGCGCCAGGGCGGTCAGGATATAGGCGGCAGTCGTGACATTGAACCACTTTGTGTCCGGCAAGCGGGGTGTGCGTGGCGGATCGGGTTGATGCATCAAGTCTCCTGCATTGAGGGGCCATGCCGTCTGGTGGACGGCCGGGCGTCTGTGCATTGTACGGCGCTCGATTGTCGGTCCCGGAAGCGGTGAAGGCAAGCGCGCCGCGCATGGCGCGCAGGCCGGGGCGAGAGGTCAGGCAAGGGGAGGGGGGAGCGTGCGCGCGAAGGCGCCCGAGAGGGGGGGCTGAAGGTGCTCTTGAGCGACCTCCAGGGCGTAAGGGCGCGTGAGGCGCAGCGCCTAGTTCGGCCCGCCGTGTCCCGCCGGTCCGCGCAAGGCGGCCGACGGCAGTTCGCCGAACATGCGGCGGTAGTCTTGCGCAAACTGCGACAGGTGATGGAAGCCCCAGGCGCCGGCCACGTCGGATACGGTGCTGTGGGCCGCGCCGGACTTGAGGTCGCGGCGCACGCCGTTCAGGCGCAGCGCGCGCAGGTAGGCCGCGGGCGACATGCCGGCGACATCCTCGAAGCAGTACTGCAGCGCGCGCCGGCTCAGGTGGAAATGCCGGCACAGGTCCGGCACCGTGATGGCGTCCGCCGTGTGGGCCAGCAGGTAATCGCGGATGCGCTGCACGGTGCGCTGGCGGTTGATATGGGTCACAGAGGGGCGCTGCGCGCTGTCGCTCGATGCCATCAGCAGGGTGACCAGACTGCCCAGCAGCCGCTCCTGCAGGTCGCCGCAGAACAGTGCTGAATCGACCTTGTCCGCGGCAATGCCGGTGACGCCTGCCCGCGCCGCATGGTGGCCGGCCGCTTCCGAGAGGATCTCCATCAGCGCGCGGCACAGCCGGGCGCGCGCCCATGGCTGGACCGACAGCACTTCGCGCTGGCCCAGCACGCTGGCTGGGTCACGGTGCTCCACTTCCTCCATGTAGCGGGCGAACTCGGCCGTCTCCACCACGATGCCGAAAATCCCGAAATCCTCCGGCGTGCGCAGCTCGAACTCGGTGCCACCGGGCCGCACCGCGATGGCCGTGGGCTTGATCGCCATGCCACCCACCGTGGCTGGCGCCTGCACCGACGGCAGCGGCACGCCGAACCACATCGCATCGGGCCATGCCATGCAGGATTGCCGCAGGCTGCGGTTGGTGCGCTCGATAAACACCTGGGCATGCGGCAGCCACAGCTCCCGTACCTCGCCGGTGAAACTGCCGGGCGAAAGCTGGTCATAGGTCTGGTTCCAGCGCGAGAGGTTGCTGGCGTGCTCGTCGGCATCATGCGCGGCGGTCACGCGGAAGATGCCCTGGCGGCCTGGGTGGCCGCCGGCGCGGCTATCGGTGCTGCGATCGAACGTAGCGCTCATGGCGAAGTGGGGGCATTCGGTGCAAAGCGTTTCTGCAGCAAGTTTCATTCCACCGCCGGGGTGGCGCATCCGCTGCGCCGGTGCCTGCGGAGGTGGTCGCGTCCGTGGTCTTTGCACGAGTCGAAGGCAATGCTGCCGATTTTCGATAACGCTGCCCGCACGGTTTTGGCGATGATGCCGGAAACGCCACCGGCAAGGCAATGGACCGCCGGTGGCAACCTGCCCCGGAGAAACCCTAGCCATGTCCAGCCAGCCCCATGCCTCGCCGCCCTCGTCTTCCGGTTCGTCCGGTGGCGCCCAGACCCTGACACAGACGCTGGGCACCGTACAGCTATGGGGCATCGCCGTGGGGCTGGTGATCTCCGGCGAATACTTTGGCTGGAGCTTTGGCTGGGCCAGCGCCGGCACGCTCGGCTTCATGGTCACGGCGATCGCGGTGGCCACCATGTACGCCACCTTCATCTTCAGCTTCACCGAGCTGACCACCAGCATCCCGCATGCCGGCGGGCCCTTTGCCTACGCGTATCGCGCGTTCGGGCCGGGCGCGGGCTATCTCGCGGGGCTGGCCACGCTGATCGAGTTCGTGTTCGCGCCGCCCGCCATTTCGCTGGCCATCGGTGCGTATCTCAATGTGCAGTTTCCGGGGCTTGACCCCAAGCTGGCCGCAGTGGGCGCCTATATTGTCTTCATGGGCCTGAATATCATCGGCGTGCGCATTGCGGCCACCTTCGAGCTGGTGGTGACGCTGTTTGCCATCTTCGAGTTGCTGGTCTTCATGGGGGTGGTGGCGCCGGGCTTCTCGGTGGCCAATTTCGTCAAGGGTGGCTGGTCCGGGCAGGATGCCTTTTCGCTGGCGGCGGTGCCCGGCATGTTCGCCGCGATTCCGTTTGCGATCTGGTTTTTCCTCGCCATCGAAGGCGTGGCGATGGCAGCGGAAGAAGCGCGCGATCCGCGCCGCTCGATTCCCATCGCCTACACCACCGGCATCGTCACGCTGGTGCTGCTTGCCATTGGCGTGATGGTGTTTGCCGGCGGCGCTGGCGACTGGACCAAGCTGGCCAACATCAACGATCCGCTGCCGCAGGCCATGAAGATGATCGTGGGCGATAACTCCGGCTGGCTGCACATGCTGGTGTGGCTCGGGTTGTTCGGGCTGGTGGCGTCGTTCCACGGCATCATCCTGGGCTACTCGCGCCAGATCTTCGCGCTGGCCCGCGCCGGCTTCCTGCCCGGCTGGCTGGCGCGTGTGCACCCGCGCTTCGCCACGCCGCACCGCGCCGTGCTGGCCGGTGGCGTGGTCGGCATCCTGGCCATCTACAGCGATGACTTCATCTCCATCGGCGGCCAGCCGCTGACCGCCAATATCGTCACCATGTCGGTGTTCGGCGCGCTCACCATGTACCTGTTCAGCATGGCCAGCCTGTTTCGCCTGCGGCGCAGCGCGCCGGACATGGCGCGGCCGTACCGCACGCCGTTCTACCCCGTCTTCCCGTTGATCGCGCTGGCGGGCGCGGTGGTCTCGCTGGGCGCCATGATCTGGTTCAACCCGCTGATCGCGCTGATCTATGCCGGCGTGCTGGCGGCGGGCTACGCGCATTACCACTGGCGCGGGCGGCATCTGGTGGCGTTTGGCGACCTGGCCGGCAGCGGGCCGCAGGCGAGCGCGCCCGTGGCAGCCCCCGCAGACTGAGACGCATCATGGCCTTCGCCCACACCGTTGCCTCGCGGCGTCACCTGTTCGCCGATCTCAAGACCCTGCTCGCCAAGGCCAGTCCGGCACGCTCGGGCGACTACCTGGCGGGGCTGGCGGCTGCCAGCGAGGAGGAGCGCATGGCCGCGCGCATGGCGCTGGCCGAGGTGCCGCTGGCGCATTTCCTGAGCGAAGCGCTGGTGCCCTACGAGCAAGATGAGGTCACGCGCCTGATCGTCGACCGCCATGACGCCCGGGCCTTCCGCGAGATCGCGTCGCTGACCGTGGGGGACTTTCGCAACTGGCTGCTGCTGCACGAGACCGATTCCGCCGTGCTCACGCGCGTGGCGGCGGGCATCACGCCCGAGATGGCCGCTGCGGTCAGCAAGCTGATGCGCAACCAGGACCTGGTGGCGGTGGCGCGCAAGTGCCGGGTGGTCACGCGTTTTCGCAACACCATCGGCCTGCCCGGGCGGCTGTCCGTGCGGCTGCAGCCCAACCATCCTACCGACGACGCGCGCGGCATCGCCGCCTCGATGATCGATGGGCTGCTCTACGGCTGCGGCGACGCCACCATCGGCATCAACCCGGCCACCGACAACCTCGGCGCCATCGTCACGCTAATGCGCCTGATCGACGACCTGCGCCGCCGCTACGACGTGCCCACGCAGTCGTGCGTGCTGACCCACGTCACCAACACCTTGCGCGCGATCGAGCAGGGTGCGCCGGTGGACCTGGTGTTCCAGTCGGTGGCGGGCAGCGAGCGCGCCAACGCGGGCTTTGGCATCAGCCTGGCGTTGCTGGCCGAGGCGCACGACGCCGCGCAAAGCCTGGCGCGCGGCACGGTGGGCAACAACGTGATGTACTTCGAGACCGGACAAGGCAGCGCGCTGTCCGCCAACGCGCATCACGAGGTGGACCAGCAAACCATGGAGGCTCGCGCCTATGCGGTAGCGCGCGCGTTCTCGCCGCTGCTGGTCAATACCGTGGTGGGCTTCATCGGCCCCGAGTATCTGTACGACGGCAAGCAGATCATCCGTGCCGGGCTGGAGGACCACTTCTGCGGCAAGCTGCTCGGCGTGCCGATGGGTTGCGACGTCTGCTACACCAACCATGCCGAGGCTGACCAGGACGATATGGACACGCTGTTGACGCTGTTCGGCGTGGCCGGCATCAACTTCATCATGGGCGTGCCAGGCGCCGACGACATCATGCTGAACTACCAGAGCACCTCCTTCCACGACGCGCTCTACCTGCGCGACGTGCTAGGCCTGCGCCCCGCGCCGGAGTTCGAGGCCTGGCTGCAAGCCATGGGCATCTTTGGCGAGGACGGCCGGCTGCTTGAGCTCGCCGAGCGCCAGCCGCTGCTGCAACTTGCCCACGGCTTGTAAGCCGATAGAGCGCGCCCCTAAGCCATGAGCCACAAACTGATCCACGACAATCCCTGGCAGCGCCTGCGCCAGTTCACCGCCGCGCGCATCGCGCTGGGCCGCGCGGGCCACAGCCAGACCACGGAGGCGGTGCTCGCCTTCGGGCTGGCGCATGCGCAGGCGCGCGATGCCGTGCACCTGCCGCTTGCGCGTGCGGCCATCGAGCAGGCCCTGCACGATGCGGGTTTGGGCAGCGTGGACGCGCACAGCGCCGCGCCGGACCGCCAGCATTACCTGCGCCGCCCCGACCTGGGGCGCCAGCTTGACGAAGCCAGCCGTGTGCGGCTGGCGCAGGCGCGGCCCGCCGAAGCACCCGACGTGGTGTTCGTGATCGCCGACGGCCTTTCCGCCCTCGCGGCCGAACGCCATGGCGTGGCACTGCTGCTGCACGTACGGGAGCGCCTGCCGGATTGGCGCATCGGGCCGGTGGTGGTGGCCGAGCAATCGCGCGTGGCGCTGGGCGACGAGGCCGGCCACCTGCTTGGCGCGCGCCAGGTGGTGATGCTGATCGGCGAGCGGCCCGGGTTGAGTTCGCCGGACAGTCTCGGCATCTATCTCACGCATGACCCGCGGCCCGGCCGCAGCGATGCCGAGCGCAACTGCATCTCCAATGTACGGCCCGAGGGGCTGCCCTACGCGCAGGCCGCCGACAAGCTCGCCTTCCTGCTGCGCGGCGCGCTGGCGCTGGGGCGCAGCGGCGTGGACCTGAAGGACGACAGCGAGCACGCGGCGCTGCCCGAGCCAGCGCCGGGCGCGCTGCCTGCGTCGGGCCCGACGCCCGGTACAAGGACCGACTGAGAAGCCGATCGATCCGGCCGCCCACGCAGGCGGCCGGGCATTGCCGTGCCGTGTTGCCATCGCATCACAACAACGAAGACAACGAAGAAGAGGAAATCGCCATGAAGCACAAGAGCCTGTTGATCGTATCCCTGCTGGCCGCCGCGTTCGCCGCGGGCGGCTGCGCCACGCAAGCCCCCGCCGTACCCGCCGCGCAGGCGCAGGGCGCCACCCAGCCGCTGGTCAAGGGCAACTGGGACGCCTTCAATCGTGGACGCATCGACGCCCTGATCGCCGCCTACGGCAAGGGCAGTCCGGCCTACGACGCGCGCAAGCCGCCGTATGCGGTTTTCGACTGGGACAACACCAGCGTCTTCCTCGACATCGAGGAGGCCGTGTTGGTCTACCAGCTGGAGCAGCTGCGCTTTGGCGCCACCCCGCAGCAGCTCGACACCGCCATCCGCGTCAACATCCCGGGCAAGGACTTCAACGCGCCGTTCAACAACGCCGCGGGCCAGCCGGTCAATATCGACAAGGTGGCGCCGGACATCATCGAGAGCTACACCTGGCTCTACCAGAACTACCGCGGGCTGAAGGGCACGCAGTCGCTCGAGCAGGTCAAGGCCAATCCGCACTACCAGAACTTCATCGCCAAGATGCGCTACCTGTATGAAGCCATCGGCGATAGCTTCGACCATGCGGTGGCTTATCCGTGGGTGACTTACCACTTCGCCGGCATGACCGAGGCGCAGGTGCGCCAGCTCACGGCCGATACCGTCACCTGGCAACTGGCGCAGCCGATCGAAAAGGTGAAATGGACCAGCCCGGCCGCCCTGCCCGGCCGCGCCGGGGTGGTGTCGGTGAGCTGGAAGAACGGCCTGCGGCTGGTGCCGGAGATGCAGGATCTCTACGGCAAGATGCGCAATGCGGGATTTGATGTCTGGGTTTGCTCGGCGTCGTTTGTCGATGTGATCAAGGAGATCTCCTCCAACCCCGCCTATGGCTACAACAACGCCGCTGAGCGCGTGCTGGCGATGGAGCTGGAGCGCGATGCGCAAGGCGTGATCCAGCCCGAGTTCCGCCGCGGCTACGACCAGACCCAGGGCAAGGGCAAGACCAAGACCATCGAGCGCTTCCTGGTGTCGCGCTACGGCTACGGCCCGGCGTTTGTCGCCGGCGACAGCGAAGGCGACCAGAACATGATGCAGGACTTCGCCGACACCCGCGCCGTGCTGATCGTCAACCGGCTGCGCGCCAGCGATATCGGCAAGCTGTCCGGCGTGGCCGTGCAAAGCTACGGCAAGCCCGATGCCAAGTACCTGCTGCAGGGACGCGACGACAACAAGGGTCTGTTCGTGGCATCGCAGCAGCACACGCCGCTGGGGGCGACGCAAGGGAAGTTGTTGAAGTAGGCGGCGGGAGCGGCCGAGTCCATCCTTCCATGCGGCCGCTACAAAGCAGGGTCAGCGCGGGTGGCCTGCGCGGGCGCCCGCGGCTTGACCTGCGGCAGTCGTGTGACCGAAAGGCGCTCAATCCAGATCAAACACCCGTCCCGGGCTGAGGATGTTGTGCGGGTCCAGCGCGCGCTTGATCAGCCGCATCAATCCCAGCTCCTGCGGCGTGCGCGAGCAGTGCAGGTAGGGCTTCTTGTGAAAGCCGATGCCGTGCTCGGCGGAGACGCTGCCCTTGAACTCCCGCACCACGCCGTACATCACGTCGGAAATCTCGTGCTCGGGGAAGTCGAGGTCGGTGGCGCCGGGCAGGTACACGCTGACGTGCAGGTTGCTGTCGCCCACGTGGCCGAAATTGACCGGCTCGGCATGCGGCCACACTGCCAAGAGGCGGGTGCGCAGCGTCTCGGCGAATTCGCCGATGCGGCCGATCGGCAGGCTGACGTCATAGGCCGCATTGGGCGACCACATCACCGGGAATTCGGCCACCGCATCGCGCAGTTGCCAGAAGCTCTGCGCTTCCTTGTGGCTGGATGCGACCGCCGCGTCCTGGATCAGGCCGGCTTCCATCGCGGATTCGAGCATGCTTTCAAAGACCGGCGCGTCCTGCGAGGCGTCGTTGCCCTGCAGGTCGAGCAGCACGTAGAAGGGATGGCCGGCGGGCAGCGGCGCGCGCACGCCGGGCACGCGCGTGGTCACCAGCCCGTAGAAATCCGCCCACATGACTTCAAAGGCTGACAGCCGCCCCGAGAGCTTGCGCTGCGCATGGCGCAGCAGGCGCACCACGTCATCGTAGGTTGCGAGCGCGCACAGCGCCGTTTGCGTGGCGCTGGGCAGCGGCGCCAGACGCAGCACGGCGCGGGTGATCACGCCCAGGGTGCCCTCGCTGCCGATAAACAGCTGGCGCACGTCGTAGCCGGCGTTGTTCTTTTGCATCTTGTTGAGTGACGACACCACCGTGCCATCGGCCAGCACGGCTTCCAGCCCCAGCACCTGGTCGCGCATCATGCCGTAGCGGATCACGCGGTTGCCGCCCGCGTTGGTGGCGATATTGCCGCCGATCTGGCAGCTGCCGCGCGCGCCCAGGTCCACCGCGAGCAGCCAGCCAGCCGCGCGAGCCGCCTCCTGCGCCGCCTGCAGCGTGGTGCCGGCCATCACGGTCATGGTGCCGGCCTGCGCATCGATCTCTTCCACGCCGCGCATGCGCTCCAGCGAAAGCACCAGCTCGCCGCCTTCGGGCGTGGCGGCGCCGGCCAGGCCGGTCAGCCCGCCTTGCGGCACCACGGGCTGGCGCAGCCGATGGCATAGCGCCAGCACGGCGGCCACGTCTTGCGTATTGCGCGCACGCACTACCGCCAGCGGCGGCACCGCGCCCAGCGGCGCATACCAGTCCTTGCGAAAGCGGGTCTCGATGGCGTCGCCGGTTTGCAGCCCGGGCGCGTCCAGCAGCGTGGCGAGTTCCCTGAGCAGGGCGGAGGACGGGGCGGGTTGGGGAGCGGGACTTGCCATGTGCGGTGTGTGTGAAGGAGAAGGGTGCTAATGCTATGGGAGGATGGGGATAGCGTTAAGGGCCAATCGGGCTGGCGACGATGGCACCATCGCCGCAATGGGGGGTGCCGGTGAGCTTGCCGCTTCCGCGGCGTTGTCCGCGGCGTTGTCCGTGGCCTGGAAGTCAGCATCGGTTTGGCCGGGCATCGGCACACTCAGGCCCCGCTCCAGGCCTCCCGGTTGATCCCCGCTGCCGGCGCGCGGCGCGGCGCCTGCGTGCGCGCCAGATGCTCCAGCGCGGGTTCGATCACCTCCGCCAGCTTGTGGAAGGCCGGCGCGATCTCGTCGTCCGGCACGCAGGCATACCCCAGCAGCAAGCCCTGGTTGGTCGCCCGCGCGGGGTCCGCGAAATAGCGCGACAGCGGCCGCGTCGACAGGCCCTGGGTACGCGCCGCCATGCTGATGCCGAGGTCGTCGGCGCCCGGCGGCAGGTGGATCACCATGTGCAGCCCGGCTTCATGCGTGGAGGTGGGCCAGTCCGCGCCCAGGCGCGTGGCGATGGCCTCGCGCAGCAGCCCCTGGCGCTGCGCGTAGCGCTGGCGCATGCGGCGGATATGCGTGGCGTAATGCCCCTGCTCGATAAAGTCGGCCAGCACCGCTTGCTGCACCAGCTGCCCCTCGCGGAACAGCTCCGACAGCCCGGTGGCGAAATGCGGCGCCAGCGGCTTGGGCAGCACCATGAAGCCCATGCGCAGGCCGGGGAACAGCGTCTTGGAAAACGTGCCCATGTAGATCACGCGGTCATGTTCATCCAGCCCCTGCAGCGAGGCAAGCGGGCGGCCCTCGAAGCGGAATTCGCTGTCGTAGTCGTCCTCCACGATCCACGCGCCGCGCTGGCGCGCGTATTCCAGCAGCATGCGCCGGCGCGACAAGCTCATCACCATGCCCAGCGGATACTGGTGTGACGGCGTGGCAAAGATAAAACGCGGCGGGTTCTGCAGCGTGGCCGCATCCGGGGCGAGGCCCTCGCTATCCACCGGCACGGGGATGGTTTCGATGCCGGCGCTGTTGAGCAGGCTACGGGTGCCCCAGTAGCCGGGGTCTTCCATCCAGGCCTTGTCGCCGACATCGCCCAGCAGCCGCGCGATGAGGTCGATGGCCTGGTGGATGCCGGTGGTCAGGATGATCTGCTCCGGCTCGCAGCGCACCGAGCGCACCAGCCGCAGGTGCTCGGCCATCACGCGGCGCAGCGGCAGGTAGCCACCGTTGTGCGCATACGTCAGAAGCTCGGGCTTGGGGGCGCGCCAGTGCTTGTTCAGCAACCGTGCCCAGACCGCGTGCGGAAACAACGAAACGTCGGGTACGCCGGAGACGAACGCACCCCATTGGCGATCCGACGCACCAGAATGCGACACCAGATGCTGCCCACGCCGCGAAAGCGCGAAGCGGTTCTGATTTTGCTGCGCTGCGAGCACTGGCATGGTGCCACTTCGCACCCTAACGGTGTGCAATGCACTATGGTCGGGAAAACTCTGCGACACGAAGGTGCCACTTCCGCTGGCTGCGGTGACATAGCCCTCCGCCAGCAACTGCTCAAATGCATAAAGCACGGTATTGCGGGAAACCCCTATCTCCTTCGCAAGCAGGCGCGACGCAGGCAGCTTGCTACCCGCAACCAAAGACCCAGCAAGGATTTCCTGCCGGATGATCTCGTAGAGCTGGCGGTTCATATGCGCGCCGTTTTTATCCGCAGCACCATCCGCGGGCCGCTCCAGACGCTGCAGCAGCAGCTCCGACAAAATCGTCTCTTTCAAAGTGGCCCCGCGCGAAAAGAAAAATATGGATCTATGTATGGTACCAATGATCGGCTAAGTTTCGACACATCTTGTTTCGATCGTCGTTTTTCTCAACGACGCTTTGCCGCTCAGGCCGATTCGATCCTCTCCGGGCACGTTCCAAGCGCGCGCTCCGGACAGCCAGTGGAGCCACTTATGCAACGTCCCACCGCTACGCCTTCTACGCCTTCTACGCCCGCCACCCCCGCGCTTTCCACCGATGCCATCGCCGCCGCCGTGCGCGCGCTCGAGCCGTACATGGTGCGTACGTTGTCGGAATTCGTGGCCGCACCCAGCCCCTCCGGGCAGGAACAGCCGGCCGTGGCGTTCATGGAAGGCGCGCTGCGCGAGTTGGGCCTGGAGCCGGAGCGCATCTACCTGCGCAGCGAGACGTTGAAGGACCTGCCGCTGTTCTCGCCGCCATGCTGTCCGGACGGCGGACGCTACAACCTGCTGGCCACGCATCGCCCGGCGACCAAGGGCGGCCGATCCGTGCTGTTCAACGGCCACCTGGACGTGGTGCCCACCGGCCCGGAGTCGATGTGGCGCCAGTCGCCGTATGCGCCGTTTGTCGAGGACGGCTGGCTGTTCGGCCGCGGCGCGGGCGACATGAAGGCCGGCATCATCTGCACGCTCGCTGCCTATAAGGCGCTGAAAGATCTCGGCGTGCAGCCCGCCGGCGCGGTCGGCTTCAACGCCGTGCTTGAAGAAGAGAACACCGGCAACGGCGCGCTGGCTACCGTGGCCGCGCTCGCCAGCGCGGTGGGCGCGGGCAAGCTGGCCTCGTTCGACACCGTTGTGATTCCCGAGCCGCTGGGCGAGAACCTGATGAGCGCGCAGATGGGCGTGTTCTGGATGTTCGTCGAACTCACCGGCCGCCCGGCGCATGCCGCCTACATGACCACCGGCGTGAACCCGGTGGAGGCCGGCATCGAGGTGATGGCCGACCTGCGCAAGCTCGAGGCCGAGTGGAACCTGCCGGAAAACCGCCCCGCCGTGTACCGCGACCACGCGCACCCGATCAACTTCAACCTCGGCCAGATCCAGGGCGGCGAATGGAACTCGTCGGTGCCCTGCACCTGCACGCTCGGCATTCGCATCGGCTTCTTCCCGACCATGAGCGTGACCGATGCCAAGGCGCGCGTGCAAGCCTGCGTGCGCGGCACGCTGGAGCGCCTGGCCAGCAACCTCACGCTCGATATCCGCTACGAAGGCTTTCACGCGCCGGGCTGCGAGTTCGATCTCGATGTGCCCAGCATGCAGGCGCTTGGCGAAGCCCACCGCAAGGTCAATGGCGAAGAAGTGCGGCGCGAAGCCACCACCGCCACCACCGACGCACGGCATTTCCGCCTGATGCTGGAAACGCCGGTGACCTGCTACGGCCCGCAGGCCCGCAACATCCATGGGATCGACGAGTCGGTTTCCATCCAGAGCATGGTGCGCGTTGCCACCACGCTCGCGCAGTTCATGCACGACTGGTGCGGCGTAGAGCCGGTCAGCGCTTGAAGTCCACGCAGCAACCCGTCTTCGCGTATCCGCAGATCACGATCACCACCACAGGAAACTGACCGATGAAACACCTCACCCAACACCTGAAAAAGAGCTTTGGCAAAAGCCTGGTGTCGATGGCGCTGGCAACCGCCGGCCTGACCCTGGCACCGGCACTGCTGCCCGCGGGCAGCGCGGTTGCGCAGACCGTTGGCGGCACCTTGTCCGGCATCGTGCAACCCGAGCCGCCGATCCTGATCAGCGCGATGAACTCGCAGGCGCCCACGCAATATGTCGCCGGCAAGATCTACCAGGGCCTTCTGACCTACGGCCCGGACCTCAAGCCGCGCCCGGAGCTGGCCAAGTCGTGGAAGGTGTCGCCGGACGGCCTGACCTATACCTTCGAGCTGCAGAGTGGCGTGAAGTGGCATGACGGCAAGCCCTTCACTTCGGCTGACGTGGTGTTCTCGATCGACAAGATGCTGCGCGAAGTGCACGTGCGTACGCGCGCCGTGCTGAACAAGTACATGGAATCGATCCGCGCCGTGAACGACAGCACGGTCGAGATCAAGCTCAAGGAAGCGTTCCCGCCGTTTATCTCGATGTTCGAGACCGGCACCATGCCCATGATGCCCAAGCACATCTACGACGGCACGGACTACCGCAACAACCCGGCCAACCAGAAGCCTGTCGGCACCGGCCCCTTCATGTTCAAGGAATGGAAGAAGGGCGCCTATATCAAGCTGGCCAAGAACCCCAACTACTGGAAGAAGGGCAAGCCCTACCTGGATGAACTGGTGTTCTACGTGATCCCGGACTCGGCCTCGCGCGCGGTGGCCTTCGAGAAGGGCGACGTGCAGGTGCTGCGCGGCGGCGACGTGGACAACGTGGACGTGAAGCGCCTGCGCGCGTTGCCCAATGTGGAATACACCACCAAGGGCTGGGAGCTGTTCTCGCCGATGTCGAACCTGCTGATGAACATGCGCAAGCCGCCGTTCAACAACGTCAAGGTACGCGAGGCGGTCATGCACGCGCTCAATCGCAAGATGATCGTGGACAACATCTTCTTCGGCATGGGCAAGCCGGCGGTCAGCCCGTTCGCCTCCGCCACGCTGTTCTTCGACAAGACCACACCCGTCTATGACTTCAACCTGAAGAAGGCGCGCGAGCTGATCAAGGAATCCGGCGTCAACGTGGGCCAGTACCCGGTCAAGATCCTGTCGTCATCCTATGGCGCCAACTGGGACCGGCTTGACGAGTACATGAAGCAGATGCTGGAACAGCTTGGCTTCAAGGTCAGCATCGAGTCCGCCGATGCCGGCACGTGGTCCGCCCGCGTCAGCAACTGGGACTTCGACCTGACCGCCACCTACACCTACCAGTACGGCGATCCGGCGCTGGGCGTGGAGCGGCTCTACGTGACCAAGAACATCGTCAAGGGCACGCCGTTCGCCAATGTGCAGGGCTACAGCAATCCGCAGGCCGATGAACTCTGGGCCAAGGCCAGCGTCACCATGGACCCGGCCGAGCGTCAGAAGCTCTACAGCCAGGTGCAGAAAATCCTGATGACGGAAGTGGCCGCGGGCAACCTGTTCGAGCTGGAGTTCCCCACGCTGTACCGCAAGAACGTGAAGAACCTCGTGACCACCGCCATCGGCCTGAACGAGTCGTTCGACAACGTTTCCATCGAGAAGAACTGAGTACGCTGCTACCCAGGTAACAAGTCGCCAGTCAGTTCACGCGCCGGGCCATCCGCCCGGCGCGCGCGTGGAGCATGCCGTGAATTTCCTCTCTTTCCTGCTATCCCGGCTGTGGAAGGCCCTCGTGGTCGTCCTCGGCGTGGTCATCATCAATTTCTTCCTGATCCGCATGGCGCCTGGCGACCCCGCCACCGTGCTGGCGGGTGAGGCCGGCGCGGGCGATGCTGCCTTCGTTGGCCAGTTGCGTCAGCAGTTCGGGCTGGACCAGCCGGTGCTCACGCAGCTTGGCATCTATCTCAAGGGCGTGGCCAGGCTCGATCTTGGCTACTCGTATCGCAATCACCTGCCGGTGCTCGACCTGATCCTGGACCGGCTGCCCGCCACCATCGTGCTGATGAGCGGCGCCTTTGTCTTTTCCATCGTGCTTGGCGTGTTTCTCGGCGTGATCTCGGCGCGCACGCGCTATGAGAACAAGCGGCGCTGGATCGACAGCGCGGTGATGTCCGCGGCGTTGCTGTTGTACGCCACGCCGCTGTTCTGGCTCTCGCTGATGGCCATCATCCTGTTCTCGGTGGTGCTGGGCTGGCTGCCGGCGTTTGGCATGGAAACCATCGGCGCAGGCTATACCGGCCTGGCGCGCATCCAGGATGTGGCGCTGCACATGATCCTGCCGACCATCTCGCTCGGCTGCTTCTTCATGGCGGTGTACGTGCGCCTCACGCGCGCCTCGATGCTGGAAGTCATGGGCATGGACTTCGTCAAGACCGCGCGCGCCAAGGGCGTGCCCGCTGGCCGCGTGATCCGCGTGCACGTGCTGCGCAACGCGCTGCTGCCGGTCATTACCTTTGCCGGCATCCAGCTCGGCCAGATGGCCGGCGGCGCGGTGCTGACCGAAACCGTGTTCTCGTGGCCCGGCATTGGCCGGCTGATGTTCGATGCCCTGCTGCAACGTGATTACCAGTTGCTGCTCGGCATCTTCTTCGTCACCTCGGCGCTGGTTGTGTTCTTCAACCTGGTGACCGATATCGTCTACCGCTTCATCGACCCCCGCATCTCGGTGGGCGGCAAGGGAGCCACGGCATGAAAGCCTTCGCACAACGTTATTGCCGCAATTACGGCGCCGTGATCGGCCTGGTCGTGCTGCTGCTGGTGGTCGCCGTGGCGCTGCTCGCGCCGGTGCTGTACGAGGAGTCACCCTGGCTGATGGTGGGCGATCCGCTGGTGCGTCCGTTTGCCGACGCGGCGTTTCCCTTTGGCACCGACATGCTCGGGCGCGACATCACCGCTGGCATGCTGTACGGCGCGCGCGTCTCGCTGCTGGTGGGCGTGATATCCACCGGCGTGGCGCTGGTGTTCGGCATCCTGATCGGCTCGGTGGCCGGCTATTGCGGCGGGCGCATCGACGACGCGCTGATGCGCTTTACCGAGTTCTTCCAGACCATCCCGCAACTGGCGATGGCGGTGGTGATCGTGGCAATCTTCAATCCCACCATCTACTCGATCGTGGCCGCCATCTCGATGGTGTCCTGGCCGCCGGTGGCGCGTCTGGTGCGCGGCGAGTTCCTCACGCTCAAGCAGCGCGAGTTCGTGCAGGCTGCGGTGGTGATCGGGCAAAAGCCGCTGCGCATCATCCTCACGCAGATCCTGCCCAACGCCATGTCGCCCATCATCGTGTCGGCCTCCTTCATGGTGGCCACGGCAATCCTGACGGAATCCGCGTTGTCCTTCCTGGGCCTGGGCGACCGCAACATGATGAGCTGGGGCTTCATGATCGGCGCGGCCCGCACCATGATCCGCGAAGCGTGGTGGATGAGCGTGTGGCCCGGCGTGGCCATCCTGCTGACGGTGCTGTCCATCAATCTGATCGGCGAAGGCCTGAACGACGCCATGAACCCGCAACTGCGCCGCCGTGGCGAGTAACGACAAGGAAGACGCCACCATGCAAGCACAAGACAAGCTACCGCTGCTATCCGTGCGCGAGCTCACCATTGCGCTGCCCGCGGGCGGTGACCGTGCGCACGCTGTGAAGGAGGTCAGCTACGACCTGCACGCCGGCGAGATTCTCTGCATCGTCGGAGAATCCGGCTCGGGCAAGTCGATGAGCGCCAACGCCATCATGGGCCTGCTGCCGCCGTACCTGAAGCCGCAGGGCGGCCAGATCCTGTTCCAGGGCAAGGACTTGCTCACGCAGGATGAGCAGACCTTGCTGTCCATGCGCGGCAAGGCCATGGCCATGGTGTTCCAGGAGCCGCTGTCGGCGCTGAACCCCGTGATGACGGTGGGCGACCAGATCGCCGAGGTCATGCGCGTGCACGACGCCTACCCCGGCGAGGCGCGGACAAAGCGCGTGCTGGAACTGCTGGAGTTCGTCGGCCTGCCCGATCCGGCCACGCTGATCCATAGCTATCCGTTCCGCCTGTCCGGCGGGCAGCGCCAGCGCGTGGTGATCGCCATGGCGCTCGCGCTGGAGCCGGCGCTGCTGATCGCCGACGAGCCGACCACTGCCCTGGACGTGACCACGCAGGCCCAGATCCTGGCGCTGATCAGGCGCATCCAGGCGGACAAGGGCATGGGCGTGATGTTCGTCACGCACGATTTCGGCGTGGTGGCGGAAATCGCCGACCGCGTCGCGGTGATGGAGCGGGGCGTGCTGGTGGAGGTGGGCCCGGTGCAGCAGGTGCTCAACCATCCGCAGCATCCCTATACCCGCCGCCTGATCGGCGCCGTGCCGCACGGGCGCGCCAAGGCGCGCGACCAGCAGGCGGCCGAGACCGTGCTGGAAGTGCGCGACCTGCGCAAGACGTATTCCTCGGGCGGCGGCCTGTTCAGCAAGAAGCGCGTGGTCAACGCCGTGGACGGCGTGAGCTTCAGCGTGCGGCGCGGGCAGACGCTCGGCATCGTTGGCGAATCCGGCTCGGGCAAGTCCACCATCGGCAAATGCCTGCTGAAGCTGACCGACATCGACGGCGGCGAGCTGCTGTTCGACGGCCAGGACATCGCCCGGCTGACGGAGCGCCAGTTCCGCCCGCTGCGCAGCGATGTGCAGATGATCTTCCAGGACCCGTTCGCCTCGCTGAACCCGCGCCATACGGTGGGCCGCATCATCACCGATGGGCCAATCGCCAATGGCGCGGCGCTGGCGCAGGCCCAGGCGCGCGGGCGTGAGCTGCTGCAGCTGGTGGGCCTGGAGCCTTCCGCGTTCGACCGCTATCCCAACCAGTTCTCAGGGGGGCAGCGCCAGCGCATTGGCATTGCGCGCGCGCTCGCGCTGGATCCCAAGTTGCTGGTGGCCGATGAATCCGTCTCCGCGCTGGATGTCTCGGTGCAGGCGCAGGTATTGCAACTGCTGGCCGACCTGCAGAAGCGGCTGAACATCGGCCTGATCTTTATCACCCACGACCTGCGCGTGGCCGCACAGATCTGCCACCACGTGATCGTGATGCACAAAGGCCGCGTGGTGGAGTCCGGCCCGCCCGACCAGATCTTCGACGCGCCGCAGCATGCCTACACGCAGCGGCTGATTGCCGCGATTCCCGGCAAGGAGTGGGACCCGACCCTGATCCGCGCCGCGGCCTGACCCCGATAGCACAACCCCGACAGCACAACCGATATCAAGGATGGAGCAACAGATGAAGAATGCCGAACTGGTTCGCCGCAAGGATGCCGCCACGCCCCGTGGCGTTGGCGTGATGTGCAACTTCTTCGCCGAGCGTGCCGAGAATTCGGAGATCTGGGATGTGGAAGGCAAGCGCTATATCGACTTCGCCGCCGGCATCGCCGTGCTCAACACCGGCCACCGGCACCCGCGCCTGGTCGAAGCCATGCAACGCCAGCTTGAGCGCTTCACGCACACCGCCTACCAGATCGTGCCGTACGCCAGCTATATCGAGCTGGCCGAGCGAATCAACCAGCGCGCGCCCGGCCGCGGCGCCAAGAAGACGGCGTTCTTCACCACCGGCGCCGAGGCTGTGGAGAACGCCATCAAGATCGCCCGCGCCGCGACCGGCCGCCCGGGCGTGATCGCCTTCTCCGGCGGCTTCCACGGGCGCACCATGATGGGCATGGCGCTGACCGGCAAGGTAGTTCCGTACAAGGTGGGCTTTGGCCCGTTCCCCGGCGAGGTCTTCCACGCGCCGTACCCGTGCGCGCTGCACGGCGTGTCGGTGGAGGACGCGCTCAAGGCAATGGAGCACCTGTTCAAGGCCGACGTGGATCCCAAGCGCGTGGCCGCCATCATCTTCGAGCCGGTGCAGGGCGAGGGTGGTTTCAACGTGGCGCCGCCGGCCTTCGTCAAGGCGCTGCGCGCGATCTGCGACGAGCACGGCATCCTGCTGGTGGCCGATGAAGTGCAGACCGGCTTCGGCCGTACCGGCAAGCTCTTTGCCATGGAGCACTACGACGTGGCGCCCGACCTCACCACCATGGCCAAGAGCCTGGCCGGCGGCATGCCGCTGTCGGCGGTGTGTGGCCGCGCGGAGGTGATGGACGCCCCCGCGCCCGGCGGCCTGGGCGGCACCTACGCCGGCAACCCGCTGGCGGTGGCCTCGGCGCTGGCGGTGCTGGACGTGCTGGAAGGCGAGCAGTTGATCCCGCGTGGCGCGGCACTTGGCCAGCGCCTGGTCGCGCGGCTGGAGGCCCTGAAGGCGCGCGTGCCGCAGATCGCCGAGATCCGTGGCCTGGGCGCGATGGTGGCGGTGGAATTCCGCCGCGCCGACGGCGCGCCGGATGCGGAGTTCACGCGCGAGGTGCAGAACCGCGCGCTGGAGCAAGGCTTGCTGCTGCTGTCCTGCGGCGTGTACGGCAATGTGATCCGCTTCCTGTTCCCGCTGACGATTTCCGACGCGGTGATGAACGAAGGGCTGGATATCCTGGCCGATGTGCTGACGCGCTGAGCCGCGAAGCCACCCACGAAGCCACCCACGAAGCCACCCACGAAGCCACCCACGAAGCCATCCACGAAGCCATCCACGAAGCTATCCACGAACAGACAGAGAGAGTCAGAACGATCATGCAACTCAAAGACCCCACCCTGCTGCGCTCGCAAGCCTTTATCGGCGGCCAGTGGCAGAGCGCCGACAGCGGCGCCACCTTCCCCGTGACCAACCCCGCCGACGGTTCGCTGATCGGCACCGTGCCGCTGATGGGCGCGGCGGAAACCACCCGCGCCATCGAGGCGGCCCGCGTGGCGCAGGCCGCATGGCGCCGCAAGACCGCCCGCGAGCGTGCCCAGGTGCTGCGTGCCTGGTACGACCTGATGCTGGCCAATGCCGACGACCTGGCCGTGCTGATGACCACCGAGCAAGGCAAGCCGCTGGCCGAGGCGCGCGGGGAAGCCGTCTACGCCGCATCGTTCCTGGAATGGTTCGCCGAGCAAGCCAAGCGCGTCCACGGCGACGTGCTGGCCACGCCCGCGTCCGACAAGCGCCTGCTGGTGGTCAAGGAACCGGTTGGCGTGTGCGCGGCCATCACGCCGTGGAACTTCCCGCTGGCCATGATCACCCGCAAGGCCGGCCCGGCGCTGGCGGCGGGTTGCGCCATGGTGCTCAAGCCGGCAGAAGACACACCGCTGTCGGCGCTCGCGCTGGCGCTGCTGGCCGAGCGCGCTGGACTGCCCGCCGGCCTGCTGAGCGTGGTGACGGGCGACGCCGCCAGCTCGATCGAGATCGGCGCAGAGCTGACCGGCAGCCCGGTGGTGCGCAAGCTCAGCTTTACCGGCTCCACGGAAGTCGGCCGCATCCTGATGCGCCAGTCGGCGCCCACCATCAAGAAGCTGTCGCTGGAACTCGGCGGCAATGCGCCCTTCATCGTGTTCGACGACGCGGACCTGGACGCCGCCGTGGAAGGCGCCATGGCTTCCAAGTACCGCAACGCCGGCCAGACCTGCGTCTGCGCTAACCGCCTCTACGTGCATGACAAGGTGTACGACGCCTTTGCCCAGAAGCTGGTTGCCGCGGTAAAGACGCTCAAGGTCGGCCACGGCCTGGAGCCCGGCGTGCAGCAAGGCCCGCTGATCAATGAAGATGCGGTCGCCAAGGTGGAGCAGCACATTGCCGATGCCCTGGGCAAAGGCGCGCGCCTGCTCACGGGCGGCAAGCGCCACGACCTGGGCGGCACCTTCTTCGAGCCCACCGTGCTGGCCAACGTCACGCCGGACATGGTGGTGGCGAAACAGGAAACCTTCGGCCCGCTCGCACCGCTGTTCCGCTTCACCAGCGACGAGGAAGTGGTCAACATGGCCAACGATACCGAGTTCGGCCTGGCCTCCTACTTCTTCAGCCGCGACATCGGGCGCATCTGGCGCGTGGCCGAGGCGCTGGAGTACGGCATGGTGGGCATCAACACCGGCCTGATCTCCAACGAGGTGGCGCCTTTCGGTGGCGTCAAGCAATCCGGCCTGGGCCGCGAAGGCGCCTCGTACGGCATCGAGGAATACCTGGAGGTCAAGTACCTCTGCATGGGCGGCGTGGACCGCTAAGCCCTCGGCACAACGTAACGCGTCTTCAGGAGAAACCACCATGAGCAGACCCCAGGCCGTACCCACCGTGCAGGTGGACAATGATCGCGTGGTCGTGACCGAGTGGCGCTTTGCGCCGGGCGCGCAGACCGGGCATCACCGCCACGGCTACGACTACGTGGTGGTGCCGATGACTACCGGCGCGCTGCGGCTGGAGACGCCGGCCGGCGAAGTCGTCAGCCAGCTCGTCGCGGGCCAAGCCTATTACCGTGGCGCGGGCGTCGAGCACAACGTGATCAACGCGCACGAAGGCGAATGCGTGTTCGTGGAAATCGAGATCAAGCCCGTTGCGCCGCCTCCCGCAGCCGGGAAACCGTGAGTCTCACCTGAAAAAAACATGCGTGCCTTCTTCTCGGATGACCAACTGCTGCACCAGCCTCGCCAGTTCATGCGTGCGGGCCGCCTGTGCGAACCCACCGACGTGCCCGCCCGGGCCCACGCGCTGCAACGCGCGCTGGCCGGGCGCGGCATCACGCTGGCTGAGCCGGCCGACTTCGGCCGCGCGCCGCTGGAGGCCGTGCACAGCCCGGCGTACCTGGATTTTCTAGGCTATGCGTACGAGCGCTGGATGGCGCTGGCGCGGCCCGGGTTCGAGCCGGGCATCGAAGTGCTGCCCAATCTTTCGCCCTACTACAACGGCCGCGTGGACCAGCCGCGCCGCGTGCCGTGCCCGACGGATTCCATCATTGCCCAGGCCGGCTATTACCTCGGCGACCTGAGCGCGCCGCTCGGGCCGCAGAGCTGGCGCTCCATCCTGCGCTCCGCGCACAGCGCCGTGGCTGCCGCCGAGTCCGTGTGCGAGCAACAGGACCGGCAAGGCATCGCCTATTCGCTGTCGCGCCCGTCCGGCCACCATGCGCACAGCGATCGCGCGGTGGGCTTTTGCTACGTCAACAACTCAGCCATCGCCGCCGAGACCTTGCTCAAGCGCTTCAGCAAGGTGGCGGTGCTCGACGTGGACGCGCACCACGGCGATGGCACGCAGCAAATCTTTTACCAGCGCTCCGACGTCATGACGATCTCCCTGCACGCCGATCCGAGCGCCTACTACCCGTTCTATACCGGCTACGCTAATGAGCGTGGCTACGGCGCGGGCTATGGCTACAACCTGAACTTTCCCCTGCCGCACGGCACCGAGGACGCCGGCTTTCTCGGCGCGCTCGACAACGCGCTCGATGCCCTGCGCGACTACCGTCCGCAGGCACTGGTGCTGGCACTGGGCTTCGACACCTACATCCACGATCCCATCAGCGTGCTGCGCGTGGGGCTGGATGCCTATCGCGGCATTGGCGAGCGCATCAATGCGCTGGGCGTGCCCACGGTGGTGGTGCAGGAAGGCGGCTACGAGGTCGAGGCCATTGGTCCGGCGCTCGATGCCTTCTTGTCGGGCCTCGTGCCCGCCACGGCCTGAGCCACATGCCGCAACCCTCGCGCTACCCGATTCCACTTGCACAAAGAGAGCCGACATGACGACACTGAAGATCGATGGCGACCGCCTCTGGCAGTCCTTGATGGCATTGGCGCGCATCGGTGCCACGCCGCGCGGCGGCAATGCGCGCCTGGCGCTTACCGCGCTTGACGGCCAGGGGCGCGACCTGGTCACGGGCTGGATGCGCGATGCCGGCCTTGCCGTCACGGTTGACAAGGTCGGCAATATCTTCGGCCGCCGTGCCGGGCGCAACGACAGCCTGCCACCGGTGATGACCGGCAGCCATATCGATACGCAGCCCACGGGCGGCAAGTTCGACGGCTGCTTTGGTGTGCTGGCCGGGCTGGAAGTCATGCGTACCCTGAATGAGCAGGGCGTGCGGACCGAGGCGCCGCTGGAGCTGGCGATCTGGACCAACGAGGAAGGCACGCGCTTCGTGCCGGTGATGATGGGCTCGGGCGTGTTCGCCGGCATCTTCCCGCTGCAGACCGCGCTGGACGCGACAGACAACAACGGCAAGCGCGTGGACGATGAACTGCGTGCCATCGGCTACGCCGGCAGCGCCGAAGTGGGCGGCCGCCAGATCGGCGCGTATTTTGAGGCGCATATCGAGCAGGGCCCGGTGCTGGAGGACGCCGATAACGTGATCGGCGTGGTGACCGGCTCGCTGGGCCTGCGCTGGTACGACGTGACCGTGGCCGGCATGGAAGCCCACGCCGGCCCCACGCCGATGCCGCTGCGCCGGGATGCGCTGTATGGCGCGTCATTCATCCTGCAAGAGGTAGTGCGCATCGCGCACGATTTCGCGCCGCACGGGCGCGGCACGGTGGGCGTGCTCGATGTCCACCCGGCCTCGCGCAATGTGATTCCCGGCACGGTGAAGTTCACGGTGGACCTGCGCCACCAGGACGCCGGCGAGCTGGCCGAGATGGACGCCCGCCTGCGCGCGGCCTGCGACGCGCTCGGGCAAGGCAAGACCACGGGCAACCCGCTCGGCGTGCAGATCGAAGACGTGCAGTATTTCCCGCCCACGCCGTTCGCGCCGGAACTGGTGGGGCACGTGCGCCAGCAGGCGGCGGCGCTGGGCTACACGCACCAGGACATCGTCACCGGCGCTGGACATGACGCGGTGTACATCGCCACGGTGGCCCCCACCGCCATGATCTTTGTCCCGTGCAAGGACGGCATCAGCCACAACGAAGTGGAAGACGCCAAGCCCGAGCACCTGGAAGCCGGTGCCAACGTGCTGCTGGGCGCGATGGTGGCACAGGCTGGTGGCGTGAGCGCCTGAGCTGCCTGAGCTGCCTGAGTTGCCTGAGCGGCGACGTTCCCCGGAGCCGTCACGGATCGGTCCAAACCAGTGCGCCGGCCAAGCAGGATGCACCGCGGCGCGAAGCCCCGCTGACCATCGCGGTGCGTTAGCCAACCCAACACCACGGTAACGGCGGGGGCGGCCCCGCCGCGTCCGCGCAGACCGGCTTTCCGGCCCAAACCGGATGGCACAGCACTTGCAATTCAAGCGCATCGCCCGTCGCTGCCACCACGACGGTTCACGTCTTCACTTCCAGAAGCAAGGAATCCCATGTCCTTCCGTTTTCTCCAACACCGCACTGGCGCCATCGCGCTGTCGGCCATGCTGGCCACCGGCCTGGTTGCCACGTCCCCCGCATCGGCGCAAGCCACACACGACTGGCCCACCCAACCCGTGCGCATCGTCGTGCCGTTCCAGGCGGGCTCCGCTACCGATCTCATCACGCGCCAGCTCGGCATCGGCCTGGGCCGCGAGTACGGCCAGACCTTCGTCGTCGAAAACCGGCCAGGCGCCGCGGCCATGATCGGCAGCGAGGCAGCCGCGCGCGCGCCTGGAGACGGCTACACCTTGCTGATGTCGGGGCCCGCTTCCATGGTGACCAACCGCTTCCTCTACAAGAAGCTCAGCTACGATCCAGACGCCTTCGAGAAGGTCGCGGTGGTGGCCATCACGCCAAACATCCTGCTGGCCAGCCCTGGCCTGCCCTTCAAGACGCTGCCGGAAATGATCGCTTATGCCAAGGCCAACCCGGGCAAGCTGACCTATGCGTCGTTTGGCGCGGGCACCACGTCGCACATGGCAGGCGAGATGCTCAAGGCGCTGGCTGGCATCGATATCGTCCATGTGCCGTACAAAGGCGCGGGCGAGGCGATTCCCGCTTTGCTGTCCGGACAGGTGTCGATGTACTTCGACACCATCATGACGGGGTTGCCGTATGTGAAGGCGGGCAAGCTGCGCGCGCTGGGTGTATCCAATGCCAGGCGCTCGCCGATGGCGCCGGATATTCCCACCATTGCCGAGCAGGGCTATCCGGGCTTCGATATCGCGCCCTGGTATGGGATTGTCGCGCCGAAAGGCACGCCAGCCGAGGTGGTTGCCAAGTTGAATGTCTCGATCAACAAGCTGCTCAAGGACCAGGGTTTTCGCGAGAAGCTCGCCGCAACCGGCGCGGAGCCGCGCGGTGGTTCAGTGGCCGATTTCAACGCCATGGTAGGCGCGGAAATCCCGCGCACGGAGAAGCTGGTCAAGCAGTCGGGGATCAGCCTGCAGTAGCGTGTCTGGCGCGAGGCAAAAAAAAGCACCCGGCGAACCGGGTGCTTTTTCCGCTCTTGCCTGATACCGGAAGCCTATCAAAAATCATTCAAGAATCATTCAAGACTTACCCAAGAATCACCCATTACATCATGTGGCGTGAGAAGCGCCCGTGCTCGGCGCCGACCATCAGGTCGGCGAACTGTTCGCTGCTCATGTGCACGAGTTGCTGGTGATCGCCGGCTTCGAAGAACACTTCGGGCTGGGCCAGCAGCGCATCGTCGAGGTAGGTATGCATGCCGTAGGCCATGGCTACCGGCGGGATGGCGCCCAGGTCGCAATCCTTGAAGACTTCGCGGATCTCCTCTTCGTGGGCCAGTACCAGCGTGCGGCCGGATTGCGCGCAGATGGCTGCCAGGTTCAGGTGATGGCTGGACGGGATGACCGCGGCTACGTAGCCGATGTCATCCTCCAGCAACAGGGTCTTGGCCAGGCGATCTCCGGGAACGTGCGCTGCCTCCGCAGTGGCCATGCTGCTGAGGGTGTAGGGATGGCGGATGGTGTCGAAACGGCTGTTCCTGCTGTTGAGGCAATTTGCCAGGGTGGTAGCCAAGGCCATGATGCGTCTCCTTCGCTGTACGTTGCGCTCAGGGCCGCGACGGACCCTAGCGCTTCCTACTATAGACGGTGCCTTTGGTGCCGGGGTGCCATGCGTGGCGCGTCATGCTTCGTCGTGCGCATCCATGGGCGGCAGGCGGCGCGGTTGTGGCCACAGGGCCTGCAGTTCGGTCTTGAGGAAGTTCAGCAGGTAGCGCGTGGCCATGGTCTGGTAGCGGTTGGGCATGGTCAGCATATAGAGGCGGCTGCCGAACACGCTGATGTGGTAATCCGCCAGCACGGGCAGCAGGATGCCCGCGTCGAGTTCCGCGCCGATGGCATAGAGCGGGAAGATGCCCAGGCCCAGGTCGCCCAGCACGCCGTCCTTGAGGAAGGCGAAATTCTCCGAGCTCAGCGTGGGCTCCAACGCCACTTGCTCGCGCACGGCGTCGCTGCCGGTGCCGCGCGTGCCGAAGGCCTTGAGCTTCTGGCCGATGGGCGAGGCGCAGACGATGGCGTGGTCCTTGAGATCGGCCAGGTCGCGCAGGGGCGGCTGCGTGGCCAGGTAGCCGGGAGACCCGCACACCACCCACTCGACCACGCCGATCTCGGTTGCCACCACCGAGTCTGGCGGCGTGGAGATGATGCGCAGCGCCACCTCCACGTCCTCAGACACCAGGTTGTGGATGCGGTTGTCGAACACCACATCAAGGGTGATGTCGGGGTAACGGTGCTTGAACTTCACCAGCAGCGGCGAAAGCATCGCGTGCCCCAGCCCGGTAGGCACCGACAAGCGCACATGGCCATGCAGGCTCTTGCCCATGCTGTTGATCAGCGCGTTGGCCGCCGCCACTTCACCGAGGATGTTGCGCCCGTGCTCGTACAGGCCGGCGCCCACGGGCGTGGGCTCGACGTGCCGGGTGGTCCGGCGCAGCAGCTGCACGCCCAGCGCTTCTTCCAGCGCCTTCAGGTGGTAGCTCACGTTGGCGCGGGTCATCTTGAGCTTGCGCGCGGCAGCCGAGAGATTGCCGGCGTCGACGATGTCCACGAAAAGGCGTAAGGCGTTCAGGTCCATTTGTTCATTTGGTGGCTTGCTCTTGCTCGGGTAAAAGCGTGCTGGCGTTGACGGGCATGGCAAACAGTTTATCAAGTGTGCCGCGCGTCCAATGCGCAAAGGATCGCGCCGAGGCATTCCCTTTATGTTCCCTGATGCCGAAGCGATGATTTTCGTCAGAAACGATTTCTTCCAGTGCGGGGGAGCGGACTGCCACTACATCGCATCGAGCGGCGGCAATAGCCGCAGCAGGCTTTGGCCGGCATGCTGGACAGCTTCGCCTGCGCGCAAGACTGGCCAGGCTCCAGCATGAGCTTGCAGGCAATGCCCGCCAGCGCGCCGAAGCGGCGGAACTCGCGCGGTGCTATCGGCGTCTCAGGGGTTGGCTCCGGACTATGTGGCATAGCGTTTTCCCCAATATTGGCGTCGCCGGCTTTCTTTGGAATGGCGCGATTTGCACGGTATCACCGGGCCCGGTCGGTAAGGAGAGGAGAGGAGAAATTCGCAAGGTCTTTGCGTTGGATGTGGTCCGGCGCCGATTGAAAAGATAGGGAAAGACAGGGAAAGACAGTGAGCACTGGATTCTGCATGCGCGAATACAGCGTATCAAACGCTGTGCCGGAGCCGGTCCGCCGTGGGCTTGCATCGCACTAGCGGCTCGCCATTTTCGGTTTGTGGATGATTGACAGGACTTGAATGCCAGGCATCAAAGCCAGGATCGAGTCCAGGCGTGGATGCATGCGAGCTTGCGCTGAAAAGTGGATATTGCTTAGCTTCAGGCCCATGCGTTTATCCGGTTTGGGGGCAATTACGGCAAAACCGGGCGCGCTCCGACAGGCTTTTCTATCACATTGTCCGTACATTTTTCGTGGCGGGACGGGTATTGCGGCTTCCATGCCTGCGGGGCAATGGCCTTTCAGAAACCTTTCGGGATGTTGTCATATTGTGTCATCGCGCTGTCGGGTGAATGCACCGTCAGCACGCATGCCAAACACGGGATCCAATGGGGGGATCCGATGGGGGGATCCAATGACGGGATCCAATGGCGCCGGTCGCATGGCAGAGAAATCCGGCATATAGGGTATTACCTGAACCCGCATTGCGATCCGGAATGCGCAGGCTTAGCGCATGCGATCCGGCGTCCAATCGCACCCGCATTCGGCGTGTCCATGGCGTTTTCTATTCTTGTGCAAAGCGGGTCGGTTGTATCAACTTCTTACGCGATTGGATTTTCTTTAATCAAACGTGGTAGTCTATGCCAGCAAATTTTCCCCTATCATTGAATTAACACCGCTCCAGGAGAATCAAAATGGCAACTTACAAGCAGCTGATTGCAGAGAAGGAAGCGCTCGAAGCAAAGCTGGCCGAGATGCGTGCCAGCGAAGTGGCGGGCATTATTGCGCAGATCCAGGGCCTGATGGCGGAGTATGAGCTGACGGCAGAAGACATCGCCCCGAAGCGCCGCCGGGGCCGTCCGGCTTCCAGCGCGAATGGCGCCGTGGCCAAGCCCAAGTCCAACCTGCCCGCGAAGTATCGCGATCCCAAGACCGGCGCCACCTGGACCGGCCGTGGCCGCGCACCGGGATGGCTGGGTAAGAACCGTGCCCGCTTCCTGATCGCCGAAGCCTGATCGCATTGCTGTCTCAGTGACACAGTGGCGCCGGCCCCGCCGGCGCCAGCTTCTCCTTTTGCGGGCGCTGCGGCAAGCCATTGGCCGCGCCGTGCGCAGGGCCAATGGCGCCCCTCATCAAATTCCCCCCCCCCCAGACCCAATATGAAAAAAGCGCTGCTTTGCGCGTTGATGCTCTGCGCGTCTTTTGCCGCGCAAGCCGACGAAAAATTGTTGTCAAAGCAATACGGGGCCTGCATGGATCGTCCGGATGTCACGACTGCTGGCATGCATGACTGCATCGGGGCGGAGACGGCGCGGCAGGATAAATCGCTGAATGCCGCTTATAAAGGCCTTCAACAGGCATTGCCTCCCGCCAGGAAAGCAACATTGCTCGACGCCCAGCGCGCCTGGCTGAAGTTCCGGGACGCCAATTGCAGCTTCCAGGCCGATCCCGATGGCGGCACGATCGCCGGTGTCAACGCATCTGCCTGCCTGATGCAGATGACGGCGGACCGGGCGCGGGAGCTTAGCGATTTCGCCGCCGAAGCGGCAGGGCGCTAGCCAGCAGGAGGCCAGCGGCACCAAGAAGATGCCTCTTTGTGCCCTTCTCCCGATTGTCAAAAGGGATTATCCATTCTGTTCAAGACATGTGGGATTGTCAAAATCGGGTGACGGCGTACCATGTCGGGCACATCGTTGCTTGCTTTGACCGGAGATCCCCATGAGCCTGGATGCAGAATCCTTTTCGCTGCTGCGCGCGTCGGTGCAGCGTTTCATCGACGAACGCCTGAAGCCGGCGGAAGACACGCTCGAGGAAACCGACGATGTGCCGGCGGACATCGTTGCCGACATGAAGGAGATGGGCCTGTTCGGAATCTCCATCCCTGAGAACTACGGTGGCATCGGCCTGTCGATGTCGCAGGAATGCGACGTGGTGTATGACCTTGGCCACACAGCCTTCGCCTTCCGCTCGGTCTTTGGCACCAATGTCGGCATCGGCTCGCAGGGCATCCTGATGGACGGCACCGAGGCGCAAAAGCAGGAATACCTGCCCAAGATCGCCAGCGGCGAACTGGTGATCTCGTTCGCGCTGACCGAGCCCAATGCCGGCTCCGACGCGGCCTCGCTGCAGACCAAGGCCGAGCTCGACGGCGACCACTACATCATCAACGGCACCAAGCGCTTCATCACCAACGCACCGCGCGCGGGCGCTTTTACCCTGATGGCGCGCACCGGCGGCACCGGCGCTTCGGGCATCTCCTCGTTCATCGTGCCGGCCAACACCCCGGGCATTTCGCTTGGCAAGCCGGACAAGAAGATGGGCCAGCGCGGCACCAAGACCTGCGACGTGGTGCTGGAAAACGTGCGCGTGCCGGCGGCCAACATCATCGGCGGCGTGCCCGGCGTTGGCTTCAAGACGGCCATGAAGGTGCTCGACCGCGGCCGCCTGCATATCTCGGCGCTGGCCTGCGGCATGGCGCACCGTCTGATTACCGATGCCGTGGCCTATGCCAAGGAGCGCAAGCAGTTCGGCCAGCCGATCGGTGATTTCCAGCTGATCCAGGCCATGCTGGCCGATAGCCAGGCCGAGCTGTACGCCGGCTTGTCGATGGTGCGCGATTGCGCCCAGCGCTACGACGCCAAGACCCCGGGCAAGAGCGATCCGGAAGTCAGCATGCTGGCCTCCTGCACCAAGATGTTCTGCACCGAGATGGTGGGCCGCGTGGCCGACCGCGCCGTGCAGATCCATGGCGGCGCCGGTTATATCGCCGAGTACAAGGCAGAGCGTTTCTATCGCGACGTACGCCTGCTGCGCCTGTACGAAGGCACCACGCAGATCCAGCAACTGATCATCGCCAAGCAGCTGCTGCGCGACTGATCGGTGGGCGCGGATGCCCGCCGGCACGACCGGCGGGCATCCGCGAGAGGGCCCGTGCCGCACTAATGCCACTCGTGGGCAGCGTGCATCGGCCTGGCCAATGGACGCGCGCAACGCAATGTCTTGTTGTCTCAACGGAGGCTGCCTCAATGGCTATTGCCGCTCTCAAGGTTCCCGCTGGCTACGCCGGATTTCCGTCCATGCGCGCCCCTTGCCGCCTCGATGCGCCGCCCTCGCAGGCGGTGCCCGGCAATGACCGCGCGGGCCCGGACAGCACCGCGCCTTGCTACCCGATCATCGAAGCGCTGATGGCCTGCGCCGCGCGGCCCGCCTACACGCCGCTGGACTGCATCCGCCTGGCGCTCGATGCGGCCGGCGCGCTGGGCCGCGACGATCCGGTTTCCTCGGTCCAGCCAACCCGCCTGCAAAGCTTCGATGGCGCGCTGTATCGCACGGGCACGGGCGCCTGGACCATCCTCTACAGCGATAGCCTGGCAGCGACGGATGTGCGCTTCATGATTGCGTACCTGCTGGGCCGGCAGCTTCTGGGTGGCAGCGAGCTGGATTACGTGGAGTGCACCAACGCCGAGCTGATGGCCATGCCAGACGATGACTCGGCCGGCGGGCTCGCCTATGCCTTTGCCAGCCGGCTGCTGATGCCGCTCAATGCCTGCCGCCTGGCCTTGCCCGGCGCGGTGGACCTCGATGTGCTGGACGCGCTGGCCGAGCGCCTCTGCCTGCCGGTGCATCACGTGGCGCGGCGCTGGCTGTCCTATACCTCGCACAAGGCCGTGCTGACGCTCAAGCGCGATGGCGCTGTGCTGGGCATGTGGGCGAGCGAGACGGCGTTCGGGCTGCGGGCCGATGACCTCGGTGGCGGCATGGGCGTGCGCACGGCGTCGCAGGCATTGTTGCTTGGCGACGGCGTGGGCATCGAGCTGGCAGTGGGCCCCAGGCACGTGGCAAGCCGGGCAGGCGCGCGCCAGCGCGCCGCCTTTCCCATCTGACGCGTTGGCGCGTCAGTGCTCGTGGTGCAGGTACCTGGCCTGCCGCGGCAGCCGGAAGCTGACCAGGAACACGATCACCATCATCGCTGTCACGTACCAGTAGAAGCTGGATTCGTGGCCCAGCGATTTCAGGTCCAGCGCGACATACTCGGCCGAGCCGCCGAAGATCGCGTTGGCCACGGCATAGGCCAGCCCCACCCCCAGCGCCCGGATCTCGGTCGGGAACATCTCGGCCTTCACGATGCCGCTGATGGAGGTGTAGAGGCTCACGATGGCCAGCGCCAGGGAGATCAGCGCGAAGGCGACAAAGGGGCTTTTCACGCTCCCGAGCGCCGTCAGGATCGGAACCGTGGCCAGCGTGCCGAGCGCGCCGAACAGCAGCATATTGGTGCGCCGCCCGATGCGGTCCGACAGCGCGCCGAAGAACGGCTGCATGCACATGTAGAAGAACAGGCAGCCGGTCATCACGTAGCTGGCTGTCTTGATCGACATGCCGGCCGAGTTGACCAGGTACTTCTGCATATACGTGGTGAAGGTATAAAAGATCAGCGAGCCGCCCGCCGTATAGCCAAGCACGGTGAAAAAGGCCGCCTTATGGTTGCGGAACAGCTCCGTCAGCGTGCCAGCCTCCTTGCTCGCCCGGGTGGCGGCGGACGTCGTTTCATGCAGGGTGCGGCGCAGGAACAGCGCCACCACCGCCGTGATGGCGCCGATCACGAACGGGATGCGCCAGCCCCATGCCTTGAGCTCGGCCTCGTCCAGGAACTGCTGCAGCACCACCACCACGAGCACCGCCAGCAACTGGCCGCCGATCAGCGTGACGTACTGGAACGACGAAAAAAACCCCCGCTGGCCCTTGAGCGCCACCTCGCTCATATAGGTGGCGGTGGTGCCGTACTCGCCGCCGACGGACAGTCCCTGCAGCAACCGCGCGACCAGCAGCAGCGCCGGCGCCCAGGCACCGATGCTGTTGTAGGTGGGCAGGCTGGCGATCAGCAGCGAGCCGCAGCACATCATCGTCACCGAGATCAGCAGCGAGTTCTTGCGGCCATGCCGGTCGGCAATCCGCCCGAACAGCCACCCGCCAATCGGCCGCATCAGGAAGCCCGCGGCAAACACGCCGGCGGTATTCAGCAATTGCGCCGTGGGATCGGATTTGGGGAAGAAGGACCCCGCGAAGTAAATGGCGCAGAACGCGTAGACGTAAAAGTCGAACCACTCGACCAGATTGCCGGAAGACGCGGCCACGATCGCGTAGACGCGCTTGCGCTTTTCCTCGGCGCTCGGCGGCGCATCGAGCAGGGGGGCGGACAGGTCTGTCATGGTTTGTCTCTTCCGTTCGGCATGTCGCCCACGCTAACAAGCCGTGGTGCGAGATCGGCACGCAGAATTCCAGTGTAGTGCGATTGCGCCGTGATGGCGGCGCAGGGTGACCTGACTTGCACTACTTGGGGGGGGCGGAAGGGAATGGCTGGCGAGGTGGCTCGCTGCCCGTAGCGGCGGGGCGCCGGCCGAAAAACGCGTCTGGCCGCATCACGCGGCAGGGCTGGCGCCATGAGTCGCGGCAGCGGGGCGAGGCAACTGGCCAGGTCCGCTGCGTTTGACGTGAATGACGCCTGTTGGTGGGTCTTACTGAGTCTTGCTGTGTCTTGCTGCGTTTTGTCTGCGTTACTGCGCTTCTTGCGGCCAGACTCCGTCTACATCCCTTAGCAGATGGCCTGCCAGGATGTAGTCGCCCAGCCGGGTCGCCTTGGCTTCGAGATCGAGCAGTTCATGGTCGGCAAGCGTGCCGAGATCGAACTGGCAATACAGATTGCGCTGCCTGAAGGTGGTCTTGGTCTTGGCCAGCCCTTCGATCAGGGCTTCGCGCGAATGGACGGCAATGCTCTCCTGTCCGCGGTATTGCACTTTGATGCCGCGTTTCTCTCCGAGCCGGCCGAGTTCGACGGCGTCCTGCCATCCGGTTTCATAGTCCAGCTCAAGCGCCAGCACATCTTTCGATGCGAGAAGCCGAAGCGCTTCTGCTTTGCTGCTAGCTCGCACTATTGACATCCACACCTCTTATATCGTCTTATACTGTACGAATATACAGTCAACGCGTCATTGCGGCAAGGGGTTGCCCCCAGGCCGTTGGGACTACTGCGCCAGCGGTGTCTTGCGCCGCCCTGCGTTGCCACCATTTTCCTCCAGTATTGCCCTTTAGGGGGCGGCCACGGCTTCGTTTGCCGGCCCGTCCGCCTTTATCGTCCTTATCGCCTTCATTGTCTTTATCGTCGCCCCGGCATCTTGCACTGCCGTGACAGAAAAATCTCCCGCATACACATGTACCACCCGCGCCGGGTCCAGGTGCTTGCGGATGGCCGCGTTGACCTGTTCGACGCTCGCCGTGGCGATACCTTGCTCGTATTGCGTGACAAAGCGCATCGTGCGCCCCAGAAATAGCTGGCTGGCGAGCGTGCCGGCCAACGTGGAATCGCTGGTGCGGGCCAGCATGCCTTGCTGCAGCAGGCCACTCTTGGCTTGTGCCAGCTCCTGCGGCGTGATGCCGGCGGCTGCCAGCCGCGACAGTTCCTCCTCCACGCCACGCTTGAGCTTGTCCAGGTTCTGCGGCGCATAAAGCGCTTGCATGCCGAAGCGCCCGTTGGTATCGAGCGCGCCCACCTGAACGAAACTGCCGACACTGTAACTGATGCCGTCGCGTTGGCGCAGGCGATCCGCCAGCCGGCTCTTGAGCGCGCTTGCGCCGAACACACGATTGGCGATCACCAGGGCCGGATATTCCGGCGCATCGCTGGTCAGCGCCACCGGCAGCGCGGCCAGGTAGATGGCATTGGCCTTGTCCGGCGTCTCGCGGATCAGGTGGGCTGGTGCCAGCGGCACGAAGGGGCGCTCGATCCGGGCGTAGGGCGCCTGGGCCTGCCAGTCGCCGAACAGCGTGGCCAGTTGCGCCTGCGCCGCCTCGCGGTCGAAGTCACCGACCAGCGCCGCCTGGCCATGGCTTGCGCCGTAGAAGCGCGTGTGGAAGGCGCGCAGGTCGGACAGTTGCACTTGCCGCAGCGCCGCGATGTCCTCCTGCGGGGTGCCGACGTAGCGCGGATCCCCCAATGGGTAGGGATTACCGTGACGGCCAAGCACGTTCGACGCGATTGCCTCGGGCTGGCCCAGGCCGCTCTCGATGCCGGCGATGGCGTTGGCGCGCAGGGTCTCGAACTCCGCGGCGGGCAGGCTCGGCTCGCGCAGGATGTCGCGCAGCAGCGCGAGCGTGTCGGCCAGCGTGTCGCGGCGCGCTTCAAAGCGCACAGTGACCGCCTCGGCATCGCCCTGGACCGACACCACCGCCTTGAGCGCGGACAGGCGGTCGGCGATCTGCTGGCGCTCCAGGCGGGCGGTGCCGCGCATCAGCATGGCGGCCGTGAGGCTGCCGACCGCGTCCTGGCCTTGCAGGCTGTTGACGTCGCCCATGCGCAGGATCAGCGTGCCGTTGACAGTCTGGCCGCGGCTGGGCTTGGGCAGCAGCGCGAACTGCATGCCGTTGGCCAGCTTGCCGCGCAGCGTGTGCGCCTCGATATTGTCCGGGCTGGGATCAAAGGCGGCCACCGCGGCCTTGGACGGCTTGCCCTGGTAGGCCGCCACCAGCGCGGCGACGTCCGGCGCGGCGGGCATGGTGGCCCGGGCCAGCGTCTCGGCCGGCGCATCGCCGGGCATGTCGATGGGGATGAAGCGGCCGAGCGTGCAGTTGCTGGCGCGCAGATAGTTTTGCGCGACCCGTTGCAGGTCCGCCAGCGTGACGCGCTCGGCTTGCTGGTGTGCCACCAACAGCAGGCGCCAGTCACCCTTGGCGATGGCCTCGGACAAGGCGATGGCGTAGCCCGAAGGATTCTCCAGCAGGCGCTCGTAGCTGTTGAGCAGGCGGGTGCGGGCACGGTCCAGCTCCACCTGCGTCACCGGCCGGGCGGCAAAGCCCTCCACCTGCGCCACCAGCACCTGCCGCGCGGCTTCGAGGTCCTGCGTCTTGCTTAGCCCGGCGGCGAACAGCACCGAGCCGGGATCCTTCATGCCCGATACCGAGCCAGACTGCCAGCTGGCCTTGCCGCTCTCGACCAGCGCCTTGTACAGGCGGCCGCCCGAGCCATCGGTCAGGATATCGGCGAGCAACTGCAGGGCCACCGTATCCGGATGCGCGCCCGGCGCGATGTGATATTGCACCGCGACCAGCTGCGAGTCGCCCACGCGGCGCAGCGTCACCTCGCGCGCGCCCTCCTGCGGCGGCTCCACGGTGTACTGGACCGGCAGCGCGCGCGTAGGCCGGGGAATCGCGCCGAAGTACTGACCGATGCGCGCGAGCGTGGCGGCCACGTCGAACTTGCCCGCCACCACCAGCACCGCGTTGTCAGGCTGGTAATAGCGGCGGTAGAACTCCTGCAGGTTGCCGATGGCGACGTGTTCCACGTCGCTGCGCGCGCCGATCGGCGCCTTGCCGTAGTTGTGCCAGCGGTAGGCGGCCGAGCGCATCTGCTGCATCAGCATGCCAGCGGGATTGTTCTCGGCGCGCTCCATCTCGTTGCGCACCACCGTCATCTCGCTGTCGAGCGCCTCGCGGGCGATAAAGCTGTTGACCATGCGGTCCGCTTCCATCTTCAGCGCCCAGTCGAGGTTTTCCTCGCTCGCGGTGAAGCTCTCGTAGTAGTTGGTGCGGTCGAACGCGGTGGTGCCGTTGAACTGCATGCCGCGGCGCGTGAGCTCCTGCGCAATGGTGTTGCCCGGCAGCGCCGGCGTGCCCTTGAACAGCAGGTGCTCGAGCAAGTGCGCCATGCCGGTCTCGCCATAGTTCTCATGGCGGCTGCCGACCAGGTAGGTCATGTTGACCGTGGCGACGGGCTGCGCAGCATCGGGCGCAAGCAGCACGCGCAGGCCGTTGGGCAGCCGGTACTCGGTAATGCCTTCCACGCTGACGACTTCCGCCGGCGCCGCGCCGGGCAGCTTCGCGGCAGCAGGCGCCGGCGCGTGGGCCACGCCCGGCGCGGCGTTTGCGGATACGCTGAAAGCCAGGGCTAGCAGCAGGGAAAGGCGCTTGATGACGAGACGCATGCGGAATTCGAAGTCTGGATTGGCTCCCTTGTCGCGGAGATCGGTACGATCCTGCGGGGCGCGGCAAGGCAGCGGCAAGGCTGGCCCGGTGGCCGATTCTAGCTGTTGCCGCGCCCGCAGGGCCATGCAGCCGCGTTTTCCAACCAGTGCGCAGTGAATTTGGGAATTTTCTGCACCCTTCAATATCTATGGCAGCGCACTGGCATCATCCATCGCCACTCTCGTCCTCCGGCACATCCATCGCGGCGGCCAGCTCACTCAACACCAGCGTCTCGTGCGCCAGCACGGCCACCAGCGAAAGCAGATGGGCCTGGGTCTCTTCACCAAGGTTGCAGAAGGTGCCACCCGCCGCGTTCTCGACGGCAACCGACAACAACGCATTGAGCTGCGCGGTTTTTTCGGCGGCGAGGCTTAGCGGGCTTTCGGATGGCGCATGCGCGGTCAGGAAGGTATCGCGGCCCGTGCGTTGGGCGGTGATGTTGTAGCGCGGGTAGTTATACATCGAGCGCCCTCCGTTGGGAGGCGCGCAGGCGCTGGTGGATGACGGGGAGCTTGAGGGATGCGATTTGCCCGGAATGGGCGAGCGAAGACTGGGGCATGGGAGTGCCTCCTTCTTAAGCGATTTCGACTCCGCTCCCCGCTGCTAATCGGGGTGGGCGGGCGCATGGCGAGGTTAGCAGACCGGTAAGAAGGAACCAGCGAGCCCGAAGGCTCCCCCGCCAAGGCCCGCCCATAGGAACGTGCGAAGGCGCGACGGACAAAAACCGCCTGGCGGCGGTTGTCCGCCTTCCTAAACGGGCTGCTAAACCCGGCCGCTGTGGTTGCAGCGACGAGCGGAGTATAGCGTCGCGAAATGCAGCCTAACCCAGCCGCAACAAAAAGTCACACCCGCTGCACCATTCAAGAAATATTCATCGCAGATCCAGATTTGTCTCATTGATTCCGATGAGGAATTACGCGCAAATAGAGGGGCGAGTTTGCGCACAAGGCCCATCCTGAAAGAGAGCGTATGCAGGAAGACAAACAGTCCATCGACATTCGGGAGGCCCAACTCAACCATGAGGCGAAGAATTGCCTGCGTTGGCGACGAACTGGAGCGCGTTGTAGCGGAGGGCCTTGAATGCCCCAGGCACCTGCGCAAGCCCCGGAGTTCAGTCCGGGGTAAGCAGGGAATCTGGGGATTAGTGCGGTGCCTGCTGCTGCTCGATGTACTGCCGCAGGATATCCAATGGAGCCCCGCCACACGACGCCGCGAAGTACGACGGAGACCACAGCACGCCGCGACGTTTCAACCACGGATGGAAGTCCCCGAACTCCTGCCGCAGCAAACGGCTGGAAACGCCCTTGAGCGACGCGACGAGCGTGGATAGAGCCACCTTCGGTGGGTAGCTCACCAGAAGATGCACGTGGTCATGCTCGCCGTTGAACTCCACCAACTCCGCGTCGAAGTCCCGGCAGACACTTTCGAGAATTCGCCGCATCGCTTCAAGGTGCTCTTTCTTGAACATGTTGCGGCGATATCTTGCGTTAGTTTCGAATACAAAAATACACTTCGCGTCATGGGAACCGTAAAGACACTGAAGCTGCGCATCAAGGACAAGCACGCGAAAGCGATGCTTGCGATGGCACGCGACGTCAATACGGTCTGGAACTTCTGCAACGAAACCCAATACAGAAGCCTCAAGCGGTACTGCAACAAGCCGAAAGTCTGGTTGTCCGGTTTCGATCTCCAGAAGCTCACCGCTGGATTCAGCAAGTGCGAAGGCGTACACGTCGATTCGAGAACGATTCAGGAAACGTGCAAGGAATTCGCGACCCGGCTCAAGCAGTTCAAGAGACAGAGGCTGAACTGGCGCGTAAGCGACCGGAAGTCGCCGAAATACTCGCTCGGCTGGGTTCCGTTCAAAGGCGAAGGCATTAAGTACAGGAACGGGCAATTACACTTCAACGGGCTCAAGATCGGCCTGTGGGACTCCTACGGCCTGTCGAAGTACGAGCTTGGAGCGGGCAGATTCAATGAGGACTCGCGCGGGCGCTGGTACGTCAACATCGCGGTCAAGGTTGAGGTCGAAGAAAAGCGCGTGCCGGATGGAACAACCGCGCTCGGGATCGACCTTGGCCTGAAGACGGCGGCGACGTACAGCGACGGCTCCGAGTTCGCCATGCCGAAGTGGTATCGGCTGTCTGAGGCGGATCTGGGAATCGCCCAGCGGGCGAACAAGAAGCGGCGCGTGAAGGCTATCCACGCGCGCATCGCAAATCAGCGCAAGGACGCCATCCACAAGGAAACGACGGCGCTGGTCAAGAAACATGCAGCAATCTTCGTAGGCAACGTGAACGCGAAAGCGATGGCAAAGACGAGCATGGCTAAGTCCGTGCACGATGCCGCGTGGACGACGTTCAGGACACAACTCAAGTACAAGGCCATCAGGCAGTGTGTGGTGTTCGAAGAGGTCAACGAGGCGTTCTCAACCCAGACTTGCTCGTGCTGTGGCGTTATCCCGCCCAGCAGTCCGAAAGGTAGGGCTGGTCTTGGAATAAGGCAGTGGACTTGCTGTGCGTGTGGCGCGGAACACAACCGCGATACGAACGCCGCAAGGAACATCGCCCGCTTGGGACTTCAAGCGCTTGAAGAAGGAATCTCCGGGGTTTAGCCCGCAGAGGAAGTCAAGCCGATAACCCGGCAGCAGGTGACCATCGGCGCCATTGTCGTTTATGCCGCGGTGGCGTTCCTTCTGGCTGCCGTGCTGCTGCTGCTGGTGGGGTTGGTGTTTGTACTGGCGGCTCTAGCCCGGTGGTCCCCTGTCCGTTGGCGCATGCTCAGTGCCTACTGCATCGGGTTCGCACTGTTCGGCGGGGCGGTGGTCTTCGTGTCGCAGTGGATCGCCGCGCGTCTCCCATCGTGAACACAGCCGTCCATCGGCGATGGCTGGCTCGCGTGCCGCTGCCAACTCGACGGTAACAATTTTAACGCTGGCTCCAGTTGAAATTCGTACTTGTCCGATTTCAATCGTCGCCCTCCGTTGCTAGGCTGCGCAAGTTGTTGCATATATTCGGCGGCGCGAGCTGACGCTTACGCGTAACGGTCAGGGCTGCAGGTCGGTCAGTCTTCAACGGGGAAACGCTAATGCAAAACTACCTAAAGACTGATCTATCGCTTCATCACAGGACCATGAATCATGGCCGCGCTTATGACATCGCGCTCATCCAATGCATCGATGACTCGCACACCGATTGAATCAGTGATTCTCTGGATCGTTCGAGGCGATCAACTAAAATCCATAAACTAATAGATTCATTGATCAAGAACGACGTAATTTATTTTCTCTAAAACAAAGGTGAGCGAAATTGAATAAGAAAGAAAAAATTATATTCGTAACGAAGATCGTGTCGGTAACTGGATTTTTGTTTTTTTCGACGTTAATAATATTCTTTTTTATGCAGCCTCCTGAGACCGGGGTCGGGCTATTTGTTCTGGCAATCGCGCTCATTGCCTCATCTATTGCAACTATTTTATTTATAAATACAAATAAAAATTGTATATATGATTTTGTGATTGGTAGGGATTTCAGGCGTTTGGTTGACATTATCATCGGGTCAAGAAAGTAGTAACCGATAACTGACCAGCGGGGCGTAGGTTGAGAGAGCTAAGCGCTTCATGAGAAGCATCTCTATACTGCCGGGCCGAACATGAAGCGCAACATAGACGATAGCCGCATTGACGCCGCCGGAACTGACGAAGGAACAACGTGCCGAGTTCGAGGCTCTGGCGAGAAGCCGCCGTGATTGGAGAGCAAGAGACAGGTCCCGGACGATTCTGATGTTTAGCCTCGGCGTGCCAGCCAAGGAGGTAGCCAGGCAGCAGGAGTTGACGTTGGAGGCGGTGTACGAGAGGCGCTATCGTTGGTTGGAAAAAGGCATGGCGGCGCTGTCGGACGCGCCGCGTAGCGGTGCGCCGTCCTCGGGGAGTTGGTCGAGCAAGCCCAGCGTGGCGAAATCGAACTCGCCTACCTAGACGAAGCTGCCTTCACGCAAGCGCAGCCCAATCGAAGTGCCCGGACCCCAGTCGGGTCAAACACATGATTGAAGCCCGGCGCGGTAAGCGTCTGAACGTGGTCGGGGCACTGCTCTCCTCGGGAGGGCTGTTTGCAGTGAAATTGTGGGAGACGATGACTTCGGTGCTGTTCGTTGCATTTCTCGGCCTGCTGGTCGAACACGTCGGCAAGCCGCTGACCGTCATTCTCGACAATGCCTCGGTCCACACGGCCCGCGCACTACGGCCTTATCTCCGGCTGCTACAAAGGAAAGGCTTGACGTTGTACTTCCTGCCGCCGTACAGCCCGGAGTTCAATCGCATTGAGAAGCTCTGGCACAAGATGAAATACGAGTGGCGGGTCTTCAAGGCCCGCGACGCCAAAACCCTTGAAGCTGATGTCGATGTAATCATTCATGGATTTGGGACAGCCTACAGATTCACTTTTTGTTGAAAGATTAACCATCCCTACCTTCTTAAAAGAAATGGCGAACTCCAACACGGAACAATAGCTGATTCCGATTGGAAGAGACATTTGCGGCGCCGGCTACGTAGGCGACATCGAGAACGGAGCCGGTCGCATCACCACCAACATGCTGATACACCCCTTGCAGGTAGACATCGGTCCGCTTCGAGAGGAGGTAATCCGCCATCAGCCCGATCGAATGGTAGGTTGGATGCTGCTTTCCTGAGGTTGTGTTGAAGTCGGCGCGCGTATAGCTGTACATCGCGCCCAGCCAATACGACGCGCCAAACTGGTATTTGGCATTGACCTCGATATTCTGGAAGCGCAGCGAAGACGGCTTGCCCACCGCCGGAGCGATCGGACCAACATAGCCTGAGCTTTGAGGATCGTTGACGTCAGTATTGGAATAGGCGAGTCCCAAGGCTGCCTTGCCGATGGTGTACGCCGCGCCGGCGCCAAAGATCCTCAGCCGGCTACCGAGCAGGTTCTGGTCTCCGCCATTGTTGATCGCGCCGTAAGACGTGGCAGAAGGATTGTCAGCTTGAAGGTAGGCGGCGGACAGCAACAATCCGCCAGCCGTGTATTGGCCCCCAACGCTAACCAGCCGATTGTTTGAGATCCTCACATCGTCACTGAAACCGTACATTGCCCCGAACTTCAAGCCACCTAGCGGCGGGCTGGCGTACTTGACAGTGTTGTTTGTCCGGAACGTGTTGATCAGGTTGTCGTTGTCGTACGGGTGGGCGAACATGTATCCGCCCCAGGTGCCACCGGCAGAGTTCTGTGCAAGGAAGTCCACCACGGAATCGTACTGACCGCCAACTGTGAGTGCGCCCAGCGTGTCACTGGACAATCCCATGTATGCCTGACGTCCGAACAGAAGCCCGCCCTGGAACGCCCGCCCGGTATCCACGTCGAACCCGTTCTCAAGCTGGAATATGGTCTTGACCCCGCCGCCGAGATCTTTGGCCCCCTTGAGCCCCCACCGACTACCGTGCGGAAATCCGCTGGCGAGCGCGACCTGGCTGTGGCCGCCAACGTTATTCGTATAGTTAAGCCCCTAGTCGAGCACGCCATACAAAGTCACCGTGCTCTGTGAGACTGCTGGCGCAGCCATGGTGCACAAAACTACTGCGACGAACAATCGCATCTTCATTTTCGTCTCCCGGAACATATTCTTGTCCTGATCGTTTGAGGATGTTTCGATTGCGACGTTGCTCACGCTGATCGTTCGGCGAAGCCAACGGAATCGGGTGACAAGCGGGCGATCTCAGCCGATGGCTGACCGCTTGCGTGGAGTCGAGCGTCAGTCCAGATGAACTCACTGTCCGTGAGCGCGCTCCTGCTCGTGCGAATCGGCACGGTCCGACGGGGAAGAGGCACCTGAACGTCGCCCCCGTGTTGCCAACCAGCACAGGATCGACCCCGCGCACACCATGGATGCGCCTTTCCAGAAGCCGAGCGAAAGTGGGGTGCGCAAAAGCGTGGCCGCCAGGGCCGCAGAAAGCACCGGGATAAAGTACGAAGCGCCGGCGAGGACAGTCACGTTGCCATGCAGGATGCCTACATTCCAGGCCGCATAGCCGAAGCCCATCGCGCAAGCGGCCATCGCAAGGTAGATGATTGCTCCATAACTGAAATCCATCGCACCGCCGCCTGCGGCGAAATATTTGATCCACAGGGCCAATGCCGTCAGCATGAAGAACAGCGTGATGCCGTTCCTGCCTTCAGCAATCCTGCTGGTGACCGTGCAATAAGCGGCCCAGATCAACGCACCGCAGAACGCCAGCCCATAGCTCAGAGGATTGTCCTTGATGTTCGCCGCCATTCCGGCGAAGTCCAGACCTTGGTCGCCGCCAAGCACCATGCAGATCCCGAGGACGGAAACCAGGAAGCCGGGAACGATCAAAAGGTTCGACTTTTGATTGTTGAATGCAATGGCCGACAGCATCGTAAAGGTCGGCCACAAGTAATTGACCATCCCCACCTCGATGGCCTGCCTGCTGCTGTTGGCATAGCCAATGGACAGAGAAAGGCACAGCTCGTAGGAAACGAACAGGATGCTTCCCCAAACGAGATAGCGCCGGGGAAACGTACTCATTCTGACAAAACCAACCGAGAAGAAGAGCAAAACGGACGCGGCCGTGTAAATCATGGCGGCGCCACCGACGACCCCGAGGCTTTGACTGACACCGCGAATCAGACCGACGATCGAACTCCACAATAGAATGGCGATGAGCCCGATGAGTGTTGCCTTTTTTTTGCTTTGCATAACACCTGCTTGCACTGACATGTCGATCTGAAAGGGAATCCGATTCGTTTTTGGCACACATGCTCAGCCGCAGTCAACCTAATCTTGTCATGGCCGGGCCGAGCATGGTTTGTCTTTCACCTATTTGACCGCTGCGCGATCCGGCACGTCTATCCAGATGGTCTTGATTTCGGTGTACTGGTCGTGTGCCCAGATCGACTTGTCGCGCCCACCGAAGCCCGACTCCTTGTAGCCACCGAAGGGGGTGGTAACGTCACCCTCCCCAAAGCAATTGACCGTAACGACACCTGCGCGGATTTCTCGCGATAGCCGGATGGCGTTGTTCAGATTGCTCGTATAGACGGACGCCGCCAACCCGTAGACGGAATCGTTCGCCAACGCGATGGCCTCTTCCGTGCTGGTGAACGTCGTGACCGACAGGATCGGACCAAATATCTCCTCCTTGAACAACCGGCTGTGCTGGCCCACGCCATCGACCACAGTCGGCTCGACAAAGGTCTCTCCTTCAGTACCCCCACCAAAGGCCACACGCAGATTTTCGGCATTGGCCAGTTCGATATAGGACTGACCCTTCCGGAAATGCGATTCGCTGACTAGCGAGCCGATGCGGTGTTCCGGGTCAAGCGGGTCGCCCATCTTCCATTCACGCAGGTGAACGCCGATATGTGCCAGCAGATTATCCTTGACCTCGGCATGGACGATCAGGCGCGACGATGCCGAGCAATTCTCCCCCATGTTCCAGAAGGCACCATTGACGACGTGCTGCGCCACGACATCGATATCTTCGACGTCGTTCATCACAACCGCAGGGTTTTTCCCGCCGCATTCCAGCACGATGCGTTTCAGGTTTGAGTCCGCAGCGTACCTGAGAAACAGCCGGCCAGTGTCCGTCGAACCGGTGAAGCTCACCATGGACACATCCATATGCTTGCCCAGCGGTTCGCCAACATCCTTGCCGCCTCCGGGTAGCACGTTGAATACGCCGGCAGGCACCCCCGCTTCGTGGGCCAGTTCGGCCACGCGCAATGCGGTCAGCGTGGTCTCCTTGGCGGGTTTGACGATGATCGAACAGCCGGCTGCCAGCGAGGGGCCGATCTTCCACGCAAGCATCAGCAACGGGAAGTTCCACGGCAGGACGAGCCCGACCACCCCAATGGGCTCGCGGACCACCAGAGACAGGGCATTCGATCCTACTGGTGCCGTGCTGTCGTAGATCTTGTCGATCAGTTCGGCATGCCAGCGAATCGTATGGATCGTCTCCGGCACGTCAGTGGCCTGACATTCCCGGATTGGCTTGCCACTGTCGAGGCTTTCCATGACCGCCAGCTCATGCGCGTGCTGCTCGAGCAGATCGGCGAAGCGCAGCAACGTAGCCTTGCACTGCGCCGGCGAGCGGCGATGCCAGCGTCCATCCTCGAAAGCGGCCTTGGCCTTCGCCACCGCGATGTCCACATCAAGAGCATCGCAAGCGGTGATCTCGGGCAGCTACAGCGGTGGCAGCAGCGTGAAGGCGAGCGATCCAAACCTCGGGCCGGTGCAGCCCACGCACGTTACGGCTGACGGCGGGCAGGATCGATCTGGTACTTGTAGCCGTTGGCTAGCGTAGCGGGTGTGACTTTTTGTTGCGGCTGGGTTAGGCTGCATGGCGCAACGCTATACTTCACTCGTCGCTGCAACCACAGCGGCCGGGTTTAGCAGCCCGGATGACAGAGGCGGACAGCCGCCACCAGGCGGCGTTTTTGCATCCGTCGTGCCTCTGCACGTCCTTATGGGCGGGCCTAGGCGGGGGAGCCTTCGGGCTCGCCGGTTCTCTGTCCCGGTCTGCTAACCCCGCCTTGCGCCCGCCCACCCCGATTAGCAGCGGGGAGCGGTGTCAAAGTACGCTGACAGAGGAGGCACTCCCATGCCCCAGTCTTCGCTCGCCCATTCCGGGCAAATCGCATCCCCCAAGCTCCCCGTCATCCACCAGCGCCTGCGCGCCTCCCAACGGAGGGCGCTCGATGTATAACTACCCGCGCTACAACATCACTGCCCAACGCACGGGCCGCGATACCTTCCTGACCGCGCATGCGCCATCGGAAAGTCCGCTAAGCCTCGCCGCCGAAAAAACCGCGCAGCTCAATGCGTTGTTGTCAGTCGCAGTCGAGAACGCGGCGGGCGGCACCTTCTGCAACCTTGGTGAAGAGACCCAGGCCCATCTGCTTTCGCTGGTGGCCGTGCTTGCGCACGAGACGCTGGTGTTGAGCGAGCTGGCCGCCGCGATGGATGCGCCGCAGGGCGAGGGCGGCGATGGATGATGCGAGCGCGCTGCCGTGCTGCCGCTGTGCAGGTGGTCTTCGTGTCGCAGTGGCTGGCCAATGCACGCCGCAGAGCCAAATGTCCGAATCCAGCTAGTCCTGCTCTCGCAACGGAGTAGCATGCTGGCTATGAAACTCGATCCGGATACCTGCTACAAGGCCGTGGCTTCGCACGACCGCCGCTTCGACGGGCGCTTCTTCGTGGGCGTGTCGTCCACTGGCGTCTACTGCCGGCCGATCTGCGCGGTGCGCACGCCCAAGCGCGAGAACTGCACGTTCTACGACAGTGCTGCCGCGGCCGAGAAGCAGGGTTTCCGGCCCTGCCTGCGCTGCCGGCCCGAGCTGGCGCCGGGACACGGGCTGGCCGACCTGTCGGGGCGCCTGGCCCAGGCCGCGGCCACGCTGATCGACGAGGGCTTCATGGTGGATGCCGGCGTGGCCGGGCTGGCGGCGCGCATCGGCATTACCGAGCGCCACCTGCGCCGGCTGTTCGATGCGCAGTTCGGCGTCTCGGTGCTGGAGTATGCGCAGACGCAGAGGTTGCTGCTGGCCAAGCGTTTGCTGACCGATACGGGGCTGACCGTGACCGACGTGGCGCATGCCGCTGGCTTTGGCAGCGTGCGGCGCTTTAACGATGTGCTCAAGACGCGCTACGGGCTGACGCCCATGGCCATGCGCAAGCGCGCCGCCGACAATGTGGCCGACGAGCTGGTGTTCGAGCTGGGCTACCGCCCGCCGATGGCGTGGGCCGCGTTCCTGCAGTTCCTGGGCGTGCGCGCGGTGGATGGCATCGAGCAGCTTGGCGATGGCACCTACGCGCGCACGCTGGCGATCGACAGCGGCGGCCGCACGCATGTGGGCTGGCTGCGGTTGGAGCACGTCGCGCGCCGTCATGTGATCAGGGTGACGTTGTCCGGTTCGCTGGCGCACGTGATTCCGCAGGCGCTGGGCCGCGTGCGGCGGTTGTGCGACCTGGGCTGCCGGCCCGATGTGGTCGATCAGCATCTGGGCCCGCTGGCTGCCGAAGCGCCCGGCATGCGCTTGCCGGGCGCGGTGGATGGCTTCGAGATCGCCGTGCGCGCGGTGGTGGGCCAGGTGATCTCGGTGAAGCACGCGCGCACGCTGCTGGCGCGGCTGGCCGAGCGCCACGGTTTGCCGCTGGCGCAGCCCATGCCGGCGCTGCGCGTGACGTTTCCCGGCGCGGCTACGCTGGCTGGCGTGCCGCCCGAGGCCTTGCGTGAGATCGGCATCCCGCTGGGCAAGGGCCGGGCCATTCATGCCATCGCGGCCCGCGTGGCGGCGGGCGCGCTCAAGCTGGAGCCTGACGCTGCGCCGGAAGACACCATGGCGCGCCTGCGCGAGGTGGAAGGCGTGGGCGACTGGACCGCGCAATACGTGGCCATGCGCGCGCTCGGCTGGCCGGATGCCTTTCCTGGCACCGACTATGTCTTGCGCAAGGTGCTCGGCATCGCTACCGTGCGAGGCATGAACCAGCATGTCGCGCAGTGGGCGCCGTGGCGCGCCTACGCCGCCGTCCACCTGTGGCGGCGCTACGAGGAACACAAGCCGGATAAGCCGGATAAGCCGGACAAGTCGGACAAGTCGGACAAGTCGGACAAGTCGGACAAGTCGGTACGAGGCGACAAGACAAGGGACACAACCAGCGACACAACAAGGAACACACCATGATTGCCTACCGCATCGTCGCCAGCCCGTTGGGCGAAGTGCTGCTGCGCGTCGACGGCGCGCGCTTGAGCGGGCTGTTCTTCTCCGGGCAGAAGTACTACCCGGCGGCGGCCACGCCTGACACCAACTTGCCCGCCGCCGCGAAGCCCGTCTTCGAGCAGGCCGCCGATGAACTGGCCGACTATTTCGCCGAGCGCCTGCAGGTCTTCACGGTCCCCATGGTGCTGGGCGGCAGCCCGTTCCAGCACGCGGTCTGGCAGGCACTGTGCGAGATCCCGTTCGGCGAGACCACGTCATATGGCGAACTGGGCGCCGGGCTGGGCCTTGCCCCCACCCATGCGCGCGCGATCGGCGGGGCGGTGGGGCGCAACCCTTTGTCGGTGATCGTGCCTTGCCATCGCGTGCTGGGCGCCAGCGGCGACCTCACTGGCTATGCCGGTGGCACCGAGCGCAAGCGCGCGCTGCTCCGGCTCGAAGGCACGGCCGCGGCCATGGCACTGCCCATCCTGCGTCAGTCGGCGTTGGCATGTTGAGCCAGCGGCATCGCGCCGCTGCGCTTGACCACCCGCGCCAGGCCGTCACGGGAGGTGGGACCGATGGCACGTTTGTTCGTGGCGATTGAGGTACCGCCAGCGCTGGCGGTGGCGTTGCTGGCTCGCGTGCCGCGCGTGGCTGGCATCCGGGCGGCGGCACCGCATCAGGTCCATCTCACGCTGCACTTCCTTGGCGAGCAGGACGACGCCACGGCGGCGTGCATCGAGCGGGCGCTTGGGGCCGTGCGCGGCGCGGCCTTTGCGCTCACGGTGAAAGAGGCTGGCTATTTTCGCGGGCGGCGGGCGAGTGTGCTGTGGGCGGGCGTGGCGCCCCATGCGGCGCTGGACAGCCTGCATGCGCAGATGGCGCAGGCGCTTGCCGGATGCGAGGGCGCGACGTTACCGGATGCTGGCGCGCAGCAGCATGCGCGCTTCCATCCTCACATCACGCTGGCGCGCTGCGGGCCTGCCGTGGCGGATACCGCGCTGCAGGCATGGCGCGACGCGCAGGCCGGGCTGGTGTGCGAGCCGTTCCCCGTGGAGCGCTTCATCCTGTATCAAAGCCACCTGCGCGCGGGCGGCGCGCAGCATGTATGCCGGCGTGCGTATGTGCTGGACCCGGCGGCAGGCTGATGCCGCCGGCAAGGGCCGGCAAGGGCCGGCAAGGGCCCGCGTTATGCCAGGTTGCCCAGGCCAAGCGCCACCCCAAGCGCCAGCAATACCGAGCCAATCACCCGATCCAGCCAGCGCTGGCGCCGCAGCATGGCGGCGCGCAACGCGGGCGTGGAAAAGCAGCACGCAATCAGGCCAAACCAGGCCAGGTGCGCCAGCGACATGAACAGGCCATAGCCGAACTGCACGGCCAGCGGCGTTTGCGCATTCACCACCTGCGTATAGGTGCTGACCACGAACAAGGTGGTCTTGGGATTGAGCGCATTGGTGAGAAAGCCCATCTTGAGCGCGCCGGGCGCTGTCAGCGCAGGGGTGCCCGCATCCGCGCCGAGCGGCGGCGCATTCGGGTCCGGCGCGCGCTTGCGCAAGGTCTGGATGCCGATCCAGATCAGGTAGGCGGCGCCGAGCAGTTTCACCACCGTCAACAGGTTGTGCGCGTGCTCCATCAACAACGCCACGCCAAACATCGTGTAGAAAACGTGCACCTGTACGCCAAGGGCGATGCCGAGCGCGCACAGCAGCCCGGCCTTGCGGCCATGCACGAAGCTGTTGCGCATCACCATGGCGAAGTCGGGGCCCGGGCTGATCACGGCCAGCACGGTGATGGTGGCGACGGCCAGCAGTTCGGTGAGAGGGTGCATTTGTATGAAGATCCTTGACCGGAAAGAAATCGGGTTTCAGGCATTCTCTGCGCTGATATGTGGCGCCACAACCGATTTATACTTGTGCAAATCCGTGAGAAAAACTGACACATCAAGGCAAGCATGCACTGGCTGGGCGGAATCCGTTTCTTCGAAGCCGCGGCGCGGCACCAGAGTTTCATGCGGGCTGCGGACGAACTGCACCTGACCCACGGCGCGGTCAGCCGCCAGATTCGCCAACTGGAGGAGGCGCTCGGCGTGACGCTGTTCGAGCGCCGCAACCGGGCCGTGTTCCTGACCGAGGCGGGGCATATCCTGCATGCTGCCGCCACGCAGTCGCTCGACGTGCTGGGCGCGGCCGCGCAGCGCATCCGCGCGCATGGGCAGCCCAGGGCGCTGGTCTTGTCGTGCGAGCCCACCATCGCCATGCGCTGGCTGATTCCCCGCCTGCCGCGCTTTACAGAGTCGCATCCGGAGGTGACGCTGCACCTGATGGCCGCTGGCGGTCCGGTGGACTTTGCGCGCAGCGGCGTGGACCTGGCGCTGCGCCGCAACGATTTTCATGTGGGGCCGGAACTGCATGCCCATGAAGTTGCCGAGGAATGGGTGGGCGTGGTCTGCCGCGCCGGGGCCAGCGCCGGGGCATCGTCGCACCGGCTGCATACGCGCTCGCGCCCGGATGCCTGGCAGCGCTGGGCCAAGGCCGCTGGCGGCGCGCAGCGCTTTGGCGCGGACGCCTGGTACGAGCATTTCTACCTGACCATCCAGGCCGCCGCGGCCGGGCTTGGCTGCGCGATCGCGTCGCGCCTGATGGTGGCCGACGAACTTGCCGATGGCCGCATCGCCGCGCCGCGGGGCTTCGTGCGCGACGGATCTTGCTATCAGTTGCTTTCGCCAGTGGCGTTCGAGCACGATGCGCGGCGTCGCGCGGTCAGGGACTGGCTGTGCCAGGAGGCGCAAGCATCGCTCGGCGCGGATCCGGCGCAGGTGGCCGCATCGCCACATCCTGTGCGCGGGGCCAAGGGCGCGGCAAAACGCGGTGGGCGCAAAGACGGCAAATGAGGCGCGAACCCGCCCCGGCGGGCTACCCCACGGAAGTCTGGCTCAAGTTTTGCCACACTTCGCCGTTGTTCAAACAAGAGCTTGCGCAGCAGCAGGCGTCGCGCTTAACATGCGGCGCTAGCCGCTCGCCCCCGCTTGCATCCGGGTGCGTGCGGCAGCCCGAATTCCCCCGTCGCAAGCCAGTCTGGCGCGACGCAGGCCTCTCTCAGACGTTTGCGTGATTTTCATGAGTCTCCAAGATTCCCCGGAGCAATCCGAGCTTGACGCCGGCGCGTTGCCAGACGACCGCTATCGCCTTACCCATTCCTCGCAGATTGGCACCGTGCTGCGCGACCTCGCCTGGCAGAAGTGCATCCTGAACGTGCGCGCGCGTACTGCCCACGAGATGGTCACGTCCGTGCTGCATGTGGATCCGGCCAGCCGCACCTTTGTCTTCGACTGGTGCTCCACCGAGCCCGAGCGGCAGGCGCTGCTGGCCTCCAACGAGAATGCCTTCTCGGCGTCGCTGCGCGGGGTGCCCGTGAACTTCATGATCGGCACGCCCGAGATCACCCAGTACAAGGGTGGCCCGGCATTTTCCGCGCCGTTCCCGGAGAAGCTCTATCACTTCCAGCGCCGCCGTCATTTCCGCGCGCGCACGCTGGTTACCAAGGGCTATGTCTGCACCATCAAGATGAGCGACGGCACCGCGCTCAAGCTCGATATTGCAGATCTCTCGCTCTCGGGCGTCGGGTTGCGCTCCAAGACCGTGGACGCCACGCAGTTGCCGGTGGGCACCACCATCTCCGGCGTGCATCTGGATTTTGGTGCGCTGGGCAAGCTGGACCTGAGCGTGCAAGTGGTGGGCCACTGGCTGGCCGGGCGCGATGACAGCGCCATTCACCATTTCGGCTGTGCGTTCTCCAACCTTGACGGCCGCATGGAGAATTTCCTGCAGCGGCTGGTGTTTGCGCTGGAGCTTGCCAGCCGCGGCTAAGCGCATCTGGCCGCCGTTTTCGCTCAACCCGCGCTGATGCGAATCCGGTTGCGGCCGGCGCGCTTGGCTTCATAGAGCGCGCGGTCCGTGTGCGCCAGCCATTCGTGGTGGCCCGCCATGCCGGCGTCGAAGGCGGCCACGCCAAGGCTGGCGGTGTGGCCACGCAGCGCGGCAATGCCCGCGCCGGCAGCTGTGCCCGGCTGCAGCGAGCGCGACAGACGCTCGGCCATTTCCACCGCCTGCGTCAGGCTCGCGCCACTGAGCAGCACGCCAAACTCCTCGCCGCCGTATCGCCCCACCAGGCATTGCCGCGTTTCACCGCGGGCCGCCGTGCCGTGCTGCGCGGCGTGCTGCATTACCAGCGCGGCAAAGGCCTTGAGCGCTTCGTCGCCAGCCAGGTGGCCATGGGTGTCGTTGAGCTGCTTGAAATGGTCGATGTCGAGCAGCACCAGGCTGGCGGTGCTGCGCCTCCCGGTCTTGCAGGCCTGGAATTCCGCGGCCAGCATGGCTTCCCAATAGCCCCGGTTGAGCACGCCGGTGAGGCCGTCCAGGCGGCTGTTGGCCTCGATCTGCTTGCCGTGCGCGGCCAGGCGGCGGGAGATGCTGTAGGTGGTGCGCCCCAGCGCCAGCGGGTAGAGCACCAGCATCGGCAGGCTGGCGACGATGGTGGTGAGGTTGGCCTGCGGATGCCAGGCCGCGCCGAAGGCCACGATACCTGCCAGCGCCCCCGCCAGGTGCCACCCCAGGCCATGCAGCAGCAGGCGCGTGCCGCCCGCCGCTACATTGTTCATGCTCATCATCGCCAGGATCAGCACGCTTGGCAGCAGGTTGAATTTCATGGCCGCGGCCCAGACGCCGCCGAGCACGGCATCGATCATCATGTTCTGGATTTCCGCACGGAACGGCACCTCGCTGCGCCTTGAGCGCCAGGCAGCGACGTGCGGCCAGGCAAAGCCGTGCAGGAAGACCAGCGCCAGCAGCCAGCGCGGCACGCCCGCTTCCAGCATGGCCGCCGCCACCGCAAAGAACCCGATCGCCAGCCCGATGGCGCGCATGGCGTAGACCCGCCGGACAAAACGCATGCCCTTGCCTGCCAGCGGGTTAAGGGTGCTTTGCGCCATGCGTGTGCGGTTCCTTGTCGGTTTTGGTTTCAGGCGGCTCAGGCAGTTCAGGCGGCGATCAGCTTGCCGATCGCCACTGCCGCTTCGCGCATCGGCGGCAGCAGGCGCGAGATCATCTCTGCTTCCGATACCTGCGCCGCGCGCACGCTGACACTGATGCCCGCCATGACGCTGCCCGAGATGCCGCGCACCGGCACCGCGATGGCGCGCAGGCCGGGTTCCAGCTCTTCGTCGATCAGCACATAGTCCAGTTCGCGCGCATGCGCAAAGCTGGCCTCCAGCTCGGCCCTCGAGATCTTGGTCTGCAGCGTGCGCGGGCGCAGGTCGACGTGATCGAAGAAGTCTTCCAGCGCCGGCTCGGCCAGGTGGGCCAGCAGCATGCGGCCGATCGATGTGCAGTACGCCGGCAGCCGGCTGCCCATGCCGAGCGAATAAGTGAGCACCCGCTGCACCTCCGAGCGCACCAGGTAAAGGATGTCGGTATCGTCCAGGATGGCCAGTGCCGAGGTCTGCTGGATGCGCGTGCTCAGCGCGTCGAGGATCGGCTGGGCCAGCGACACCAGCGACGTCGACGAGAAATAGGCATGGCCCAAGTGCAGCACGCGCGGGCGCAGCGCGAACTGGCCGCCTTGCTGGCTGACGTAGCCAAGCTGCTCCAGCGTGTACAGGCAGCGCCGCACCGAGGCACGCGAGAGCTGGGTGCGCTGCGCCACCTGGGAAATGGTGAGCGGGCGCTTACGCTCGGAGAAGGCTTCGAGCACGCTCAGGCCACGCGCTAGCGACAGCATGAAATTCGGGTCGCCGGCAAAACTGTTGAGAAGGTCGGCCTGGGGGCGGGCGACGCGGACAGTGGCGGCCGTTGCCTGGCCAGGGCTGCTGGGAATGGGGGCGTCCATGTGGGCGAGTGCGCGCGGGTTGTTCGATAATCGCGCATCTTAAACCGGCTGGGCTCCTCGGGCCAGCGCTTTTGTTGCGACCGATCCCCATTTTGGTGCGGGGATCGGGTTGGCCGGCTAAAAAAACGTCGCCGTCTCAAGGGAACGGCGACTGGAAGGGTGTGTCATCAAGACGGGGGTCCCGGCGACACGTCCAGCATAGGACGTGACCGTTAGACATTAAATACAACTTCCGAGGGGATTCATGTCTCGCCATGTCTCAGCCGCCGGGCGCGCGTGGCGCCTGGCGCCCCCCGCCGCCCCCTGCCGTGACGGGGCGGGTAAAATCGCGCCCTTGATGCCGCCGTCCCGGTCCGTCCCCGCCAAGCATTGCGTGGCGGGCCCGGCCAGCGCCCGCAGCCCACCGCGCAGCCCCGAATTGAAGCCAGCCATGACCCATCAGCCCGAACTCTCCCCCGAAGCCGACGACCCGGACGCCGCCGGGGACAACGCAGAAAAGATCCAGGAGCCGCGCCTGTGGCGCGCCGACGGCTGGACCGCCCGCGTGATCAAGAACGAGGACGATGACGGCTGGGCCGTTGCCATGATCAAGGACGGCGAGCCCGAGCCCGCCCTGGTTGGCCCATGGACCATGGGCCGCGACAAGAAGAACCCCAAACCGCTGGACACCAACGCCTTCTCGACGCTGGTCAAGACCGCCTCCGAAGTGCTGCGCCGGCACGAGCAGCAACTGCATGCCATGCTGCACAAGAGCGTGATCGTCGACACGGATACGGCGCGCATCAGCGTGACGCTCGACATCGTGCCCGACGAAGACAATCCCTTCGCGGTGCTGCGCGCCACCGACGAGCTCGGCGACGAACTGGCCCAGGTGCGCGTGTCGCCGGGCTTCAAGCTGAGCAAGGCCAGCGCCGCGGACTGGATCGAGAACGCGTACCGCAAGCCGCGCTGAGCGGCCAGGAGAACGCTCGCACAGCGCGGTTGAACAGCGCCGAGGCCGAGCTTGCCGCCTCAGGCCAGCAGCACCAGTGCGATGGCGATCGCCGCCGGCAGGCCCTGCACCCACAGGATCTTGCGGCTGGCCGTGCAGGCGCCGAAGATGCCGGCCACCAGCACGCAGCACAGGAAGAACAACTGCACCGGCACCGCGGCGGTGGCCAGGCCCCACAGCAGGCCGGCCGCGAGAAAGCCGTTGTACAGCCCCTGGTTGGCCGCCAGCGCCTTGGTGGCGACGGCGAATTCCTGCGTTAGCCCGAAGGCCCGCATGCCCTTGGGCTTATCCCACAGGAACATCTCCAGCACCATGATGTAGACGTGTTCCAGCGCTACCAGCGCGACAGCTGCAAGGGACAACCATGTCATGACGGAATTCTCGGCAAGGGAAAGTAGGGGAGGGGGCGTTTTGCTGCGCTAGCGTTTCGGCGCAGGGGCAAGCCGCGCGATCAGCGCGGCATGGCGCGGGTGCGATGCCAGCAGGCTGCCGGCATCGGCCAACTCGAACTCGCTGAACTCAAAGCCCGGCGCCACGGTGCAGCCCACCAGCGAGAAGCCATCCGGATCGCTGCGCTCGGCGGCGAACCAGCAGCCAGCCCTGACCACGGCCTGGAACACCGCGTCGTCATCGGCGAGCGCGTTGCCCAGCCGGTGCGTGGTGAGGCTCCCGTCTTGGTCCAGCACATGCACGTTGAGCGGGCAGCCCGCGTAGAAGTGCCACACCTCGTCGGAGCGGATGCGGTGCCAGGCGGAGTAGGCGTTGTCGCACAGCAGGTAGTAGATCGCCGTGGAGGCGGCATGTGTGGCGGGATTGCCGGCCCCCTCACTCGACTGACGCAACACACGCGCGGCGTCGCGATGGGTCTCGCGGTAGTAGCCGCCTTCCGGATGCGGCTGCAGGCCGAAGCGCTGGATCAGTTGGTCTTTGTCTTTGTGTTGCGAGTCAGGTCGGGCAGGCATGCGTGGCGCTCCGGGATCGGTAGCCGCCATCATGCCCGCTTGCCGGCGCCGTAAGCAACCAGCGTCCTTGTGCATCCACGCCGCGCTGCGCAGCGTATCTGGTTTAACCGCGCGATTCACGTGTGGCCGGACCAGCGCAAGGCGCTGCTCCCCTGCAAGCCAGCCGCGATCCGCCGATCGCCCTGAAGGAGATTGCCATGACCCGCCATTTCTTCAAGTCCTTGATGACTTCGGCCGCACTTGCCAGCATTGCCGCCACGGCGGTTCCGGCGCAAGCCGCTGGCCCCAGGGATAGTGCCGTGTCCGGGGATCGCTACGGCTACGTCTTCCATGCGTCGCGTTTCGATGTCTATAGCGATGGCGCGCGCCTGGACCCGGCTGCCGCTGCGGCGACGGGCGCGGATGCCAGCCGCCGGAGCAAGCCGGATCCGTTCTCGGACGGCGCGCGCAAGCTGGCTGGCATGGACCGCGGCGGCGTTTCCGCGGATCCGTCGCGCACGGTTGATCCGTTCTCGGACGGCGCGCAAAAGCTGGCCGGCATGGACCGCAGCGGCCCTTCCGCAGATCCCGCGCGCAAGTTCGACACCTATCAGGACGGCGCGCATGCCTGACCATCGGTGCAATAACCGGGGCAACAACCGGGGCAACAACCGGGGCAACAACCGGGGCAACAACCGGGGCAACAACCGGAGCGCTGGCCCGCGGCCTCGCAGGCGCCTCGTTCAGGGTTTTTGAAGTTTGCATGCAAGTCAACGCACTGCACCGCGCCACCTTGGTGGCACACTACTGCCTATGCCCGTTGGCGCGAGCATCCTCGCTTGCGCCGATTACCTTGCGGGGGCGAAAACGGCCATAGTGCGGGAGATCGGTGTGGGTGAATTGCAGTCCTTGCTGGAGAGCCACGGCGTGATGCTCGTGTTTCTCAATGTGCTGGCCGAGCAGGCCGGGCTGCCGGTGCCGGCCGTTCCGATGCTGTTCGTTGCCGGCGCGCTCGGCATGCGCGAGGGCGGCCCGGCGCTGGGTGCCGTGCTGGCGGCCGTTATCCTGGCCTGCCTGATTGCCGATACGGCCTGGTACTTCGCCGGCAAGCGGCTCGGGCAACCCATGCTGCGCACCATCTGCCGCGTTTCCATCTCTCCTGACAGCTGCATCCGCCAGACCCAGTCGCTGTATTTGCGCGTGGGTCCGCGCTCGCTGGTGTTCGCCAAGCTGCTGCCGGGCGCCGGCGCACTGTCCACCGCCATGGCTGGCATGACCGCCACGCCGTTCGCGGTGTTCCTGTTCTACGACGCCATCGGGGCGCTGGTGTGGGCCGGCGGCGCGTTGCTGGTTGGCGTGGTGTTCACCGATTTTGTCGAAGTCATCCTGAACGCCTTCAGCATCTATGGCCCGGTGGCCGTCATGGTGGTGCTGGGCGCCTTCGCCGCCTTCGTCGCGTGGAAGTTCTGGCGGCGCGTGCGCCTGTTGCGCCGCACCCGGCGTGTGCCCCGCATGTCGGTGGAGGAGCTCGAAGCGCGCCGGCTAGGCGATCGCTTCCCGCTGGTGCTCGACGTGCGCAGCGACGCGGTGGAGCGGATCCCCGGCGCGACGATCATCGACCTGAATGCGCCGCTGGAATTACTCTCCGAGCATCCGACCAGCATCGACATCGTGGTCTACTGCGCCTGCCCGCATGAGGTATCGGCAGCGGTGCTGGCGGAACGCCTGAAGGCGGCCGGCTACGCCAATACCTGGGCGCTGGCCGGCGGCTTCGACGAATGGAAGCGCCTGCATGGCGAGGCATCGCAGGCCACTGCCACCGAGGGCGATGCCGCGGTGGCGCTTGCGTCACACGCGGGCGGTCCCGGCGCGCTGCGCTAGCGCGGCGCGGGTCAGCAGCCGACCCAGTAGGCGTAGCCCACCAGCCGGTCGCCGAGGAAGTACAGGCGGTACTGGTCGCCGTCGCCGTCCAGCGTGTAGAGCGTGGTGTAGGCGAGCTGCTCGAGCGGGTCGCCCTCGTCGCGGTCGGACGGGCTGCGTACCTTGCCCGGTGCCTCAGCCAGTTTCCAGCGCGGGTTCTTGCGCAGGGCCGTGTTGAGCTGCGTCAGCGTGGAGGCAGCGGTAACCTCCTGGTTTTCCAGCTTGAGCGTCAGCCCGGCCGGGATGCCGTGCAGCGCGCGGATTACGGCGTCGCCGCTGCGGCCCACTTCGATCAGCGCATCGGGGTAGTGGTAGTCCATCAGGTGCTCTTCGTCGAGCGCCGTGCCGCATTCATCCTGGTTGGGCGTGATGTCCGGCGGCTTGCCCCACGCCGCCTGCACGTCCGCCATGCTGGTCAGCCCGCGCAGGGCGACCAGCGGGCGCGCCAGCGGCGCGGGCGCATAACCGGGCTCGTCGTCCGGCTGGGCAGCGTCGTCGGCGCGCGCTGCCTGCGCATCCGATGAGGCGGCGGCGGATGGGGATGTGGCGGAGGTGGCCGGAGCCGGTTCATTGCGTTCGCATCCAGGCAGCGCGGCTAACGCGGCGCAGGCGGCGAGGGCGGACAGGCAGCGGGACAGCGCGGGGCCGTCGGTGTCGTTCAGGCGGAGCATGTTGCAAGAATAGCCGCTAAGGCGGCGACTGCGTCAGGAGCGCAACCATACACCGAAGCGCGCCCGCTGAGAATGCCCGCGTGTGGCTTGCCGCACGTCCGGGCGCCGCCGCGCCTGGTTTCAGTGCGCAGCGCCGGCGCGCTGGAAACCTGTCATGTCGGGATAGATCGCGCGGATCTTGCCCCATTCCACCACGTTGAAGAACTGGCACTTGCCAGCGCCGAAGCGCTTGGCTACTTCCACGCAGAAGCGCACTGCTTCGGCAATGTCGATCTCGTGGTTGGCGCTGGTGGCGCTGCCCGAGACCACCGACTGCGCCGTCAGCGCCACGCCTACCACCGGGGCGGCGGTGGCCACATGCGGCTGCATGATGCTGTTGAAGTGGTACAGGCCGTTGTGATAGGGCGTGATGTCCTGCTGCGAGATCGGGAAGGTCACTGCCGGGCAACCGGTGGTGGACTCCATCGTTGCGACCAGGTCCGGGCTCACGCGCAGGATGTAGCCCTGCATGGCGGTGGGGGAGATCGCAAAGCCGCGCTGCTTGATGATGCTGTTGCCCTTGGAGGCATCGAGCGACAGGATCGCATCCATTTCCGGCAGCACCTGGTACGCGTTCATGGTGTCGGACGACACCGGCATGCCCATGAAGGGCACCGGATCGTGCGGCTGCATCGACACGTTGGTGGACAAGTGCGTGGTCACGATGACGTCGCCGGCCAGGTGGTCGCCCTTGTGCTTCATCTGCGCCAGCTTGAGCGCCACGGCCAGGCTGCCGATCGGGCCGTCCGCGTCGGACACCAGGCCTACCAGTTCCGGGCGCGCGCCGATGGCGCCATTGCGGCCGATCACGCCTAGCGTGGGGGCTTTGCCGCCGCCGCGCTTGCCTTGGGTGCCGGGGATGACGATGGTGAGGAAGTCGGTGGTGTTTGTGGTGGGTTCCGGCGGGGCGTTGTTGATGGTGACGACGTCTACCGTTACGCCGGCGGCGGTGTAGGCACCGAACAGGTCGCGGACGACTGCGCCGTTGGCGTTGGGGCTGTCCAGGGCTTCGTGGATGACTAGGGTTTGTTGCAGGGTCATGGGGGGCTTCTTGAATGGGTTGGGTTTAAGTCAACTTCAAAGGCCTGAGGTCAAAGGCTTTGAGTCAAAGGCTTAAAGTCAAAGGCTTAAAGTCAAAGGCGGTTTCACCACCCCTGCGGGGCGGCGACCTACTTTCTTGTCTTGCCAAGAAAGTAGGCAAAGAAGGCGCGCCGGATGGGGCGACTACCTCCTCGGGCTTCGACGAAAAGAGCGGCCGGGACCCAAACTCGCATCGCCTTGAGGCGATACTCAGACATGGGTCCCTCTTTTCCGCTCTTTTCGCCGAATCCCGAGGCGCCCCATACGGCCTGGTACACCTTGACGGCTCGCTTCGCATCGCGCTGGGGTGATTCCCGCCCTTCGGGCGGGAATCACGGCTACACCAGTTGGTTGATTGCCGATGGTTAGCTCCCCTCTCCCACTTGTGGGAGAGGGGCCGGGGGAGAGGGCGGGCGCTCGTTGCGGCTGCGTGCTGGAACAAACCACGGGCTTCGCTTCAAGTGGCTCCTAGCTAAGCCACCCCTCTCCCCGGCCCTCTCCCCCTGAGGGGAGAGGGAGAGACAGCCGTCGTCATAACGCGCGGCTTTGGCCCCTTCGGCGGCTTCGGCAAACGCCCCAACCCGGCGCGACGCTTCTCCCCGTACCTTCAAAACAAATGGCGCATGCCCAGCATCACGGTGGTCTGGTTGTTGCGGCCGTCCAGTTTCTTGCCGCTGTCGCCGGTCCAGTTGGTCGTTGCGTTGCCGAACAGGCCGGACCAGTCGCCATGTACCCAGTCATACGCCAGCGCCAGGTAGAGGTCGGTGCGCTTGCTCAAGGCGTAGTCCGCCACGCCGTAGGCTGTGGTGCGGTTGCCGCTGAAGGCGTCGGCGCGGGTGCGGTCGTGCATCACGCTGGCGGTCAGCGTGACGGCGGGGGTGACCGTGTAGTTGGCCCCCACGGTGAAGAAGTCGTCGCGCCGGCTGCCGCCGAACACCGAGTTGAACGCGGCGCGGTTGGTGGCGGTGGCGGCGGTCGACATGCTGGTGATGGTGGCGGTATCGGTGCCGCCCTTGGACGAGTCAAAGCCGGCGTCGCGGTCGCTGTGGATATAGTTGGCGAACAGGCTCGCGCGGCCCACCGAGGCCTTCAGCCCGGCCAGGTAGATGCGCGCGGCGCGGCTCATGCTGTCGCGGGTTTGCTGGAAGTCGCCCACGGCCACGAGCGGGCCTGAGGCGTACTTCATGCCCAGCGAGACCGACGACATCGCGGAGCCCTTGCCGGCGGTCTCGCCCAGCGCGTACTCGGCAATCAGCGCCAACGGGCCGTAGTTGCCGGTGTAGCTGATCGCGTTGTCGTAGCGCTGGCCGGTCAGGAAGACCATCCACGCATTGGACGGCGCGGCGCCCACGCCGAGCGGGTCCACGTAGTACAGCATGGTGTTGGCCGTGGTGTACTGCCGGCCCAGCGCCACTTCGCCGTAGCGCTTGCTGCCGATCTTCACATAGGCCTGGCGCCCGAACAGCTGGCCCTGCTGGTCGAGCTTGCCGGTGTCCGCCAGCAGGCCGTTTTCCAGCACGAAGCCCGCTGACAGATCGCCGCCCAGGTCTTCGCTGCCCCTCAGGCCGAAGCGGCTGCCGGACAGAAAGCCCTCGCCACCCTGTTGCAGGCTAGCCAGCGCGCTGCCGTTGGGGTCCGAATGGGTCTGGTAGGTGAGCGCGGTGTCGATCACGCCGTACAGCGTGACGCCGCTTTGCGCCATTGCGGCGGCGGGCAGGCTCAATGCGAGCGCGCCAAGCCAGTGCTTGTTGGTCATGGTTTTTCTCCTCCAAGGGCAATAGGGGGCCCGCGCAGGGGTCTTTCGCCCTGCGTCGGGGTGTGGCGTGGGTGGTGCGGCGCCGCGCGGCGCCGGGATTCAGGTCCCGGATTCGAGCCCGGAAATCAGGCCCGGAAGTCTTGCCAGCCGTCCATGCCGGCCGGCCCGGTGATACGCGACAAGGGGAAGGTCTCGCCCTCGCGCAGTGTCTCTACCTGTCCCTCGGCCGTGAAGTGCAGCGCGTGGCGCTCGCCCAGCACCGTGCCGTTGCTGCCGTCGGAGAACAGCGCGGAGCCCTCCGGCAGCGCGAAGACCTGCTCCGGCGCGTTGATGTGCAGGAACTCCGCCAGGCGCTCTTCGCGGCTTTCGCCGTTGTGGCCGGCGGGCTTGCCGCCGATGAAGTGCGGGTTGATCTGGAACGGCACCAGGCGCAGCGCGCGCAGCGAGGGCGGCTGCACGATGGGCATGTCGTTGGTGGTGCGGATGGTCGGGCAGGCCACGTTGCTGCCAGCGCTCCAGCCCACGTACGGCGTGCCGGCCTGCACCTTGGCGCGGATCGCGTCGACGAGATCGGCGTCGTACAGGCGCTTGAGCAGCGCGAACGTGTTGCCGCCGCCCACCGCGATGGCTTCGGCCTCGTCCACCGCGCGGCGCGGGTCGGCGCTGTGGTGGATGGACGCCAGCGCGTAGCCCAGGCGCTCGAACACCGGCTTGACCATGCCTTCGTAGGTATCGAAGCTGAAGGTCACGCCGGCGAAGGGGATGAACAGGACTTTGCGTGGCTCGTGCCTGAGCAGGGCATGGATCTGCGCGTCAGCGTGTTCGAGGTAGCCGAGGTTGTCCTTGCGGGAGCTGCTCATCAGCAAGATGCGTTGGTTCATGTCGGGTTCCGGTAGTTCAGTCGTGATGTCAGGCTCAGGCCACGGCGGCGGCGATCAGTTCGGCCACGCGGTCGATTTCCTCATGGGTATTGAAGTAATGCAGCGAGACGCGTGCCATGGTGGACACGCCGTAGCGCGCCAGGATGGCATCGGCCATGAAGTTGCCGGCTTCGATGATGCACTGCTGCTGCTCCAGCGCGGCTACGATCTTGGCCGGGTCCACGCCGCGCACATTGAAGGGCACGATGCCGATGCGCTCGGCGGCATTGGATGGGCCGTAGAGTTCGAAGCCAGCGACGGCGCAGAGTTTTTCCACGGCGTAGGCGGTGAGATTGCGCACGCGCGCTTCGATGGCGTCGATGCCGATGCGTTCGGCATAGCCGATGGCGGTGCCCAGGCCGAGGATGGCCGGCACGATCGGGCAGCCGGCTTCAAACCGGCGCGCGCCCGGCACCAGCGACAGCGCGCCGGTGGCGCGGTCATAGCTGCCGTTCCACCAGCCCACCAGCGCGGGCTCGATGGTCTCGATCAACGCGCGGCGCACGTAGAGAAACCCCGATCCTTCGGTGGCGCGCAGCGCCTTGCGCCCGCAACCGGCCAGGAAATCGCAATCCAGCGCCTGCACGTCGGAGCGCAGCATGCCCACGCTTTGCGCGGCATTGACCAGCGACAGCACGCCGTGCGCGCGCGCCACCGCGCAAATGGCGGCGGCCGGCTGCACCGCGCCGGTGGAATTGGGCAGGTGCGAGAACGTCAGCAGGCGCGTGCGCGGGGTGACGGCGGCGGTGAAGCTGTCGGGGCTCAGCAGGCCTTGTGCATCGGCCGCCACCATCTTCACCACGATGCCGTGGGTTTGCTCCAGGCGCTTCCACGGCAGCAGGTTGCTGAGCATTTCCGTGTCGGCCACCAGCACTTCGTCGCCCGCTTGCCAGGCGACGCCGCGCGCCACGATGGAGATACTCTCGGTGGCATTCTTGGTGAAGGCGATCTCGTCGGCGGCCGCGCCCAGCAGGCCGGCGAGTTGTGCGCGCGCGGCTTCCACGCGGGCATAGGTGGCCTTGCGGAAGGCCGGCAGGTAGATGCCAACGTGGCCGGTATCGAGCAGGTACGCGCGTACGGCGTCGAGCACGGCGTCCGGCGGCAGCGAGGCCGCCGCGGTATCGAGATAGATGGTGGAGGCCGTCAGCGGGGTGTCGGCGCGGATTGCTTGGATATCCATGGAACGTCTCGGGGTGATGCGGGAAAGAAGGGGCTTCGGCAAGGCTTACTTGCGCAGCTTGGTGACCGAGCCGAAGAAGCTGAACAGCGCGTCGCCCGCGATCACGCCACCGGCGAAAGCGCTCATCTCCGCGATATCGCGCTCGCCACGCAGGCGCAGCAGCACGAAGCGGATCAGCAGCCCTGCGAGTACGGCCCAGCCGGCCAGCGGCGAGGCGATCAGCATGCCGGTGGACAGCAGGATGCCAAGCTGGCGCCTGGAGCCGCCCAGCAACTGCAACAGCGCGCCCGGAATGGCCCAGATCACCAGGTTGCGCGCAATCTCGGCGGACGAGCCGGCCTTGATCGACGCGGCATAGACGCGGTCCACCGGCGGCAGCAGGCCCTGCGAGAAGAAGGTGCCGTGGAACACCAGCACCACCACGGCCGCCACGGCAAAGCCGATCATCGCGGCGAAGAACTGTTGCTTGCGCCCGGCCAGCTCCGCCTCCATGTCGCGGCCTTCGCCGCGCAGCAGGTAGCCGGTCTTGAGGTCGTAGCCCATGTCGGCAAAGGCCGGGCCGGTGGCGGCGGAGAAGCCCACCAGCACCGCCAGCGCCGTCGGCGGGAAACCGATCAGGATGCCGATGGTCAGCGTGATCAGCGCCACCGCGAAGGCCGGGAACCAGCCCGAATGCATGGCCGCGATGCCCACGATCAGCTCGTGCACATAGGCGGCAAACGCGGCGTAGAGCACGAATGCCACCAGCATGCCCAGCGACATATCCGAGACATGGCCGGCCAGCACCGAGATCAGCAGTGCGATGGCCAGGTAGACCAGGAAGCCGCCCGAGAGAATGCGGCTGGCGCGCGCGGCCGGGACTTCGATGGTGCGCGCGTCGGCGGCCGGGGCGTTGCGCGACTTGTGGATCTCGCGTGCCACCTGGAACAGCGCCACCAGCCCGGCGCCGATCATCAGGCCGTGCGGGATATAGGCCTTGGCAATGTCGATGCCGAGCAGCGGCACCGAATAGCCGCGCGTCAGCAGCCCCAGGCCAAACATGGTCAGCGCGGCCAGGTTGCCGAGGAACGCGGCACCAAAGGCCGACATCGGGATGCCCAGCCAGGCCCCGCCCACGCCCACCGCGATGCCCAGGCCGAGAAAGGCTGCCTTGCGCCCGCCGCGGTCGCCAGCCCAGATCGCCTCGGCGGTGGCGATGCCGGCCGGCCAGGTGCCGGTCGCCGGGAAGATCTTGCTGCCGAACAGGAAGTACAGCATGGCGCCGTCGACAAACATGGCGATCACCGCGCCGATCAGCATCGGCGTGGCCAGCTCCGGCATGCCCATGGCGTAGGGCACGCCGAGCGGGATCATCAGGGAATTGGCCGCGCCGAAGGTGGCCGAGGAAATCGCCGTCTGCACCAGGTTCTGGCGCTCCAGCACGCGAAATCGCCGCGTGATCTCCAGCGGAATGCGCGAGAACACGATGGCGATCAGCGCGCCGATGATCGACGTGTTGGCCGAGATGCCGAGCGAGACGATCAGCTGCATGCCGATCATCGCGCCGAAGACCGACAGCCCCACCGATACCAGCAGCAGGAAGGGCTCGGTGATGCGCGCGCGCGTGGCGGGCTTGGCCGCCAGGGGTGGGTTCATTGCTGCCGGGGTTTCCATGGGTCTACCTTTCATCATCTGTCCTGCCAGTGTTCTCCGCATGTTTTTTTAGCGGATGAAGCCGGCGACCTCCTCGATTGGCCCCTTGGCCCGGCGCATCGCGTCCAGCAGGCGGGGAACGGCCTGTATGTCCAGTCTTTGCAGTGGCCCGACGATGCCCAGCGATCCCACTACCGTGCGCCTGTCGCGCGACCAAAGCCGCAGCGCCAGCCCGGCATGCGATCTTTGCGTTTTGCTGTTTTGTCTCCATTTGAGAGACAGTGTCTCTGTTATTGTGGAATGCTAGGCCGCGCTGTGGGCCCGAACAATCCGGGTAAACACCGAACGCCGCTGCGCAACGGCGCACGCGTGCGCGCTTTGCCACGCCATGACGCCGCCTATACTTGGGCGGGAATGTGCGAATGTGCAAAGGAAAGGGCCCCGCATGCCGGTTCAAGAGCAGCCTTCGGATGACGAACTGGCCCGCATCGCGCGCCGGCGCCGGCAGCTCGGGATTGCCCGGCGCGCGCGCGATGGCGACAGCAACTGGGCGCTGGCGCTCTCGGGCGGCGGGATCCGCAGCGCGACGTTCTGCCTGGGCGTGATGCAGGCACTGGCCAAGGCGCCTACGCCACCGGTGGCCGGTCCGGCCGCTGCGGACGCCATCCAGGAAGGCGACGGACCGGACGCCATCGTCCCCGCCCCCGAGCCAGCCACCACCGCCTTGCTCGGCCAGTTCGATTACCTGTCCACCGTCAGCGGCGGCGGCTACATCGGCGCTTTCTTCTGCAGCCTGTTTGTGCCGGGCCGGTTGAAGCCGGACACCACGCCGCCGGAGGCTGCGGCACTTGCTTACCGCACGTTGCAGCATGAGCCGCCGGGGCGCATCCGCTCGTCGGCGTCCTACGCCCCAGACCCGGGGCGCGCCGCAGTGGCGTGGCTGCGCGAGAACGGGCGTTACCTGACGCCGACCGGGGCCGGCGATTCGCTCTACGCGGCCTCGCTGGTGGTGCGCAACTGGTTCGCCATGCAGTACGTGATCGGCAGCGCGCTGCTGTTGCTGCTGGCGGTGCTGGCGCTGCTGCGCCATCTCGCCATCGGCACCTGGCTCGACCTGGGCCGGCACGAGATGGACCTGCTGCACGACGCTCGCCAGGTGTTCAACGAGGGCGGCCTGGCGATCTGGTGGAGCGAGCTGCTGTGGCTGCCGCTGGCGGCGCTCCTGCTGTTTGCCGTGCCGCCGGGCGTGGCGTACTGGCTGGTCTATCCGCGCGGCGGCGATGGCAATGCGGCCTTGCGCTTTGACAGTCTCGCCACGCGCCTGGCCGCACTGGCCGGCGTGGCGATGCTGGTGATGGCTGCGGCACTGCACCACCTCGGCCCAGGGCTGGTGCTGTCGTGCCTGCTGCTGGCGATGGCGGTGCTGGCGCTGTCAGGCGTGGCTTGCTGCTTCGTGTTGTGCCGGGTGCCGCCGGCGACAGTGCAGGACTACCGGGTGCGGGCCACGCGCCTGCTGAGCCAGGCCATCGGCGTTGCGCTGTGGCTCGCGGCGCTGGGCGTGGCGGACACCGTGGCGCGCACCTTCTATCTCTACACGCAGGCCTCCCATCAGCCCTGGCGCACGCTCGGGCTGGCGGGGATGCTGGGTGCGCTGGTCTGGCTGATCCGCTATGGCGCGGCGCTGGTCGATGGCAAGGCCGGCACGCGGCGCGCGCGTCTGCCTGTGTCGCTGCTGGCCGGCGCTGCCGCCGCCGTGGTGGCGCTGCTGGTCTTCGTGCTGTGGTCGTGGCTGGTGCTGTGGGTGCGGTGGAACGGCGGCGAGCCGCTCGACTGGTTCACCTTCGGCAATGCCTACACCACGCCAGTGCTGTGCACGCTGAGCGTGCTGGCGCTCGGGCTGACCATGATTGCCGGGCGTTTCGCCGGTTTCCTGAACCTGTCGACGCTGCAGCCGTTTTACTCGGCCCGCCTGACCCGCGCCTACCTCGGCGGCTCCAACGGCAAGCGCTTCATGCCCGGCAGCGGCGCGGCGCCCGCTCAGCAGCATGCCAGCAGGCGCGCCAGGTTCAGCGTGGCCGAGCCCGCGCACGGCGACGCGCTCAGCCTGAACACCTACTACGATCCCGCCATGCTGGCGCCGCTGCACCTGATCAACGTCACGCTCAACCTTACCGTGGATCCCGCCGAGCAACTGGTGCAGCGCGATCGCAAGGGCAAGCCGCTATGCGTGGCGCCAGGCCCCTTCGTGCTGCCGGCGACGGGCTCTCGCGCCGTGCCCGAGGATTCCTTCGTACGCTTCACCGTGGACGGGCAGCGCTATTTTCCGCAGACGCACAAGGCGGGCGGCAGCGAGCTCTCGCAGTCGCGCACGCTGGGTGACTGGATCGCGACCTCGGGCGCGGTGGTCTCCACCGGGCTGGGCCGCTCCACCACGCTGGGCACATCGCTGCTGCTAGGGTTGGCCAACCTGCGCCTGGGCACCTGGTGGCCGTCGTACCCGCTGGATGCCGGCAGCGCGCCGCGCGCCGGCGGCGCCGAGCGCAACCGCGTGCAGGCGGAGCGCGCCGGGACGCCCTGGCTGGGCGGATTGATCACGCTGTTTCGCACGCAGTATTACCTTGCCTGCGAGCTGAGCGCGCGCTTTCACGGTACGCGGCGCGGCTGGCAATACCTGTCGGACGGCGGGCATTTCGAGAACACTGCCGTGTATGAGCTGCTGCGGCCCGAGCGCGGGGTGGGGCTGGTCGTGCTGTGCGATTGCGGGGCGGATCCGGACTACCAGTTCGGCGACCTGGCCAACCTGATCCGGCTCGCTCGCATCGACATGGGGCTGGAGATCGTGGTCGATGCCGCGGCCGCCGGCGATGCCGTGCTGGGCGGCGTGTTCGGCACGCAGGAAGATTTTCTGCCGGCGGCCCGGCAAGGCCAGGCGGCGGCCAACAAGTGCGCGCTGCTGCTGAACGTGTTTCGGGCGGATGAGCCCGCCGCCACGCGCCGTCCCGTATCGCGCATCGTGCTGCTCAAGCCCTGCCCGATTGCCTCGGCGCCGGTTGATGTGCAGCAGTACGGCGCCGGCCATCCGGCCTTTCCGCAGGAACCCACGATCGAGCAGTTCTTCAATGAAGCGCAGTGGGAGAGCTACCGCGAGCTGGGGTTCTCCATCGGCCAGCTTGTGTTCGGTGGTGGCGCCGGCGGCGATGCGGTGGCGCGCGCCTTGTGGGCGCGTTAGCGCCCGAAACCCACCACCTCTTCCAGCCGGCGGCTGGCTTCGCGCAGGGCTTCCAGCAGGCGCGGGACCGACTCCTCATTCAGGCGTTGCTGCGGGCCCGCAATGGCCAGTGAGCCAACCACCTCGGTCTGGTCGCGCGACCACAGCGGCAGGGCCAGCCCCGCCACGCTGGCGGCGGCCTCGCCGCGCGTGTGGGCCCAGCCCTGTTCGCGGATCTCGGCAAGCTGCGGCTCGATGACGGCGGGATCGGGCGCGGCCAGCGCAGGCTGGTCCTGGGCGCGCTGCCTGGCGTTTTCCAGCACACGGGCCCGGAAAGCGTCGTCCTGGAAGGCCAGGATGGCCTTGGCGTGCGCGCCCGCGTGCAGCGCAAAGCGCTGTCCAAGTTCAATCGAGAAGCGCAGCTGATGCTGGCTCTGGACCATGCCGACGCAAAGCCCTTCATGGCCGTCCAGCCACGACAGGAAGACAGTCTCGCCGCTTTGCGCGGCCAGCTTTTCCAGCACGGGCTGCACCACCTCTGCGGGCGAGAACGTCTTGCGCACCACCTGGCCCAGCTCGAACAGCCGCAGCCCCAGCGAATACTTGCCGCTGGCCGCGTCCTGCACCAGGAAACCGTTGGCGGCAAAGGTGGCCAGCACGCGGTGCACCACCGCGTGATGCACGCCGCTGTGCTTGGCCAGCTCGCGCACGCCCCAGGTGGGCTGGCGCACCGTGAAGTAGGTCAGCAAGGCCAGCGCGCCGTCCAGAGTCTTGAGAGTCATACCGTTATCCTGCCTTGATCCTGCTTTGCATGGGCAGCATGGTACGGATAAGCGGCGCGCGGCTCAATCTTTGTTGTCGGGAAGGCACGGTGGCGGGGGGTGCCAGCCGGACTTCGTCACACTTGCCGTTGTCAGGAAGTGCTCTGCGATCGCGGCGAAAGACGCAAAGCAGGTCTCGAAAACTGGCTTCTCTTTTGCGAACAGGAGAGGGAGCAGGCGCTGCGAGAAATCTCGGCGCAGGCCTTCGTCGCTACGGGCGCGATCCAGCGCGTTGCTCAGGACTGCGTAGGGTTTGGTATCGAACCCAGGATGTTGGCCCTTGAACTCTTCAACGTCTTTTACCACGAGCGCGGCAAAGACAGCGCGAGCCGGCTCGATTGCCTCTGGCCGTGCCGTGTGGATACGCCAGACGTCATAGACGTGGCGAACCAGCGCCGGGTCGGAGTCGCCGCGCTGGTGCCCATCCCACTTCCAGGCGCAGCGTCGCAAGAGCGAGAGCACCTTCTCCGCAAGGGTCTCCGCGACCGAGATCGCAAGCATCTGGAAACGAACCGGCGTGTCGCGGGGAATGAAACGATCCAGCAGGTAGCCCATGTCGAGCGCTTCGACCGGGAGCTTGGGCGGACGATGGATGAGCTCGACTTTCAACTCTGGACGCAAGACGCCGGAGACATCCTTGAATTGCGGACCATACTCAACCGCGAGCCTGTAGTAGCGACGGTTGTCATTGGAGAACGGGTTGTTCTTGTCTTCGATTTTCGTAAAGACGAAGCCAACCCGGGTCAGGCGCTCCTCCAGTTCGGTCTGGATGTCGCCCAGGCGCTTGCGCGTCGAATGACCTTTCGGCAGCGCATAGCCATCCGGAGCGTTTTCCAGCAGAACCTTGATGTCGATGTCTTCCGACATCCGTTCGATGAGGCCGTGGGCTTTCGACAGGCAGGTGCCGCCGGCAAAGACAAGCTGGCTCTTCAATGCTACCCGAGCCGGGCGGGTATCTCCCTTCCTGCGCTCTTGCCGATGTGCAATGTGCGCGATCCGGATTTTGGAGAGTGCAATCAGCGCATCGGTGATGTGGATGTCTTTTTCCGCTACGGCGGGCGGCAAGCTGCTCAGCAGGCCAGCTGCGGCAGCGTCTTCAATGTCGGACTTGAGCTCAGCGGTGATGGCTTTCATATTGGATGGTCCGATCGCCTACCGTGATTTGCCGGCTGATGCGCCGGCGCCCAGTGTTGACAACGCTTCCCATCGGGATCTGGGTGCTCCTGCCGCTGTTGTATTCCTCCGCGAGCTGGCTTGGGGAGATCGCGATGCCAAGCTTCTGGAACAGCTCGGCAGCAATGTCTTCGAGCGTGCCGGCGGGCGTTGGCTTTCCGGTGAACTTGTTGACGCGCGTCTTGGCGAACGCTCCCTTGCTAACGCGGACCAGCTTGCCCTCGTCCACAAGACGGGCTAGCACGCGGCCCACCTGTGCGGAGCTTCCCAGCTTGGCAAGCTCCGAGCGCAGGATGACAGTCGCGGCGCGCTGCGTCAGCGAGCGATTGATTCGGTCTTCCAGTTTCATGGCTTGCCTGCCGGGTTGGATTTACGTTCGTAGTGACTCTATCACATGAAATGCCAGAAACCGGCTGTGGCATTGGGAAATACGTTTTCAGAATCTGCTCATTTACGATCAGTTGTTGTGAGCGAAGTCAGCGGAAAAGCGCATAAAAATCCACAAAAAAAGCTCCCGATTCCTCGGGAGCTCAGATTGCTGACAAATCCGGATCTACGTTGTCCTGCTCCTCTCTCCCGCGCGCGGGAGAGAGGTTGGGAGAGAGGGCGGGCGCTCGTCATGCCAGCGTGCTGGATAACCCCACGGGCTTCGCTTCAAGTGGCTCCTAGCTAAGCCACCCCTACCCAGGAACCTCCCCGGCCCTCTCCCCCTGAGGGGAGAGGGAGAGACAGCCGTCGTCAGGGCGCGCGGATTTTGCCCGTTCGGCGGCTCCGGCACGGGCTTGATCCAGGCTAGCGGTTGACCACCTTGGCCGGCATCGCCAGCACCAGGAAGCAACTCGCCACCAGGCAGCCTGCGAACAGGATCAGGCCGGCGCTGGGGCTGTGGAATGTGTCCTTCAGCCAGCCCAGCAGGTAGGTGGCCGCGAACCCGCCCAGGTTGGCGATGGAGCAGGCCAGCGCGATGCCGGCGGCGGCCGCGGTGCCGCTCAGGAAGGTGGATGGCAGGCACCAGAACACCGGGAACGTCGCCACGATGCCTACGTTGGCCACCGTCAGCATCACCAAGGTGGCGGAGGTGGAGCCGGTGACGAAGGTGCTGCCGACCAGGCCGGCGGCGCCTGCCAGGGTGGGCAGCACAATGTGCCAGCGGCGCTCGCGCGTCTTGTCGGAGTGGGCGCCGTTGAGCAGCATCCCGATCACCGCCGCGGCGTGCGGGATGGCGGTGAGCAGGCCGATGTGCAACGGGCTGGCCACGCCGGAGTCGCGGATGATGGTGGGCATCCAGAAGCCGATGGAGTACGTGCCCATCAGCAGGCACATGTCGATCAGGCCCAGCATCCACACGCGGCGATCGGTGAAGGCGGCCATGAGCGAGTGGTTGCTCTCCACCAGCACGTCCGTGTCCAGGTTGCGCTGCAACGTGCGCTTTTCGTCGGCCTGCAGCCACTTGGCGTCCTTGATGCCGTTGGGCAGGTAGATGAACACCATCACGCCCAGCAGCACCGAGGGAATGGCCTCGAGGAAGAACAGCCACTGCCAGCCGGCCCAGCCGTGCATGCCGGCGAAAGCGGTCATGATCCAGCCGGACAGCGGGCTGCCGATCATGCTGGCAAGCGGCAGGCCCATCATGAACAGCGCGATGATCTTGCTGCGCTTGTGGGTGGGGAACCAGTAGGTCAGGTACAGCAGCACGCCGGGCAGGAAGCCGGCCTCGGCCGCGCCCAGCAAGAAGCGCAGCACGTAGAACTGCGTTGGCGTGGTGACGAACATGGTCGCCCCTGACAGCAAGCCCCACGTCACCATGATGCGGGCGATCCACAGGCGCGCCCCCACCTTTTGCAGCACCAGGTTGCTGGGTACCTCGAACAGGATGTACCCCACGAAGAACAGGCCCGCGCCTAGCCCGTAGATCGTCTCGCTGAAGTGCAGGTCGTCCAGCATCTGCAGCTTGGCCAGCCCGACGTTGATGCGGTCGAGATAGGCGGCGAGATAGCAGGCGCAGAAAAACGGGATCAGGCGCCAGGTCACCTTGCGGTAGATGTCTGGCTCGGCCGCCGCGGGTAGTACGCCCGCCGCGCCGTCTGGATACTGATACGACATGTTCACTCCTTTACTGTTTGCCGTTGTCTACCGTGTGTGTGTCTTTGCCACCGCCGCGGGCGGCTGGCTTGTGCTGTTTGCCATGCAAGCAGCGGGCCAGGCCTGTTCAGTGATGGATGGCTGTCTTCTTATGGTTTCCGGCGGGCTGGCCGGGGTGTTACGCGCCGTCCTTGTGCAGGGGCGGCACCGCTTTCCTTCATCCGGCACTCATGTAGTGCCCGCTACATTATGGTTCAGCGTAAGCTACATAAAAAAAGCTGGCAAGAGCGTGGTGGTGGTTTTCTCCTCGGGGTTTTCCCCCTGCCGTGCGGCGTACTCAGCGGGTACGCGCGGCAGGCGGCTGCGGCAAGGTGGCTTGCCGGAAAAATGGCGGACTGGTGGCTTCAGGCAGGACCGGTATTGATCGGGGCCTGCTTAATGATTGGGTTGGTGATTGGGCCGGTGAGCGGGAGCCGCGCGCAGCCGCGCGAGCGTATCGTCCACGTTGTCCCAGGCGGGTTTGTCGGGGGCGAAGCGCTTGCGCAGGTAGTGCACCAGTTGCGTCAGCTGACGGTCGTCCAGGCTCTCGCCAAAGGCTGGCATATAGCCCAGATCGCTGGTCCCCGGCGTGGGAATGCCATCCAGCAGCACGCGGATCAGGTTGTCCGGCTTGTCGCCGTGCAGATTGGTATTGAGCGCGAGCGACGGCTTGATGCCGAATTGCCTGATGCCCTGGTCGCTCTGGTGGCAGACCGCGCAGGCATTCTGGTACAGGCGCGCGGCGGGTCCCCCGAGCGTGCGCGCGGCGTCAGCGCTGCGTTGCTCAAGCTGGCGCGCCTGTGCGCTGGCTAACGCCGCATCGGGCTGCGCGTCGCCGAACGATGCCACATAGTGCGCGATGGCGCGCACATCCTCCTCGGGCAGCAGCGCCAGCTCTTCGATTACCGGCGCCATCGGCCCGGCCGCCGCACCGTGATGCGGGGCGTAGCCGGTGCGCAGGTAGGAGAACAGCGCTTGCTCCGTCCACGGCACCGGCGCGTGCGACAGCTTGCCCAGCGCGGGCGCTTCCCAGCCTTCGGCCTCGCCGCCGCCAAGATAGCGCCGCCCGCCTTGCTCGGCGCCCAGCGCGTTGCGCGGCGAATGGCAGGCGCTGCAGTGGCCCAGCCCTTCGGCCAGGTACGCGCCACGGTTCCACTGCGCCGAGCGGGCCGGATCGGCCTCGAATGGCTTTGGGCTGTGGAACAGCAGGTTCCATCCCGCCATCAGCGGGCGCAGGTTGTAGGGGAAGGCCAGCGCGGTCTCGGGCGCCTTGGCGCGCACCGGCTCGGCGGCCATCAGGTAAGCGTAGAGCGCTTGCAGATCGCCATCGCTGGTCTTGGCAAAGGCGGTGTAGGGGAACGCCGGGTAAAGATGCCGGCCATCGCGATGAATGCCCTGGCGCATGGCGCGCTCGAACGCCGCGTAGGACCAGTTGCCGATGCCGGTCTCGACATCGGGCGTGATGTTGGTGCTGTAAATGGTGCCGAATGGGGTGTCCAGCGCCAGCCCGCCCGCGTTGCGCGCGCCGTTGGGCGCCGTATGGCAGACCGCGCAATCCCCGGCCGCCGCTACCAGCCGGCCGCGCTCGATGGTCGCGGCCGAGTAGAAGCCGGCCCCCGGCGGGGCCACCGGGGCGATGGGCGCGCGCCATGGCATGGCCGTGACAAACAAGCCGGCCGCGGCGGTGGCGCCGGCCAGCAGCCAGTTGCGCTTGCGGGCGGCACCGCGCTTGGGTGTGCTCTCGGGATTGGCCTGCGCGGCGAGCGCAAGCCGGATGCGTTCGCCGCTGAAGGGCGGCTCGCGCAGGCGCACGCCGGTGGCGTCGAAGATGGCATTGGCCACGGCCGGCGCGGCGGGCAGGGTGACAGCCGCGCTCGTGCCGAGCGTGGCGCTGGCGGGGCGCAGCGCGCCGCCAACGCGCACTTCCGGCAATTGCGCGGTGGCAAGCGCCGGCAGGCTGGCATCGTGTACCGCGGGCAGGTTGGCGGCGGGCCAGCTATCGGAGCGGCTGCCGTCGACGGTGAGTTGCTGCGCGGCGCGCGCGGCCTCCTGCTGCAAGGCCACGGCATCGACCCCGCCTTGTTCGCCCGCATCGCTGTCGTGTCCTAGCGTGACACCGGTGACGCTGACCTCGCCGGTGGTGGCATCCACTTCGACTTCCGCCACCCAGGCCGACCAGCTGTGCACGGGCTGGCCGCCATCGGCCAGCCCGGCTTCAATGGTGCTGGCGTACGCAAAGCCGCGTCCGCGCCGTACGTTCTGTTGCGCTTGCGGGCGTTCGCCGCGTGGCTGCCAGTTGGCCTGCGCCGCGACCCGGCGCACGAGGCCAGCGCCGCGCGTGTCGTCGAGATGGCGCAGCCGCAAGGCCACGGGATCCTGCGCGCTAGCTGCCGCCACTTCGTCCAGGTGCGACTCATGCGCGAACACGTGGGCGCGCGCTGCCTGCGCCGGCGTGCTCTCCACGCGCGGCTGTCCCGGCAGGTCGGCCTGCGTCACGCTCAGGCTGTCAAAGCGGTAGGGGGGCAGGATGGCGTCGTCGCGCGTGTCGCCTCCAGCGGATGCTTGCGGCTCTATTTCGGTGACCGGCGCCGTCGTGCGGGTCAGCCACAAGGCCAGCGGCGGCGCATGCATGACCGCAGCGCTGCCGCGCGCATCCACGGCCGTATTGACGGCATAGGCGGCGATTTCGCCATCGCGTGTCCAGGCGCTTTCGATGTGGGTGTTGACCACCGCCTGCGTGGCGCCAAGTTCATGCGCCTCCACGCGCACGCGCACCACTCGCCCGGCCGAATGCGCCAGCAGGGCGGCATCGGCGGCGGCGTGGTGGGCGTACAGGGGATCTTCGTCGTGGCCCGGAGCCTGCCAGCAGATCAAGGTAATGCGGTCCTCGCCGATGCCGAGCAGGGCGGCGAGTTCGGCCCGCAACGCGCCGGGGCGGCGGCTGGGCAGCCACACGCGCAGCGCGCCGTCGCGCCATTCCGCCATCGCGGAGCAGCCGGCGGCTTGCAGGCCGGCGAGTGGCCATGGATAGTCCTGCGCGCTGCGGCCGGCGGCATCCGCCATGGCCTGCGCGGCGTCGCCGTGTTCGGCAACGATGCGGCGGGCGAGCGGCAAGCCCGAGGCTGCCGCTTTCGGCGGGGCTTGCCAGCGGGCACGCAGCGCGTGGGCGGCTTGCAGCGCCTGTGGCGCGGTATCGGCAGCGATGCCGAGAAAGTCGCCCCGGCGCAATACCGTGGCAACGCCAGGCAGAGCGCGCGCGGCCGTCTCATCGCAGCCGATCAGGCGGGCGCTAAGCAGCGTGCCGGTTTGCCATGCCAGCACGGGCGGGCGGATGACGTGCCCGGCCAGCCACTCCCGCTCGGGCGGCGGCTGCCATGCGCCGGGGCTGGCCGGCGCCATGACGAGGTCGTCGCGCCCGCTCATGCCGCGCCATCCTGGCCGGCGGCCTGGCGCAGCAGCACGGCGGCGCGTTGCACCGCGCGCAGGATCTCCACGTGCGTGCCGCAGCGGCAAAGGTTGAAGCGCAGCGCCTCGCGGATCTGCGCCTCGCTGGGGTCGGGGTTTTCCGCCAAGAGTGCCTTGGCGGTCATGATCATGCCGTTCAGGCAATAGCCGCACTGCGCGGCCTGCTCATCGATAAAGGCTTGCTGCACCGGGTCGGGCTGCCCGCCGGTGGCCAGCCCGTCGAGCGTGGTGATGGCGCGCTGCGCCACCGCTTTCACGGGAATCACGCAGGAGCGCGCCGCCACCCCGTCCACCAGCACCGTGCATGCGCCGCACTGGCCCAGCCCGCAGCCGTACTTTGGCCCGTTGCAGGCGAGGTCATTGCGCAGGACGTAGAGCAGCGGCGTGTCGGGATCGACCTCGGCATCGAGCTGGTACGTGGTCCGGTTGACCCGGAGGCACAGGGGGCGGGGCGTGTTCATCGGGGGGCAGGGGGCGTTTTAGAACATCACTCGCTCGGGGCCGGGGCCCCGGAAGGCACCCGGCGGTCTGGCCGGGGCGTGGCTCAGGCTGCGGCGGCCACGCGCCCGGCTTCCACCAGCGGCTCGTTGAACACATCGTAACCGAAGCACCAGTCCGGGTTCTCGTTGGTGCGCAGCCAGGTGTTGTTATGCGAGACCAGTTGCACCTTGCCGGCACGCTCGGCGCGGTTGGCTTCGTACAGCGAGAACGCGGCGCTGAAGTCCGACAGCCCGGTCTGCTGCAGGCAGCGCGTCAGCATGGCAGCGTCTTCGATGGCCATGGCCGCGCCCTGCGCCATATGCGGCTTCATCGGGTGGCAGGCGTCTCCCAGCAGCACCAGGCGGCCGCGGCTCCACACCGGCAGCGGGTCGCGCTCCAGCAACGGCCACTTGGTCACTTCCACGGTGCCTTCGATCAGCGATTGCACACCTTCATGCCAGCCGTCGAACGCGGCGCGCATTTCCTCGATGCTGCTGGGCAGCCAGCTCTTGGTCATGTCCCACGTGGGCTCGGGCACGCCGGTGACGTAGTAGATCTCGTCGAGCTTGCTGGTGTCGAAGTACACCATCATATGGCGATCGTCGGACCACCACTTGGTGCAGCGGTCATGGGTGAAGCCCTTGACGCGCGCGATCGGGAACACGGCGCGGTGCGCCACGTAGCCGGTGTACTTGGGCGGCTCGGCGCCCAGCAGTGTTTCGCGGATGCGGGAGTTCACACCGTCAGCGCCGATCACGATGTCGGCTTCGTCCACCGTGCCGTCGGCAAAGCTCAGGCGCACCACGTGGCCAAGGTCTTCCACGCTGGCCAGCTTCTTGTCGAACAGCAGCGTGCCGGGCGCCACCGCCTCGGTCAGCAGGGCATGGAAATCTCCACGGTGCACGGTCAGGTAGCTGGCGCCGTAATGCGACAGCGCATAACGCCCAAGCGGGATCTGGGCAACGACCTCGCCGCTTTGCCAGTCGCGGCTGTACCAGTAGTCCGGGTGGCAGCCCATGTCGTTGAGCGCATCTTCGAGTCCGATCCTGCGCATGACCTTCATCACGTTGGGCCCGACGTGGATGCCGGCGCCCAGGCGCGAGAACGCCGGAGCCTGCTCATACAGCTTGACTTGGAATCCGGCGCGCTGCAGCAGGGCGGCCGCAACCGTCCCCCCCAGTCCGGCGCCAATCACTGCGATCCGTGGTTTGCCTTGCACGATATTTCTCCTGGCGGTGTGATGTGGGTCTGACGTGGCCGTCTGGCCAATCGGTAAATCGAGTGTACACACTAGAAATTTGCTTGTAAAGAAAGGACGTGCCGCCCCTATGGAAAACCCTTATGCCAAAGTGATTGCTCCGTGTTGATGCCCATAAACCGTGAAATGGAGCACCATATGAGGGGTTTATTCATGAAGTGGGCACTGAAATCGTGCGTCGCGCCTGGTCGAGCGTCTTGTTGTGAAAATAACGTGTGTACACTACAATCATTCGCAGGACACGGAGACCGGTGAAGGCTCCGGTCCGGCCGTGCAGGGCGCCTCTCCGGTACGACGGGCGCCAGGGCGGGTGGACAGAACAGACAGATGACGGAGTCGACAGTGCAAAAAATTTTCCGTATCGGCCAGATCGTGCCGAGCTCGAACACCACCATGGAAACCGAGATCCCGGCGATGCTGACGTTGCGCCAGCAGGTGCGCCCCGAACGCTTCACCTTCCACTCCAGCCGCATGCGCATGAAGAAGGTGGTCAAGGAAGAGCTGGCGGCCATGGACGCCGAGTCCGACCGCTGCGCGCTGGAACTGAGCGACGCCCGCGTCGACGTGCTGGGCTATGCCTGCCTGGTGGCCATCATGGCGATGGGCCACGGCTACCATCGCGTTTCAGAGAAGCGCCTGCAGGCCCATACCGCCGCCAACGGCGCTGACGCGCCCGTGATCACCAGCGCCGGCGCGCTGATTGACGCGCTCAAGGTGATCGGCGCCAAGCGCATCGCCGTGGTCGCGCCTTATATGAAGCCGCTGACCGAGCTGGTGGTGGACTACATCCGCAACGAAGGCTACGAGGTGGTGGACTGGCGCGCGCTGGAAATCCCCGACAACCTCGAAGTGGGCCGCCACGACCCCGCCAGGCTGCCCGGCATCGTCGCGCAGATGAACACCAAGGATGTGGACGCCATCGTGCTGTCCGCCTGCGTGCAGATGCCGTCCCTGCCGGCAGTGGCCAAGGTGGAAGCCATGACCGGCAAGCCCGTGATCACGGCCGCCATTGCCACCACTTACGCCATCCTCAAGCAGCTCGACCTGGAGCCGGTCGTGCCCGGCGCGGGTGCGCTGCTGTCGGGTGCCTATTGATCACGTCTTCGGTAAAGGGAGCCCAGCAATGAGCCAGTTTCTCCACGGCGGCAATGTGTTCGCCAATGGCATTCGCCAGCATTACCTGCGCTACGGCGGCAGCGCCGGCGCGCGCGCGCAGCGCGATGCCGTGGTGATCGTGCCCGGCATCACCAGCCCGGCGGTCACCTGGGGCTTTGTCGGCGAGCAGTTCGGCAAGCACTTCGATACCTATATCCTGGATGTGCGTGGACGTGGCCTGTCCGAGGCCAGTGATGCGCTGGACTACGGCCTGGACGCGCAGGCGGCGGATGTGGTCGCCTTTGCGCAGGCGCTCGGCCTGGCGCGCTATGCCATCGTTGGCCATTCCATGGGCGCGCGCATCGGCATTCGCGCCGCGCGCGGCAATCCGGCCGGGCTGACCCGGCTGGTGATGGTGGACCCGCCCGTCTCCGGGCCGGGACGGCGCGCCTATCCCTCGCAGCTGCCGTGGTACGTGGATTCCATCCGCCTGGCGCGCCAGGGCATCGATGCCGAAGGCATGCGCCGCTTCTGCCCGACCTGGACGGATGCGCAACTGCGCCTGCGCGCCGAGTGGCTGCACACCTGCGACGAGCGCGCCATCGTCACGAGCTTCGAGGACTTCCACCGCGATGACGTGCATGCCGACATGCCCTCGGTACGGGTTCCCACGCTGCTGATGGTGGCCGGCCGCGGCGACGTGATCCGCGCCGAAGACATCGAGGAAATTCGCGGTTTGCTGCCTGCCGTGCAGGTTGCGCGCGTGCCGGATGCCGGCCACATGATCCCGTGGGACGACGAGGCGGGTTTCTACCGCGCCTTCGGCGATTTCCTCGGTGCGCCGCTGCTGCAGGACCAGGCTGCCGCCTGAGCTGCCCGCTTCACCAGAAAGGAGAACACATGCCAGTAAGCGATCACGACCTGACCCAGGCATGGCGCCAGGTGCTCACCCTGTCAAAACTGGAGCCGGGCCAGACGGTCACGGTGCTGACCGGCGCCGCCACGCATCCGCAAACGCTGCGCACGGCGCAGATGGCGGCCACGGCGATGGGCGCCATCGTCAACCGGCTGGACCTGCCGCCCGTCAACGCAGACAAGGCGCTCAGCCGCGACGCGCTGGCTTATCTCGGCACGACGCCGCTGACCGGCAACCCGGCCGCCATCGCCGCGCTCAAGGCCAGCGACCTGGTGCTGGACCTGATGACGCTGCTGTTCTCGCCCGAGCAGCACGAGATCCTCTCCGGCGGCACCAAGATCCTGCTGGCCGTGGAGCCGCCCGAGGTGCTGGTGCGGCTGGTGCCCACCGAAGGAGACCGCACCCGCGTGAAAGCCGCCACGGCGCGGCTGGCGCGCGCGCGGGAGATGCACATCACGTCAGATGCCGGCACCGACCTGCGCTGCGCGCTGGGCGAGTTTCCCGCCATCAGCGAGTACGGCTTTGTCGATGAGCCGGGCCGCTGGGACCACTGGCCAAGCGGCTTCGTGCTGACCTGGCCGGACGAGGGCGGCACCAATGGGCGCATCGTGCTCGATCGCGGCGATATCCTGCTACCGATGAAATCCTATGTGCAGGCGCCGATCGACATCACGGTGGGCAAGGGCTATGTCACCCGCATCGAAGGCGGGCTGGATGCCGAGCTGCTGAGTGACTATATGGCCTCGTTCAACGACCCCGAGGCCTACGCCATGTCGCATATCGGCTGGGGCCTGCAGCCGCGCGCGCGCTGGTCCACGCTCGCCATGTATGACCGCGAGGCCACCATCGGCATGGATGCGCGCGCGTTCGAAGGCAACTTCCTGTGCTCCTTCGGCCCGAACAACGAAGCCGGCGGCAGCCGCACGACGGCCTGCCATATCGATATCCCCGTGCGCCATTGCACGGTTCGGCTGGACGGCGAGGCGGTGGTTGAACAAGGAAAGCTGCTGGATCACGAATACCAGCAAGAGCGGCAAGAGCAGCAAGAGCAGCAACGAGATGCCAGGGGAGCCATCCATGCATGATGAAGTGAAAACCTACCAGCGCCAGGGCTTCGGCGCCGCGCTGGAACCCAAGGCACCTTACGGCCTGCTGATCATCGACTTCGTCAACGGCTTCGCCGATCCGGCCGTCTTTGGCGGCGGCAATATCCCCCAGGCCATCGCCAACACCGTGCCGCTGCTGGCCACGGCGCGCGAGCAGGGCTGGCCGGTGGCGCACAGCCGCATCGTGTTTGCCGACGACGACAGCGACCACAACATCTTCACGCAGAAGGTGCCCGGCCTGCTGGCCCTGAAGGAAGACAGCCACAACAGCGCCATCGTCGGGCAACTGGCGCCGCGCGCGGGTGAACTGGTGGTGCGCAAGACCGTGCCATCCGCCTTTTTCGGCACCTCGCTGGCCGCGTGGCTGAACCAGCGCGGCGTGCAGACGCTGCTGGTGGCGGGCTGCGTGACCAGTGGCTGCGTGCGCGCCAGCGTGGTCGATGCCATGTCGTACGGCTTGCGCCCGCTGGTGCTGTCCGATTGCGTGGGCGACCGCGCCATCGGGCCGCACGATGCCAACCTGTTCGACATGGCGCAGAAGAACGCCACGGTGATGCCGCGCGACGAAGCGCTGGCGATGCTGGCGCGGGCTACGGCCACAGCCACGGCTTAAGGGAAAGGCATTCGGCGATGCTGATGACCGCCGGATGCGAGGCTCAGGTGCGCTTGGCGCGTGCCGGCTTCTTGCGGGCGGCGGGCGCCGCCGCTTCGGCCTCGGCCGGGGCGATACCAGTGCCCGGCACGCAAACCGTGCTTAGCACCGTACGCTGGATCACATCGCGCCAGTGCTCCAGCGCCGGCTTGCTCATCATGGGCTCGCCCAGGAAAGCGCTGAGCGTATGATGATTCGAATTGTAGAAGTAGCCCAGCGACGCGATCACCAGGTAGATATCGCGGGCGAGCACATCGGGCTGGAACAGCCCGGCAGCCTTGCCGCGCGCCAGGATGCCGTCCAGCACCGACAGGGCGTAGCTGGAGATCTCCCTGAGCCGGCTCGACTTCTTGGCGTGCTTGCCCTGGCTCATGTTCTCGCTGGACAGGATGGCGACGAACTCGGGATGATCGAGGTAGTAGGCCCAGACGAAGTCGATCAGCTGGGTCAGCGCGCGCACCGGATCCTCGGGGTCGAGCTTGAGCGCCTGCTCGGCCTCGTTGAGCTGGATGTAGATGGTTTCGAGCACTTCGACGAACAGCTTTTCCTTGCTGCCGAAGTAGTAATAGATCATCCGGTCGTAGGTCTTGGCCAGCGAGGAGATCTTCTCCACGCGCCCGCCTTCGTAGCCGCGCAAGGCGAAGACCTTGATGGCGGCCTTGAGGATCTTGGCGCGGGTGTCCTGAGCTTGCCGGGCCCGGGTTCCGGCTGCCGCGCTTTTCTTAGCGGTCGGGGTGCTCATATGTTTGATACGTATTGCTTGTTCGAGGCTGGCAGTATAACGGTCAAGGCGGGCGGCGCCGGAATCCGGCAGTCCGCCAGCGTGCCTACCTGAGACATGGAACGAATGGAAACGACACCCGGCTGCGGACCCCGGTCCACCTCTTTTCCCGCATCGGCGCCGATGTCCCCGGGCGCGCAGCGCGACGCCCTGCTGCAGGCGCGCGGCGTGCTGCTGGTGACGCGCGCGCCGCAAGCCGCGCCGCGGCCCGCGCCCGGCCAGCCCGGCGCGGCCTCCGACTACATCGCCGCGCAGCCCGACATCTTCGTGGCGGTGCGCGACACCGGCGAGATCCTGGCCTTCAACGGTCACGTTGACCTGGGCACCGGCATCCGCACGTCGCTCGCGCAGATCGTGGCCGAGGAGCTGGAGGTGCCGGCGGCGCGTGTGGCGATGACGCTGGGCCATACCGAGGCAACGCCCAACCAGGGCCCCACCATTGCCAGCGCCACCATCCAGATCTCGGCGCTGCCGCTGCGCCGCGCGGCGGCGCAGGCCATGGCCTGGCTGCGCGAGCGCGCGGCGCAGCGTCTTGGCGTGGCGCCCGAAGCGCTGATCGCAGAGGATGGCCGCCTGCGCTTGCGCGGAACAGGCAATGAGAACGCCGAAGGCCTGGCCTACGGCGACCTGCTGGCCGGCGAGCATATCGAGCTGCCCCTGGCTGACGCCATTGCCACCAAGCCGGTCAGCGAATACCGCGTGGTCGGGCGCGCCGCGCCGCGTGTGGATATTCCCCCCAAAGCCACGGCGCAGCTCACCTTCGTGCACGATGTGCGCGTGCCCGGCATGCTGCACGGCCGCGTGGTGCGCCCACCCTACGCCGGGCGCGATAGCGGCGGCTTTGTCGGCACCAGCCTGCGCGGCGTCGACCGCGCGTCGATCCGCGACGTGCGCGGTGTCGTCGACGTGGTGGTGCAGGGCGATTTCATCGGCGTGGTGGCGCAGCGCGAGGAGCAGGCCATGCAGGCGGCGCGCCGCCTGCGCGTGGACTGGAAGCCGGCGCCGCCGTTGCCCCCGCTCAGCGAGCCGGATGACACCGAGGCCGCGCTGCGCGCCAATCCCGCGACACGCCGCACGCTGGTGGAAGAGGGCGACGCCCAAGGCGCCTTCGACTCCGCTGACCGGATACTGTCGCGTGGCTACACGTGGCCCTACCAGATGCACGGCTCCATCGGCCCGTCGTGCGCCGTGGCGGACTACCGCGAAGATGGCCTCACGGTCTGGTCCGGCACGCAAAACCCGCATGTGTTGCGCATCGACCTGGCGCGCCTGACCGGCCTGGATGAAGGCCGCATCGAGATCGTGCGCATGGAGGCCGCCGGCTGCTATGGCCGCAACTGCGCCGACGACGTTTGCGCCGATGCGGTGCTGCTGTCGCGCGCGGTAGGCCGCCCGGTGCGGGTGCAACTCAGCCGCGAGCAGGAACATCTCTGGGAGCCCAAGGGCGCGGCACAGCTGATGGACGTGCGCGGCGCCATCGGCCCCGATGGCGAATTGCTGGCCTACGATTTCGTCAGCCGCTATCCGTCCAACGATGCGCCCACGCTGGCGCTGCTGCTGACCGGCGTGGTCGACAACGCGCCGCGCATGTTGCAGATGGGCGACCGCACCGCGGTGCCGCCTTACCAGTACGCCGCCACGCGCATCGGTTGCGACGACACGCCGGCCATCGTGCGCGCCTCCTGGCTGCGCGGCGTGTCCGCGCTGCCAAACGTGTTCGCGCACGAGTCCTTTATCGACGAGCTCGCGCATGAGTCCGGCGCCGATCCGCTGGCGTACCGCCTGCGCCACCTGCCCGATGCGCGCGCAACAGACCTGCTGCGCGCGCTGGCGGCGCATGCCGGCTGGCGCGAAGGCGCGCGCGGCACGCGTGGCCGGCCGGATGCGGATGGGCTGCTGCGTGGGCGCGGCGTGGCCTATGCCCGCTATATCCACAGCAAATTCCCGGGCTTCGGCGCTGCCTGGGCCGCCTGGGTGGTGGACCTGACGGTCGCGCCCGATACCGGCCAGATCGTGGTGGAGCGGCTGGTGGTGGCGCAAGACACCGGCATGATGGTCAACCCCGACGGCGTGCGCCACCAGGTGCAGGGCAATGTGGTGCAGGCGCTTGGCCGCGTGCTCAAGGAGCAGGTGCGCTTTGACGCCAACGGCGTGGCCAGTCGCGAATGGGGCAGCTATCCGCTGCTGACCTTTACCGAACTGCCGCCCATCGAAGTGCTGCTGATGCCGCGCCAGGAGGAAGCGCCGATGGGCGCGGGCGAATCCGCGTCGCTGCCGGGCGCGCCGGCCATTGCCAATGCGCTGTTCGATGCCACGGGGGTGCGGCTGCGGCGCGCGCCCTTCACGCCGGAGGCGGTGCTCGCGGCGCTGGCCGGCCAGCCCGCCTGAGGCGGGCTTACTCTGGCTCGCCGTCCGCTGCGTTGCCGCGCTCGTCGCGCTCGTCGAACTCGCTCATCTTGCGCAACAGGTAGGTGATCGCCACCCGCTCGGCGGGATTGAGGTCGCCGAAAGTCTGCTCGGAGATCTTGTGCGCGAACGGCACGGTTTGCTCGATCAGCGCATGGCCGGCCGGGGTCACCGTGACCACGACCTTGCGGCGGTCGTTGGTATCGTGCGAGACGGCCACCAGCTCGCGCGCCTTGAGGCGCTCGATGATGCCGCGCACGGTGGCCTGGTCGATGGCGGTGGCCCGCACGATTTCGCTCAGCGAGCACGAGCCGCGCTCGTTGACCGCGCACATCACCACGAACTGCGCCGCGGTCAGCTGCGAGTCGGCAATGGTCTGCTGGAAGATCGCCACGTGGCGCTGGTAGGCGCGCCGCAGCAGGTGCCCGACTTGCTCGGTGAAATCGTAGTCGGCGGCGGCGGGTTTTTGCGCGGCGGTCTTGCGCGCGGAGGAGTTGGACACGATGGGCGGTCTGCAGGCATGAGATAAACGTGCCTCGGAGTATACCGAGCGGGGCCGCGCGCGGCGGGTTTTTTGCGCGTGCACGGCCCCGCACCGTGCAATCCGCTCAATCCGCTCGATCCGCGCAGCGGTGGATTTCCACAGTGATATGCACGAGCTCTTCGTGAACTGCAAGGGCGCTCCTGACGCGCGCTGCCGTCAGCGCAGGGTCGTGAGTCACCAGACTGACAAGGCAGGAGAATGTCTCCTTGCCCACTCGCCAGACATGAAGGTCGGCAACACGGGCACCCTCGTCGCCGGTATCGAAAGCCTGCAACACTTCGCGTACTTCATCCACGACCGGATGGTCCATTTCGCGATCGAGCAGAACGACGCCGGTTTGTTTCAACAGGCCGAAGGCCCATGCGCCGACCAGCCCGGCGCCAACGATGCCCATGACCGGGTCGAGCCAGCGCCACCCGAGCAGCCAGCCTCCGGCGAGTGCCAGAATGGCAAGCACCGATGTTGCGGCATCTGCCAGTACATGGACGTATGCCGAGCGCAAATTCAGGTCATGCTGGTGATGGCCGCCATGACCATGACCGTGTCCATGTTGGTGCCCATGCTCATGCCCATGTGCGTGGCCATGGGCATGCGCATCGCCCAGTATCAGCGCGCATCCTATATTGACAAGCAGTCCGATGACCGTGACTGCCATGGCTTCCTTGTAGTGAATGGCCTGCGGACTGAAGATCCGTTCCACGGACCCGAAGACCATCAAGGCGGCGATGCCGAGAAGAAAGATCGCGCTGGCGAATCCCGCCAGGATCTCGATCTTCCAGGTGCCGAAGGCGAACCGATGGTCATGCGCGTAGCGCCGCGCCGCCGCATAGGCAAAGGCGCTCAATCCGATGGCAAGCGCGTGGGAACTCATATGCCACCCGTCAGCCAGCAGCGCCATCGAGTTGAACCAGAGGCCGGCGGCGATTTCCACAACCATCATCGCGGCGGTGATCAGCATGACGAGGCGCGTTCCTCGCTCGGCAGCCTTGTTGCCTGAGTCGAATACGTGGGTATGCGTCCACGGGGTGATGTCATGTGTATGCATGGTCGATCTGCTTGGTTGTTGCCCAAGCAGCCGCAGGCTTGAGCAGTTTCGTGACGATTCGAGCGTGAAGCGGGCAATAGGCTGAGTGAGTCAGGCTGCTCATTTGAAGTAGCTGTGCACCACCTCGATGAGCTGCTCCCTGGCGTCGCCTTCGGACTCGCCATGGGCTGGCTCGGCTTCGACAAGGTGCGTGCGGATGTGGTCTTCCAGTACCACCGCCAGCAGGCCGTTCATGGCTCCACGGCAACTCGTGATTTGCTGCAGCACGTCCACGCAGCCGTGCTCTTGCTCGAGTGCGCGTTCGATAGCATCAATCTGGCCCCGGATGCGGCGCACCCGGTTCAGCAACTTCTGTTTTTCGCGGATTGTATGGCTCACGGCATCGCCTTAAATATAGTATGGGGGAGTATATATTCCCTGCCGGGAAAGGGACCATGTCCTTGCAAGCCGCGGGGTCTTGCCCGCTGTCCGGTACCTGGCAAGTCTTCCTGCTCGTCCTGCCATGAGAAGCGTTGACCACCTGCATCGCCCGCGTGGACAATGGTGCCAGTCGTGCCTTCTGCCAGAACCGAGAGAACTGCCACATGCCTTCTGCCGTTGCCGTTGCCGTTGCCGTAGCGGTTGCCGCCGCCTGCAGGCTTTCACTGCCGAGGCACCGCTCTCCAGGGCGCCAACCGCGCCAACAGCGAGATTCGCGGTGACCGGCCGTGGATGACGCCGATACGGCTTCGCCGGTGCCGGGCGCCAACCCGGGCGATCCGCCGCTGCGGCTGGCGCGTACCCGCACGGCACGCGCGCTGCTGACCGCGCTGGCGTTGCTGAGCCTGGGGGTGGCCATCCTCGGGCTGTTCGTGCCCGGCCTGCCCAGCACCGAGTTCATCCTGCTGTCCGCCTGGGCCGCGGCCAAGGGGTCGCCGCGCCTGCATGCGTGGCTGCTTGGCCATCGCGTGTTCGGCCCGATGCTCTACAACTGGCACAACGGCCGCATGGTGAGCCGCCGCGCCAAGTGGAGCGCCACGGCGGCCATGAGCATCTGCGGCGCCGTGCTGCTGTTCGGCATGCATCGGCCCTGGCTGGCCTACGGGGCAATTGCCTGCATGGCCTGCGTGCTGGCATGGCTGTGGCGCCGGCCCGAGCCGGCGGCCTGATGCCGCACCCGCCAGTTACGCTGCCTGGGTTTCGCGCGGCCTGGTCTTCCTTGCAGCCTTTACTGCCTTTACTGCCTTTACCACCTTTACCGGCCACGCCAGCATCGCGGTAGCAGCCAGCGCTTCGAGCGCGGCGCGCGACGCGCCATCGCGCGCCTGCATCGACATTCCCTGCATGACCGTGTTGAAGAACTTGGCCAGTGCTGGTGCATCCGTGCCGGCGGGTAGTTCGCCGCGCTGGATGCCCTGCTGGATGCAGGCCTGCAGGGCTTGCTCCTTTTCCTTGCGGCGCTGGCGCAGCGTGTCTTCGATATAGGCGCAGTCGGCCGAGCAACTGGTGCCCGTCATCAGGAAGCAACCGGCGGGGTTGCCCTTGGCGCTGAACAAGGCGGCTGCGCCGGCGAGCAGGCCGTGCACGGCGTCATGGGCGCTGCCAGCGCCTTGCAGCGGCGCGTAGAGCAGCGCGCCGTGGGTATCCGCATAGCGGTCCACGGCTTCGTAGAACAATTGCTCCTTGCTGCCGAACGCGGCGTACAGGCTGGGCGCGGTGATGGCCATGGCCTCGGTGAGCGCGGAGATCGAAGTGGAGCCATAGCCATAGCGCCAGAACAGCGACAGGGCCTGGCCCAGCGCCTCGTCGCGATCGAACTGCCTGGGCCGCCCGCGGCCCGCACCGGAAACACTCTTTTTCATAGTGGTCATTATATTTTTCCGTTGCCAGTGACGCCAGTGGTGATTACTATAGTGATCGTTCAATAAATTGCTGCGCCGCAGTCGCTCGCCATGATCCCCTATTCCCTGCTTGACCTGTCGCCCATCGTGGAAGGCGGTGACGCCGGCCAGGCCATGCGCAATTCGCTCGCGCTTGCCCAGCACGCTGAGCGCTTGGGCTACCAGCGGTTCTGGCTGGCCGAGCATCACAATATGCCTGGCATCGCCAGCGCCGCCACGGCGGTGCTGATTGGCTACGTTGCCAACGGCACGTCCACCATCCGCGTGGGTTCCGGCGGCATCATGCTGCCCAACCATTCGCCGCTGGTGGTGGCCGAGCAGTTCGGCACGCTGGCCTCGCTGTTTCCCGGCCGTATCGATCTTGGCCTGGGCCGTGCGCCCGGCACCGACCAGTCCACCGCTCGCGCGCTGCGCCGCAGCGCCACGCAAGACGCCGCCGATGCCTTCCCGCAGGATGTGGAGGAGCTGCAGGCCTACTTTGACGACCCGCGTCCCGGCCAGCGCCTGCGCGCGGTGCCCGGTGCGGGCCTGAAGGTGCCGCTGTGGCTGCTTGGTTCCAGCTTGTTCAGCGCGCAGTTGTCGGCGGCGATGGGCCTGCCCTTCGCGTTTGCCTCGCACTTCGCGCCGGGCTTCATGCGCCAGGCGGTGGACTTGTATCGCACGACCTTCCAGCCGTCGGCGCAGCTCTCCAAGCCGCATGTGATGCTGGGGCTCAACGTGTTCGCGGCGGATTCGGACGCGCAGGCGCGCCGGCTGTTCAGCTCGCTGCAGCAGCAGTTCCTGGCGCTGGTGCGCGGCAGCCCTGGCCCGATCCGGCCGCCGGTGGACAACATCGAGCTGATGTGGACGCAGACCGAGGCCACGCATATCCGGCGCTCGCTGGCGTGCTCGGTGGTGGGCGATCCGGAAGGCGTGCGCAACGGCCTGCGCGCCTTCATCGAGGACCTGCGGCCGGATGAGCTGATGCTCACCGCGCAGATCCACGATCACGAGGCCCGCCTGCGCTCCTTCGAGATCGCGGCGCAGGCCATGCGGGTGGCGGCGTCGCCAGCCAAAGTCATGATCTGACGCGTCGGTCGCGTCGGTCGCGTCGGTCGTGCCGATGGCGCCGATGCGCTCAGAGGTGCTTGTAGAAGAACGTGGTCCCGCAGAACTCGCCATCCGGCATCAGCGCGTACTTCGGCACCACGCCGGCGCGCTGCCATCCAGCGCGCGCGTACAGGCGCTCGGCATCGCCGCCGGTCACCGTGTCGAGCACCAGCACCGACTTGCCCGCCTCGCGCGCGGCATCGTCCAGGGCCGCCAGCAGCCGCTGCGCTACGCCGCGGCGGCGGGCCTTGCGGTGCACCAGCATCTTGGCCACGTCGGCGCGGTGGGGCTGGTTGTCAGGCATCGACAGGATGATCTGGACGGTGCCAAGGATCTGCCCTTCGCCGTCCTGCGCGATCAGCAGCACGCGCTCTGCGCGCGCGACGCCATCGGCCACGCCGCGCCAGAACTGCAGGGCCTTCTCGCGTGGCAGCGGCAGCATGAAACTCACCGACGCGCCCCCTGCCACGCAATCGATCAGCACATCGGCCAGCGCCTCGATGCACGCGGCCGCCTCATCGGCGCCGACGCGCCGCACGGTGATAGGTTCGGTCATCCCGGGCATCTCGGTCATGCGTTTCTCCTGGTCGGCGTGAATGGCATCGTGGCCAGCGCCACGACGTAGCGCGCGGGCTTGCGGGTGGGATTCTTGTAGACGATGGGGCGGTCCAGCCGCATGGACAGGCAGTCGCCGGTTTCCAGGCGCCAGTGCTGGTCGCCCACCGTCATTTCCATGACGCCGTCGATCATCCAGACCTGCTGATGGATATCGGCTTCGCGCGCGGCGGTTTCGTACGCCACGCGCTTGCCTGCCGGGAAGACCACGTCAACCAGCTGGATCGGCGAGGGTGCCGCCGGGGAGAGGTTGCGGCGGATATAGCCGGAGGCGGGGTCGGTCCACACCGGCTGCTCCGCCGCACGAGCCATGGGCGACGGCTCGGCCTGCGGCGTGCTGTCCTCGAACAGCGACGCCACGGTGACGCCCAGCGCGGCGGACAGCTTGTCGAGCACCGTGGCCGTGGCGCTGCTCTGGCCACGCTCGATCAAGGAGATGTTGGAGCGGCTCACGCCGCTGCGCTCAGCCAGGGCGGCCAGCGAGAAGCCCTGGGCGTCGCGCAGTGTTCGCACGCGCCGGGCGATGAGGTCGTTGATGTCCATGGTTGTCCAGTATGCTGGATGTTCGTGTCCTGTAAACTGACATACATCGCGATTCAAAGCAACTGGAACCTGCCAATGCAATAGCGCGTTCCGGGCCGGGGCGGTGCCGCTCAAGGCTGCCTCGGAGCGACTTGGCTTTCAAGGGGCCGGCGCACAACGGGCTGCCTTGTCGGCAGGATGCGGCCCTTGTTCATGCCGACGGCCGGCACACACCACGAAGGCGAAGATCTCGCGCACCTTGGACAGACGGTGCGCTTATATGGACGTTGGTCGGGAAATGAAAAAGAGCCCGCCGGTGTGGCGCGGGCTCAGGCTGCTGACAAACCTGAAGCACCAGCCGAAGCCGCTGAACGGGCCAGATCCGCGCGCCATGACGACGGCTGTCTCTCCCTCGCCCCTCAGGGGGAGAGGGCCGGGGAGAGTGCCGGAGAGCGGGGTGGCTTAACCAGGAGCCACTTGAAGCGAAGCCCGTGGTTTGTTTCAGCACGCAGGCGCAACGAGCGCCCGCTCTCTCCCCCAGTCCCGCTCCCTAAGCCGCCAGCCGGAACGATGCCACCGAGCGCATCATCGATTGCGCCTGCTCGGCCAGCGCTTGGGCCGCGGCGGCGGCCTGTTCCACCAGTGCCGCGTTCTGCTGGGTCACGGTGTCCATCTGGTTCACCGCTTGCCCGACCTGCTCGATGCCGGTGCTCTGCTCGTTCGATGCCGCGCTGATCTCGCCCATGATGTCGGTCACGCGCTTGACCGCGCCAACGATGTCCTCCATGGTCTGGCCCGCCTTGGCGACCAGCGCCGAGCCGTTGTCCACCTGGGCCACCGAGTTGTCGATCAGGCCCTTGATCTCCTTGGCGGCGGTGGCCGAGCGCTGGGCCAGGCTGCGCACCTCGCCCGCCACCACGGCAAAGCCGCGGCCTTGCTCGCCGGCGCGCGCCGCTTCCACGGCGGCGTTCAGCGCCAGGATATTGGTCTGGAAGGCGATACCTTCGATCACGCCGATGATGTCGACGATCTGGCGCGAGGCGCCGTTGATCTCGCCCATGGTGCTCACCACCTGGTTGACTACCTGCCCGCCGCGTTGCGCGATATCGGAAGCGTTGACCGCCAGCGAGCTGGCCTGGCGCGCATTGTCCGCGTTCTGGCGCACGATGCCCGTCAGCTGTTCCATGCTTGAAGCGGTTTGCTCCAGTGCCGAGGCTTGTTCCTCGGTGCGTTGCGACAGGTCGGTATTGCCCGCGGAAATCTGCTGCGTGGCCGAGGCGATCGAATCCGCCGCGCCACGGATCTCGCCGAGCGTGCCGGACAGGCGCTGCTGCATGCGCTGCATGGCCGCCAGCAGGCTGTGCTCGTCGCCGGCGCGAATGCGCACCGGCACCGTGAAGTCGCCGTCGGCAATGCGCGTGACCACTTCGGTGGCGTAGGCCGGCTCGCCGCCCAGGCTCTTGCGCACGGTGCGCATGATGGCCAGCATGAATGCCGATACCAGCGCGCCGATCAGCAAGGTGCTGATCGCGGCGGAGATCAGGTCGTCGCGGAAGCTGCCTTCGATGTCCTTGAGGAACACGCCGGTGGCCACGTGCCAGTCCCATGCCGGCACATAGCGCACATAGGTCAGCTTGCGCGCGGGCGTTTCGGTGCCGGGGAGGCGGCCACGGTAGGTGACGAAGCCGTCATCAGGGCCGGCGCCGGCGCGCGCGCTCGCCTTGCCCGCATCGACGATGCTCTGGTAGACCAGCTTGCCGTCGGGGTCCTTGAAGTCACCCAGGATCTTGCCTTCCGTATCCGGCAGGCCGGGGTTGAGCACCACCTGCGGCTTGGAGTTGAGCAGGAACAGGTAGCCCTTGTCGCCGAAGCGCATCACACGCAGTGCATCCTTGGCCGCGACCTGGGCATCCTCGATGCTCATGGTGCCCTTGGCGGCGCGGTCCACGTAGAGCTTGATGATGCCTTCGGCGGTCGCCACCAGGGACTGCAGGCTCTCGCGGCGCTCGGCCATCATGGTGGCGCGGGTGTGCACGGCGCTCCAGGTGCTCAGCGCCAGCAGGGCCAGCCACATCGCCACCAGCGCGGCCCAGAGTTTGGCGTTCAACGAGATTCGATTCATGATCATGCTTGACCGGTATGGGCAGCCGGTTTGCGCCGGCGGCGCGGCATCGGCCTGACCCTGATGTTGACAGTGCGGCACAGGCGAGGCGAATGCGCTCGCTGCGCATCGCCTGGCCACAGCCGGTTAACGGCCCATCAGCGTCGGGACTTGAATGGGGGAAATAGAAGTGGTTAAAGAGATGCTTCTGCCCGGGCCGGCAAGCTTTCCGATCCCTGCCTACAATGTGACTTTCGCCGCGCCTGGATGACGGGCGGCTCGACGCAACCCGCGGAGCAAAACGCATGACCTCAAGCATCACCACACGCAAACTGGGCAGGTCCGGGCTGGAAGTCTCGCCCCTGGCATTTGGTGGCAACGTGTTCGGCTGGAGCGCCGACGAGGCCACCTCCTTCCGGCTGCTCGATGCCTTTGTCGGCGCCGGGCTCAACTTCATCGATACCGCCGACGTGTACTCGCGCTGGGTGCCGGGCAACCAGGGCGGCGAGTCCGAGGCCATCATCGGCAAGTGGTTCAAGCGCAGCGGCAAGCGTGCCGAGGTGGTGCTGGCCACCAAGGTGGGCAAGGACATGGGCGAGGGCCGCAAGGGTTTGTCGCGCGCCTATATTGAACGCGCCGTCGACGCGTCGTTGCAGCGCCTGCAGACTGACTACATCGATCTCTACCAGTCGCATGACGACGAAGACCGGGACACGCCGCTCGAGGAAACCCTGGACGCCTACGCCCGCCTGATCAAGGCCGGCAAGGTGCGCGCCATCGGCGCCTCCAACTACAGCGCCGCGCGCCTGGCCGAGGCGCTGGAAACCAGCCGCCGCCACAACCTGCCGCGCTACGAGAGCCTGCAGCCGCACTACAACCTCTATACCCGCAGCGAGTATGAGGCCGAGCTTGAGCCGCTGGTGCTGCGCGAAGGCCTGGGCGTGTTCAACTACTATGCACTGGCCAGCGGTTTTCTCAGCGGCAAGTACCGCTCCGAGGCCGACCTTGCCAAGAGCGGCGCGCGCGGCCAGCGCGTCAAGGCCTATCTCGATGCGCGCGGCCTGCGCATCCTGGCGGCGCTGGACGAGGTCGCGGCGCGCACCGCCACCAACCCGACGCAGGTAGCGCTGGCCTGGCAGATCGCGCGCCCCAGCATTACCGCGCCGATTGCCAGCGCCACCTCGCTGGCGCAGCTGGACGACCTGATTGCCGCCACGCGCCTGCCACTGAGCGCCGGCGATATCGCGCTGCTGGACCAGGCCAGCGCCTGAACTGGCCTGCCCCGGAGGAGATAAGGGATGCATGAGAACAGATTGAGCCACGGCAACAGCGCCGGTAGCAAGGCGGCGGACCTGAGCGCGGTCAAGGCGCTGGTGTTCGACGTCTTCGGTACCGTGGTGGACTGGCGTACCAGCGTGATCGCGGACCTGTCCGCGTTCGGGCGGAACAAGGGCATCGAGGCCGACTGGACGGCCTTTGCCGACGCCTGGCGCGCCGGCTACGTGCCCGGCATGGAGCGCGTGCGCAAGGGCGAGCGGCTGTGGGCCAATATCGACGTGCTGCACCGCGAACGGCTCGACGCACTGCTCGACCAGTTCGGCATCGAAGACCTGAGCGAAGTGGAGAAGGACTACCTCAACCGTGCCTGGCACCGCCTGCGGGGCTGGCCGGATAGCGTGCCCGGCCTCACGCGGCTAAAGCAGCGCTACATCATTTCCACCTTCTCCAACGGCAGCGTGCAGTGCCTGGTCGACACGGCCAAGTATGCCGGCCTGCCGTGGGACGCGGTGTTCAGCGCGGACATCGTGCGCCACTTCAAGCCGCAGGCGGAGATCTATCAAGGCGTGATTGCCTTCTTCGACCTGCAGCCGTCGGAGGTGATGCTGGTTGCGGCGCACAACAATGACCTGCGGCATGGCCGCTCGCATGGCATGCGGACTGCCTATGTCAACCGGCCTACGGAGTACGGGCCGAACCAGGCGAAGGATCTGGCGGCCGAGTCGGACTGGGATGTGGTGGTGGATAGCTTGACGGAACTGGCGCAGCGGCTCGGCGCTTGAGCGCGCGCGTGCGCCAACCAGCGCACACCGGCTTGGGAAAGCCTGCCATAGCGGCCTCCCGCCGTGAAGCGCTGGCTGCACTTGGCGCGCGTTGACGCTCGTCCTGCGCGCCCGGCCAGCGCGATCGGGTTTGCCCAAGCCGCTCCCTGTCGGATACATTAGGACTCCCGGCCGCCCACGCTGCAACCCTGCGGCGCAGCAGAGGCCACGCGAGAGCCGGGAGTTGGCACGCGCCAGCACGGCAGCGCGCCAGGAGACGACAAGGAGACCACGATGGACCTGCGGCAACGCGAGCACATCGACACGGTAGTCCAGCTCACCACCCGCGCCAGCGCGCCGATGGTGCGTGCGCCGGAAACCATCATCCAGAATTCGTGGCGGCGCTGCGTGCATCAGTACGGGCTGGATCCGGCGCGCATGCAAGAGGCGCGCATCCTGCCGCAGACCCGGTTGCGCGAGCACCAGCAGCGCATCGACGATTTTGCGCAGATTGCGCGCCACGGGCTGCAGACGCTCTATAGCCAGGTGGCCGGGATGGGCTACGTGGTGCTGCTGACCGACGCGCAGGGCGTGACAGTGGATTACCTGGGCGACGCCAACGCCGATGCCCGCCTGCGCCATGCCGGCCTGTACCTGGGCGCGCAATGGAGCGAATCCGGCGCCGGCACCTGCGCGGTGGGCACCGCGCTGGCCACCGGCCAGGCGCTGACCGTGCACCAGGCGGATCATTTCGACGCCACCCATATTCCGCTCACCTGCACCGCGGCGCCGCTGTTCGATTCGCACGGCAGCCTCTGCGCCATCCTCGACATTTCCGCGCTGACCTCGCCGCAGGCCAAGGACAGCCAGGGCCTGGCGCTGCAGATGGTGCGCATCTATGCCAGCCGGATCGAGAACGCCAGCTTTGTGCGCAGCCACCGCGAGGACTGGATCCTCAAGCTCAACGCCGCGCCGGAGTTTGTCGACGTCAACCCGGAATATCTGCTCGCGCTCGATGCGTCGGGCCGCATCGTTGGCCATAACCGCCGCGCGCAGCAGATGCTGGAGGCCGAGCTGGGCGTGGCCCCGGGTGGCGCGCCGCTGCTTGGCATGCCATTCGAGTCGCTGTTCGAGGCGCGGCTCGATGAGCTGGGCCGCTTCATGCATTCGCGCCCCAGCGAGCAGCGCGCGCTGGCGCTGGCGCGCACCGGCGCGCGGCTTTACCTGAGCGTGATGCCGCCGGCGCTGCGCTGGCAGCGCGCGCGTGATACTACCGAGCGGGCCACGCCGCTGCAGGCGCCGCTGGCCGCGCTGTGCGGTGGCGATGCCGCATTGCAGCAGCAATTGCTGCGGGCCGCAAAGCTGGTGGATTCGCCCATCAACCTGCTGATCAATGGCGAGACCGGCAGCGGCAAGGAGTACCTGGCCAAGGCCCTGCACCGGGCCAGCGCGCGCCGCGACGGCCCTTTCGTGGCGGTGAACTGCGCGGCGATTCCCGAATCCCTGATCGAGAGCGAACTGTTCGGCCACCTGGCCAACAGCTTTTCGGGCGCGGGCTCGCGTCCCAAGCGCGGGCTGATCCAGGAGGCAGACGGTGGCACGCTGTTTCTCGACGAGATCGGCGACATGCCGCGCGAGCTGCAATCGCGCCTGCTGCGTGTGCTGGCCGAAGGCGAGGTGCTTGCCATCGGTGCGGCGCGCCCGGTGCCGGTCAACCTGCGCGTGATCTCCGCCACGCACCATCCGCTGGACCAGCTGGTGAGCAGCGGGCGCTTTCGCGAGGACTTGTACTACCGGCTAAACGGCGCGCGGCTGATGCTGCCGCCGCTGCGTGAGCGCACGGACCTGGACTGGCTGATCGGCAAGATGCTGGATGCGGGCGGCAAGCCAGCTACCGCGAGCCTGTCGCCCGCGGTGCGCGCGCGGCTGCACGCGCACCGCTGGCCCGGCAACCTGCGGGAGCTGCGCAATGCGCTGGAGTACGCGCGGGCGGTCTGCGACGACGGCCATATCGAGGTGGAGGATCTCCCGGAGGGGATTGGCGAGGGGATGCCGCAGCAGGGCCTGCTTCCGGTTTCCGCCAGCGTCCCGCCGGGCAGCGCGGCCACCGAAGCGGCCACCGAAGCCGCCAGCGCGCCGGCCTTGCCGGCCCCCTGCCTGGACCCGCATCAGTTGCCGCCTGAAGGCATGCTGCTGATGCAATACCTGCGCGCGGCCGGCTGGAACCTGAGCGCGGTGGCGCGCCAGATCGGCGTGAGCAGGATGACGCTGTACCGCCGCATGGCGCGCTACGGCATCGCATCGCCCAACCAGCGCGACGCGGCGCATTAGCCAGCCAGCGAGCATGGCGGCGCGGCTCGCCCGCGCCGCCTTCCCTGCCCGGCGCAAGATCCCCGCTACACCTGTTCACCCCCTGTACACGTGATGCTGTGACACCTGTCACGCCGCGGCGTGCGCATGGCCCGTAAAGTCCCCGCGCGCCCCGCGTTTACCTGGGGTAATCCCGGGTTTTTGCCGTCCCCGGCGCGCTGATGCGGGCTGGCACGGCCGTTGCGATATGCCTGTCATAACCAGAAAGACAGGAGACAGGCATGGGTGAGCAAGCGCTGGCCAGCCGGCCACTGGTCGGCATCATCGCCAACCCGATTTCCGCGCGCGATATCCGCCGCGTGATCGCCAACGCCAACACGCTGCAACTGGCCGACCGCGTCAATATCGTGCTGCGCCTGCTGGCCGCGCTGGCTGCCTGCGGGGTTGGCCGCGTGCTGATGATGCCGGACCGCGAGGGCATGCGCGTGCTGCTGTCGCGCCACCTGTCGCGCCGCCAGGGGCCGGACGCCGCGCTGCCGGAGGTGGAATACCTTGACATGCCGGTCACCGCGCGCGTCGACGACACCTTCCTGGCCGCACGCATGCTGCGCGAGGCGGGCGTTGCCGCCATCATCGTGCTCGGCGGCGATGGCACCCACCGCGCGGTGGTGCGCGAATGCGGCAACGTGCCGATTGCCGGCATCTCCACCGGCACCAACAACGCCTACCCCGAAATGCGCGAGCCCACCATCACCGGGCTGGCCACGGGGTTGTTTGCCAGCGGCCGCGTTCCCGCCGCGCATGCGCTGGCCGCCAACAAGCGGCTCGACATCACGATTGCGGGTGAAGGCGAGGTGCGCCACGACATCGCGCTGGTCGACGCCGTGATTTCCCACGAGCATTTCATCGGCGCGCGCGCCTTGTGGAAGACCGAGACGCTGGGCGCGGTCTACGTGTCCTTCGCCGATCCGCAGGCGATTGGCTTGTCCGCCATCGGCGGCTTGCTGGAGCCCGTGGGCAGGCATGAGCCCGGCGGCCTGGCGATCGAGCTGGCCGCGCCCGGCGAAGGCCGCTTCGCGCTGCACGCGCCGATTGCGCCCGGCCTGCTGCGCGCGGTGCCCATCGCGGGCTGGGAACGCCTGACCGACGGCGTTGCGCACCGCGTGCGCCAGCGCGCCGGCATCGTCGCGCTGGACGGCGAGCGCGAGCTGGTGTTCGGCCCGCAGGACGAAGTCACCGTGACGCTGCGCGAGCGCGCCTTCCTGAGCATCGACGTGGCGGCCTGCATGCGCTACGCCGCCGCCGCCGGATTGATGCGCAGCGGGCGCGCGCCGCCGCCCCGGCAACCACAGCATTCCCCACCCCAGCCACTCACCGAGCTTTCTACCGCCACCACAAAACCATGAAGGAGACAGACATGACAGCCAACGCATCCGGTACCGCCGGGAACACGCTGCCCCTCGACAAGCAGGAACTGCTCGCCGTTTATCGCAGGATGCGCACCATCCGCGATTTCGAAGAGCGCCTGCACGTGGACTTCGGGCGCGGCGACATCCCGGGCTTCGTCCACCTCTACGCCGGCGAGGAAGCCGCCGGGGTCGGCATCCTGCACCACCTGGGCGACGGCGACCGCATCGCCAGCACCCACCGCGGCCACGGCCACTGCATTGCCAAGGGCGTCGACCCGGTGGCGATGATGAAGGAGATCTACGGGCGCAAGGGCGGCTCCTGCAACGGCAAGGGCGGCTCCATGCATATCGCCGATCTGTCCAAGGGCATGATGGGCGCCAACGGTATCCTGGGCGCGGGCGCGCCGCTGGTGTGCGGCGCCGCGCTGGCCGCCAAGTTCCGCGGCAAGGGCGAGATCGGCATCACCTTTGCCGGTGATGGCGCGTCCAACCAGGGCACCTTCCTGGAGAGCCTGAACCTGGCCGCGGTGTGGAACCTGCCGGTGATCTTCGTGATCGAGAACAACGGCTATGCCGAATCCACCGCGCGCGACTACGGCACGGCAGTGGACAGCTACGTCGACCGCGCCGCCGGCTTCGGCATTCCCGGCGTGACGGTGGATGGCACGGATTTCTTCGCGGTGCACGAGGCGGCGGGCGAAGTCATCAAGCGGGCCCGCGAAGGCGGTGGCCCGGCCCTGCTGGAATGCAAGATGGTCCGCTTCTATGGCCACTTCGAAGGTGACGCGCAAACCTATCGCGCCTCCGGCGAGCTCGATGACATTCGCGCCAACAAGGACTGCCTGAAGAAGTTCACCGCCACCGTGACCCAGGCCGGCGTGATCGCGCTGGATGAGCTCAAGGCCATCGACGAGCAGGTTGCCGCGCTGATCGAGGACGCCGTGCAGCAGGCCAAGGCGGCGCCGTTCCCCACGCCCGCCGACCTGCTGACCGATGTGTACGTCAGCTACTAAGCACTAAGCGCGCGACCTCAGCCATTCCGAGACATAACGACAGCAAGCAAGATCAGGAGACCACACCATGTCCCGCAAATTAAGCATGAAGCTGGCGATCAACGAAGCGATCGACCAGGAAATGACCCGTGACCCGAGCGTGATCATGCTCGGCGAAGACATCGTCGGCGGCGCCGGCGCGGACGGCGAGAAAGACGCCTGGGGCGGCGTGCTCGGCGTGACCAAGGGCCTGTACGCCAAGCACGGCGACCGCCTGCTGGACACGCCGCTGTCCGAATCCGCCTATGTGGGCGCGGCCATCGGCGCCGCGGCTTGCGGCATGCGCCCGATTGCCGAGCTGATGTTCATCGACTTCATGGGCGTGTGCTTCGACCAGATCTTCAACCAGGCGGCCAAGTTCCGCTACATGTTCGGCGGCAAGGCGGAGACGCCGGTGGTGATCCGCGCCATGGTGGGCGCGGGCTTTCGCGCAGCCGCCCAGCACAGCCAGATGCTCACGCCGCTGTTTACGCATATCCCCGGCCTCAAGGTGGTGTGCCCCAGCACGCCATATGACACCAAAGGCCTGCTGATCCAGGCGATCCGCGACAACGACCCCGTCATCTTCTGCGAGCACAAGAATCTCTATGGCTTCGAAGGCGAGGTGCCGGAGAACTCATATGCGATCCCCTTCGGCGAGGCCAACATCGTGCGCGACGGCAAGGATGTTTCCATCGTCACCTATGGCCTGATGGTGCACCGTGCGCTGGAGGCGGCGGCGACACTGGCCAAGGAAGGCATCGAAGCGGAGATCGTCGACCTGCGCACGCTCTCGCCGCTGGATATCGACACCGTGCTGGAGTCGGTGGAACACACCGGCCGCCTGGTGGTGGTGGATGAAGCCAGCCCGCGCTGCAACATCGCCACCGACATCTCGGCACAGGTGGCGCAGCGCGCGTTCGGCGCGCTCAAGGCCGGCATCGAGATGGTCTGCCCGCCGCATACGCCGGTGCCGTTCTCGCCCGCGCTGGAAGACCTCTACATCCCCAGCGCGGCGCACATCGCCGATGCCGCGCGCAAGACCGTGAAAGGAGGGAAACACTGATGGCCGCGATCACCCCGATCGTCATGCCCAAATGGGGCCTGTCGATGAAAGAAGGCACGATCAACGACTGGCTGGTCGAGCAAGGCGCGCAGATCACGGTCGGCATGCCGATCCTCGACGTGGAGACCGACAAGATCGCCAACGCGGTGGAAGCGCCGGACGCCGGCACCCTGCGCCGCAAGGTGGCGGCCGTGGGCGACATCCTGCCGGTCAAGGCGCTGCTGGGTGTGCTGGCGCCGCCCGAGGTCAGCGACGCGGACATCGACGCTTTTGTCGCCGCCTATGAAACGCCGGCGGCTGATGAAGAAGAGGAGGGCGCCGCCGCCTCGGCCTATCAGTTCATCGAAGTCGACGGCATTCGCACGCGCTACGCAAAGCGCGGCGAGGGCGCGGACACCGTGCTGTTCATCCATGGCTTCGGCGGGGACCTGGACAACTGGCTGTTCAACCTCGACGCACTGGCCGATGCGCACACCGTCATCGCGCTGGACCTGCCGGCGCACGGACACGCCACGCCCAGGCTGCCCGGCACTACGCTCGCATCGCTGGCAGGGTTCGTCGCGCATTTCATGGATGCGCTCGACATCGGCCAGGCCCACCTGGTGGGCCATTCGATGGGCGGCGGCGTCGCCGCGCAGCTGGCGGTGGACGCGCCGCAACGCGTGCGCTCGGTCGCGCTGGTATCGCCAGCGGGCCTTGGCGAGGAGGTCAACAGCCAGTACACCGAAGGCTTCGTCAACGCGCAATCCCGCCGCGACCTCAAGCCGGTGGTGGAACTGCTGTTCGCCGATGCCGGGCTGGTCAGCCGCCAGATGCTGGACGACCTGCTCAAGTACAAGCGGCTGGACGGCATTACGCAAGCGCTCGGCACGCTAGGCGCCAGCCTGTTCGGTGGTGGCCGGCAAACCGAGCTGCCCGGTCACAGGCTGGGCGATACCGGCAAGCCTGTGCTGGTGATCTGGGGCGCGCAGGACCAGATCATTCCCGCGTCGCATGCGGCCAACGCGCCGGCCGGCGCGACGGTGAAGGTGTTCGACGATGCCGGCCATATGAGCCAGATGGAGAAGGCCAACGAAGTCAACGCGCTGCTCAAGCGGCATATCGGCGGCTGACGAAGCGCAGTCCCGCTGGTTTGCTCCCCTCTCCCACGAAGCGGGAGAGGGGAGCAAACCAGCGCATCGCGCGACGTATTTCGTGGCTGTATGCACAAGAAAATCAACAAGACAAGGCTAGGAGACCACCCATGAACGAACCCCTGAAGCGACAAGTCGCCGTCATCACCGGCGGTGCGCGCGGCATTGGCCGCGGCATCGCCCTGACACTCGCCAAGGCCGGCGCTGATATCCTGATCGCCGACCTGCTCGAAGACGCCATGCGCGAAACCGCGCAAGACGTGCGCGCGCTCGGCCGCCGGGTGAGCACCCTCAAGGTCGACGTGACAAAAGCCGAGATGCACCGCGCCATGGTCAGGCAGGCACTCGACCAGCTCGGCGGCCTGGATATCCTGGTCAACTGCGCAGGCGTCATCAGCATCCACCCTGTCGATGCACTCAGCGAGCGCGACTGGGACTTTGTCATGGACGTCAACGCCAAAGGCACCTTCCTCGGCTGCCAGGCCGCGCTGGAACACATGAAAGCCCAGCACAAGGGCCGCATCATCAACGTCGCCTCGATCGCCGGCAAGGAAGGCTTCCCCAACCTTGCCCACTACAGCGCCTCGAAGTTCGCGGTGGTTGGCTTCACCAACGCCCTGGCCAAGGAAGTGGCACGCGACGGCATCACCGTCAACGCGATCTGCCCCGGCATCGTGCGCACCTATATGTGGGATCGCCTCTCCGACGAATGGAAGGCAGAAGGCGAATCGGTGGAGGATTCCTGGGCCCGCCACCAGCTCACGCTGATCCCGCAGGGGCGGGCGCAGACGCCCGAAGACATGGGCCGGATGGCGCTGTTCTTCGCGACCATGGACAATGTGACCGGGCAGTCGGTCAACGTCGACGGTGGCTTCACCTTCCATTGACCGGCACCGGGCCGCGGTGCGGCCCGGCATGTGCGCGTTCCGTCCCGGCGCTTACCGGTCATGCCATGCGATTTGAATTCCTCGATCCCGATCCCACCGACCCCGATCCCTTGCACGCCGAGCAGGCGCTGCTGGAGCGGGCATCCGCCGGCCGCTGGCTGGCGCACCTGTGGCAGGCGCCGGTTTCGCTGGTGGTGCCGCGCAGCTACCTGCGGCATGCGCAACTGGAGGCCGCGCGCGCCGACTTTGCCGCGCGTGGCTGCCCGGTCTGGCTGCGCCTGTCAGGCGGCGGGCTGGTGCCGCAGGGCCCGGGCATCGTCAACCTGAGCCTGGCCTATCCGGTGCGCGGCGGCGCCGGGACCTATGCCGAGCTGGCCTATCTGCATCTGTGCGAGGTGCTGGCCGCCGCGTTGAGCCGCCTGGGCTTGCAGACGCACTGGCAAGCGGTGGATGGGTCGTTTTGCGACGGCCGCTTCAACCTGGCCTGGGGCCCGCCGGAGCAGGCCCGCAAGATTGCCGGCACGGCGCAATATTGGCGCCGCGTGGCGGGCGCGGGCGACGCCAGCCTGCACGTGGTGCTGGCGCACGCCGTGCTGCTGGTCAGCGCCGATCCGCGGGAGATCAATGGCCGCGCCAACGATTTCGAGGCCGCCATAGGCAGCGGGCGCCACTACCGTGCCGACAAGGTGGTCAGCGTGGCCCAGGCACTGGCCGACAGCGGGCAGCCGGTGCCCGGCGACCTCGGCGAGCGCATGTCCCAAGCGCTCGCCGAGGCGCTTGCCGCGACACCGCCGGCTTTCGCGGCGGCGGGCCTGGCCTAGGCCCGGGCCGTTGTTGCGCGCGTGTTCGCATGTTCGTCTATTCGCGTATTCGTCGTTATTGACGATTCCACAGCCCGGCGAGCGTGGCAAACTGACCGGCACGACGCTTCCCCTGCGGGAGCACACAACCGGAGACAGGACATGGCGGGACCGTTGGCTGGACTGAAAGTGGTGGAAATGGTTGGAATCGGCCCGGCGCCGTTCTGCGCGATGATGCTGGCCGACCAGGGCGCCGAGGTGATTCGCATCGACCGCCCTCGCCCGGCCAATCCCGGCGAGGCGCCGGCCACCGGCGCCGGCCGCGCGCGCTGCGACGTGACCGCGCGCGGCAGGCGCTCCCTGGCCATCGACCTGCGCAAGCCCGGCGCGGCCGAGGTCGTGCTGGACCTGATCGCCAAGGCCGACGTGCTGATCGAAGGCTTTCGCCCCGGCGTGATGGAACGCCTGGGCCTGGGGCCGCAGCCTTGCCTGGCGCGCAATCCGGCGCTGGTGTACGGCCGTATGACCGGCTGGGGCCAGCACGGCCCGCTGGCCCAGGCCGCCGGCCACGATATCAACTACATCGCCATCGGCGGCGCCCTGCACGCCATCGGCCGGGCGGGGGAACCACCGGTGGTGCCGCTCAACTACGTTGGCGACTTTGGCGGCGGCGGCATGCTGCTGGCGTTTGGCGTGATGTGCGCCATCAACGAAGCCCGCAACTCCGGCAAGGGGCAGGTGGTGGACGCTGCCATGACCGACGGCACGGCCTTGCTGTCCGCCATGATGTACGGCTTCAAGGCCGCCGGGCGCTGGACCAACCAGCGCGGCGACAACCTGCTGGATGGGGCGGCGCATTTCTACGACACCTATGCCTGCGCGGATGGCAAGTACGTTGCGGTGGGCGCCATCGAGCCGCAGTTCTACGCGCTGCTGCGCGAGCGCTGCGGCCTGGACGATCCGCTCTTCGACAAGCAGCTCGACAAACGCCACTGGCCCGAGCTCAAGGCCCGCATGACCACGCTGTTCCTCACCCGCACGCGCGCGCAGTGGTGCGAGCTGCTGGAAGGCAGCGACGCCTGCTTTGCCCCGATCCTGGACTGGGACGAGGCGCCGCAACATCCGCATAACCGGGCGCGCGAGACGTTTCTTGAGATCGACGGGGTGATGCAGCCGGCGCCGGCCCCGCGTTTCAGCCGCACGCCGGCGGGGGTGCCTCAGGCGCCTGCGGAGCCGGGTGCGGATAGTGAGGCGGTGTTGCGGGATTGGGGGGTGACGGGGGAGGTGATTGAGGGGTTGCGGCGGGATGGGGTGATTTGATATTGCTTGCCGTTCAAAGTCAAAGTCAACTGCAGTTTCACCGCCCCTGCGGGGCGGCGACCTACTTTCTTGTCTTGCCAAGAAAGTAGGCAAAGAAGGCGCCCCATACGGCCTGTACACCTTGACGGCTCGCTTCGCATCGCGGGTTGGTGTGGCCCGCCCCTTGGGCGCTCCGCACGGCTACACCGAATCGGCGTCTGGCGGCAGCGCTCTTGCTTTCGTCCTCGGATATCGCGCGTTTGGGCTTTCGCGCGGGGCGGTATCTGCCGGCGCGCCACCGTTTGCTATCCACCGGCTTGCTCCCCTCTCCCGCTTGCGGGAGAGGGGCGGGGGGAGAGGGCGGGCGTTCGTTATGCCGCCGTGCTCGTGCTCAGTCCGCCGGCCCCAGGATCCGTTCGACAAACTCCGGTGCCAGCGCAACGCCAAGGAAGCGCGCGATCTCCACGATCTGCCCATACAGCATCCATTGACCGTGATGCACCGCGCAGCCGCGTTCGCGCGCGGCCTTCAGCAGCGGGGTATCGCCATCGCGGATCACCGCCTCGCAGACCAGCGTGCCTGCGCCTAGTTGCTCGGCGGGGAGCGGTGTGGCGTCGGTATCGCGCAAGCCGAGCGCGGTGGCGTTGACGACCACGTCGAAGCCGGCGGGGTTGTTATCGCCGGCGCGGATCGAGACGGTCGGCAGCACGGCTTTCAGGCTCGCGGCCAGTTCTTCGGCCTTGTCGGCGGAGCGGTTGTAGATGACCAGTTCGGCCGGCTGCTCGCGCGCCATGGCGTAGGCCATCGACTTGCCGGCGCCGCCGGCGCCAAGCTGCAGCACGCGCTTGCCAGACAGGCTGTGGCCGCGTTCACGCAGGCCGGCGACGAAGCCGTCGCCATCAAAGTTGCCGCCGACCCAAAAGCCTTTCTGGCGGTCGAAGCGCATCGCATTGACGGAGCCGAGCAGGCGCGCGGCATCGGTCAGTTCGCCACAGATGGCCACCACCGCCTCCTTGTGCGGCATGGTGACGACGAGGCCTTGCAGGTTTTGCGCGGCCGGCGCGCCGGCGAGGAATGTCTGCAATTGCGCCGCATCCACATGAAAGGGCACGCACACGGCGTTCAGGCCCTGGCGGGCGACCGAGGCATTGAAGAGTTGCGGCGTGCGCACGTGCGCGATGGGGGCGGCGATGATGCCGACAAGCTGGGTATTGCCATCGATCTGCATTGCGGGATTCCGGGTGACGTGGAAGTGGGCGAGGGAGAGGCGAGAGGGAGAAAAGGAAGCGGGAGGCGGGACGGATGCGCGCCGTCCCGCGGGCATGGCGATGGCTCAGATGCCGGCCATGCAGGTGTATTTGATGACCAGATAGTCCTCGATGCCGTAGTGCGAGCCTTCGCGGCCCACGCCCGATTGCTTGACGCCGCCGAAGGGCGCCACCTCGTTCGAGATCAGGCCGGTGTTGACGCCGACCATGCCGTACTCCAGCCGCTCGGAAACGCGCCACACGCGGCCGAGATCGCGGGCGTAGAAATAGCTCGCCAGGCCGAATTCCGTGTCGTTGGCCATGGCGACGACTTCGTCCTCGGTCTCGAAGCGGAACAGCGGCGCGAGCGGGCCGAAGGTTTCTTCACGCGCGACCAGCATGCCGGGCGTCACGTCGGCCAGCACGGTAGGCTCGAAGAACGATTGCCCGAGCGCGTGACGCTTGCCGCCTTGCAGCACGCGCGCGCCCTTGGAGATCGCGTCGGTGATATGTTCCTCGACCTTGGTCACGGCCTTGCCGTCGATCAGCGGTCCGATGCGCACGCCGTCTTCCATGCCGTTGCCCACCTTCAGCGCGCGTACCGCCGCGACCAGCTTTTCGGCGAAGGCGTCATAGACCTTGCTGTGCACGTAGAGGCGGTTGGCGCAGACGCAGGTCTGTCCCGCGTTGCGGTACTTGGACACGATGGCGCCTTCGACGGCGGCATCCAGGTCGGCATCCTCGAACACGATGAAGGGCGCGTTGCCGCCCAGCTCCATCGAGACCTTCTTGATGGTGGACGCCGTCTGCGCCATCAGGGTACGGCCGACTTCCGTCGAGCCGGTAAAGGTGAGCTTGCGCACCAGCGGGTTGCTGCTGAGCTCGCCGCCGATGGCGGCGGCCGAGCCGGTGACGACCGACAGCACGCCTGCGGGAATGCCGGCGCGTTCCGCCAGCGCCACCATCGCCAGCGCGGTCAGCGGGGTTTGCGAGGCGGGCTTGACCACCATCGTGCAACCTGCCGCCAGCGCCGGGCCGGCCTTGCGCGTGATCATGGCCGCGGGAAAATTCCACGGCGTGATGGCCGCGCACACGCCCACCGGTTCCTTGGTGACGACGATGCGCTGGTTGCTGACCGGTGCGGGGATGGTCTCGCCGTAGACGCGTTTGCCTTCTTCGGCGAACCACTCGATGAACGAGGCCGCGTAGCCGATCTCGCCGCGGGCTTCGGCAAAGGGCTTGCCTTGCTCGGCGGTCATGATGCGGGCGAGGTCGTCCTGGTTCGCCAGCAGCAGTTCGAACCACTTGCGCAGCAGCGCGGAGCGTTCCTTGGCGGTACGCGCGCGCCAGGCCGGCAGGGCGCGGTTGGCGGCCTCGATGGCCTGGCGCGTTTCGTCGGCGCCCAGCAGCGGCACCTGGCCGACGCGCTCACCGGTGGCGGGATTGGTCACGTCGATATGACGCTGCGCATCGGTCCAGCGGCCATCGATATAGCACTGCTGGCGCAGCAAGGAGGGGTCTTGGAGTTGCAACATGGTCTGGTTCCGGTTCCGTAGCGATGTTGGGGGGATTCGGCGCAGCGCCGCTGACGGCAGGTTAGCAGGATCCGGCGATCTCGTTTGGCCGCCGGAGGGATGATCAAGCCGCGATTCAAGCCGCGATTCAACCTGCGATTCAACCCGCGATATACAGCCCGCCATTGACGTGCAGCACCTCGCCGGTGACAAAGCTGGCCGCATCGCTGCACAGGAAGCCGATGGCGGTGGCGATCTCGCGGGGGTGGCCGAGGCGCTTGAGCGGTGTCTGCTCGACGGAGTCGGCGCCGCGTTTCTGGATCAGCTCGGTGGTCATCGGTGTCTCGATCACGCCCGGCGATACAGCATTGACGCGGGTGCGCGGCCCGAGTTCCCGCGCCAGGCTGCGGGTGAGGCTGAGCAGGCCACCCTTGGAGGCCGAATAGTGCGCATTGTAGTAAGCGCCCCGGTGCGCCGCCACCGACGTCAGGTTGACGATGGCGCTGTTCTCGCGCAGCGCGGGAATGGCGCGGCGCACAAGATAGAACACGCCATCGAGATTGATCGACAGCGTCTGCCGCCATTGCGCGTCGCTCATCTCGGCCACTGGCTGGGCCTGGTACAAGCCTGCCGACGGCACCAGGAAATCGATGCCGCCGAAGCGCGCCTGCGCGAGCGCCACGGCGCGCTCGCAATCGTCGGGGCTGGCGGCGTCCATGCGCATCGTGGCGATGCGCTCACCGCTCGGGTCCAGCTCGCGGGCAAATCCGGCGACGCCGGCTTCGTCCAGATCCGTCAGTACCAGGTTGGCGCCTTGCGCCAGGAACAGTTTGGCCGTCTCACGGCCGATGCCGCCGTTGGCCCCGGTCAGCAGCAGCGTGCGTTGATCGAAGTTGTACATGTTGTCTCCCGTGTTCAGATATGCAGTGCGCGCCCGTAGGCCGCGAGCACGGCTTCGTGCATGGCCTCGGACATGGTCGGGTGCGGCAGGACAGCGGCCATCAGGTCGGCCTCGGTGGTCTCCAGCGTCTGCGCGATGGCGTAGCCCTGGATCATCTCGGTGACCTCGTCGCCCACCATATGGGCGCCGAGCAGTTCGCCGCTGCCTGCGTCGAACACCACCTTCACCAGGCCGGCAGTGCTGCCCATGGCAATGGCCTTGCCGTTGCCGGCGAAAGGGAACTTGCCGACCTTGACGGGATGGCCGCGCTCCCTGGCCTGTGCCTCGGTGAGTCCCACGCTCGCCACTTGTGGATGGCTGTAGGTGCAGGCCGGAATTCGTGTGGCATCGAGCGCATGCGGATGCAGCCCGGCAATCCGCTCCACGCAGATCACGCCTTCGTGGCTGGCCTTGTGCGCCAGCCACGGCGGGCCCGCCACGTCGCCGATGGCATACACGCCGGGCTCATCGGTGCGGCCGAAGCCGTCGGTGACGATATGCGTCTTCTCGACCTTGACGGCGGTCCGCTCCAGGCCGAGGTCTTCCACGTTGCCGACAATGCCTGCGGCCACCAGCACGACGTCGACGTCGACTCTCGCGCCGCCGGACTTGCCGCCTTGCAGCTCGATGGACCAGCCCTGCCCCTTGCGCTCAGCGCTCTGGATGCCGGTGCCCGTATGCAGCACGATGCCTTCCCGGGTCAGGCTGCTTGCCACCTGCGCGCAGATGTCGGCATCTTCCACCGGCAGGATGCGCTGCGCCATCTCCACCACCGTCACCTCGGCACCCACCGCGCGATAGAAGCTGGCGAACTCGATGCCGATGGCACCGGCGCCAACGATCAGCATGCGCTTTGGCACCACGGGCGGCGCCAGCGCGTCGCGATAGGTCCAGACCGTCTTGCCGTCCGCCGGCAGCGCGGGCAGCTGGCGGGCGCGTGCGCCGGTGGCGAGCAGGATGTGGGCGGACGACACGATGCGCGTCTTGCCATCCGTCGCGGTGACTTCTAGCTTGCCCTTGCCCGCCAGCCGTCCGTGGCCGTTGAGCACGGTCACGCCGTTCTTCTTCATCAGGTGGGCCACGCCCTTGTTGAGCTGCGCGGCCACCGCGCGGGAGCGGGCCACCATGGCCGGCAGGTCGGCGGTGGGCGGCGCGGCATGCACACCGTAGGCCGCTGCGTCCTTGACCAGCCGCAGCACATCGGCGCTGCGCAACAGCGCTTTGGTGGGAATGCAGCCCCAGTTCAGGCAGATCCCGCCCAGGTGCGCTTTCTCGACCAGCGCGGTTTTCATGCCTAGCTGCGTGGCGCGGATGGCGGCCACGTAGCCGCCCGGGCCGCCGCCCACGACGATCAGGTCAAATGAGGAGTTCGCCACGTCATGGTCCTTAGATCAGCATCGACAAGGGGTTTTCAAGCAGGCGCTTGAACGCGGCCAGCCATTGGGCGGCCAGCGCGCCGTCGATGGCGCGGTGGTCCACCGAGAGCGTGCAGCGCATGACCTGCCCGGCCTTCAGCGCGCCGCCTTCCACCACCGGCACTGCTTGCGTGGCGCCCACGGCAAGGATGGCGGCCTGCGGCGGATTGATGATGGCGGAGAACTCGGACACGCCGAACATGCCCAGGTTGCTCACGCTGAAGCTGCCCCCCTGGTACTCCTCGGGGCGCAGCTGCGAAGCGCGCGCACGCGTGGCCAGGTCGGCGATTTCGGCGCTGATGACGGACAGCGGCTTCGTATCGGCAGCGCGCACGATGGGGGTGATCAAGCCGGCGTCCGTGGCTACCGCTACCGCGATATCGGCCTGCGGATACTGGCGCATCGCCGTATCGGTCCAGCCCACGTTGGCCGCCGGCACCTCACGCAAGGCGACCGCGACGGCGCGCACGATGAAGTCGTTGACCGAGATCTTGCGCGGCGCATTCGCGTTTATCTGCGCGCGCAGCGCCAGCAAGGGCTCCATGCGGCAATCCGCCGTGAGGTAGAAATGCGGGATGGTGGCCTTGCTCTCGCTCAGCCGGCGCGCGATGGTGCGGCGCATATTACTGTGCGGGATTTCGGTGAATGCATCGCTGGCCTTGGCTTGCGGCGCGGCGGGGCGCGCAACGGCAGGTGCGCTGGCAGCGGCCGCAGCGGTGGCGGCCTGCTCGATATCGCGCTTGACGATGCGGCCATTGGGCCCGCTGCCGCGCAATGCCGCCAGGTCCAGTCCGCGCTGCGCCGCCAGGCGGCGGGCCAGCGGGCTGGCGAAGATGCGTGTGGCTTGCGCCGAGGCGGCTTTGGCAGCCACCATGGCCTGGCCAGCGGATTCCGCCTTGGCCGGCGGCACTTGCGCGCCGCCACCCGCCGCCGCGATCAGCGCATCGATATCCGCGCTGGTTTCGCCATTGACCAGCAGCACGCCGATGGGCGCGCCCACTTCCACGTCCTGGCCGGCCGCCACCAGGCGGCGGGCGAGCACGCCGGCCGAATCGGCATTGAGCTCGACCACGGCCTTGTCGGTTTCGATTTCGGCGATGCACTCGCCCACGGCAATCGTATCGCCTTCGTTCTTGGTCCACGCTTGCAGCGTGGCCTGGGTGGCATTGGCCGCCACCTCGGGCATGCGTAGCAGGGTGGCCATGTCAGGCGGTCCTCAGTTGCAGGTCGGGGCGGTAGGCGGCGATATCCGCGTACTGCACGATCTCCAGCACATTGCCTTCGGGATCGCGGCAGAATGCCAGGTAGGTGCCGGGGCGCACTTCGATGCGCTGCGGGCCGGTCAGGAACTCCACGTCGGCAGCGAGCAGCTTGTCGACGGTGGCCTGGATGTCGTCCACGATAAACGTGAGGTAGGTGGAGTTGGCCTTGTCGAGGATGTACTCGGGCGCTGCCGCAGGTGCGGGCGCTTGCACCGGGGCCAGCAGCTTGATGCGCTCGCCATGGTTCGTCTGCAGGCGCACGGCGGTATAGCCGCCGGCGTGCATGGCGGCCTGCATGGCGCTTGCCGCAGGCACGGCGACTTCGCTGACGAAGGCGAAGCCAAGCACTTGCTCGTAGAAGCGGCGCATGCGCGGCAGGTCGCGCACGGCGATGCCGACCTCCAGGGGAACAATCATGTTCAGGGTCATCGGTATTCCTTGGGTTCGTTCAGTTGGCCGGGCGGGCTTCCGGACTCACGCCGCGCCCTTGTCGCGCATCACCTGGCGCAGGCCCTCGGCCACTTCCTCGGTGCGGGCGGCGGCGGCGCGCTCCAGCACCTTGGAGATGCTCGGCGCGGCCTCCGCGCCGGTCACACGCTGCACGGGCTGGTCCAGCCAGTCGAAGTAGCGGCGCTGGATCTCGTCGGCCAGCCATCCGCCGTAGGAGGTGCCCCGCGCGCCTTGTTCCACGATCAGTACGTTGTTGGTCTTCCTTACGCTCTGCGCGATGGTGTCCCAGTCAATGCTGGCGCGGTCCAGCCAGCGCAGGTCGATCACCTCGGCATCGATGCCGGTCTGCTCCACCGCTTCGAGCGAGTGGCCGACCATCGACAGATACGTGATAACCGTGACGTCGCTGCCGCCGCGGCGTACCGCCGCCTTGCCCACAGGCAGGTGATAGTCGAAGTCATCCACGGGGCCCACGCCCGAGGCGTTGTACAGGTCCACATGCTCGATCACCAGCACCGGGTCCTTGCACGCCAGCGCGGTGTTCATCAGGCCCACGTAGTCGAACGGCGTGGAAGGCGCCACGATGCGCCAGCCCGGGTTGGTGGCGAAGATGCCGGCCGGGTCCATCGAGTGCTGCGAGCCATAGCCCGTGCCCATCGCCACCTTGGTGCGCAGCACCAGCGGCACGTCGCTCTCGCCGCCGAACATGTGGCGTGCCTTGCCGATCTGGTTGAAGACCTGGTCGGCCGCCACCCACATGAAGTCCGGGTACATGAATTCCACAACCGGCTTGTAGCGGCCATCCAGCGCCAGCCCGCCACCCAGGCCCACGAACGCGTTCTCGCTGATCGGCGTGCCCAGCACACGGTCGGGGAAGTTGTCGCGCAGGCCGCGCGTGGCGCCGTTGGTGCCACCCTTGAGGCGGTGCACGTCCTCGCCCATCACCACCACCGACGGATCGGTCTCCATGCGCCGTTGCATGACGTCCGCCACCACGTCGATGAACTTGCGCTGGTCCAGCTTGCCGCAGAAGCCGGCCTCCTCCTCGCAGCGCAGGCCTGCCAGCTCGCCCAGGTCGCCACGGATGCCCACGTCGCGGAAGTCCGGGCTCGGCCACAGCTCAGGCCGGATGCGGCGCTTGCCCGGCTTGCCGGAAGGATCGGCTTCGGTCAGTGCGGCCATCGCGTCGCGCATGGCTTGCTTGATGCGCTCACGCAGCGCGGCGACGTCGTCGGCGCTGATCAGGCCGCGCGCCTGCATGCGGCGCGCCATCAGTTCGAGCGGGTCGCGCGCGCGCCATTGCTGCTCTTCGTCCTTGCTGCGGTAACCGAAGGCGCTCCCCGGGAAGGGGCCGTTCTGGTGGAAGAAGCGGTAGAGATCGGCTTCGATGATCGTGGGGCCCTTGCCGGCGCGCATGTGCGCGAGCGCTTCGCGCGTGGCCAGGTACACCGCCAGCGGGTCCATGCCGTCGACCTTCCAGCTCGGGATATTGAAGCCCATGCCGCGCGCGGACAGGCGCGGCTCGGCGGTGGACTCTTCCACTGTGGTGGAGACGGCGTAGCGGTTGTTCTCGATAAAGAAGCACAGCGGCAGCTTCCATGCGGCGGCCAGGTTCATGGTCTCCAGCACCGAGCCGATATTGACCGCGCCGTCGCCGAAGTAGGTGATGGCGACCGCATCCGTGCCCGCATGCCGGTGCGACCACGCCGCGCCCGCGGCCATGGGCACGCCGCCGCCCACGATGGCATTGGTGCCCAGCGCGCCGGCTTCGGCCCATTGCAGGTGCATGGAGCCGCCACGGCCTTTGCAATAGCCCTGCGCCAACCCCAGGATTTCCGCCAGCGTGCGTTGCAGCAGCGTTTGCACGTCCGCCGGCAGCGGCGCGCGCGGGTCGATGCCGTTGGGCGCGAGGTAGCCCAGCGCCTTGGAGATGAACTGGTGATGCCCGCGATGCGAGCCATTGATCTGGTCCGCGCCGGTCAGCGGCACGATGGAGCCGGCGGCGCCGCCTTCCTGCCCGATGCTGGAGTGCGCCGGGCCGTGGACCAGGCCTTCGGCGGCGAGTTCGAGCACGGCTTCCTCGAAGCCGCGGATCAGGTGCAGGTGGCTCAGCAGGGTGCCGAGCAGGGCCGGGTCGGCCTTGGCCCAGTCTTCATCGGTGGTGCGCAGTTCCACCCATTCGGCGGCGGGGCGCAGGGCGCTACGTTCAGACATTTGAGAATCCTTGATTACCGTTCGATGGTGCTTTCAATCGTGTTGGGGGACTGCGTGCTCAGAAGCCGTCGGCGGTCCAGCCGCCATCGGAGACCAGCGCATGGCCGGTGATGAACGCGGCCGAGTCCGAGGCCAGGAAGAGGGCGACTTCCGCCATCTCCTCAGGTGCGCCAAAGCGGCGCAGCGGCGTGCGTGCCAGCAGCGCCTCGCCGTCGATGGCCTTGCTGGCCAGCAGCGTTTCCATCAGCGCGGTGCTGGTGTAGCCCGGGCAGACCGCGTTTACGCGGATGTTGTACTCGGCCCATTCCGCCGCCAGCGACTTGGTCAGCGACACCACGCCAGCCTTGGCGGCGCAGTACGCCAGGCGCCGTGCGGACGAGGCCAGGCCCCACATCGACGCGGTGCTCAGGATGGAGCCGCCGCCCTGGCGCACCATGCGGCGCGCCGCCGCCTGCGTGCAGAAGAACACGCCGGAGAGGTCGATATCGATGGCGCGGCGCCAGTCGTCGGGGGTCAGTTCCAGCGACGGCTTGTTCATCGAGATGCCGGCGTTGTTGAGCAGGATGTCGATGCGGCCGAAGCGGGCCTCGGTGGCGGCGCAGGCTTGCTCCACGGCATCGGGGTCGGTGATCGAAGCCTTCACGATTTCGACCTGCACTTCCGGGTAAGCCGCTTCCAGCTCCGCCTTGGCGCTGGCGAGTCCTTGCGCATCCAGGTCCAGCAGCATCAGGCGCGCGCCATGCCGGGCAAAGCCATGCGCCATCGCGCGGCCGATGCCGCTGGCGCCGCCGGTGTTGAGCACGACCTTGCCGGCCAGGCCGGGGTAGCTGGCGCGCGCAAAGGGCTGCGCATTCGGGTATCCAATAGGCAAAGAGGTGCTCATACGGCTAACCAGTCCTTCAGAAGTTGGGTATTGGAGGTGAGTTGTTCGGGCGTGCCTTCAAAGACGATGCGGCCGTGGCCCATCACGCAGACGCGGCTCGATACCTTCAGCGCGATGGCGAGCTTTTGCTCCACCAGCACCACCGAGACGCCCCGGCGGTGAATGTCCTGGATGGCCTCGCCGACGACCGTCACGATCTTTGGCGCGAGGCCTTCGGTGGGCTCGTCGATCAGGATCACCAAGGGGTTGCCCAGCAGCGAGCGGCACATGGTCAGCATCTGCTGCTCGCCGCCGGAAAGACTGCCGGCCTTGGTGTTGCGGCGCTCCTTGAGGCGCGGGAAGTAATCGAACATCTGCTCGAAGGTCCATTGCGGCGCGCCTTCGGTGGCGCGCTGCTCGCCCATGCGCAGGTTTTCGTCCACGGTCAGGTTGGCGAAGACCTCGCGCTCTTCCGGCACATAGGCAATGCCGCGCCGGCAGATCGCATACGATTGCGCGCCGGCCAGATCGCGCCCGCGTAGCCTGATGTGGCCAGCGCTTGGCGGCACCAGGCCCATGATGGCCTTGAGCGTGGTGGAGCGGCCCGAGCCGTTGCGGCCCAGCAGGCTTACCACTTCGGCCCGCCCGACGTGGAAATCCACGCCGTGCAGGATGTGGCTCTTGCCGTAGTGCGCGTGCAGTCCTTGCACGCTCAGCAGCGCATCGGCGCCTTGTATGGACTGCGCGCTCATACGGTGACCTCCTCGCCCAGATAGGCTTCCTTGACGCGTGCGTTGTTGCGGATCTCGTCGGGCGTGCCGGTGGCGACGATCTCGCCGTAGACCAGCACGCTGATGCGGTCGCTGAGCGAGAACACCACGTCCATGTCGTGCTCCACGATCAGCAGCGTGCGGCCCTGCGCGATCTCGCGGATCAGGCCGGCGGTGTAGTCGGTTTCCTCCTGCGACATGCCCGCCATCGGCTCGTCGAGCATGATGACCTTCGGGTCCGAGGCCAGCGTCATGGCGATCTCCAGCGAGCGCTGCTCCGAATACGACAGCTCGCCGGCGATGGTTTGCGCGCGCCCGGCCAGCCGCACCTGTTCGAGCAGGTGCTGGGTCTCGTCGCGCACGGCACGCACCTTGTGGGCGAACTTCCACAGCGTGTATTGCAGGCCGTGGCGCCGCATCACGGCCAGGCGCAGGTTCTCGAAAACCGTGAGGCCCGCGAAGATATTGGTGATCTGGAACGAGCGCGCCAGGCCGCGATGGTTGATGCTCTGCGGCGACAGGCCATGGATCGGCTCGCCGTTGAGCAGGATCTCGCCCTTGCTCAGGGGCAGGCGCCCGGAGATCAGGTGGAACAGGGTGGACTTGCCGGCGCCGTTCGGGCCGATCAGCGCGTGGCGTTCGCCGCTGACGAGATCGAGGTCCACGCCGCGGATGATGTCGACGTCACCGAAGGATTTGCGCAGTCCGCGCAGGGAGAGCATCGCTTGCGTGTTCATGCCGGTTTCCTCCGGACGTTGGTGGCCGTGGTGGCGGGGGCGTCGATGGCGGCGGTGGTGTCCTTCAGGTGCAGCCAGCGGCCGTTGGCCAGGCGGGCCGTGGCGATGCCGGCCACCAGCAGCGCCGCGGGCGCCAGCCAGGTCAGCGGCGAGATGGGATCCCACTCGCGCCCAAACAGCGCAATCGCGGGCCAGCCTCCACCATTCAGGGCAGCCATGGAGCGGTAGTCTTGCGAGAAGAAGCGCTGCAGCATCTCCACCGTGAATACCGTGCCGCCTGCGAGCAGCAACGTGCCGATGACGAACGCCAGCGCTATCGGCAGCAGCGCACGCAGGCCATAGGTCTTGCTGTGCGTGGCGAAGGACTTGATCAGCCCGGCGAGGCCCGTCGGCAAGAACATCATCACCAGCACGAACACGATGCCCTGGTACAGCAGCCACGAGCGCGTCAGGTCCGATACCGCATAGCCGAAGAAGGTCATCACCGCCGCGCCCAGTGCCGGGCCGAGGAAGATCTTCACGCCGCCGATATAGCTGTTGAGCACCACCGCGGCGGAGGCGGATGACTCGAACACGACGTAGTTGGCCGCCTCCATGTTGAGTGCCTGCAGCGCGCCGGCGATGCCAGCGAACATGGCCGAGACGGCAAACACCAGCACGCCGAGGCGGTGCGTGTCATAGCCGAGAAAGCGCAGGCGGTTGGCGTTCTCCCGCAGGCCCAGCGTCAGGCGGCCCACCGGAGTCAGCGTGAACAGGTACAGCAGCGCCAGCGACAGCAGCACCCAGAACAGGGTCAGGTAGTAGACCTGGTTGCTGTCGCCGAAGGCGAGGCCCCATGCCGGCATGCGCATGGTGGACAGGCCTGCTTCGCCGCCGAACCAGCCCTTCAGGTGCGGCGCCAGCGAGTGCAGCAGTTCGGCCAGCGCCAGCGTGATCATGGCGAAGTAGACGCCGGTACGCTTGGTGGCGAACCAGCCGGCGGCCAGGCCGGCAACCAGGCCCATGGCGCCGCCGGCCAGCGGCAACAGCGGCGTGGGCAGCAGGCCGTTGCCGCCGAAGGCGTTCATGGCGTGCACGGTGGCAAAGCTGCCGATGCCGAAGTACGCCGCATGGCCAAACGACAGCATGCCGCCCTGGCCGCTGAGCAGGTTGAACGAAGCCGCGAACAGCACCGCGATCAGCATCTGGATGGATGCGTTGACCAGCGATTGCGACAGCACCATCGGCAGCGCCAGCAGTGCGCCTGTGCCGAGCAGCAGCAAGGTCTTCCGCGTGTTGGAGAGGTGGGTCATGGTTACTCCTTCTCGCCCATCAAGCCCGACGGACGGACCAGCAAGATCAGCAGCATCAGCGCGAACGGGATCGTCCCGGCCAGGCTGGAGAGTTTCAGGGTCATCAGCCCCGCGGCTTCCTCGGCCCAGGCGCCCGCCCCGGCCAGGGCCAGCAGGTCGGCCAGGCTGCGATCGATGCCGACCGAGAACGACGTGATCAGCCCGATCAGCAGCGAGGCGAGCATGGCGCCCTCCAGCGAGCCCAGGCCGCCCACTACCACCACGACGAAGACCATCACGCCGAGTTCCAGCGCCATGTTCGGGTTGGTGGTGTAGAACGCGCCCGCCACCGCGCCGGCCAGGCCCGCCAGCGCCGCGCCGATGCCGAACACGCCCATGAAGACCAGCGGCACGTTGTGGCCCAGCGCCTCGGCCATGCGCGGCTTGTAGATCGCCGAGCGCACCACGATGCCGACCCGGGTGCGCGTGAGCAGGAGGTAGATCACGGCGAACATGGCCACGGCGATGCCGCCCATGAACACGCGATAGAAGGGGTAGGAGGACACGCCCAGGCGGAAGGCCGCGAAGTCCAGCGACGCCGGGATGCGGTAATCCACCGGGAAGTTGCCGAAGAACAGCTTGATCAGCTCGGCAATGATGAAGGACAGGCCGAAGGTCAGCAGCAGTTCGTGCGCGTGGCCGTGGTGATGGACGCGGCGCAGGAAGAACCGCTCCACCGCCACCCCGACCAGTCCGACCAGGATCGGCGAAACCACGATGGCCGGCCAGAAGCCGATCGTGCCTTGCAGCGCATAGGCAAAGTAGGCGCCCAGCATGTAGAACGACGCATGGGCGAAGTTGAGCACGCCCATCATGCCGAAGATGAGGGTCAGGCCAGCGGAGACCATGAACAGCAGCAGGCCGTAGATGGTGCCGTTGAGCAATGAGACGACGAGGTATTCCATGAGGCTTCCTTGGAACGAGCCTGTGCGGCCAACTGGCGCATGGCCGTACTTGCCGGCGCCCGCGCCGCGGCGGCGCGAGCGTGGCTGATGTTGCTAGGGTGGCTTGGACAGGGGAATCAGCTGGGGCGCTGCATCTTGCAGCTGGCCTGAGCCGGCGTGGCGGCCTCGGCGGCGGAGAAGGTCTTGACCGGCTTGAAGCCCATGTCGGTGCCGTCGACCTTGAACCTGGCGTCCTTGGCGACCACGGATACCACCATCGGCAGCAGCACCTGGTGATCGGCGGCGCGCATGCTCATCTCGCCCAGCGGCGATCCGACCTTGGCGGCTTCGAGCGCCTTGGCCAGTGCGCTGGTGTTGAGCTTGCCGCCTTCCGGCTTCACGGTCTTGAGCGCCTCGCCCAGCATCTGCACGGCGAACACCGTCTGTGGCTCGATGTAGGCGGGCATATGGCCCTGCCTGGCCTTGAAGTCGCTGGCAAAGCGCTCACTGTCGGCGCCACCCGCCTCGGCATTGAAGGGGTGGGCAACATAGTGGCCCAGGGCCACGTCGGCGGCGTTGCCGATATTGCCCGGCTGGTCGAGGAACACGGTGGCGAAGCGCGTCTTCAGGCCGGCCGCCTTGCTGGCCTTCATCAACAGCAGCAGGTCGTTGGACCAGTTGCCGGTGATCACGCTGTCTGCTTTGGCAGCAGCGATCTTGGCGACGTAAGGCGAGAAGTCCTGCACCTTGTTGACGTCATGCAGCGTCTTTTCCACCACCGTGTAGCCGCCGGCGGCGGCGTAGTCGCCGATGGCCTTTTCCATGTCGATGCCCCAGGAGTAATTCTGGTTGATCGAGTACACGCGGGTGCCCAGCGCGTGGAGCGGCTTCATCGCACCGACCAGCGCCTTGACGCGGATCTGCGCATTGGTGGCGAACTTGAAATGGTAGAAGTGGCACTTCTCGCCAGTCAACTCCATCGCCTCGCCGCCGACGTTCATGAACAGGATTTCCTTGCCCGGATTGCGCAGGTTGAACTTGCGCACGTCCTCGGTGATCTGGCCGGACACGGCCGACGACGAGCCTTGCATGACGATCTGGGCGCCATCGGCAACGGCCGCCTTCAGCTTGTCCGCCGCGCCTGCGGGGCCGCCCTGGTTGTCGTACTCCACCAGTTGGAGCGGCTCGCCGTTCCAGCCGCCGGTGGCGTTGATCTTGTCGATCGCATAGCGCGCCGCTGCGCGGAACATCAGGCCGGTGGATGCCTGCGGGCCGGACAGCGTCTCGACCAGCGCAATCTTCACCGGCGCCGCCGATGCCGTGCCCGCCAGCACGGAGAGTGCCGCGGCTGCGAACAAAGGACGGGTAATGCGGCTACCGCTCATGGGTGTCTCCTGGCTATTGTTTGGATTCATCTGGCGGGCGCCGAAACTGGCCCGTCATAGTGGTCTGACCTGTGTTTAAAGTGGTCTGACAGGTTTACTATAGGGAGATGGGCGGCGGTCGTCAACGGCGACTTGCGCGCCATGCGGGTTTCTACTGAGCGTCCGATCGGACGTGTATCCGCGTAGCGGAACGAGGGGCTTATACCGTTGTGGAGCTTGGCTTACGGACGAATAACGGATGCCGGCGCCGCTTCGTGCTGGTACATTCCACACGTTTCATGCGCGCTAAGACGTGCTACATTGACCTGTAAGACCAATTTAAGATCGAGCGCCAGCCAGAGGCTGGCTGGCGCCAGGGAGCCCGTATTGAACAAGACCGTGCCCGGTGCCGCGGCGCCGCCGCCCACCCAGCGCCCGGAGGGAACCATGTTCCACCCCGAGCCCAGACACCTGCCGGACGAAATCGCCAGGCGCCTGATCCAGGCGATCCAGGCGGGCGAGTTCGCCGTGGGCGACCGCCTGCCCAGCGAGCGCTTGCTGTGCGAGCAGTTCTCGGTCAGCCGCGCGGTGGTGCGCGAGGCCCTGTCGCAGCTCAAGTCCGAGGGGCTGGTTGCGCCCAAGGTGGGCAGCGGTGTGTTCGTGACCGAGCGCAGCCAGCGCCAGGCGTTTCGCATGCAGGATGTGGCCATCGACGAGAAAGACTCGCTGGCCATGGTGATGGAACTGCTGGTGACAATCGAAGTGGCGGCCACCAGGTTCGCGGCCATGCGCCGCACACCGGAAGACCTCAAGCGGATCCGGCGCGCGCTGATTGGCATGGAGTACGAGATCGCCAACGACAGGTTGGGCGATGAAGAGGACTTCGCCTTTCACCAGGCCATTGTCGAGGCGACGCACAACCCGCACTTCCAGGCCTTGAGCGAACACCTGGAGCACGGCGCGCGGCGCGTGATCCGGCAGGCGAGGAGCAATACCAAGAGCCATCACGCGGACATGGTCGAGGCCGTGCAGGAAGAGCACAAGACCATCTACGACGCGATCGCGGCGGGCGATCCCGAGCGCGCGGCGCAGGCGGCGGAAACCCACCTTCGCAACGCTGCCAAGCGGCTGAACATGTACCTCAAGGGGTGACAGGCGGGATGACGGGCGGGATGACGGCCGGATGACCGGCAAGCGCCGATGGGCAGTCCGCGTTCTAGTCCCGCCTGGGCTTGCCTGACTTATTCCAGCCCGGCCGGGCCCAACTGGAAGCGCTGGCTCAACCGCTCGCCGCTGGCTAGCAAAACGCTCACTTCCACCCCCGATGCCATCGTCTGGCAGGCCGCGCGGCTGGTGCCGGAGACCGACACGCTGGCACCCTGCGGGCAAACGCACACGGCATGCCCCTGGCCCTCGGTATCGACCGTGACCGCACCGTAGCCGGCCCGCATCGACAGGCCGGACGCCTGGCGCCAGGTCCATGCGCACGGGGGCACAGAGGCGGTAATGTCGGTGCCGTCGCCCCGCAGCACCGCGGCGGTGGCGGTGACCCGGGGCACACCGGGCGTCAGCGGCGTGTCGGCGTAGGTGAGTTGCAGGCGCAAGGCGCAGTCCGGCGCCAGGGCGGAGGTAGCGTTGCGCGTCGTGGGCGGTTGGAGCAAGGTGAGTGCTACCTCACCTTGCTCGCCGCGCCAGACCTTGCGCAGCGTGTCCCCGCACGCTTTTAGCAGCGCAATGAGCAGGCCGCCTGGCCGTGGCGCGGCGCGGCCCGATAGTGACCCTGAGTGCATCGATGGCACGATTTCCCCGTATCCTTTTTATAAAGGCACTCTACAAACCGAGCGGCCTTCGCGCATCACCCATTCATGGGATGCCACCGGGTTTTCTCATGGCCGGCGCGGGATTTCGGCCGATGGCGGTGTCCCGGCCAGTTCGCCGACGCGCCTGACCACCTCGGCCAGTAATGCCGAGCTGTCGTCGCTGCGATAGCTCATCATCACCGGCGAGGTAAAGCCGGGTGCATCAATCGGCACGTAGGCCACATCGTCGCGGTGCAGGCGCTGCACCGATGCCGGCACCAGGCAGATCCCAAGCCCCGCAGCCACGAGGCCGATGGCGGTCTGCAGCTCATTGGCCTCCTGCGCCACGCGCAACTGCAGGCCCTGCGTGCGGAACAGCGCCAGCACGTGGTCGGCGTAGCTGGGGCGGGGCCGCGCCGGGTAGAGCACGAAGGGGTGGGCCGCCAGTTGCGCCGGCGTCATGGGCGGGCCCGCAAGCGCCGGGTGGCCGCTGGGCACGGCGGCCACCAGCGTTTCGGCCATGACCACCGTGCGGGTGATGGCCGGGTCGTCCAGCACGATGCGGCCGAAGCCGATATCGATGCGCCCGGCTTTCAGCGCTTCCAGCTGCTGTACGGTGGTCAGCTCCGACAAGCCCACCTCCAGCGCCGCATCGGAGCCCCGCACCAGCCGGATCAGTTCCGGCAGGAAGCCATAGAGCACCGATGGCACGAAGCCGATGCCGAACCAGCGCTTTTCATTGCGGCCGATGCGCCGCGTGCCTTCCACCATCTCGTCGATGCGCTGGTTGAGCTGCAGCGATTGCTCCAGCAGGAAGCGGCCGGCCTCGGTCAGCCGCACCGCGCGCGAGGAACGGTCCAGCAGCACGGTGCCGATTTCGTCCTCCAGCTGGCGGATCTGGCGCGACAGCGGCGGCTGGGCGATATGCAGGCGCTCAGCCGCGCGGGTGAAGTTGAGTTCGGCCGCAACGGCCTGGAAATAACGCAGGTGACGTAGCTCCATGACCTCGTCCTTTCATACTTTAAAGGTATTGATCGGGACATACTCGGTCTTGGACACCCTGGATGTCAAGCCACATACTGCTTCTCAACGTATTCCATACTTGGCAGACCCCCAGCATGAAAGCAACCGTCACCTCCGTCGAAGCCATCCTGGTCGACTTGCCCACCATCCGGGCGCACCAGCTTGCCATGACCACCATGCAGCGCCAGACCCTGGTGATCGTGCGGCTGCGTTGCAGCGACGGCATCGAGGGGATTGGCGAAGCCACCACCATCGGCGGCCTGAGCTACGGCGACGAAAGCCCCGAGGGCATCAAGCTGACCATCGATACCTACCTGGCGCCTGCACTGGCCGGCATCGACGCGTGCAATATCCACGCCGCCATGCAGCGCCTGGCTTCGGTGGCGCGGGGAAATCGCTTCGCCAAGTCGGCGCTGGAGTCCGCGCTGCTCGATGCGCAAGGCAAGCGCCTGGGCCTGCCCCTGTCCGAGTTGCTGGGCGGCGCGGTGCGGCCGAACCTGGCCTGCCTGTGGACGCTCGCCAGCGGAGACACCGGCCGCGATATCGAAGAAGCCGAAACCCTGCTGGCCGAGCGCCGCCACAACACCTTCAAGCTCAAGATCGGCCGTCGCAGCGTGCGCGATGACGTGGCCCATGTGTCCGCCATCAAGCGCGCGCTGGGCGACCGTGCCCGCGTGACCGTGGACGTCAACCAGGCCTGGAACGAAGCCGATGCCGCCACCGGCATCGCCATGCTGGAAGCCGCCGGCATCGATCTCGTCGAGCAGCCCGTGCCGCGCGAGCAGCGTGGCGCGCTGGCCCGGCTGGCGGCACGCTTCGTGGTGCCGGTGATGGCCGATGAGGCCGTGTGCGGCCCCGAGGATGCGATGGAACTGGCGCGCATCGCGGGCGCGGACGTGTTCGCGCTGAAGATCTCCAAGTCCGGCGGCATCTTCGAGATGCTGCGCACAGCGGCGGTAGGCGACGCGGCCGGCATCGCGTTGTACGGCGGCACCATGCTGGAAGGCAGCGTGGGCACCATCGCCGCTGCCCACGGCTTTGCCACGCTGCCGCGGCTGGCCTGGGGCACCGAGCTGTTCGGCCCGCTGCTTCTCAAGGATGATGTGGTGACGGCTCGCCCCGAGTACCGTGACTTTGCCTTGCACCTGCCGGTTGGCCCGGGGCTTGGCCTGACGCTGGACGAAGACAAGCTGGCCCACTACCGCCGCGCCGCCTGAGGCGCTGCCCAAGCAAACCTAGACCGAGGATTCAAGCATGTTGTTTCTGGTGAGAATGGACGTAAAGATGCCGGCAGACATGCCGCCCGCGCAGGCCGACGAGATCAAGGCGCGCGAGAAGGCGTACTCGCAGGACCTGCAGCGCCAGGGCAAGTGGCCGCATCTGTGGCGCGTGGTGGGCGAGTACGCCAACTACAGCGTGTTCGATGCCGAGTCCAACGACGAACTGCACACCATGCTCTCCAGCCTGCCGCTGTTCCCGTACATGGAAATCCATGTCACGCCGCTGGCCAAGCACCCGTCGTCGATCAAGTAAGCGGGCCGGCTCGCCGTTACCCTGAATACCGCCGCGGCCCCCGATGGCCGCGTTCCAACACCAACACCAACACCAACACCAACTCCGAATCCATTTGGAGGAGACTCTGATGCGCTTGCTATTCCTGCGCGCCTGGGCCGCCTGCGCCTGTGCGCTGGCCACCCTGGCCGTGCTGCCATCCGGCGCCCACGCCGACACCTATCCCGATCACCCGATCCGCTGGGTCGTGCCATTCCCCGCGGGCGGCGCGATGGACAATATCGCCCGCACGCTGGGCGAGGAAATGTCGAGGAGCCTGGGCCAGTCCATCGTGGTGGAAAACCGCCCCGGCGCCGGTGGCAATATCGGCGCCGAGATGGTGGCGCGCTCGCCCGCGGATGGCTACACGCTGATCATTGTCGCCAACGGCATGGCGGTGAACCCCTCGCTGTACGGCCGCCTCAGCTACGACCCGGTGAAGGATTTCGCGCCGGTCTCGCTCCTGGCTGTGGTGCCTAACGTGCTGGTCACCAGCAAGGCCAAGAAGCTGCCCGCCACGGTGCCCGACCTGATCGCCGCGGCGCGCGCCACGCCGGACAAGTACACCTATGCCTCTGCCGGAAACGGCACTTCGATCCACCTGGCCGGCGAACTGTTCACTTCGCTCACCGGCGTCAAGATGCTCCACGTGCCCTACAAGGGCAGCGGCCCGGCCATGACGGACCTGCTGGGCGGCCAGGTTGACTATATGTTCGACAGCATCACCTCGGCCAAGCCGCATATCGACTCCGGCAAGCTCACGCCCATCGCGGTGACCACCGCCAAGCGCTTGTCGACGCTGCCGAACGTGCCGACCCTGGCCGAAGCCGGCGTCAAGGGCTATGACCTGTCGCCATGGTTCGCCGCCTTCGTCCCGGCCAAGACGCCGCCCGCCGTGGTCGCACGCCTGAACCAGGCCATGGTGGACGCGCTGGCCAAGCCGTCGGTGCGTACCCGCCTGGCCGCCATCGGCGCCGAGCCGATCGGCAGCACGCCCGCGCAATTGGGCAAGCACCTCGCTGCCGAAACCGATAAATGGGGCAAGCTGATCCGCGAACGCGGCATCCGCGCGGACTGAGAACGCCATGACCACTGCATTGCACCAAGGCATCGCGCTGCATTACGAGATCGAGGGGGCGCCCAACGCGCCCGTGCTGGTCATGTCCAACTCGCTGGGCACGGACATGCAGATGTGGGCGCCGCAGATGGATAGCCTGCTGCCGCGCTTTCGCGTGCTGCGCTACGACACCCGTGGCCACGGGGGCTCCGGCCTGCCGTCCCCGGCCGCGGCGCCGTTCGGGTTTGCCGAACTCGGCCAGGACGTGCTGGCCATCATGGATCACGCCGGCATCCAGCGCGCGCATTTTTGCGGGCTGTCGATGGGCGGCATGACCGGCATGTGGCTGGCGGCCAATCACCCCGAGCGTTTCGACCGCTTCGTGCTGGCCAATACCGCCGCCCTCATCGGCCCGGCCAGCGGCTGGGACACGCGCATCCAGACGGTACGCAGCCAGGGCATGGCCGCCATCGTCGATGCGGTGCTGGCGCGCTGGTTCAGCGCTGCCTGGCTGGCCGGCAACGCCGCGCGCATCGCGCCGGTGCGCCAGATGCTGCTGGACGCATCGCCCGAAGGCTACACCGCCAACTGCGCCGCGGTGCGCGACGCCGACCTGCGCGCGCAACTGCAGCGTATCGCCAGCCCGGTGCTGGTGATTGCCGGCACGCATGACCTGGCCACCACGCCGGCGCAAGGCCGCGAAGTGGCGCAAGGAATCGCCGGGGCGCGCTACGTGGAGCTGGACGGCGCCCACTTGTCGAACTGGGAGCAGCCGGAGGGGTTTGCGCAGGCGGTTTGCGGGTTCCTGGCAGGTTGAGGCGGATGGCTCACTCGTACTGCAGAGGTGTCATTGCGATGCGATCCATGATTGCATCGTAACGACATCAATGCTATCAATGCTATCGTTTTTGGATGGCATCGTAGGAGGGCGATCATGGCAAATCTGCTGGTTCGAGGGATTGATGAAGCGCTGGTACAGCGGCTGCGTGAGCAGGCTGCCACACACGGTCGCAGCGCTGAGGCCGAGCACCGTGAAATTCTTGCGCGGGCGTTGCACACGACCAGGCGCAAGCGCTTTGCCGAGGTGTTGGCAAGCATGCCGGATGTCGGCGAGGACAGCGATTTCGAGCGCGTCGATCAGCCGGGCGGGGCCGCGCATGTATTTGATCGGACAATGACACCAATGTCATCAGTGAGATGAGGAAGCGCGGAGCATGCCTTGGACAAACTGATCGCGGCGACGGCGCTGATTCACGACCTCACCGTGGTGACGCGCAACGTTAGCGATTTTGCCGATACCGGGGTGCGTGTTCTGAACCCCTTTGAATGACTGGCAGGCGACGCTACTTCGCCGCCCCGAACCGTATATCCCCATACCAGGCACGCGCGTTCCCGCCCGTGTTGTCGGTATCGGTGAGCAGGCCGTAGGCGGTCAGCTTGCCGGGCTTCTCCTTGAAGGCATGCTCGAAATCCTGCTCCACGTTGCGGCTCAGCGTGAGCCACTTGCCGGCGGCGTCGGCTCCGCCTGACACCACGATCATCTTGACCCGCGAGGTGTGGGGGTTGTCGATGACCGTGCCGACCGGCGCGGTGTTGGACCAGATGTACATCAGCGTGGCATAGGGCAGTTCCTCGCCCGCCAGCGCCTTGGCCAGCTTGATGGCCGTGCGCTCGCCCAGCGATAGCTTGTCCGTATCTCCATCGAACATGAACACCAGGCGCGCCGGCGCGTCTTCCATGGCGGCGACGCTGTTGTCGGCCGCATCGATCGCGTGTTCCACCTTCCAGCGCCAGCTGACCTGCGGGGTGGCCTCCAGGTCCAGGTTGTTGCCCTTGTGCATCAGCGCGGAGGCGGAGGCGGCCGCGTCGGCTTCGAGCACCGTGGCGTGGTCCTGCGCCACCAGGCTGTAGTGGGTCGACGCCTTGCCGTGCGCCACCGGCAGGTTCTTCCACCCGGCCGGCAACGGGCCGCCGGGCGTGCCGGCGGAGAAGGCGGCGCCGGGGGCGGCCGCCGGCGCCGATGCTGCCGATGCCTGCGCTTGGGCCGGCGCAGCGTGCGCGAGCAGCAGGCCGCAGGCTAGCAGGGTGGCCAGCACGTGCGCGCGAGGCGCCAGCGAGCGGGGGGAATGCGTCAAAGCCGGATGGGGGATCATGATCGATTGCCCGATGGTCGCGATGGTCGCCGTCATTGTTCTTATTGTCTCCATTGTAGGAAGCGGCCCGGGCCTTTGAGCGCGCGACATGTTGCCGTTCGCGGCAGCGGCCGCCCCTGCCGGCCAGGGCGCTGCCCGCCGGCTTCAGCCAGCGCTCAGGCCATGCCACCGTTGGCGCGCAGGATCTGGCCGTTGACCCAGCCGGCATCGGCGCCGGCGAGCAAGGCGACGACGCAGGCGATGTCTTCCGGCTGGCCCAGGCGTTGCAGCGGGGGCATCTTGGCGAAGGCCTGGATCTGCGCTTCGGTCTTGCCGTCGAGGAACAGCGAGGTAGCGATCGGGCCGGGAGCCACGGCATTGACCGTGATGTTGCGGCCGCGCAGTTCCTTGGCGAACACGTGCGTGAACGCCTCCACCGCTGCCTTGGTGGCGTTGTAGACGGCATAGCCGGGCATGTTCAGCGCCAGCGTGGTGCTGGAGACATTGACGATGCGCCCGCCGTCGGCAAGCCGCGCGGCGGCTTCGCGCAGGGTGTTGAAGGCGCCGCGCACGTTGATGTCGAAGGCCTGGTCATAGAGCGCGTCGCTGGTGTCGGCCAGCGGCACCGTCTTGAGCACGCCAGCGTTGTTGACCAGCACGTTCACCTTGCCCAGTTGCTGCTCGGTGATCTCGAACAGGCGGCGCACATCGTCGGCCTTGGACACATCGGCCTGCACTGCGATGGCCGACCCGCCAGCGGCCTTCAGCTCGGCCACGAGAGCATCGGCCTGGGCCGCGCCGGCCGCGTAGTTGATGGCGACGGCGAAACCATCCTGCGCCAGGCGCCTGGCAACGGCGGCACCGATGCCGCGGGATGCGCCCGTGACGATGGCGACTTGGGTGGGGTTGGCGTTGTTCATGATCCGTTTCTTTTCAGGTAATGGGTTGGTAGGTTGGTGAAACGGATCATGGATCATTCCCATGCAAAGATAATTAGTGGTATTTTGATAACATTGCTCCGTTTGCATTAACAATAGGGCGCCCCAGGGTCTTTCATTGCCCACTGCGGCCCCGTTCAGCGACGCATGGACCGATTCCAGGAAATGCAGGCCTTCGTGCGCATCGCCGAGCGCCAGAGCTTCACCCAGGCCGCCGAGGATCTCCAGATCCCGCGCGCCACCATCACCAACCTGATCAAGCGCATGGAACAGCGGCTCGGCGCCAGGCTGCTGGAGCGCACCACGCGCACGGTGCGTCTCACGCACGACGGCGAAGCGCACTACCGGCGCTGCGTGCGCCTGATAGCCGACCTGGAAGAAGCGGAGGGGTCATTCCGGGATACCGCGCCCAAGGGCCTGCTGCGCGTGAACCTGCAGGGGACACTGGCCCGGCATTTCGTGGTGCCGGCGCTGCCGGATTTTCTGGCGCGCTATCCCGAGCTGGAAATCCATATTGGCGAGGACGACCGGCTGGTCGACCTGGTGCGCGAGGGAATCGATTGCGTGCTGCGCGCGGGCAACCTGCAGGATTCGTCGATGGTGGGTCGCCGGGTTGCGCTGCTGGAGCAGGTGACCGTGGCCAGCCCCGCGTACCTGGCCCGCCATGGCGAACCGGCGGATCTTGATGCACTGTCGGCGCACCGCGCGGTCAACTACATCTCCAGCAGCACCGGCAAGCCGGTGCCGCTGGAGTTCACGGTTGCTGGCCGCGTGACGGCCGTGCAACTGGCGGCTGCCATTTCGGTCACCGGCGCCGATCTCTACACCGGCGCCGCGGTGGCCGGGCTGGGGCTGGTCCAGGTGCCGCGCTATCGGGTGGCGGGAGCGTTGCGCCAGGGCCGCTTGCAGGTCGTGCTGGCGGACCTGCCGCCGCCGCCGATGCCGGTGTCGGTGCTGTATTCGCAGAACCGCCAGCTATCGTCGCGGGTGCGTGTGTTCGTGCAGTGGTTGCGCGATGTGTTCGAGGCAGGCGCCGATGGGAACCAAGGCTTGATTCCTATCGGCGCCTGAGGCGTGCCGGCCGGTTATTTCCGCACGTTGGACGGCAGCACCGAGTTCCGGCTGGACTGCTTGGCGGATTGCCCTGACTGCGCCGACTGCCCCGACTGCCGCTTGCTGCTGGCCGACGACTTCGGCGCCGCGGCGCCGGCAACCCCGACGCCGGCGCAAAGCAGGATGGCGAGCAGTGCCGCCGGTGCATTCTTTCGCATGTTCATGATGGACTCCCGTTGCGTGGCCGGTCCGCCTGGGGCGTGCCGGCCACTGGTTGGTTCAGGTTCAATTTCCGGCTCAGATGCCTTCGGGCGGCGTCAGCGAGGCCGCGTCCGGGCCGCCCTTGCGCCCGCGATGGCGGTTGACCCAGGAGAACACCACCGGCAGCACCAGCAGCGTCAGCAGCGTGGTGGTCACCATGCCGCCCACGATCACCAGCGCCAGCGGCCGTTGCGCCTCCGAGCCGATGCCGTGCGACAGCGCCGCCGGCAACAGCCCCAGGCCAGCCAGCATGGCCGTCATCACCACCGGGCGCAGGCGCAGCGCCGCGCCCTCGACCACGGCTGCATGCAGATCGTCGGACTGCGCCAGCCGGTTGACGTAGGAGATCAGGATCACCCCGTCCTGGATCGCGATGCCGAACAGCGACAGGAAGCCGATGCCCGCCGAGATCGACAGGGTCTCTCCCGCGATATGCAGCGCCAGCAAGCCGCCGATGGCCGCGAACGGCACGTTCAGCACCACCATCAGCGCATCCTTGAAGTTGCCGAAGGTGCTGTACAGCAGCAGGAAGATCACCAGGATGGTCAGCGGCACGATCACCGCCAGCTTCTTCTGCGCGATCTTCATCTGGTTGAACTGGCCATCCCAGAAGATGCTGTAGCCTGCCGGCAGCGTCACCGCCTTGCCCACCTTGTCCTGCGCCTCGGCCACCGCGCTGCCAAGATCTCGTCCGCGCACGCCGAACTTGATGGCGATATAGCGCTTTCCGGTCTCGCGGTAGACAAAGAACGGCCCGTCGGTGGCTTCCACCTTGGCCACCATCGACAGCGGAATGCGTTGGCCGTCCGGTGTATCCACCAGCAAGCGGTTGATGACATCCGGGTTGTTGCGCGCCTGGTCGTTGAGCCGCACCGACAGGCCGAAGGTCTTCTCGCCTTCCAGGATGTTGGTGACCGCATCGCCGCCGATTGCAAACTGCACGGCGGACTGGATGTCGCTCACATTCATGCCGAAGCGCGCGCTCTTCTCGCGGTCCACCGTGATGTTCAGCGTGGGCTGGCCGAGTTCCTTGAAGATGCCGACGTCAGCCAGGCCCGGCACCTTCTTCAGGATGGACTCGACCTCCTTGGCCTTGTCCTGCAGCGTCACCAGGTCGGAGCCGTAGATCTTCACCGAGTTCTCGCCCTTGACCCCGGACAGCGCCTCGTTCACGTTGTCCTGGATGTACTGCGAGAAGTTGTACTCGATGCCCGGGATACGATCCAGGTGCCTGGACAGGCGTTCCACCACCTGCTGCTTGGTCGCGCCTTTGGGCCAGTCGGCCGGGGGCTTGAAGTACAGCGCGTATTCCTGGTTGAACACGCCGGTGGAGTCGGTGCCGTCGTCCGGTCGGCCAATCTGCACCGACACGGTTTTCACCTCGGGCTGCTGGCGGAAGAAGCCGCGCAGGTCGCGTGCGACGGAGGCCGAGTAGTCGAGATCCACGGTGTTGGGCAGCGTGATGCGCAGCCACAGGTTGTTCTCTTCCAGCGTGGGCAGGAACTCGGTGCCGAGGTAGCGCGAGCTGTACAGCGTGCCGGCCAGGCCGATGAATGCGGCCAGGAACACCAGGCCGGGCTTTTTCAGCAGCTTGCGCAGCAGCGGCTTGTAGGCGCTCAGGATGATGGCAATGAATTTCGGCGAGTGCGGCCGCAGCGAGCCGCGGAACACAAAGGATGTCACCGCCGGCACGAAGGTCAGCGCCAGCACGATCGAGGCCAGCAGCGCGAAGCCCATGGTGAAGGCCATCGGCTTGAAGATGATGCCTTCCACCCCGCCCATGAAGAACAGCGGCGAGTAGGCCACGATGATGATGCCGGTGGAGAAGATCATGGCGCGCTGGACCTCGCTGGTGGCCCTGACGATGCCATCCTCCACGTTGGTCTCGCCCTCCTCCAGGTGGCGCATGATGTTCTCCATCACGATCACCGCCGCATCCACGATCAGCCCGAAGTCGATCGCCCCTAGCGAGATCAGGTTGGCCGGCACCTTGAAGTGGGCCATGTTGATGAACGACACGCACAGCGCCAGCGGGATCACCGCCGCCACCACCGCCGCGGCGCGGAAGCTGCCGAGGAAGATGAACAGCACGATCAGCACCAGCGAGATGCCGACGAACAGCGCATGCTCGACGGTACCCATGGTGATGTCGAGCAGGTTCTGCCGGTCATAGAAGGTCTTGACCTCGATGCCTTTCGGCAGCACGTTCTGGTTGATGTCGGCGATCTTGTCGCGCACCCGCGCCAGGACCTCGGTGGCGTTCTCGTCGCGCTTCATCAGCACGATGCCTTCGACGATATCGTCGTGCTGGTCGAACTGCACCATGCCCAGGCGCGGCGTGTTGCCCACCCGCACCTCGGCGATATCGCGCACCCGCACCGGCACGCCGTTGGACACCGACACGGTGACGTTGCGGATGTCGTCGAGCGTTTGCAGCAGGCCCACGCCGCGCACCACGAACTGCTGCTCGCCGGCCTTCATCAGGCCGCCGCCAGTGTTGGCGTTGGCATTCGACACCGCATCCACCACCTGCTTGAGCGAGAGCCCATAGGCCTGCAGCTTCTCCGGCGTCGGTACGATCTGGTATTGCTTGACCTTGCCGCCAAAGGCGGTGATGTCGGCCACGCCCGGGACGTGCTTGATCTCCTTGTAGACGTTGTAGTCCTGGTAGGTCTTCAGCGTGGTCACGTCGATGCCGTCGGCCTCGATCCGGTAGCGCAGGATTTCGCCGGTGGCGTCGCCGTCCGGCGACAGGTTGGGCTGCACGCCCGGCGGCAGGTTGGCTTGTGACAGGTAGGTGACGAAGTTCTGGCGGGCCTTGAAGTTATCCACGCCCTCCTTGAACTTGACGGTCACAACAGACAGCCCGAACAGCGAGACCGAGCGGAAGGACTGCACGTCGGGCACGCTGGCCAGCGCGTTCTCCACCGGAATCGTGATCTGCTGCTCGACCTCCACCGTGCTGCGGCCAGGCCACTGCGTAATGGCCTGCACCGTGACCGGCGCCACGCCCGGGTACGCCTGCAGCGGCAGCTGCAGGAAGCTCAGCACGCCGGCCGCCAGCAGGCCAACGGCCAGGAAGACGATCACCAGGCGCCGCTTGAGGATGCTCTTGATTGGCGAGAAGACCATCTCAGGCCTCCTGCTTGAGCAGCATTTCGTTGAGCAGCATGCCGCCTTGCGTCACCACCCGCACCGACGCGCCGGCCGGCACGCCTTCGGTCACCTGGAAGGTGCCGTCGCTGCGCGGCGTGCCCTGCACAGCCACGCGCTCGATGTGCTTGTCGTCCGGCTGCGTCATCAGGTAGAGCTTGCCCTGGTCCTTGACGATGGCCGATTGCGGCACCACCAGCGCCTGCGCGCTGCCGGTGACGATGCGCGCGGTGGCGTACATCTCCGGCTTGAGCGTGCCGTCCGGGTTGGGCACATCGCAGCGTACCTGCAGCGTGTGCGTATCGGCGTCGACATTGGGCGCGATAAAGCTGACCCGCCCGCGGTAGTGCCGGCCCGGGTAGGCCGGGGTCTCGATCTCGATCACCTGGCCCAGGCGCACGTTCTTGATGTCGTTCTCGTACAGGTTGCCGGTGAACCAGATCGAGCGGGTGTCGATGATGCTCATCAGCGAGTCGCCGACATTGAGGTAAGAGCCGGGGTCCATGTCGCGCTTGACGATGGTGCCGCCGATCGGCGCGCGGATGGTCAGCGTGTCGGAGGCCACGCCGCGCTCGCGGATGCGGGCGATGTCCTCGGTGGTCGCGCCCAGCACGCGCAGCTTGTTCTCGGACGATTGCATGGTCAGGCGGGCATCGTCCACCAGTTCCTTCAGGTCGCTGTTGCTGAGCGTCTTGAAAGCATTGTGCGAGAGCAGGAATTCGTTCTGCGCGGAGATGTACTCGGGCGAGTACAGCTCGGCCAGCGGCTGGCCGGCATGCACCACGGCCCCCTCGAACACCAGGATGCGCTCGACGCGGCCGGCCACGCGGGCCGAGGCCAGCTTGGCCTGCTGCACGTTGTAGGCCAGCTTGCCGGGCGTGGGCGTATCGACCGTCACCGCTTGCGTGCTGAACACCGCGGACTTGACCGCGTTCGGGTCGAAGCCGCCTTCAGGCAGCGTCAGCAGCGACGGCACGCGGCGCGGCTTCGCCGCCTCGGGCTTGGCGTAGGGCGCGGCCATGCCGGCCTTGCCGGCTTGTTCCGCCTGTTGTGCCTGTTGTGCGTGTTCAGCCTGTTGGGACTGGGCCCAGTACTTCCCGCCCCAGATACCGCCGGCCAGGACCACCACAAAGCCAGCGCCGATCATCAGATTCTTGTTCATAGGTTCAAGGCCTTGCGGCCATCAGAATTTGTCCCGGCCCACCGCGGCGGCGAGCGTGTAGTAAGCCTGGCGCGCCTCGGACTCGGCCTGCGTCACCGCCAGTTCCGCGTTCTTGAGCGCGGAGCTGGCGGTCAGCAGGTCGGTGAAGGCGGCATTGTTGTTGGCATAGTTGGTGAAGGCCATCTTGTAAGCGGTCATGGCCTCCGGCAGTTGCCGCTGGCGCAGGAACTCGGCCTGGTTCACCGACTGGCGCAGGTTGTTGTGCGCGGTATCCACCGCCAGCAGCGTCTGCTGGCGCACCGACTGGTCATTGGCGTCGGACGCCACCTTGTTGGCCACGGCTTCATCCACGCCGTACTTCTCCTTGGTGAAGAAGAACAGCGGGATGATCACGTCGAACTCGATGCCGTAGCTGGCCGGCTTGAAGCCCAGCGGCGGGTTGTTGCCATTGAATGTGCCGATGATCTGGAAGTCAGGCAGGTAGGCCTTGCGGGCCAGGCGCACGCCCTTCTCGGCCGCTTCCACCAGGAAGCGCGAGGCCCGCACATTGGGATGCTCGCGCAGGGCCATGTCTTCCAGCTCGGGCAGCGGTGTGGGCGGCAGGCGCACCGCGCTGGCATCGGGGCGCAGCTCCAGCGGGAACTCGGGATTCTTGCCGATCAGCGTGTTGATGGTCTTGAGCGCGTTGTCATACTGGCGCTCCAGGCCAAACGTGTCGTTCTGCGCGCTGCTCTGCGCCACCTGGGCATTGAGGTAGTCCACATAGCCCGCCGCGTTGTTGGCGTAGCGGATGCGCGCCACCTGCTTGACCTGCTCCAGCCGCTTGAGATTGAGGCGCAGCACATCGAGCTGCGCCTTCTGCGCCAGCGCCTGGAAGTAGGTCGTGCTCAACTGCGCGTAGAGCTGCAAGTACAGCGCGTCGCGTTGCGCGTCGATCGATTCGGCTTGCGTGTTGGCGATATCGGCGGCCAGCGCCTTCTTGCCGGGGAACGGGATCGACTGCGTGAGCGTGTAGCTGAAGCTCTCGGCGCGCGCCAGCGCCAGCGGGCTGTTCTTGGGCAGGTTGCCCCAGATAAAGCCCACCTGCGGGTTGTTCGGCGCGGCGATCTGCGGCACGGTGGCCTTGGCCGCCATATAGAGCGAGCGGGCCTGGATCAGTTGCGGGTTGCTGGCGCGCAACTCCTCCGACAGCTCCCACAATGAGAACCCGGGGCCAACGAGGCCCTTTGTCTTCTCTTCGGCACTCAGCGTGGCCGCTGGCGTGGCGCTCACCCCAGCGCCGCGCGGCGCTGCCTGATCCCACCCGCTGGCCGGCGCTTTGCCCGCAGCAGGCGCTTTCTGCACAGGCGGAACAAGCGGGACCGGATCGGTATCTCCGCTCAGTTGAACACCCCATGCGACCCGAGCCGAAAAGACCAGGATGACGGCTGCTCCAACTTTTCTGTTAGTTGGTTTTTTAATCATAAACACTCCCATCGCTACTTGTAGCAGTTATGACAGGACAAACTTTCAATTGCCCTTCCAGAACATTGCAAATGGCTTTCGGAAATTTAGGGGATTACCCGCGTGGGGAATTGGAGATTGGAGCCCAGCGTCGACAATTCCACAGGGCGATAGCAGAATCGCTATCTTAACCATCAGGATCGCCATGTCACGCCGCAAGCCGGTCGGCGCGCGCTGCCCCATAAAATGGGCGAAATGCAGGAAGTGGCCGGGACTATCTATTCCATGGGACGCTTTGTGTTCGGCGTGAGAAATAAATAGATGGCCGTATTTAAATGAAATAGGATAACCACATCGAAATCAATATGGATTGATCGATGTTATTGCTGGTTAAATCAGGTCCAGGGCCGTGAAAAAAAGATCCTGCCTTTCCCTTGTCTGGTCTATTCCGCGCTAGTGCGCCGTCTGTTCGCATAGCGGGCACACCCGGATCAACAAGGGTGCGTTTTCCATTTCGGCGAGCGCATCGCTATCGTCGGAGGCGACGGTGCACTTGCATTTGCGCGCCGCGCTTGCGGGCTCGCCGCGGGCGTTCGCCGGCAGTACGGCGTAACGAACGCCGAGCTGCACGCGCCGCTCCCAGTCGCCTTGCGGATCCAGCGTCAGCAGCCACAAGCGGGTCTGGATCGACCAATGCCTGACGGTTTCACTTTTGATCCCCAGGCGCCGCGCCGCTTCGGCGACCGACATCTGCTGGGAGGCCAGGTTGAAGAAGGCTTCCGCCTTGTCCTCCAGCCTGAGCCGCGCCATGGGCGTGCCGGTGAGCCGGCTGAAGCGCTGGCGGCAACCGGCGCAATGAAAGAGCGGCAGGCTGCTGCCATCGGTACCGTCATAGGTCGACTTGCCGGCCCGGCAGCGCGGGCATTGCGGCGGCCGCTGGCTGGCGCTGTGCAGCCTGCGCCATGCGGACAGCAGGAACGCTGTCAGGTCGGCATCGCAGACGCCCGCCGCGCCGCTCGCCCGCACATGGATCAGCGTCGTGGCACGGCGCAGGTCGTCCGCATGGGGATACACGTTCGCGCGGCTGGCGGTGGGGTCTACCTCGGCTCGAGTGGGTCGTGGCTGCTGAAATCTGCTCATATCGTCGGCGCGGGTAGATCCGGCCGTGACGCCGTGGACCCCGGGGCTTGCGCCCTGGTCGTAAAATCCCGCTAACCCGTGCTCCGGGAGCGATGAAATTGCGCCGATTCTATGTGGATTGGCCGCCGCCGAGTACTGTGATTGATCACAGTAGGACTCTAGGGCTTGATGATGCCGGCGGACGCGGCCTTGACGACCGCTTCGATGCGGGTGGCGACGCCAAGTTTCTGGCGGGCGTTGTCAATGTGGAAGTCGACCGTGCGCTTGGACAGGCCCAGGATGGTCGCGATCTCGCCCGAGGTCTTGCCGCGCGCCGACCAAGCCAGCGCTTCCACCTCGCGCTCGCTGAGCTGCACGGCCGGCAGGCCCGGGCGTGTGCGCGCAACCCGCGCGAGGCGAGCCTCGACAATGCTGGACAGTATGTCGAAATCGACCGGTTTGGTCACATAGTCGTCGGCCCCGAGCCTGCGCCCCCTGAGTTCGGCCTCGCGCTGCGCCAGCGCCGTGAGGAACACGAAGGGCATGTCGGCAAAGCGTGGCGCCAGCGAGGTGATCTTCTCCAGCAGTTCGAAGCCGGTCATCACTGGCATACTCACGTCGCAAAGGACGAGGTCCGGTGTGTCGCGCAGAATGGCGGCAAAACCTTGCTGGCCGTCGTGTGCGATGCTCACGGCAAAGCCCCGCTCGATCAACTCTTCGGCGATCAGCGCGGCCGTTTCGGCATCGTCCTCGATGCAGAGGATCTTCCGGCGGGCATCGGTCATGGTGGTCCTTGGTGGCGGCGGCGAGCCGCGTCTTGCGGCCCGCCGAGGTACAGCGTAGCGAAATTCAGGATAAAAGTCTTATGAATCACTCGATTCGTCCGGCGCCCGCCAGCCGGCGAGTGCGTCGCGGCCTGGGGCGGCGCCTGGTCGGGCTGCCGGATTCAGTGCCCATGCTCAGGCCGATTCGCGTCCGGCTGTCGCTTGTGTTCGTGCTGTTCCTGCTGCTGGTGGTGGGGGTGGGCCTGTTCGGCATCAACCGGCTCAGCAACTTTCACAGCGTGTCGGCGCAGATCAGCGGCCGCTGGCTGCTGAGCAACCGCATCCTGGGCGACCTCAACAATTATATTTCGGACTACCGCGCGTTCGAGGGCGACGCGCTGATCGCGACGACGCGCGCCGACCTGCGCGCGGCCGAGGGGCAGATCAGCAGGCTGGACGATGTGATCAAGGAGGTCGAGGCCCGCTATGGCAAGATCGAGCACGATCCGGCCGAGCTGGCGCTCTACGAACAGTTCATGGCGCAGTGGTCGGCTTACCGGCAACTGGTCGATCGCGTGGTCTCGCTGGCCCACCAGAAGGACACGACGCAGGCCGTGGCGCTTTATCGCGGCGAGTCGCGCCGCGCCTTCGAGCAGGCCAACGGCACGCTGGGCGTGCTGACCGAGCGCAACGTCGTCGGCGCCGCGCAGGCAACCGAGCGCGAGGCGGATGCCTATCACGAGGCCCGGCAACTGATTGCCGGCGCCATCCTGGTGTCGGGCTTCCTCGTGATCGCGGCGGTGATCTATCTGGTCAGGGCCGTGTCGAATCCCATCGCGGGGCTGGTCGAGCGCATGCACCGCATCATGGACAACGATCCTCACGTGGAGATCCCCGGCGCCGGGCGCAAGGATGAGATCGGTGAAATCGCCCGCGCCGTGGTGCGCTTTCGCGACAACACGATCGAACTGGAGCGCAGCAAGGCGGCGCTGGCCGCCCAGACCACGATGCTGCTGGACACGCTGGAAAACGAGCGGCGACTGGCGGTGCTCCAGCGCAATTTCGTCTCGATGGCCTCGCACGAGTTTCGCACGCCGCTCAATGTGATCGACGGCCATGCGCAGCGGCTCATGCGCATGAAGGAGGCGCCCACCGCCGAAGTCCTCGGTGAGCGCTGCGGGCGGATCCGCGTTGCCGTGCGGCGCATGACCAACCTGATCGACCACCTGCTCGATACCTCGCAACTGCTGGACGGCGGGCGCCTTGCCACGCTGCAAGGCGTCGACTTTTCACTGACCCTGCTGATGCACGAAGTCTGCGAGATGCACCGCGAGAGTTCCCCCACGGCCGTCATCGAGGAGATCGTCGAGCCTGGCGTGAATGAGATCTTCCATGGCGACGCCAAGCTGCTGTTCCAGGCCTTCAGCAACCTGGTTGGCAACGCGATCAAGTATTCGCCCGCAGGCACCCCGGTCACCGTGCATGTTTCCGGCGGCGCCGACATGATCCGCGTGTCCGTGTCCGATCGTGGCCTGGGCATCCCGGACAAGGACCGCGAGCACATCTTCGAGCGCTTTGTGCGCGGCGGCAATGTCGCCGGCACGGCAGGCGCGGGCGTTGGCCTGTACCTGGTCAAGCTGGCAGTCGATCTGCACCAGGGCGAGGTCCTGGTTACCAGCAAGGAAGGGCAGGGGTCGAGCTTCGTGGTCCGGCTGCCGCGCGTGGCGGCAGCGGGCTGAAGGCTTGGGCTGGCGTGGAGTGAGTCGCTTAGCCTGTTTCGCCGGCACAGGCGCTATCGCTGCGCGCAGGCGCCGGGCGGCGCATTCAATCGCAACTCGCGCCGGGTGCCGCATCAAGGGCAGGTATTCCAGGCCTGGAATAAAAAAAGGCTTGCTGCTATTTCGATAGCAGCAAGCCCTTACATATACTGACTGGCGGAGTGGACGGGACTCGAACCCGCGACCCCCGGCGTGACAGGCCGGTATTCTAACCAACTGAACTACCACTCCGCAGTGGCTGTGGAACCCGCTTGTCGCGGTTTCCGACGCTCGTGTTGAGGCTGCGCTTGGTGGCGTTGCTCTCGAAACTGGCGTCCCCAAGGGGATTCGAACCCCTGTACTCACCGTGAAAGGGTGATGTCCTAGGCCTCTAGACGATGGGGACTTAGACTTGCTCGCTACGTCATTTGCATTTCGTGTCGCGAGGGGCGCGATTATAGCGCCCTTTTTTTGCGATGGGAAGCCCCTGTTTATTCTCCCTCGCAAATCGTCAAACGGCGCGCATCGCCTAGCCATATTTGCCAGGACAGGGACAGGGGCAGGGCCGCGATGCTGTCCATGCGGGATCGCCTGCGTTTCGCGTTGACTCTCACGTCATTGGCGCCGCCGCTCGCGCATGGGGCCGTCGGCGTCGATGCTGCCGCCCGCGCTAAGCGGCCCATCGACGTTGACCGGCCCGTTGACCAGCATGTTGCCTTCCACCACCAAGGGTCCGTGCACGGTGAGCGGGCCGTGAAACACCTTTTGCCGCCCTGCGCCAGGCGGCTGTCCATAAACCGGTGGGCGATTGGCAAACCAGGCTGCGGTCAGCGGGCCGTGCGCAAGGACACTGCCGTCCACGGTCAGCGTGCCATGAACGGTGAGGGGGCCTTCCACCACCAGCGAGCCGCCGATGGTGAGCGGCCCGGATTCCACCGGCTGGCCATGTGCCGCCGCGGCTAGCCACAGGGATGCCGCCAGGATTGCGCGGGCCTGCCGGGCAGTTTGCGATCTCATGACCCGCTCCCAAGGTGCGCGGCGCGTTTGCCGCAAGCAGCTTCCAACTTAGTGCGCGCGGTGGATACGTGCAAGCCGAACCCGGGCTCCGAGCGCTGTTCTTTTGCGGTGCGATCTGCCACCATTGCGCCCCTTCATTTCATGGCCCCGGATGGGCGCATCAACGTAATGGCTTCCAGCAAAGCACACCATGCCACCGGATGGGCGGCAGGCCTCGCCGCCGCCGCGGTAGTCGCCAAGTCCGGTGCCGGCGGCCCGTATCACATGGCCGCGGTGCTTGCCTTTTTTGCGGGCGTGGCCGGCGGCGGCGCGCCTGACTGGCTGGAGGTCGCCTGGTGGTCCGGATCCCGCCGGCTGTGGATCACACACCGTACCTGGACGCACTGGGGCATCGCCTGGCTGGCGCTGCTGGTGTTCGCGCACCGCGCCCTGGGCGCGCATGCGCTGGCCGCGCCGGCGTTCGGGTTTGCCTGTGGCGGGCTGATGCACTTGCTGGCCGATTGGCCCAACCCACTCGGCGTGCCCTGGATTCTCGGGCGGCATTCGCTGAACTGGTGGAAGAGCGGACGCTGCGACCTGCTGGTGGTCGCGGCTTCGTGGATGGGTGCACTGGCGTTGTCGCGGCACGTGTGGTTCCACGGCACGCATGGGCTGGACTTGTTGCAGTACCTGCGGGCCTGGCACCTGCGGGTCTGAGCGCCTGAGCGAGCGCACAAAAAAAGAGGCGGCCACAAGGGGCCGCCGATCGGGAATGTCGAGGGAGGCAATTCCCTCGCAGATGGCTAACGGCGCGCCAAAGTGCAACATGAACCCCACCGACGTGGGGTGATGACTTCGGCATATCGAGAGGTGGCTGGCGGCCGGCTTCAAGCCTCCAGGCAGGTCGCCGCCGTGCCCGGCTGGCTCGCGCCCGCGTCATGCCGGCTTTGCCGGCGCACTGCCGCCACCAGTTCGTCATGCGCGGCGTCGAGCCATGCGGTGCGATGGCGCACGGGGTCACGCGGGGAGAGTGCATCGACGCTGACCTCGCGCAGGAAGTACTTCACCATGCTGCCCGCGCGCGCGGGCACTGGCATCATGCCCAGCAGTTGCCGGCGCTGCAGCAGGCCACGGTCAGCGGCATGGCCCAGCGCGGACCACGCGGTACGCCCCAGCGCCAGGTAGAGCGCCTGGTCATCCATCTGCCCGAGCGCGCCGAGGAACAGGTTCTCGAACACCCTGCGCAGCATCGGCACCGCCATCAGTTCTTTCAGGTCGCCATCGAAGGCCAGGCCGCGCCGCGTGGTGGCATAGGGCAGCAAGGCCAGCGGCTGCAGCCGCTCGAAGCCTTCGTCCCACAGCGCCGCGGCGCCGGGCAGGCCGACCAGTTGCGCGATGCCGAAGTGATCCAGCATGCGAATCAGGTTGGGCCGCACGAGTGGGCCGCCGAGTTCCACGCGCCGTTTGTTCTCGCGCTGGATGGTGCGCCCGGGCGCATGCCGCTGCAGCAGGCTCTCGGTCAGCTCCGCCGCCAGCTGCACGTGGATGTGCCCGGGCGTCGTACTCACCAATACCAGCCGCGCGCGCTCATGGCTGTGCTCGAACGGCACGTAGCACATCGCGTAGATGCCATCGCGATCCACCAGCACCGGTTTGTCGATCACGGCTGTCGCCGCTGCGCGCCGGATGCGCGCGCAGTACTCTTCCAGGTAATTCGCCAAAATGTCCCCGCCTCACCACGATTTCTCTCTGGTACATCCGCCCTGTAGCCGGGCTTACCTTTGCTAGCATGGTAGACGCAGGCCGCACGGCAGGCAAAGCGGGCGGTGCCGCTTCCTGCCTGTAGCAACACAGGGTGTGTGGGCCAGCGAACCAATCGCGCCGGTACACCATCCCAATGAAGGATGGACGCAACCGGGTTACCCAGGCACTCATGGCGACGCTGGATCAATGGTTTGAGGGGTGGCGCGGCGATCAGTGCGCGGCATCGTGCTGGCCAACGGCAGGCCGCACAGCGGCGCGTGGCCGTGCCGAGGCGATCAGCAGCGCGGCAGTCGCAACAAAGGCGGGCAGCGAGAGCAGGCCGAATATCTTGCCAAAGCTCCATCCCAATCCCAGGATCTGCGCGCCCAGCAGCGCGCCGGCGATGCCGCCAAAGCGTCCAATGCCCAGCATCCAGGCCACGCCCGTGGCCCGGCATTGCGTGGGATAGAAGCCGGCGGCCAGCGTAGGCATGGAGGATTGCGCGCCGTTCATGCAGGTGCCGGCGGCAAACACCAGCACGCCGAGCAGGAACACATCCCCGGCGCCGTGGCCCACCGCATAGACCAGCGCGCCAGTCAGCGCGTAGGTGCCGGCCACGATGCGCCACGGATGGCCGCGGTCCATCAGCCAGCCCACGGTCAGCGTACCGATGCCACCGCCCAGCGGGAACAGGGCGGTGATGAGCGCGGCCTTCTCGATCGGGTAGCCCGCGTCGGCGAACAGCGTCGGCAGCCAGCTTGTCAGCAGGTAGAAGATCAGCAGTCCCATGAAGTACGTGGTCCACAGCAACACGGTGCCGCTGCGGAACTGCGGCATCAGGATGGTGCGCAGCGAGGAAGCGCCGGTGGGCGCGGCCTCTTGCACATGAAAGCGCTCGTCTGCGCGCAGTACGCCCGGGTGGACCTTGGACAACGCGGCGGCGATGCGCGCGTCCGGGGCCTTGCGCGCCACCAGGAAACGCACGGACTCCGGCAGGAAAAGGATCAGCAGCACGGCCAGCAGCAGCGGCGCCACGCCGCCCACCAGCAGCACCGAATGCCAGCCATAGTGCGGAATCAGCCAGGCTGCGGCAAAGCCGCCGGCCGAGGAGCCCAGCGTAAAGCCGCAGAACATGGCGTTGACCGCCAGCGAGCGGCGCCGCGTGGGCGCGTACTCCGACATCAGCGTGACCGCGTTCGGCATGGCTGCGCCCAGGCCGAGGCCAGTCAGGAAACGCAGCACCGTGAGCGCTTCGAGCGAGCTCGCGAAGGCCGAGGCCACGCTCCAGCCGCCGAAGCACAGCACCGAGCCGACCAGCACGCCCTTGCGGCCAAAGCGGTCGGCCAGCGGCCCTGCCACCAGCGCGCCGGCAGCCAGGCCGAACAAGGCCGCGCTCATCACCGGCCCGAGATGGGCGCGGCTGACGCCCCATTCCTTGGCCAGCATTGGCGCGATAAAGCCGATCGCCGCGGTGTCGAAGCCATCGGCCGCGACAATCAGGAAGCAAAGGATCAGGATGATCCACTGGAAGCGCGAGAACGGCTGGCTGTCGATGAACTGCTGGACGTCGATGCTGGTGCCGGGACGGCGCGCACGGTCAGGGGATGCGGCCGGCTGGCCGCTGTTTGGGGGCGTCATGGTGCGGGTCTCCTGCTATGCCGCTCGTTGGCGGCGAATGCTCTGGTTTTCCTGGTGTTTCAAGGCTTGCCGCGTGGCCGCGCGCGTATTCAGCGCATTCAATACGGCAGGCCGACGTAGTTCTCCGCCAGCGACATCTGGGCGGCGCGCGAGCCAGCGAGGTAATCCAGTTCGGCCTGCTGGATGCGCAGCGCGAAGTCATCGGCATCGGGGAAGCGATGCAGGAGCGATGTCATCCACCACGAGAAGCGCTCCGCCTTCCAGACCCGGCGCAGGCATTTCTGCGAGTACGCGTCCAGCTCGCTGGCATCGTCGCGCAGGTAGCGCGCGATCAGGCCGTCGGCCAGGTAGAGGACATCGCTGGCGGCCAGGTTCAGGCCCTTGGCGCCGGTTGGCGGCACGATATGCGCGGCGTCGCCCGCCAGGAACAGGTTGCCGAAGCGCATCGGCTCGCACACAAAGCTGCGCAGCGGCGCGATGCTTTTTTCGATGCTCGCGCCCGTCACCAGCGCCTCGGCGGCGCTAGTATCGAGCCGGCTGCGCAGTTCGTCCCAGAAGCGTTGATCGGACCAGTCCTCGACCCGTTCGTCGGCGCTCACCTGCACGTAATAGCGGCTGCGCGTGAGCGAGCGCATGCTGCACAGCGCGAAGCCGCGCTCGTGGCTGGCGTAAATGAGTTCATTGGCCACCGGCGGTGTGTCGGCGAGCACGCCGAGCCAGCCAAAGGGATAGACCCGCTCGAAGATGCGCCTGGACGGCTCGGGCACGCTGCGCCGCGTGACGCCATGAAAGCCGTCGCAGCCAGCGATGAAATCGCAGCGCAGTTCGTACTGCTGGCCGCCCTTGCGATACCGCACCATGGGCGTGGCCGTATCGAAGTCGTGCACGCTGACGTCTTGCGCGTCGTAGATGGTGACGGCATTGCCGGCTTGCCGGGCGGCCATCAGGTCGCGCGTGACCTCAGTCTGGCCGTAGACCGTGACCGAGCGGCCGATCAGCGCGTGGAAGTCGATGCGGTGGCGCTCGCCGCCATAGGACAGTTCGATGCCATGGTGAACCAGGCCGTCGTGCTGCAGGCGCTGCGCCACGCCAGCGCGCTCCAGCGCATCGGCGGTCACGCTTTCAAGGATGCCGGCGCGGATACGGCCGAGGATGTAGTCGGGGCTGCGTTGCTCGACGATAACCGCATCGATGCCCGCCTTGGCGAGCAGTTGCCCTAGCAGCAAGCCGGCGGGGCCGGCGCCGATGATGGCGACTTGTGTGCGCATCGTGTGTCTCCTGGTGCGGGGTGGGGGCTGTTATTGAACGTAACCATTGAACGTAACAATAGCGGCGCCAGGGACGGGAGGGAATAGACGGAACGAACCATCAACAGGACAAAACGAACATCCATATCCGGTGCGGAATGTGCAGGAATATCCCGGTGATGTTGGGGGAAACCCTAGGTTTTTGACTGGATTTTTGCTGGATTTGCGATATTTTCCAGCGTGCGCGGCGACGCGTCCGAGCGCGCCGTCCGCGCGCGACAGCCTTCACATTCCATACATGCCGAAGCGCTTCAACGGCCCGCGCGCTGTTCCTTGCGGCACGCCTTGCAGATGTGTTCAAGCCCGTCCTGGCGGCGCGTGTCCCGCGCGAAGAACTCGCCGTCGGCCGGCCAGTGCTCTGCGCAATGGCGGCACAGCTTGAGCGGGCCGATATCCGACATCAGTACGTCGCCAGCGGTGACGTTGGCCTGCGCGGCGCGAGCGTGGCGCGCGGGGCTTGTGCGCGGTGATGGCGTGTCTTGCATGGCGCTTGCGGTGAAGGTGCCGTGGTTCTCGCGCGGCTGGGCGGCGTGATCGTACATGGTCTCTCCTTGCCTGGAAAATGGCGGAAATGGGCCAGTGATGGTCGGGGCGCGCGGCCGTATCCGGCTGCGCCGATGAAATACCCCGTTACGAAATGGCGCGTGGTTGATGCTCCGATGGCTTGGGCAATCGATGGCCGAGCGGTGCGATGCCCGCCCGTGCGCCAGCGTGGCTTACTGGGACAACATGCCCGAGCAGGCCATCAGCAGCCAACCGATGGCGGCACAGCCGCCCAGCCAGCCGAGCAGCACCAGCACGATGGTGGACCACTTCATCGGGGCCGCCGCGCGTGCGCGGCAGGAAGTCGGGTTGCGTGAGAAAGGGAGCGGCTCATGCGTACTTTCCTTGGAGTGGCAAGACAAGGCTTGCTCAAGGGGGGCAGCTTAGCGATCCTGTGACGTCAATGTATGTCCGGGTTGTAAGAAAATGTGCACGAGCAAATGTGCTGCGGCCCGGCATCGCCTGCGAACGCCTTTGCCGTCTGGCGCCACGACTGGAGCGCGCGAGGCAAGCGCCCGGGAAGGTGCCTTCCCGGGCAGCCGGGGGCGTTCGCGCGGGCAATCGGGAGCCTGCCTATAATGCCGGATCCGACACCCATCGCGCCGCGCGCGGCGCCAAGGCCAGCCATGACGATCCTGCTCGATACCTCCATCCCGCACACACTGGATACCCTGGTTGAGCGCGTTGCGGCGATGCCCGGCGTACAGGTGCAAGCCTGGGTCTTCGACGACGTCGCCACGCGCCGCGCGGCCGAACAGCGGCTTGCCGCCGCCGGCGTGCAGGCGGCGATCCACAGCGCTTACAAGCCACTGCTGCATTTCTTCCTCGACGCGTTGGCGCTGGAACACGATGGCGGCCGCCTCGCCGCCGCGGGCGAGATTTCCGTGCGCCTGCCCGCGGCCACAACGGCGGGACAGTCGCAGCGCTTCCGGCTTGAAGCCTATCCGCTTGCCGGCATGCTGCCGCAAGGCAGCCTTCGCCTGAGCGAAGGCGACGACGAACGCCACTACGTCGTCGGGCTGGATGGCATTGCCCACCGCGTGTTCGTGCCGCTCGCGGCCTCCGGCGCGCCGTGCGGGTGGCTGCGTCTGTCGCGCGATGGCGCCGTGCTGGAGGACGGCCCGCTCGCCACCGAGTACGAACTGGCATTCGCCGCCGCCATGGATGCGATCCGCGGCCATGCCTGGGGCCGGCAGGGACCCTGTTTCGATGTGCTTCGCATCGCCATCGACACGGGTGGCATCGAGCGCCGGCTGTCCTATCAGGACGAATGCATCAGCACGCGCGAGGCCCTGCACGAGGACCTGTATTTCTCCATTCTGGAGTTCTTCCAGGATCGCGCCGGCTTGCCGCGTGGCGATCGCACCTTGCAGCCCGGCCAGATCGTGCCCGAGGTCCGCCACGCGCAGGGGGCCACGCGGGTGCGGGTGGCATTGCTGCCGCACCCGCATGTCGCGGCAGTGACGCCGGCTGACGCGGCTGCGGCCCCGCTGTCCCCGAGTGCGCTTGCCGGGCTCTCGCAGCCCCTGACGCCAGAGGCGGTAGCCATCGAGATGCAGGCGTTGGGCGGCAAGCGCTTCAGCGTGCTTTCCACGCAGGGGCGCATGGTCCACGGCACCCACATCGAAGGTTCGCTGCCCGGGCTGGTGATTTCCGGTGGCCAGCATGCCAACGAAACGTCCGGCGTGGTGGGGGCGCTGCGCGCGGCGCATGCGCTCAAGCAGCGGCCGCATGCGCACTTTGCCCTGATCGCCTTGGAGAACCCGGACGGCGCGGCCTTGCATGTGCAGTTGCGCGAGGACAATCCGCGCCATATGTCGCATGCCGCGCGTTACACCGCGCTGGGCGATGACCTGGAGGCACGTACGGCGCCGCCCTTCGTGGAAAAAGCGGCCCGGCTGGAAGCCATCGAGCGCACTGGCGCCGGGTTGCACATGAGCCTGCACGGCTACCCCGCCCACGAATGGACGCGGCCACTCACCGGCTACGTGCCGCCGGGCTTCGAGACCTGGACCATTCCCAAGGGCTTTTTCCTGATCCTGCGCCACCACGCCGGGCGCAATGGCATGGCGTTCATGCAGGCGCTGACTGCGCAACTGGCGGCTTCGCCGGATCTGGCTGCGTTCAACGCCCGCCAGCTGGCGACCTGGGGCAACCACGCCGGTGAGGTGCCGTTCCCGGTGCTAAACGGCATTCCCTGCATGATCTTCGAGGATTCCCGGTCAACGGTGCCGTTCACGCTGGTCACCGAATTTCCGGACCAGACGGTTTATGGCGATGCGTTTCGCCTGGCGCACACCACCCAGATGCGGGCAGTGCTGGCGGCGGCGGAGCTGTATTGGGCGGGTTTGCTGGGTTGAGGGAGCGCGCCGCGCGCCTTTAGTGGATCGTGCGTGTCACCTTGGCGTGCGGCACCTCTGCCGCCGCCGTGTTTTCGGGCGTTGCGCCTTCATCCTGCTCGATCATGGTGGCCGCGAGGCTGAGCGCAGCCTGCATCTCTTCGTGCGACAGACCGGAAGATAGCGCAAGCCGCACCGCCAGGGACGCCAGTCGGGCGACTTCATAACTCGGGATGCTCATCTCAGCTCCTTGTCCTCGTGTCAATGCCTGTGTCAACGTCATGGCAAGCCCTGCCGCGCCGGGCGGCGGGGCCGCTGGCGCGCCATCCAGGCGGATTCGGCCGCCGACGCATGCTTGCGCCGGCGCCTGTCAATCTCCAGTATGGTCCACGGCGAGCTTCGCCGCCCGAAGAGAATCCAGCAATGCTGCGTGGCCTCAGGCGGGCAGGAAGCCTTCCACGGTGAGATAGCGCTCGCCGGTGTCGTAGTTGAAGCCCAGCACGGTGGCGCCGGCCGGCAGATCCGGCAGTTTTTGTGCGATCGCGGCCAGGGTGGCACCCGACGAAATGCCGACCAGCATGCCCTCCTCGCGCGCGGCGCGGCGCGCCATTTCGCGTGCCGGCTCGGCGTCGACCTGGATCACGCCATCGAGCAGGGCGGTATCCAGGTTGCGAGGGATGAAGCCGGCGCCTATGCCCTGGATCGGGTGTGGCGCGGGCGCGCCGCCGGAAATGACCGGCGAGGCGACCGGCTCGACGGCGTAGACCTTCAGCGCGGGCCACTTCTGCTTGAGCACGCGGGCGCAGCCGGTGATATGCCCGCCCGTGCCCACGCCGGTGACCAGGGCGTCGATGCCCTGCGGGAAGTCCGCCAGGATTTCGAGCGCGGTGGTGTTGACGTGGGCCTCGATATTGGCGGGATTCTCGAACTGCTGCGGCATCCAGGCGCCCGGCGTGGCCGCCACCAGTTCTTCGGCGCGGGCAATGGCGCCCTTCATGCCCTTTTCGCGCGGGGTCAGGTCAAAGGTGGCGCCATAGGCCAGCATCAGGCGGCGGCGTTCCACCGACATGCTGTCCGGCATCACCAGCACCAGCTTGTAGCCCTTGACCGCCGCCACCATGGCCAGGCCGATCCCGGTATTGCCCGAGGTGGGCTCGATGATGGTGCCGCCCGGCTTGAGCACGCCGGATTGCTCGGCCGCCTCGACCATCGACAGCGCGATGCGGTCCTTGATGGAGCCTCCCGGGTTGGCGCGCTCGGACTTGATCCAGACCTGATGGGTATCGCCAAAGAGCCGCTGAACCCGGATATGGGGCGTATTGCCAATGGTCTGCAGGATGTTGTCGGCCTTCATTCAGTATCTCCAGGGATGGTTTCGAACCGGACTGGCAAACGGGTCCGGACAAGCATGCACTGGAGGATTCTAGCGGGCGGCGCGTCGACGATGCGATTTCCCCGTCATATTGGCGTACGCCAACGCTTAGTGGCAGGCCTTGGCGCGTGCGGGCAGGCAGCGCGCCGGCAGCGCTTCCAGCTCGGAGGCGAGCACGACCCGGCCCCGGCCACGCCGCTTGGCTTCATACAAGGCGCGGTCCGCGCTGCCAAACAGTTTGTCCCAGGTGGCGGCCCCACCGTCCTCGCGCTCGCGGATCTGCGCAACGCCGATGCTGGCGCTGGCGAATCCACCAAGCTCGTTTGGCAATGCGATGGCGCGGATGCCACGCAGGATGCGGTTGGCCAGCAGGAGGGCATCGGCTTCGGTGGTATGCGGGCAAAGCACGCAGAACTCCTCACCACCGTAGCGGCCCGCGAGGTCCGCGCTGCGGTGCGCTTCCTGCAGGACGCGGCCGATCTGCTGCAGGACGCGGTCGCCGGCGCGGTGGCCACTGCTATCGTTGATGTACTTGAAGCGGTCGATGTCGATCACCAGGCAGCTCAGCGGATGGCCGTGGCGGTTGAATTCCGCGGCCAGCACCATCGCCGCGCCATCCATGGCACCGCGGTTCAGCAGCCCCGTCAATGCATCGAGGCGTGCCTGCTTCTCCTGTTTGGCCAGCATGGCTTCCATGGTCATCAAGGTGAAGCCCGCCAGGCCCGCGAGGATCGCAACAAGGGCGGGCAGCAGGCGCAGCTGGAGCAAGGCCTCGGCACTCAGGGCCGGCACCGGGGCGCCGGCTTCCAGCACCGCATACAGCCCGCAGCATTGCGCCAGCAGTTGCACGCTGCAAGCGGCAAGCACCAGCGGGCGGCTGCGGCGGGTCAGCGCGAGCCGGCGCTGCAGCAGGCAGGCCAGGGTGAAGCCGGCGGTGATGGCTGCCACCACGTAGCCGGTGACTTCGGCCAGGCGGCTGCCGCTGCCTAGCACAGCGGCGGCCAGCACGGCAGAGATGGCAAGCACGCCGGCAGTGAGCGGCGCGGGTGCCGAAGGGCGGTCACCGGTCAGCGATACGCCGCGATGGGTCAGCAACTGGGCGGCCACGCTCAGGGCGGGCGCCGCCAGCAGGAACCAGGCGGGCCCGCCGCGCGCGTCGATCACCAACAGGCCCGCGGCGCAGGCCAGCACCTGGCCGGCGACCCATGCGCGGCCCACGGCGCTATGGCGCAAAGCCAGCATCAGGGCCGCGAGGATGATTTGCGTGGCGGTGAACAGGACAAGCAGTGCCATCACGGCAGTGCCCTCATCTGACTGCATGAGATTCCCATCGAGTTCGGCGCAGCATCGCCGCGCGGGAGTTTGCCTTCGAAGGTGGGTTCGCACGTATTGCGTATTGCGTACTGCGTGGAGCCCGTGCGTGAGCCAGCGCGTGACTTGCGACATTCCCGAATGCGGCGTCCGGCCGGTGCTTGTCCGGGTCCGTTCCTGCCGAGGTGAAGATGTTTTTTGTTTGAGAAAATTCTACACAGCGCCGCGCTGGAAGTGCCCCGTATTCGCGGCGCGTGACAATTGTTGACATTGGACTCAAAGCGCGTGATCTACCATTCGCTTTGCTCGCAGCGCGGGTCGCCGCGGACCGTTGTATTCCGGCCCCAGCCATTGCGCGATTCCTTGTTTTCGTATCCTCAGAGCACGACAGTGTCGAGTTTGCGCCACGTACTGTGATACTTTGTCGATTCGGAAAACTACAAAAATGCGGAAAGTGCCGAGACAACAATCAGCTTGCCAGGCACCGAAGCCCCTGGCGCCGCCAGGTCCGGCGGGTGCCATCGGCGCCTTCGCCGCGTTCGAAACCCGGGCGTTGGCGCTAACCAGCTTCTGTGACACGGGCATGCATTGGCACTAGTGCATGTTTCCTAGTCCTAAATGCTTATAGGCACGATGACGCGCATGCTTCAGAATTCTCGCCAATAGTGCTTAAATGCGCACTTTGAGCTTGGCCTGCGGGGGACTGCCTGAGAGATCGGGCGGCGCAGGTGGAAGTGGATGGAATCAGCCATACCGGGAATGCATCGTCTGGCGCCATCAAGCGCGACCAGCATGTTGGAGGCAAGCCAAGCGAGCTCTTCCGGGATTATAAAAATATGAAAAAAAATTGGGGTCAGCAAGTGAATTTGTTGCGATTGGACGGTGTCGCGCGCCGCGTGGCAGGCCTGCGTCAGGCAAACCGGGGCGTGCCGATGACAAGAGCATGGCTTGGCGCACTGCTGGCCGTGTTTGCAGCCTGGCTATGCCCGGCGCAGGCGCAGGCACTGGCCACCACCGGCTCGCGCGCACCGAACATCGCCTTCCACTACGGCAGCAAGCCGCCGGTGGACGCTCTGCAGGCGTTTGATGTCGCCGTGGTCGAGCCCGACAGCGGCTTCGATCCGCGCACCGCAGCCACGCCCAATACGCAATGGTTCTCCTACGTCAGCATTGGCGAGGTCGCACCGTCGCGCGCCTACCTGAAAGACATTCCCAAGGCCTGGCTGATCGGCAACAACGACGCCTGGGGCGCTCGCGTGGTCGACCAGGCCGCCGAGGGCTGGCCCGCCTTCTTCGTGGAAAAGGTCATCGCCCCGCTGTGGCAGCGCGGCTATCGCGGCTTCTTCCTCGACACGCTCGACTCCTACCAGCTCAAAGCCAGGACGGACGCCGAGCGCGCCCGCCAGGAGGCCGGCATGGTGGCGGTGATCCGGGCCATCAAGGCACGCTATCCCGAGGCCAAGCTGATCTTCAACCGCGGCTTCGAGATCCTGCCGCAGGTCAACCAACTGGCGTACGCGGTCGCGTTTGAATCGCTGTACCGCGGCTGGGACCAGGGCGGCAAGCGTTACACCGAAATAAGCGAGGCCGATCGCAACTGGCTGCTCGGCCAGGCCCGAACGATCCGCGAGCAGTACCACTTGCCGGTGATCTCGATCGATTACTGCCCGGCCGCCGAGCGCAAGTGCGCGCGCGATACCGCCGCGCAGATCCGCGCGCTGGACATCATCCCTTACGTGGCCGACCCTGGCCTGCAGACGGTTGGGATCGGCAACATCGAGGTGATGCCGCGCCGGGTGCTGGTGGTGCAGGACCGCGAGCCGGGCATCTCGATCGACGACTCGGCCGGCGTGCGCTTCGTCTCCATGCCGCTGAACTACCTGGGCTATCGCGTGGACTTCGCCGAAGCCAGCCAGCCGCTGCCGGAGATCGGCCCGGACCGCTACGCTGGCGTGGTGATCTGGATGGCTGGCAACGTGCGCGACCAGCCCGGGCGTTTCTTCAGCTGGGTGCAGCGCAATATCGACCAGGGCGTGCCGGTGGTGTTCCTGAACGATTTCGGCGCGCGCATGAACGGAGCGCTGGCATCGAGCCTGCAGCTCAAATCGGTCAAGGGCAAGATCGGCGTCAAGGCGGACGTGGTGTCAAAGGACCCGATGATGGGCTTCGAGATGCCTGTGGCGCCGGACCGCACGCAGGCAGCGCCGGTCCAGGTGGGCGATGGCCCGGGCTTTCGCTCCCTGCTGCGCCTGAATTCGGGCACGCTGACCTATGACGCTGCCGCGATCACTCCCTGGGGCGGCTACGTACTCGGGCCTTACGCCGTGCGGCAAAGCGCCAACGACCAGGACCGCTGGGTGGTGCAGCCGTTGTCCTTCCTGCGCGAAGCGCTGCGCCTGCCGGCCATGCCGGTGCCGGATGTCACGACCGAAAACGGACGTCGCCTGCTGACCGTGCACGTGGACGGCGACGGCTTTGCCTCCCGTGCCGAGATTCCCGGCGGCGGTTTTTCCGGTGAAGTCCTGTTTCGCGAGATCTGGGACCGCTATCGCCTGCCGATGACGATGTCGATCATCCAGGGCGAAGTCGCCAGCGACGGCATGTATCCCAAGCTGACCGCGCAGCTCGAGCCGATTGCCCGCAAGATCTTCGCGCAGCCCTATGTCGAGGTGGCGAGCCACACCTTCTCGCATCCTTTCGAGTGGGGCCGCACGGTGCCCGGCGGCACGCACTCGGAGAATGCCACCGAAGGCGACGACGACTTCCACCTGGCGATTCCCGGCTACACGATGGACCTGAAGCGCGAGATCGGCGGCTCGATCGACTATATCAACCGCACCCTGGCGCCCCCCGGCAAGCCGGTCAGCATGCTGCTGTGGTCGGGCGACTGCCAGCCGCCTGCCGAGGCCATCAAGCTGACCGACCAGGCCGGCGTGCTCAACATGAACGGCGGCGATACGCTGATCACGCGCAGCAACCCGACCTGGACCGCGATTTCGCCGATCGGCGTGAACAAGGCCGACGGCACCTTCCAGATATTCGCGCCGAACCAGAACGAGAACGTCTACACCAACCTCTGGCATGGCCCGTACTACGGCTTCGAGCGCGTGATCGAAACCTTCGAGCTGACCGACCGGCCGTATCGCTTCAAGTCGGTCAACATCTACTATCACAACTATTCCGGCACCAAGGCCGCCTCGCTCAAGGCACTGCGCAAGGTCTATGACTACGTGCTGAGCCAGCCGCTGATGCCGGTGCATGCCACCGACTACGTGCGCAAGGTGATCGACTGGCAAGGCATGGCGGTGGCCCGCGAGCTGGGTGGCGACGCCACGCAGCCGGCCTCCTGGATCGTGCGCGGCGACGCCAGCCTGCGCAACGTGCGCTGGACCGGCGCAGACCTGCCCGACGTGGCCGGCTCGCAAGGCGTCACCGGCACCTCGCCGGCACCCGGCGGCGGTGTCTACGTGCACCTGGCCGATGGCGCCTCGCGCATCGTGATGCGCGCCCCGAACGCAGCTAGCGCCGCGGCTGCCTCCGGCCCCGAGATCGCCGAGGCCAGCGGCTTCGTGCGCAACTGGCAGCGCACCGGCCAGGGCAGCGCACAGCGCATCCGTTTTGATTTCAGCGGCTACTTCAAGCCATTCTTCCGCCTCGCCGGCGCGGACCGTTGCCGGATCGCCATCGATGGCAAGCCGGTGCAGGGCGTGCAGGAGCGCGGCACGCTGCGTTTCGACACCACTCCCGTTCCCAATCCCGACAATGCCAAGCAAAGCGTCGAAATCACCTGCGCCGCCTGAGCGCGAGCGGCTCCTGCCGCCAGCGTTCGTGCTGACCTTCACCGCCATGGTGGGGATCGGCCTGGCGCTGATGTTCCCGCGCGAAACCTTGCGCGAACGCCTGCTGGGAGAAGGCCGGGCAGTGGACGGCCTCAGCATGGCCTACCTGGAAGCCTGGTGGCGCGCCACGCCCGGCGACAGCGGCTTCGCGGCGGTGCTGGCCGAGCAATATGCGCGCACGGGCCGGCTGGATGAGGCCGAGGCCATGCTGTCCCGGCTGGAGGCGCGCTATGCGGCCAGTTCTGCGGCTGGTTCCGCGGCCAGCCCGCAAGGGCCGGTGCGCAACGCCAACGCCGCCGACGCCGAGCTGTCCGGCCAGATCCTGCGTACCCGCATCGAGATCGCGCAGCAGCGCGCGTTTGCGGCGTTGCCGAACACCCCGGAGCGCGAGCACTACGTCGAAAAGCTCGGCGGGCTGCTCGACCAGGCGTTGACCATGAAGTGGAACCGCACCGATCTGGAAGAGCTGGCCACCACCGCGCGCTCGATCAACGCGCTCAAGCCGGCACAGGTGTTCTACCAGGCGCTGGCCAAGAGCGACCCTGCCCGCGCGGCGCTTTGGAATGCGCAGGCTGCGTCGGCGGCGCTCGCGGGCGGCGACTACCAGCAGGCGGCCGACGCGCTGTTTGCCGCGCAGTCCCGCGCCACCGATCCGGCCGAACAGCGCCGCCTCTACCTGGCCGCGCTCAAGACGCTGCAGTCCGGCAACGCGCTTGACAAAGCGCTGGCCCAGGCCGAGCAGCATGGCGGCAAGCTGCTGGAGAACGCTGAAGTCCTGCGTTACCTGACCAAGCTGGCGCTGGCCGCCAACCGCCCCGAGCAGGCCGCGCGCTATGTGCAGCGGCTGCTGCGCCTGCCGCCGAGCTTGCAGCCCGTGCCCGAAGGCGCCTCGCTGCAACGCGCCGAAGTGCGCCGCGTGGCGGCCACCGAGCCATGGGCCGCGCGGGGCGTGATCTTCCTTGACGGCCCGCGTGGCCTGGCCTTGCGCCGCGCCATGGGCGACGCTGCGATGCCCCGCCTGCGCCGCGTGGCGGATACCTCAGGCGCTGGCACATCCGCTTCTGCGGCGGCGGGCCAAGCCCGCGCCGCCTCCGCAGCTTCGGCAGCACCAGCGCCGGTGGCCGCCCCTGCCGGCGCCCCCACCGCGGCCGAGCGCGCCTTCAATGCCGACGACTACGAACTCGCGTTCCAGGTATTCCTGGCCGCCGGCAAGCTCGACGACGCGCAGCGCGTAGCCGAGACCGCCGTGCGGCGCCAGCCCGGCGCGGCGCGCTGGCGCGAGCGCCTGGCCCAGGTCGCCGAGTGGAATCGCCAGCCCACGGTAGCGCTCAAGAGCTGGCTGGAATATGCCCAGGCCAGCAATGACGAGACCGCCTGGAAGGCCGTGCTGCGCCTGGCGCCCGGCCTGAACGACGATCGCGCCTACCTGGCCGCGCTGCGCCACCGCGCCGGCACGGGCGATCTCGCCACCGTCGACCAGGTGGTCGCCACCTACGAACGGCTGGGCGAGCCCGAGGAAGGCCTGGCCTTCCTGCAAAGCCTGAGCCACGGCCCGAACGCGCGCCCGATCATGGAGCGCCAGGCGGAGCTGGCCGAGCGCGCCGGCAAGGATGCCCGTGCCTTCGCGCTTTACACCGAGCTGCAGCAGCGCTTTGGCCCGCGCCCGCAGTACGCGCTCAAGCAAGCCAACCTCCTCTATGTGCGCGGCAAGCTGGTTGAAGCCCTTGAGGCCATGGTGCCGTCCATGCGCACCGCGCGTTCCACCGACATCGAATTCTGGCGCACGCTGACCGAGCTGGCGCGCTTGAACCAGCGCAGCGACCTGCTCGAGCAAGGCTACCGGCAACTGATGCTGGCCATGGCCGAGACGCATGACAACCACTGCATGGCCATGCCTCCCGGCGCAGGCCGCAACGACTGCCTGGCCGAAGTGCGCGATACCGAGGAATCGGACTTCTCGAACCTGATGGACTTCTACGATAGCTCGCCTATCGATGCCGGGCGCATTGCGCAAGCGAGCTGGCACAAGGGCGGCAAGCTGGTGTCGCTCGAGCTTGCCATCAATTACTACACCCGCGCCCGTGCTTACGGCCGCGTTGCCACGTTGCTGCAGGGCATGACCCCTGCCCAGTTGAAGCAGGCCGAGCAATCCAGCCGCTTCCTGGCCATGCGCGCCGAGTACCAGCGCGCCCGTGGCGAGCGCGAACTGGCCCTGGCCGACCTGCGCCGCGCCGCCAGCATGCCCGACGCCGGTAGCGAGACGCTGGCCGCGCTGATGTGGGCGCTGGTCGATCTCGGCTCGGATACCGAAGTGCGCGCCATGATGCTGCGCCTGAAGGGCGAGGCCGAGGGCAACCCGGATTTGTGGGGTGCCTTCGCCGCCGGCAGCATGCGCTTCCAGGACGGCCGCACCGCGCTGCATTACCTGCGCAAGATGGCCGACGGCAAGAGCGCCGATCCGCTCTGGCTGGGCCTTGCCGCCGATGCCTACGACGCCATCGGCCAGACCAGCACCGGGTGGCGCCTGCGTCGGCAGGCCTGGGTCGACCTGCACAAGGACCAGTCCGCGGCCGGGCGCCGCGCCTCGGATCCCCGCAGCATGGATCCGGCCGCCGAGGAGGAGGACGCCCAGGGCGGCCCCGCCCCGGCTGAGCTGCGGCGCCAGACGGTGGCGCTCGGGCAGATCTTTGCCTCGGGCGATGTGTCCCAGCGCCTGGTGATCGAGATGCTGCGCGGCGACCGCACCGTGATGGCTGGCACCAATGCCGCGAACTGGACCGGTCCTGCCAATCCGGTGTCGCGGCTGGGGGAGATTCCCGGCCTGCCGGCGCTCGATCCCAAGACACCGCCGGGCGTGGCGCAACGCGAAGCGCGCCAGCAGGCCGTGGTCTCGTCCGCCGCCAAGGAAGTGGCGCTGGCCTGGGCCCTGTCGAACGAATCCAACGAACTGGCGCGTGCCTGGCTGGCCCGCCAATATGCCCGCCAGTTGCTGCGCCCGGCGTATGCCGAGATCACGCTGGCGCTGGCCAACCAGGACCTGGCCGCACTCGACCGTGTGCTGGAGCGCCAGGCTGGCCGCATTCCGGTGGACAACCAGATCGAAGCCAACGTGCAGCTCGACCGGCTCGGCGCCGCGCAGACGCTGGCCTACGAAACCCAGGAGACCACCCGCACCGACGACAGCCTGCAGGAAACCCTGCAGGACGCGCTGCTGTTCAACGCGCAAGCCATCGAGCCACGCGTGACGTACCAGCGCCAGAGCCCGCTGAGCTACTTCGACTACAGCCTGGCTGGCGGCGTGCGCCTGTGGGATGGCTACGACCTCAACCTGCGCGGCGCCTGGCGCACCCAGCACAGCGTGGACCAGACCCAGCTCACCGGCGTGCCCTCGTCCGACAAGCGAGGCGAGCTGTCGCTCGGCTACCGCGACCAGCACCTGCGCTGGCGCCTCGGCGTGGGCCGGCGCGACGGCCTGGATAGCGTGACCACCGCGCGCTTTACCGGTGAGTGGCGCGAGACCAGCCGCTTGAGCTTCACCACGCTGGCCGGCCTTAACCAGAGCGCCGACGAATCGGCGGCGCTGCGGGTCGGCGGCGTCAAGGATGTGCTCGGCCTGGGCGCGACCTACAACTTCAGCCTGCGCGAATTTGCCGGCGCTCGCATCGAGTACGACCGTTTCCGCGGCCAGGACGGCTCGCAGCTGGGCCACGGCCTGGTGTACGACCTGGAGCTGGGCTACCGCATCCGCACCGCGTACCCGGACTACACGGTGCGCCTGGTCGGCACCCATGCCACCTACAACGCGCGCGGCGGCACGCTCAGCAACAAGCTGGCCACGCTGGTGCCTGCCGATGACGAGGCCACGCCGGGCTTCTACATGCCCCAGGGCTTTACCCAGGCCGGCGTGACGTTCGGCTTCGGCACCGAGCTGATCGACGACTACACGCACAAGTGGCGGCCGTTTGCCGAAATCGGCCTGCTGCACGACACCCGCGCCGGGCAGAACTTCCGGGCGCAACTGGGCGTGGCCGGCAAGGTGTTCGGCAACGACCACCTGTCCATGTACGTGCAGCACGAAACCGCGGCGCGCAATGGCGGCACGCCGCTGACCGAAGTGGGCGTTCGGTACAGATGGCTTTTTTAATCCGGGCGGGCACGCGAGCGTGCCGGTTCACTGTATGCAATCGAGAAGGGGAGAGAGTCATGAAAACAACTAGCACGAAGCAGAACCGCGCAGCACGACTGCTGGGCTGGTGCGGTGCGCTGGGCGCAGCGCTGTGGCTGGCCGGATGCGCGGTGACCGATATTGGTCGCGCCCCCGCGCTGCCGGCCGGTGAGTCGGTGGCGATTTTGCCGATCGTCAACTACACCGAGACGCCGCAGGCAGGCTTGCGCGCCGAGGCGATCGCGGAAAGCCTGCTGAAGACAGGCGGCATTGCCAACGTCAAGCGCTATCCCGCCAACCTGAACCCGGAAACGCTGTTCGAGCCGGCCGAGCGCGAGTCGGTGGGCAAGGCGCTTGAGTGGGCACGTACCCAGAAGATGCGCTACGCCCTCACCGGCGCGGTGCAGGAATGGCGCTACAAGGTGGGCGTGGATGGCGAGCCCGCCGTGGGCATCTCGCTGAAACTGCTGGACGTGAGCACGGGCGAAGCCGTCTGGTCCGCCACCGGCAGCGACAGTGGCTGGAGCCGCGAGTCGCTGTCGGGCACCGCGCAAAAGTTGCTGCGCCGCCTGCTGGCGCCGCTGCGCCAGGGTTGAACCGCGGGAGAGCATGATCGTGGCCAATACAGCCGACAAGATACGGGAAGGACAGGGCATTGGCGCGGGCGGCCGCTATTTGCGGTTGCTCGCGCCCGCCACGAGCGGACCGGTCTCTGCGGTCGAGCTGGTGGTGACGATGGCGCTGGCGATGGGGCTGGGATACCTGCTCCTGCCCAACAACCCCCTGCTGCTGGGACTGGGCTTTCCCTGGGCATGGCTGCTGCCGGTCATCCTGGCGCTGCGCTACGGCACGCTGATTGGCGTGGGCAGCGTGCTGATGATGCTGGGCGGCTGGTTCTTCTTCCACCAGATCGGTGCCCAGCCGGGTGCGTTCCCGCGCCTGTTCTTCCTGGGTGGGCTGCTCATGGTGCTGGTTGCCGGGCAGTTCGGCGATGTCTGGGGCACAAGGCTGGCGCGCGCGCGCGCCGTCAACCGCTACCTCGAAGAGCGCCTTGCGGCCCTGACCAAGAACCACTACCTGCTGCGCGTGTCCCATGCGCGGCTGGAGAACGACCTGCTGGCCAAGCCCACCACGCTGCGCGACACGCTGTCGCAGATGCGCGCGGTGACGCTGGAAGATGCGGCACAGGGTGGCGTGCTGGTTGGCGCGCGCCCCATGCTGCAAGTGGTGGCGCAGGCGTGCCAGCTTGAAGCCGCCGCGCTCTACGCGGTCGATGGCGAGACGGTATCCGCCACGGCGTCGGCGCAGATCGGCCCGGCATTCGAGTTCGATCCCGACGATGTGCTGGTGCGCCACTGCCTGGAGACGCGCCAGCTGGCGCACCTGCAGGCCGATGGGTTGTCGCGCCAGTCGCCGGACCATCCGCAGACCCGCTACGTGGCGGTGGCACCGGTGCTGTCCGGGGCCGACAAGCTGGTGGGCCTGCTGGTGGTCGAGCGCATGCCGTTCCTGTCGCTCAGCTACGAGAACCTCCAGTTGCTGATGGTGCTGATGGGCTATTACGCCGATGGCATCGAGCACGCCGCGTCCACGCGCGCCATCGCGGCCGCGATTCCCGGCTGCCCGTATGAATTCGCGCTGGACTACGCCCGCCTGTCGCGCCTGCGCCGCGACACTGGCATCGACAGCACGATCGTGGCGCTGGTGTTCGATCTCGACGAATCGCGCGACGCACTGTTCAACCAGGTCATCCGCAGCCGCCGCGCGCTCGACGTGGCCTGGCCGCTGACCAGCGCGCACCAGCGCGCCCTGCTCACCTTGATGCCGCTGTCGGGCAACGAGGCGGCGTCGGCCTACCTGGTGCGCATTGAAGACATGCTGCGGGCCCAGTTCGGCACCGATTTCGAAGCGGCGCGCATCGGCGTGCATACGCTGGCCGTGCCCGCCAGCGCGCCGGTCGAGCCGCTGATCCGCCTGCTGCATCGTTGCCATGTGGATGTTCAGCCAGCGCCGGTACCGGTGCCGGTGGCACTAGGCGAGGTTGGCCGTGGGTAAGCTCGGCATCGGCGGCATCGCCGCGCAAATCGCCGCCCTGGCGCTGCTGGCTCGCGCCGGTACCAGCACCGCGTTGCTGCTGACTTTCCTGTTGATGCAGGGGCTCGCCGCGGCGATGATCGCGATGGTGCTGTGGCGCTTGCTGCCCCGGCGTTTTCGCGTGCCGTTCGCGTGGAGCTATGGCTACCTCTTTGTATTCTGCTTCCTGGTGCCGCTGGCCGGCGGCATGATCTGCGTCGGCAGCCTGCTGATCGCGCGCTTCTTCCCGGGACGCCGTCCCACGGCCGGTATTGGCCTGGTCGGGCTGCCGGTGTTCGTCACCCACCTGATCTCGCGCGTGACCCACGGCGGCGGCGCGCGCTTGCGCGCCCAGTTGGGCAACACGCGCGCGCCGTTGCCCGAGCGCATGACCGCGCTGGTGGCCATGCAGTCGATGCCGGCGCGCGCCTCGGGCCCGGTGCTGCGCGACCTGCTGGCCGACAGTGCTGATGACGTGCGCCTGCTGGCCTACGGCATGCTGGACGGCGCGGAGAAGCAACTGACGCAGAAAATCCTTGCCGAGCTGCCGCGACTGGAAGCTGCGCAGGACGATCGCGAGCGCGGCGAGATCAACAAGCGCCTGGCCGACCTGTACTGGGAGCTGATCTACCAGAACCTGGTGCAAGGCGACGTCTATCGCTACACCGCGGACCAGGTGGAGCGCCACGCGCGCGCCGCGCTGGAGTTCGATTCCGACCAGGCTGGCTTGTGGTACATGCGTGGCCGCCTGGCCCTGACCCGCGAGGAGCCCGCGCAAGCGCGCGGGTGGCTGCAGCGGGCCGAGGCGCTTGGCTTTGCGCGCGAGCGCACGCTGCCGCTGCTGGCCGAAGCCGCCTATCTGGAGCGCGACTACGCCGCCGTGCGCGCCATCTTGCTGTCATTCGACAGCCCATCGCCGCTGCCACTGGTACGGCCCCTGCTGCGTTACTGGCAATCATGAGCGATACCCCCTTGCCCCGCGCCGACTCGGCCGATGTGGCCCTGCTGCTGGAGGGCACCTTTCCGTATGTGAGCGGCGGGGTGTCGAGCTGGGTCAACCAGATGATCCGGGCGTTTCCGGACGTCCGCTTCGCCATCGTCTTCATCGGCAGCCGCCGCGAGGATTACGGCGACATGGTCTACGCGCTGCCCGACAACGTCGTGCACCTGGAAACGCATTTTCTCTACGATTTCCCGCCGCCTCCGTTGGTGCATGGCAGCGACGGCGACCCCGTCACCTTCGCCGCCTCGGCGCAGTTGCACGAGGCGCTGCGCCAGCCAGGCCGAGAGCAGGAAGCCGGCGAGCTGATCCGCGAGCTGATGCCCGAGCTGACCGATGGCGGCAGCCTGTCGGAAGATGCGTTCCTCTACAGCCGCAACGCGTGGCGGACCATCACCGAGCAGTATCGCCAGTACTGCACGGACCCGTCCTTCACCGACTACTTCTGGACCGTGCGCATCATGCACAAGCCCCTGTGGCAGCTCGCGCGCATTGCCGAAGGGCTGATCCCGGCCAAGGTCTACCACACGGTGTCCACCGGCTATGCCGGCTTCCTCGGCGCCATGCTGCACTACCGCACGGGACGCCCCTTGCTGGTGTCCGAGCACGGCATCTATACCAAGGAACGCAAGATCGACCTGTTCCAGAGCCAGTGGATACGCGACAACCGCAACGTGTTCGAGCGCGACATCTCGCAGATCAGCTATTTCCGCGAGCTGTGGGTGCGCTTCTTTGAAACGCTGGGCCGCGTCTGCTACGACGCCGGCGACACCATCGTCGCGCTCTACGAAGGCAACCGCCTGCGCCAGGTCACGGATGGTGCCCGCGCCGAGCGGACCCGCAATATTCCCAATGGCATCAATCTGCCGCGGCTGGCCGCGCTGCGTGCGCAGCGCGCACCCGGCGTGCCCCCGGTGCTGTGCCTGATCGGCCGCGTGGTGCCGATCAAGGATATCAAGACGTTTATCCGCGCCATGCTGACCGTGGTGCGGCAATATCCCGATGCCCAGGGCTGGATCGCCGGCCCGGAAGACGAAGATCCGGAATACGCGCGCGAATGCCGCAGCCTGGCCGAAAGCCTGGGCCTCGCCGACAAGGTGAAGTTCCTGGGCTTCCAGCGCATTGATGAACTGCTGCCCAAGGTGGGCGTGCTGGTGCTCAGCTCCATCAGCGAGGCGTTGCCGCTGGTAGTGCTGGAAGGCTTTGCCGCCGGTGTGCCATGCGTGACCACCGATGTTGGCTCATGCCGGCAACTGATCTTCGGCCTGCCCGGCGAGGATGCGGCGCTAGGCGCGGCGGGCGACGTGGTGCGCATCGCCGACCCGGCCGCGCTGGCCGGCAAGGCGATCGGCCTGCTGGGTTCGCCCGACGCATGGCATGCCGCGCAGCAGGCCGGCATCCGGCGCGTGGAGCGGTATTACACGCAGGAGATGATGGTGGGTAGCTACCGTGAGCTGTACACGCGCCTGATGGCGCAGCCACGGGTGGAATCGTCTGCCGGCGGATCCCCCGCCAAGGCGGCGCAGGCCGCTGGCTGTCCCATGAAGGGAGGTCGCTGAGATGGCGGGGATTGGATTCGAACTTCGCAAGATGCTGCGGCGGGACAACCTGTCGGGCATGCTCGGCGCGTACGCCTATGCGGGCATCATCAGCTCCGGGCCGTGGGTCCTGTCGATCGTCGGCATCTTGCTGATCGGCGTGCTCAGCCTGCCGTTCGTGGTGCCGGGCAGCCTGGTGACGCAGTTCCAGGTCTCGGTGACCTACCTGATTGCGGTCAGCCTGATCCTGACCGGGCCGATGCAGCTGGCTTTTACCCGCTTTACGTCGGACCGCCTGTTCGAGAAGCGCGATAGCCTGGTGCTGTCGAACTATCACGCGGTGGCCATGCTGGTCACGGTGCTGTCGGGCGCCATCGGCATCGGCTGCGCGCTGTTTGCGTTCCCGGAGCAGTCGGTGCTGTACCGGTTGCTGATGACCGCGGGCTTCGTGGTCATGAGCAACATCTGGATCGCGGTGATTTTCCTCACGGGCATGAAGCAGTACAAGGCCATCGTCTGGACCTTCCTGCTGGGCTATACGCTGACCGTGGTGGCGGCGCTGGCGTTGCGCAGCTATGGCGTGGAGGGCCTGCTGCTGGGGTTTGTCGCCGGCCAGCTGAGCTTGCTGAGCGCCATGGTGGTGCTGATCTACCGCAACTACACCAGCCAGCGGTTCATGTCGTTCGAGGTGTTCCAGCGGCGCTATGCCTACCCGAGCCTGATGCTGATCGGGCTGCTTTACAACCTTGGCATCTGGCTCGACAAGTTCATGTTCTGGTACTCGCCGTCCACGGGGCAGCAAGTCATCGGGCCGCTGCACGCGTCGATCATCTACGACATCCCGGTGTTCCTGGCCTACCTGGCAATCATCCCCGGCATGGCGGTGTTCCTGGTGCGCATCGAGACCGATTTCGTCGAGTATTACGACGCCTTCTACAACGCGGTGCGCGGCGGCAGCTCGCTCGAGCATATCGAGGATATGCGCAACACCATGGTGCAGACGATCCGGCTGGGACTGTACGAGATCGTCAAGGTGCAGGCCATTGCGGCGCTGGTGCTGTTTGTCGTGGGCAGGTTCGTGCTGGCGGCGCTCGGCATCTCGGAGCTCTACCTGCCGCTACTGTATGTGGACGTGATCGGCGCCAGCCTGCAGGTGGTGCTGCTCGGGGTGCTCAATATCTACTTCTACCTCGACCGCCGGCGGGAAGTGCTGCTGCTCAGCGGCTTGTTTGTGATCCTCAACCTGGCGTTCACCGCCGTGACCCTGCAACTGGGACCGGCCTGGTATGGCTACGGCTTCGCGGTATCATTGTTGATCGTGGTGGCCCTGGCGATCTACCTGCTCGACCGCAAGCTGGACCGCCTCGAGTACGAAACCTACATGCTGCAGTAACGGCGCGCGCGCCGGCTTTCTTGCCGGCGCGCTGCAATACCCTCCCGCGCCGTCCTTGGCGCGGCGACGCCGGATTCTGTACCATTCCCCTTTTGCGTACCTGGCGCCCGGCCTGCCCGGGTATTTCGCGTTGCCTTTGCGGCGGCGCAGGAAGCGCGCGGTGGCATCTGGAAGAGAAGACGTGGCAAGCATGAGGTAAGTATGAGAATCGCTTCGGTGGAAGACGACAAGAGCCAGTCCGAGCTGATCCAGCAGATCCTGGTCTCGGCCGGCCATGAGTGCGAGTGCTTCGCCAGTGGCAGCACGTTCCTGCGGGCCCTGCGCGAGCAAGCGTTCGACCTGCTGGTGGTGGACTGGCAACTGCCCGATACCAGCGGCCTTGAGGTGGTGACCTGGGTGCGCCAGAACTCCGGGCGCAATCCCCCCATCCTGTTCCTGACCAGCCGCTCGCAGGAAGAGGACATCGTCGCCGGGCTGGGCGCGGGCGCCGACGACTACATGATCAAGCCGATCCGCCGCGCCGAGCTGGTGGCGCGCGTATCCGCGTTGCTGCGCCGCACGTATCCGCAGGCGCAGCAGGACAGCGCGCTGATCCGGGTGGGCAACTACGCTGTCGATCCGCAGGCGCGCACCGTGACCTGCGGCGGGAGCCGGGTGGACGTGTCGCCGCGCGAGTTCGACCTGGCGTTGTTCCTGTTCCGCAACCTGGGGCGCCTGGTGTCGCGCGAGGTGGTCGAGCAAGCCGTGTGGGGCCGCGCGATCGGTGTCGGCTCGCGCACGCTCGATACCCATATCTCGCGGCTGCGGATCAAGCTGGCATTGCGGCCCGAGAACGGTGTGCGCCTGACTTCCGTGTATGCCCACGGTTACCGCTTCGAAGCCGCGGGCGACGGGGATAACCAGGGCCTGCAGGATTCACAGCATTCGCAGGATCAACAGGGTATGCAGGACAAGCAGGAAGACTGAGTTTATGAAGCGGTTCGATATGGCAGCAGGCAGGAATGCAGGCATGGCAGGGCACTCGCGCGCGGCATGCACGATGGGCGCGCTCGGCATGGCCGGATTGGTTGGCGTGCTTGGTGCCGTATGGTCCGCCTGCGCCGCGGCGCAGGCTGCAGGCGCCGAGGGCGCCAACTTTATCTACCAGGTGCGTCCGGGCGACACGCTGATTGGCGTGGCGGACCGCTTCATGGTCAACCCCGCCGGCTGGCGCGAGCTGCAGGCATTGAACAAGGTGGCCGATCCTTACCGGCTGCCGCCCGGCATGCGCCTGCGCATCCCGCTGGCGCGCATCCCGGTGACCGACGGCACCGCCCGCGTGGTCTTCGTAACGGGGCCGGCGAGCGCCGATGGCCGCACGTTGCAGGCTGGCATGGCGTTGCGCGAAGGCGCCCGCATCGAGACCGGCGCCGGCGGCACCGTCACCCTGGAACTGGGTGACGGCTCACGCGTGACGTTGCCGCCGGCGACAGCCGTGGAAGTCGAGCGGCTGCGCGCGTTCGCCCGCACGGGCCTGACCGACGCCGTGATCGGTATCGGCCAGGGCGAGGTGGAGTCCCGCGTGGCGCCGCGCGGCACCGGCGTGGGGCGGTTCGAGATCCGTACCCCGTCGCTGGTGACCGGCGTGCGCGGCACGCGCTTTCGCGTGGGCACCGAGGACGGCGCCAGCCAGAGCGCCGTGCTCGAAGGCCAGGTGCAGGCCCGCGCGCGCGGCGGCCAGCAAGCGGTAGTGAATGCCGGCTACGGCGTCAGCGCATCGGCCGCGGGCACCCTGGCGCGGCCCGCCGCGCTGCTGCCGGCGCCGGCGCTGATGCCGCTGCCCCAGCCGCTGCTGGCAAGCCATGCCACCGTGCGCTGGGGGCCGGTTGCGCGCGCCGCCAGCTACCGCGTGGTGGTCTCGCGCGATGCCGCCCAGACGGAGTTGCTGTCCTCCCAGGCCGTGGAGGGCACGCAGGCAGCGCTCCAGGACCTGCCCGAGGGTGAGCTCTACGTGGGCGTGAGCGCGCTCGATGCCCGGCACCTTGGCGGCGCGGGCGCGGTGATGCCGTTCGTGGTGCGCCTGAATCCGCCCGCGCCTTTTACGCTGGCGCCCGAGCGCGATGGCGCCGCCTACGGCGAGACGCCGATGTTTACCTGGGCCGAAGTCGCCAACGCGGCGCAATATGAATTCGAAGTGGCGGCCAATGCGGACTTCACGCAAGGCCTCCTGCAGGCGCGCGGCACGGTGCCTTCGGCCAGCCAGGCGCTTGCGCCCGGCCGCTGGTGGTGGCGTGTGCGCTCGGTCGATGCAGGCGGGCAGCCTGGCCCCTGGAGCGAGCCGGTGGGGTTCGCGCTGGAGCCGTCGCCGCCGCAGCCGCGCCTGGAAGACGATGGCGGCGACGCCTTGCGGCTCGCATGGCCGGCCGCCAGCGGAGCCAGCGCTAATGGCGCGGCGCAAGCCTACCGCGTGCAGATGGCATCCGACGCCCCCTTTACGCAGATCGTCGCCGACGTCAGCACCGAGACCAATGCGGCCCGCCTGCCGCGGCCCGGCAGCGGCACGTATTTTGTGCGGGTGGCTCGCCAGGATCCGGGCCGCGCGCCGCATTTCTCAGCGCCCCAGCGTATCGAGGTGGTGCAGTACGTGCGCGATTCGCAGGGCCAGCCCGTGAGCGCCGGCTCACGCTGGCTCAATCGTGCCAACTAGCCTGGCGCAACTCGCCGCGCGCGCACTGGGCCGGGTGCCCGCACGCATGATGGCTGGCTACCAGCGCCGCACGCTGGTTGAATGGAGCCTGTTGACGGCCGCCGTGCTGGCGCTGGTGGCGGCGTGCGCCGTGCTGGGTTGGAGCGAACGCGCCGACAAGGCGGTCTACGACCTGTCGGTCGCGGCCCAGCATCACGCGCCCGGCGACGAGATCGTGATCGTCGCCATCGACGACCCCAGCATCTCCGCCATTGGCCGCTGGCCCTGGCGCCGCTGGGTGCTGGCCGACCTGATCGACCGCATTGCCGCCGACGCGCCTCGCGTGATCGGGGTCGACGTGATTCTCTCCGAGCCGGACGCCTTGCATCCCGAGGACGACCGCGCGCTGGCAGGCAGCATGGCGCGCGCCGGCAACGTCGTGCTGCCCGCGCTGGCCGAAGCGGGGCGTGACGGCTTGCTGGTGCGCTATCCGCTGACGGGCCTGGGCAGCGAGGTGGGGCACATCAATATCGCGGTGGATCTCGACGGCATTGCCCGCCAGGTGTTCCTGCAGGAAGGGCTGCCGGGCCGCCAGCTCAATCATTTCTCGGCCGCGATGGTCGGCTTCGGCAAGCCGCCGCGGCCGGTGTCCGCCTACCGTCACGACGGCCCCGAGGATGACCGCGGCGCCGATGGCTGGACCCGGGACTACCGGCTGCGCATTCCGTTTGCCGGGCCGCCGGGGACGTTCCGGCAGGTCTCGGTACTCGATGTGCTGGGTGGCACGTTGCCGCGCGACTTCTTCCGCGGCAAGTCCGTGCTGGTAGGCGCCACGGCGAGCGGGCTGGGCGACGTGTTCCCCACGCCGGTATCGCGCAACGGCCACGGCATGAGCGGCGTGGAAATCATCGCCAACGCCATGCAGACGCTGCAGCGCGACACGGCCATCGTCACCCTGCCGGCGCCCTGGTTCTGGCTGTGCACGTTGTTGCCGGTGTTGCTGGCGAGCCTGGCCTCGCTGACGCTGACGCCGCGCAACGCGCTGCTGGTCACGGTGGTGCTGCTGGCCGGCACGCTGGCCGCCAGCCTGCTGCTGGTCGTATTAGGCCACTTCTGGTTCGCGCCGGCCAGCGCCGTGCTGGGTTGCAGCCTGCTCTACCCGCTGTGGAGCTGGCGGCGCCAGGAAGCGGCGCTGCAGTTCCTCACCGACGAGCTCGCACAGCTCGAGCAAGAGCCTGGCCTGCTGGCCATGCCCGCCGGCGAGGGCGAGGTGGGCAGCAAATCGGGCGGCAAATCGGACCGCAAATCGGGCCGCAACCTCGATACCCGCATGCGTGCGGTCTACCGCATGACCACGCGTCTGCGGGACATGCGGCAATTCCTGGCGGACGGGCTCGAAGGCCTGCCCGAAGCCACCGTGATCTGCGATCGCGGTGGCCGTGTGCTGCTTGCCAACCGGCGTGGCCTGCTGCTGGCGCCGCGCACGCTCGGGCCGCTGGGCGACATGAACGCACCGCGCCCCGGCATTCGCGAACTGATCAACGAAGTGTTCGTCCAGCCCAAGGCCGGGCTGGACTACTGGGACCAGTTATGCAGCGTCTATGTCGAGGCCGACGCCGCGCACCCGGTGCAGGCGCCGCCCGGGGTGGAGCTGGAAGCGCGCGACGAACACCCGATGCTGCTGCGCGGCGCGCCGCTGCGCAGCGACACCGGCGGTGTCGCCGGCCTGATCGTGAGCGTCATCGATATCACCCAGGTGCGCATGGCCGAGCGGCGCCGCGAGGAGTCCCTGCGCTTCATCTCGCACGACATGCGGTCCCCGCAGTCCTCCATCCTTGCCCTGATCGACCTGCAGAACGAGCCTGGCCGGGCGCTGCCCGAGGCAGCCCTGCTGGCCCGCATCGGCGAGCACGCCAACCGAACGCTGGAACTCGCGGACGACTTTATCCGGCTGGCCCGTGCGGAAGCGACGCACCTCAACTTCATCGAGGTCGACCTGGCCGGCGTGGTGCTGGACGCCACCGACGAGCTATGGGCGCTCGCCAGCGCCGCACGGATCGAACTGAAGGTGGAAGTCGACGTGGAAGAGGAGCAGTCGCAGCTCCTGGCCGAGCCGGTGCTGCTGGTGCGGGCGATTGCCAACCTGGTGAGCAATGCCATCAAGTTCAGTCCGCCCCAAACGACCGTGACGGTGCGCCTGTATCGCGTGCCGCAGGGGCTGGCGATCGATGTGGCAGACCAGGGCCGGGGCATCGCCGAGCAAGACCAGGGCCGCCTGTTCCAGCCCTTCGCGCGGCTGCGCGACACCGAGCAGGATGCGCCCGCCGGCAGCGGGTTGGGGCTGGTGTTCGTCAAGACCGTGGTGGAGCGTCATGGCGGAGAGATCAAGCTGACCAGCGCCGCGGGTGCCGGCGCCACCTTCACGATCTTCCTGCCCTGCTGATCCGCTCGCAGGCGCTCAGCGCGATGCGCGCGTGACCGCTGGTAGCCCAGCCTGGCCTGCGGTGGTGACGGTGGCCGTGGCGCGGCTGTCCATCTGGCGGATCTTGCGCGCCGCGCGCTGCTCGTTGCCGTCCTGCAGCGTCACGCACAGCACGGTGACGAGCGCGAACGCCACCATGCAAAGCGCAACGTAGCCCAGCAACCTGTACCGTTCGGATCGCGATCCCATATCTCAGCCTGCCATGAATAGCGCAGCATTCTATGGCGAGGCCGCGTCGGCTACTGTCAACAAATGCAAGGACGCTCACCCAGGCGCCGCCGGACCTGCTGCGCCGCGCATCGACGCTGGCCTGGCCTGGCGATACAATCATCGCGCAGTGCCTGCACAAGAGCCCTGGCGCGCCGGGCCACGCCCACCCGCCGCCGATGGTGTCAATCGCCCCAACAGGCCGCCACCGATGCACAGCAACACCGAGTCCCTCGACACAGGCGCCAGCGGGCGCCCGGTACGCCACCTGGTTGCCACCGAGGCCGCCATGGCGGCAGCGGGCCTGGACGGCTGGCAGCAGCGCTACCAGCAACTCACGCCCGGGCATTTTCTTGCGCAAGTGCAGCAGGCTACCTATGGCGACGTCCACGTCTTCCGTGAACGCACCAACCAGGCGTTGCTGGAGGAGGGCGAAGCACGGCGCGGCTATCTTTCCATCGCCTTGCCCCACCGCGAGTGTGCCGATGGCTGGTTCTCCGGCTACCGGATGAGCGGCGACACCGTGCTGCGCGCCGGCAACGGCCAGCCGCTGGCCATGCGCACCCCGCCATCGCTGGACCTGCTCGGCGTGACGTTGCCGCTGCCCGCGCTGCAACGCGTGATGGAGCGCGAGGGGGTTCCGGAGCTGATCGCGCGCTTGCAGCCGGCCACGGAGGTGCGGCGCGCCGCGTCCGAGGATTTCCGGGCGGCGATGCTGGCGGTGCTGGCTGCGTCAGCCATGCAGAGCGAAGTATTCAACCAGCGCTTTGTCGAGAGCGCCATGCGCGATGCGTTGCTGATGGCGGTGGTGTCCACCCTGACGCATGGCATCGGGGATGTCCTGCTGCCTACGCCGCCTGCGCGGCGGCGGCTGGTCGCACAGGCGTATGAGATGGTGCGCGCCGCGCCCGAGGCGCCCTGGAGTGTTCTGGTTCTGTGTGAACGGCTTGGGGTTTCAAGGCGCACGCTGCAATACAGCTTCAATGAAGTCACCGGGTTGGCGCCGCTGGAGTTTGTTCGAGCTTTGCGGATGAATGGGGTGAGGCAGGCATTGGGTGGACGGCAGGCGCCGGAGCCGGTGGGCGTGGTGGCGGCACGGTGGGGGTTTAATCATCTGCCGCGGTTCGCTGCGCAGTATCGGGCGTTTTTTGGGGAGTTGCCATCGGAGACCGCAGGCAGGGGGAGGTGAGTCGTTGACAGGGTTGAGGGAACCGTATCAGGAACCGGAACCGGGCTGGGCCGGAACCGCACGATGCCATCGGCCGTGGTGCGATTGCCTCTGACGGCTGTCATGCTGGTGGCTAGGATTCCATGACAGGCCGCCATGGCTCGATCACTCACTCGCTCGATCAATCACTCACGGTCACGCTCGGCTTTCAGCAGCTTGAGGCGCGTCTGCCCATCGGGCGTGAAGTGGGTGCCGAATCGCACCAGCCCGGCCTGATGCAGCTGACAGCTCATGGTAAAGCTGAGCAACATGCCCGGTTCGGTTTCTTCGATCGCGATGTCGATGGATTTCAGCCTCGGCTCATAGCGCAGCAGCGTCGTTTCTATTTCGCGCTTGAGCGTGTGCGCCGACGCGGGCAGATGCCGGTAGATCCTGGACAGGTCGCCAAGCCCATAATCCGGCAGATGCGCCAGGCTGCCGCGACGGCTGTTGAGGATGCGCTGGATATTGTCCCGCACGGACAGGAACGTCTGCGTCGCCGCATCGAAATCGTGTACGGCCACGCCATTCGCAAAGAATCCCGTCACCGCTTCAAAGAGGCCCGGCCCGCCCCGTGTCACGCGCCGGCCCCGGCTGTCGTTGCCGGCTCCTCGAACTCCAGGCCGATACCGTCGCCCTCGGAGAAGGACAGGTGAATCGACGCCGGCACCTGCTGGCCTGACATGCGCACCAGCAGCTCACGCGACAGTACCGGCAGGATCTGCTGATCGAGCAGCGTGTCGATATTGCGGGCGCCTGAGTCGGGCAGCAGGCAGGCTCGCACCAGTTCGTCCACCAGCGTGTCGCCGCACCGCAGCGGCACGCCAAAGCGGCGCGCGATGCGCTCAGCCACCTTGCCGAGCTTCATCCGCACGATCATTGCCATGGCGTGGGCCGACAGCGGGCGGTAGACAATGGTCTGGAAGCGTGCCAGCAGTGCCGGCTGGAAGTGGTCGATCAGCATCGGGCGGATCGCCTCCATCAGCGTGCCGGTGGCGAGCTCGGCGCCAGCTGTGACGGCGGCGTCCGTGGCCGCCAGAATCTGCTCGCTGCCAAGGTTCGAGGTCATCAGGATGACGGTATTGCGGAAGTCGATCACCCGGCCTTCGCCGTCGCGCATGAAGCCGCGATCGAAGACCTGGTAGAACAAGTTCAGTACGTCGCGGTGCGCCTTCTCGACCTCGTCAAGCAGGATGACGCTGTAGGGCCGCTGACGGACCGCTTCGGTCAGGACGCCACCTTCCCCGTAGCCGACATACCCCGGCGGCGAACCCTTCAGTTGCGAGACGGTGTGGGCTTCCTGGTATTCGGACAGGTTGATGGTGACAAGCGAACGCTCGCCGCCGAACATCAGGTCGGCCAACGCGCGCGCCGTTTCGGTCTTGCCCACGCCCGAAGGCCCCACCAGCAGGAACACCCCCAGCGGCGCCTCCTCGGATTTGAGTCCCGCCTTGGCGGCCCGCAAGCTCTTGCTGAGCGCGGCCAGCGCCTCGTCCTGGCCGACCACGATATGCCCTAAACGCGCCTCCAGCGCCAGCAACGTGGCCAGCTCGCTGGACAGCAGGCTGTCGACTGGAACCCCTGTCCAGTCGGCGATCACCTGTGCAATGGCGGTCTCGTCCACTTCCGCGTGGATCAGCGCGGCCTGACCGTGCCTGGTCAGCATCTCGTGGGCGGCCTGGATCGATGGCGTCAGATCTTGCCGTGCCGACTCGTCGGCGGCGGATTGCCATCGCGCGCGCAACGCGATCAATGTCTCGGCAGCCCCCTTCTGTTCGGCAAAGGCGCGTTCAAACTGTTCGAGCTCAATGGCGAGCGCAGCCAGCCGGGCATCGATGGCCCCCTGGTCGTGCAGCAGGGCAGTCCGCTCGACCTCCAGCGCCGCGCGTTGCGCCTCGCGCGAGGAGATGGCGACCGGCGTGGCCTCCAGGCTCATGCGCACGCGGGCAGCGGCGGTGTCGAGCAGATCGACGGCCTTGTCCGGCAGCTGGCGTCCGCTCAGATAGCGGCGCGACAGCCGCACGGCGGCGGCGACGGCGGCATCGGTGATGTGTACGCCATGGTGCTGTGCATACCGCTCCTTCAGGCCGCGCAGCATCAGGCAGGCGCCGTCGTCGTCGGGCTCGTCGACCTTCACCATCTGGAAGCGCCGCTCCAGCGCGGCGTCCCGTTCGAAGTACTGCTTGTATTCGGACCACGTCGTCGCCGCGATCGTGCGCAGTTCGCCGCGCGCCAGGGCGGGCTTGAGCAGGTTGGCGGCATCGGCGCCGCCCGCGGTGTTGCCCGCACCGATCAGCGTGTGGGCCTCATCAATGAAAAGCAGCACCGGCGTTGGCGATTGCTGCACGGCCTCGATCACGTTCTTGAGGCGTTGCTCGAATTCGCCCTTGACGCCGGCACCGGCCTGCAGAAGGCCCAGGTCCAGCGTCAGCACGCTGACGTTCTGTATGACCGCCGGGACATTCCCTTGCGCGATGTTGAGCGCAAGGCCTTCGACCAGCGCCGTCTTGCCCACGCCAGGCTCGCCAACCAGGATCGGGTTGTTCTTGCGCCGCCGCGCCAGGATGTCGACCATCTGGCGAATCTCGACGTCGCGGCCAAAGACGGGATCGATCTTGCCGTCGCGGGCCTTCTGGGTAACGTCGGTCGTGAAGCGGGCCAGCGCCGATGCATCGGCCTGACCGGGCATCGACCGGGTTGGTGCGGGCGCGGCGGGAGTGACTGGCACTGACGACAGCGGGGCGCAATCCGGCCTGGCCGGCTCGCCGGCGCCGCGAGCGGCTGCCTCGGTCGAGATCTTGTCGAGTTCGTGCATCAACCGCTCGATCTGGACGGCGGAGACGCTCAACAGCGGCCAGGCGCCGGGCGCCCGCAGCAGGTGTGGCGTTTCGGTCAGCGCGGCCAGCAGGTGAGCGGAGCGGATTGACGTGGATTCTCCCGGCGTCGCGGCTTCCAGCGATGCGCGCATCCATGCGGCCTCCAGCCACTGGCCGAGGCGTTGCGACAGGCCAGGCTTGCCCCGCAGGTCATGCGGCAGGCGGTCGATGGCGGCGAGCAGCCCGTTCCAGATGCCGTCCACATCGAGTTCATAGCGCCGCAGGATTGCCAGCAGATCGCCGTCGCCCAGTTCCAGCAGCTTGATCAGCCAGTGTTCGACCTCGATGTCCCGGTGGGCGCGTGTTTCGCAGAGGCTGGCGGCGTCGGCCAGGGCACGGGCGCAATGGTCGTTGAGACGACGCAGGAACGCAGAGAGGTCGCGGGCGGTCATGGAGGAGAAGGAGGACGCGGGGTGAAGGGGGGAGTGCGCGGTCCCTATCCCGGGTCCGCGCGAGATGGCAGGCCGGCGGCGCACGCCGGCCGCGCGCGTGTTACGAGCGCTCGTTCCAGCTGTCGGCGTGGATGATGTTGCCATCCTTGTACGACCAGGTAATCTTTTCGTAGCGCAACTCGATGTCTTCGAGGTGGTTGTGCTTCTCGAAGGCCGGGTTCTTGATGTCCAGCATCTTCGGCGTGACGCCGACCACCTTCACGTTCTCGAGCTTGGTGTTGAAGTACTCCTTTTCCTTGCCGGCGTCGTCGATCTTGTACCACTTGATCTCGACCGACTTCAGGGTCTGGCCACTCGTAACCGCCTTGTACAGGTACGGTGTCGAGGCATCGGTTTCCTTGGTGAACACCACCGGCTTGTGCACGCGCGTGCCGGTCAGCTTGCCGGTATTGGAATCCGTCGGAATACTGACGGCGTGATCGAAGGCGACCACCTCCACGCTGCCTTCGCGGCCATTGACCGTGACCGAGCCCTTGATATCGGCGCCGCCATCGTCCTTGATCCACATGTATGCGGGAATTGCCATTTCTTCTTTCTCCTTCTACTGGAATGAACAGGCCGGATGGCCCAAAGTTGTCCGGTTGTCACGGTCACCGTCGCGACAATCGGGGACGAGCGTGATCTCGACACGCCGGTTGGCGGCACGCCCCGCGTCGGTATCGTTGGCGGCTTTGGGACGGGTATCGCCATAGCCTTGAATCGCGAACCGGGTCGGCGGCAAGCCGGCCGCGTCGGCCAGCCAGTCACGCACTGACGCCGCGCGGGCCTCGGAGAGCTTGAGGTTGCTGCGAGGATTGCCGGCGGCGTCGGTGTGCCCGGCCACCAGCACGCGCTTGTGCGGGTGGGCCTTGATCATCTCCAGCGCGCCGATCAGCACGCGATTCGAGCCGGGATTGAGCACCGCGCTGCCGCTCTTGAAGAGCGACAGGCTGTCCAGTTCGATGGTTGAGGGCGGCGGCGGCGGCGGTTGATACGCGGCGATCAGGGCATGGAGCGGCGTCAGCAAGCCGGCGCCGCGATAGAAACCCAGGCCAAGGCGCAGTGGCACGCCGACGCGCGCGTATCGAGCGAGTTCGTCGCGATCGCGCTTGATGGCCTGCAGCGCATCGACACGGGCGGCGTCATGCTCCGGTCCAATGGCGCGATAGCGCGCCATATCGTCCGCGACGCGCGCGACCAGCGCGCGGTTCTGCCAGGCGGAAGCCGCCGCGGCGGCGCAGAAGGCCAGCGCGAGCCAGGCAAAGGCGTGGGCAATGGCGCGTGGAAGCGCTCGCCGCACGGGCTGCAGGGCGATGCCCCGGATCAGGGCATCCGGCAGCGGGTAGCGCGCACGGTGGCCGGCCTTGGCGGTGCGGGTAAGCGCGGTCGCCTGCTCGATGAAGCGGGCATACAACGAATCCACGACGGGGACGCCCTCGGTGGCGGTCACGCCGAATGCCGCCACGTGCACCCGACGGCTGCCGCGTTGGTTATCCAGCAGCGCAGGGAGCAAGGCGCCGCAGGCCCAGCGCGCCAGGGCATCGAGCCGCGCGGCGCGGTGCATGCGGGCCTCGCGATCCGCTGGCAGCGCGGCCCGCCCGTACTGCAGGACGAGCGCGGCAATCTGGGCAGGCAGCGTATCGCCTTGCAGTATCTCGGTGCCGGAGACGCCAAACCACGGACCATCTTCCGGGGCGCCGTCGCCTCGGGTCGCGTCTTCCGCGTACACGGCGACGCAGACCGGCAGGCCGTAGCCAACCCCACGGCTGGCCTCGCCAATGGCCGAGCGCCAACGCCGAAGCCCGGCGTTCAGCGCGGCCGCGTCGCGGGCCTGGTCGGCGCCAATCAGGTAGGCGACGGCATCCGGTCCCTGCCCCGCGCGCCAGCGCTTGAGCGCGTCAGCCACGTGTGCCAGCCGGGCCGGGTCGTCCACGCGCACCCAGATCGCGGCGTCCGTGACTCGGACCAGATCCTCGCCGAATGCCAGCGGCGGGGCGCCCGAGGCGTCCCCGATGGCCAACACCAGCGGCGTATTGCGCCGGATACCATGGAGCAGCCCATGCATCGATGCATCGATGGCTTGCAGTACCGGTTGCGAAGCGCTCTGCCGTGCACGCACCCGCCGCGTGGCAACGATGATCGCGAGCAGCGCCAGCCCGATCGTGAAGGCCGCGAGCAGCAGGTTCCATGTCGCCGGCCATGGCGAACTCAGCGCCAGCCAGGCCAGCGCGAGCGCTGCGATCCAGCCGAAGAGTGTGCGGTAGGGGTAGCCGGTCACGAATACCCTTTTCAGCCGGCGAGCGGCACGATCGCTGCGGCTAGCCACCGGTCCAGCGCGAGGTAGACGAGGCCCGCGCCGACGCAGGAGATCGTGATCCAGGCGAGCGGCGACAGATGAGCGCACCATCGATGCGCCTTGCCGTCCGTCACCAGCACCGGGCCGTCCGGCTTGCGCCATCCGGCACGATCCATCCGTTCATCGATGGCCTGCATCAGCGCGAGGCGTTCGCTGGCGCCATCCAGCGCAAACCTGCCCTGGAAGCCCAGACCCAATGCCGCGTAGAAGACGATGAGCAGCGGCAGCACCGGCTTGGCCTCGCCCAGGCGCCGCTCGATGCGAGCGATCAGCGCTTGCCCGGCATCGTGGCTGCGGAACTCCCGCACCTGCAGGGGCTCGCGTTCCCACGCGCCGCGATCGTCGTCGGGCAGCCTGCACAGCGCGACTTCGTCCAGCAAAGCGCATTGGGCATAGACGGCGTCCTCGACGACGTCGGCCGGCAGGCCGGCAGCCGAGAGCTCCTCACGCAGGCGAGACACCTGCCCGAGGCACAATGACTGGAAGGCTTTGAAGCCCATGGGTTTCGTATCGTCTGTGAGTTCAGTGACGGTCAGGGCCGTATCGCGCAAGGCGAGCGGCAGCATCGAGGTGGAGAAGGTTGTCATGCCGGCAGTACTGCGAAGAGTTCAAGTGATACGTCCGGCAGCGAACCGGGAACGTAGAACTGACAGGCTCGCGCCGCCAGCATGCGCTTGAAGGCGGGGTGCGCGCTGTCGAGCGCGAAATACTGGTTCTCGATGCGCACGGGGATAGCCGCGGGCAGGCGCGACATCGGCCGCAGCGGGACGCCGGGCAGCGCGGAATTGACGATCTGCTCGACTTCGTCCGGCGCACCTGCCTTACACAGACGCGGCAACTGTTCGAGCAGCGCGTGGGCGGGGACGCTCGCCCGGACGGACAGGTAGTACTCGGCGCCTTCGACCAGGCGCTCGTCGAGGATCTTGCCGACCCACACGGTGGGCCGCAAGCGCTCCAGCGTAACCGGGACCACCCGTGACGGGATCACCGTGTCGAGGAGGGTACGAATCAGCGACTCCAGTTCCGCGAACACGGGTTCCGGCGCGAGGTGGTCGTAAGGCGGGATGGCGCGCAGGGTCTCCGTGGTGGAAAACGTCAGCAGCGACCCGGCCAGACGCGCGAGGATGCCATAGAGCCGCTCCGGGTGCTGCTGTGGCTCGGCGCACAGGCGAGCCAGCTCCGGCCAGGTACTGTTGACGCTGTGCAGCAGCCAGAACAACGCCACATCGGCAACCGCGAAATCCGCAATCTGGTCGGACCGCTCGCGACGGCGCACGGACAGGCTCGCGCTTTTGGCGCTCAGAATCTCGGAGAGCCGCTTCATGCGCTCGGTGAGCCGCTCGCTTGCCGACAGGAAGAGGCAGGGCGGCACAAAGGCCGGATCGTGCTCGAAGCGGCCCTGGGGCGTGCGCACCAGCTGAGCGACCGGGCAGGTCACATAATCCACGTGCGATTCGAAATCGAACAGCAGCGCCACCGCGTGCCGCTCAACGCTGATCTCTTCCTTGCCTGCCCCATGCAGGTCGGCGACTTCCAGATACTCGCGCGCGAATCGGCGCGGCCGGTCGGGCCGCTCTCCAGCCTCGACGCAGTTGCCGCCTTGCGCGTCCATCAGCGGCAGGCCGATCTGCACGACCACGGTGTCGATGTGCGCCGGTACGTCGCGCAGGTCGCGTGTGGCGGGTGTGCGGTCCGCCGTCTCGGTGTCGATCACCGTGCCGTCCGGCAGGCGCAGGGCCAGGGAACTCACCACCAGACGATGAATGGACAAAGCCTGCAGGTCAAAGGCGACGCGAACAGTACCCCATGGATCGGAGCTGGCAAGGCGCGCGACGCACTCGTCGGCATACCGGTCCCACAGTGCCTGTTGCTGGAAATGCTGCGGGGTCATGAAAATGCCCTGCGTCCACAGCGGTCTGGTTATCTTCATCGTGATCGGCCGTTGCGCGGAAAGGCCCTTTCCGCATGGGAGCGCCGCACGGTGGCTGTCGAGCCAGCGTGCAGCGGCGCTACGTCATGGCAGCGCTAATCGAGACTGATCGTGGCCGATCAGTTCTTCGCTTTCGGCATCTGCGACACGAGCGACAGGTTGATGTCCATGCCTTCAATCTGGAAGTGCGGCACGATGAACAGCTTGATGCGGAAGAAGCCCGGGTTGTCCTCGATATCCTCGACGATCACCTTGGCCTCCCGCAGCGGATGGGACGCCTGCAACTCATCGCCCGGATCGGTCATCTCGGTCACAAGCGTCTTGACCCAGGTGTTCAGCTCCAGCTCCAGCAGGCGGCGGTCCTTGGTGGTGCCGATGTTCTCGCGCTGAATCAGCTTCAGGTAGTGGGCTATTCGCGAGAGCAGGAAGATGTACGGCAGGCGCGCATTGACGCGGCTGTTGGCCGTGGCTTCCTTGGTGTCGTAGAGCGCCGGCTTCTGGGCCGAATGGGCGGAGAAGAAGCACGCGAAGTCATGGTTCTTGTAGTAGGACAGCGGGATGAAACCCAGATTGGCGAACTCGAACTCGCGCGTTTCCGGGATCAGCACCTCGGTCGGGATCTTGGCCTGGTTGCCCGTGCCCAGGTCATACAGGTGGATCGGCAGGTACTCGACCAGGCCGCCGGCCTGCGGGCCGCGAATCTGTACGCACCAGCCGTTCTTGATGAAGCTCTGCACCATGTTCGCGGCGAACGCGAACGACGCATTGGCCCACAGATAGCGGGTGTGATCCGGGCCCTTGACCGCCTCGGTGTAATTGAAGGCGCGCACCGGCACGGTTTCCGGCCCATAGGGCAGCCGCGCCAGGAAATTCGGCAGCGTCAGGCCGATATAGCGGGCATCGTCCGACTCGCGGAAGCTCTTCCACTTCAAGTACTCGGCGCGATCGAAGTAGCTGCCGATGTCGCGGATGCTGGCCACCTCCTCCATCGATTCCTTGCCAAAGAAGGCCGGCGAGACAGAGCCGATGAACGGCATATGCGCCGCGGCGGAGACCTTGGAGATATTGCGCAGCAGGGCGATATCCTGCGGGCCGCGGCCGAACGCGTAGTTCGAGATGATCGAGCCGATCGGCTCGCCCCCCGGCGTGTCGTATTCCTGGATGTAGGTGTGCAGGTACAGGCCGCTCTGGATGATCTCGGGGGTATCCTCGAAATCCTGGCGCAACGCGTCTTTCGAGGCGTCCAGCACCTCGATCCTGACGTTCTTGCGGAAGTCGGTGCGATCGACAAGGAACTTGAGCCCGCGCCAGGCCGATTCGATCTGCTGGAACGTCTCGTTGTGCATGATCGCGTCCAGCTGGCGGCTGATCTGCTGGTCAAGGTGCTCGATATGGAAATCAAGCAAGCTCTTGTCAAGACGGTCCACCTGCTGCGACGAGTCCTGGATCATCTTCAGGAACACGTTCATCGCCTGGGCGACGCGTTCATCCAGCGACGATTCGGCGAGCGCGTCGGCGCTCTGGAAAGACTCCACCGGGCGCGTGGCCTTGACCGGTGTCAGGTTGATCTTCTCGCACAGGGACTCGTAGACGCTCTTGCCGGGTGCATCCAGGACCGCGGTGTCCGCTTCGCTATTGGCGCGCGCGGCGATTTCATGCTTTGCCATGGGATTCATTCCTCAAGGAAGACGTTTATTGGACGGACGGTGAGGCCGGCGCGGCTTCGCCGATCTTCTGCAGATCGGCGCGCAGGCGCTCGGACAAGGCCGGGTCCTTGAGGATCTTCTCCAGTTCGCGGCGGAACATCGCGTTGTCGAGCAGGTTCGACTTCAGGTCGCGCAGCAGATTGCGGGCTGCCATCAGCGCGCGCAACTCGGGCACCTTCCCGGCGACGACTTCCGGCTTGAAGTCGTCCATCGAGCGGAAGTCCAGGTCAACCGGCAGCTCGGTGCCGTCGCCGACCAGGGTGTTCTCGACGGCGATCCTTGCCTTCGGGTTGAAGTCGGCGAGGACCGAATTGAAGTTGTTCTTGTTGATGGACACCTTCTCACGCTCGGCGAGCGCCCGCGTGTCCTGACCGTTGCTGTAGTCGCCCATCACCAGCAGCTTGAGCGGCAGTTCGACCTTCTTCTGCGCGCCGCCGGTGTGCAGGTCGAGCTTGATATTGACCCGTGCCTTAGGCACTTCGTTCTGGAAACTCTCAGCCATCGTTTGTTCCTTTCTTGTCTCTGATTTGAACGCTCTTCAGTTCTTGCGGCAACGATCAGTTAGGCAGCCAGTCGGCATTAGTAGCATGGAGCCCTATGCGAGATAAATAGGACAAGTACGAATTTTCTCAAAAAGTGGCATTTTTTTAGAAATCGTAAAAATAACATTTATGGCGATGTGAGATCCGTTTAGAGTCCTGCGTCAGGGTCGATCAAGCTGACAACGGAGAAGACATGGGCGCTATCGACGAATTCGATGCATACGATGCCTACGGCGCAAGGATACCCAGGCACCAGGCCTACCATCTGGACGTCCCTCGCGCGGCCAGCGCGGCGGAACTGTCGATGGTGTCGTTCGAAGCGGTCGAGCGCTTGGGAGAGCTCTACACCGTCACCATCCGGCTAACCCACCCGCTGGAACTCGACCGGGCCGAATACCTCAACCGGGATGCCACCTTCGTGATTGACCCCGGCGACGGCAGCGAACCGCGCCGATTCGCGGGGTGGATCTCGGCGTTCTCGCGCACGAAGCGCACGCGCGATTTCTTCGCCTACGAGATCGTGCTCCGGCCACTGGCCGCGCGGCTCGAGCTCGTGCGGACCACGCGCATCTACCAGAACAAGACAGCCCCCGAGATCATCGAGGCCATCCTGCGCCGGCACGATCTCCGGGGCCACCAGTTTCTCCTCAAGCTGCGCCGCAAGTACACCCAGCACAAGTTCCGCTTCCAGTACCAGCTATCCGACTGGGAATATGTCCAGTTGCTGATGCGCCAGGAGGGGCTGTACTGCTACTTCGTCCCGGGAAAGTTCGGCGAGATGATCGTCTTCGGCGACGACATCGACCACTACGTCTACCAGCCAGAGCTGCGCGTGCCCTATCGCGAGACCGCCGGGCTGGAAGCCGGCATCGAGGCGGTATCCGACATCCAGGTGCACGCCAAGACCGTGCCCGAATCGGTCCTGGTCGCCGACTACAACCCGGAGCAGGCGTGGGAACCCATCAAGGGCGAGGCCAACGTCGCGCGCAAGGACAAGACAACCTACGGCCAGCAGTATATCTACGGCACGCATCTTCTGGACACGGCCGAGGCGAAGTGGGAGGCGCAGCTGCGCCACGAGGCCCTGCTGGCCGGCCAGCTGATCTATGCGGGCGAGAGCAACGTGCTCAGACTGCACTCCGGCGGCATCCTGCGCATGGATGAGCCATTGGCCGAAGCCCCCAACGGGCAGGTCATCACCGAAGTCATCCACACCGGGGGGCGCGACGCGGCTTACCGCAACACCTACAAGGCCATCCCGTCGGACCGGCGCTTTCGCCTGCCGCTGGACGAGGAAAACTGGCCGAAGATAACGGGCACGCTGAGCGCGCGCATCACCTCGCCCAACCAATACAAGCACGCGTACCTGACCAAAGCGGGCCACTACATCGTCCGCTTCGATTTTGATTTTGAGCCCTGGCCCAAGGGCATGGAAAGTGCGGCCATCCCCCTGGCAAAGCCGTTTGCCGGCGGCCTGCAAACCGGGTTCCACTTCCCGCTCATCGACGGCACCGAAGTCGCCATTGCCTTTCGCGACGGCAATCCGAACAAGCCCTATATCGCGCACGCGCTGCATAACAGCCGGCAGGAGGACCTGATCACCACGCAGGACCGGTGGCTGTCACGCAATCTCATCGAGACGCAGAGCCGCAGCAAATTCCAGATTGAAGACTGGAAGGACGAGGAACACGTCCATATTTCCACCGAGCATTCGGGCAAAAGCCAGCTGACCCTGGGGCATATGGTCACGGCCAAGCGCCAGAAGCGCGGTGAAGGCTTTGAGCTGCGCACCTCTGGCTGGGGTGCGATCCGGGGTGGCAAGGGGGTGTTCATTTCGGCGGATGACCAGCCGAATGCCGGCGGTCAGCAGCTCGATATGGAGGCTGCGCAGAACCTGCTGCAGCAAGCCCTCCAGCTGAGCGAAGCGCTGGCCTCGGCTGCCAATGCGGTGCAAGCGGTGGCCGCGGATTACAACCGGCAGAAAGCCCTGCTCAGCGATACGCTGACGGCGCTGAACAAGGCCGGGATACTTGTCAGCGCACCGGCGGGCATCGCGCTGGCCTCGGGCTCCGACTTGCAACTGACGGCCGCCCAGAACCTGATCGCCACCGCTGGCGGTCATGCCGACATCAGCGTGCTCAAGCGTTTCACGGTTGCGGCAGGCGAACGGATATCCATGTTCGCGCAGAAGCTCGGCATCAAGCTGTTTGCGGCAAAGGGCAAAGTCGAGATCCAGGCTCAGAGCGACGAGATGCGCCTGCTGTCGGACAAGAACATGACGATCAGCAGTGCAAACGGGCGCGTCGTGATCGAGGCCAGGGAGGAACTGCTGCTCAAGTGTGGCGGCTCCTATCTTCGCCTGTCGTCTACGGGCATCGAGGACGGCACGCGCGGGGACCGGACCATCAAGTCGGCTGCGTTCAGCCGTCAGGGGCCCACGTCACTGGCTCAGCATATGAATAGTCTTGCGACGACGGCGTTTAACGATCCCTACGTCCTTCGGAACAAGGTCACTGGCGAAGTGCTCAAGCATCAGTCCTACGAGATCGTGCGTGAAGACGGCACTCGTATCAAGGGCATGACCGATGCCATGGGTCGGACCGCACTGCAGAATAGCCACGATGTCGAAACCGTCGTGATTCGCGTGTTGGACAACCGGGGGGCCTCGGCATGATACCCGAAGGCACTCTCTTCCTCGGCGGAGCTGGGGCAGTTCACGGCCGACCGTATCGAGGTGACGCTTCTCATGCGGTGATGGAGGTGCGCCATGGCCGTTGATTTTTCGCTGCTTCCCGCTGAGGAACCGGCATCGCATCCCCCGCCCTCGCGGCTCGCCTGGACCGTTGCCTTCTTCCTGATGGTCCTGGCCGGCTTGTTTGCCGTGCTCTTCTTCTGGCCGAAGGACATGCCCACCCATTCATGGAGGTTCTGGGCATCTCTCGTCCTGTTCCCGGTGGGTATCCCTGCATGGATCGTGTTGCGCCGGTACAGCGTCTATGAGGGCCGAAAACTGGACACAGCGCTGCACAATGAAGCGGTTCAGGCCTTCAACGAGAGCGTGTTCAGCGCGGCAAGCATTCCACTGTCGGTGATCGCCGCCGCTCACCGGTTCTCGGCAGATCGCGAACAAAGTGCCACGGAAGCGGTCAGGCAGGGCAGCGTTGCCCTGCGCACGCAGGCCCCGATCGCGCGGGACGGCGAGCCTGTCAAAGCCCGCTGGCTCGTCGTGCCCGGCATGAAGGTTACGTCCGGCACGATGGAAGATGACCGCAACCGTCGTCGCGACGTGATGACGTGGCTGTTTGGTGAGCTGCTCGATCAACTATCGCCACGCATTCAGGCACTCCCTGTCCGAGTCCCGCTGACGGTGCGCCTCTGCCTATCAAACGGGCTCACTCGCGAGGAGAACGAGGCGCTATGGCAGGCGTGTTGGCATGCGCGGTCGCTTCGAAAGGCGGAGCCGGCCCCGGCCACGGAGCCCCCGGCGGACCTCATGATGATCGACAGCTGGCTGGACGAGATCCTTGGAGGCGAAAACCTGCACGTCATGCTGATCGTCGCCGCGCAGCTGCATCCATTGCTTGCGGGGACGCCGCCGCCGGGCACGGCGGAAGCTGGCGCGGCGTTGCTGCTGGCGCCGCAGACGCCGGCATTCAAGCACGGGATGCAACGCATAGCCCATCTGCACCGCCCGGTGCAAGGCTTGCTCGAACTGCCAGGTGACGCGCTTTCCCACGCCATGCAGTGGGCCGGCGTACCTGCGCAGCAAATCGCCGGCGGCTGGCAAACCGGCCTTGATGCGACGCAAACCGGCGTATTGCGCGAGCCGTCAAAGCAGCTTGGCCTGACAGCGCGCCCTACCGATCTCGATCAAGCCGTCGGGTACGCCGGCGCTGCCGCCCCCTGGCTGGCGGCGGCCTGTGCAGCTTCGTCGCTTGGCGAATCAAGCGGCGCGCAAATCGTACTCGCGGGTCAGGAAAAACACCTCCATTGCGCAATATTGAAGCACGCAAACCATGAAGACAACGCGCGCTGATCTTCAGGTGGAGGATCGTGTGACGGGCCCCGGACTGGCACGTCATTCCAGCGCTTCGCCAACCAAGCAGACCCAGGAGCAGGCCTATGAGCAGCAGCACCCCTGACGTGAATCCGCTCGCACAAGACCATGAAGACGCAACGGTCCCCGACGCCGGGCACGGAAGTGACGACGTCGTCCGGCTTGCCGGTGGGTTCGACCTGGATGGCGTGGCCTGCGCGCGCGCAGTGCTCACGCCGGATAGCGACCAGCGTCGCAAGGAAATAAGCTTTGATCCACGTTCGCCCATTCCGGTCATCTTCCTGCCTGGCGTGATGGGCTCGCTGCTGGCCAACAAGGACACCGGTGAAGAAGTGTGGTACCCGCCCAATATGGATGGCTTTTTTTCGGGTGCTGCGGGTCTGGTTTCTGTTATTGCAGGCTGGTTCGCCAGCGCCGCCGGGCGCGCCAGGCGCTTCGACCCGATCCCGGCCGTGGTTGATCCCCGCGGTCCGGTCAAAGTAGGCAACAGCGGCTTGAGCGAGAAGGAGGCAAGGCGACGGGGCTGGAGCACGGTGCACCGCTGGAGTTATCAGGGCACGCTGGCCTGGCTGGAGTACACGCTCAACCACCCCATGCTCGATGGCAAGCTCCATGGCGAATGGGCGCACGGCGATGCAGAGGGCAAGAAGGCCGCGCTGAAAGCCGTGCTTGGCACGCACCCATCCGATTACGGCGCCCATGGTCCTGGCGGACCGATTGACGCGTGCTCCGACGTGTTCAAGTCACTGGTCGGCTACCGCTATCCCGTCTACGCCATTGGCTACAACTTCCTGCAATCGAATGAGATCTCGGGCCAGCAAGTGCTGGACGGCATGGATTTCAAGGATCCCGAAAGCCAGGAGGTCACGCGCATCATGGGCATCCGGGAGATCTGCCGGGAAAACCGGACGGACAAGGCCATCATCATCACGCACTCGATGGGCGGCCTGGTGGCGCGCATGGCCTCGCAACTCTGCGGCGGCGCCAACGACATGCTCGGCGTGATCCACGGCGCGCAACCCGCCACCGGGGCGCCGCTGTTTGCCAAACGGTTCCGCACGGGGGGAGAGGGTTTCACCAACGAGAGCCTGATGGGCCGCGACGCGGCCGAGTTCGTGGCGATTGCCAGTAACGCGGAAGGTCCGATGGAGTTGTCGCCGATGCCGGATTACCACGATTCAGAGCCGTGGTGGATCTTTATGGACAAGGCGGGTAATGAGCGCATGAGCTTGCCTCATCAAAGCGCGCTGAAGGAGCTCTATACGAGCGATGCGTGGTATGGCTTACTACCCGACAGCTCTTTGCTGGACCCGGCGGGGATCGTGAAGAAGCGGCTGGAAGAAGAGATGGATTCCTCCACTGTGCACGAACATTTTAAAAGAACGATGCGTAATGTGGTGAATCGGCAAGAGAAGCTGATCAACAACTACCACCCCAACACCTATGCGCTGTTCGGAGACGGTGCGCTCAATCCACAACACTCCGCTGGCGCGCAGGAGTCGCCCAAGTGCGAGTTCAGCGAGCCGGAGACGAGCCTGCAAACCTGGGGCAGGGTGGTGTGGCGGGGCGACCTTCCCGCAAGTGTCGGGGAAGCTGAACTAAAAGCCGCCAAGCGGGTGGGCGACGATCAAGAGGGCGTACTCAAGATCGTGGTCGGCGGACGAACTGTCACGCTCACCGTGCAACAACAAGCGGTCGCGCCAAAGCCGGGGGAGAAAGACAACGGCATCATCCCGGGCGATGGCACCGTGCCGGCATGGTCCGCCGCGGCGCAAGGCCGCGGGCTGATCCCGGATCTGTCTGAAAGAAAAACCACGGGCGTGCAGATGGCCTTTGTGCAAGGCGGCTACGAGCATCAGAAGTGCTTCGACCATCCCTGGACGCGCTGGGCCACCCTGTACAGCGTGGCGCAGATCGTGCACAGCATCAGGGCAGCCTCCCAATGAATCCCAATCCGATCCCTTCGCGCGTACTGCGCGCGGCCCTCTTCCTGTCGATCTGCAGCCTGTCCGCCTGCGTGCGGACGGTTACCGTGGAGCCCGTAATGACCAACAACCCCTTGCTTGCTGATTCGCGTCCGTGGTGCATTGGCCGACTTGTGATGGATCGCCCCGCGCGTAGCGGAATCAGCTATGAAAAATACGAGTACTGGGGCAACAAGATTGATATTGCCCGAGATATCAGCCCGGGAACGTTCCGGTACCGAGTCGATACGCGCGAAAACGAGTTGCGAGCCAAGAGACGTACCACCTCCATTTCCTCATACAAGGAAATGCTGGCAAAGGGCTTAAAGTCCATGATCGTGGAGACCGACATTCCTTTGCTGGAGCAAGCCGTCTCGCCCACACCCAGTTCTCGGTTGTTGATTTTCAAGGACCTGGCGGAAGAGGATTACCCTTTCAGCGCCGAGGGCTATGTGTTGGCCGGCAGCAGGATGCTGACCATGAAGTTCGACGTTCAGCGCAGCAGCGGGATACAGAAGGTCACGCAACGCTCAACCGATGTTTACCAAAATATCACTTACCGCGATGACTGGACGGTTCCCACGGAACGCGGCTTTTGCATTCCGGGTGCGCTGATCGGCGGGCCTTCGCGCAACAGCGAACTGGCCGAGCAAACCATCGTCCTGCAACCCGGCCGAGCGTCCGCGTTCGTCCTGAAGATGCGAGATGCGGTGGATGTGGATCAGCAATCGTCGCTGCTCAAGACCCTGCCCGATCTACGCCAGCGGTTGGGCGGGCAAGGCAGCGTCCGGATTCTGCGCGAAGGCAAGCGTCAGGTCGCGGGCATGGAGGCGGAAGAAGTGCTGTTTTCCATCCGGGATGGTGGGAGTCAGCTATACCGCTTCTACCTTCTGGCGCCGGGCAATCCCGATTCAGTAGCGCAGCCGCACACCGAGATCCAACTGAGGCTGGGAAGTGCACTGACGTATGCTGACAAGGATCGCGGCGTGAAGCCGGAAGCCGTGTCTTCGCTCGTCGATGAGGCCGGCGCGATCCAGGCGTGGGATGCGCTGCTCAACAGCATGCATTTGCGCCCCGGGGCCATGTAATGACGAGTGACAGCCAACATCGGGCGTTTCGCAGGGGCGGGCTGCTGGCGGGGTTTTTGCTCGCGTTGAGCTTGTCCGCCTGCGTGCGGACGGTTGCCGTGGAGCCCGTAATGACCAACAACCCCTTGCTTGCCGATCCGCGTCCGTGGTGCATTGGCCGACTTGTGATGGATCGCCCCGCGCGTAGCGGAATCAGCTATGAAAAATACGAGTACTGGGGCGACGACATTGAAATTGCCAGAGATGTCAGCCCGGGAACGTTCCGGCACAAGGTCGATACGCGCGAAAGCGAGTTGCGAGCCAGCAAGCGAATCATATCCGTCCCGCTCACCGATGAGATGATGAGAAAGGGAGACAATGGTCTGCATAAGAGCGATGTTCCCTGGCTGGAGCAAGCCGTCTCGCCCACACCCAATTCTCGGTTGTTGATTTTCAAAACGAAGGTGAGAGAGGATTACCCTTTCAGCGCCGAGGGCTATGTGCTGGCCGGCAGCACGATGCTGACCATGAAGTCCGACGTTCAGCGCAGCAGCGGGATACAGAAATTCACGCAACTCACAACCGATGAATACCAAAACATCACTTACCGCGATGACTGGACGGTTCCGACGGAACGCGGTTTTTGCATTCCGGGTGCGCTGATCGGCGGGCCTTCGCGCAACAGCGAACTGGCCGAGCAAACCATCGTCCTGCAACCCGGCCGAGCGTCCGCGTTCGTCCTGAAGATGCGAGATGCGGTGGATGTGGATCAGCAATCGTCGCTGCTCAAGACCCTGCCCGATCTACGCCAGCGGTTGGGCGGGCAAGGCAGCGTCCGGATTCTGCGCGAAGGCAAGCGTCAGGTCGCGGGCATGGAGGCGGAAGAAGTGCTGTTTTCCATCCGGGATGGTGGGAGTCAGCTATACCGCTTCTACCTTCTGGCGCCGGGCAATCCCGATTCAGTAGCGCAGCCGCACACCGAGATCCAACTGAGGCTGGGAAGTGCACTGACGTATGCTGACAAGGATCGCGGCGTGAAGCCGGAAGCCGTGTCTTCGCTCGTCGATGAGGCCGGCGCGATCCAGGCGTGGGATGCGCTGCTCAACAGCATGCATTTGCGCCCCGGGGCCATGTAATGACGAGTGACAGCCAACATCGGGCGTTTCGCAGGGGCGGGCTGCTGGCGGGGTTTTTGCTCGCGTTGAGCTTGTCCGCCTGCGTGCGGACGGTTGCCGTGGAGCCCGTAATGACCAACAACCCCTTGCTTGCCGATCCGCGTCCGTGGTGCATTGGCCGACTTGTGATGGATCGCCCTGCGCGTAGCGGAATCAGCTACGAGAGGTACGAATACTGGGGCGACAAGATTGATATTGCCAAAGATGTCAGCTTGGGAACGTTCCAGCACGGCGTTGATGTGCGCGAAAGCGAGTTGCGAGCCAACAAGCGAATCTTATCCATCCCGCTCACCGATGAAATGATGAAAAAGGGGGGCAACGGTCTTCATAAGAGCGATGTTCCTTGGCTGGAGCAAGCCGTTTCGCCCACACCCAATTCACGCCTGTTGATTTTTAAAGACCTTGGGAGAGTGGACTACTCCTTTACCGCCGAGGGTTACGTGCTAGCCGGCAGCACGATGCTGACCATGAAGTCCCGCGTTGGTGGCAGTGAGGTACAGAAGTTCACGCAGCTCACAACGGATGTACACAAAAATATCACTTACCGCGATGATTGGACGGTTCCCACGGAACGCGGCTTTTGCATTCCGGGTGCGCTGATCGGCGGGCCTTCGCGCAACAGCGAACTGGCCGAGCAAACTATCGTGCTGCAATCCGACCGACCTTCCGCGTTCGTTATCAAGATGCGCGATGCGGTGGATGTGGATCAGCAATCGTCGCTGCTCAAGACCCTGCCCGATCTCCGCCGGCAGTTGCGCGGGCAAGGCAGCGTCCGGATTCTGCGCGAGGGCAAGCGCCAGGTTGCGGGCATGGAGGCCGAGGAAGTGCTGTTCTCCATCAGGGAAGGTGGGAGTCAGCTATACCGCTTCTACCTTTTGGCGCCGGGCAATCCCGATTCAGTAGCGCAGCCGCACACCGAAATCCAGTTGATGCTGGGGGATGCACTGACCGATGCTGACAAGGATGACGGAGTGAAGCCGGAAGAAGTGTCTTCGCTCGTCGATGAGGCCGGCGCGATCCAGGCGTGGGATGCGCTGCTCAACAGCATGCGTTTGCGACCGGGAGCGATGTGATGCGTCGTCACGGAAAACCGGAGCACTGGATTGACGCCGCCGAGGCTGGCAAACGGCAATCGGTCTGGTATGCAGCGCATCCTTCAAAACCTTTAAAACCGTGAGAGCGGCATAGCAATGAGGCGTTACGACATTTTAAAAGGTGACTCGACAACGGCCGGTGGCATTGTCGAGGGCGGTGACGCCAACGATCGGGTGGGGGGGCGCGAACAAGCTTATGAAGGCGATCCTGTATGGTGCCCGGCCTGCAACTCAATGGGAAGGATTGTGTGTGAGGGGCCGCGTCAGTCGATGAGGGGCGAGGACGGGCGTGAAGCCGCGTTGAGCGATGACCTGTGCGTTTGCCGCTGCACCACGAGTCCGCGCCTTGTGCCATCCCAATACACCTCGTACACGGACGTTTGATGCATCGGGGGGCGCATGCCGTCCGCTTTCATCATCACGAAGCGCTGCTGGTACGGACCATGGGCATTTGCATGAAAAAGTTTGGGAAGCCATGAAGAAACTACGAATGGATCTGCTATCCCTGCTAGTGCTTGCACTCCTCGCAGGCGGAGGCATCGTGATCTGGGGGGAGCGCCTTGGCATCAAGACACCCGAGGAAAGAGGGATTTGGTTGTCTGTGGCGGCATGCTGCACGATGGTGCTGGCCATCATCGTGTCCTTTGACCGCCTGGGCCGCTGGTCGGATGCGATGCGCACGCTTGGGAAATGGCTTCGCATTCGCCGCCCCGAAATGGCTGGCACCACCCAGGCGATCGTGCTCGCCGCGGATGCGCCGGCAAAGGCGGCTTCGAGGGGGGGCGAACCACTTCGCCAAACCTTGAAGCAACAACACGGCCTGCGCTGGCGCTACCGCCAGCCCTGGCTGCTCCTCACCGGCGACGACGCCGCCATCGCCCGGCTCCTGCCCGAACTGGCGGAACAAGGCTGGCTGATCACCCCCGACGCGGTGTTGCTATGGAGCAAGACCGGCAAGGAGGGCTGGCCGGAGGCCGACTGGCTCAAGCAACTCTACCGGCTACGCCGCCGCCGTCCGGTGGATGCGGTGATTTTCACAACGGACAGTGCCACGGATCTGCAGGCGCAGCGCCGCGGCGCCCATCCCGATGGAATGCGCCTGGCGCGCATCGCCGAGTTGCTGCGCTGGTCCGCCCCGGTCTACCTGCTGGATGTGGCGCAGGCGAGAACGGTGGCCCACGGCCTCATGCCGGTCATCGGTTGCGAGCTGCCGCGCCAGGCGGACGCGGATGCCATCGAGGGCGCGTTGCGCACGCTGCGCGAGCAGCTGGCGCAGCGCCTCGTCGTGCAACTGAAGGACGGCAACCGCGACCGCTATATGGGGGAGCTTTCCCAGCGGCTCGACACCCGCGGCAAGGCGCTCGCCGACTGGATCGCCGGATGGGGGGGCCGGCAGCGCTGGCGCATCGCCGTGGACGGCATCGTCTTTGCGCCGTATCCCCGGCCGGTCGCCGGTGACGCGGACGTGCAGAGCAGCATCGACCTGCCGCTGTGGCACTACCTGGGCGAAGCCGCCCGCCGCCGGCCGGGGCGGCGCGTTGGCTGGCACCCGGTCACGGTGTCTGCCATCGTGGGCCTGACGGCCATCGGCTTGTGGAGCGCCGGCATGCTGATGTCCGGCGTGGTGAACAGCCGGGACATGCACGCCGCCCGGCAATCCGTGGACGACTTCCAGTCGGCGCCCAACCCGGCTGCGCGCCTGCGCGCGCTCATCGCCTTGCAGCAGCAGATCGAGCGCTACGAGTACCGCACCCAGCATCACGCGCCGCTCGCGACCCGCTTTGGCCTGAATCGCGATCCGGCGGTCCTCGCCGCGCTGTGGAAGCCTTACGCGCAGGCCAGCCGCGAGTTGCTGGTCGCGCCCGTGCAGCGGGATCTGGAGGCGTCGCTGGTGGATCTCGCGCAACTGCGCACCACGGTGCTGGACGCGGCCACCAACCGGGTGGCGCTGAGCGGCCACCAGGCGCTCAAGACCTATCTGATGCTGGCCAACCCCGAGCGCGCCGAGCCGGCCTTCCTGGCCCCGCAGCTGGTGCGGCATTGGTCCACCGATGCCAGGATCACCCCGGGCGAGCGGCAGGATCTTGCCGAGCGCTTGCTCACCTTCTATGCGGAGCACCTGAAGTCCAACCCGGCCGGACGCATCGAGCCGCGGCCTGAGCTGGTCGCCGGCGCGCGCCAGACGCTGCTGGCCGTGATCGGGGAGCGCAATGCCGAGGACACCATCTACCGGGGCGTGATCCAGGCCTTTGGCGAGAGCGCTGGCAGCAAGTATCCGGACCAGACCCTGGCGGCGCTGACCGCCGGCACCGATCCCCGGGGGCTGGTGCGAGCTGCCGCCATCGTGCCCGGGGTCTTCACCCGCCAGGCCTATGAGGGCTATGTGGCGCCCGCGATCGAGCTGGCCGCCAGGCGCACGGAGATCGCCAATGACTGGGTGCTGACCGACGGCAAGCCACTGCAGCAGCAAGCCGCGAGCCGTTCGGCCGAAGCGCTGCAGGCGGCCCTGACCGAGCAATACTTTGCCGACTACGCCGAGCGCTGGCAGGACTTCATGAACAGCCTGCAATGGGAGGCCGCGCCGACCCTGCCGGCTGCGATCGCGCAGCTCAAGCTGATGGCCGATGCGCGCCAGTCGCCGGTGATCGCGCTGATGAAGTCGCTCGAATACCAGGGCGGGGCCGGTGCCCGCAAGGACTCGCTGTCCGACACGCTGGTGGCCAGGACGCAGGATCTGCTGGGCAAGAAGCCGGCGGGGCCCGAGGTGGCGAAGCCCGACGCGGCGGGGCCGCTGGGCGCGGCCTTTGGCCCGGTGCTGCGGCTGGTGGCGCAGGGCCAGCTTGGCACCAACGCTGGCACCCATGCGGGCGCCAGCGGTGACCTGAGCCTGCAACGCTTTCTTGACCGCGCGACGGCACTGCGCTTGCGCCTGCAGCAGGTCGGCAACAGCGCCGATGCCGATGCGCAGGCCCGCCAGATGGCGCAGGCGCTGTTCCAGGGCAAGGGCTCTGAGCTGGCCGACACCCACGCCTATGCGCAGCTGATGGCGGCGAGCCTCGGCAGCCAGTGGGCGGGCATGGGCGAGACGCTGTTCGTGCGGCCCATCGCGCAGGCCACGCAGACGGTGCTGCAACCGGCGCAGGCGAGCCTGAACGACGCGTGGCGCCAGAGCATTGCGATGACGTGGAGCCGCTCGTTTGCCGGGCGTTACCCGTTTGCCGACACCGCCAACGATGCCTCGCTGGTTGAACTGGCGCGCTTCCTGCGCCCGCACAGCGGCTTGATCGGGTCCTTCCTCGGCACGCAGCTGGCGGGCGTGCTCGAGCTGCAGGGCGATCAGTGGCTGCCGGCAGCCACCGGCGGGCAGGCGCAGTCCTTCGATCCGGCCTTCCTCAACGCGATCAACACCTTGCAGCGCCTGGCGGCGCACCTGCTGGCGCAGGGCGAGCCGCAGTACCGCTTCGCGTTCAGGCCGATCCCGACCCCGGGCCTGATCGACACGCTGCTGACGCTCGATGGGCAGACGCTGCACTACTACAACCAGCGCGAGACGTGGCAGGCGATGACGTGGCCGGGCAAGACCCTGCAGGACCCGGGCACCCGGCTGCAGTGGCAGACCGAGCGCGCCGGCACCAGCAAGAGCTACGAGTTCGGCGGCCGCTGGGGCCTGGTGCGGATGCTGGAGCGGGCGCACATCGAACCGGTGGATAGCGCGAACTACCAGCTGACGTGGCAGGCAAGGCCGGAAGAGCTGGATGGGATGGACGGGCAGGAAGCGCTGGAAGGGCCGAAGGCCGGTGCCGAGCGCCAGGCCGATGCGCACGGCCGGACCTTTGCCGAAGATCCCGACAGCCTGACCGCGCGCAGCGCCCAGGCGCCCGTTGCGGCGGACGTGACCTATCCGGTGCGCTACCTGATGCGCACCGAGGTCGGGCAGGGGCCGCTGGAGATGCTGGCGCTGCGGGGCTTTGTGCTGCCAACGCGGATCTTCGTGGGCCGGGAGCCGCAGGCGGCGGCCCGCGCCGTGCCCGGCCCGCGCAGGTAGAGACAGACAGGGACAAACGCAGACAGACAGGGACAAACGACAAACCATGTTTAACAACCTTCTCAACGCGCTCTTCGGCGCGCGTGCCCCTGCGGATCTCGCTCGCTCCACGCAGGCGCGCTGGGACCCATGGCTGCAGCCCATCCGTCCCGATGCCCCGGCCGGCGACGATCCGGGCTACGACGACGACTTCCTCGCCATCAAGGATGAGGTTGCCAAGCTGTCCGGCGTGAACGACACGCTGATCGTCGAGTCCGCCGAGCGGCTGCTCAAGCTGACCGCCAAGGACGCGCGCCTTGCCGTGTATTACGTCTACGGGCGCATGCGGCGCGATGGCGCCGAGGGCGTCGCCGCGGGCTTCGAGTTGCTGTCGGCACTGCTCGACCGTTTTGGCGCCCGGCTGCTGCCCGCCCGGGCCGAGAGCCGCAAGGCGGCACTCGAATGGCTGGCCGGCGCGACGTTCACGGACCGGCTCGACCGGGTGCCGGGCCTGGCCGGCGCGCCGCTGGAACGTACCCTGTCGGCGCTGGCGCTGATTCTCGAGCGCACGGCGCAGTGGCCGGAACCGGCGCGTCCGGCGCTGGATGGGCTCATCCGCCGCTTCGCGGGCCGGGTCGAGTCACCTTTTGCCACCGGCAACCCTGGCGGAGACGCGCCATCCGGGCCTGCGGCCGCCTCGGTCCTGCCAGCCCCGGGCGAGGTGGCCTCGACACGTGATCTGCTGGATCGGGCGCGCCAGATGGCACTGTACCTGCGCCAGCAACCGCAGGGCTACCTCGCGGCCTACCGCCTGATGCGCTGCGTACGGTGGGATACGTTGACCGAGATCCCGCCGCACGAGCACAGCGGCAAGACGCGCCTGGTGGCGCCGCGCGCCGAACTGCGCGCCCAGCTCAAGCGCCTGATGCTGCAAAAGCAGTGGCCGGAACTGCTCGACCGCATCGAGCAGGCCTTCGCCGAAGGCGCCAATCATTTCTGGCTGGACCTGCAGTACTACGCTTTCACGGCCCAGGATCAGGCAGGCGGCGCGTACGGCCGCGCGCGCGACCTGCTTGCCACCGACTGCGCACTCATGCTCGAACGCCTGCCCGGCCTCGATCAACTGGCCTTCACCGACGGCACACCGTTTGCGGATGACACCACGCTGGCGTGGATCGCGCGCCATGCCACCGTACGCAATGTCGAGCGCGGCGAGCCCATGGCGCCGGTATCGGTCGCGTCCGCCAGCACCGACTGGGCGGAGACGCAAGCCCAGGCGGCGGACCTCGCCGCCCAACAAAGCCTCGATGCCGCGTTCGCCTGGCTGCAGGGCCTGCCGGCGCCGGATGGCGAGCGCGACCGCTTCGTGCGGCAACTGGTGATGGCGCGCGTGGCCGAACGTGCGGCCCGGCCGGACACGGCGTTGCACTTGCTGGGCGCGCTCGAGAGGAACGCGCAACGCTTTGAGCTGGCCACCTGGGAGCCTTCGCTCGCGTTCGATGCCAAGCAACAGCTGCTGCGGTTGCTCAAGGCCCGCATGACGCGCAAGGATGTGGACAAGGCCGCTCTTGCCCAGCGTATTGAAGCCCTGGTCGGCGATCTGACCGCCATCGACCCGGCCCGTGCCGTGGCCATCGCCTGACCGGCGAGTTAACTGAGAGCCCCATGACCGACCCCACCCAAGACAACGAAATCCTGCGCTACTACGAAGCGGAAATGCGCTACCTGCGCGAAGCCGGGAAGGAGTTCGCCCAGGCCTTTCCCGACCGTGCACGGATGCTCAATATTGACGGCATCGGCGAGCGCGATCCCCATGTCGAGCGGCTGTTCGAGGGCTTCGCCTTCCTGATGGGGCGGCTGCGCCATAAGCTGGACGACGAGCTCCCGGAGCTGACCGAAGGGCTGGTCAGCATGCTGTGGCCGCACTACCTGCGGATGATCCCGTCGCTGTCGATCCTCGAGGTGTCCCCGAACACGGACACGTTGCAGCGCCACGAAACCCTGCCGGCCGGACTGGAGGTGCAGTCCGACCCCGTCCCGCTTGGCACGCAGGCCGCCGGCGGCAATGATGCCGTGCAATGCATCTACCGGACCACGCAGGCGGTCGATTTGTACCCGCTGCGCCTGACCGAGGCCAACGCCTATGCGCGCGAGGATGGCCGCTCGGTGATCCGGCTCAGGCTCGAAATACATGCGCAGGCACTGCGCGAGCAACTGGCGGTGCCGCGCCTGCGGCTCTACCTCCATGCCGACCGGCCATTGGCGCTGGCGCTGTATGCCGCGCTCACCGCCCGGGCGCAGGCCATGCAGGTGCGCATCCCCGGCTACCCGGCTGACCACCCGGGCGTGCCACAGGCAATGCCCGGCCTGGCGCTGGAAGCGGCCGGCTTCGACACGCAGGCGCGCCTGTGGCCCAAGCCGGACAATGCCTTTGGTGGCTACCAGTTGCTGCTGGAGTACTTTACCTTTGCCGAGAAGTTCATGTTCGTCGACCTGGTGGGGCTGGACATGGCCGCCATTCCCCCGGGCGCCGGGCACGTCGACGTGGAGGTGGTGCTGGCCAGGCCGTTCCCCGGCGACATGCGCTTCTCGGCCGAGAACGTGCGGCTCTTTTGCACGCCCATCATCAACCTGTTCGAACTGGAAGCCGACCCGATCACGGTCACGCACCTCGAGACCGAGTACCGGGTGCGGGCCATGGAGCAACACGGGCAGCATGTCGAAGCGTACTCGGTCGACACCGTGCGGGGCTTCGAGGCAGCGAACGGCGCGCGCTTCGAGTACGCGCCGTTCGCCGCCTTTCGCCACCGGGGTGGCATGCTGCGCCACGAGATGCCGGAGCGCTACTTCCACACCCGCATGCGCCGCGGGCCCTCGGGCAGGTTCGACACCTGGGTGGTGCTTGGCGGCCATGTCTGGGAGCAGCAACAGACCCTGCCCGAGGAGACGCTGTCGCTGTCGGTCACGGGCACCAATGGCATGCTGCCCCGCAAGGGTCTGCGCGAGGCCGGCATTACGCAGATGCGCAGCGGGTTCGCCAACGTCAGCGCCGTGCGCAACCTGACCGCGCCGACCCTGCCGGTGTACCCGCCCACCGCCGAGCGCTTCCACTGGCGCGTGCTGTCGCACCTGGCGCCAAACTACCTGTCGCTGCTCGATGCCGAGGTCCTGCGCGGCAGTCTTGCACTCTACGACTGGACGCAAGGCGAGATGAACCGCCGGCGCATCGACGCCATCACGGACGTGCGGCACCGGCCCCTGCAAAAGCTCGTCAAAGGCGGCCTGCTGCGCGGCGTGGAGATCGAGGTGGTGCTGGACAGCACCCGCTTTGCCGGCGAGGGCGATGTCGCGCTCTTCGGCGAGATGCTCAGCCGGTTCCTGGCGCTCTATGCCACGCTGAATCTGTACACCCGGCTGGTGATCGTGTCGCAGCCAAGCGGCAAGCGGCTCGCCTGGCCCGACAGCAAGGCAGAGGGGGCACCGTTTTGAGCCTGCCGAATCCGCCCGCAACCGGGGCGCAGCGCGCCTTGCTGCCGGCGCTGCTCGCCCGTGCGCCGCAGATGAACTTCTTCCGGCTCTGCGAACTGATCGAGTTGTCCGCGCCGCGGTGTCCGGCGCTGGGCACGACCGATTCCCCGTCCAATGAACCGGTGCGCTTCCGCTCGTATGGGCGGCTGGGCTTCCCGGGGCGGGAGATGTATGCGGTCGAGCACGACGGCGACCACCCCGAGCGAGCGCCAGTGGTGCGGACCACCTTCCTGGGCCTATACGGAGTCGATGCGCGCATGCCGTCCTACTTCGTGGACGAGATCGCCCAGCGTCGCGACGGGGCAGAGCCGCTGGCGGTCTTCCTGGACCTGTTTCACCACCGGATCGTCACGCAGTTCTACCGCGTCGCGCGCAAGTACCGCTATCCGGTGGGCTTCCGGCGCGGCGGACAAGACGCCGTGTCGTGTTACCTGCTGAGCCTGCTCGGGCTGGGCTTCGGCAGGCCGGGTGCCGAAGAGAGCGTCCCCACACGCAAGCTGTTGTCGATGCTGGGGCTGGCCAGCCAGCGCACACGTACCGCCGAGGGCCTCGCCGGCGTGCTGCAGCATGCCGTGCCGGACGCGCGCATCACGGTGGAGGAGTTCTACCCCGTGTGGGTGCACCTCGACGCCACCGACCGGATGCCGCTGGGGGAAAGCTGTGTGCTCGGGCGCGGCTTTTATGACCGCGCAAACACCGTACGCGTGGTGATCGCGCCGCAGGCGCGCGACTCGGTGCTGGGGCTGATGCCGGGCCGTGCCCTGCACCGGGAGGTGACGGCGCTGTTGCGCTTCTACCTGGGCTATGAAGCGTGCGCGCATCTGGAGATGCATGTGAGGCCCGCGCTGATGCCGGCGCCGGCCCTGAATTCGGACCAGGTGAGCCTGGGCTACACCACGCAGCTCAGGCAATCCGACGAAGCCGAAGCCACGGGCGCCGGCGATGCCGTCACCCGTGTGCAGCTCGGCAACTGGCGCGGGCACAGCTCGGCGCAGCCAACGCAACGCTGAACCCGCACTGTCAATGAAACCAAGCAATACGCTACAGCGACACAGAGAGGATCAACACGATGAGGCGACAGCTTCGAAACGGCGCCCTACTGCTGGTTGCCACCCATATAGCCGGCTGCGGCGTGGGCCAGGCCGTCAAGGACAGCACGGTGGAGGCGGCGAAATGGGCCTTCACGACCCAGGTCAAGACCATGCGCCTCGATCTGACCAGCCGGTCGTCGTCAAATACAAGCGGCGCCGGGCAATCGTTGTCGACGGTGGTGCGGATCTACCAGTTGAAGACGCCGCAGGCCTTTGAACAACTGAGCTATGCGCAGTTGCAGACGAATGACCTCGTGGCCCTCAAGCCGGATCTGCTGGCGACCAAGGACGTCATCCTGCGCCCCGATGCGAGCGTGAGCCTGAGCGAGCCGATGCATGCCGAGGCGGAGTATGTCGGGGTCATCGCGCTGTTGCGCAGCCCCGGCAAGGAGACGGTCTGGAGGCTGGTGGTGCCGAAGAAGCAGTGGAAGAAGACCGATCCAGTCAGGATCGAGCTGCGAGGCAGCACGCTGGAGCTGGCGGGAGCCAGCTTTGATGGTCCCGGTGCTGCGGATGGCGCTGGCATTGCGCGTTTTGCCGGCACGCTCCGCGATAGTAAGTGCATTACACCGCATGTAAGCTAAGCTGCGGCTTATGACAGTTCGCAGGAGGACTTGGCAAGACGGCATGGCATCGAGGCAGTTGCTTGCGAGGCCATGCCAGCGCCTCCTTTGAACGGAAACGAATACCTGATTCCGGACTTTCAATGCCCGGGCCTTTTAGCCAACCGACTGCATTCCTGCAATTTCCCGACATATCGCCGTGCTGCTCCCCATTCGCTATAAGGCCACATTTGCCAATTCTGCCGCTACCGCCGCTCTGGCCTTTGCTCTCGCGTGCATGAATTCGGCTTTCGCGGCCGACTTCCTGGCGCCAGGCATTTATCGTGTCGAGCCAGACTCCCATCTGAGCCCGCCCAACAGAATGCCGGAGGCCGAGACAAGCCGCGTCAAGGAGCGCTTCGAGCACGCCCTGCCCAAGTCGGCGGATATCACCTATGCCGTGGTGTCGCACGAACCCGGTTCGGACGGCAACAGGGTGCACTTTCTTGTAGACAAGGACTACAGGACCGACGTGAACTCCGCGAACAAGCTATGCGTGGCCTACGCCTTTCCGGGCTGGAACGACTACTCGGCATCCCAGCCGTTCTGCCGAACCAACATCAGTAACGAGTCTGAGGCACTGCTGAGGCGGCGGACGACGGCGGCGTTCACCGTGACCTGGCAGCCCAGGACGACGTACCTGAGCACCGAGACCATTCGGCCACAACGCAAGCCAACGGCCGACGAGGTCGGCGCTTGCGCGCTTGGCGTATGCAGCTCCGAGGCGTATGGCAAGGGGGTCGACCATTATGAGATGGCTTACTACACGGATGGCTTTGCCCTCGACAGGGTCCGCCCTTACCGGACAATTTTGTATCTCACCAAGGCGGTGCCACTGTTTGCCCGAACCGAACGTGACACGATCCTGACCCGTCTCGACGCGGGGACTTATGTTCCCGTCCTCTCCACGGATGCGCAATGGTACGAAATCGAGCGCGTCGGGCGGGACGGCTCGATCACCCACGGCTGGATCGACCGCGACGATGCGGTCGCGGTGAATTGGGTTGCGCAACGTGCCGGAACCAGCAGTTTCCTGTTTCGCGTTGCATTTATCGAGGACGAGCTCACATCCGACTCTCCGCAGGCGGTCGCCATTGAAATCATCGACCGGAAAACCGGAGTTCGTACTCAGGTCATTCGCGACTTCGATTCCGATCCCGGCTTTGCGGCGCGCGCGGACGCCTTGCGCGTGGTCGACGCCAATTTCGACGGCTATCCGGACATTTCGATTTTTGGCATGTCGGGAGGCGCCGGACCGAACAGCTCCGAGAACTTCTTCTTGTTCGACGCCGCCAGGCAACGGTTCGTTTTTGATGAGACCTTGTCGGGACTGTCGCAGATCGCCATCGACTCCCGCACGCGCTCTGTTCACTCGGCGCAGCGCAATAGCTGCTGCAGCCACTCGGGGCAAACCTACCGTTACGCCGGCAGAACGCTGACGCTGGTTTCGACCTGGGACGAAAGCCTGACGGCTGACGGCAAATGGCTGGAGACAACCATAGGCCGCGCGCGCAATGGGAAGCTGCATTACCAGACACGACGAACAAAACCGGAGCGGTGATGCAACAGGGGCGGCGTGGCGCATCCCGCCCGCGGTTTGCGCGATGGCCCGTTGAATGCGCAATCCTCAAGCCCATGCCTCAAGCCTCACGCGGTCCTTTACCCCATCATCGCCGACGGCAATCGCTTCCCAACCCAATCCCGCTCTTCTTCATAGGCCCGCGCCAGGCGCAACACCGACAGATCGTCCCGCGGCCGCCCAATCAACTGCATCCCCATCGGCAACCCCTGCGGCCCAAATCCCACCGGCACGCTAATCGCCGGACATCCCGACAGCGTCCAGGGAAACACCACTTCCATCCAGCGGTGATAGGTATCCATCTCGCGGCCGGCGATCTGCTTTGGCCAGGGCTGGTTCACATCGAACGGGAACACTTGCGCGGTTGGCACCGCGATGTAGTCGAACTGCTTGAACACGCCTAGCAGCGCTTGATACCAGGCGCTGCGCTCCATGCTGGCGGCATAGACGTCGCTTGCGCTGAGCTTGAGCATGCCTTCGATCTCCCAGATCGCGGAGTCCTTGAGCAGCGCGCGCTTGGCCGGGTCCTGGTAGAGGGGCAGCATGCCGTTGCCGGCCAGGAAATGACGGTGCACCAGCCAGGTCTTCCAGAGCCGTTCCGGCGAGAACGGGGGCTTGATGGCTTCCACCTGCACGCCAAAGGCCGGGAATGCGTTGAGGGCATCCTCGCACAGCGGCAGGATGCCGGCTTCCATGGGCAGGTAGCCGTCCCAGTCGCCCAGCCATGCCACGCGCTTGCCCTTGAGGTTGGTCTTCAGCACGTCGGCCACATTGGCCGGGGTGAGCGTGGCCAGCACCGGGTCCTGCGCGAGTGCCTGCGGCGTGCGCGCATCGGGGCCGGCCTGTGTGGCCAGCAGCAGGGCCACGTCGGCGACGGTGCGTGCCATGGGCCCTTCGTAGCCGAGTTGCTGGATAAAGACTTCCGGGGCGGGGCCGTAGGGCACGCGGCCGGCGCTGGGGCGCATGCCGTAGACGTTGCAAAAGCCAGCCGGGTTGCGCAGCGAGCCGCCGAAGTCGCTGCCGTCCGCCACCGGCAGCATGCGCAGCGCCAGCGCGGCGGCCGCGCCGCCGCTGCTGCCGCCGGCGGTGCGGTTTGCATCAAAGGGATTGCGGGTGGCGCCGTAGACGGGGTTGAAGGTTTGCGAGCCCAGGCCGAACTCCGGTGTGTTGGTCTTGCCGATCAGCACGGCGCCGGCGGCGCGTGCGCGCTCCACGATGATGGCGTCCGCCGTGGGCACGTTGTCCCGAAAGATGGGTGAGCCGAAGGTGGTGCGGATGCCGCGCGTGAGCGCCAGGTCCTTGGGGGCTTGCGGCATGCCGTGCATCCAGCCCACGGAGCCGCCGGCGGCGAGGGCCTGGTCGCAGGCGGCGGCTTCGCGCAGCAGCACTTCGGGCTCACGCAGCGCGACGATGGCGTTGGCGCCGGGATTCACCCGTGCGATGTGGTCCAGGTAGGCCGCCATGACTTCGCGGGCCGACAGCTTGCGGGCATGGATCTCGCGCGAGAGTTGCCAGGCCGGCATCATGACGATGGGGTTCGGGCCACCAGCCGAGGTGGCGGGGCCCGATGTGCCCGATGTGCCCGATGTGCCCGGTGCGCCGTTCTTGCCGGCGGGGGGCGCCGCGCTGGCGCCGCCGGAGGCGACGCCCGCGGCGATGCCGGCTAGCGTGGCGCCTGCCAGGTGGCCCAGCAAATGACGCCGCGAAGGTTGTCCGGGGGCGGGGCCATCGACTGCGTTGCGCGCATTGCCGCTATCACGGTCTGTGTTGCCTGTGGGGGTCATCGTGTCGTTCCTCGTTCCGGGCTGTTGTCCCGCGTCTTTGTTTTGCGTGAGTTTGTCACATTGGCCCGGGGCTCGCGCGGGCGGTCTTGTCCTGCGCCGGCGTTGCGCCACCGCCCAGGATCGCCGCGCGATGCGCGCTCACGTCGTCGAGCGGCTGGCGGCGATAGCGGCCCACCTCCTCGGTGCTGAACGCCTGCACGTCGTCGCGGCCGGTGAGCGCGGGCATCAGCCAGTTCATCAGCCCTGCGATCTGGGCGTCGCTCAGGGCGGAGGCCGAGGTGCCCGGCACCTGGATCAGGAAAGCGCGCCCGGCCGGCGTGGCAAGCAGCAAGGGCACGGTCTCGCGCATGTCGGGGATGCCGGCCGAGGGCTTGCCGCGTGCATCGGGCTGGTGGCAGCCCGAGCAGTGCAGCAGGTAGTTGTCGCGCGCCTGGCGCAGCTCGTTCTGCGCGCTCGCGGTCGTGGCCAGCGTGGCCAGCGCCAGCAGGCATAGCCCGCGCCGCGCGGCCGCGCGCAGGGTGCGTGCGCTGCGCGATGCCATGCTATTGCCCCGCCTCGCGCAGCTTGCGCACGGCGCCCGGGGTCTTGCGCTCGGCGCGTGCGCGGGCCAGCGTATCGGTGCTCACGGCCTGCTCGGGCGCGCCGTTGCTCACCGCCAGCCACGACAGCACGGCGGCCAGCGATGCATCCGGCAATGTGGCGAAGCCGGGCATGACGCCGTTGAACGACTGGCCCTGCGACTGGATCGGGCCAGCGAGGCCGTGGGTCAGCACATTGGCCAGGTAGGCCTGGCCCGCCGGCGTGGCGAGCCGCTCGCGCAGCGCGCCGGCCAGCGGCGGCGCCACGCCGGCGATGCCGGAGGCATCGGCATTGTGGCAAGCGGCGCAGTGCGTGCCGAACAAGGCCTTGCCCTGGTCAGCCAGCGACTGCGCAAGGGCGATGCTTGCGGGCGCCACGCATGCCAGGCACAGCGCGAGGCGTGAGAGAGACCGTTTCATTCCTGGACTCCGAGAATGATCGAGGTGGTGCAATGGAACATGGTGCTGTCGTTGCTCATGCACCAGTTCACATCGTTGTGCACCCCCAGCCGGTAGCCCGGCCGTTCGCGCTCGTTGGTGTTGCACTCGCAGCGCCCGCAGGTGGTCTTGCCGCAGCAGTCGTTGTAGCTGACCATGTAGCTCCTGCCGTCGGCCGGGTTGTGGCAGGTGCCGACCCACGACACGCGCGAGGGCTCGGTGCCGGGCGGGCAGGAGGTGGAAGTGCCGCCGCAGCATGCGCACAGAAAGCCATCCACCGCGCAGTACTTCCAGTAGTCGCAGGCGGTTTCGTCCTGCGCTTGCGGGCCGGCGGCCTTGCTGCCGCGTGCTCCCGCCGCGTGCGCGCTGCGGTCAAAGGGCAGCACCGGCAGCGCCATCGTCCCCACCATGACCTTGCCGAGCGTGGCCAGCACGCTGCGCCGGCCCGTGCGCTGCGCCGCGCGCCGGGTCTGGTGTTCGAAGAATCGGTCCATCCACATGGTTTTTCTCTCCCTGCCTTCAGTGCATTCAGTGCTTTCAGGCATGCGTTTCGAGGAACTGCTGCACCGAGCCCACGTTAAGGTCCATCGCGGTGAACAGGCTCTCCAGCTGCTCGCGCGAGTTCACCAGGCCCTTGGCGCGCAGCGTGCCGCGCTCGTCCATCAGCACGCCGTACGGCAGCTTGCCGATCTGCAGGTGCATGCCGAGCTCGGGCGATAGCACATAGGGGAAGGCTGCCAGCCCGGCCTGGCGCAGGAAGGCCAGGTGCTCGGGCTGTTCGCCGTCGGAGGCGAGCACCACGCGCAGCCAGCCTGCCTCGCTGGCCTGCATCGACTTGAGTACCGGCAGCAGCTTCTTGCAGACCGGGCAGGTTGGCGAGAGAAAGAACAGCAGCGTGCTGCGCGGCTGCGCGCCACCCACCGCCACCGGGCCGCCACGCACGTCCTGCAGGGCAAAGGGCGGCAGCGCCTCGCCCACGCGCGGGCCGGCGTCGATCACCAGCGCGCCCATCGGCGCGACGCGCTCGAACAGGATGCCGACCTGGCGGGCCAGGGCATAGAAACCGAAGAGCAGCGCCAGCACGGCGATCCACAGCACGATATTGGCAATCACAAGAGCAGTCATGGGAGTCTCACGAGAGGGGGGAATGCGTAGGGTGGCTGGAAGCGAGGTGGCCGGTGCGGCGGGCAGCGCGGTCGGCATTGACCAGCAATTGCGTGGCGCCAAGCCAGAGCAGCAACAGCGCGAGCGCGCAAAAGCCGGCGGCGAGGGTGTCGAGCCGCGTGAACGCACGGGGGGCCGTGCCGTCCGCCAGTCCGGCAGCAGCGATCGCGGCCAGCACCAGCACCGCGAGCAGGCCAAGGTTGCGCAGCAGCAAGCCGTTGGATAGCCGCAGGTTGTCGGCGTCGCTGCCGCAGCCGCAGCGGATGTCGCGCCGCCCGCGCAGCAGGTTGATGCCCACCGCGCCGCTGGCTACCGCCACCACGCATGCCGCCAGCAGCGCCGCGCCCGGGTGCAGCGGCGCGGCAACCAGCGCCGCCACGCTGGCCGTCTCGGCGCCCAGGTAGGCAAGCGCAAGCGGGCGCGACCATGCGTCGGGCACCAGCCGGTAGGCGCTGACGGCGCCCCGGAAGCCGGAGAAGTCGCGCAGCTTGGGCCACAGGGAGTGCGCGAGCACCAGTGCGGCAGCGGCGGAGCATGCCGCCACCACGACCGGATCGCGCAGCACGTCGGAGACCACGGCGGCGGCGCTCATTGATGCAGCTCCAGCTGCACCGCGTTCTCCGCCACCTGGTCCAGGCGCGCCACGGGCTTGAGGCCCCGGGCCGGGTCCAGCGATACCACGCCGGCCCTGGCGGCGTCCAGCACATACAGCGTCGGCCGCGGCCCTTGCGTGACGGTGAGCGCCAGCGCGTTCTGCCCCGGCGCGCGGGCGATGCGCTTGTGCTGCGCCAGGTCGATGGTCCAGATCTCGGCGGCGGGGGTCTTGTGCGATCCCTCCTTGCTGCGCGGATGCATGCCCAGGTACAGGCGGCCCGTGGCTGCGTGCAGCGCGAACAATTGGTAGCCGCCCGGCTTCCAGCCTGCCTTGCGGTCCGCCGCGTCCACCACGGGCCAGGGCTGCGCAAAAACCGGCGTCTCGCCTGCGAGATCCGCGCTATAGACGTTGCCGTTGAAGGACACGAAGGTCAGCGTGTTGCCCGCGCGCTCGCTGTGCAGGAAGACCGGATCGGCATCGGGATCGAACATGCGCGCACTGCGCTTTTGCCCGCCGGGCTGGCCGGCGGCGTCATGCGTCACCGTCAGCATGGTGCCGTCGCTGCACAGGGTGCGAAAACGCTGGCTGGACGCCTCGGTGGCAAATATGCCCCAGCAGCCCGGGGTTTGTGCCTCCGCCACGAACTTGCCGGCCTGCAGGTCGATGATGCTGACCGAGGTGGCGGGCGTGGCATTCTGCACATAGAGGAAATGCCCGTCGGCGGATACCGCGGCGATGCCCCGGTAGTTCAGGGACTGTGCGTGCTTGGGCGGGATCACGATCTCGCTGCGGTAGGCCAGCGTGGCGGTGTCGTACAGGCTCACCACATCGGCCCGCTCGCCGCGCGCGAGCCGCGTGTAGAACGTGGAGATCACATACAGCGTGCGCTTGTCCGGGGACAGCACGCTCTGGCCGCCGAACCCGGTGGGCACCAGCCCAAGGTAGCGCATGCGCTTGCCGTCCACCACGTGCAGGCGCCCGTCCACCATGTGCTTGAATGCCACATCGGAGATGTAGAGCCGGCCATCGTCGGCAGGCGCGAGTGGTTGCACGGAGAGGGTTTCCGGCTGCAGTTCGGCGGTGCTGGCGGCGTCGCTGGCGTTGGCGGCGGCGGCTGGCAAGGCTAGCACGCTCAACATCGTCGCTGCGGCTACGCTGCGTACCACGCCAGGCCGTCGGGTGATGGCCCTGGTGCTTACCTCGTTCACTGGATGGCTCCTTGGGATGCGCTTTGCGATGGGGCCAGTCTACGAACGGGGGCGGCGCGGGCGTTATCCGAAATCGGCAACGGCGGCACAGGGATATTCACCAATGCGGGCCGGGCTGCGCGGCACGCCATCCGGCATCAGGGCGAACCTGCAGCGCTGCTGTGCACGCAGCGCCATGCCAGGGGGCAAACGCCAGGGCGCAGGCTTATCCGTTTTCGGAAACGGAGCAGAATAGCCGGTGGGGATGAAGAGGGCGAAGGCGGCGTGGCCGGGGTGGCAAAAGCGGCGGCTAATGCGGCTGCGCAGCGGCGCCGGAACGGGCCGAGGCTGCCACCATGCTACGATCCGCGCCTTATACGGAGAATGACGATGTTTTATACCTGCCAGAACCAGTCGTGCCAGACGCGTTGGGACCCCAAGGACGTTACGGTCAAGGACGAAGGCCAGGGCCCGCTGTTTCGCTGCCCGGTGTGCAACTCCCGCAACCCGGTCGTGCCCCAGCGCAAGTCCGACGGCACCATCGTCTACAAGCAGCGCACCCGCTAGGAGGCCGGCTAAGGGGCTGATCAAGGCCTTTCATGGCCTGCTCATGGCCTGTTCATGCGCCGCCCAGAGGCGCTCAGCCTCCGGCCCGCTTGACGGTCATCCCGCGCTGCTTGAGTTTTTCCACGACCGTGTCGCAGTGGTCGCCCTGGATTTCGATCACGCCGTCCTTGACGGTGCCGCCCGAGCCGCAGGCGGCCTTCAGTTCCTTGCCCAACTGCGCCAGCGACAGCGCGTCCAGCGCCACGCCGCGCACCAGCGTCACGCCCTTGCCCTTGCGGCCCTTGGTCTCCCGCGACACCCGCACGATGCCGTCGCCTTGCGCGACGGGCCGCGCCTTGCCGCAGGTGCAGGCCGCCAGCGCATTGCCGCAGCCGGGGCACATGCGGCCGTGTTCGGTGGAGTAGACCAGCGAGCTGGCGGGTTTCGGGTGAGACATGACAGGCGTTCCGGGTGACGGGCTGGCTGGCGCAGCCCGGGGCAGGCAGCGTACGACAAGCGCGCGGCGCCTGCAAGAGGGCGACGGCGCATTTCAGGTGCCGCTTGCTGCCCTCGCCAGCGGCCGTGGCTCACTCGCCATAGCGCTGCCCCTGCGCGATCAGCTCCGGCGTACCGATGACGCCGTTCAGCCCGTCGAAATCCAGCATGGCATCGCGCATCGGCGCGGTGGTGCCATGTTCGAGCAGGCTGCTGTAGTAGCGCTTCATCTGCGCGCCGATGAAGCGCACCACGCCACCCGGGAAGATCACGATGCGAAAGCCCCGGCCGGCGAGTTCGGCAGCGCTCTGCACGGGCGTCTTGCCGCCTTCCACCATATTGGCCAGCAAGGGAACGCGCCCGGCAAAGTGCGCGCAGACGCGAGCCATGTCTTGCTCGGTGCGCAAGGCTTCGATAAACAGCGCGTCGACGCCGCATGCCACATAGGCCTCGGCGCGTTCGATCGCCGCGTCCAGTCCCTCGATGGCCACCGCATCGGTGCGGGCCAGGATCAGGGTCCGCGATGAAGCGCGCGCGTCCAGCGCGGCCTTGAGCTTGCCGCACATCTCGGCTGGCGTGACAACGCGCTTGTTGTCCAGATGGCCGCAGCGCTTGGGAAAGGTCTGGTCTTCCAGCTGGATCATGGCCGCGCCGGCGCGTTCCAGCGTGCGCACGGTCCGGATCACGTTGAGCGCATTGCCGTAGCCGGTATCGGCATCGACGATCAGCGGCAGGTCGACGCGGTCGGTGATCCTGCCGACGATATCCACCGTCTCCGTGGCGGTGGTCAGGCCCACGTCCGAGCGCCCGAGCTGCGTGTAGGCCACGGCGGCGCCAGACAGGTAGAGTGCTTCAAATCCCGCTTGCGCGGCGACCAGCGCCGAGAACGCGTCGTAGACGCCGGGCACCAGCAGCACGCGCGGTTGGCACAGGCGGTCGGCGAGGGATGGAGTTGTCATTGGTTTTTTCGGTGTGGCGGCCCATGGCCGGCGTGGAAAACGCCGGCATGGCGCTTGCCCTTCGATGGGGTGTGGTGCCGCATGATAGCGAATAACGAGCGAGCGCCCAGCCACTGGCGCGAGGTGCGCCATGTCCATACATTAGGGAGCGAAAGTGTCAGAGCGAAAGATGCCCGGGCCTTCGTTGAAGGCGCTCACCAGGCACGCGATGCCTGCATCGGGCCCGGGTGGCTTGACGGTGGGGCGCTTGTGCGGCGCCCCTTGCGCACTGTCGATGGCGCCGCCTAGCGCCCGGCAGGGCTCCCGTAAAACGCACCAGTGCGGGGATTCGAAACGATGTAGGTATTGCGTCTTGCCCAAGTCTGGGCAGCCATGAAGACTTCAGGCTCGCGCTGGCTCCAGTCACTCGTCATGAGTGGTGCAGCCTCCTGCTCCGTCGTGGCATACACGACGGCCTGGTGAAGGGCGGCCCGGCCTTGGCTTCCTGGAATGGTAATGGTGCGAATCGTCACGCGCATCGTCAAAGGCCTCAACGTGTTTGGACTGCAAAGTATGGCTGCCTTTCAAGGACAGATTTGTGACAGCGGAGTGTCCTGGTCTGCCCTGGAAGGCTGCGCCATGGGAGCTTGGCGAAGCCGTGACAATCTGGTTTGCGGCCTCGCGGTGAACAGGGAGCATTCATGCCCGATCATACGCGCAAGCACTAATCGGGCCAACGACATCTGTTGTGGCGCGTCGACAGGCCGGGAACCGCGTGCGGCGGGCACCGTGGCCATGCGGTTTCCGGCGCGAGCGGGTTCGCGGCCGGCCCGGGTAAAAAATGGTCTATCAGGCACTCTTTCACCGGCTGGAGAATGCGATCTCCTCGCGCCTGAGCTCGCGACTAAGGCGCCCCCTTGTCGATCGCAATGCCGAGTTCGCCCGCCATGCGCTCCACCAGCGCCTGAAGCCGGTTCACCTTTTCAGCCAGTTCCTTTTGCTCGGCCTTGAGCGACTCGAATTCGGAGGGTGAGATGCCGTCGTCGGTGCCGCCGCGCTCGGGGATATCGTCCACGCTGACTTCGCCGCACAGCAGGTGCATCCAGCGGTTCTCTCGCCCGCCGGGAGCGCGCGGCAGCTTGACGACGAAGGGTGGTTCGGCGGCGGCCAGTTCTTCCAGGAATACCTCGACCGACGAGATGTCGGCAAATGCGTGCAGGCGTGCGGAGTTCAGCCTCAGCTCCGCGGCTGTCTGGGGCCCGCGCAGCAGCAGCGTGGTGAGCAACGCGACCGACTGGCTCGGCACGCCCAGCACGCGTTTCATGTTCTGCTCGAATCGCGGCACGCGGCTGCTGCTGCCTTCCATGGCCAGGCTCAGGCGTTTCAGGCCATCGATGGCAGTGAGGATCTCGGCCTCGGAGGCATTCATCACCGGTGCGCGCGCGGTCTTTTGGTTGCAGCCGGATGCCAGTGCGTTGAGCGACAGCGGATAGGTGTCCGGCACCGTATGCTGCTTTTCGACCAGCACGGCCAGCACGCGCCCTTCAAGCTGCGTCAGGGAACGGATGGCCGGGCGTGCGGGGGTGTCGGGATTGGGATTCATGAGTGGTATCGCTAGGTGAAGCTGCCTGCCCCGGGCTGATGCGCGGATCCGCGGATCGTGGGCCAGCCGGGAGCGCCTTGTTTGGTGGGCATATGATATCCGGTCAGGGGGCGGGGCTATGTGAGTTTGCGTGAACCTGGCAACCCGTCCGGCGCCTCCCTAAGGGTTGCCGGCTTCCTGCAGCGCATTGGCGATCAAGGTGACCGCCGGCGCAACTGCCGCATCCCGTTGGGTAATGAACACCATCCGCCCGGAGGCGAACGGCGTGCGCAAGCGCACCTGGTGCACCATGGACGTCTGCGCGTAGTGGCGCACGGCGCTGGCCGGCGCAACCGTCAGGAAGCCACTCGCGGCAACCATCGACAAGCTGCTGTGAAATGAGATGGATTCGATATGCGGCACGGGCGGCAACTGACCGCTATCGAGAAACGGCTGCTCGAAGACCTCCCGCGTGTGGGTGCCGCGCGGCGGCAGGATCCATGGTCCTTCATGCAGTGCCGGCAGGCTGACCTCGCGGCGCCTGGCAAAGGGGTGGTCCCGCGCGCAGGCAATGGCCAGGTGTTCGTCCCATAGCGGCGTGATGGCCAGCCGTTCCCGCGATTGCGCGGGATGGCCGGTTTCCAGCCGGCCGATGACGCAGTCGAGCTCGCCACTGGCGAGCAGCCCGAGCAGGCCGCTGACGGTGTGCTCCCTTACCTGCAAGCGCGGCAGCACACCCTGCCGGCTTAGCGCGGCGATCATCCTTGGCAGCACGTTGACCCCGACCAGCGGCAGCACGCCCATGCGCACCAGCGGGATCTCCGGGCGGGCCGCCAAGGCCTCGCTGGCTGCATCCAGGGCGCCCAGTGCAATGCGCAAGCGCTCCAGGGCGCGCTCGCCCGCCGGGCTCAGGCGGCCGCCTCGCGTAGTGCGCTCGATCAGCGTGCAGCCGAAGGCTTGCTCCAGCTCCTGCAGCATCTTGGTCACCGCCGGCTGGCTGATGTGCATGACCTCGGCGGCGGCGGTCAGGGAGCCGGTTCGCGCCACCAGGTCCAGCAGCCGCAGATGGCGGATACGCAGGCGGTCGATCCGGTTCGGATGGGCGGCGCGCGCCGCAGCCACGCGCGAAGGGGAAACCGTTGCCATAACCAATCCTGATGGATTCATAAGAACTGGATCATTGTCTCGAATGATGGCGCGGCGTGACAATCGGGCAAAACCAGAAAGGAGACCGAGATGCCTGCATCCATCTGCCGCACGCGTCGCCTGATGCTGCGGACCCTGCTGACGCTGCCCGTTGCGGCAGCATCCGGCACGCCGGCTTTGGCGTTTGCCGTGGACAACTACCCCAGCCGCCCGATTCGCCTGGTGGTGCCGTATGCCGCCGGCGGCGGCCCGGATATCCAGGCGCGCAAGCTGGCCGAAGTGCTGGGCAGGGAGCTTGGCCAGCCCATCGTGGTGGAGAACAAGGTGGGCGCGGCAGGCATCCTTGCCGCCGAATCCGTGGCGCAGCAGCCGGCTGATGGCTACACCTTGCTGCTGGGCGCCTCCACCCACGTCGCGCAGAAACTCTTGCAGCCAACCGTCAAGTTCGATCCTGCGGCGTTCACCCACGTGATCCGCATCGGCGTCAGCCCCGCCGTACTGGTGGTGGGGGCGAACTCCCCGTACCGCACCGTGGGCGAACTGGTGGCCGCCGCGCGGCACTCGCCCGGATCGCTGAACTATGCATCGGGCGGCATTGGCTCGGCCGCGCATATCTGCGGGGCGGCCTTCGCATCGGCGGCAGGCATCAACGCGGTCCATATCCCCTACAAGGGCTCGGTGGAAATCGTGCCGTCGCTGATCAAGGGGGACACGCAATTCGGCTTTCCGGTAGCGGCCACCGCCGTGCCGCAGATCGGCAACGGCAAGGTGCGCGCGCTCGCCGTGACCTCGGCGCAGCGGATCCCCGGGCTGCCAGGCGTGCCGACCCTGAGCGAGGCGCTTGGGCGCAGCGATCTCACGCTGGATTCCTGGAGCGGCATCTGGGCTCCGGCAAACCTGCCGAAGCCCTTGGTGGCGCGCTTGCATGCCGCCATGCTGAGGGCACTGGCGGATCCCGGGCTGCGCCGGTTTTATGCCGAGACAGGGGCGCTCATCGAGCCGAGCCCCACACCCGAATCCTTCACCCGCCTTGTCGCCGAGGAAACCGCCAGGATGCGGCAGGTGATCGAGAAAAACCACATCACGATCGAGTGAGCCTGCCATGTCTATCACGGCTTCCCATTCATTTACCCCGCTCGCGGGCATCCGCGTGCTCGATTTCTCGCACGTCATCGCCGGTCCCTTCGCCACCTTCCTGCTGGCGCAGCTCGGGGCCGACGTGACCAAGGTGGAAAATGCCAACGGCGGCGATGTCATGCGCCGCACCGCACGGGGCCGCGAGGGTTTCGTCGCGCTCAACGCTGGCAAGTCGTCGCTTGCCCTCGACCTTGGCAGCGAACAAGGGCGCCAGCATGCGCTGGAGCTCGCCGCCACTTGCGATGTCTTCGTCGACAACCTGCGGCCGGGGGTGCTGGAGCGCTTCGGGCTCGGCTTCGAGGCAGTGCTTGCGCTGAATCCGCGCGTGGTCTACTGCAGCATCTCCGGCTTTGGGCGCGGCGCGCCGGCATGGCGCGGCCGGCCCGCTTACGACCACGTGGTGCAGGCCGCCACCGGCATGGCCTACATGGCGGGCAATGAGGGCGACCCGCCCATCAAGACGGGGTTCCCGGTCATCGACTCCGCCACGGGGCTGCTCGCCGCCTTCGCCATCCTTGCCGGCGTACGCGACAGCGAGCGCACCGGGCGCGGCATGCTGCTCGATATCTCCATGGCCAGCGCCGGCATGCAGCTGATGTACCCCATGACCTGCGACGCGCTCACGCACGGCGCCACGCCGCCCCGGCAGGGCAACCAGGGCTACTCCGGCAGCCCCTCCGCCGATTTCTTCCGCACGCGCGACGGCTGGCTGGCCATCGGCGCGAACACGCCAGGCCAGTTGCTGGCATTGCTCGAAGCGCTGGGCCTTGGCCAGCTTGCGCGGGATCCTGCCTTGTTCAATCCGCCGCTGGAACGCAGCGGCCTGCCTGCCTTTGTGCGCTCGCTCGATCCGGGCGCGCTCAAGGAGGCGCTCGCCGCCGCGCTGGCCGATGGCCTGGCCACGGAGCTGGAAGCGCGGCTTAGCGCGTGCGGCATTCCGGCCGCGCGCCTGCGCAACATCGCGGAGTTTGCCGCCGAATCCCGGGACAACGGCAGCCTGGAAACCATCGAGCTGCGCGATGGCGATGCCGCAGTGCTGTCGCCGGGGCTGGGCTTCCAGGTGCGCACAGGGCGCTAGGCCTGGCCGCCTGGCTGCAACCTTGCGTTACTGGTCCTGACCCTCGGGGTGGACAGGCATCACGACCTGTTCATCCCTTTTTCACAATACGAGATCGTGCGCTATAAGGCTGGCGGGTAGTTGGACCGTTTACCTACACTCCGCTAATTGTGTGGATCAGGCTAACCGACGTAGTCCACTGGCGGGGGGATGGAAGATGCGATTGACCATGGCGAAGGCGGGCTTTGCGGGCTTGACGTGTCTGGCGCTGAGCGCGGGGGCTTGTGCGCAATCGGCGAGTTCTTGCAGCGGGGGCAGTTGCAACAACAACGACAACAGTAGCCGCGGCCAGCTTCTCGATCACAGGACCACGCTGCGCCTGAGCGCGGCGGCGCTGGCCGGTGTTCTCAACGCGAGCGATTCAGGCCGGCAGCTATTGCAGATCGCAGGTACCCCTGCATGCGACCTGGAGATCGTCTATTTCCGCTACCGCACCATCGGCGGCGCCAATGAGCCGACCACCGCGAGCGGCGCGCTGATGATTCCAAGCGGCGGGCGCGCATGCGGTGGGCCACGCCCGGCGTTGATGTACGCGCATGGCACCACCACCTACCGCAAGTACAACCTTGCGGACCTGACGCAGAAGGACCCGGGCAACGGTGATGGCGCCTCGGAGGGCATCAGCGTTGCGGCCATGTATGCCGCGCAGGGCTATATCGTGGTGGCGAGCAACTATGCGGGTTACGCCGGCTCCGAGCTTTCCTATCATCCCTACCTGAATGCCCAGCAGCAATCGGCGGACATGATCGACTCGCTGCGGGCCGCGCGGGTTGCGCTGGCCGGGGCCGGCTCGGGCAAGGCGGCGCGGGAGAATGGCAAGCTCTTTATCACCGGATATTCGCAGGGCGGCCACGTTGCCATGGCCACGCATCGCGCGCTACAGGCGGCGGGCATCAACGTGACGGCGGCTTCCACGGGTTCGGGGCCCTATGCCATGGCGGCCACCGGGGACGCGCTGGTCGCGGGTGAGGTGGATCTGGGTTCCACCATCTTCACGACCATGGTGGCGACCAGCTACCAGAACGCCTACGGCAACATCTACCGCAGGCCGGGCGACCTGTTTGAGGCAACCTACGCGCGTGGCATCGAGGATCTCTTGCCGAGCGTGACGCCAATCGACACGCTGATTGGCAACGGAAAATTGCCCGCCACGGCGCTCTTCAGCCCCTATCCGCCGGCCGCGCAGTTTGCCTCGCTGACGCCCCCGACTTCGCCCCCGCTGGCACCGCCTGAGCTGACGCCGATCTTTGCCCTCGGGTTTGGCCAAGGCAACCTGGTGCGCAACAGCTTCCGCCTCGGCCTGCTGGAAGACGCGCTGGTCAATCCGGATGGCGCGTTCCCGTACACCACGGTGGCGATGGCGCCGGCGGCCAACCCGGCTGCGCCGCTGCGCCAGGCGTTCAAGCGCAATGACTTGCGCAACTGGATCCCGCGTGCCCCGGTGCAGCTTTGCGGCGGTCGCTTCGACCCGACGGTGTTCTTCTTCAACGCGGCCGTGCAGCAGGCTTACTGGCAGAACGCCAAGGTGCCGGCGGGGCTGACTTCGGTGCTGGATGTGGATGCGCCGGTGGCCGGGCCCGCCGATCCGTATGCCCCGATCAAGCAGGGCTTTGCGCTGGCCAAGGCGACGCTCGCCGCGCAGGCCGTGGCGGCGGGCGCAACCGATGGTGGCGCGTCGGCGGTGACCGAGGCCTACCACGGGAGCCTGGTGGCACCGTTCTGCATGGTCGCCGCGCGCGGGTTCTTCGGGAATTTCTGAGCAAAGCGGCGTGCAAAGGAAAGCGGCCAGTCATTGCGCATGACTGGCCGTTTGCATTATCGTGGCCGGGTCAGTCGCGCGCTTCCATCTTGCGATTGATCCACAGCGCCAGCAACGTGCATGCCACGCCGGACAGCAGGTAGCCGCTGACGGCAAACAAGCCGAACTCCGCCGACAGTCCCAACGCCACCAGCGGCGCGAAGGCGGCGCCGAACAGCCATGCAAAGTCGGAGGTCAGCGCCGCGCCGGTATAGCGAAAGCGCGATCCGAAGTTTGCCGTGACAGCGCCCGCGGCCTGCCCGTACGACAAGCCCAGCAAGCCGAAGCCGATCAGGATGAACAGGTCTTGCCGCGCCGGGGTGCCGTTCATCAGGTACGGTGCGAACAGGCCGAAGATGCCGATCAGGACTGCCATCAGCGCCAGGGTGGTGCGCCGCCCGATGCGGTCGGCGATCCAGCCGGAGGCGATGGTGGCCGCCATGGCGATCCCCGCGCCGATGATCTGGATGATCAGCACGTCATTGATGTCCTGCGTGGCGTGCAGCGCGACCCACGACAGCGGGAACACCGTGACCAGGTGGAACAGCGCGTAACTGGCCAGCGCGGCAAAGGCGCCGATGAACAGGTTGTAGCCCTGGGCGCGCAGTATCTGCGCCGGACTGATCGGCTCCAGCTCGCCTTCTTCCAGCAGCTGCGTGTACTCCCGGGTCACCACCAGCCGCAGGCGCGCGAACAGCGCGACCACGTTGATGGCGAACGCCACGTAGAACGGATAGCGCCAGCCCCAGTCCAGGAACTCGTCGAAATCCAGGTTGGCGCGCAGGTAGAGGAACAGCGAGCCGGCAAGGAGAAATCCGATCGGCGCGCCGAGCTGTCCCAGCATCGAGTACCAGCCGCGGCGGTGCGCCGGGGCGTTCAGTGCCAGCAGTGATGGCAGCCCGTCCCATGAGCCGCCCAGCGCAATGCCCTGCAGGATGCGCAGCGCCGCCAGGATGACGATGGCGTGGTTGCCGAGCGCATCGTAGCCCGGCAGGAACGCCATGCCCGCCGTGGCGGTGCCCAGCAGGAACAACGCGGCCGTCAGCTTGATGCTGCGTCCCCAGCGGTGCTGGATCGCCATGAACAAGGTGGTCCCGAACGGCCTGGCGATGAAAGCGAAGGAGAAGATCGCGAAGGACAGCAGCAGCCCTTCCAGTTGCCTGACGAACGGGAAGAACACGCTGGGGAAGACCAGCACCGAGGCGATGCCGTAGACGAAGAAGTCGAAATACTCGGACGCTCGCCCGATGACGACGCCGGCGGCGATCTCGGCGGGCGCCACCCGCGCCCGGTGCGCCGCGTCTTGCGCGGGCGTGGGGGAAGACGGTGACGGCTGGTGCTGGTGCGCAACGCCGCTGCTGCCGCTGCTGCTGCTACTGCTGCTGGACATCGTCAGGCCCTCTCGTCTCTCGTTGTTCGGGGTGGCGTTTTGTGTCACTCCTTTAAGAATGGCACTTCTTTGACTACAGTGCCATAGGAAATGTTGAGTTTCCGCGGCCAGCCCACCGGCGTAGTTCCAACGATCACTTCCACGGCTATGCAATTTCGCATTCGGATAGTGCCATCCCGCTACGCGACGCGCGGATGTCTGTTGTTTGCAGCCATCCTGCTGCTGACAGGCTGCAATGCGGTCTTGCTGGCCCCGGCCGGGGATCTCGCGATCCGGCAGCGTGATTTAATCATCATTTCAACCGGGCTGATGCTGTTGATCATCGTGCCGGTGATTGCACTGACGCTACTCTTTGCCTGGCGCTACCGCGAAGCCAACAAGCAGGCCATCTACGAGCCCGACTGGGACCATTCCACCTTGCTGGAGCTGGTGATCTGGGCAGCGCCGCTCCTGATCATCATCGCCCTGGGCGCGTTGACCTGGGTCAGCACGCACAAGCTCGATCCCTACCAGTCCTTGAGCCGTATCGACGCCGAGCGCCCGGTGCCCATGGGCATCGAGCCACTCACCGTGGAGGTGGTGGCGCTGGACTGGAAGTGGCTTTTCTTCTACCCCGAGCAGGGCATCGCCACCGTCAACGAGCTGGCGGCGCCGGTGGATCAACCGATCCGCTTCAAGATCACGGCGTCCAGCGTGATGAACTCCTTCTTTATCCCTGCCCTGGCGGGACAGGTCTACGCCATGCCGGGCATGGAGACCAAGCTGCACGCCGTGATCAACCAGCCGGGTGTCTACGAGGGCTTCTCCGCCAACTACAGCGGCGCGGGCTTCTCCGGCATGCGTTTCAAGTTCCATGGCATGAGCGCCGAGGAATTCGCGCGCTGGGTCCAGCAAGCCAAGGCCGGCGGCGGGGCCTTGACGCGCGACGCTTACCTGCAGCTGGAGCAACCCAGCGAGCTAGAGCCGGTGAGGCGCTACGCCAGCGTGGCGCCGGGCTTGTACGACGCGATCCTGAACCGCTGCGTGCAAGCCAACCGGCCTTGCATCAAGGACATGGCCATGAGTGCGAGGCAGGGCCAGGGCAAGGACAAGGCGCGGGCCTTCAACGTGGCGGCGCTCGAACGCGGCGACGCCGGCGCGAGCCTGGGCGCGATCTGCACGGCAAGCGATCCTGCCGGCATTGGCAACGGCCCCCGTGTGGCGTCCGCCAGGACGTTGCCGCAATGACATTGCCGCAATGACGTCGCAACAATGACTCGTTGCTCCCCGATTCCTGAAACAACGCCCTTGCGGCCCTGGTGACACAATGCCCGAGCACCTCGACCTGACGCAACTGGTATTCGGCCGCCTCACCTGGGAGGCAATCCCCTATCACGAGCCCATCCTGCTGGCGACCTTCGCGGCCGTCGCGATCGGGGGGCTGGCGCTGGTTGGCGCATTGACCTACCTGCGAGCGTGGGGCTATCTCTGGCGCGAGTGGTTCACCAGCATCGACCACAAGAAGATCGGCATCATGTATGTCGTGCTGGGCATCGTCATGCTGCTGCGCGGCTTTGCCGATGCGGTCATGATGCGGCTGCAGCAATCGGTCTCCTTTGGCGATTCGCTGGGCTACCTGCCGCCGCACCACTATGACCAGGTCTTCACCGCGCACGGCGTGATCATGATCTTCTTCGTGGCCATGCCGCTGGTCACCGGGCTCATGAATTTTGTCGTGCCGTTGCAGATCGGCGCGCGCGACGTCGCCTTTCCCTTTCTCAACAACTTCAGCTTCTGGATGACGGTTGGCGGCGCCGTGCTGGTGATGATGTCGCTGTTCGTCGGCGAGTTCGCGCGCACCGGCTGGCTGGCGTATCCACCGCTGTCGGGCGTGTTGCAGAGTCCGGACGTGGGCGTGGACTATTACATCTGGTCCTTGCAGGTCGCCGGGCTGGGCACGTTGTTATCGGGCATTAACCTGCTCGTGACCATCGTCAAGATGCGCGCGCCCGGCATGACCATGATGAAGATGCCGGTGTTCACCTGGACCGCGCTGTGCACCAACGTGCTGATCATCGCCGCTTTCCCGGTGCTCACCGCGGTGCTGGCCCTGCTGGCGCTGGACCGCTATGCAGGCACCAACTTCTTCACCAACGATCTTGGCGGCAACGCCATGATGTACGTGAACCTGATCTGGATCTGGGGCCACCCGGAGGTGTACATCCTGGTGCTGCCCGCGTTCGGCATCTTCTCGGAAGTGGTTTCCACGTTCTGCCGCAAGCGCTTGTTCGGCTACGCGTCGATGGTGTACGCCACGGTGGTGATCACGGTGCTCTCCTACCTGGTCTGGCTGCACCATTTCTTCACCATGGGCTCGGGCGCCAGCGTCAATTCGTTCTTCGGCATCACCACCATGATCATCTCGATCCCGACCGGGGCCAAGATGTTCAACTGGCTGTTCACCATGTACCACGGGCGCATCCGCTTCGAGGTGCCGATGCTCTGGACCATCGGCTTCATGGTCACCTTCGTGATCGGCGGCATGACCGGCGTGCTACTCGCCGTGCCGCCGGCGGATTTCTCCTTGCATAACAGCCTCTTCCTGATCGCGCACTTCCATAACGTGATCATCGGCGGCGTGCTGTTCGGGCTGATGGCCGGCATCACCTACTGGTTTCCCAAGGCCTTCGGCTACCGGCTGGATCCGTTCTGGGGCAAGTGCTCGTTCTGGTTCTGGCTGGTTGGCTTTTACGTTGCCTTCATGCCGCTTTATGTGTTGGGGCTGATGGGCGTGACCCGCCGCATGAGCCACTTCGAGGATGCGTCCCTGCAGATCTGGTTCCAGCTGGCGGCATTCGGCGCATTCTTGATTGCGCTAGGCATCGGCTGCTTCCTGATCCAGCTGGTGGTCAGCTACCGCCGGCGCGAATCCCTGCGCGACACCACGGGCGATCCGTGGGACGGCCGCACGCTGGAGTGGTCGACCTCATCGCCGCCGCCGCAGTACAACTTTGCCTTTACCCCGGTCATCCATGACAACGACGCGTGGTGGCAGATGAAAGAGCACCACTACCAGCGGCCACAGCAGGGCTTTATCCCGATCCACATGCCGAAGAACACCAGCGCGGGCATCATCCTGGCGGGGTTGAGCACGGTGCTCGGCTTTGCCTTGATCTGGCACATGTGGCTGCTTGTGATCGTGTCTTTCGCCGCCATCCTGATCGTGGCGATCGGCCACACCTTCAACTACAAGCGCGATTACTACATCCCGGCCGACGACGTCGTCCGCACCGAGGCAGAGCGCACGCGCCTGCTTGCCACCCATGGTTGATACCACCGCCTCCTACGGCCCCGGCGATGTGAGCATGCCGGACACCCCGCGCCAGAGCGAGCTAAGCTTCTACGCGACCAGCGAGGTGCATCCGCAGAACGGCACGTTGCTCGGCTTCTGGCTGTACCTGATGAGCGACTGCCTCATCTTCGCCAGCCTGTTTGCCGTGTACGGCGTGGTGGGGCGGCGCTACGCCGGCGGCCCCACGGGCGCCGAACTGTTCGAGCTGCCGCTCGTGGCGCTGAACACCACCATGCTGCTGCTGTCGTCGATCACCTACGGCTTTGCCGTGCTGGAGATGCAGAAGGCGCAGGTGCGCGCCACCCTGATCTGGCTCGGCATCACCGGCCTGCTGGGCGCGGCGTTCATCAGCCTGGAGCTCTACGAGTTCGCGCACCTGGTCCACGATGGCGCGGGGCCGCAGCGCAGCGCGTTCCTGTCCTCGTTCTTCACGCTGGTGGGCACCCATGGGCTGCACGTGACGGTCGGCATCGTCTGGCTCATCACGTTGATGGTGCAGGTGGGGCAGCACGGGCTGATCCCGGAGAACAAGCGCCGCCTGATGTGCCTGTCCATGTTCTGGCACTTTCTGGATGTGGTCTGGATCGGTGTGTTTACCTTCGTCTACCTGATGGGAGTGCTGCCATGAACGCGCATGACAATGCCCTTGCAGGCGATCCCCATGGCCACGGGCATGGCCATGACGACCACGGCCACGATGGCGAGGTCAGCCATAGCACCTTCAAGGGCTACATGACGGGCTTCGTGCTCGCGGTGGTCCTCACGGCGATCCCGTTCTGGCTGGTGATGGCCAAGGTTTTCGATAAATCCAGCACCACCGCGTTGTTCCTGCTGGGCTGCGCCGCGGTGCAGATCGTCGTCCACATGATATATTTCCTGCATATGAATGCGAGATCCGAGGGCGGATGGACCATGCTGGCGTTGATCTTCACGATCGTGCTGGTGGTCATCGCGCTGAGCGGCTCGCTTTGGGTAATGTTCCACCTCGACCAGAACATGATGCCAATGCACGACATGAAGAACCTGCCTTGACGGCCCGGCAGCAGGGCGCAGCCCAACCCAATCCGCCTTCCCGCAAGCGCGCCACTGGCGCGCTTGTGGCGTTTGCCCTGCTCGCCATCGTGGCGGTAGCCGGGCTGGTTTCGCTCGGCGTCTGGCAAGTCGAGCGCCGCGCGTGGAAGCTCGACCTCATCGAACGCGTGAACGCGCGCGTGCATGCTCCCGCCACGGCCGCGCCCAGCGCCGATCAGTGGCCGCGGCTCACCAAGGCCGCCGACGAGTACCGCCGAGTGCGTCTCACCGGCACCTTCCTGAACGACAGCGAGACCCTGGTGCAGGCCGTGACGGAGCTGGGTGGCGGCTTCTGGGTGATGACGCCGTTGCGCACGGTGGACGGCAATGTGGTGCTGGTCAACCGTGGCTTTGTGCCGCCTGAGCTGAGCGAGCGCGCCAGGCGCGGCGGGGGCGACCCCACCGGCGAGACCACCGTCACCGGCCTGTTGCGCTTCAGCGAGCCCGGCAACGGCTTTTTGCGCACCAACGATCCGGCGGCCGGGCGCTGGTACGCGCGCGATGTGCCGGCCATTGCCGCCGCGCGCGGCCTGCGCAACGTGGCGCCTTACTTCGTCGATGCAGACGCGGCCGTGCCGCTCGGGGACGCCAGCAAGCGCACCTGGCCGGTGGGCGGGCTGACCGTCATCACGTTCAACAACAACCACCTCGTTTATGCGATCACCTGGTTTGCGCTGGCGCTGATGTTTGCCGCGGGCGCTGTCTATGCCGGGCGGGAGGCGTACCGCCGGTCGCGGGCCGACGATACACGGGATACGCGGGATACCCAGGATACGCCGGGTGAGGGCAAGGCGGGACGGCGCGCGCCGTAAGCGCAGGTCCCTCGCGCTACCCCACGCACGCTTCGAACACCCGGCGGTAATTGCCGCCGAGCACCTTGCCGGCTTCCTCTTGCGTGAATCCTGCCGCCAGCAGCGCGGTGGCCAGCGAGGGCAACTGATCGTAGGTCCGGAACACCGGCGGCGAGATGAAGCCGAGCATGTCCGTTCCCACGCCCACATGATCCACGCCAACCACGTCGGCCATGCGCTTGATGCCTAGCGCCATCGCAGGCAGGTCGCGGAAGGTGCCCGCGCTGGGCCAGACCCCGATCACGCCACCGGTGCCCGCGATCACGCGCGCGTGGTCTGGCGTGATCAGCCGGCTGCGCAGGCTGGGGCGCGTCGCCAGCGCGGAGTGCGAAATCACCAGCGGCTTGGTGGAGATGGCGGCGGCGCGCTTGACCAGGTCATAGGTGCCGTGCGCGACATCGACGACGATGCCCAAGGCATTGCAGCGCCGCACCACATCCGCGCCGAAATCCGTCAGGCCTGCGTGCACCGGCGCCTCCGTCTGGATGTCGCCCAGTTCGTTGACGCGGTAGTGCGTGAGCTGCAGGTGGCGCAACTGGTGCATGCCGTACGCTTCGTCCACACGCTCGAGCCTGCCCTCCAGGAAGTCCGCACCTTCCGACGCGATGATCACGCACGGCCCGGCCGGCCCCCGCGTGGCCAGCGTAGCCGCGTCGGTCACCACTTGCATCTGCTCACGCTCCACCAGCTTGTGCGCACGCGCGAATTCGGCCACGCCAAGCGCGTAGAGCTCGCCTTCGGACGGGGTTCGCCAGGCTTCGAAGCGCGTGCGATCGGCGGACACGCGCGTGACGATGGTATCCGTCACGATCGCCAGGCAGATCACGTTCACGCCGCCCGCGCGCATCGGCGCGGCCAGCGCAAGGAAGGGCCGGTCCGCGCCGATGGCGGGATCGCGCGACACAATCACGCGCCCGGCATGGCTGTGCATGTCGATGACCAGCGCGGCGGGGGAGGGCTTCCTGGGGGAGACGTCTTTGACGCCGCTCGCGTCTTTGGCGGCCTTCGTGCCGGCTGAACCCTGCGGCTGGGTGTCGCCGGCAAGGTGTCCCTGTGCACAGGCGGCTAGCGCCAGTGCAGCGCCAGACGCCAGGAACGCGCGGCGGCTGATGCTGCCCGGTGCTTGTCCAGGCGGCGCATCGGCATCGCCCCGACAGATCGTCGTCCGGTCAATCTGCATTGTCGCCCCACGCGTTTGTGCAGCCACCATGATATCGCGGCGCAAAGTGCTTCAGGCGCACCACTTGCAGGACGCCGTCCCATCGCCCTGGGCCTGCGCGCTGCCTGAGGCGGTTTTTCCAACCTGGTCTTTTTTCGAGAGCGTCATCTGTGAACGCTGCCAGGGCGGCATCCTTGTCCTTGGCAGTGCAAGTACAATGCTGGGCGTTGTTCCATCCTGTCCTGGCTCGTCTCGCAATATCCCATCCCATGTCCAATCTCATCGTGCACGGCGGCAAGCCGCTCCGGGGGCGTATTACCCCTTCCGCCAACAAGAATGCAGTGCTTCCTGTGCTCTGCGCCACGCTTCTGACCGATGAGCCCCTGCGCCTGCATGGCGTGCCCGACATCACCGATGTGCGCAAGATTCTCGACATCTTCCGTGCTTTGGGCAGCAAGGTGCATATGGATGACGCAAGCGGCACGCTGTCGCTGCACCATCAGGAGACCGTGTTCGACGCGGCCCGCCATCGGCTGCCCGAAGAGATGCGCTCGTCCATCATGCTGGTGCCGCCGCTGCTCGCCCGCTTCGGCGTGGCCCGGCTCGAAGATAACGTCAAGGGTTGCACGCTTGGCGTGCGCGAGATCGATCCGCACGTCGATGTCTTCCGCCGCTTTGGCGGCGAGGTGGAGCGGGCCGATGGGTCGCTGCTGGTGCGCAGTGCCGGCCAGCTGACACCCACTGACCACTGGCTTGACTATGCATCGGTCACCACCACGGAGAATTTCGTGCTGTGCGCCGCTGCAGCGGGTGGCGCCTCCACGCTCACCAACGCCGCATCGGAGCCCCATGTGCAGGAATTCTGCCGCTTCATGGCGATGATGGGCGCGCGCATCGAAGGCATGGGCACCTCGCGCCTGACGGTGCATGGCGGCAACAAGCTCAAGGGTGGCGACTTTACCTTCGACGAGGATTTTCACGAGATCACCACCTTCCTGGCGCTGGGCGCCATCACTGGCGGCGATGTCGTGGTGCGCAACAGCGCACCGGGGAATTTTCCGCTGATCGACCGCACCTTCGCCAAGTTCGGCGTGCAGATCACGCACGAAGATGGCTGGTCCCGCGCCACCAGCGCCGGCCCCCTGAAAGTGCAGACGCCGTTTACCAGCAACGTGCTGACCAAGGTCGAGGCTGCGCCGTGGCCTTACTTCCCGGTTGACCTGCTGCCCATCTTCATCGCGCTGGGCGTGCGCGCGCAGGGCAACGCCATGTTCTGGAACAAGGTGTACGACGGCGCGCTGGGCTGGACCGGCGAGCTGTCGAAGTTTGGCGCCCATGTGTTTTCGTCCGACCCGCACCGGCTCATCACCTTTGGTGGCAATCCCCTGACGCCGGCGGTGGTGGAAAGCCCGTACATCATCCGCGTGGCCATCGCCTTGCTCATGGTGGCCGCGAGCATCGATGGCCGCTCGGAGATCCGCAACGCCGCGCCCATCCGCCGTGCCCATCCGCGTTTCGTCGAGAACCTGCGCAGCCTTGGTGTCGAGGTGGAGTGGACCAGCGAGGAGTAATGTCGACTGCGGCTCTAACCTCTGCCAACGGCCAGGATGCCGAGGTTCAGGTCGCCGGCGTGGCGGGCAACAGGCGGTCGAGCTCACGCTTGCGGCCCGAGCTTGCCGAGCCATGATTGTTCGGCGTCTCGCGGGGCGGATGCCCCGTCTTTCACCGGTGCCTCCTGTAGCTGGCTCGCCGATAACATAGCAGGCCCTGCAGGTGCGCACGCCACGTTTTATGGATACGTGCGCCGACAGCGCGCGCAGGGCGAACCGCGTCGCACCGCATGCCCGTGCCTTTGCCTATACTTAGAGCCGCAGGTCAAGCGCATCATTCGCCAAGCGCCGTGCGCGTGCCGCACGCCAGTTGCCGGGGGCATTCATGGAGTACAAGGATTACTACGCGATGCTCGGGGTGGAGCCCACGGCCACGCAGGATGAAATCAAGCGCGCCTACCGCAAGCTGGCGCGCAAGTATCACCCGGACGTCAGCAAGGAGCCGGATGCGGAGGCCCGCTTCAAGGATGTGGCCGAGGCGTATGTGGCGCTGAAAGACGAGGAGAAGCGCGCCGCTTACGACGACGTGGGGGCGCGGTACAAGAGCGGCCGCGAGTTCACTCCGCCGCCGGGATGGGATAGCGGCTTCGAATACAGCGGCGGCGAGGCGGATCTCGAGCAAGACCTGGATCGCAGCGATTTCTTCGAGTCGCTCTTCGGCGCCAGGCATGCGCAGTCTCGCGGCGCGCGAGGCGCTGCCCGCATGGCAGGGGGCGATCACCATGCCAAGGTGCAGATCGATCTGCAGGACGCCTACCGGGGCGGGCGCCGCACCATCACGCTGCGTACGCCCCAGGCAGACGCCAGTGGGCACGTGCGATTGCAGGAGCGGCAGCTGGAAGTCAATATTCCCAGGGGCATTCGCACTGGACAGCATCTTCGGCTTGCAGGCCAGGGCGGCCCCGGACTTGGAGACGCTCCCGCCGGCGACCTCTATCTCGAAATCGAGATCGCGCCGCACCCGCTGTTCCGCGTAGTCGATCGCGATGTCTACCTCGACCTGCCCGTGGCCCCATGGGAAGCCGCCTTGGGCGCCAGCGTCGGCATACCCACGCCGGACGGCAGCGTGCAACTCAGCGTGCCGCCGGGCTCGTCGGCGGGCCGCAAGCTGCGGCTCAAGGGCAAGGGCCTTCCCAGCACGCCGCCCGGCGACCTGTACGCGGTGCTGTCGATCGTCTTGCCACCCGCGGACACGGAAAAGGCCAATGATGCGTACCGGGAGATGGCCAAGACCTTTAGCGGCTTTGCCCCGCGCCGTTCACTGGAGGCTTGATGCGATGAGCGATCAAGGCATATCGATGCTGCATGGCGTCCTTGTCGAAGAAGAGGTGCAGTTCACGCTGGTGGAGCTGAGCGAGGCCTGTCATGCCGACATTGGACAGGTGGTGGCGCTGGTGGAGGAGGGCGTGCTGACGCCGCGCGGAGAAGACGCGCCGCGCTGGCGTTTCGACGGCGCCACGCTCAAGCGTGCCCGCACGGCGCTGCGCCTGGCGCGCGACCTGGAGCTTGGGGTGGCCGGCGCGGCCGTCGTGCTCGACCTGCTGGACGAGATCGAGACGTTAAAGGCAAAGCTGCGGCGGGCGAACCTGGCTTGAAGAGAAGCGTTTTGCACTCCCAGTCACGCCATGTCCCGCACCCTCAGCCGCACCGCCGGGTCCCCCAGCACCACATAGTTGCGCGCATCGTCCCGTGCCACCCAGCGCAGCGCGATGTCGGCGTCGGGGACGTCGGCGCCCGCGCTGCGGTCCCGCAGCAAGTCGGCCAGTTCGGTGCTCAGCGCGGCCCAACGGATGTTGAAGCGGTCTGTCGCCTGGCCAATGCGCTCGCCGCGCAGCAGGCTGCCGATCACGTCGCGGAACCCCTGGGTTTGCGCGTCGGCGCGTTCGGATTGGAAGCCGTAGGCCCACGCCCTGTCGATGTGTCCGAGCACGGCCAGCGCGCCGCCATGCGGATGCGCCAGCAGCCGCTGCGGCAGGCGCGCGGTGAAGGGCGCGGGCGCTAGCCGGGTGGGGGCGTTGCCGCCGTGGCCGAAGTTGTCGAAGTCCGGGCAGCCGGCGCCGTAGCAGGCAAAGCAGAACTGGATAAGGCCGTGGCACTGCGCGTCATCGGGGACGTCCTGCGCGGCGAACCAGTGCTCGGGGCCGATCGCGCCATAGCCTGGCCAGTCCTGGCAGACGATCGCGCCCTGGGTGCCGGCAAGCCGCGCATCGTCCGCGCGAAAGCCCATGCCGTGGGAGCCGGTGAAGAGCAGGGCGGGTGGCCCGTCCGGTCCTTTGCCGCGCAGTACATCTGTCAGCGCGGCTTTGGTGGCGGCCTCGCCCAGCAGCGCCTGCATGGCAAAGCCCTGGCGCTCACCCAGAGGCTTGGCTTGCGCGGTGCCCTGGCTGAGCGGGGTGGCCAGCTGCCGCGTGAGCAACTGGGTGGCGCGATCGAAATCAAGGCAGGTGGCGAACAGCGCAATCCTGCGCCGGGCGGCCACGCTGGCCATGGTCTCGTAAGCTGTCACGCTGTCCGCATAACTGCGAAAGTCCGCCAGTTGCGGAAAATCCAGCCGTCCCACCGCCCAGTACAGGTCCAGCGTGTATTGGAAGGCAAACGGGATCTTGTCCGGCGGCCCGACCAGCACGAGGTAGTAGGGCACGCCCAGCGCGGGGTCGACCACGTTGAGGGAGACACCGTGCCGCGCCAGCCAGGTGGCGGCGCTTTCGCCGGGCAGGCAGCCGTCGGCGCCCTGGAATACCGTGACCTGTCCCGCCTCGCGGTGCCGCCAGGCGATCAGCGGCGCGAGCGCGTCCAGGTAAGGCGCCGGATCCACGTCGGAGGGAAACAGCAGGCCCCAGCCGGCCTCGTCGAGCTTGGCGCCGTCGACATCGCCGAGCACCGCATAGGTCTCGGCCTGGCGGGCTTTCTCCGCGGCGCGTTCCGGCGCGCGGCGCAAGGCGTGCTCGTGCGCGGAGAACCCGGCGATGGCCTGCGCATCGAGGCTGGCGAGCGGGCGTCCGGTGTCGGCCTGGATGCCTAGCGGCATGGGCATGGCGTCGTCGGTCATGACTGGGGCTCCTTGGGTTTGTTCTCAGGCCAGCGCGGCTTGCCAGATCAGGTGGGCGACCTCCGGCCCGGCGATGTCGTTGTGGGCGCCGGCAATGCCACTGCCGTTGCAGATGTACTCACTGGCTTCGATGTTCAGCACCTTGCCGGCCGTCATGGCGTAGTTGCCGTCATACGGTTGCATCGGTGCGTCCGTGGCGGCGTCGGTGCCCTGGATGCCGAACGCACCGATGGCGCCAAAGGTGGGATAGGTGGGAGATGCCTGCGTGGCGTCGAACGCCACCTGGCCCGCCACGCCGGCCGCCCAGGGATACAGCGTGCCGACCGCGCTGTCGTGCCGCGAGCGGGTGACCACCAGCGGCCCGCTGACCTTGCCATCGGGCAGCACGTGGTGGCAGTAGCCCGCCGTGCCCGGGCGCACCGGGATGTCCGGCGCGTACGCCCAGAGCGACATGGCGCCCTGCACCAGCACGCAGGAGGCTGCCGGGCGCCGCAGCGCGGCCGTGCCGCCAGGGCCGCCCAGCGCGGCGGACATGACGACGGCGCCGAAGCTGTGGCCCATCAGGTGGATGCGCGCCGCCGGCAGCGCGTCGCCGATGCTGTTGAGCAGCGGGAAGACGCCGCACTCGCCCACGGTCTGGCCGCGCTTTTTCATGGTCCAGAACGAGAGTTGCCGCAGCGGCGCCAGCAGCCCGCCCAGCACCGGCCCGCCAAACGCGGCGCCCAGCTGGTTGGCTTCGGCGAAGGACGCCGCGGGATCGAAGGGCAGGCGGTCGGCGCCGGCGTCGCCGCCCGGGCCCTCGCTGCCCAGCGCGAGGGCCTGGTCGAGTTGCAGGTAGGCCTGGCGCACCGGGTCGGGCAGCGTCACGGCATCCGCCTGGGTGCGCGCGGCTTCGAAGATGACGGCCAGCGCGGCGCGTACCTGTGGCGTATCGCCCAGGCGCTGCGCATAGGCGTCGATCATGGCTTGGGCGCCTTGCGTGCCCGGTCCGGCCAGCGGCGCAAAGCTGGCGCCGTCGCCCAGTTCCTCGTCGCCCCAAGGCTGGCTGGGCCAGTGCACGCCGATATGGGCAATGGCGAAATCCGGGTGCCGGGCGCGCATGGCCTGCTCGTCGCCGGCGCTGCGCGCGAACGCGCCGATCCAGCGGTCGTACTGGATGCGCGCCGCGGGCAGGTCGCCCTGCCAGCCGTGGCTCCACAGGAAGACATCGGTGGGCGCGGCGGCTTGCCATTGCGCCAGCAAGCGCTCGGACATCCGTCCCGCGATCCCGTCCGGGTCGTCGCTGCGTTCGTTGCCGGCGGCGTCCAGCGCGAGCAGGGCGTAGGTGGCGCTGGTACCAGCGATGGTCTGGAATGGCATGGCGTGCCTCCCTGGCTTGTCAGGTTCAGTCGATAGATGCAGCGGATGCGGTCATTGCGCCTCACACGCGCTAGGTGATGGGGTATCGCCCGTGAAGAACTCGGCCTTCTGCCTGGGCGTAAAGCCGCCGCCGACGATGGCGCAGGCCGCCTGGCGCCACTGCGCCATGTCCAGGTCCCAGATCGCCGCGATCCCGGTGCCCGCCGCGTACAGCCAGCGCCCGTCGTCGCTCACGGATAGCGCGGCCATCGGCTGCCGCGGGTCGCGATAGAGCGCTTGCGGGATGGGCAGCGGACGATCGGCCTCGGGATCGAGCAGGAACAGGTTGCCGTGGTCATCCCCGGCGACGACGAATGGCGCATCGGGCGCGGCCAGCGCGGTGATCACGCCTGCGGCATCCTGCTTGAGGATGGTGGCCTTGGCCGGCACCGGCTGGCCCGGCGTTGTCGCCGAGATTGCTGCCGGCGTTGTTGCCGACATTGCCAAGGGCTTGGGCAATGCCAGGCGATAGACCTTGCCGAGGTAGTTGCCGGCCACCAGCGTGTCGCCGTGCGCGTCAAAGACCAGGCTGGTGATCTGCCCGCGCGGCAGGCCCTCGAAGCGCTGGGCCATGACAGCCTTTGCATTCGCGCAATCGGCGTCGGCCGCGGCAACCTGCCACAAGCTGATGCCGTCGTCGTCGGTGACCGCGAGCTCCGCGGTGCCTGGCCGGAAGGCGGCGTACGCAGCATGGGACAGGGCCTCGGGCAGCGGGATGCGGCAGGCGGCGGCTTCGAGGGTGGCTGCTGTGGACGCCATGGAGGCTGATGGCGCCGCGTGGCGGCTCGCGCCCTGATCTGGCGCCAGCCGCCATAGCTCCAGCCGCCGGTTCTCCGCGGGCTCACCTGAACGGATTGCCAGCAAGCGCGCGTCGTCGCTGATCGTCAGGCGGGTGCTGGCGCCGGCCATCACACCGGGCAGGATCGCATCGCCCGTGCCATCGGTCCGCAGCATCCAGACCTGGCCATTGTCGTCCGCCGCTACCAGGCGCTGCGCGCGGCGTGCCCAGTCGAGTGCCCGCACCGGTGGCGCCAGCAAGTCGATAGGGCGCCGGATGGCCTGCTTGCCCGGCTCGGCCTGCAGCAAGGCGAGCTTGCCATCTTCGGTCGCGGCCACCAGGGGCGGCGTGATGCCCGTGAGCGCAAGCAGCAGGACAGGCGCGCCCTCGTGCCGGCGCGAGACGATGCGGGCCATCGGGTGCCGCGGCGCATCGAAGCGCATCTGCAGCAGTTCGCCCTGCTCGGTGGAGGCGTAGAGCCGCTGGTCGCGGCCGGCCAGGGCCAGTCCGGTGATCTGGCTCGGCAGGTCCAGCAGCTCGGTGCGCGTTGCCCGCATGTGTTCCGGGTCGAGCCGCCAGCGGATCACGCGGCCATCCCAGCCGCCGGAGAGCAGTTGCCGGTCATCGGTAAACACCAGCCGCACCACGGCGTCGTCGTGCCCCAGCAGCGCCTGTGGCCATAGCTCGCCGTCGGCGGTGCGCCACACGCTGATGCGCCCGCCGCGCGTGCCCGCCACGGCCAGGCTGCCGTCGGGGCTGACGGCGATGCTGTGGTAGCCCGCGAACCAGTCGGTGTTGTCCGCGGGCGCCGACAGTTCGTGCGCGGGTGTTGTCAGCACGAAAGGATCCGCCGGGTTCGCCTGCGCCGGCAGGTGCCACAACCTTGCCTTGCCATCGCGCCCCGCGGTGGCGAGCTGCCGCCCCTGGTCGAACAGCGCCACATCGGTCACACGCAGCGCATGCGCGCGCGCGCTGGCAATCGGGTGCCGCCAGGCGTCTCCACCTTTGGCCAGATCCCACACGACAATGTGGCCGCGCTCGTAGCCCGCGACCAGGCGCTGCCCGTCGCTGGATAGGGCGGAGACCGGGCCCCAACCGCCTTCGCGCCCGGCGCCCGCCGGCAGCAGCAGCACCGTGGCGCGCGCAGGCTGGGCAACGTTCCATAACGCCACGCTGCCGTCCTGCCCACCGGTGGCCAGCGTGCCGGCGCCCGTCAGTGCAAACACGCGCACGCCTTCGGGGTGCTGGTTCCGGAGCGCGGTCTCGTCCAGGCGCACCGTTGGGGCACCGGGCGCAATCCCGGTGATCTCCATGAGCCAGTGATTCCCGCCGAGCCGGGCACTCACCCGATAGCCGGCATCGCCCTGCACCTCCAGCGTTTGCTCGTCCGCGCGCGCCAGGTAGGCCTCGATATGCCGGGCACGGTTCATGGCGCCGACCAGTGCGCGCCGAAAATCAAAGCCCTCCGGCGGCGCATGGTTGCGCTGGCCGCGCGTGCCCTCCACCGACGCCAGCAGCGCGGCGTCCGGTGCCGGGCGCGAACCGAGCAGCGAGAACAAGGCGTTTTGCCGCGCGATGTCCTGCTTGGTGGCGCGCAGTTGCCAGGCCAGGATCGCCACGCCAATCAGCACCAGCAGCCCGATGAGCCCGAGCGCATAGCCAAGCATGCGCCAGCGCCGCGCGCGCTCCCGCTCCGTGCGATGGCGCTGGTAGGCCGCCAGGAACCGGTTCTCCGCTTCGCTGTGCCGGTCTTCGGCCTCAAGCAAGGTATCGTCGAGTTCCGCGGTGGAGGTGAGCTTGCCGAATACGCCGGGATTCTCGCCGGACAGCGCCCAGGCCCGCGCCAGCTGTTTCCAGTGCGGCAGGTACTGGGTGCGCCATTGCGCGTTGCTGGCGCGCAGCGGCTCGATCAGCCGGTCGTGGGCCAGCTCCAGCCACTGCGCGTCCTGGCGGCTTTGCGCGCGCACCAGGTGGTACTGCTGCAGGATGTCCAGCTCGGCCGCGGTGGGCGCGTTGCGCGAGCCCGCATCCAGCGTCGCCTGCGCGCGCATGTTGGTGGCGGTGATCAGCTGGCTCTCGATCCAGTCGCGCACCACGCGTTGCCGGATGCGCGTGCCGGTGGCCGCGTCCAGGGCCATGTTGCAGTAGGAGGCGAGCGCAGCGCTGGTGTCCAGGCGCTGCACCTGCTCAAGCGTGATGGCGCCTGTGCCCGCCGGTGGCCCGGCCGGGCCGAAGCACGCCTGCCACAGGCTCAGGCCAACCACCTGCAACTGCACCGGTTCGACATAGCGCCCTTCGCGCAGGCTCACCTGGCCCGCGGCGTCGCGCGTACGGACCTGGGCCAGATCCTTCACGAGCTGCCGCGCCGCGTCCTCATGGAAATCCACGCCAGCTTCGCGCGCGGGGCCGCGCAGCGCTTCGAGCGCCTGCTCGCGCGAGAGCAGGTCGATCCGCATGGTGTTGGTGAGCCGTGTCGGCACCAGGTCGCGATAGGCATCGAGCCAGGAGAAGTACTCCTCACGCATCGCCACCAGCGCCCAGACGGGGCTCCCGCCGCGGCCGAGCAACTCGCCCAGCTGCGCAAAGAACGCTTGCTTGGCGCCAGTGTCGGTGGTGTCGAGTGTGAAGATCTCCTCGAACTGGTCGAGCACGACCAGCAGGCGTCGCGCGCGGCCGCCGTGGGCGGGGCCTTCCAGGCGGGCCAGGCACGACAAGAGCGTGTCGCCCGCGCGCGGCTTGAGTCCGGCGCGCGCGGCCCAGCAGTGCAGCACGCTGGTGACGTAGCGGTTGGCGCCTTCGTACGGCACGCTCACGCGGGCGGTCGGCAACACGTCGAAACGATCCGCCAGGCGCTTGCGCAGCCCCGCCTCTATCAGCGAGGTCTTGCCCGCGCCGGATGGCGAGTACAGCAACACGATGCGGTCGGCGATCAGGCGGTCGCGCAGCTCCTCGATCTGCGCATCCCGCCCGAAGATCGGATCGGTCTCGCCCAGCGGCATCGGGCCGATGTACGGGCCGTGGGCGCGCTGCGCGGCGCTGTCGCGGGCAGGATTGGCCGCCATCTCAGGCCTCCAGGCGCCGCAGCAGTTCGGCGGTGAACATGCCCACGTCGCCCCAGTACAGCTTGAGCCGCGCCTTGTCCTGGAAGTAGCGCTCCAGGTAGCGCCGCGCGCTCACCGGGTCGACGATGCTGTTGGGGTCCAGCTGCGCCGAGAGGTGCTGGTACTCCTGGCGCAGGTCCGCGCCCTCCAGGTTGAGGATGCTGCGAAACAGGATGCGGAATTCCCACGACTGCACGTCGAAGCCGACGAACAGCAGCGCGCTGTCGTTCAGGCGCGCGCGTACGGCCAGCGGGATGGCGGTGCCGTTCGTCGATACGCTGGTGAGGTAGTCGAAGTACTGGTCCTCGGTCAGCACCAGCGAGCCGGGCTCGCGCAGGTCGCCAAACAGCTTGAGCACCATCGGCGTCTGCGGGGTGGGATTGGCACGCTTGCGGCCTTCGGCCAGCGCGTCGTCGCAGGCCTGCGCCTGGCGGTTCCAGCGGCACAGGCGGATGCCGGGATCGGCGCCGCCCTCGCGCAACGCGTCGGCAAGCAGGTCGCTCGGGTCCGTCGTCAGGTAGACCGGCAGCTTGAGCCGCGCCATGGCGCGGTAGGGGTTGTGGGGGTCTTGCTGGCGCTGCGCGCGCCCCACGGCGCAAACCACTTCGCCAAGCTGGGCGATGATGTCTTCGTTGCGCAGCGCCGACAGCTCGGCCGGCAGGATGTCGCGGTACTGCTGGCTCAGGTGCTGGTAGGCAAACTTGAAAAAGAGCCGCCGCGGAAACACGCCTTGCTGGGACACGGCCAGGTACTGCGCCACCTGCGGCAACTCGTCGCGCTCGTGCGCCGCCATCGGGAAGTGATAGGCCTCGGCCCACATCTGCGCCAGTTTCAGGCGCGAGCCGAACACCGTCTCGCTCATGGCGGGCCCGAGGATCGGCGTGGTCTCGCCGTGCTGGATGTTCTCGATGACGGCGCGCCAGGCGTCGGCACCGTCGCCGTCGTCGGGACCGAAGCCCGGCGGGTAGAAGATCCGGCCACTGTCCAGGCGCGTGAATACCGCCGGCATCCACCAATCCGGATACTGGCTGACGGCGGCGCGCGCAACGCCCGCGGCACGGTCCACTTCGCCGTGGTCGCGCAGTTCAGCAAAGAACACCGGCATGAAGGCGGCCATGGTGGCCACGCTCACATTGCCCTGCATGGCCAGCACGGCAGGCACGCCAGCCTGCGCCAGCAACGGACCCAGCGCCATCAGCGTGCTGCCGCCGCGTGCGGCCCCTGTGCCAGCGCTCTGGCACGAGCACAGCACCACCAGGCTGGGCGGGCGTTCCAGCGCGCCGATGTGGTTCACCAGCACGCTGCCAGCCACCAGGTCGCGGGTGCCGTCCATGCGTTCGAGCCATAGCATGGGCTCATCGTCCACCAGCGCCCCGTGGCAGACCAGGTAGAGCACGTCCACGCCGTCGCGCAAGCCGCCAAGGATGCGTTCAACCGTGGCGCACCCTGGCTCGGCCAGCACGGTCACGGGCACCGGGGCCAGCGCGGCGCTGGCACGCGCGGCTTCGCCCGCGGCATCGATCGGCACCATCTCCTGGCCCAGGCCGCTCGGGTTTGACACGACCACCAGCGCCGTCACGTCGCTCTTGGCGCGCAGCTTGGGCAGGCGCATCTCACGCGCAAACAGGTAGCGCGAGAAAAAGCACCGTTGCCCAATGAACAGAGGGTGCTCGCCGGCCGGGTCGAACAAGGTCTCCCAGGGCAGCGCATGCAGCTCGCACGCCTGCACGCTGATGCGCAGGCGCACGCGCAGGTCCAGGCGCCGCTCATCCGCGGCGTTCTGCGCAGTGACAAAGGCATCGCGCACGACCGGCGCGGCAAACAGGCAGGCGGCCAGTGCGCGCCCGCATACCTGCGGATCCGCATCGCGCAGCGCCGGCGCATCCGGCGACAACGCCAGCGGCACGCGCGGCGTGATGGCGTCGCCCTCCGGCACCCGATGGCGGGCTTCCACCGCGTACCTGGCATCGCCATCGCTGTCGATGACGATCTCTAGCTCGGAGTAGTTGCGTGGCATGGGCCGTTTTGCCGCAGGGCGTGACGCGCGATGCGTTGCCGGCTATGCGCTATCGCGCGAATCGCACCCACAGCACGGATTGCACGGCTTGCCGTCCCGGCACGGTGCACTGGTCAGCGCAATGGCGGCCATGTTCCTCCCCCGCAAATCTGCCATCCACGCAGGGTGGATGGCAGCAAATCGCTTTTTGTCGCGGCAATGCCATGCTGGCGGCCCGCATGCCGGCTTGTCTTGTGCTCTGGCTTTGCGTTGCCTAACTACTGAATATGATATTTGCGAAAAATGCAATTTGCGTCGCCGCCGCCGCCGTGCCGATCTTGCCGATGGTGATGCAAGCGCCATCCGGCGCGGCCGCCCACGCTGGCAAACAGGTAGCTGCCGAGGAGCACGCAGAGCGCCGTCAGCAAGCCGGCACAGGCCGAGTAAAGGCCGAGTACAGGCCGAGTACAGGCCCGTGCCGCTGGAGATGACACCCACGCCAGCAGCCGCGAGCCGAAGGTGAACGCCGTGATTTCCGCGATCACGCCCGGCGCCCACAGCTAGCCGATGGTCCTGTCGCAAGCATCCACGCTGACCTAGAATCGCAATAGCGGCGGGGGCGAGCGGTGCTTTGAATTGGCGGGAGATTGAAAATGGCGCTTGATGGCGGGACTCCGGGCGATTCGATCCAGGTGGGTCAGTTGCACATCCAGTACCTGATCGATGGTGCGGCGGCGGGTGGGATGGGTGTATTCGAGTTGACGGTGCCGCCCGGCGCGCAGGTGCCGCCAGCGCACAGCCACACGCACAACGAAGAGTGCGTCTATGTGCTGGCGGGCCGGCTCCGGTACGCTGTCGATGGGGTGGCCCGAGACCTGGCGCCGGGAGAGTGGATGCATACCCCGCGCGGATCGGTGCATCAGTTCAGCAACCCGCACGGCGACGCGGCTCGCGCACTGGTTGTTCTCACGCCGGACATCGGGGCCCAGTACTTCCGCGACGTCGCCGATGTCGTCAATGCCGGCGCGCCACCCGACCGCGCGGCGCTGGTTGCGGTCATGTCCCGCTACGGGCTAATACCGGCAGCACCACCGGCAGCACCGGGTTAAGCGCAATCCACTGCCCGCAGGGCCGCGTCACCCGCGTGGTCGGCGCGGCAAGCAGCGATCTGCGCGCGGCCATCACGAGCCCGCCACCTTCAGCAGTACCGGGTCGTTGCGATACAGGTCGGGAAACATCTGCTTCAGGTAGCCGATCTTGGGCATGTCGTTGATGACGATGTATGGATGCGAAGGATGGCGGGTCAGGAAATTCTGGTGATAGCTCTCCGCCGGGTAGAAGGCCTTGTAGTCCTCGATGCGGGTGACGATGGGTGCCTTGAACGCATTGGCCTTGCCCAGTTGCGCGATATAGGCCTGCGCCACGCTGCGTTGCTCGGCATTGAGCGGGAACACCGCCGAGCGGTACTGCGTGCCGTGGTCCGGACCCTGGAAGTTGAGCTGGGTAGGGTTGTGCGCAACAGAGAAGAAGATCTGCAGCAGGCGGCCGTAGCTGACCTGCGCCGGGTCGAACAGGACCTGTACCGACTCCGCATGCCCGGTATCCCCGCCGCTGACGGTCTCGTACTGGGCCGTGCTGGCCGCGCCGCCGGCATAGCCGGACGTGACCTGCTTCACGCCGCGCACGTGCTGGAACACGCCTTGCACGCCCCAGAAGCAGCCGCCGGCGAACACGGCCGTTTCCGTTGGCGCCGTGCCGGCTTTTTCATCGAGCGCGGGCGGTGGGATCTTGACGGCGTCTTCCGCCGAGTTGGCCACGCGCTGCCAGGCCAGCAGGCCTGCCGCCAGCATGACGAGGCCAGCGACTTTTGCGGCGGACGAACGCGTCCACCAGGAGAAACCGGTTGAAGTTTGCGTGGTCATGATTGCCTGTCCTTGAACGTTGCTGTGTCGTAATCAATGTGTGGAATATGGCGGATATGGCGATATGGCGATACGGCGATACGGCGATACGGCGATACGGCGATATGGCGGCTTGCGTGCGCATCAACCGAAGGTAAAGGCGTAAGCCTCCACGCCGGGGTCCAGGAATTCGATCGCAAACGTGCGATCGGCTACCTTGCCCGTCTGCCGCACCAGTTGGTATAGCCGCTGCTCGGTCACCGTGCCGCTGCCATCGGCCGCCACATCGGTGCCGTGCGCGCTGCCTGGTGCGCCGCCGTCCACGCTCACCCGGAACCGCACTGGCTTGCCGTCCTTGCCCGGCCCCAGCACCAGATGCAGGTCGCGCGCGTGAAAGCGGTAGACGATCCGCCCGGAGGCGCCCGCCAGGGTGGCGTGCTCCGCACCCACCTGCCAGGTGCCGGCCAGGCCCCAGTCGTTGAGTGCGGGGTTTGCGGGTGCGGTATAAGTGTGCGCCTTGTCTTGCGCCTCGCCGCCGGGCGAGGCGAAGTTCTGCGCCCGCTCATAGCCAAGGTAGGTTTCGCCGGACTGGATTTCCGCTTCGTCGGCAGCCATCTGCACGCCTTGCACGTTTTGCGTATCGGCATGGCTGATGCCCATGGCCACCTTCGCCGCATCGGCGTGGCCCGCTTGCGCCAGCAGTTGCTGGATCACCTGCTCGGATTTCGCGTACTCGCCTTCGCCGAAGTGGTGAAAGCGGATCTGCCCCTGCGCGTCGATGAAATAGTGCGCCGGCCAGTACTGGTTGTTGAAGGCGCGCCAGATCGCGTAGTTGTTGTCGACCGCCACGGGATAGTCGATGCCGAGGTCGCGCGTGGCCTTCTTCACGTTGTCGAGATTGCGCTCGAAGGCAAACTCCGGCGCATGCACGCCGATTACCACCAGCCCCTGGTCGCGGTACTTCTGCGCCCAGGCCCTCACATAGGGCAGGGTGCGCAGGCAGTTGATGCACGAGTAGGTCCAGAAATCGACCAGCACCACCTTGCCGCGCAGCGCCTCGGCCGTGAGCGGCGGCGAGTTCAGCCACTCCACGGCGCCGCCCAGCCCGGGCAGCTGGCCTTCCACGGGGAGTGCCGCGGCGGCGCTTTCGCCGGTCTTCAGGCTGGTTGCGCGCATCATCGCGCCGGACGGCGTGGCCATGGCCGCGCCGTTGCCGGCTTGCGCCTGTCTAGCGGAGAGCTTGTCGACCAGCTGCTGCTCGATGCCGCCCGTGGCCACGGTCGAGACGCGGGCCAGCACACCGGTGTCCAGCCCCAGCCCGATGGCAACCACGCCGAGCAACATGGCCGCGCCAATGCCGCGCCGGACCCATTCTCCCGCACCCAGCGAGCGCTTCATCGCGGTAAAGACCCGGCCGCCGATCAGCAAGGCCACCGCCAGGGACGTGGCCGCGCCGGCCGCGTAGGCCACCAGCAGCAGCGTGGTGCCGGCGCTGGCGCCGCGCAGCGCCGCACCAGTCAGCACGAGGCCGAGGATCGGGCCAGCGCACGGCGCCCACAGCAGGCCCGTGGCAATGCCGAGCAGGAACGACGAGCCGGGCCGGACCTGCCCGCCATCGGCCTGCGCAAACGCGCTGAGCCGGCTGCCCGCGCTGACCAGCGGATGCATCAGCCGCTCGGCCAGGCGCGGCAGCAGCAGCGTCAGGCCGAACACGGCCAGCAAGGCAATGGCCAGCCAGCGTCCGTACTGGTTGGCCTGGGTTACCCAGCCACCGCCCACTGCCGCCAGCGTTGCCACCGCCGCAAAGGTCAGCGCCATGCCGGCCAGCAGCGGCAGGCCGCTGCGCACAAAGGGCTGGTCGGCCCGTGAGAAGACGAAGGGCAGCACGGGCAGGATGCACGGGCTGAGAATGGTGAGCGCGCCACCAAGGTAGGCGAGGATAAGGAGGAACATGGAATGCTTCAGTCTGGTTGTTGTTGTCGGCGTTGGAGGCCCGCGCGGGCTCAGGCGGCTTGCGGCTTGAACGTCATCGCCACGCCGTTCATGCAGTAGCGCAGCCCGGTCGGCTTGGGGCCGTCGTCGAACACATGGCCCAGGTGACCGCCGCAGCGCCGGCAGTGCACTTCCGTGCGCGATATGCCGAAGGAGCGGTCCTCGTTCGTGCGTACGGCGTTCTCCAGCGGCGCCCAGAAGCTGGGCCAGCCGGTGCGGCTGTCGAACTTGGTGCGCGACGAGAACAGGTCGAGCTGGCATCCGGCGCAGGCGAAGATGCCGGCGCGATGCTCATCGTTGAGCGGGCTGCTGTAGGGCCGCTCCGTGCCTTCCTGGCGCAGCACGTTGTACTGGCTTGCGCTGAGCATCTGGCGCCACTGGGCGTCGGAGCGCACTACCTCGAAGGCTTCGGCGGGCTTGCCCGCGTTCGCCGTGTTCGCCGTGTTCGTCGCATTTGCCGGGCCGGCGGCCAGCGCGCGCCAGCCGCTAACGGCCGCGAGCGCCGCCACGGCGGCACTGCCCGATACCAAAAAGCGCCTTCTGCTTCCCATGATGTGCTCCTTGCCTCAATGTATCGATCGCGGCGACCGACTTGCCGTCGATCGCTGCCATGCATCGTTGGCCGCATCGTATGGCTGGCACCATCCCGGAGTCCTCACCAAAGGTTAAATTAAATGTGATAACTCGCCGCCTCAAAATTTTGCACAATAGCCAGGCCGGCGCCTTTCCTGTGCCTCCCCTGTCACGCGCGAGCCGGCTCGCGCCTCTAGGCTGAACATGGATCACCCCAAGCGCATCCTGATCGTCGAAGACGACGTCGACATCGCCAACGTACTGAGCCTGCACCTGCGCGACGAGCGCTATGAAGTGGTGCACAGCGCCGACGGCAACGAAGGCCTGCGGCTGCTGGCGCAGGGCAACTGGGACGCGCTGATCCTCGACCTGATGCTGCCCGGCGTGGACGGGCTGGAGATCTGCCGGCGCGCCCGCGCCATGACGCGCTACACGCCGATCATCATCACCAGCGCGCGCGCCAGCGAAGTCCACCGCATCCTTGGCCTGGAACTTGGCGCCGACGACTACCTGGCCAAGCCGTTCTCGGTGCTCGAACTGGTGGCCCGCGTGAAGGCGCTGCTGCGGCGCGTGGATGCGATGGCCAAGGACCTGCGCATCGACGCGGGCAGCCTGGAGCTGGGCGGCCTGTCGATCGATCCGCTCACGCGCGAGGCCAGCGTGGACGGCCGGCGCATCGAGCTCACCCCGCGCGAGTTCGACCTGCTGTATTTCTTCGCCAGGCATCCCGGCAAGGTGTTCTCCCGCATGGACCTGCTCAACGCCGTCTGGGGTTATCAGCACGAGGGCTACGAACATACCGTCAACACCCATATCAACCGGCTGCGCACCAAGATCGAGGCCGATCCGGCACAGCCCAGCCGCATCCTGACCGTGTGGGGGCATGGCTACAAGCTCGCGGCGGGAACACAGGGAGGCGCGCCGTGAGCCTTGACCTTGGACTGAACCTGAGCCGCCGCCTGACCCTGACGCAGCGGCTGTCCCTGGTGTTTTCCGTGCTGCTGCTGGCCTGCTGCGGCGCCTCCGCTTGGCTGCAGGTCCGCTCCAACGACATGCGCGAAAAGGAGGTCATCCAGGACCTGTCGCGCGGGCTGGCCGGCCATATCGCGCGCAATGCATCGCTGATGGACGCCAACGGGCTCAAGCCGGATGCGTTGCGCCGCCTGTTCGGCCAGTTGATGGTGGTGAACCCGAGCGTAGAGGTGTACCTGCTGGACAGCCAGGGCCGGATCCAGGGGCACGATGCGCCGGCCGGGCACCTGCAGCGCCAGCAGGTCGACCTCAAGCCGGTGCAGCGCCTGCTGGCCGGCGAGCCGCTGCCTATCCTTGGGGACGATCCGCGCAGCGCGGGCGGGCGCAAGGTGTTCAGCGCCGCGCCGCTGCGCGTGGGCGGTGCCGAGCCCGCCGGCTACATCTACGTGGTGCTGCTGGGCGAGGCGCATGACGAACTGGCGGCGCGTGCCTCCGCCAACTCGGTGCTGCGCACCACGCTGTGGTCGATGGGGCTGGTGGCGCTGCTGGGCTTGCTGGCGGGGTTGATGGCGTTCGGCCTCATCACGCGGCCGCTGCGCCGCCTGACCGAAGCGATGCGGCGGTTTGATGCCGATGGCGCGCCCGAGACGCAGCCGCGCGTGCCGCGCTCGCCGCGCGGCAATGCACGCGATGAAATCGTCGCGCTGGAAGCGGCCTTCGCGCAAATGGCGGACCGCATCGCCGAGCAATGGCGCGCGCTGACCAAGCAGGACCAGGAGCGGCGCGAGCTGGTTGCCAATATTTCCCATGACCTGCGCACGCCGCTGACCTCGCTGCACGGCTACCTGGAAACGCTGTCGCTCAAGGCCGATACGCTCAGCGAGGCCGAGCGCCAGCGCTACCTGGCCATCGCGCTGGCGCAAAGCGTCAAGGTGGGGCGGCTGGCGCAATCGCTCTTTGAGCTGGCGCGGCTGGAGCACGGCATCGTGCAGCCGGCGCTGGAGGATTTCTCCCTGGTGGACCTGGTGCAGGACGTGTTCCAGAAGTTCGAGCTGCCGGCCGAGGCGCGTCATGTGCGGCTGCGTGCCGGCATCCCGCAGCGCCTGCCCGCCGTCACGGCCGATCTTGGCATGATCGAGCGCGTGCTGACCAACCTGCTGGATAACGCGATCCGCCATACGCCGGCCGAAGGCGCCATCGATGTCGATCTCGCCCTGCGCGACGGCAAGGTGGCGGTCACCGTCAGCGATACCGGCCCCGGCATTCCGGCGGAACTGCGCGAGAGCCTGTTCCAGCGGCCGTTCAGCGCCGGCGGCGCGCATCGCGGCGGCGGGCTGGGGCTGTTGATCGTGCAGCGCATGCTGCAGCTGCATCACAGCCAGATCCGGCTGGTGGAGCGCGCCGGCAGTGGTACGGTGTTCAGCTTTGAGTTGCCGGTGTCCAGCGTCGCTGCCGGCAATGCCCGCTAGCGGCGGGCAGGTTCAGTCCGCTGCCTGGCCGGAGAAGCGTTCGATCAGCCACGAGGCCGCGGGGCCGGGTGGCGTGTCGGTGCGGTAGATCGCATCGAAGGGGTAGAAGTTGCTGTGATTGTCGGGCAGGTCGAGCAGCACCAGGCGGCCCGAGTCGAGATCTTCCTGCACCATGGGCACCGGCATATTGCCCCAGCCGATGCCTTCGCGCAGCAGCATGTGCTTGGCGCCAAGATCGCCCAGGCGCCAGGTATGCGTGCTGATCACCGCGAAATCCTTGCCGCGCGTCAGCGCCGAGCGGTCCGACAGCACCAGTTGAACATGATGCCGTCCGGCACCCGGCAGGTTCGGGCTGCCGCTGGCCAACGGATGGCCTGGCGCTGCAACCGGCCGCAGCATCACATCGCCGATCCAGATGCGCTCGATCCCCGCCACGCCCGCGCCAAGCGGCCCGCTGACGCCGATGGCGGCGGAGCCGTCCAGCACCATCTGCGTCACGGCGCCAAGTGCTTCCATGTGCAGGTGCAGCGCTACCGTGGGAAACGCCTCTCGAAAGGCCTTCAGCGCGTCCACCACCCGGGATGCCGGCAGCATCACGTCCAGCGCCAGGTGGACCTCGGCCTCCAGGCCTTGCAGCAGGCCCTTGACCTTCGCGCGTAGCCCGTCGATGCCCATGGTGACCGTGCGCGCCTCAGCCAGCACGGTGCGGCCTGCCTCGGTCAGCTGCGGCTTTTTGGTGGTCTTGCGGTCGAACAGCGCCACGCCGAGCTGATTCTCCAGGTTGGCGATCGTATAGCTGATGACCGAGGTCGCCCGGCTGAGCTTGCGGGCCGCGCCGGCAAAGCTGCCGACGTCCACCACGGTCAGGAACACTTTCAGTTGATCCAGCGTGGGCGTACCGGGATTTGGCATCTTATCGATTTTATCGAACGTTTCGATCCATATTATCCCAGTTTCGCGGACGTAAAAACCCGCCTACATTTAGGCCCATCGGTTGCGGTACCCGATTCAGACCCTGAACCCCGAACCCGAACCCGAACCTGAACCTGAACCCTGAACCCCTGACTCAACCGGCCTGCCATGACCGTGCGGCCGCATCGAATGGAGAACCACCATGTCCCAAGCCGCCCAACTCAACGCCCAGACGAACGCCCACGCCGACACACCCGCCGCAGCCGGCGTGGCAGTGCTGGGCCGTGTCCTGATCAGCGCCATCTTCCTGCTCTCCGGTGCGTCCAAGCTGGCCGCGCCGGCCGCCATGATCGGCTACATCCAGTCGGTCGGCCTGCCGCTGCCGCAAGTGGCGCTGGCCATTGCCATCGCCGTGGAAGTGGTGGGCGGCATCGCCCTGGTGCTGGGATACCGCACCCGCCTGGTAGCTGCCATCCTGGCCGTCTTTAGCGTGGCGACCGCGCTGGCCTTCCATGCCAACCTGGCGGACCAGAACCAGTTCATCCACTTCTTCAAGAACATCGCGATGGCCGGCGGCCTGCTGCAGATCGTGGTCTACGGTGCGGGCCGCTTCAGCCTGGATGCGCGCCGCGGCAACGCCTGACGCGCGGGGCGGGTTTCACGCGCGGCCATGCGCATGGGAAACGCCAGCACGAAGAGCAGCGCGGCCAGCACCAGGGCCGCGCTGAGGATGTACAGGCTAACCGTGAAGCCTCCGGTGGCGGCCTTGATGGCGCCCACCATGACCGGCGCCACCAGGCCCGCGCTGCTGCCGATCGTGCTGATCATGGCGATGCCGGCAGCCGCGCCCCGGTCCGCCAGGATGCTGCCCGGCACGGACCAGAGAATCGTGAAGGCGCTGGAGATGCCTGCCGACGACAGCGCCAGGCACAGCACCGCCGCCAGCGGGTTGTGCATGAACAGCGTGGTGAGCGACAAGCCCAGCGCGCCAACCAGCGCCGCCACGGCAAAATGCCAGCGCCGCTCCCCCGTGCGGTCCGAATGGCGCCCCACGACGATGGACGCCGCAATCCCGGTGACAGCCGGCACCACCGCGTAAAACCCCACCTGCAGCACGCTCAGCCCCATCATCTTCAACAGCGTGGGCTGCCAGAACGACAAGGCGTAGATGCCCAGGATGGCGAGAAACGAAATCAGGCCGAGCATCCACACGCGCCGGTCGCGCATCGCGGCGCCAAAGCCGTGGGCCGCGCGGATGCCATTGGCGGCCTGGTCCTCCTCCAGCAGCCGGACGACACGTTGCCGCTCAGGGGCGCTGAGCCACCGTGCCTGCGCGGGACCGTCCGACAGGATGAAGAAGGCCAGGATGCCCAGCAGCGCGCTCGGTATCCCCTCCAGCAGGAACAGCCACTGCCACCCCTGCAAGGACCACGCGCCGTTGAGGAACGTCATCACCAGGCCCGCCAGCGGCCCGGCCACGATCGGCGCGGCGCCATACGCCATGAAGAACAGCGCCGTCACCTGTGCCCGGCGGCGCGACGGGTACCAGAGCGTGAAGTAGTACAGCACCCCCGGCGCGAACCCGGCCTCCAGCACGCCGATCAGGAACCGCAACGCATAGAATTGCGTGGGTGTGCTCACGAAGATCATGGCCGCGCTCGCCAGTCCCCACAGTCCCATGATGCGCAGCAGCGTGGCCCGCACGCCGATCTTCGCCAGCATCAGGTTGCTGGGCACCTCGAACAGCGCATAGCCGAGAAAGAAGATGCTCGCGCCCAGGCCAAAGACGGCATCGCCAAAGCCGAGGTCCTCGCGCATCTGCAACTGCGCATAGCCAACGTTGGTCCGGTCCAGGTAATTGAAGACATAGCACACGCATAGCAGCGGCAGCAGCCGCCATGTGATCTTGCGGAACAGTTCGGCGTCGCTGGCCGGATCGGCGGCGGCCGCGCCGGCCGGCTTGGTGAGGGCGGCGGTGTTCATTGCGCGGGCCCCCGGTCTGCCCGTGTGCTGGTCGGGTGGCCGAACTCGGTCTCGCCCCACAAATGGCTGGACGGCGCGCCCGGGAACAGCCAGTACGGCGTGCACTCGGACGACGGCACGACGTTGCAAAACGGATGCGCTTCGGAGCCGCCCGCGATGGTTTTCTCCAGCACCATGGACAGGTACTGGTCGTTGCTGCCCTCCTGTGTATTGCCGTTCAGGATCACCTCGGCCCCGGTGGCGCGCGCAAAGCGCCGGATGCCGTTGTGGCGCGAATGCTCCGGCGACCAGCTATCCGCGCTGACACCGTTCTCGCTGCTCACGCGGATGCCGTCGGGCGTGCGATAGACCAGCGAATGATTGCCTTCGGTGTGCCCTGGCGTGTGCACCAGCGCCAGGCCGTGGCCCAGGTGCACGCTGCCGTCGAAAGCGACGATGCGCTCCCGCGGCACGTGCGCGAGGCCATTGGGGCAGTACCAGTCGGCCTGCACCGGCAGCAGGCCGTGCACGCTGGCCAGCTCCTGCCGGTGCACCAGAAGCCTCGCGTTGGGCAGCAATCCGCGGCTCGCGCCGCTGCCGAGCCAGCGGCGCACGTCCTGCGTGTGCAGGTGATCGTAGGTGATGTAGTCGATCTGCTCCGGCGCCACGCCGCAGCGAGCCAGCGCTTGCAGCACCGTGCCGTAGACGGGGGCGATGGTGCTGTGCAGTAAGCGCGGCGTCTGCGTGCTCATGCGCTTGAAGTAGGGCGTCTCGGCGCCGGCCTCGAAGTCCGCGGGGGTAAACAGCAGCGTGCGCAGGCACCCCGCGAAGTCCTCGTACTGGATCAGCACCATGCGCGACAGCAGGTGGATCAAGTGCGGCTTGAGCAGCTGTTGCGAGTACACGCCGTTAAAGGCGTACCAGGCTGGGTAGGGAACCCGCAGCAGGTTGAAACTGCGCGCGAACCGGACCGGCGGTGCTTCCAGGAATTGCTCGCGGAAGTGCGCCGCGCCGCGGCGCAGGGCGCGCAGGCGGTCCTGTGGCGCGCTGGCGCAGCGCGCGCCGTCAAAGTCGGAGATCGGCAGCAGGCCGGTCGGGTCGGGTTCGCGTTTCATGCGTTGTCTCCTGTGGTTCTTGTTTTTCTTTTTATGCGGCTTCGGCCTGGCGCGCTTGTGGCTGGCCCAGCAGGCCGCCGATCAGCTGGGGCAGCATGTCCGGCGGCGTGCCGGCCAGCAACTGGCGCAGCATCGTCAGCGTGTCGAAATACACGCGCTCGCAAACCAGGCGCTCGCCCTCGAAGATGAACAGCGCGATCATGCGGCAGCGAAACGCATTGCCCGTCGGCGGCAAGCCGCGTAACGGGCCACGGTGCGTGCCCAGCAGCCAGAACTCCACGATCACGGCATCGTCCGTGTGGCGCAGCTGGATGATCTCGTGGCGCTGGTCGGGGAAGGCCAGGCGGCTGTCGATGTAGTACTGGCGCACGGTGTCGATGCCGTCATGCACTTCGCCACTGGGAATCAGCTCGTAGTGCGGGTGCGGGAAGGTGGCGAGCACGGCGTCGAAATCCTGCCGGGTTTCATCGGCGAAGTGGTCAAGCACCAGGCGCTCGCGGCGCGCCTTGAGATCGGGGGGGAGGGTTGTGGTCATGCTGAAAGCTCCGTGGCGGGCAATCTGCGGAACACTGCGGCCGATGCCGCAGTCCGTTGCCTGGAGCGATTATCTGCAGCGCGCCGGTGCAAGACTGTCGCCGCTTGGCAGTTGCCGATCCGGATAAACCCCCGGGTTTGGCGCGCGCGTGCCAGGCGCCCGTTTCTTCTGTTTGATTGGCGGTGGAGCCGGGGGGCGTTACGTAACGCGTAACGGAAAAGGTGGGCGATGGGCGCGCTTCAAACGCGCGATCCTGGCCACGTTAATTTCCCGCAAAGCCAATCCACAAGCGGGTTCCCGGGCTGTGAGCACGGTCGCGCGCGGCACGGGAAAAGGCGCCTTTTACTTCGGGCATAACTATTGCGTCCAGGCCACTACTTGACGATTCAACGCAATAACCAGAGAGGTCTGACCGTGCGCAATCAGCAATATTTCCTTGGTATCACATTGGGCGCGTTGGTGCTGCTTGGCGGCTGTGCCAACGGATCCGACGGCGCCATGGGCAAGACAGGCGCCACAGGCCCGACGGGCAATACGGGCGCGGCGGGCAACACCGGTGTCACGGGTGCGGCCGGTAGCGCAGGCGCCAAGGGCGATGCCGGGGCTACCGGCGCTACGGGGACTAACGGGACGAACGGAACGAACGGAACGAACGGAACGAACGGCGCGGCGGGAGCCACGGGCGCAACGGGTTCCGCAGGCGCTACCGGTGCCACGGGCGCCACGGGCACGAACGGTGCGGGCGGCGCCACGGGTGCTACAGGTCCCTCGGGCCCCACTGGCGCCACCGGATCCGCGGGATCTGCGGGATCCACGGGGGCCACCGGCCCGGCGGGCGGCACGGGACCCACCGGCGCCACCGGTGCTACCGGTGCTACCGGGGGCACGGGGCTCACCGGCGCGACCGGCCCTTCGGCGCTCAATCAACTCGGCACGGCAATCAGCGGCGTGGGCAGCGCCGTCGGCGCGGTGGGCACCGGCCCGCTGGCCGCCGTCACCACGCCGGTGGGATCCATCGTCAGCCAGGTTGGCCAGATCGTGGGTGGCGCGGGACCGCAGGCCATCACCAGTCCGGTGACCCAGATCACAGGCACGCTCGGCCAGGCGATCGTGCCGCTGACCTCCACGCTGACCGGCGCCACGCAGACCCTGGGCGCGGCGACCGGCCTGGGTTCCGTCGTCGACAATCTGCTGCGCACTGTTGGCGGTACGGTGGGCACCGTTGGCACTACGATCACGCAGACCAACGCGCCGGTGGTATCCAGCCTGGGGGGCATCGTGACGTCCACCGGCAATACGGTTTCCGCGCTGGGCGGCCTGGTCAACGCCCCCACGGGCGGCACTGGCAATAATCCGCTGGCGCCGGTCACGAACCTGCTTGGCGGGCTGACGGGCGGTCTGACGGGCGGTCTGACGGGTGGCCTGGCACCGGGCAATACGCCGACGTCGGGCCTGCTTGCGCCAGTGACCAGCCTGCTCAACAACACCCTCGGCACGGTGACGCATGCCACGGGCAGTGGCGGCGGCGCGCTGCCTGGTGCCTTGCCTGGCTCGCTGACCAGTGCATTGGCTCCGGTCACCAACGCGCTGTCGGGCGCAACGGGTGCAACCGGCACGGCGGGCGCCGGCAATGCGGGCACGGGTGGCCTGCTCGGCGGACTGCTTGGCGGGTTGGGCGGCACCAAGCCCTGATACGTTGGCGCCATGGCGCCGGCTTCTTGCTACGCCGCTGCGCTGACGCGCGTGGTCAGCTCGACAAAGCTGGCCACGCTGGCGGTTCGCAAGGGATAGTAGGCCACCTGATGGCGCTCGCAAACGCGCTTGAGCATGCTCATGGAGTCATGGTCGATGCAGTCGACGGGAAACACCACCATGTCCGCGCGGGCCACGGTTGCCGCCAGCAGGCCCTTCCTGTCCTCGATGCCGCCGTCGTGCAGCACGAGCTGGCCGCCGGTGGATTCCACCAGCGATTTCAGGGTGTGGTTGGAGCCGGGGCGTCCGCCGACATAGACAATGCGTTTTCCCTGTAGCTGGCGCAGCCCGGCGTGGCGCTCCTCCCCTTGTGCCGCGGCGGGGAGCACGGCGCGTTCCATGGCTTGCGATTCGGCGCGGCTGATCTTCAGCTGGGCCAGCGCGTCGTCAAGCTGCGCGCGCACCGCTTGCATCTGCTCGTGTTCGCGCATGGCGCGTTGCTCCGCGGCTTCGCGGCGGCTTGCTTGCAGTGCGAGTTCCGCATCGCGTGCCGCCAGGCTTTCTTGCAGCATCTGCAATGCCGCATCCATCTCCGTACCTGTGTCGCGCGGCCCCGCTTGCCGGGCCGCGCGCGCGTTCAGCTGGCTGAGCGGATCGCTCATCTGGCGGATCGCCATTTCATGCCGCGTGTTCAACGCCTGCAGGCGCTCCTGCTGGCGCTCGAGCTTGTCCCGCAGCGTGGCGTTTTCTTCTTCCAGCGCGATCAGCCGGCGGATGTCGGCGCGATTCGCCGCACCCACCAGGTGCGACAGCATATGCACCTCGCCAAACGCCGCCTGGCGAACCGCGGTGCCGGCTTCAGGGTGCGTCATCACCGCCCAGTAAGCCGGCGGGATGTCGCCGCTCCTGACGGCGTCGTCCCAGAGCTTGCGCACGGCATCCGCATCCCTGGCCACGCCGAAACGCTTCAAGGTGCTCGCGTAGCGCTCATCGAGCGCTTTCTGGAATGCTTTGCAACCCTCGCCGCCCGCGCTGGAAAGCTTGACCGCTTCATGGTGGATTTCGAGGTCGGTGGCGCGCTGCCGGTCCAGCGTGGTGAAGCGCGGTACCAGCTTGCGCAGCTCGCTGGTGGTCATGCAAGTGCCTATCACTGAGCAGTGCAGGTGCGAGTCCAGCTCGGCCAGGCGCGTGCGCCGCCGTACTGCGCGGCTCTGCGGCTCGGCTGGCGAGCAACAACCGGTGGCCGGTGGCTGCTCGTGGCCAAGCGCTGCACCAATGCCATTGGCGCGAGCAAGGCGAAACGGTGGCGTGTGCATGCGGACCTCGCGTGAGAGAAGACGGGCAGGGTGGCGCGTTGCCATGCCTCGGAGAGGGGCAACGCCAGGATTCCCGTTCGGTCAGCGAAATATACCATTGAATATAACGGATGTGCGGCGGCGCAGGAAGCGCGTCGCAGGCGCATCAGGTATGTCATGCGGCGCTGCCGGCAACCACCGGGCATGCCCTAGAATTGCAGCGCCAGACAGGCAGATCAAAAGGAGTGGCGATGATGGTGGATGCGAAAGATACGGCTGTACTGCTTTTTTCCTACGGGACGTTGCAAGACAAGGCGGTGCAGATCGCCAACTTCGGCCGCGAACTGGCCGGCCGCGATGACGCCATCCCCGGCTACTCGCAATCGATGGTCGCCATCGATGACCCCGCCGTGGTTGCTACCAGCGGAAAGACGCATCATCCGATTGTCCAGCCCAGCCCGGATCCCAACGATGCGGTGGCCGGCATGGTCTTCGAGATCACCGCGCAGGAACTGGCCGCGGCCGATGCCTATGAAGTCTCTGACTACAAGCGCATCGCGGTGACGCTGAAATCCGGCGTTCAGGCGTGGGTCTATGTCCGGGCCTGATCTGGCAATCTGGCAAGAATGGTGATCAGGAAGGACGGCATGGCGAAGGGATGTGAACGCGCTATGATCGGGCGATCAGGCACCCTGGCGCCACAGGCCGGGACCCATGCGGCCGGGCGATGGCCGCGGACATGACGAGGCGAGGGCAAGATGAAAACCAGCGCAAGAAACCAATTGAGCGGTAAGGTCAGCGCGGTCCACAAAGGCGCGGTAAACGATGAAATCGAACTGGAGATCGCCAGCGGCGTGCGGATCGTGGCGACCATCACCGCCGAGAGCACGAAGCGCCTCGGGCTGGCGGTCGGCAAGGAAGCCGTCGCGCTGATCAAGGCATCGTCCGTGATCGTGGGTGTGCCCGACCCGGACATCCTCCTCTCCGCGCGCAACCAGCTTGCCGGCACGGTATCGGGCATCAGGATCGGGGCGGTGAATGCGGAGGTTTCCATCGGCCTGGCGCAGGGCGGCGAGATCGTGGCCATCATCACCAATGACAGCGTGACCAGCCTCGGGCTGGTGCAAGGCGGCGCGGCTGTCGCCATCTTCAAGGCCTCCAGCGTCCTGCTGGCCGCGCGCGCATAGGCGTGCCGCGCAATGGCGCCTTTTGGGTGGCCGGCGCCGCGAACACTTGTAACGCTTTGCGGATCGTATGGTGCTATCCGCATCGGCGCTAGCGCTATTGCATGGCGCGCGTATTCCGCTGGGGATGCCGCCGGGGTACCATGCCGCCATGGTCAAACTTGCTCGCTCCCGAACCTCGGTCAGCCCGGATACGCCGCAGGCGCTGTTTCGCATGCGCGTCATGCTGGGCGATACCATCGCCATTGGCCCCGGCAAAATTGCGCTGCTGGAAGCGATCCGCGAATGCGGCTCCATTTCCGCTGCGGCGAAACACCTCGACATGTCCTACAAGCGGGCCTGGGATCTGCTCAACGAAATCAACCGCTCGCTGGCCAGGCCGGCAGTGGATTCCGAGCATGGCGGCGCGCAGGGTGGCGGCACCGTGCTCACGCCGGTGGGCGAGGAAGCGATCCGGCTCTACCGCGCCGCGGAGCTACGCGCGGCCAAGGCCTGCGAGGCCGAGATCAACGGCCTGATCAAGCTGCTGGCCAAGCCCTGAACCCTGAACCCTAAGATGCTGATTGTTTCAAAATGAAGCGAGGCGGTTCTGGCCACGCGCGGCCGCAGACAGTACAAGCGAATCGGCCAAGGCCGCGCAACGACGCCAGAATCTTTCGGAAATGGCCTCTAAGCCTGCCACTGCCGGACCTCGATGCCACTGACCGCGAGCGCCTGGCGCGGGCCAAGCTTGAGGTCGCGCAATGACACCAGGTGGAGCCCGCCAAGGTCGGGATCGAACGCCACGCCGTCCTTTTCCACCACCAGAATCACGCCGCTGCCCACGGCCGTGTTGTACAGCTCGTGCCAGGTGAACAGGCACCGGTAGGCGTCTTTCGCGACCACGGCGACCACGCTCTGCTTGCGCCGCCCGATGGGCAGTGCCTGCATGCCGGCGAGGTCAAGCAACTGCGTCACGCGCACGCCGCGCCAGTGCCGCACTTCGCGGACATGGCGCCCCGAATAGCATTGGATGGTTGCCGGCCCGCCCACCATATCAGCGCAGCCCGCCAGGGCTGCCGCGTCCAGGTTGAGCGTTTGCGGCAGCCCCGAAATCGTCAGCGCATCGGACTGGTATTGCCGCACGTTGCTCTCGCCAGTGCTGGCGGACAGTGCTTCATTCACGGAACTCTCTCCTTGGCTGGCCAGGGCGCCTGCTTTGACCCGCGTTGTATACATCGCTATATTTCGCTAATCAAGGCATGGTACGAGCTTCGAATCGGCGTATCAAGTGCCGGCGGCGTTTGCGCTATGCTTGGCGCCGCGCACGCCGCACATCTCCCATGGACTGCTGTTTCTCCGAGCCACAACGCATGCAAGAACCGAACGCCACCGTTCTGCCCACCCCACGTTTTGAAGCCGGCCGCACATTCTGGATAGCGGGCCTCGGCGGGCGGTTCACCCTGGAAACGAACGGCGGCATCCCCGCGCTCTGGGAAGCATTCGGCCCCTCCATTGGCGAAGTCCCGGGCCAGGTGGGCGGGATGACCTACGGACTGTGCTGCAATCCAGGGACGATGGCAGCTTCGAGTATGTGGCCGGCGTGGAAGTGAGCAGCCCGGACGGACTGCCGTCATCGTTTCGCTGCATCAAGGTCGAGCCGCAGCGCTACGCCGTATTCGTGCATGCAGGCGATATTTCGACGCTGCACGAGACGTTTCACCGCATCTGGCACAAATGGCTGCCGGCGTCCGGGTTCCAGGCCGGGCATGCGCCTGAGTTTGAGCGCTACAGCGCGGACTTCGATCCGGTGGCGGGGACGGGCACCGTGGAAATCTGGCTGCCGGTCAGGGGTGGGGCGGATGCACCGGCCTGAGGCGTTGCCCGTCACGGGCGCGACACCACCATGCCTGTAAAGACAGTTAACGCAGTGATCCTGGCATTGTTTTCCGCAAGCAGTTTTTCCACCACGCCGTGCCCGCCCGATGCGCCGTGCGGCCCGTTGGCGCCGGAATTCAAGGTGGCGATGTACGCCTCCATCGTTGCCTTCCCGATGGCTTGCGCGAAGCTGGATCCCGCGAACGCGCCGCGCTACGAGGCAGCCTTGTCGGCGGCGCTTGGCCAACTGGGTGCCGACGATCAGGCGGCCATGGACGAGGCAAGGCGCGATCCTGCCTTGCCCGCGATGCTGATCGCCGCGTCGAAGGCGCTTGAGGCGGAGCAATCGCCTGCGCGGCTTGTGCGCAAGTGCAGCCGTGCGCTCCAGCGCACCGAGGCGGCGGAGTCTGGTAGCACGAAGTAAGCCCAGGCTGAATCGCGCGCTGTGCTCTGTTACCTGCCTTGAGTCCCCCGCCGCGATGAACAATACTGGCCCGTAGGCCGCTGCGGCGCGAGCGGGCCGGTTTTGTTTGCGCATGCGCGGAAGTGATTTCAAGGAGCAAGCCATGTTGCGCGACAGTCATGCATTCAGCGGATTCTCGGTCGACGACATCGCCAGGGCCACGAACTTCTATGGCGGTACGCTGGGGCTGGAAGTGTCCGCAAGCGGGGGCTTGCTGACCCTGTATATCGCCGGCGGCAACAACGTGCTGCTTTACTCCAAGCCGAACCACGTGCCTGCGACGTTCACGGTGCTGAATTTCCCGGTGAAGAGCGTGGACAAGGCCGTGGAGACACTCGGCAAGCTCGGCGTGCGCTTCGAGACCTACGACCTGCCCGGGCTGAAGACCGACGAGCGGGGCATCTGCCGCAGCGAGGGCGGCCCCGTCATCGCCTGGTTCAAGGACCCGGCCGGCAATATTCTCTCTGTGCTTGAAGCGACATAAGCTGTTTTGGTCAGGCACCGGACACCGGGCGGCTCGTGGATCGCTTTATATCGCTGCCGGGATCACATGCGCCGCGCATTCTCCTGCTCGACGGCTCGCTGCACCCGAACTCCTGTAGCCGCCTGTTTGCGCTCGAAGCCCAGCGGATCCTTCGGCACCTCGGCGCGCAGACCAAGGTGTTCGATCCGCATGGCCTTTCCCTCACGGACAGCGTGCCATGCGCTAGGTGGCGGCCAGCCCCAGCGAGCGCAGCTTTGCCCCCTGGTCGAAGTACGGCCGCTCGCAAACGATCTTGTCGCTGTCGGGCGCGAACTCGAACGATGCGGCCATGCGCACGCGAAACGCGCGGCCTGTGGGCGGGTAGACGGTGCCGTTCGCCTTCAGGGGGCCTAGGTGGGTGCCGGTGAGCCAGAATTCCACCAGCACCGTGTCGCCGGCCGCGGCGATGCTGATGATCTCGTTGGCCTGGTCGGGGAAGGGCGTGCGCGAAGACGCGAAGTAGCCGCGCACCGCTTGCTCGCCGTCGAAGACCGCGCCGCCTCCGTGCATCTCGTAGCGCGGATGGGCAAAGGTGGCGATGACGGCGTCCCATTCCTGGGTGCACTCCAGGGCCATATGGTCGCGCACGGTCTGGATGCGGGCGAGAGACAGACTATCCATGTTCAGGGCTCCGTGATTTGGGTTTTTTGCGAACTTGCCGGGTGATTGATGCGCTGATGCGTGCATTGACGCGTGCATAAGGCGCTTAGTCCTGCGTCACGCCGGCGGTCTTTGCTACGTCTTTCCACGCCGGGATATCGCGCTCATTCAGCTTGCCGAGTTCCTCGCCGCTCATCGGCGTGGCCGCGATGCCCATCTCCAGCAGGCGGGCCTTGATCTCCGGCGTGGCCAGCACCTGGTTCAAGGCGTCCGACAGCTTCTGTACGATCGGTCTGGGCGTGCCGGCGGGCACATACAGGCCCCAGCGGAATACGCGGTCAAAATCGATGCCCTCGTCGACATAGCTCTTCACCCCGGGCAGGCTCGGCGAACGCGAGGTACAGGTGCCGATCGCCTTGACCTTGCCGGACTTGACGAAGGGCGTGCCCGAAGTCATGTCCACATAGCCCAGCTTGATATGCCCGGCAACGATGTCGTTGAGCACCTGTGGCACGGTCTTGTAGGGAATATGCGTCATCGAGGCGCCGGCCAGTTGCTTGAGCACCTCGCCGCAGAATTGGCCCGTGGAGCCGGTGCCCCAACTGGCGTACTGCACTTCGTTGGGATGGCTCTTGGTGTACGCCACCAGCGCCTTGATGTCGTTCGCGGGAAAGTCATTGCTGGCCACCAGCAGGATGGCGGCGGTGCCGACCTGGCCGATGGCGGTGAAGTCCTTCACCGGGTCATACGGCAGCTTGGTGTAGACCGCGGCGTTCAGCATATGCGTGGTCGCGCCGCCGAGCGTGAAGGTGTAGCCGTCGGGCGCCGCGCGTGCGACCGCTTGCGTGCCGATGATGCCGGAGGCGCCACCCTTGTTTTCCACCACGATGGGCTGCTTCAGGATGGCCGACATGCGCTGCGCGAGCACGCGGCCAAGGATGTCGCCGCCGGAGCCGGCCGAGATCGGCAGCAACAGGCGGATGGGGTGGGAGGGGTAGTCGGCGGAGGGTTCACTGGCCTGCGCTGCGATTGCGGGCGCGGCAAGCGCGACGACGAGCGTAGCGGCGGCTAGGTGGCGGGGCATGGGGCGTCTCCTGATTCTTTGTCATGTGCCGCGGTGCGGCCTTTGATTCGCTGTCTATTTTCGTCAAAGCCCCAGTCCGCCATCTACCACCATCTCCAGCCCCGTCACATAACGCGACTCATCGGAGGCAAGGAACAACGCCGCGTAGGCGATATCCCACGGCGTGCCTTGCCGGCCCATGGGGCAGCGGCTGTTGCGAAACTCGCGCGCGGCCTGCACGGCGGCTTCGTCGCCATCGGTCAGGTGGGCCGCATGGGGCGTATCGATCAGGCCGGGCAGGATCACATTGCAGCGCACCTGGTCCGCGGCGTAGCGGCGCGCGAGGATCCGCGTCATGTGGTTGAGCGCGGCCTTCGATGCGTTGTAGGAGAGAAAGGGCATCGGGCCCCATTTGCGGCTGGCGATCGACGAGATGTTGATGATCGAGCCGCCGCCCTGCGCGATCATGTGCGGCATTGCCTTCTGGCAGGCGAGCATGGCGCCTTTGAGGTTGATGTCGAACACGCGGTCCCAGGATTGCTCCGTGATGTCCTCGAGCTCGCCGATCTCCTCGATGCCCACGTTGTTGTGCAGCACGTCGATGCGGCCATAGCGCTCGCGGCAGGCCTCCACCATGGCTGCCAGCCGCGCGCCGTCGCGCACGTCGGCCTCGAAGGCGCTGGCGCTTCCGCCCGCATCCTCGATCTGGCTCGCGGTCCTGCGGGCCAGCGCCAGGTCGCGGTCCACGCACAGCACCCGCGCGCCTTCGCGGGCGTAGACGATGGCGGCGGCTGCGCCGTTGCTGGTGTCGGCGCCGATCGATCCCGCGCCTACGACGATGGCTGCCTTGCCGGCAAGCCGGCTCACTCCTTTGCGATTGCTGTCCGGCATGCTGTGGCTGTCTCCGTGGTGATCTTTGGATGATCTTTACGTGATTGTTTGCATGATCCCCACTACCAGGGATGGAAAAAATATAGCACGAAATTGAAACGTTTCATATAAAGGGTAAACGACTGCCTGCAAGGGCTTGAGACAGGGTAAGGGCATGCCGGAATGGCGGCATCGCGCCGCCCGGCGGGGGCTTGCGTGATGGGTCCGGGGAAAGTGGTAGTCCTAGCTGGCGAGGCGCTTCGCCCGGCCTCGCGCCGGTTTTTTGCCTGCCCCCGTGTGGACGGCGGCGCAGGACTCGCGCAGGATCAGCTCGCAGGTCAGCATCAGGTGCCCGGTTGCGTCAGGGCTGCCTTGCGGATCGATGCCGGGCTCCATCTCGGCAAGGAGCAGGCGGGCGGCATGGCGCCCCAGGACCTGCAGGTTCCAGGTGAGCGTGGTCAGCTCGGGCGTATGCACCTGGGCCAGTTCGGTATCGCCCACGCACACCACGGACAGGTCGCCCGGAATGTCCCTGCCGGTCTGGCGTGCTGCCTTGAGCGCGCCGGCGAGCAGGGTCGTGCCCAGCCCAAAGATGGCGGTCGGCGGCGCGGCCTGTTGGAATAACGCCAGGCATTGCGAAAAGGCGACGTCCATCGAGCTGGTGTCGATGCGCACAAGCTCCAGCGCATCGCCGATGCCGCGCGCGGCGGCAGCCGTCTCGAAGGCCTGCCAGCGCTCGCGCGCGGGGCGCAGGTGCGAGCTGGGGAAGAGCAGGGCAATGCGGCGGTGGCCAAGATCGAGCAGATAGTTGGCGGTCTTCAGCGCGCCGCTGAAGTGGTCCACCTTGACGCTGGGCCGATCCGGCGCGATATCGCGGTCCAGGATCACCAGCGGCACATCCACCTGCGCGATCCGCTGCTGCAGCTTTCCGGAGCTCTCGGAGCCGGGCGCGAACAGCACGCCGTCAACGCCGACACGGGTCACGTCCAGCAGCAGCTCGCATTCGCGTTCGGTGTCGTTATGGGTGTCGACCAGCAGCAAGGTGTAGCCGGCCTCGCGCAGCACATGTTCGGCCGCGCGCACGATCACGCCGTAGAAGCGGTTGGTGATGTCCGGCACCAGGCAGGCCACCAGGCGCGAGCGCCGCGAGCGCAGGCTGCGGGCCGCGGCGTTGGCGACATAGCCGATCTTGCGCGCCACCTCGAACACGTGGGCGACGGTCTCGGCGGACGGGCCGTCTCGCTCCGCCATCACGTTGGAGGCGGTGCCGACCGAAACGCCCGCTTGCTCGGCCAGGTCCTTCAGGGTCGGCTTGCGCTGCGCTGCGGCTTTTTTCTGCATGGCACTCCACGGATATCGTCGTTTGCTGTGGCGTGCAGTGTAGCACGCTATGAAACGTTTCAATCACGTGAAGCGCATTGGCACGCGTAGGTGTGTATTGGGGCGCAAGCCCTCAGGCTGCCTTCTTCAGCGACGCCAATGCCGCGCGGCCGGCGGCCAGTTGCCGGGCCACTTCCGCCACGCGCGCACCCAGATGCTCGGCCGTGCGCAGGTCTGCCGGCGGCGGCACCACGTCAGCGCTTTCGTCTGCATTCGACTGCGCTGCCGCACCCAGGAAGAAGCCATGTCGATTGAGCGAATCCTCGGTCGATTTCGAGTTGTTGTGGCCCGGGGGCAGGCCAAGGTTGATCCAGTGCATGCCGTGTTGCGCGGAGAAGATCGCGATCTGCTGCAGCGTGGCAAGCTTGTCGCCCGAACGCGAGGCCGAATTGGTGAAGCCAGCCGCCACCTTGTTGGCCCATTTGCCGCCTTTGGCGAAAACGGTGCGCGAGGTGGCGTCCATAAAGCCTTTGAACTGCGCCGACGCGCTGCCCATGTAGGTGGGCGCGCCGAAGATGATGCCCTCCACGTTTTCAAGTGTGTCCCAGTGCTGGTCGATGTCGTCGACGCTGATCAGCAGGCTTTCCACGCCATCGACGCTGGCGGCGCCGCGTGCAACGGCCTGTGCCTGCCTGGCGGTGTGGCCGTAGCCGCTGTGGTAGACGATAGCGATTTGGGTAGCGTTGGGGTTCATGATGCGGTGCCTCGATAAAGTTGGAAATATTTGAATTTGGCTCGCATCGCGTGGATCACTGGATCTGCTCGATTGCTGGGCCGGTGAGGCAAGTCTAGGCGCCGGCCGATCGCGTTGGCGACTGAAATCTCAATTATTCATTGAAATATTTTGAATTATCAGGCGAGGCCGGGGATTCTGTGCGCCTGGCATTTCGTGCCCACCGTGCCAGGCGCCGATGACGGTGGCGAAACAGCCATTTCACGACGGCTGCCATCGCGCTGCCACCACCGGGCAGCCAGGCTGGGGGTCCGCGCAAGGAAAAGACGAGCCGGTCGTGCACCTCGCAGCCGCCAGGGGTGTCTCGAACCGTTCGTTCGTGCACCCAGCTGCGCATGCTCAGCATCCGCGACGTTTCCTTGAAGCGGTAGCCCGGCCCCACCTCCGCCAGCATGATGTCGTCCGCGTCTACGGGAAACATGCCGAGCGCCAGCAGCCAGCTGCGGCCAAGCCGCTCGCCGAGCGGCAGCTCGCCGATCGCCTTGCCGCGCATGGCGGGCGGCGCCGCCATGCCTGGCTGGCGCTGACCGGCAGGGTGGATGCAAGCTCGAACATCAGGGACATGGCGGCTTTCGATTAGTGGGTGAACGTGTTCGCCATGATAGCGAGCCGAGCCATGCGGTCCGCCGCCTTCCCCGCTTTGCCTGTCAGGTCGCCGCCGCGCCGGCCTCGGATGGCACATGCCGGATCACGTTGAAACCCTCGTGCGCCGACGGAGCCACGAAGTAACGCGTGATGGCATCGAACTGCGCATCGGTCGTCTCGAACGGATGCGTGCCGCTGGCGTTGCGCGTGCGCAGGCGGGCCTTGCACACGGCGTCAGGCACATCGAGGTAGTGGAGTTGATGCGCCACGCCCGACTGCTCGAAGATGGCCCTGGCCCAGCTTCGCGTGGCCGGCGTGTTGGCAGGGAAATCAAGCACCACCGACATGCCCGCCAGCAGCAGCGCGTCGATGTGGCTGGCCATGGCGTCACGCAATCTTGCGGCGCAGCGGGCATAGTCGGCGACTTCCCGGATCTCGCCGGGATACAAGCGTGACAGCCAGTCGTCCTCGCTGATCCGCACGGTGGCTGGCCGGGCAGCGAGCTGCCTGGCCAGTGTCGATTTGCCGGAGCCGATCTTGCCGCAGACCATATAGAGGACCGCGGGCGCTGCTGCTTGTGGTGCTTGTGCTGCTGCTGCGGGGCGGGTTGGCTGCATCTTCAGGCTCCTTGGTGTTTGCAGGCCCCAAGGCGGCGGGCACAAAAAACCCGCCTCGTTGGGCGGGTCGCTGTGTGTGCTCAGTCCACGTGCGCTAACCCACCATCCCTGGGATGGTGCGAATAATCGACGGGTTTTGCGCGCGGGTCATGGCGCAGATGCTAGCGGATTGCCCGCATGCCCGCAATCGATGCGCCGCTTCGCCCTGATCGCTACACCTGTCTTTCTGACGCTCGCCGCCGACAATGCCTGCGCGCTCGATGCCCCGCAGCTGCTCGCCAAGCTCACGCCAAGCATCTATGCCGTGCGGGCAACGGGCGCCAACAACGCGCCGCTGGCGTCGGGCTCCGCCGTGGTGGTTGGCCCGGGGCAACTGGTCACGGCTTGCCACGTGCTGGCAGGCGCGCGGGCCTGGACGGCAAGCTGGACCGCATCGAGCTCACGCTTGATTTGCCGGCGGCCGCCAGCGGTGGCGGCCTGTTCGATGAGACGGGCCGGCTCGTGGGCATCCTGTCGGCACGGCGCGCGCCCGGCGAAAAGCTCAAGGCGTTGCCCGCAAGCTGGATCGCTCAGATCAAGGAGCGCGGCGCGGCGGCGATGGCCAGCTATCGCTCGTCTGCGCCAGCGGCTGCGGCGCCTGTGGTGGACGAGGCCGGCGCTGCCCCGGCTGGCGGCGAGTCGCCCCGCGTTGGCGAGGTCTGGCGCTATGAACTGATCGACAAGCTGACGCGCAAGCGGCGCGATGTGGTCTACCGGGTCGACCGCGTCGAAGGGGAGCGCATCACGTTCAACCAGGGCGCCCGCGTCGAGGCCCTGGACGGCCGCGTCGAGCGGATCAGCACCCCCAGCGGCGGCGAGTTCGATGGCGCATCGCCGCCGCGCGGCTGGGTGCCGGTAGACGTCAAGCCGGGTGCCCGATGGAAATACAGTTACAAGCAGGCCGGCACCGACATGCGTATGGAACTCACCGGCGAGGTGACCGGGGAGTCCGCCATCACGGTGCCTGCCGGCAGCTTCGGCGTCTTGCGCCTGGCCTGCAAGGGCTATGTGGCGCGGCCGTTCTACGGCTTCTCGTATGGCGCACCATCCTCCGTGCCTTACACGGCGGTGGCGTGGTATGCCCCGGAGCTCAGGCGCGTGGTGCGCTTCGATGCCAGCTACGCGTCCAAGTACGAGCGTCTGGACGAAAGCCTGGTGCTTGCGGAGCACCGCTTCGACTGAAGTGCTGAAGTGCTGAAGTGGCCCCGATCCGGCCTTGATTCCCAGGCGCGCGACGAGATGCCGGGGTGCCGCAAGCGATTTTGGTAGGATGCAGGCCTTTCTTCGTGCCGGAATGTGACTCCGCCCCATGCTGCTTGCTTCATGAATCTGGCCCAGATCAAATCCCTGGCCGCCGAGCGGCTTGCCCGCCTGCGGCGCCCCACGCGCCGCGGCGTGGCCAAGGCAGTGGCCGCCGTGCCGGTGCTGTTCCTGCTCTATGTGCTGGTGCTGATTCCCTTCACCCCGGGCATCAGCGACATCCGCAAGGCCAAGTCCGACCAGCCCGCGCAGATCCTGTCGGCCGACGGCAAGCCGCTGGCCGTGTTCAAGTGGGCTAACCGCGAATGGGTCCGCCTGGCCGATATCTCGCCCAACGTGACGACCGCGCTGATCGCCACGGAGGATCACCGCTTTTACCAGCACTTCGGCCTGGACTGGCGCCGCATGGGCTCGGCCGCGCTGCATACCTTCTCCGGCGACCGGCAAGGTGGCTCCACCATCACGCAGCAGCTGGCCCGCAATCTCTATCCCGACGAGATCGGCCGCGCGCCGACGCTCACGCGCAAGCTCAAGGAAGCCATCACGGCGCTGAAGATCGAGGCGCTTTACACCAAGGACGAGATTCTCGAGACCTATCTCAACACCGTGCCGTTCCTGTACAACGCCTACGGCATCGAGATGGCGGCGCGCACCTACTTCGATAAATCCGCCGACCGGCTCGACGTGCTGGAAAGCGCCACGCTGATCGGCATGCTCAAGGGCAACAGCTACTACAACCCGGTCATCAATCCCGAGCGCGCCGTGCAGCGGCGCAATACCGTGCTGGCGCAGATGGTCAAGTACCAGAAGCTGGAGCCGGCGAAGTACGAGTTGCTGAAAAAGCGCCCGCTGCGCATCGACTTCGAGCGGCAGACCGAGCCGCCCGGCCCGGCGCCGCACTTTGCCCAGCAGCTGCGCAAATGGCTGATCACCTGGGCGGACCGCAACGACTACAACATCTACACCGACGGGCTGGTGGTGCGCACCACCATCGATTCGCGCCTGCAGGCGCTGGCCAACCAGGCGGTGGCGCGCCAGGGCAACCAGCTGCAAGGGATTGCCGATGCCGCGTGGGCGCCGCGCTCCGGCTGGGCGGCCAACAAAGACCTGGTGCAGGCCTTTGTGCGCGAGACCCCGGCGTACCGCGCGGCGAGGGAGTCCGGGCAGACACCCGAGGCGGCCATGAAGCAGCTGCTGGCGGACACCGCCTTCATGCAGGCGCTGCGCCAGTCCAAGACCCGCATCCAGGCAGGCTTCGTCGCGCTGGACCCGCGCACCGGCGAAATCAAGGCATGGGTAGGCAGCCGCGACTTCACCCTGGATGCCTTCGACCACGTCCAGCAGGCGCAGCGCCAGCCAGGTTCCACGTTCAAGCCGTTCGTCTATGGCGCTGCGTTCGAGCAAGGCGCCAAGCCCGACGACACCTTCGTCGACCAGGCCGTGGAAATCCCGCTCGCCGGCGGCGAGGTCTGGCGGCCCTCCGACGATGGCCCCCCGAGCGGGCGCGCCATGAGCCTGCGCGATGGCCTGGTGTATTCCAAGAACACCATCACCGCGCAACTGATGCAGAGCGTTGGCCCGGCCAAGGTGGCCAAGCTGGCGCGCGCCATGGGCGTGCGGCAAAGCCGGCTCGATCCCGTGCCCTCGCTGGCGCTGGGCACCAGCCCGGTCACCTTGAAGGAAATGGTCAGCGCCTACGGCACCATCGCCAATCAGGGCGCCTACCTGGAGCCGGTGATGGTATCGCGCATCGAAGACCGCAAGGGCGAGGTGCTGGAGACGTTCCGTCCCGCGTCACCCGAGCAGGCGCTGCCGGTTGCCACCGTGCAGACCCTGCTCGACGTGATGCGCGGCGTGATCGATCGCGGCACCGGCGCGAGCATTCGCACGCGCTTCGGCATTCGCGCGGATGTCGCCGGCAAGACCGGCACCACGCAGGACAACGCCGATGGCTGGTTCATCCTGATGCATCCGCAACTGGTAGCCGGCGCCTGGGTCGGGTTCAACGACAGCCGGGTGACGCTGCGCAGCGACTACTGGGGCCAGGGCGCGCACAGCGCGCTGCCGATGGTGGGTGACTTTTTCCAGCGTTCGCTCCGGTCCCGCATGATCGATGCGAACGTCCGCTTCGTGGAGCAGAAGGAGACCGGCCTCTTTGAAGCCTTGGGCTGGACGATACGCGGCTGGTACCAGCGGTGGTTCGGGTCGGCGGCCAAGCCGGAAGCCCCGCCCGCGCCCAAGCGGGCCGCTCGCCCGGCGCCGCCGGATACGGCGGCATTGGAGCCGGAAGCCAGCGTGGCGGCATCGGTGGCGTCGGCGCCGCCTGCGTTGCCCGCGTTGCCGGGCGCGAGCAGCCCGGCCGTTGAGCAAGGCGGCGCCGATGCGGCACCGGCCGGAGCGCCGGCCAGCGCGCCGCCAGCCATGGCGGCGCCATCGTTCACGCAAGACGATGCCCGAGCACGGGCCAGCGAAAGCAGCCAGCCTTGAAGCCTGGCTTGGCCGGGCCCGGCGCGGCGCTGAGCGCCGCAACCCCGGGCTCCCTTGCGCCAGGTTCAGCCTGCCGGCATGCGGAAGGTAAAGCGCGTCCGCGCTGGCGTGGAGGCGACTTCCAGGTTGGCGCCGTTCACGCGCGCTTACCGTTGCGGGTCACATCGCTTAACATAGCGGTTTGACTGGCGTATGCCCCCAAAAGCGGCCCGGCCGGCCTTTCGGCGTTGCGTGCGCACAATGCAAGGTGCGCAATCCGGCGCTAGTATGCGAGCCGTGCGGCAGCTTTCCTGCCGGTGGACCTTTTTCCTGATGAACAAAAATCCAAAGAATTCTCGTGGCGAGCCTCCCGCTCCGCGTACCTGGGACGCCCGTCTGGCGCGCGCGCTTGTCCGCCCGCTCAAGGACTCCTGGATCACGCCGAACCACTTGACCACCCTGCGGCTCGCGATCGGCCTTGCCGGGGTAGCGTGCCTGATGCAAGGCGGTTTCGCGTGGACCAACTACGGCGCGCTCCTGATCGTGGTGTCCAACTTCGTTGACCACACTGACGGAGAATTGGCAAGAATTAGCGGTAAATCGAGCAAGATAGGCCATTTTTATGACCTGGCGAGCGATGCGCTGATTACCGTCCTGCTCTTCGTGGGCATGGGCGCAGCCATTTCCGGGCAGGCCGCGGCAGACACGATGTCGCCCGTCCTGCAAGGCGCGCTCGCGGGCGTGGCGGTGGCGCTGATCTTCTTCCTGCGCATGCGGATCGAGTCGCGTGTGGGGAAAAGCGGGACGAAGCAAGCCTCTGCCGGCGGTTTCGAGACCGAAGACGTGCTTTACCTGCTTCCCCTGGTGACGTTGACCAGCGGCATCGCGCCGTTCCTGATGGCAGCGTCGATCGGCGCTCCCCTGTTCGCGGCCTGGGTCATCATCGATTACTGGCGTGTGATGCGGCGTCCCCTGCCAGCCACGGCTTCGACGGAGATCTGAGAAACCCGATGAGCGAGCAAGCCAACGACATCACGCTGGACGACCCGTCCCCCGCTTCGGTTCCCTCCCGCCAAAGGCCGGCTGCGGAACCTGCCGCCGGCGCCATGCTGCCCAACCCCGATGCCTGCGTGGCCGAGCGCACCGCGCGGCTCGACAGCAAGCAGCTGCGCGCCGATTTCGTGCGCCAGGACGCTTTCCTGCACCTGGAGGATTTCCTGGCGCCTGAAGTCACCGCGCAACTGGTGGCCAGCGCCCGCGCGCTGGTGCCGCAGATCAACCGCAACTACCTGCCCGGCCACAAGCAGGGCGGCAGCGTCAGCCGGCACACCATCGACGAGCTAGCGCCGTTCATCGCCGAGCTGTACCGGTCGAAGGCGCTGATCGGCTGGCTGGAGCAGATGTGCGGCGAGAAGCTGCTGGTCTCCCCCGATTCCGATCCCCATGCCTACGCGCTGTATTACTACACGCGCCAGGGTGACCACATTGGCTGGCACTACGACACCTCTTATTACGACGGCCGCCGCTACACGCTGCTGCTGGGCGTGATCGAGGAATCGTCATGCCGCCTGGACTACGAACTGCACACGCGCAACGCGCAAGTGCCCGATGAGCCCGGCTCGGTGCAGACCACGCCCGGCGGGCTGGTGTTCTTCGATGGCGACAAGCTGCGTCATCGCATCACGCCGGCCGGCGCCAACGAAATGCGCGTGTCGCTGACGTTCGAGTACGTGACCGATCCGGGCATGCGCCCGTGGCTGCGCTTCATCTCCAATATGAAGGACGCGGTCGCCTATTTCGGCTTCCGGCAAGTGTTCAAGAGACTGGTACCGGGCCAGAAGCCCCGCTCATGACCCGTGCTGCCATGCTTTTCCTGTCAATCGGCGCGGCGCTCTTTGTCGCGCTGCTCGCCTGGCAGGGATTCGGCTCCGTCGCGTCGACGTTCATGTCGGCAGGCTGGGGCCTGGTGCTGGTCGCCGCGTTCCACCTGCTGCCGCTGGTGCTGGACGCCGGCGCCATCTACGTGTTGTTCGACCGCAGGGCCGGCCACGGCACCCTGCGCGACGCGCTGCTGGCGCGCTGGGCCGGCGAGTCCGTCAACAGCCTGCTGCCGGCGGGGCAGATCGGCGGCCCGGTCCTGATGGTGCGCTACCTGGCGCAGCGCGGCACGCGCATGCGCGACGCCGCCGCGGCCATCACGGTGAGCACCACCATGCAGGCGCTGGCGCAGATGGTGTTCGCCTTTATCGGCCTGGCGCTGTTTGGCCTGTATGGCGGGCACGATGCGCTTGCCGACCTGCGCACGCCGGCCCTGGTCGTCACCGCCGTGCTTGCGCTATGCATAGCGGGTTTCTACGTGGTGCAAAAGCGCGGCCTGTTCGGCCGGGTGCTGCGCCTGCTGTCGAAGGTATTCGGCAAGCGCGACTGGTCGGGGTTGACCATGCGCGCCGATGCCGTGGACGCGGCCGTGCAAGGCATGTACCGCGACCGCCGCAAGGTGGCGTCCACCTTCGCGCTGAGCCTGGTGGGCTGGCTGGTCGGCACGGGCGAGGTCTGGCTGGCCCTGCATTTCCTCGGGCATCCCGTCAGCTGGCTCGACGCCTTGCTGCTGGAGAGCGTGGGGCAGGCGATCCGTGGCGCGGCGTTTGCCATTCCCGGCTCGCTGGGCGCGCAGGAAGGCGGCTACCTGCTGCTGGCGCCCATCGTCGGCCTGCCGCCCGAAGCGGCGCTGGCGCTGTCCCTGGCAAAGCGCGCCCGCGAGATCGGGCTCGGCGCGCCCGGGCTGCTGTATTTACATTTGAGTGAACGAAAATTCCAACGGCGGCGTGCAGCAGGTGTGCAGCAGGCCGCCGATTGATCGATGGCAATTTGCATGGGTGCGGAGAACGAATGCGAGCAATCATCCTTGCCGCGGGCCTAGGCCTGCGACTTCAGCAACAACCCGGGGAGCAATTCCCCAAATGCCTGCTGCGTTTTGAGGGCATCACCCTGCTGGAGCGGCATCTGCGCATGCTCGACGCGGCCGGGGTGGACGAGATCGTGCTGGCGCTGGGCTTCCAGCCGGAACACGTCGAGGCCGAGCTGGTACGGCTGGGGCGCGACCCCTATCCGGAGATCGTGCTGAACCCGCGTTACGACCTGGGCAGCGTGCTGACCGTGCACACAGTGGCCGATGCGCTCACGCGCGGCGGCGACGTGCTGCTGATGGATGCGGACGTGCTCTACGACGAGCGCATCCTCGGCGCGCTGGTGGCGGGCACCACCACCAATCGCCTCTTGATCGACCGCGATTTCGAAGCCGGCGACGAACCCGTCAAGCTGTGCCTGAAGGACGGCGTGCCGGTGGAGCTGCGCAAGCAGCTCGCGGTTGGTCTGGAGTACGACACCATTGGCGAGTCGGTCGGTTTCTTCCGCTTTCAGGAGCAAACCGCGCGCCGCATGGCGCAGATCGTCCAGGGCTATGTCGACAGCGGCCGCTCGAACATGCCGCACGAAGAAGCGGTGCGCGACCTGCTGCTCGAAGGCGGCCACGTATTCGATGTCGCCGATGTGAGCGGCGCACCGTGGATCGAGATCGATTTCCCGAACGACGTGGCGCGCGCGCGCGACGAAGTCCTGCCTGAACTTCAGCCGATTGTGGGAGTAGCACAGTGAACGCGATTGACCCGATTTTTTCGACCGCTTCGCGCAGCGCCCGGCTGCGCCAGATGATTGTCGGCAACGAGCTGGAATTCATGATGGAAGCCCACAACGGGCTGTCCGCGCGCATCGTGCGCGAGGCCGGTTTCAAGGCCATCTGGGCTTCGGGCCTGGCGATCTCCGCCCAGTACGGCGTGCGCGACAACAACGAAGCGAGCTGGACCCAGGTGGTCGATACGCTGGAGTTCATGGCCGACGCCAGCGACCTGCCGATCCTGCTGGACGGCGACACCGGCTACGGCAACTTCAACAATGTGCGCCGCCTGGTGCGCAAGCTCGAGCAGCGCGGTATTGCCGGTGTGTGCATCGAGGACAAGCAGTTTCCCAAGACCAACAGCTTCATCGACGGCGAGCGCCAGCCGCTGGCCGAGATCGATGAGTTCTGCGGCAAGATCAAGGCCGGCAAGGATTCGCAGTCGGACGACAACTTCTCCATCGTCGCCCGCGTGGAAGCCTTGATCGCAGGCTGGGGCATGGACGAAGCCCTGCGCCGCGCCGAGGCCTATCGCCAGGCCGGCGCCGATGCCATCCTGATCCACAGCAAGCTGTCGCGCCCGGACGAGATCCTGCAGTTCGCGCGCGAGTGGGCCGGCCGGGGCCCGCTGGTGATCGTGCCGACCAAGTACTACAGCACCCCGACCGAAGCCTTCCGCAAGGCCGGCATCAGCGTGGTGATCTGGGCCAACCACCTGATCCGCGTGGCGGCATCCTCGATGCAGGCCGTGGCCAAGGAGATTCACGACAGCGAGACGCTGGTCAATGTGGAAGACCGCATCGCCACCGTCAACGAGATCTTCCGCCTGCAGGACGCCGACGAGTACTCGACCGCCGAGAAGATCTACCTGTCCGGCTCGCAAGCGCCGGGCGCGGCGGTGGTGCTGGCGGCCGGCCGCGGCACCGGCCTGGAGCCCCTCACCGAGGACCGTCCCAAGGTCATGCTGCCCGTGGCCGGCAAGCCGCTGCTGCGCTGGCTGGTGGACGCGTTCAAGAAGCAGTCGATCAACGACATCACCGTGGTGGGCGGCTACCAGGCCAAGGCCATCGACACGGCCGGCATCAAGCTGGTGGTCAACGAGCAGTACGCCCAGACCGGCGAGCTGGCCTCGCTGGCGTGTGCCGTTGACGGATTGCAGACGGATACCGTGATCGCCTACGGCGACCTGCTGTTTCGCAGCTATATCCTGCGCGACCTGCTCGAGAGCGACGCGCCGTTCAGCGTAGTGGTGGACTCGTCGCTGACCACGGAGTCGAACCAGAGCGTGCGCGACTTCGCCTATTGCTCCGCGCCCGACGACCGCGACCTGTTCGGCCAGAAGATCCTGCTGCGCCATGTGTCGAGCAAGGGCCAGGAGCCGGGCGCAGGTCAGGCCCAGGCACCGCACGGCCGCTGGATCGGCCTGCTGAACGTGCGCGGCGAGGGCCGCGTGCGCCTGCAGAAGCTGGTTGCCGAACTGCGCAAGCGCGACGACTTCAACACGCTGGACATGCCCGCGCTGCTTAACGCGCTGGTCGAAGCCGGTGAACAGATCGAAGTGAAGTATGTGCACGGCCACTGGCGCGGCGTGAACGACCTCGACGACTTCCGCCGCGCGGGCGATTTCGCGCATACGCAGACACCGTTTGCGGTCGGCGGCACGGACGCAGAGGAAGCCCGATGATCGAAGCGGCACAGTTTGTCGAGGCCGCACGTGCGCGCGGCTTCGACTGGTATGCCGGGGTGCCCTGCTCGTATCTCACGCCGTTCATCAACTACGTGATGCAGGATCCATCGCTGCACTACGTGTCGGCGGCGAACGAAGGCGATGCGGTGGCGCTGATCGCCGGCGTGACGCTGGGCGCGCAGGGCGGGCGCCGTGGCGTCACCATGATGCAGAACTCCGGCCTGGGCAATGCGGTCAGCCCGCTGACCTCGCTCACGTGGACGTTTCGCCTGCCGCAGTTGCTGATCGTGACCTGGCGCGGGCAGCCGGGCGTGGCTGACGAACCGCAGCACGCGCTGATGGGCCCGGTCACCCCGACGATGCTCGATACCATGGAGATCCCGTGGGAAACCTTCCCGACCGACCCGGCCGAGGTTGGCCCGGCGCTGGATCGCGCGGTGGCGCATATGGATGCCACCGGCCGTCCGTACGCGCTGGTGATGCAAAAGGGCAGCGTCGCGCCGTATGCGCTCAAGCAGCAGGAGCAGCCCGCGCTGCGCCCCAAGTGCACGCCGCAGTCGGAGGCGCGGGGCGCTTCGCGCGATGGCCTGCCTACGCGCCGCGACGCGCTGCAACGCGTGATCGCGCATACGCCAACGGACAAGACCGTGGTGCTGGCATCGACCGGATTCTGCGGGCGTGAGCTTTACGCGCTCGACGACCGTGCCAACCAGCTCTACATGGTGGGTTCGATGGGCTGCCTCACGCCGTTCGCGCTAGGCCTTGCGCTCGCGCGTCCGGACCTCAACGTGGTCGCCGTGGACGGCGACGGCGCGGCGCTCATGCGCATGGGCGTGTTCGCCACGCTCGGCGCCTATGGCCCGGGCAACCTCACGCATGTGCTGCTCGACAACGGCGCCCATGACTCCACCGGCGGACAGGCGACCGTGTCGCACCATGTCTCGTTTGCCGGCGTGGCGTCCGCCTGCGGCTACGCGTCGGCGGCCGAGGGCGACCAGCTCGACCTGCTCGACCAGACGCTCACGGCTGCGCCAGCGAGCGCCGCCGGCCCGCGTTTTGTCGCGCTGACGATCAGCGCAGGCACGCCGGACGGCCTGCCGCGCCCGACCATCACCCCGGTCGATGTGAAGACGCGCCTGGCGCGACACATCGGTGCCGACCAAGGAGGGAAGTAAATGCTGCTACTCAATCCGGGCCCCGTTACCCTGTCAGAACGTGTCCGCCAAAGCTTGCTGCAGCCCGACCTGTGCCACCGCGAAAGCGAGTTCTTTGACCTGCAGGACGAAGCCCGTGCACGCCTGCTGGACATCTACGAGCTGGATCCCGCCGAGTGGGCCGCGGTCCTGATGACCGGCTCCGGCACGGCGGCGGTGGAGAGCATGATCGCCGCGCTGGTGCCCGAGCAAGGCAAGCTGCTGATCGTCCAGAACGGCGTGTACGGCGAGCGCATCACGCAGATCGCCACGCAGTACCGCATCGCCCATGAGGTCGTTGCGCACGACTGGATGCAGGCGCCTGACCTTGCCCGCATTGCCGCCGCGCTCGACGCGGACCGCGCGATCACGCACGTGGCGGTGATCCATCATGAAACCACCACAGGCCGCCTGAATGACCTCCAGGCGCTGGACGCACTGTGCCGCGTGCGGGATGTACGCTTGCTGGTGGATGGCGTGAGCAGCTTCGGCGCCGAGGCGATCGATTTCGGCGGCAGCATTGCCGCGGTGGCGGCCACGGCCAACAAGTGCTTGCACGGCGTGCCGGGCGCATCGTTCGTCATTGTGCGGCGCAGCGCGCTGGAGCAAGCCGCCAGCCGGACGTACTACCTGGATCTCGGGCGGCTCGCGCGCTTGCAGGACCAGCGCAATACACCGTTTACGCCGTCGGTACATGCCTATTACGCGCTGGTGGAAGCGCTGCGCGAACTGGAGGACGAGGGTGGCTGGCGCGCCCGCCATGCGCGCTATGCGGCCCTTGCGGAACGCGCGCGCGCCGGGCTCGAGGCCTTGGGCATGCCGGCCCTGTGGCCGTCGGAACAGTCCTCGGTGGTGCTGCGGGCCTACCGCTTGCCGGCCCGCTTGTCGTATCCCCAGCTGCACGACGGCCTGAAGGAACGCGGCTTTGTCATCTATGCGGGGCAGGGCGGACTATCGGCCGAGTTGTTCCGCATTTCCACCATGGGCAATATCCAGCTGGATGACATCGAGCGCTTGCTGCAGGGTTTCAAGGCGCTGACGCAGTAATTGCCTGTTGGCCGGTGCGTGGTACGCGCCGGCCACTGTCGTTTCCGTCATTTTATTTTTGGCGGCAAAGCACTAGCATTAGGCAAGAGATGCGGGTACCCCGGGCCCCCGGGGCGAGCGCATCTTGTTCGTGGAGGATCATTGCGATGCCTCGCCCTTTCCGCTTTCGCTTTCGCCTTCGCTTTGCCACTGCGGGATGCAATGCCGCCGTGCTCGCGGTTTGCGCCGGCTTTATCTTTGTCCTTGGTGCATCCTTGCCCATCACCGCGCCGGCCGCGACACCTGGCGAGAGCCCTGCAGCCGCAGGCGTTGACCGCTCCTCGCCGGACCGCATGGTCCGCGCCGCCGTCGAAGGCGTGCTCACCACCATTCAAGCCAACGCCGACACCCGTAACGGCGATCTGGACAAGATCACGGCCGTGGTGCGCCGGCAGTTCCTGCCTTACACCGATTTTCAGCGCACTACCCGGCTTGCGGTCGGCAGCGCCTGGCGCGGTGCCACGCCTGAGCAGCAGAGGCAGCTTTACGAGCAGTTCCAGACGCTGCTGGTGCGCAGCTACGCCTTATCCCTTTCACAAGTGCGCGAGCAGACGCTGAAGTTTCGCTACAAGGCGCCGCGGACCGCGGGAAAGGATGTAGTGGTGGAGACCAGCGTGATCAATAACGGGGATGAGGTGCGGATCGATTATCGGCTGCAGCGGGGCGCGGCGGGGTGGTCGATTTACGATATCAATATGAGCGGGGCTTGGCTGATTGAGATTTATCGCAAGCAGTTTGCGGATATTGTGGCTAAGGGGGGGATTGATGGGTTGGTCAAATATCTGGCTAGTCATAATGCGGCGTGAGGTACCCCGCGTCATAGCATGACCCGATGGTGCCTTCCTCAACCGGCTCTGATAGCAGATTATCGTTGGACAGCGATTCAATCAGGTTTTCCGCGGACATCGGTCGTCCCAGCAGGAATCCTTGCAGCGAGTTGCATCCCAGCCGCGTCAGGAACTCCTGCTGCTTCGCCGTTTCGACCCCTTCTGCGACGATATTCAAATTCAGCGTGCGCCCCAGCGCCACAATGGCCGAGACAATCGCCGCATCCTCGGTATCGCGTGACAGATCCCGGATGAACCCGCGATCGATCTTCAGCTCGCTCGCAGGCAGCCGCTTGAGGTACAGCAGGCTCGAGTAGCCGGTACCGAAGTCGTCGATCGAGATGCGCACGCCCATGTCGTGGAGCTGCTGCAGGATCTGCAGGCTGGCATCCGCGTCGCGCATCGCCGTGGATTCGGTGACCTCCAGCGTCAGGCAGCATGGCTCCAGCGCATGCCGGGCCAGGGTGTCGCGCACGGTCGCGATCAGGCTGGCGTGCCGGAACTGCAGTGCCGAGAGGTTGACCGCCATGGTCCACTCGGGGCGGCCCTCGTCGCGCCACGCTCGCATCTGCCGGCAGGCTTCGTCCAGGATCCAGTCCCCGAACGGCACGATCAGGCCGGTTTTCTCCGCGAGGGGAATGAACTGGTCCGGGGCGATCAGGCCGCGCGTGGGATGCATCCAGCGCACCAGGGCTTCCACGCCGACTATCGGGCCGTTGGGGGCGGTGAGCTTGGGCTGGTACTGCAGGGTCAGCTCACGGCGTTCCAGCGCCATGCGCATGTCCTGCACCAGCTGAAGCTGCTCGTGCACGTTGGCGTTCATCGATGCTTCGAAGAAGCAGATGGTGTTGCGGCCCAGCGCTTTGGCGTGATACATCGCCGCGTCGGCGTTGGTCAGCAAGTCGTGCTGGAGTTCGCCATCGCCAGGGTACATGGCAATGCCGATGCTGGTGGACACGCGCAACTCGCGGCCGGCTACCTGGAAGGGCTCGCGCATGGCGCTCAGCACCTTCTCGGCAAGGGTGGCGGCATCCGCCGGCTCGCTGACGCTGGCCAGCAGCACGAACTCGTCGCCGCCCAGCCGTGCGATGGTGTCTTGCGAGTGGACATTGGCGCCGATGCGCCGCGCGACTGCCACCAGCAACTGATCGCCAATGGGATGGCCGTAGGCGTCGTTGACCGCCTTGAAGCCGTCCAGGTCCATGAACATCAGGGCGAAGCGGCTCTTCTCCCGCGTGGCGCCCTGGATCGCCTGCTCGAGCCGGTCTTCCAGCAGTACCCGGTTGGGAAGCTTGGTGAGGTTGTCGTGCAGCGCCAGGTAGGTCAGTTCCTGGTTGGCTTCGGCGAGCGAGATGGCCAGCATGGAGGTGCGGGCTTCCAGGCGCACATCGAGCACCGAGGTGATCAAGGCAATGGCCAGCACGGCCAGCGTGACGACGATGATCACCACGGCCAGCCAGCCGGTGTCCATGCCGTCGCGCGCCGCGCCGCAGACGGCGCCGATCGGAAATTGCGCGGCCGCCATGCCCGTGTAGTGCATCCCGGCGATGGCAAGGCCCATCACCACCGAGGCGCCCGCCCGCAAGGGCCGCACCCAGACAGACTCGCGCCGCAGGTTGAACGCAATCCACAGCGCCGTGCCCGACGCCAGGACCGCAATGACCACGGACAGGACGAACAACGATGGGATGTAGTAGATACCCGGGACCATGCGCAGTGCAGCCATGCCCGTGTAGTGCATGCCGGCAACGCCGCTGCCGATCAACAAGGCGCCGCCAGCCAGGCGCCGCCACGGCAAGGTTTCCCGGCCCACCAGCCAGAGCGCGAGCGCGGATGACGCGATGGCGATCAGCAACGAGGCCACGGTGATGGGCAGGTCGTAGCCCAGCGGAATCGGCAGGTGGAACGCCAGCATGGCGATGAAGTGCATCGACCAGATGCCGATGCCCATGGCGCAGGCACCACCCGCCAGCCACCAGTGGGCCGCGCGTCCTTGCGCGGTGGCAATGCGCCCGGCCATGTCCAGGGCGGTGTAGGAGGCCAGCATCGCCACAAGCAGTGAGAACAGCACAAGCAAACTGTTGTAGCTACCGGCGTGCATGGAAGACCTTTCTGGATGTTGACTTGGACCTGCCTGGAGGCCACCCGGCGCGCGCGCCAAGCGAGCGCGCCAAGCAAGGCGCCAGTGCGCCCCTCATATCGACAAGAGGGCGGGCAAGTTTAGTCGAAACCCCAGAAAGATGGGAGCCCGGGGGGGCCAGCCGGCCCCCGGGGTTAGCGCCGTGGCTCGGCCTTCGGCACGCCCGCCCACATGGCGACGCCGCTGGCCAGCAGCAACCCTGCGAGCAGGTACAGTGCGTTGTCCATGCTGCCTGTGTGCGTCTTGATCTGCCCGATCACCCACGGGCTGACGATGCCGCTGGTAATGCCGATGCTGCTGATAAAGGCAATGCCGGTGGCGGCGGTGTGGGCTGGCAGGTGGCTTGGCGGCAAGGACCAGAAGATCGGCAGCGCGGCGAAGATCAGCACGCACGCGGCGGACAGCAGCGCGAGCATCGCCGCGAAGCTGGGCAGGTGCAGGGTCAGCAGCGCGAGCGCCAGCGCGCCGCCTACCGTGCAGGCTACGAAATGGCGATGCCGCTCGCCGCGCCGGTCGGAGTGGCGGGCAATCAGGATCAGGCCGACGGCGCCGACGGCGTTCGGGATGACGGAGTAAAGACTGATGGACATCACATCGGTGATGCCGAAGTCTCGGATCATCAGGGGCATCCAGAAGCTCAGCGTCAGCGAGCCGCAGGTCAGTGCGAAGTAAATAAAGGCAAAGAGGTAGATGCGCGGGTTGCGCAACGCCTCGATGAGCGCGCCAAACGAGTGCGCGCGCGTGGCCTGTCCGGCCGGCCCGTTATGCGCGGCGAGCAATGCCTTCTCCGTGGGGGTGAGCCAGCTCGCCTGCTGCGGGCCATCGACCAGGAACACCGCGGCGACGAGCCCGAGCAAGATGGCGGGCGCACCTTCGATGGCAAACATCCACTTCCAGCCATAGAGCCCGAGCACGCCGGCCATGTCGCGCATGATCCAGCCCGACACCAGCCCGCCCAGCACGCCGGCCACGGCAACACCCGCGAAGAAAATGGCCATCACGGCAGCGCGCCGCCGCGCCGGGAACCAGTACGTCAGGTAGAGCACGATGCCGGGGAAGAAGCCGGCTTCGAACACGCCCAGCAGGAAGCGCAGCGTGTAGAAGTGCGTGGGTGTCGACACCCACATCATGCCGACCGATGCCAGGCCCCACAGCAGCATGATGCGGGTGAAGGTGCGGCGGGCGCCAAAGCGGGCCAGCAGCATGTTGCTGGGTACCTCGCACAGCACGTAGCCCACATAGAACACGGCGGCGCCCAGCCCGTACATCGCATCGCTGAAGCCCAGGTCCTGCTTCATCTGCAGCTGGGCAAAGCCGATATTGATCCGGTCGAGGAAGGAGATAACGTAGCAGACAAAGAGGAAAGGGATGATGCGCAGCCAGATCTTGCGATAGAGCGCGTCTTCGTCGCAGGCAGCACGAGCCGGGGGCGCAATGGCCCCTGCAGAGGAAAAGGTCATGGATTGTCTCCGGGAACGCGGGCCCGGCCGGGCCCTGGATGCCGACGTCTGGTGCGTATTGGCAATGAGTGGAAGCGGGCAGCGGGCAGCGCCCGTTGCGATCAGGCTTGCGCGCCGATCTCCGGCGCCGCGCCCTGCCGCGCGAGCTCCATGGCGGCGGCGAGCGTGTCGTGGTTGCCGATATGATTTGCGAGCAACAGGATCAATTGCGCATTGGCCGCCTGGCTCTGGCCGTCGTCGAGATCGCGGTGCATGTCGATCAGGGCTTCGTAGAAGTCGTCGGCGCGCGCCAGGTTGGGTTGGGTGTTGAGTGCCATTGCTGTCTCTCTGACTCGGAATGTCGCGGCGGGATTCATGCCGCTACCGGAGCGGCCGCTTGCGCTGCCGGTGCGCTGGTCTGCGTGCCTGGCAAGTTGCCGGTCGCGCGTGACATGGCCTGCTGGACGGCGGCGATGTCGACCTGCCGCCAGCGCGCGCAGACATGCTGGTCGGGGCGGATCAGGTACAGGGTGCCGGGCCGCGCGTCGTAGCGCTGCGCCGCAAGTCCCTCGGCGTCGTGCAACACCGCAATGCCGGGCGATGCGGCGGGCATGGCATCCGCGCTGACCACCACCAGCCTGAGCGGCAGCGTGCCTTGCTGGAGCCGTTGCAGGGCGGCCAGGCTGTCGGCGTCGGGTGTGCCGAACAGCAGCGCGGTGAATTGCCCGCCTAGTTGCGGCAGCAGCCATCCCTGGCCTTGCGCGCCGCGGACCGGCGCATCCACGCAGGCCGTGCCCGGCTCCATGGCGGCGGCAAAGTCGTCGGTGTCAGGCGTGTTGAGCGTCGAGTCGCGCAGCACCGATGGCAATGACAACCGCCCGCTATTCACCAGCTGCCGGGCGAACGCATGCTTCTTCGACAGTGCCAGCACGGCATCGCGGAACACCTTGCTGACCGCACTCTTCGGTGTGATGAAATCCGTCGAGCGCGTCGAGTTGCGGATGTTCTCGTCGGCAGCGTATTCGCGCTCGCTTGCATAGGTGTCGAGCAGGCTGTCCGGCGCGCGGCCCTGGATCACGTACGCCAGCTTCCACGCAAGGTTCTCCGCGTCCTGCACGCCGCTGTTGGCGCCGCGCGCACCGAACGGCGAGACGCCATGCGCGGAGTCGCCGGCAAACAGCACATGGCCATGGCGGAAGCTGTCCATGCGCAGGCAGGAGAAGGTATAGACGCTGACCCATTCCAGCTCGAACTTCGCGTTCGGCCCGAGCAGCGCCTGCACGCGCGGAATCACGCGCTCCGGCGTTTTTTCCAGCACGGGATCGGCGTCCCAGCCGAGCTGGAAATCGATGCGCCAGACATTGTCGGGCTGGCGGTGCAGCAGCACCGACTGGTTCGGATGGAAAGGCGGGTCGAACCAGAACCAGCGCTCCGTGGGGAATTCGGCTTCCATCTTCACGTCAGCGATCAGGAAGCGATCCTTGAATGTGCGGCCCTTGCTGTCCAGGCCCAGCAGGTTGCGCAGCGGGCTGCGCGAGCCATCGGCCGCCACCACGTAGCGGCCGGTGAGCGCATAGGGGCCGTCCGGCGTGTCGACGCTCAGCACCACGGCCGCGTCCGGCGTGCCGGCGTGACGCTGTTCGATGCCCGTCACCTTGTGCTTCCAGCGGATCTCCAGGTTCGGCAACTGGCGCGCGCGGTCGAGCAGGAAGCCTTCGACGTAATACTGCTGCAGGTTGATGAAGGCCGGCCGTTGATGGCCGGCCTCCGGCAGCAGGTCGAAGGTGTAGACCTGCTCGTCGCGCACGAAGACCTTGCCGACGTGCCAGCGCACGCCCTTGTCCACCATGGGTTCGCCGCAGCCTAGCCGGTCGAAGACATCCAGCGTGCGCTTGGCAAAGCAGATCGCGCGGGATCCGCTCGACAGCGTGCAGTCATCGTCCACCAGCACAACCGGCACGCCGTGCTGGGCCAGGTCGATCGCGGTGGCCAGGCCGACGGGCCCGGCGCCGACGACGATCACGGGGTGCGGCTTGCCTGCGTGCGCCTGCCTTTGCTCGCGGCAGGGCTGGTACTCAAATGACTGGTTCTGGTAATCGTTGCTCATGTTTGTGTCTCCATCCACTCTGTACGGCCATTCCATCTATGCGGCGATTGGCCTTCAGTTTTGCAGCGCGGCCCACATTTCCTTGTCGCGCTGTGCGGTCCAGATGCGCGGATGCTGGATGCCGCTGGCCTCATCGAAGGCGCGCGACACGTCGAACGGCAGGCAGTGCTCATAGATGAAGACGTGGCCGAATTTCGGGTCCATCGATTTGCGCGTATGGGCCATCGCGCTCTTCAGGTCCAGGCGGTCCACCACGGCTTCCTTGCCCGCCTGGAACAGCGTGGTGACGAAATCCTTGGTGTACTCGATGCCCTTCTTGACCTCTTGCGGATTGGTCAGGGCCGGGCCGCGGCCGGGGACGAGCTTCTCGGCGCCCAGGGCCTGCAAGGCGTCGAGCGTGGCGGGCCATTGCGCGAGTTGCGCGTCGCCGCAGTAGCAGGCCGCGTCGTACTCCACCAGGTCGCCGGAGAACAGCACCTTCTGCGACGGCAGCCAGACCACGGTATCGCCCTTGGTGTGGCCCGAGCCCAGATGGGCGATGCGCACTTCCAGCTTGCCGAGGTACAGGGTGATTTCTTTCTCGAACACCAGCGTCGGCCAGGTCAGGCCCGGCACGGTTTCCACGCCGGCGAACAGGCGCGGGAAGCGTTCGATCTCCGACTTCATGTCGGCCTCGCCGCGCTCCACGATCATCTCGTAGGTGCCGCGGCTGGCGATGATCTGCTGCGCGCCTTCGGCGAAATAGGCCGAAGCACCCAGCACGCGCACCGCGTGGTAGTGCGATAGCACGACGTACTTGATGGGCTTGTCCGTCACCGCGCGGATCCTGGCGATCAGGTCTTGCGCCATGGCGGGCGTGGCGGTGGTGTCGACGATCAGCACGCCGTCGTCGCCAATGATCACGCCGGAGTTGGGGTCGCCCTCGGCGGTGTACGCGTATGCGTTCTCGGAGAGCTGGGTGAAGGTGACTTTCTTGGCTTCCAGGTCGGCCTGGGATGCGAATGCCTTGCTCATGCTTGCCTCATCTCTTTTGTCTTGCGTGGGGAAAAGACGAGACAGCAGGCGCCGGAGCGGATCACTGCATGGCGGGGGACTGTCTCGCCCCGTATTCACTCTATAGCTGCACCGGTATCGGGGTAAGGCCATCTTAGGAATCGCAGTGAAATTAGTCAATAACAAATCATATTGTTTTTGACTAACTAACGTGGCGAGGCGGATAAGGCACAAGCAAGACGCGGAAATCCAGGGGGAAACCCTCGGTCTTGCCGGGTGGATGGCGTCGGGTCGATTACTATCTGGGTTTTCAAGCGGGGGCCGAATGCCACGACCAGCACGATCAGCGCGATCCGAGGACCACATGGCGGACGCCGGCGGCGAGGAGAAGGCGCAGCGCGGCATCCAGAGCGTGGAAGTCGCCGGCCGCTTCCTGCGCGCGCTGGCCGACGTCCGTGCGCCGATGGCCCTGGCCGATCTTGCGGCCAGCGTGCAGATTGCGCCCGCGCAAGCACACACTTACCTGGTCAGCCTGGTGCGGCTTGGCCTGATCAAGCGCGACCACCTGTCCGGGCGCTACGAGCCAGGCCCGCTGGCGCTGCAGCTCGGCATGCTGTATCTGGATCACGATCCGGCCTACCGGGCGGCGGTGCCGCTGGTGGCCGCGCTGGCTGGCTCGTGCGGGTTCAGCGTGGCGATCTGCGCCGCCGGCCCGCAGGGCCCCACCATCGTGCGCTATGCGCACGCGGGCTCGCCCTTGCACGTGAACCTGCACGTTGGCACGGTGATGTCGCTGTCGGCAACGGCGACCGGCCGCGTGTTCTGCGCGTTTCTTCCGCCCGGCCAGTGGCAGGCGATCTGGGCGCAACAGCACGCGGGCGACACGCCCGCCGTGGACGCCACCGCGTTCGCTGCGGATCTCGCCGCCATCCGCGAGCGTGGCATCGAGCGCAGCATCGACGCGCCGAGCCCTGCCGTCAGCAGCCTGTGCGTGCCGGTGCTGGACGCCAGCGGGCGGCTGCGCCTGGCGCTGACCGTGGTGGGATCGACCGGCGCCATCGATGTGGGCTGGCGTGGCCCCGTGGCGGTCGCATTGCTAGACACCGCCGCCGCCATCCGTGACGCGATCGCCGCCACTACCGAAGCCGAATGACACCCGCCCCCATGCCAATCGACGACATCCTGGGCCAAGCCGCCAAGCCGCAACGCGGCATCCAGTCGCTGGACAACACCGGCCAGTTGCTTGCCGCGCTGGTCGCGGCCGGGCGGCCGCTGCCCTTGCGCGACCTTGCGCGCGCGGCCGGCATGCCGCCCGCCAAAGCATTCCCGCATCTGGTCAGCCTGCAGAAGATCGGCTTGCTGGCGCGCGACGCGGCGGGCAATTTCCTGTCCGGCCCGCTGGGCCTCGAACTCGGGCTGATCGCCTTGCAGCGGCTCTCGCCAACCCGCGAGGCCGAGCCGGAAGTCATCGAGCTGGCTGGCGCGACCAGCCTGAGCGTGGCAATGGCAGTGCTTGGCCCGCTGGGGCCGACCGTGGTCCGCCTGGAGGAAGCCGCGCGGCCGCAGCACGTCAGCCTGCGGGTCGGCACCGTGCTGTCGCTGGTCAATACGGCGATCGGCCGGCTGTTCGCGGCGCACCTGCCGGAGCCTGTGCTGATCGGCCTGCTTGGCCAGGATGCGCTGCGGCTCGCAGGTGTACCGAAATCGGAAGTCGTCGAAGCGCACAGCGGCGCGGGCGAAGCGCTTGCGCCAGCGTACGCGGCCCGGCTGGCGCAAATCCGCGCGCAGCGGATCGACAATGCGCTGAGCCGGCCCGTGCCCGGCATCGACACACTTGCGGCGGCCGTGTTCGACCACACCGGCAGCATTGCGCTCGTCATCGCCCTGATTGGCACATCGGGCAGCTTCGACAGCAATACGGACAGCGCGACGGCCGGGACGCTGTTGCAGGCGGCGCGGCGGTTGTCGTGGCGGTTTGGCGCGATGGAGCCGATGGAGCCGATAGAGGCAGCCGCGGGGAACGGATAGCCGCCGCTTACTTTCCCTTTGCCGCTCGCCGGGGCCGCCTGGGTTGCGGCGCAGGCACCGCCGCCTCATCCTCGCCATCGTAGACCCGTGGATAGTGTTCGAAGGTCCGTTTCACCAGCTCGCGCAGCCAGATGATTGCCGGGTCATGGTGGAAACGCGGATGCCAATGCTGCTTGATGGCGAATTCCGGCAGCGCCACCGGCGGCTGCATCACGCGCACCGTGCCGTAGCGGGCAAAGACGTTGGCGAGCTCCAGCGGTACCGTGGCGATCAGGTCCGGCTGCTGCTCCATCAGCAACGGCACTACCAGGAAGTGCGGCGTCGAGAGGTAGATATTGCGCTGGATGCCATGGTCGTCAAACGCGCTGTCGTACGCCGCGCTGGCGCGCCCGGACAGCGTGACCACGATCTGCGGCATGCGCTGGAACTGCTCGAGCGTCAGGGCATCGCCAACCTCCTGGTTGCGCGCGCTCACGATGGTCACGAACGAGTGCATGAACAAGCGCTGCTGGAACAAGCCTTCCGGCGCGGCGCGAATCGATCCCAGTGCCAGGTCGGCCTCGCCCGTGCCGAGCATGCCCTCGATCTGCTGTAGTGGAACCTGCAACGTGCGCAGCTTGCAGTGCGGCGCCTCGCGGCGCAGCCTGCTGATCAGCGGCGGCAGGAAGACCAGTTCGCCCATGTCGGTCATGCACAGGTTGAACGTGCGCCGTGCCGCTAGCGGATCGAAGCGGGATTGCGACAGGACTTGCTGCCGCACAGTGGCCATTACGCCGACAATGGCCTCGGTCAGTTCCTCCGCCTTGTGCGTGGGCGTCATGCCTGCTGGTGTCTTGACGAACAACTGGTCATCGAAGAAGGCGCGCAGCCGGTTCAGTGCGTGGCTCATTGCGCTTTGCGTCAGGCCCAGCTCTTGCGCGGCCTTGGTCACGCTGCGCTCCCGCAGCATCGCATCGAACACCGCAAGGAGGTTGAGGTCCAGCTCATCTGCATGCATGGCGTACATTCTCGCTATTAGGTGGATGACGTTGACGCATGTTTCCTCCAAATCTATTCTGCAGTCAAGGACCCCGGAGATGGGTCGCCGCACTGGAGACAAGACATGACATCCCACGCTCGCACGCGCCGCCACCGGCGTTCCGGCCTGCAAGGCGCGTTGCCGCCATCCTGACTCTCCGCTTTTCTTAATGCCCGCAACACGCATTGCCTGCAAGCAATGCGTGCATGGCAACGTGCGCCCTGAATCTGCGCGCCGGGCGCAAAGTGAACGCTCCAAGGAACCCCGCATGTTCATCAAAAACACCTGGTATGTAGCCGGCTGGGATAAGGAAATCCCTGCCGAAGGCATGTTCTCCCGCACCATCATCGGCGTGCCTGTGGTGATGTACCGCAAGGAAGACGGCAGCATCGTCGCGCTGGAGGATCGCTGTTGCCATCGTGGCGCGCCGCTGTCGGTCGGGCGCAGGGAAGGCGATTGCATCCGCTGCATGTATCACGGCCTGAAGTTCGACAGCGCGGGCAGATGCATCGAGGCGCCCGCGCAGGAGCGCATTGCGCCGCAGGCCAAGGTGCGCAAGTTCCCCATCGTCGAGCAACACCGCTGGGTGTGGATCTGGATGGGAGACCCGGAAAATGCCGATCCGTCGCTGATCCCGGATACGCAGTGGCTGGACCATCCGGAATGGCGCAGCCTGGACGGCTACATCCACTACGACGTGAATTACCTGCTGATCTGCGACAACCTGCTGGACTTCTCGCACCTGCCGTTCGTTCACCCCACCACCCTGGGCGGCAGCGAGGACTATGCCGCGGTGCGGCCCAAGGTGGAGCGTATCGACGGCGGCGTGCGGATCACGCGTTGGGCCATCAATACCGAAGCGCCCGCCTTCGCCAAGGCCGTCAAGGATTATCCGGGGAAGGTCGATCGCTGGAACATCTACAACTTCACGATCCCCGCCATCCTGTTAATGGACTCCGGCATGTCTCCCACCGGCACGGGCGCGCCGGCGGGCGTGCGCGTCGATGCCGCTGAGTTCCGTGGCTGCCAGGCCATCACCCCCGAGACGGAAAATTCCACACACTACTTCTTTGCCCATCCGCACAACTTTGCCATCGACAAGCCGGAAGTCACCGCGTCGATTCATCAAAGCGTGGTCACCGCGTTCGACGAAGACCGCGAGATCATCTCCGCGCAGCAGCGAAGCCTCGAGCTTGAGCCCAGCTTCAAGATGATGCCGTTTTCCATTGACGCCGCGCTTTCGCAATTCCGTTGGGCGGTGAACCAGAAGCTCGAAGAGGAAGCGGCGGCGTCCGCGCGGAGGTAGCCCGGCATGCTCGAACTGATCGTATCCAGGATGACCGCGGAGGCCGAGGGCATTCTCGGCATCGAGCTGCGGCGCCCCTGCGGCGGCGCCTTGCCGGCGTTCACCGCGGGCGCCCACATCGATGTGCACCTTCCCGGCAATATCGTCAGGCAATACTCGCTGTGCAACGACGCCACGCAGACCGACCGCTACTGCCTTGGCGTGGGGCTCGCGCCCTCGTCGCGCGGGGGGTCGCGGTATATCCATGAAGGACTCAAGGCGGGCGACGCGCTCGCCGTGAGCGCGCCGCGTTCGCTCTTCGGCATCGACGCGGCCGCCTCGGTGCATCTGTTCATCGCCGGCGGCATCGGCATCACGCCGATCCTCAGCATGATCCGCTGGTGCGAGGCCAACGGCCGGCCGTGGAAACTGCTCTACTGCATGCGCTCGCGCCAGCGCGCGGCCTACCTGGATACGTTGTCGCGCTACGGGGAAAGGGTGCAACTGCATGTCGATGACGAGAGCCAGGGTGCGCTGGCGGATCTTGGCTCCTTTCTTGGCGGGCTGCACGAGGGCGGTCACGTGTATTGCTGTGGGCCTTCGCCACTGATGGACGCGGTGGCCGTCAAGGCGGCGGCGGCGGGTGTGCCACGCGCTGCCACGCACTTCGAGCGGTTCAGCGCGGATCCGCAGCAGGCCGGTGCCCATGCCGATGCGGACGCGGCTTTCACGGTTGTCCTGCACCGGCACGGCGGCCGTTTCACCGTGCCCGCCGGCTCAACCATTCTCGACGCGCTTGAGCACAACGGTGTGCCGTTGCCGTTCTCCTGCCGCGAGGGGCTGTGCCGCAGTTGCGAGGTGCCCTTGCTGTCCGGCAAGGCGGACCACAGGGACTACGTGCTGAGCGACGAAGAGCGCGAGGCCAACACAGCCATCATGATTTGCGTTTCGCGGGCGCTGACTCCCGAGCTGGAACTGGACATCTGAGCACGCCGCGCAGCCCCGCCGCCTGGCAAAAGCACCACAACACGCGCCACCCAGATGGCCGCGATCATCCAAGGAGACAAGACGATGTTCCATCCCATTCGCTCAATGCTGGCTGCCGTGCTCGCCATGGCCAGCCTGGCGGCAACCCCCGCACGTGCCGATATCAACGTCGGCGTCACCCTGTCGCTGACCGGTCCGGCGGCGTCACTCGGCATGCCGGCAAAGCGCGCGATCGACCTTCTGCCAAAGGAGGTCGCAGGGCAGAAGCTGAACTTCATCCTCCTCGATGACACCTCGGATCCGAGCGTCAGCGTGCGCAACTTTCGCCGCCTGGTGGATGAACACAAGGTGGATGTGGTGATGGGCTCCTCGGTCACGCCGTCCACCATTGCACTGGTCGACATTGCCGCCGAGACCAAGGTGCCTTTGATGAGCCTGGCCGCCAGCGCCAGGATCGTCGAGCCGCAGGACGAGAAACGACGGTGGGCATTCAAGGCGATCCAGAATGAGAACCTGATGATCGGCGCCACGCTTGACCATATGCAACAGGCCGGGACGAAGACGCTGGCATTCATGGGCTTCTCGGATGCCTATGGCGACGCATGGCTGTCCGCACTCCAGCCGCTGGCGGACAAGGCCGGCATCAAGCTTGTGGCGACGGAGCGCTATGTCCGCACGGACACCAGCGTCGTTGCGCAGACACTGAAGATCATTGCCGCGAAGCCGGATGCCGTCCTTGTCGCCGCATCCGGCACACCCGGCGCCCTGCCACAGAAGACGCTCAACGAGCGCGGGTACAAAGGAAGCGTCTACCAGACCTACGGCATTGCCAACCGGGACTTCCTGCGTGTTGCCGGAAAGGATGCGGAGGGCGCAATCTTCGCGGTTGGGCCGGTGCTGGTAGCGGACCAGCTTGAGCCAGGCAGCCCGGTGCGACCCGTGGCGCAGGATTTCGTCAAGCGCTACGAGGCCGCGTACGGCCCTAACTCAGCCTCGATTTTCTCGGCCAATGTCTGGGATGCGGGCCTGGTGCTGCGTGCGGCGATTCCCGGCGCCCTTGGCAAGGGCAAACCGGGCACCGAGGCGTTCCGCATTGCGCTGCGCGACGCATTGGAGAGCACCAGCGGTGTCGTGACTACCCAAGGCGTGACGACGATGTCCCGGACCGACCATGTTGGCTACGACAAGCGGGCCGCGGTGCTGGTCCAGATCCAGAATGGCGTATGGAAATACCTGAAGTAGATCGTTGCCTAAGAGGCCGTTTCAAAGTGAGGCGAAGCGGTTCTGGCCGGGCGTGCGGCCGCGGACAGTACAAGTGGATCAGCCAAGGCCGCGCAATGACGCCAGAATCTGTTTGGGCGCCGGCGGCCTGGGCGACCTGGCCGCCGGGGAATTGCAGGGCGGGAAGGGACAGGCTCGGGTCCGGCAAGGCAAGCAGCGGTTCGGTAACGGCGTTGATGCGGCGCTCCAAAAAAAGGGGGAAGCGGAACATCCCAAGGCTGCCGCCCGGGCGTGCCAACGCCGCAATCGGGTTTTTGGAAATGCAAGGGCGGCAGGCGGCGATGCGGCAGCGATGCGCCATCCCGTAGAATCCCCCCTGCGCGGCCGCTCCCATGCGCCGCACGCCATGCACATACCCAGCACCACCCATAAAACCAATAACGCAGGAGCGCCCCTTGCAGAAGCCCTTTGCCCTCATGGCCGCAGCAGCACTGACGACGGCTGCCGCCTTTGCCCACGCCGCTTATCCCGAGCGGCCCATCAAGCTGATCGTGCCCTTTCCGCCGGGGCAGGCCACCGATATCTTTGCGCGCGCGCTGGCCGAGCGGCTGGGCAAGCAGCTTGGCCAGCCGGTGGTGGTGGACAACCGTGCCGGGGCGGGCAGCAACCTCGGCATGGAGATCGCTTCCCACGCCGCGCCCGATGGCTACACGCTGGTGATGGCCGGCAGCGCGATGGCAGTCAACCAGACGCTGTACAAGAAGCTGAACTACAACCCGCGCCAGGATTTCCAGCCGATCTCCGGCGTGTTCTCGGTGCCGCTGGTGTTCCTCGCCACGCCGGCTTCCGGCATCGTCTCGCTGCGCGACCTGATCGCCAAGGCCAAGGCCGCGCCAGGCAAGTACAGCTACGCCAGCGCGGGGGTGGGGGGCACACAGCATCTGTCGGCCGAAATGCTCAAGGCCCAGGCCGGCATCTTCATGGTGCACATCCCCTACAAGGGCAGCGGCCCGGCGCAGTCCGACTTTCTCGGCAACCAGATCCCGCTGATGGTGGATTCGGTGACGGCGGCGTTGCCCCTGATCCAGTCGAAGAAGGCCGTGCCGCTGGCGGTCACGGTGGCCAAGCGCGCGCCGCAGCTGCCGTCGGTGCCCACGGTGCGCGAGCAAGGCGTTCCCGGCTTCGAAGCGCTGGGCTGGGCCATCCTGATGGCGCCCAAGGGCCTGCCCCCCGCGCTCGTGAGCCAGCTCAACGCGGAAACGGTGAAGGCGCTGCAGTCGCCCGAGCTGTCGAAGTTCATCACCGATCGCGGCTCGGAGCCGATGCCGATGAGCCCGGAGGAAACCGGCAAGTTCGTCGACAGCGAGATCCACAAGTGGGGCGCGGTGGTGAAACGTTTGGGCGCCCAGGCTGACTGAGCGCCTGGCGTGAAGCAAGGAATGGCCGGGCGCCGCATGGCGGCTCCGGCCATTTTCTCGTGCCCGGGGGGCAGTCCGCTATGCGCGCCTGTTCAACCGCGCCACGCGGCGGCAAAGCCTGACCGAGATCGGGAAGATCTCCTAAGCGCGTTGCAAAACCCTGTTGGCCGATGCCGAGTTGGTGGCGTCGGTGGCGCAGGCGCTGTCCGCCTCGCCGCGCTAGAGCGCACGCACGGGAATACACAGCTCGCAGGTCAGCGAGCCCGTTCGCGCGTCCAGCGCCGACACTGCTGAGAACCGCTCGAAGCACGGGCGCTCGTCGCATTGCAGACCGCTGGACGGCAGCCATTCCCGGGTCAGCCAGGTCCATGCCTGGGCGATGGCGGCAGGGGCGCCGCTGAATTGCGCCACGGCGTAACGTCCGCCCGGCAGGACGGAGACGCTGGCCCGGCCGCCGGGCTGGAAGGTTTCAGGTATCTCCACGCAGGCGTCGTAGCGGCACTTGTCCGGCGGCGTGATGCCGGGGGCGTCGTGGCCGATGCCGTAACACGTTTGCCCGGCCAGGCCGTTGGCATGCATCCATGGCGCGACGGTTTCACGCCAGAAGGTACCGATCGCCGGACCATAGGGGCCGATGTGGCGTTGGTAGGCGACACGTGCCTCGGGTAGATCGATGACGCGGACTTCCATATTGCTCTCTCCATCTGTTTGGCGGGAGAGGCCATGGTCGATGAAAGCACCGCCATCCACCTGATCGGCATTGCGCAGGACCTGATCGGGATTGCTATGGCGGTTGGCCAGGCGCGCGCGCGCCGCCGCGACCCGCGTGGCCCGATGTTCGGCTGCGCCTGCGCGCCAGGCAGAGGGCGTGCAGCCAAACTTGAGCTTGAAGGCGCGCGCGAATGCCTCGCCGGAGCCGAAACCGGTGGCCAGTGCGATTTCCAGCACCGAGGCGCAGGGTTTGCAAGCCAGCTGAAATGCGGCGGACTCGAGCCGGCGCCGCCGTGCGTAGTCGCCTAGCGTCTCGCCCATCCAGGCCGCGAACAAGCGATGAAAATGGAAGCGGGAAAAGTTCGCGACGTCCGCCAGTTGGGCCAGATCGAGCGGTGTGTCCAGATGCTGGTCGATATAGTCGAGCACGCGGTTCATGCGCCGCGTGTACTCCGCGCGATGGATACGCAACTGCGATGGGTCTGACTGCGGGCCTTCTGCTTGGTCGGTGGGTGCCATGGCTGCGGATTATGGCATGACGGCGACAAGCGCAAACCGGCCCGACCAACGGAAAACGCCCCGCGCTGGGCGGGGCGTTCAACCGTTCAACCGGTCACCTACTCGGCCAGGTCGCCTGGCCGCGCGCGCTCAGGCAAGCCGGCGCGGGCCGGCAACCGTGCTCAGGCAAGCGCGGGGTAGTCGATATAACCTTCCGCGCCCGAGTGGTAGTAAGTCTCCGGCTGCGGCGCGTTCAGCGGTGCGTCGATCTGCAGGCGGCGCGGCAGGTCCGGGTTGGCGATGAACAGCTGGCCAAAGGCCACCGCATCGGCTTCACCGGCTTGCAGCACGTGCTCGGCGGTTTCCTTGGTCATCTTCTCGTTGGCGATATAGGTGCCGCCAAACGCCTGCTTCAGCGCGGGACCGAGGCGGGGCTCGCCCAGCGCTTCACGCGAGCAGATGAAGGCAATGCCGCGCTTGCCGAGCTCGCGTGCCACGTAGCCGAAGGTGGCCGGCAGGTCCGAGTCGCCCATGTCGTGCGCATCGGCACGCGGTGCCAGGTGCACGCCCACGCGCGATGCGCCCCACACGTCGATGCAGGCGTCGGTCACTTCCAGCAGCAGGCGGGCGCGGTTTTCGAGCGAGCCGCCGTAGGCGTCGGTGCGCTTGTTGGTGCTGTCCTGCAGGAACTGGTCGAGCAGGTAGCCATTGGCGCCGTGCACTTCCACGCCGTCGAAGCCGGCGGCCTTGGCGTTCTCGGCGCCGTGGCGGTAGGCTGCGACGATGCCGGGGATTTCATCGGTTTCCAGCGCGCGCGGCGTGACAAACGCGCGCTTGGGGCGCACCAGGCTGACATTGCCCGCGGCGGCAATGGCGCTGGGCGCCACCGGCAGTTCGCCGTCCAGGAAGACCGGATCGGAAATACGACCCACGTGCCACAGCTGCAGGAAGATGCGGCCGCCGGCGGCGTGCACGGCATCGGTCACCACCTTCCAGCCGGCGACTTGCTCGTCGGACCAGATGCCCGGGGTGTCGGCATAGCCCACGCCTTGCGGGCTGACCGAGGTGGCTTCGCTGAGGATCAGGCCTGCGGAGGCGCGCTGCACGTAGTACTCGGCCATCAGGGCGTTGGGCACGCGGCCGCCACCCACTGCGCGCGAGCGCGTCAGCGGTGCCATGATGACGCGGTTGGGGAGGTCGAGGTCGCCGATGCGGATGGGGTCGAAGAGAGAGGTCATGTCAGTTTGTCCGGGTGTCGAGGAGAGTGGCGCACCGTGGGTGCGTAAGTAGGCGCTCGCGCGCCGCTGGTATCAAAGATCGCTGTGCATGTGATCGAGAAAGGCCTGGATGGTCTGCTCGTCACGCTTGAAAAAAATCCATTGGCCAACCCGCTTGGAAGTCACCAGCCCGGCGCGTTGCAACGTGGCGAGATGTGCCGACACGGTGGATTGCGACAGTCCGGTGCGCGCGTCGATCAGGCCCGCGCAGACGCCCAGCTCGAGCGGATAGTCCTGCATGGCGAAATTCTCCTGCGGGGCTTTCAGCCAGGCGAGGATGCTGCGCCGTACGGGATTGGCCAGGGCTTTGTGGATGGCGTCGATGTCCATTGCGTGGGTTTGTCCGGTCTCGGAGGCACGGGCTGTTTCGCGTTTTGGCGAAACATATATCCGCTTCTCACAAAATTAATATCGCAACTATACGATATACGTCGCGGCTCTGCTGGAGAGGCCGTTGCGCCACATGGTAGTACCTACTCGGCGTATGGTTATCCCTATCTGGTTGCTTAAAGAAACCAATGTGACTTAGACTCCGTTCAGTTTCTTTATAAAACCAAATGGATCCATGATGACGCCTGACCCAGCCACCGCCGCCACCCTGGCCACCGCACCGTTGGCGCAGGCCCCGGACGCGCCGTCTGCCATGTCGTCGTCGCTGGTCTGGCTGTTCGCATTGGCGTGCGGGCTCAGCGTGGCCAACGTCTACTACGCGCAGCCCTTGCTGGATGCGATGGCGCGCGAGTTCGGCTTCGGCCATGGGTCGGTCGGCATCGTCGTCACGGCCACGCAGGCGGGCTGCGCGCTGGCGTTGCTGCTGCTGGTGCCGGTGGGCGACCTGGTGGACCGGCGCCGCCTGATCCTGCTGCAGTTGCTGTTGCTCGCCGTCGCCCTGGCGCTGGTGGCGGCGGCTTCCACCCGCACGGCATTGCTGGCAGGCATGCTCGCGGTGGGCTTGCTGGGCACGGCGATGACCCAGGGGCTGATTGCGTTCGCGGCCACGCTCGCCGCGCCGGCCGAGCGCGGGCGCGTGGTGGGCGCCGCGCAGGGCGGCGTGATGATCGGCTTGCTGATGGCGCGGGCCATGGCGGGCGTGCTGGCGGATCTTGCCGGCTGGCGCGCGGTGTACGTGGTCTCGGGCGTGCTGGCGTTGCTGATGATCGGGCTGCTGGCGCGCCGTTTGCCGCGGCAGGCCAGCGCGCCGGCCAAGCTGCGTTACGTGAGCCTGCTCGCGTCGATGTTCACGCTGCTGGCGCAGGAGCGCACGTTGCAGGTCCGCGGCGTGCTCGCCATGCTGATGTTCGCCGCGTTCAGCGTGTTCTGGACCGCCCTTGTGCTGCCGCTGAGCGCGCCGCCGTATTCGATGTCGCATACCGCCATCGGTGCCTTTGGGCTGGTTGGCGCTGTGGGCGCGCTGGCAGCAGCGCGTGCCGGGCGCCTCGCGGATCGCGGGCTGGGGCAGTGGACCACCGGCATCGCGCTGGTGCTGCTGGTGGCGTGCTGGGCGCCGCTGGCGTTTGCGCGGGAGTCGCTGTGGCTGCTGGTGGCGGGCATCATCGTGCTGGACCTGGCCGGGCAGGCCATCCATGTCACCAACCAGAGCATGGTGTTTCGGGTGCGGCCGCAAGCGCACAGCCGTCTGGTGGGCTGCTACATGTTGTTCTATGCGCTTGGCAGCGGTGCCGGGTCCATCGCCTCGACGCATGTCCATGCGTACGCAGGATGGTCCGGCGTTTGCATGCTGGGCGCGGCGATCAGCGCGGCCGCGCTGGTATTCTGGGGGGTGACCTTACGTCGGTAACGCGGCGAGAGCTTTCATTTTGCTTACTGGTTCAGGCTGGATATCGGTGAATCCACGTCAACCAAATCCCGTCGGCCAGCGTAAGAGCGGTGTCACCCCTCGGGGTTCGAGACAGGCCAGCCATGTCCTTGCGCATTTCACGCCTGCGGTCACGCACGATGTCCCGCCTGATGTCGGTTTGCCTCCTGAGTGCGGCCGCAGGCCTGCTGGGTGCCTGCGCGCAAGGCGGCAGCGCGCCGCAGGGTACAACCGGTGCGGCCCTGAAGCCGGCCGACCTGCACTGGCTCAACACCGTTACCTTCGGCGCCAACCAGTCCAGCATCGAGCGCCTGCGCAAACTGGGGCGCGAGCGCTATCTCGAAGAGCAACTCAAGGCGCCCGGCACCGATACGGGCGAGCTTGCCGCCACCATCGGGGCGCTGAGCATTGCCCAGCAAAGCGGTGAGCAAAGGCTGCGCAGCGTGCGCGCCGAGCAGCAGCGCATCAATACCCTTACCGACGAAGACGAAAAGCAGAAGGCGCGCGACGCGCTCAACCGCAGCGGCAACGACGCGGTGCTCGACACCAGCCGCCGCCATCTGCTGCGTGCCCTCTACTCGCCCGCGCAGCTGCGCGAGCAGATGACGTGGTTCTGGATGAACCACTTCAGCGTGTACTCCGGCAAGGGCTCGGTGCGTTGGGTACTGGCCGACTACGAGGACAAGGCGGTGCGCCCGCATGCGCTGGGCAAGTTCCGCGACCTGCTGATGGCGACCGTGACATCGCCCGCCATGCTGGAGTACCTGGACAACGCGCAGAGCGCGGTCAACCGCATCAACGAGAACTATGCGCGCGAGCTGATGGAGCTGCACACGCTGGGCGTGGCCGGCGGCCCGAGCGGCTCGCGTTACACGCAGCAGGATGTGCAGGAGCTGGCCCGCGTGCTGACCGGCCTGGGCATCAACGCCAGCGGCGAGCCGCCCAAGCTCGCGCCGCAAAAGCAGGCGTTTTACCGCGCGGGCGGGCTGTTCGAGTTCAACCCGAACCGGCACGACTTCGGGCCCAAGACCTTGCTTGGCCATCGTATCGAGCCGAGCGGTTTCCACGAGGTGGAGCAGGCCGTGGAGATTCTCAGCCGCGATCCGGCCACCGCGCGCTTCATCTCCTACAAGCTCGCCGCGCACTTCGTCGGCGATACGCCACCGCCGTCGCTCGTCAATCGCATGGCAGGCACATTCACGCAGACCGATGGCGATATCGCGGCGGTGCTGCGCACGCTGTTCCTGTCGCCTGAGCTGAACACCACGCTGGCTTCCGGCACGCGCAAGTTCAAGGACCCGATGCAGTTCGTGGCTTCGTCGCTGCGGCTCGCGTATGACGGCCGCACGGTGGCCAACCTGCGCCCCGCCATCGGCTGGCTTAACCAGCTTGGCGAGCCGCTCTATGGCCGCATCACGCCGGACGGTTTCCCGGCAGCGGAGAGCGCATGGGCCAGTTCCGGGCAGATGGTCAAGCGATTCGAGATCGCGCGCGCCATTGGCTCGGGGCAGGCCGGGCTGTTCTCCAAGGATGACGGCAAGCCGGCCGAGCGCACCGGCTTTCCTTTGCTGACCAACCGCGTGTTCTTCGACAGCATCGAATCCACGCTCGGCCCCGCCACGCGCACCGCGATGACGCAGGCGACGTCGCAGGCGGAGTGGAACACCATCTTGCTGTCGTCGCCCGAATGGATGCAGGACTGAGCAGTCCGCCCAGAACAAGGAGTACCCCATGCAACGACGTGACTGGCTAAAGGGCGCGGGGCTGGCCGGACTGGCGGCATTGGCGCCCGGCATCGTCTCGCGTGCCTACGCGCTGCCGCAGCAGGCCGATGCGCGCTTCCTGCTGGTGTTCCTGCGTGGCGGCTACGATGCCACCAACGTGCTGGTGCCCGCGGGCAGCGATTTCTACTACGCATCGCGCCCGACCATCGCCATTGCTAGGCCGGTGGCGCCGGGCGCTCCGGCCGATCCGCGCGCCGCGCTGTCGCTGTCGCTGGCGCAAGCCTTCGATGGCGGCGCGGGCAGGGGCATCGATGCCTGGGCGCTGCATCCCGCGCTCAAGGACAGCCTGTTGCCGCTGTGGCAGAAGCAGCAGCTTGCGTTCGTGCCGTTTGCCGGCACCGATGACCTCTCGCGCAGCCACTTCGAGACGCAGGACGGGGTCGAGGCCGGCTTGCCGCTAGCCGGCAACGGCAAGGGCAGCGGACGCATCGATGCCTCGTTGCGCGGCACCGGCTTTCTCAACCGGCTGGCCGAATCCATGGGCGGACGCGCCGCGCCCGTCGCCTTTACCGACGGCCTGCCGATGGCGCTCAGCGGCGCGCTCACCGTGCCCAACGTCTCGCTCAAGGGAACCGGACGCACGCCCTTCGACGAGCGCCAGACCCGCGTGCTTGCGCAGATGTATCGCGGCACGCGCTTCGAGTCGCTGATCAACGAGGGCTTCGAGCTGCGCCAGACCGTGGCGCAGGAGGCCGAGGCCATGCAGCGGCGCAACAGCATGATGGCCGCGAACCTGCCCGCGCAGGCCGAGCCGGACATGGCGGGCCGCATGCAGGAGATGCAGGCGGCCAACCGCCGCGCACTCAGCGCCAAGGGCTTCGAGGTGGAAGCGCGCCGCATGGCGGGGCTGATGCGCGAGCGTTTCAATCTTGGCTTTATCGATGTCGGCGGCTGGGATACGCACGTGAACCAGGGCGGCGCGCAGGGGCAACTGGCCAACCTGCTCGATAACCTCGGGCGCGGCATCTCCGGATTCGCGGACGAGATCGGGCCGGCGTGGAGCAAGACCACCGTGGTGGTGGTCTCCGAATTCGGCCGCACCTTCCGCGAGAATGGCACGCGCGGCACCGACCATGGTCACGGCACGGCGTACTGGGTGGCCGGCGGCGCCGTGCGTGGCGGGCGCATCGCTGGCGAGCAAGTGGCGGTGGAGCAGCGCACGCTGAACCAGAATCGAGACTGGCCGGTGCTCAATGAATACCGCGCGATGCTGGGCGGGATCTTCAAGCGCCTGTACGGGCTGGACGATGCGCGCCTGGCGCATGTGTTTCCCGATACCCGGGCGGTGGATATCGGGCTGGTCTAGCTGCCCGGCTGCCAGGCTGTCCGGAAACACGAGACAAGGAACGAGGTGATCGCGCTGACGCGGATATCAAGCGAGCCCGGCTGCGGTGCGGCAAATGCCAAGTGCAGTGCGGTCAAGTGCCGGCAATCGCGTCCAACTCCGCCTGCAGCCTTTCCACCTCCCGCATCATCTGCGCCGAGAACGCCGGCCCTTCCCACGCCCGATAATTCTGCTCCGCATAGGCCAGCGCGTTCTTGTAATACAAGAACGCATTGAGCCGGTTGCGCACATAGTTGTTCTGCGTGCGAGTGACCTTGCCCGGGCTGCCCATCACGATGGAGTTGGGCGGGATCACGGTGCCTTCCTTGAGGAAAGCGTGCCCGGCAATGATGCAGTTATCGCCGATCACGCAGCCGTCCATGATCGTGGCGTTGATGCCGATCAGGCAGTTGTCGCCGATCGTGCAGCCGTGGATGGTGCAGTGGTGGGTGATCGAGCAGTGACTGCCGATGATGGTCGGCGTGCGCTCGCCGATATGCAGCATCGCGAAGTCCTGGATATTGGTGTAGGCGCCGATCACGATTTCCCGGCTCTCGGCGCGCGCCGCCACATTGATCCAGATCGATGCGCCCTCATGCACGGTGATCTTGCCATAGAGGTAGGCCGATTCATGCACGTAGGCGGTGGGGTGCAAGCTCACATCGGGGCCGATGAATGCCATCGCTGTCTCCTTGGGCTATTTTTGGAATGCGCAGATTGTACGTTGGTGCGTTCATGGGCTTAAGCACTCTCGCGCGGCCGCAGTTGCAGTTGCAGTTGCAGTTGTAGGTGTTCCGTTTTCGTCGTGGGCGCGGTGGTGCCGCTTTGCGCACCTCGTTATGCACAATTAAAAGAAAAGCCCACCGGGCTTACGCAGGGCGGGCGAATCGGCCGGAATGCCGAGGAGACAACTAGAACTGCCTGTCGGGATCGAACCGGCCTGGGCGGCGTGGAAGACCGATGCCTGACCAATCGGCCAAGTCCGCGAAATTCTTTTACGCAACGTTGTGTATTGTGTAAGATTACACACATGAACAGCGCAGACCTGATCAAACAACTCCGGGCCGATGGCTGGCAACTGGTCCACGTGGTGGGTTCTCACCACCAGTTCAAGCACTCGACGAAGCTCGGTAAGGTCACGGTGCCGCATCCGAAAAAGGATCTGCCGGTCGGCACCACGCGCAGCATCTTGAAACAGGCAGGTCTCAAGTAATGGAGGGAAAGATGCTCTATCCCGTTTTTGTCGAGCCCGGCGACGCGACCCATGCGCATGGGCTCTCCTTCCCGGACTTCCCTGGCTGCTTCTCGGCGGCCGACGACTGGGCCGATGTCCCGGCCAATGCGCAGGAAGCCGTGGAGGCTCACTACGCAGATGGCGACCCGGTTCCGGCTCCTTCGTCTCCCGAGCAGTGGATCGGGAATCCAGACTATGCGCACGGCATCTGGATGCTGGTCGACATTGATCTTTCGAAGGTCAACGCTAAAGCGGTGCGGTTGAACATCAGCCTACCCGAGCGCCTGGTGCAACAGATCGACGCCGTAGCCAAGCAGCGGCACATGTCGCGTTCGGCCTTCCTCGCCATGGCTGCGCAGCATGAGATGGAGCATGCCTGAGAGCAAGTCCCTGACGTTGCCCCCAGCGCCTTGCGCAAACATCCGCGCGGACCCAAAGCCCGGAAGAGAACAGGATACGTTGCCGGTTGCGAGGCGCGACGTCATGTCTCCACCATGCGCGTGCTCAAGGCTGGACGTATTGTTTGATCATCTTGAGAGGGGTAGGTCTCATACCAGCATAAGTTGTCATCTTGTCGCGCCGGGACTGGCCCTTTAGGCTGTTCAGGGTCATCTCCCCGCAACAAGACAGAGCGAACGAAGAGGAACGCTTCCATGACCCCCAATCAAACCGCCGCCGCCGATCCCGCCGCCAAATTCGACCCCAGCCGCGCTGGCGAGTACGAAAAGCAAAGCCGCATCGCGCTGGCTGGCTACGATGCCTGCCATGAGCTGTCCGCCTGCATGCTGGCGGCAACGCTTGGCGCCGGGCGCGCGGCCGAGGTGCTGGTGGTCGGCGCCGGCGGCACGGCGCAGGAGATCGTCTGCGCGGCCAGGCTGGAGCCGGCGTGGCGCTTCACGGCGGTTGATCCGTCGGCGCCGATGCTGGACCTTGCCATGGCGCGCGTCGCGCAGGCCGGGCTGGCCGAGCGCACGCATGCCGTGCCGGGCGTGGTGGAGGACTTGCCCGCCACGCCGCGCTTCGACGCCGCCACGTTGATCGGCGTGCTGCATCACCTGCCGGGGGACGAAGCCAAGCGCGATATCTTGCGCGCCATCGCTGCCCGCCTGAAACCAGGCGCGCCGCTGATTCTCGCCGGCAATTACCGCGCCTATGCCAGCGAGCCGCTGCTGCTGGCCGCGTGGGGCGAGCGCTGGCGCATGCAAGGCGCCAGCGCCGACGAGGTCCAGGCCAAGCTGGGCAAGATCCTGCAAGGCGCGGACCCGCCACACTCGGAGGCTGCCGTGCAGGCGCTGCTGGCCGAGGCGGGCTTTGCCGCGCCGCAACGCTTCTTTGGCAGCTTGTTCTGGGGCGCCTGGCTGGCGCGCAAGCAGGGCAGCTGAGTCCGCACGCTCGCGCCTGGCTGGGCTTTGCGCGCAATCCGGCCGAGGGCCGGATTAGGCATTTTATTCCTGAGGCCAGATTCATCGGTGCTGGCGCCAATCCGGGTTGTGGGGCGTCATGCCAAGTGCTACCTTCTGGACGTGCTGGCGGCCCGTCCGGGTTGAAACCCCGACCCATGGGCAAGCGCCAGCGGCAGGTTTTTTGCTCGGGAAACCACATGACTGCTAACCCTCACGGGCCGAAGCCCGCCTTCAGGCGGCTGGGTGCGGTGCTGCTGCCATTGCTGCTATGCGGGCTCGCTGATGAAGCCCTGGCGCAGCAAGGCCCCACCGACAGCCCGGCGCAGGGCGTGCCCGGTACCATCTGCGACGCGCCGTGGTTCCAGCCCGGCGCGCGGGCGCAGATGGAGGCCAGTGGCGACATGCCGATGTCGATCACCATGACTATCCGGAACCCGACGCTCACGGAAAATGGCTGCAGCGCCTGGCTGTCGATTCACTCGAAGTCGGCGCTGGCGGCCATGATGGGCCCGCCGGTGGTGATGGACCAGGTCCACAAGATGACGTTCGACCGCGGCGCCACGGCCGGCTCGGTCGGCAGCGTGAGCAGCCAGCGCGCCACCATCAATGCGCAGGCGCGCTACACGCGGTTGTTCGGGCAGGCATCGTTCCAGGGCAAAGGCGTGCTCAGCTACGCCGGCCTTGCGATACGGGAGGGCGTGGTGCTGCCGGGCGAGACGCTCAGTTCCAGCCTGGATCTCGAGATCCACAGCCTGGCTACGGACGAGATGGTCACGACCATTCGCGCGCCATCGGCCTCGGTCTCGGTTGGCGAGCGGCGCGTCGGCCGTGCGCAATCTATCGAGACCATGCTGGGCCGCCGCGAATGCATGCCGATCACTTACGAAAAGCGCACCTCGCTGGGGCCTTTGATGATGGGCGATGACCTCATCCAGACCGAGCCCGCGATCATGAGCGTCACCGACTGGTACTGTCCGACGGAAGCGTTCGTGCTGCGCACGGAGGTGCGGCAAAAAGGCAAGGTCGAGAGAATCGACACGACTGCCATTGGCATGGACGACGACGCACAGTGACGCGGAAATGCAGAGCGCTGGCAGGAACGCCGCGCCAGGGAACGCCAAGGAGCGACACGACATGAACAACGAGAACCAAGAGATCGATTTGCTGCCCTTGCTCCGGCAACTCGAAACCGAACTGCACCGTCCCGCCGCGCGCGGCGACCGCCATCGGCTGGACGCACTGCTGCACGACGACTTCCTGGAGTTCGGCCGCTCCGGTGGCATCTACACCAAGGCCGACACGCTCGACCAACTGCCCACCGAAGCCGCCTCGGGCACGATCTGGGCGCAGGATTTCTCGCTGCGCCCGCTTGCGCCGGGCGTGGCCATGCTGAACTACCGCTCTGCCTGCCAGCAGCCGGACAGCCGGCTGGAGCGGCACACCTTGCGCACCTCGATCTGGACGCTGACTGATAAGGGTTGGCAGATGTCGTTTCACCAGGGCACGCCGACGGACCCTTTTTCTGCTTGACGCGTTTCAAGCGGGCTGAATTCCGCACGTTGATCGGAATGCGCCATGTCAACGACTGCCTTGTAAGGGCCGGTAAGGGCCGGCAAGGGCCGGCAAGGGCTGGTAAGGGCTGGTAAGGGCTGGTTCGGTAAGAGAAAAATAGCTTGCAATTGAATCGCGCACTATATATATTTCAGCCCATGGACACGAAACGCACCTCCCGGACCAAGCAGGCAGCACACGACGCCACGGCAAACGCCGCGTCGGCGCTGCTTCTGGACCAGCAGTTCTGCTTTTCCGTGTACGCCACGTCGCTTGCGCTGAACAAGCTGTACCGCAAGTTGCTGGCACCGCTGGGCCTGACATATCCGCAGTATCTGGTGATGATGGTGCTGTGGGAAGCCGATGGCCTGACCGTGTCGGAAATCGGCGGCCGCCTGCATCTGGATTCGGCCACGCTGACCCCGCTGCTCAAGCGCATGGAAGCGCAGCTGCTGCTGCGGCGTGAACGTGCCGTTGCCGACGAGCGGCAGGTCATTGTCACGCTCACCGCCGAAGGCCATGCGCTCAAGGAGCCGGCGCAGGCGGTGCCCCGCGCGGTGCTGTGTGCCTCTGGCTGCAGCGTCGATCAGGTGATGGCCGTGAAGGCGGAGCTGGACCAGTTGCGCGAGCGGTTTGCCGTAGCAGCCGGCAGCTAAGGATCAAGGCGCCGGCGCGATGGGAGCAGCGGCGGATGGCGGGCTGAACAACTTGACAGCCCGTTTTGGTTGTCTAATATATAGCGTGCTATTTAATAGCAAACTATTAAATGTGGAAAGCGAACAGGCTTTCTCCAACCCAAGGCTCGATGAGCCAGTTTTATCAACTAGCCAGGAGTGTCATCATGTCGATCGAAAAAGTCCTCTACCGTGCTTCCGCCACCGCAACCGGAGGCCGTGACGGCCGCGCCGTGTCGTCCGATGGCGCCCTGGATATCAAGCTGGCCACCCCGCGCGAGCTGGGTGGCGCGGGCGGCGCCGGCACCAACCCGGAGCAGCTGTTCGCGGCGGGCTACTCGGCTTGCTTTCTCGGCGCGCTGAAGTTCGTGGCGGCGCGTGACAAGGTGGCACTGCCTGCCGACACCGCCATCACCGGCCAGGTCGGCATCGGCGCCATTCCGACCGGGTTTGGCATCGAGGTGGACCTGAACATCGCGCTGCCCGGCCTGGACCGCGCCGTCGCGCAAGACCTGGTCGACAAGGCGCACGTGGTCTGCCCGTACTCGAATGCCACGCGTGGCAATATCGACGTGCGCCTGACGCTGATCTAAGCACGCATCTCCATCCCTGCGTCCCCGGGGCCGGCCCCGCGCAATGCTCTAGAATGAGCCCCCTTGCGCGGGGCCGTCTGCTTTGTCTCGCGCGCGGCCACAAGTGGCAAACAGCGAAGCAACAAGACAGCCCCCGGAGACACAGTGCGATACGAGCTCACCGACCTGCGCCTGTTCCAGGCGATTGCAGAAGCGCAGAGCCTGTCCAGTGGCGCCTCTGCCAGCCACATCACGGCATCCGCCGCCAGCTACCGCCTCAAGAATCTCGAGCACGCGATGGGCACGGCCTTGTTCGTGCGCAGCGCGCGCGGCATGGAACTCACCCCTGCCGGCGAGACCTTGCTGGTGCACGTGCGTGAACTGCTGCGCGGCGTGGAGCGCATGCATGGCGAAGTCGGGCGCTTTTCCGCCGGACTCAAGGGCCATATCCGGCTGCTGGCCAACAGCAGTTCGCTCAACGGTTTTATCATCCCCAGCGTGAGCCGCTTCCTGGCCGCCAACCCGGACGTCAACATCGACCTGGAAGAGCGCGCCAGCCAGGCGATCCCGTGCGCCGTGGCTGCGCAAGAGGCCGATATCGGCATTCTGGCTGGCGATATCGATGCCAGCGACGTCCGTGCCGTGCGTTACGCGGTGGACGAACTGATCCTGGCGGTGCCCAACGGCCACCCGCTGGCGCGCCAGGCCGAACTGCGCTTCGGTGCCGCGCTGGATTTCGATTTCGTGTGCATGAGCCGCGGCAGCAGCAACTTCCTCTTCCTGCGCGATATGGCGCAGCGCGCCGGAAAAAGCCCCAACGTGCGGCTGCACGCCCATAGCTTCGAGGCCGCGTTGTCACTGGTCGAAGCCGGCGTGGGCGTGGCGCTGGTACCGCGCAGCGTGGCCGCGGCGGCCCTGCGCGATGCCCGGATAGCTGGCGTGCGGCTGGCGGAAACCTGGGCCCGCCGCGAGCTGAACCTGATCGTGCGCGCCGAAGGCAAGCTGCCGTCCTTCACGGCGGCGTTCGTGCAATTCCTGCTCAATGATCCGCGTGTTGCCGCCACGCGGGAGGATGGCGCCCCGGTCGCGTAGTTGCCGGCGTCATCACTGAGCATGAAAAAAGCGACTGAATGTGTGATGAATATATCATTTTTAGAATAGATTCATCGTCGCTACACTTTCCTCGTGTACCCAAATCTGACAAGGGTAGGCACAAGGAAAAATGATGAACAAGAAGCAAACGCTCGCCGCCGCTCTGGCACTCTCCCTCGTCGGCATCGCCGCCGCCAGCCCCTCCGCCTGGAGCGCCACGCCGGCCACGAAAGCCGCCCGTGTCGCCGCTCTGTTCGGCAGTCCCGCCGACGTGAGCACGACGACCCGCACGGTCACGCTGGTCCCGGGCATGAACTACGTGAACGCGGCATCCGGCGAATCGGTGGCCTTCCGCGCCGGCGACAAGACCGTCGGCTGGACGTTCCTGGAGGCCATCGGCGGGACCTCGGTCGACATGAGGACCATCTTCCCGGCGATGGCGCAGGCCAGGGGGATCCGGGTGTACATCGCGCCGAGCCAGTTGTTTACCGGAGGCTGAGTCTGGATGAAATACAGTGCATGGATTGTATTTTGAATTTACAATCTTTGGCCTGTATTTTGTTTTTACAAGTTATACTTTGTCGGGTAAGTAACATGTGCCGGAGATCGCCGTGGACTATCCCATCAAAGCCATCAGCCAGCTACGTCCCATCCTGCAAGGCTTTCGCAAGGCCAGTCACCTGACGCAGGCGGAGGTTGCCGCCAAGCTGGGCATCACGCAGCAGTCCTATGCCCAACTGGAGGCCAACCCAGCCGCGGCCAGTATTGAGCGTCTCTACCGGACCCTGCAAGTTCTTGGGGTGGAACTGGTATTGAGTCCGGTGGCCTCACAGGCTGCCATGCGTCCCAGCGCCTGTCAGTCGGCGCCGGGACAAGGCACCGCGGCGACTGCATGGGTGGCGCAAGATAGCGCCGCCTCCGCCAAGCCTAAGCGCGCGAAGGCGACCGCGCCCACCGTGCCGAAGCGGCGCGAGGCTTGGTAGGCATGGGACGCCGCTCACACAAGCAAAGGCTGCAGATCTGGATGAACGGCGTCCCAGTCGGCATCTGGGAGCGCGCGCAGGTGGAGTCGCTGACCTACTTTGACGAGTGGATCCAGGACGAGCAAGGGCGCCCGCTCTCGCTGTCCCTCCCATTCCTGCCGGCCAATGCGTCCTACAAGGGCCGCATCGTCACCGATTTCTTCGACAATCTGCTGCCGGACAGCGATGCCATCCGGCGTCGCCTCGCGCAACGCTACCGGACCGGCGGCGTCACGCCGTTCGAACTGCTAGCCGTGCTGGGGCGCGATTGCGTTGGCGCGCTGCAGTTGCTGGAGGAGGGGGATGTGCCAGCCGACCTGACGACGATCAACGGCAGGCCATTGTCTGAAGCGCAGGTCGCACGCGTGCTTCGCGACACCACGAGCGCCGCGCCACTGGGTGCTTACGATGGCGACGACGAGCTACGCCTGTCGATTGCGGGGGCGCAAGAGAAGACGGCGCTGCTCCACCATCAAGGACAGTGGATGTTGCCCCACGGCAGCACGCCGACCACCCACATCTTCAAGCTGCCGTTGGGCATGGTGGGCAATATGCGGGCCGACATGCGGACCTCGGTGGAGAACGAGTGGCTGTGCGCGCAGATCGTTGCCGGCTATGGGCTACCCGTGGCCCGCTGCGACATCGCACGCTTCGAAGACCAGAAGGCGCTGATCGTCGAGCGCTTCGACCGCCGGCGGGCGAGCGACGGGCGTTGGATTGTCCGTCTTCCGCAAGAGGATCTCTGCCAGGCAACGGGCACACCTGCGCTGCTGAAGTACCAGGCGGATGGCGGCCCCGGCATGACGGCGCTGATGAACATGCTTGCTGGTTCCGAGCAGGCCGAAGCCGACCGGCGCAACTTCTTTAAAGCGCAACTGGTGTTCTGGCTGCTTGCCGCGACAGATGGCCATGCGAAGAATTTCAGCATTGCGCTACTGCCGCGCGGCAGTTACCGGTCCACGCCGCTCTACGATGTGCTTTCGGCTCACCCAATCATCGGGCCCGGCCGCAATCAGGTCGCGCCGCAGAAAGCAAAGCTGGCCATGGCAGTTCGCGGCAACGAGAACTACTACCTGATCGGGCAGATACGCCGCAGGCACTGGCTTGCACAAGGCCGGCAGGTCGGCTTGAGCAAGGAGAGCGTCGAAGCGCTTATCCAGGAACTGATCGCCGCAACGGACCTGGTGCTGTCCACGGTCGCGGCCAGCCTGCCTGCAGGTTTCCCCGCCGACCTGGCCGCCGCAATTCTCGACGGCGTACGGCGGCAGTCCCGCAAGCTGGCCGGAATGCCGGCATAGCGGAGCAACTGCCAGGCGCCCGCCGGCTTTGATAACCACCCCCCAAGCGTTCCAATTCCACGAACCGGTGATTCGAATCTTTCGGATGGCCGGGCTCCGGCCACAAAAATATACTGGCCGGCAGCCCCAAGCCATCGATGTTGGCGTTCTCCGCCTCTTGTCGAGCAGGCGGCGGCACACAAGAACGAAAGACCGGAGACACCGTGAAATCCATCCAGGCCCGCCTGCGCCTGCTCGCCTTGTGCGGCAGCGCCCTTAGTTCCCTGATTTCCCTGACAGCCTCCGCGCCCGCGCTGGCCCAGCCGGACCCGTATCCCAGCAAGCCTGTCACCATCGTGGTGGCATTCGCGCCCGGCGGCATGACCGATATCGTGGGGCGTTTGCTGGCGGCCGAACTGTCGCAGGCGTTCAAGCAGAGCTTTGTGGTGGAGAACCGTCCCGGCGCCGCCGGGCAGATCGCGACCGAGTATGTGGCGCGCAAGCCCAACGATGGTTATACGCTGCTGCTTAGCGCGACCGGCCATGTGATCGGGCCGGCCGTGCAGAAGAACGTGCGCTACCAGCCGGTGAAGGATTTCGAGCCGATCGCATTGATCGCCAAGGCGCCGAACATGCTGGTGGTGAACCCATCGGTGCCGGCCAAGACGTTGCCGGAGTTCATCAAGTGGGCTAGATCGCAGCCCAGCGTGCCGTATGGCTCGGCCGGGGTCGGCGGCTCCACGCACCTTGCCGGCGAGTTGTTCCGGCAAGTGGCGGGCGTGCCGCTGGTGCATGTGCCGTACAAGGGCGCGTCGCCGTCGACCAACGATGTGGTGGCGGGGCAGATTCCGATGGTGTTCCAGGATTCCATGAGCGTGTCGGCGTTTATCGCGGCCGGCAAGCTGCGCCCGATCGCGGTCACCAGCGCGGAGCGCAGCAAGCTGTTTCCCGATCTGCCGACCATTGCCGAAGCCGGTTTCAAGAACTATGACCTCTACACCTGGCTGGGTCTGTACGCGCCAGCCGGCACGTCGCCGGAGATCGTGGCGCGACTGAACCTGGAGGCCAACCGCATCATGAGCTCGCCGGAGATGGCGGCCAAGCTGCGCAAGCAAAGCGCCGAAGCCGCGGGCACGCTGGGGCCGGCGGAATTCCGCAAGTACGTCGAGGCCGAGGTGGCCAAGTGGCAGCGCACTGTGCAGGTTACCGGCGTGAAGGTGGACGAGTAGGTGGGCGGCCAGGTGAACGAGCCGGTGAACGAGCCGGTGAGCGAGCCGGTGAACGAGCAAGGGCGGAGCCATGTCGATGCATAACGAATCTTCCACGCAGCACGCCCAGGGCGCGGACGCCTTCTACTTCGGGCAACTGGCCCAGGGCCGCTTCGTCATTCCCCGCTGTGCGGATTGTGGCCGGTGGCACTTCTTTCCACGCGTGCTTTGCCCGCACTGCGGCTCGGATGCGCTGGAATGGCTTGCGCCTTCGGGGCGCGGCACCGTGTACGCCACCACCACGGTGCGCCGCAGGGAGGGCGACTACAACGTCTGCCTGGTCGACCTGGACGAAGGGCCAAGGATGATGAGCCGCATCACCGGCGTCGCGCCGGATGCGGTGCGCATCGGCATGCGCGTGCAGGTGCAGGTCGCGCACGAGGAAGCCGGGCCGTTGCTCGTATTCACGCCGGGAGAGACGCAATGATGGGCAGCACCAGAGGCACATCCGGCTCGCAGCGCGGCGCCATCGCCATCCTCGGCACCGGGCTGGCCGGCCTGGGCCACGCCGGCGGGCGTACCGAGCAGGAGATCATCGCGCAGGCGGCGCATGCCGCGGTGAAGGCCAGCGGACTGCGCATGCAGCAGATCGACGGCATCATCACCTCCAGCCTCACCTCGCCGTGGTGGGTGATGCGCATGGCCGAGTACCTTGGCATCCGGCCGAGATTCTCCGATAGCACGATGTTTGGCGGCTCGTCGTTTATCGCCGACCTGAAGATTGCCGCCATGGCGATCGAGGCGGGCGAATGCGACAACGTACTGATCTGCTACGGCAGCACGCCGCGCAGCGTGCCGAGCAGCTCGCGCCAGAACCAGATGCGGGCCGAGCTTGACCCGCAGCCCTACGAGCACCCGTACAAGCCCTTCAACCCGCCCAGCAGCTATGCGCTGGCCGCGGCACGCCACATGCACCAGTACGGCACCACGCGCACGCAACTGGCTGAGGTGGCCGTGGCCGCGCGCAGGTGGGCGCAGCTCAATCCCGATGCGTTCTCGCGCGACCCGCTTACGGTGGATGACGTCATCAACGCGAAGATGATCTCGGACCCGCTCACGGTGCGTGATTGCTGCCTGGTCACCGATGGCGCCGGCGCCTTCGTGGTCACGCGGGCCGACCGCGCGCGCGGCCTGCACGCCAGCCCGGTGTATGTGCTGGGTTGCGGCCATGCCCACTGGCACCGGCAGATTTCCTGCATGGACGATGTGACGGTCACGCCCGCCGTGGAGTCCGGGCGCAGGGCATTCACCGAGGCGGGCCTGACGCCGGACGATATCGACGTGGTGGAGCTCTACGATGCGTTCACCATCAACCCGATCCTGTTCCTGGAGGATCTCGGCTTCTGCGCCAAGGGCGAGGGCGGCGCCTTCGTGTCTGGTGGGCGCATCGAGCCGGGCGGTGCGTTCCCGATGAACACCAATGGCGGCGGGCTGTCCTGCCTCCACCCGGGCATGTACAGCATCTTCCTGGTGATCGAGGCCGTCACGCAGCTGCGCCGCGAGGCGGGCGCCCGCCAGGTCAAGGACGCGGACATTGCGCTGGTGCATGGCAATGGCGGCGTGCTGTCCAGCCAGGCTACGGCCATTCTCTCCACCTCGCTTTGAGCCCGCGCAATCCTATGACTTCCCGTTCTTCGGCATCCGTCTTCACCCCGCTCACCGCTACGGTGCCGACGGTGCCGACGGTGCAATACGGCCGCCAGGGCCGTATCGCCATCCTGTTGCTCGACAACCCACCCGTGAACGGCCTCGGGGACACCGTGCGCCTTGGCCTGTTCGACGGCATCGCCCAGGCCACGCAAGACGATGCCGTGGCGGCAATCGTGATCCTCGGCGCCGGCAAGGTGTTCTGCGGCGGCGCGGATATCCGCCAGTTCAATGCGCCGGCTGCCAGCGCGCAGCCCACCCTGCGCCAGGTGATCGCGCGCATCGAGCAGTCGGCCAAGCCGGTGGTTGCCGCCATTCATGGCGTGGCGCTGGGCGGTGGCATGGAACTGGCGCTCGGTTGCCACTACCGCATCGCCAGCGCCGATGCCAGCCTGGGGCTGCCCGAGGTCAACCTCGGGCTGGTGCCGGGCGGCGGCGGCACGCAGCGCCTGCCGCGCCTGATTGGCGTACCGGCGGCGCTGGAGCTGATCCAGGGCGGCAAGCCCGTGCGCGGTGACAAGGCGGTGGCGCTCGGCATGGCCGATGCACTGATCGATGGCGATCCGCTGGCCGCGGCCATGGCCTTCGCCGAGCGCGTGGCCGGTTTGCCGGGCGCCCATCCGGTGATCGCGCGCAGGCCTTGTGCCGATGCCGCTGGCGTGGACTTTGCAGCGCGCAGCGCGGCGGTTAGCGCCAAGGCGCGCAATGCGCTGGCGCAACGCGCCGCCATTGCTTGCGTGCAAGCCGCCACGCGCCTGCCGATCGACGCCGGTCTCGACGACGAACGTGCCCGCTTCGACCAGCTCGTGGCAAGCACGGAATCGAAGGCGCTGCGCCACCTCTTCTTCGCCGAGCGCGAGGCGCCCAAGGTGGCAGCACTGCCGGCAGGCGCATCGCTGCGCACTGTGGCGCGGGTGGGCATTCTCGGCGCCGGCACCATGGGCGCAGGCATTGCCATGGCCTTTGCCAACGCCGGCATTGCGGTGACCTTGCTGGAGCAGCAGCAGGCCGCGCTGGATCGGGGGCTGGCCATGATCCGCCGCAACTACGAGATCACGGCCGCCAAGGGCAAGCTCACGGCGCAGGAGATTGCACAGCGGATGGCATGCATCACGCCCACGCTGGCCGATGCCGCCCTGGCGGACGCCGACCTGGTCATCGAAGCGGTCTTCGAGGACATGGCGGTCAAAAAGGCCGTGTTCGCCCGGCTCGACGCGTTATGCAAGCCCGGCGCCATCCTCGCCACCAATACCTCGCGCCTGAGCATCGACGTGATCGCCGCATCCACTTCGCGCCCGCAAGATGTGATCGGGCTGCACTTCTTCAGCCCGGCCAATGTCATGAAGCTGCTGGAAGTGGTGCAGGGCGAGCGCACCGCTCCGGAGGTCATCGCCACCTGCATGAAGATGGCCCGGGCCATCGGCAAGATCCCGGTGCTGGTGCGCGTGTGCGAAGGGTTTGTCGGCAACCGCATGCTCACGCCATACTGGCGCGAGGCCGGCTTCCTGCTGGAGGAGGGCGCATCGCCGCAACAGGTGGACGGCGCGCTCACGCGCTTTGGCATGGCCATGGGCCCGCTGGCCATGGCCGATCTTGCCGGCATGGATATCAACTGGGCCACGCGCAAGCGGCTCGCGCCGACGCGGCCCGCGCACCTGCGCTACTCCAAGGTGGCCGATCGCATCTGCGAGCAAGGCCGCTTCGGCCAGAAGACCAATGCGGGCTATTACCGCTACGAAGCCGGTAGCCGCGCGCCGCTGCCCGATCCGGCGGTCGACGCACTGATCCGCGCCTGCGCGGCGGAAGCCGGCATCGAACGCCGCGAGGTGAGTGACGAGGAGATCGTCGAGCGCTGCATGCTCGCGCTGGCCAACGAGGGCGCGCGCATCCTGGAGGAGGGCATCGCGCGGCGCGCCGCGGATATCGACGTGGTGTACGTGCATGGCTACGGCTTTCCTGCCTGGCGCGGCGGGCCGATGTTCCATGCCGAGACCATCGGCCTGGGCCGCACGCTCGAGAAGATCCGGGCGTTGAATGCCATCCACGGCGAGCACTGGACGCCGGCGCCACTGCTGGTGCGGCTGGTGGCGCAGGGCCGCGAGACCTTCGCCGCAGGCTGAAACGGCGCAAGGCGCGTGCCTGTGTGCCCGGGCCCCGGTTGCCTTACGGCGAAAGGCGGAGGACACTAGCGTAGTTTTTGCTGGTGCCAGCCGGGCGGTCGCGCCCAGCGTTTCTTCGTTGTCAGCCAGGTAGCCGAGGATGTTGCCAAGAATCACCCGTCTGCTGCAGCGCGTGGACGAAAGCATTGCGCAAGCCGGCGGGCGAGCATGACCAGCACGCTGCTTTCCCGTGCCCATCCGTGGCTGCGGCGCGTGCTGCGCCCGGTGCTGGACCCGGCGCGCCGCTACCGCCATGCCAAGGTGATTCATGCCGCCAGGGTGGCGCTTGGCCTGCTGACGTCCATTGCGCTGACCACGGGCATCCACCTGCCTCATGGCGAATGGGCATCGATCACGCTGCTGGTGGTCATCGGCGGCCTGCAGCACCACGGCAATATCCGCAAGAAGGCGGCCGAGCGTGCGCTCGGCACGCTGATCGGCGCGGGCGCGGGGCTGGTGATCATCCTGCAGCAATCGTATTTTCACGCGCCCTTGCTCAGCTACGCGCTGATCGTCATCGCTTGCGCCATCTGTGCGTATCACGCGATCGGCAAGGGTGGCTACGTGGCGCTGCTCTCCGCCATTACCATCTTTATCGTCGCCGGCCATGGCGAGAACGCCATTGCGGACGGCCTCTGGCGCGCGGCGGATGTGCTGATCGGCATCGCGATCGCACTGCTGTTCTCCTTCGCGCTGCCCCTGCACGCCACCTATACGTGGCGCTACAAGCTGGCCGAGGCCCTGCGCAGTTGCGCCAGGATGCACACGGCCATCGTCAACGATGCGGGCTTCGACCGGGCCGTGCTGCAGCAGGCCATGGTCCTGCAAGGCAGCTTGCTGGTACAGCTGCGATCGCTGATGCCGTCGGTGGCCAAGGAGATCAATGTCTCGATGGACCAGCTCGAAGCCATCCAGCACGCCATGCGCGTGTGCATCAGCCTGCTGGAAGTGCTCGCGGCCACGCGCCCGCGCGTTGACGACGAACAGGCCAAGGCATTCGTGCGCGACCATCTTGCCGAAGAGAACCGCCGCATCAGCGCCATGCTGATCGGCATGGCGCGCGCGTTGACCCATGGCGTGGTGGCGCGCCTGGCGCCGCGTGGTACTTGTTCGCTTGCGCGAATTGCGGGCACCGTTGCGCCGCAATGGGCTGGCTATGTCTCGCTGACGCTGCGCTTGTCCGGCGAGTTCGACGATCTCAGGCAGCGTCTGGCGGCCATCGCGGATCGCTGGAACATTTAAGCCCGCTTTGGTGTTCAACGGTTGCTTCGACGCCGATGCTGAAGTTTGCCCAGGCGCCGGCCTCGTGGATTGCCGGCAGGGAGGAAGCTGGCTGTCAGGATTGGCCTTCGGCCGCACCCGCGCCACGCGGGTACCACAGCAGCCGGCGCAGCATCCAGGCCCCGGCCAGCCCTAGTGGAACCGCTAACGCCCACACGCTGAGCGGCGCTTCCAGCGCCGTGCTGTCCGGCGCCATCGCGGCTGAGATCATGACGCCGGTGTTCAGGCCCGCGTGCAGGACGATGCCGGGCCACAGCGAACGTGTGCGGCAATAGAGCGCCGCCGCGAACAGCCCGATGGCGAATGCGATCACGAACTGGTAGATGTTCAGGTGCGCCACGCCGAAGACGAAGGCCGAATACACCGTGGCATCGGCACGCGCGTACCGCCCCAGCATGCCGCGCAGCAGGATGCCGCGGAAGAACATCTCCTCAACGAACGGCGCGATCACGCACACCAGCACCCAGATGCCGATGCCGCCGCTCGTCATCTGCGTGATCATGCGCGCGTCGTCGGCGGAAAAGGGGAGCAGCGCCTCTATGCCGACCATGGCCAGGCCGTCGAGCAGCAAGATCAGCGGCACCATCAGCAGGATCGGCGGGCCCAACAGGCCGAGCGTGGCCGCCACGCTGGCGCCGCCCTCGTGGAACAGCTTGCGATAGCTCAACCCGCTGGCATGCAGCAAGGTGCTGAACACCAGCCCGTAGCAGGCCACGCGGATGAGGCTGGCAGCGGCCATCGGCTGCATGCCGTTGCGCAGCAAGGCCGGGCGCAGCAACATGGTCAATATCACCTCGACAAACCAGGCCACGAAGGTGAGCGCTAGCGCCCACTGGAAGGTAATCGGTCGGGTCTGGTCTGGCCGGTTGGGATTCATGGATCGCGAGATCTATCGGGGCGAAGGGCTTGTCGTAGACGGCCGTCTCCATTAACGGCAGCGGCACCGCGATTCTGTAGGTTCGGCTGCTCGGAAACGGCGCGAAAGCCATGCGCGCGGCGCTGCGCCGCGGTACCGATTCTGGGGTCGTCGGGTCTGCCTGGCCAGGTGGGTATACTCTGCGAGTGCGGCGCTCGGAAGCAACTATCCGGTCCCCGGCACAACTACCAGCAGAAGCGATGAAGCAGGCAAAAAAAGCCATTGAGGGCAACCCGCCCAGCGAAGAGGGCAGCGGCAAGACACCGGCAGCGTTGCCGCACGCTCGCAGCTCGCCCCGAGCAACCGGCAGCGCCACGGTGGCCGATGTCGCCAGCATCGCTGGCGTATCTGCCATGACGGTGTCGCGGGTCCTGAACAACCCGGAACGGGTTTCGCCTCGCACGCTCGCAGTGGTGAAAGGTGCCATCGAGCGCACTGGCTATGTGCCGAACCTGCTCGCAGGGGGACTGGCTTCACGCCGTAGCCGGCTCGTTGCGGTAGTGGTGCCGACCATCGCGAATTCCATGTTCGCCCAAGTCACGCAGGCGCTCACGGACGAACTCGGCAAGTCCGGATACCAGGTGATGCTCGGCCTTTCCGGATACGACGTGTCGCGCGAGCAGGAATTGCTGGACGCCATCCTGAGCCGCCGTCCCGATGGCATTGTGCTGACCGGCACGGTGCATACCGACACCACGCGCACCCGACTGCTCAAATCCGGCATCCCGCTGGTCGAGACCTGGGATATGAGTCCCTCGCCAATGGACATGCTGGTTGGATTTTCCCACGAGCAGGTCGGGGAGGCCGTGGCGGAGTATCTGTTGGGCAAGGGGTATCGGCGATTCGGACTCGTGTTCGCCAATGACCAGCGTGGCGACGTTCGCCGCAGCGGCTTGCTTGCGGCGTTGGCCAGGCACGGCATCAGCGACGTGCCCCTCGAGTCGGTGCCGGTCCCAACCACCATGGGCTTGGGCAAGCGGCATTTTGCCAAGCTGCTGGAACGTGCCCCTGGGCTGGACGTCGTGGTCTGCAGCTCCGATCCCTTGGCGCAGGGGGTCGTCGTGGAGGCGCAAGAGCGGGGCATTGCTGTTCCGGATCAACTCGCGGTGATGGGGTTCGGTGACTACGATTTCGCCGCCGAGTTGTCTCCGACACTCAGTTCCGTCAGCATCGATGGGAAGGCGATCGGCATTCGCGCCGCGCGTTTCCTGGTCGCCAGGATCGAGAAGACGGAGTCCGCTGGGTCCGAGACCGTTGTCGACGTCGGTTTCAGCATCATCGAAAGAAGAAGCACCTCAAAAAGCAAATCCAAGAGCACGACTTGAGTGCGGTTAGGGATTTCCCCGCGAAGTTAAGCCTTGAATCCGCCGGATGGTAGCGCTAACATACAGCCGTTGTTGATCGGCAGGCGAAACGCCCAAGTGGTTCGCCTCGAAATGTTAGCGCTAACACTTTGCGTGTCTGGTTGATGAAGAGCGCGTTGGCAACGAGTAGAAGGGCTCGCCCTGTTACGCATGAGGCAGCCCAGTCCATCAGGCAGGAGACACCCATGACCATGATTTGCCCGGCGCAGGCGCGCCGTTGCGTTCCCTTGATTTGCGTGGCGCTCGCCGCTGCCACGCTGGCGTTGCCGGCGGCAGCGCAGCAGCCATATCCCGCCAAGCCAGTGAACATCGTTGTGCCGTTCCCCGCGGGGGGCAGCTCCGACGCAATGGGCCGGATCCTGGCCGCAGAACTGCAGGCCCAGCTCGGACAGTCGTTCGTCGTGGAGAACAAGGGCGGCGCTAATGGCGGGATTGGCTCCGTGGCGGTGGCGCGCGCGGTGCCAGACGGCTACACCCTGTTGATCTCTGGCGTGGGTTCGAATGCGATCAACTACGGCCTCTACAACAAGCTGCCGTACGCGGACAAGGATTTTGCCCACATTTCCTTGCTGGCGACCGGGCCGAATGTGCTGGTGGTGAACCCTGAGTTTCCGGCCAGGACCATTCAGGAATTCCTCAAGCTCGTCAAGGCCGCGCCTGGAAAGTACCAGGCTGCCAATTCCGGCAACGGGTCTTCGAACCACCTGGGCATGCAGATGCTCGAGTCCGCCGCAGGATTCAAGATCACGCCCGTGCCCTACAAGGGCGGCGCCGCTGCCATCAGCGACACGCTCGCCGGGCATGTGCCCATCCTCACGCTGAACCAGGACGTTCTGCTGCCGTACGTCAAGTCAGGCAAGCTGCGGCCGATTGCCGTATTCAGCGCCGAGCGGAACCCCTCGTATCCGAACGTGCCGACCATCGCCGAGTCCGGCTTCCCCGGTTTCTCGGCGGTCTCCTGGTTCGGCCTGGCAGCCCCCGCAGGTACACCCAAGGCCATCATCGACAGGCTAGCCGCCGCATCGGAAAAGGCGATGGCCAATCCCAAGGTCAAGGAAAAACTGGAGGCCGCAGGTTTCGTCGTGGTCGGCAGTTCACCCGCCAAGGCGAACGAGTTCGTCAAGGCGGAAATAGAGAAATGGGGCAAGACCGTCAGGGAATCCGGTGCAATGGTCGAGTAGGGCCGGCACCAGGCGTCACCATGCATCACCAGGCGGCCCCGGTGGGCCGTATCTCAAGGAATCAGGAGCACAAGCATGACCACGCAGCACCAGCCGAAGACCGGCGCAAACGACAACATCGCATCGATCCGGCTTTCGTCGGTGTACCTGCCGCTCGCGACGCCCATCAGCGACGCCAAGGTGCTGACCGGCAGACAGAAGCCGATGACCGAGATCGCGATACTCTTTGCCGAGATCGAGACGGAAGGTGGCGACAAGGGGCTCGGATTCAGCTACGCCAAGCGGGCCGGGGGACCCGGGCAATTCGCACATGCCAGGGAGATCGCTCCGGCGCTGATCGGCGAGGATGCCAACGACATCGCGCGGCTGTGGAACAAGCTGATCTGGGCGGGTGCATCCGTTGGGCGCAGCGGCTTGGCCACGCAAGCCATTGGCGCATTCGACGTTGCGCTGTGGGACCTCAAGGCCAGGCGCGCCAACTTGCCGCTGGCGAAGCTCCTCGGTGCGCACCGCGACTCGGTGAAGTGCTACAACACCTCGGGCGGCTTTCTTCATACGCCGCTCGACCAGCTCCTGATGAACGCGAGCAAATCGGTGGAGAAGGGCATCGGCGGCATCAAGCTGAAGGTGGGGCAGCCCGACTGCGCCGCCGACATCCAGCGGGTCGAGACAGTGCGCAAACACCTGGGTGATGGCTTTGCGCTGATGGTCGATGCCAACCAGCAGTGGGACCGGCCGACCGCGCAGCGCATGTGCCGCATCCTGGAGCAGTTCAACCTGATCTGGATCGAAGAGCCGCTGGACGCCTACGACTCCGAAGGCCATGCCGCATTGGCCGCCCAGTTCGACACGCCGATCGCCACCGGCGAGATGCTGACTAGCGTGGCAGAGCACTGGGACCTGATTCGCCATCGCGCAGCCGATTACCTGATGCCCGATGGCCCGCGCGTGGGCGGCATCACGCCCTTCCTGACGGTGGCAACGCTGGCCGATCACGCGGGACTGATGATTGCCCCTCACTTTGCCATGGAGTTGCATGTCCACCTCGCGGCAGCGTACCCGCGCGAGCCGTGGGTTGAGCACTTTGAATGGCTGGAGCCATTGTTCAATGAACGCCTCGAAATCAAGGACGGCCGCATGCTGGTGCCGACGCGGCCGGGGATCGGTGTGAGCCTGAGCGGTCAAGTGGCCGGGTGGACCCGGGAGCAGGCGGAGTTCGGCGCCAAGCGGTAACCGGCAAGCGTGCCGGGCCGGTGCAATGATAAAGATGCGATATAGACGGAGACATGATGCGAAACAGGATCACGACGCTACGCTGCGTGGCGGCGCTTCTGATGGCTTGTGCCGGTGGCGCCGCCACCGCGCAAGCCAAGTTCCCGACCGCACCCATTCGCATGCTGGTGGGCACGCCGGCGGGCGGGACCACTGACGTGATCGCCCGGTTGATCGCTGCCAGGATGAGTCAGTCGCTGAGCCAGAGTGTGGTGGTCGAGAACCGCACCGGTGCCAGTGGCCTGATCGCGGCGGAGAGCGTGGCGAAGGCCTCGGCGGATGGCTACACCGTGTTGATGGCTTCGTCGCAATTGGCGACCTATCGCGCGCTGTATGCGGCCACCAGGCTGGAACCGGAAAAGGACCTCGAGCCTCTTGGGATTGTGGCCACTTCCCCGTATGTGATGGTCGTGCATCCGTCGCTGCCGGTGAAAACGCTCCCTGAACTGATTGCGTACGCCAAGGCAAATCCCGGAAAGATCTCCTACGCGGGATCCAGCCCTGGCACCGCCCAGCATCTCGGTTGGGAACTGATCAAGACCAAAGCCGGCGTCGACATGCAGTACGTGCCTTACAAGGGCACTGGCGCCCTGATGCCCGACCTGCTTGCCGGCCGGCTGCAGGCTGGCATCGACAATGTCGCCATCCTGACGCCATACATCAAGAGCGGGCAGTTGCGAGGAGTCGCTGTGACGAGTCCGGCCCGCACGCCGTTGCTGCCGGACTTGCCTACCGTCGCAGCCTCCGGCGTGCCTGATTTCCAGGCCATGGGCTGGTTCGGCGTGTTCGCCACCGGCAAGGCGCCGCCGCAAGCGCTGGCGGCGTTGAGGAGCGCAGTGCGATCCGCGATGGCGGCGCCGGAGGTGAGGGAGAAACTGGTGGGCATGGGAGCGGAGCCCCAGAGTGGTGACCCAGCCGAATTGCGCGGCTTGCTCAAACGCGAGTCCACCGTCTGGTCCAAGGTGATCAAGGACAACCACATCTCGGCGCCATAGCCGGGCCAGCACGCACCGGGCCGTGCGCATTGTGGCTTTGCGCCCTCGCACCTGCCAGGTATTAACAATTGATTACAACCGAGGGAGGCCCGTCGCACTATGCTCCCCGAGCCCCAAAACATTGCGGCCGCCAGTACGGCGGCATGCCGTGCAACATGAAACGCAGGAAAAAGCGCATGAACAAGATCTACTCGTTTGCCTTGATGGCGATTGCCATGCTGGCAGCGACCTCGGGAGCCGCCCAGGCGCAGCATGTTGTCGGGGGGATGGGCGAGGAAGTCAGGCTCGGCGCTTTCAGTGGCCGCGCCGACACTTACCTGGGCGGCCGCAGCCTGCCCGACAGCCATGGGCGCAAGGCAGCAGGCCGGGACAGGAACCGCACACGAGCCATCGACCGGCAAGCAGTGCGCGCCAGTGGCGCGCGCGGAAGGACGCCTTCGCTTCCCGGCAGAAATTTGCCATAGGGCTCAGAGACACCCTCTTTCCGCCGTTCTGGCGCCCGAGTGCATACCCCTGGTGGGCGAGTCGGGAATGACTTCGCAAGCATTCCGCCAGGCGCGCCAGGGTACTGTCGCTTCAACGATGCAAAGTGCCGTCTGTCACCGATCCCGGAAGTGACGTTGACTGAATTTCATGGGCCAGGACGCTCCATTCCGACGCGTTCCTTCCGGGCTGGGATACGCCCCTTAATTAATTGACCGCCCGGTCGGTTTATTTTAGGATGTGCCGGCGCCATAAAGAAAAATGACTCCGGAGACATCATGACCCTGCGCCCCCGCCTTGCCCGCATTGCATCGACTGCCGTCATCCTCGCCCTCGGCGGCATCGCGGATATTCCCATTGGTCTTGCGACGGCGCATGCGGCCTCGTCCCATGCCGCGCAGCAGGTCGTGATCAAGCGGGACGAGTATGGCGTGCCGCATATCTACGCGGATACCGCCTACAAGCTTTTCTATGGCTATGCCTACGCCGTCGCGCAAGACCGGCTGTTCCAGATGGAGATGGCAAAGCGCAGCACGCAAGGAACGGTGGCCGAGGTGCTGGGCGATAAGTTCGTCAAGTTCGACCTGGCCACGCGCGGCAACTACTGGCCTGCGGCGATCGAGCAACAAATCGCGGCCTTGCCGAAGAGGGAGCGCGACATCCTCGATGGCTATGCCGCCGGGATGAATGCGTGGATCGCGCAGGTTCGTGCGCGGCCTGACACCTTGATGCCAAAGCAGTTCAACGATGCGGGCTTCAAGCCGTCAGACTGGAGCGCATTCGACGTGGCGATGGTGTTCGTCGGCACCATGGCGAACCGCTTCTCCGACAGCACCAGCGAGGTGGACAACCTGGCGTTGCTTACCGCCCTGAAAGACCGGTATGGTGAAGCGCGTGGCATGGACCTGTTCACGCAGTTGAAGTGGCTCGTCAATCCAAAGGCGGTCACCACCATCGCGGCCGGCGAGCGTACTTACCCGATACGGCTCGGCGCCCCGGCAGGCACCGGCGAACTTGCCTACGCATTGCCACGCTACGACGGACCGCCGCCGATGGCGCAGCGGCCCGCGCGCGGCGATGACGGCATGCTGCTCGCGCTCGACACGCAGGCCAACCGCGACACCGTGTTCGCCCAGTATGCGCAGAGCGGCGCCAACGGCCCCGCCGGCTTCCCGACCACCAGCAATATGTGGGTGATCGGCAAGCAGCGTGCGCGCGGCGCCAAGGCGATCATGCTCAACGGGCCACAGTTTGGCTGGTTCAACCCGGGTTACACCTACGGTATCGGCCTGCATGGCGCGGGCTTCGATATCGTCGGCAATACGCCGTTTGCCTACCCTTGCATCCTGTTTGGCCACAACGGCAAGATCTCATGGGGATCGACGGCCGGCTTTGGCGACGACATCGACATGTTCGCCGAGCGCGTCGACCCCGCTCGGCCTGACTTCTACTGGCACAACGGCAAGTGGGTGCAGATGCAAAAGCGCGCCGAGATCATCCACGTCAAGGATGGCGCGCCTGTGACACTCACCGTCTACCGCACCGTGCACGGCATCGTCATGCAGCGGGACGACGCCACGCACACTGCCTATGCCAAGGCACGCGCCTGGAGCGGAAAGGAAGTGCAGTCGCTCCTGGCGTGGACCCATCAGGCGCAGGCGCATGACTGGAAGAGCTGGACCGCGCAGGCCGCACGACAGGCCCTGACCATCAATTGGTACTACGCGGACCGCCAGGGCAATATCGGATACGCACACACCGGCGCCTATCCACATCGTCGCACGGGCCACGATCCGCGCCTGCCCGTGCCCGGCACCGGGGAATGGGACTGGCGCGGCGTGCTGCCGTTCTCAACCAACCCGCAGGTCTACAACCCGCGCTCCGGCTATATCGCCAACTGGAACAACTCGCCTGAGCAGGGCTACCCGGCCTCTGATCTGTTTGCCTTCCTGTGGGGCGCGGCGGACCGCAATGTCGAAATCCAGCATCGCATCGAGGCGCACGCGACGCTCGACAGCGACGATGCCTGGCAGATCCTGAAGGACACCAGCCGCTCGGACCTGAACGTGCGGCACTTCCTGCCGTTCATCCGCGATGCCGCGGCGGCGCTGCCCGCCGACGATCCGCGCCGCCGCCTCGCCGATACGCTGGCGGGCTGGAACGGCATCAACGACGACCCGCGCGACACTGGAAAGTACGCCCAGCCCGGCTCGGCCATCATGAACGCCTGGCTCACGTCGATGCTGGCAAGGACCGTCGTCAAGGCGGTTCCCGCACCGTTCGACAAGTGGTACATGGCCAGCGGCTACGAGACGACGCAGGATGGACCCACCGGCTCGCTGAACCTCAGCACGGGCAGCAAGGTTCTTTACGAGGCGTTGCTCGGATCTCGCTCGGCCATTCCCCAGCGCGTGGACCTGTTTGGCGGCGCCGCGCCGGACGATGTCATTCGCGCCGCACTGGGCGACACCTGGACATCGCTGTCGGCCAGGTACGGGGACGATATCGCCCGCTGGCAACCGCCAGCCGTGATGCTCACCTTCCGCGCGAACAACTTCTTCGGCATTCCGCAGGCGGATGCGGCCGAAGCCATTCGCGTGCCGGAGTACCAGAACCGCGGGACGGAGAATGACCTGATCGTGTTCGGCAGTGCCGCCGCTGCCGGCAAGACGCAGGCATGGGATGTGGTGGCGCCGGGGCAGAGCGGGTTCGTCGCGCCGGATGGCACGCGCTCACCGCACTACAGCGACCAGCTCCCCCTCTATACGAGCTTTGGCCGCAAGCCGTTGCGTCTGGAGGCGGGCGAGGTCGCACGCCACACGCGCAGCGAGGAAAGGGTCGCGGTCGCACCGCGATAGTTCGTGGCTGGCGGCCTCAGGCCGCCGGCCGGCCAGCGCTTTCGCCAGAAGCTGTCTGGCCGAAAAAAAAGCCCGCTTAAGCGCGGGCCAAGGTCGATAAAGCGTTTTGCGCTGGGCGAGCAACCCAAGAAGAGCGGCTCAGAACCGATGCCGCATGCCCACGATCGCACCCACCTGGCTCTGCCCGGCGCCGACTTGCTCCGTGGTATTCACCAGCGTTGTCGCATTGGCATTCAGCGACGGCCCGAACCCGGACAATCCCATCGCAGACCCATCGCGGTTCTTCGCGTAAGCGAGGATCGTGTAGAGATCGGTACGCTTGGACAGTGCGTAGGTGCCGGATAAGACAAAGCTCAGCGGATCGGCCGACGAGTTGCGCACGTCGGTGTAGTACGCAGCGCCGGTCAGCGAAATGGCTGGTGTGGCCTGGTACTGCACGCCGGCCCAGTAGAGATTGGTGCGCAGGGAACTGGTGGTGAAGTCGCCACGGTAGTAGCGGTAGCCCGCCAGCACCTTGACCGACGAGAAGGCATAGGCCGCGGCCACGGCGGCGCGGCGCTCGCGGTTATCCTGCAGCGTGACCGTGCTGCCGCGGACTTCGTCGTAGGCCACGCGCGTGGACAGGGGGCCGTTGGCGTAGCCCAAGCTGGCGCTCCATTCCCGTCCCGCCTTGGATGCGCCGGCGATTTCGCCGCCGGCGGTGCTGTCGTAGCCGGTGCTGTAGAACAGGCCGTAGTAGACGCCGCCAGTGGTGCCGGTGAACTTGATGGCGTTGTCTGCGCGGCCGGACATCCACTTGTCGTGCATCAGCAGGGAGTAGCGGGTCGAGATGACCATCGGGTCGAACGCCGACGAGAGATCGTACATCAGCGTCTGTTGGCGGCCGAGGGTCAGGGTGCCGTACCGGGCCTGCAGGCCGGCGAAGGCCTGGCGGCCGAACAGGCGGCCGCCCTGGTTGACCTTGCCGGTGTCGAGGTCGAAGCCGTTCTCCAGTACGAATACGCCCTTGAGGCCGTTGCCCAGGTCTTGCGTGCCACGCAGGCCGAAGCGCGAGGTGGAGAGGTTGCCGGCGGACATGCGCACCGTGGAGTTGCTGCCGCCGGTGGCGTTGGGCACGTGGCTCAGGTATTCGATGCCGGCATCGACCACGCCGTAAAGCGTGATACTGCCTTGCGCCATTGCGGCGCCCGGGATGAGCGGCAACAGCGCCAGCCATGCACGAGATTTCATTGCGTTGATTTCCTTATGATTTGCGACGCCCCTTGGGCTCGGGCATCGCAGCGGCGTCAATGTAGCCTCATAAGGACAATGCAAAAAAGGGAGTTCCCGGAACAGACTGTTCCTGCCGGCGAACAGTCCGTCCTGGCTCCCTTGGCCCGCTTTTCCCACGTACTGCTTACCGCGTACCTCTTACCGCTTGCGCTGCAAGAACGCGTTCATGTACCGCTGCGGCTCCCCGGTCTCGAAGGCACTGCCAAACTCCGCCACGCTGTTGTTGATGGACACATCCAGCGGCGCCTCCTCCCACTCGCGCAACAGCCGCTTTTGCTGGCGCACCACGGCGGGGCCGAAGCCGGCCAGCAGCGTGGCGAGGCGTTCGATTTCGGCGTCCAGTTCGGCTAGCGGCACCACCTTGCTCACCAGGCCCCAGGCCAGCGCTTCGCGCGCGTCGGAGATCTCGCCGGTCAGCAGCATCCATGCGGCGCGGGCGTTGCCGATCAGGCGGGGCATCAGCGCGGCGTGGATGACCGACGGAATGCCGACCTTGACCTCGGGCATGCCGACATGGGTGTTGTCCGCGGCGACGCGGATGTCGCAGGCCAGCGCGAGTTCCAGGCCGCCGCCCAGGCACCAGCCGGGCATGCGCGCGATCACCGGCACGGGGAAGTGGCGCAGCGCGTCGCACAGGCCACGCAGGCCACTGATGAAGCGCTGTGCGCTGTCACGGGTCAGGGCGGCCATCTCCTTGATGTCGGCGCCGCCGATAAAGCCTTTCTCTCCGGCGCCTTGCACGATCAGCACGCGGATCTCGTCCCGGGCCGCGAGCTCGGCCACGGCCTGGGTCAGTGCGGCGATGACCGGCGTGCTCAGGATATTGAGCGAGCCGGCCTCGCGGATGGTGAGGGTGGCGATGCCGAGCGCATTGATCTCGATGCCGGCGTATGGCTTGTTATCTGCTTGGCTCATGGCGTGGACTCACTGCAGTTTTGTGAAATGGATATCTTCGACGACCTTCTTCCAGTGCGCGTTCTGGCCGCGGATCAGCTCGGCGAATGCCTTGCGCGTCATCGGTGCGGGAATGGCGCCTTGCTTCTCGATGGCGGTGACGACCTCGGGATCGGCCAGCACTTGCCGCACTGCGTCGTTGAGCTTGTCCAGGATAGCCGCCGGCGTGCCGGCGGGCGCGCCCAGGCCGAACCAGGAGGGATTGTTCATGGCCGGCAGGCCGGCCTCGGCATAGGTTGGCACATTGGGCAGTACTTTCAGCCGCTTCCCGGCAGCCACAGCCACCGGGCGCAGGCGGTTGCCCTGGATCAGGCTGGAGGAGGAGGGAATGTTGTCGAACACCACCTGGATCTGGCCCGCCACCGCATCGTTGAGCGCGGGGCCCAGGCCCTTGTAGGGCACGTGGAGCATCCTGGTGCCAGTCTCGTTCATGAACAGCTCGCCATTCATGTGGCTCAGGCCGCCATTGCCCGAAGATCCGAACGAATACTTGCCCGGGTTGGCCTTGAGCAACTTGATGAAGGCGGGCAGGTCGCTGGCCGGGAAGGCGGGGTTGACCACCAGCACGTTGGGCACGTCGGCGAGGTTGCTGATGGGTTCGAAATCGCTGACGGGGTCATAGGCTGTCTTGGCGTACACGTTGGGGTTGACCGCATGCGAGCTCTCCACTTCCATGACCAGCGTGTAGCCGTCCGCAGGCTGCTTGGCCGCATAGGCGCTGCCCACGGCGCCGCCCGCGCCAGGGCGGTTTTCCACTACGACGGGCTGCTTGAGCACGGCGCCGAGCCGGGTGCCGACGATGCGCGCGATGATGTCGGTGGTGCCGCCGGCCGCGTAGGGCACGATCAGCTTGATGGGCTTGTCGGGGTAGGCCGAGGCGTGCGCGCCGCTGGCAAGGCTCAGGCCGGCGAGCAGGGTGGTGGCGATGATGTGTTTGTTCAAGCGATGTCTCCGGACGGGTTTCTTTAGGTGTCGGCGCGCAGGTACTAGCTGCCGTTACGCCTGCCGTGCTCATCGAGCAGCGGCGGTGGCGCCAGTGCTTGCGCGCCGCTGCCGGCCAGCATGGGGTTGCGGATCATCGGCACGCGGCCAAGCACCGGGTGCTCGGCTTGCTGCACCAGTTGCCGGTGCGAGACCTGCGGATGCGCAAACACTTCTTCCATGGAGTGGATCGGGCCCCATGGCACGCCGGCCGCGTCGAAGGCTTGCGTCCAGCTCTGCCGGTCGCGGGTGGGGAACACGTCGGTGAGCAGCTTGCGCAGCGCCGGCAGGTTGGCAATGCGCCCCGCGTTGCTGGCGTAGCGTGGGTCCGTTGCCAGCGCGCCGAGGCAGGCCACTTCGCACAAGCGCGCGAATTGCGCGTCGTTGCCGATGGCGAGGATCAGGTGGCCATCCGCGCAGCGGAATACCTCGTATGGCGCGCAGTTGGGATGCGCATTGCCACTGCGTTGCGGCGCCTTGCCGGACACCAGGTAGTTGGAGGCCTGGTTGGCATTGAGCGCGACTGCCACGTCGAGCAGGGCGATATCCAGGTACTCGCCTTCGCCGGTGGCGTGACGGCGCAGCAAGGCTGCCAGCACCGCCGAGGTGGCATACATGCCGGTGGTCAGGTCCACCACCGCCACGCCCGTGCGCAGCGGGCCGGCGCCAGGCTCGCCGTCGGGGTGCCCGGTGTAGCTCATCAGCCCGCCCATGCCCTGGAACACATAGTCGTAACCGGGCTTGTCGGCCATCGGGCCGCTCTGGCCGAAACCGGTGATCGACAGGTAGACCAGCCGCGGGTTGAGCGCCTTGAGCGACTCATAGTCCAGGCCGTAGCGGCGCAGCGTCCCAACTTTGTAGTTCTCCACCAGCACGTCGGCCTGCAGCGCAAGTTTCCGGATCCGCGCGGCGCCTTCCGGGGTGGCGTAGTCGATGGCCACGGATTGCTTGCCGCGGTTGCAGCAGATGAAGTAGGCGGAGAGGCCTGTTTCGCCATCGCCGTCAGCGCTGCCTTCGGGCGGGTGCAGGTAGGGCGGGCCCCAGCCGCGCGTATCGTCGCCGAGGCCGGGGCGTTCTACCTTGGTGACTTCGGCGCCCAGGTCGGCCAGGTTCTGCGTGCACCATGGGCCGGCCAATATCCGGGACAAATCCAGCACCTTGATGCCGGCCAGGGCCTGATGAAGCATGGGGTCTCCGCAAGACAATTCGTTATGGTGCGGGCGAGTGTATCGGCGGCCCCCGGCGCGAGCCAGTTCATAGTTTTCAAGGAAGCGTTCATCGAATTCGAACGGCCCGGTGAAGGCATGGTGAGGGCCGGGCTGGCCTGATGTGAGTTCGGGAGCGCTCGGCTGCAAACGGTGGCGCATTCCCCTCCTGGCGGCGTGCGGTACGCGCTACACTTGCGCTACCGCGCCCGCCATCGAGAAGTCAATCGGGCAGAAGCATCCGGATCACGGCGCGGCCAGTTTCCTGCTTCACCTACCCCCAGCGAGGAGATGCATCATGTCGACACCGTCCAATCCGTTCACCGATTTCAGCAAGTTGCTCGAGCAGTACAAGCTCCCCGGGGTCGATATGACTTCGGTAATCGAAGCGCGGCGCAAGGATATCGAAGCCATCACGGAGGCCAACAAGGTGGCCTACGAAGGCATGCAGGCACTGGTGCAAAAGCAAACGGAGATCCTGAGCAAGACCATGCAGGAGATCCAGTCGGCGGCGCAACAGATGACCACCGGCGGCAACCCGGCCGAGGCCATGGCCAAGCAGGGCGAGTTCGTTCAGCAGGGCCTGCAGAAGGCGTTCAACAATATGCGTGAACTGGCGGAGATGGCGCAGAAATCGCAGGCCGAGGCGCTGGCCGTGATTACCAGGCGCGCGGAGCAGAATATCGAAGAGGCGAAAAACCTGATGAAGCCGAAGGGCAAGTAAGCGCGAGCCATCTCAAAGAGATTCAGGCGTCGTTGCGCGGCCTTGGCCGATCCACTTGTACGGTCTGCGGCCGCGCGCCTGGCCAGAACCGCTTCGCATCATTCTGAAACGGCCTCCAAGGCGCCCGGCGTAGCCGAAGGCAATGCGCGAATCTCCCGCGCAGCACGGGAAGGCCGCGCTGCGCGGGCGTGCTTTACGCCTTGACAGCGCGGCGTGCGCTTTGCTGGACTGCGCCAGTCGCGGCCGCGGTCGATGCTTCGATGTTGGACTTCACCGTTTCAGCCGCTTGCTTCGAGGCCTTCTGCACCGATTCGTAGGTGTTGTTGGCGGCGGCAACCGTCTGCTGCAGCAGGGCGGTGAGCGCCTCCGATCCGGCCGGCGCATTCTTCACGAACGTATCGACGAAAGTCTGCACGCTGCGGTTGTGCTGTTCGTATTGCGCCTCCACCGTCTTGGTGAGCTCGGCCTGCGTGGCCGAGGCAATCTCGTACACATGGCGGGCATACGCAAGCGCCTTGTCGGCTGCCGGCTGCGCGAACTTACCCTGTGCGCTGAAGACATCCTTCAGGTCGCCACCGGACAAGGCCGCCTGCACGTTCTCCTGGCTCTCCGCCAGGTTCGACTTCACGGCTTGCAGGTTCAGCTCGGCCAGTTTCTGGAAACCGTCGAAAGCCGTATTCGTCAGCGCGAACAGGTTGGCGAAATGGGCTTTCTGGGCTTCAGCGAACTGGTCGGACGAAAAAACGAACATGCGTGTTCTCCTGTGTATCGCCCGGCAGCCAGGCCGACATGCACGGGATGTGCCGTCGCGGCAAACGGGTCGAATGTGAGATTCGGAAAGGCGGCGGCATCACTGATTTGCGCAGTGCACCATCCAAGGGCAGATTCTAGAGCCCCCTATTTGGATAGCCCCTAGGGAGATACCCGAATAAACGGAGTATGCCGCTTGCTGCTGTGCAGCAAGGTCGACATGGGTATACCCAACCGTGTGGGGGGTGCTTGCGGTAGTACCCTGCCGCCCCCGCCAATCCAGGGACTTTCTTGCCTCTCCGTTGGCAATCGGCAATCGGTAATCGGTAATCGGTAATCGCACGTTTTTTCACGACATGCGGCGGCCGGCATGCGCCTGCCTGTCCTCCTGGCGCGCTCCATATGGAATCCCGATGACGATCCGGGGCGGGCGCGACGACCGAGTCCTCCACTTCCGGATGATCGTCTTCCGGCTCCCGCCATCAAGGCAACGTCAGCTGCCCGAGCTTATGCCGCCGGCTTTTCGAATGCGCGCAGCGGCTTGAGGAATTCCAGCGTGCGCTCGCGCTTGAGCAGCGTCGGCAATGCCTGCTCATACGCCTGCCGATAGGGCCGGCTCAAGTGATGCGTCTGGAAATACGCGGGGCTGCAAGCCCAGGTCTCGTAGAGCACCAGCGTATCGGGGTCTTCGACCGAGCGATGCAGGTAGGTGTTGACGAAATCCGGCTCCTTGGCCATTTGCTCCAGCACTTGCAGCAAGCTGGATTCGAGTTCGTCGCGATGCTCCGGCTTACCCGGCAGGTGGACGATAAAGGCGATGCTTTCGCTCATGGTGTTCAGTGCTCCTTGCTGATGTCAGGTCAGATAAGTCAGATAAGTCAGTCAAGCCAGTAAAGTCGGTTGAGCCCGCTCGAGCCTCACAACTGGCTCATGCCGCCGTCGACGATGATCTCCGTGCCGACGATGAACGCCGACTCGGTGGCCGAGAGATGCAGCACCGTTGCCGCGATTTCTTTCGCCTCGCCAAAGCGGCCGAGCGGAATCTGGCTCTTGATCTGGGCGGCGGTGTTGGCGAGGGCGTCGGCGTCCAGGCCGAGCTTGCCGTAGAGCGGCGTGGTCACCGGGCCCGGGCTGAGCACATTGACGCGTACGCCGCGCGGCAGCAGTTCGGCCGAGAGTGTCTTGGCCAGCGAGATGAGGCCGGCCTTGCTGGCCGCATAGACGGCGGATGACGGCATGCCGATGTGCGCATTGATGGACCCGTTGAGCACGATCGATGCGCCTGGATTGAACAGCGGCACCAGCGCCTGGATCTGGAAGAAGGGACCCTTCACATTGGTATCGAAGGTCTGGTCCCACATCGATTCTTCGACATCCGGCAGCGGTGCGAACCTGGCGATGCCCGCGTTGATGAACACGGCGTCGAGCTTGATGCCTTCATCGGCGAGGCGTTTTGCCAGCGCGCGGGCTGCGGCCACGGTGCCGGCGTCATTCTGGATGGCCAGCGCGTTGGCGCCCAGCGTGGGCTTGGCTGCCTCCAGCGTCGCGGTATCCCGGCCCGTCACGATGACGCGCGCGCCCTCGGCAGCAAATGCCTGCGCGGTAGTCAGGCCCATGCCACTGTTGCCGCCAGTGACCAGTACGGTTTTGCCTTCGAAGCGATTCATGGTGTTCTCCTGAGAACGTGTTGTGGTGGTGTGAATGGAGTATGGACAGCGCAGGGCAATAAGCCGTACGAAAGAGTTGGCAATCTTGTTCGACAAGATTGGACATCTTCAGCGGCCCGTCAAAAAAGCGCTTCCAGCCACACGTGGACTCGGGAGAATGGAAAAAGGGCGCTGCCAGGCAGCGCCCCCCCGTGTTTTGCTGTGCCGGCAGCCGTGCCGGCTGCGCTACGCCTGCGCCTCGCGCTGCCGCGCCACTTCCTGGTTGCGCAGGATAAAGCGCTGGACCTTGCCGCTCGGTGTCTTCGGCAACTCGGGCACGAACTCGATTTCGCGGGGATAGGCGTGGGCCGCGAGGCGATTGCGCACGTGCAGGCGCAGTTCTTCGGCCAGCTCCGGGCTCGCCTTGTATTCCGAGCCGAGAACGACAAAAGCCTTGATCAGTTCGGTGCGTTCCGGATCGGGCTTGCCGATGACCGCGGTCTCGACCACCGCCGGATGCTCGATCAGCGCGCTCTCCACGTCGAACGGGCCGACGCGGTAGCCGGAGGTGGTGATGACATCGTCGGCGCGTCCGATAAAGCTGATGCTGCCATCGGGGTTCAGCTCCGCGGTGTCGCCGCTCAGGTAGTACTGGCCGACGAAGGCGCCGGTGGGCGTGCCGTGGTAGCCGGCGAACCAGGCCATCGGAGACTTCGACATATCCAGCGCGAGCGTGCCAGGCTGGCCGGCCGGCAACTCGCGTGCGTCGGCGTCCAGCACCACCACGCGATGGCCCGGGCTGGCGAAGCCGGCCGCGCCCAGGTGCACGGGATGGCGCAGCGCGTGGTGATTGCACAGCACCATGCCGAGCTCGGTCTGGCCGTAGTGATCGTGGATGGTGACGCCGAGCTGGTCGGCGAACCAGCGGATCACTTCCGGGTTGAGTGGCTCGCCCGCGCTGCTGACCGCGCGCAGCTTGCCGCGCAGCGGGCCGGCCACGGCCTGCCCCGCCGCGATCAGCAGCCGATAGGCGGTGGGCGAGCCGGCCAGGTTGGTGATGCCGTACTTGTCGATCATCCGGCATGTGCTCTCGATGCTGAATGGGCCGTCATAGAACGTGGTGGGATGGCCCAGGGCCAGAGGCCCGGTCACCGCGTAGTACAAGCCATAGGCCCAGCCAGGATCGGCGAGGTTCCAGAAGGCATCCTCGGGGCGCAGGTCGACCGCGTCGCGCATATAGCCCGCGAACGCAGCCACGGCCTTGAGCGGTACCAGCAGCGGCTTGGCGGGGCCGGTGGTGCCGGAGGTGAACATCATCAGGAACGGATCGTCGCCGGTGCGCATGACCGGATCGAACCGGGCCGGCTGGCGGTCAAGCTCCGCCCAGAAACTGAAGTCTCCACGCGCGATGCCGCGGCCTTTGGCGCCGCCAACGGTGAGTACGTCGGGGCAGTTCTCTACCTCATCGAGCTTGCCGCGATTGGCGCCGTCGGTGACCACGAGCCGGGCGCCGGAGGTTTGCAGCCGATGCTCGATGGCCTTGGGGCCAAAGGCTGTGAACAATGGCTGGTAGACCGCGCCCGCGCGCCAGGTGCCGAGGATGGTGACAAGCAGCTCCGGGGTGCGCGGCAGCAGGCCAGCCACACGGTCGCCGGGGCCGATGCCCTGCGCCGCGAGAAAGCTGGCGAACTGCGCGGAGAGCTTCTGCAACTGGCTGAAGGTATAGGTCTCGCTGGTGCCGTCGCGGCTCTCCCAGAACAGCGCGATGCGCCCTGGCAGTGCATGGCGGTCGCAGCATTCGACGCAGGCGTTGATGGCATCGAGCTTGCCGCTCAGGCACTCCGAGATCGATGCCTCATAGGAAAAGCCGGCGATAGCCTCAGCGTAGTCGCGCATGGTGGTCTCCTGGTTTCTTGTATGAATCGCAGCTGCCCGAATGGACAGGGGGTGCGCGAAATTCTGGGCCACGCCGGCGTGCCCGGCAATGGCCAGAATTTCCAGGCTGGCTGAACCCGTTTGCCAGTGTGCGTCGCGAGGGCTGTTTGGGCGCGCTGTTATCGGCCGCCGTGGCCACCATGGCCGCCGCCACCTCCATGACCGCCACCACCATGACCGCCGCCGCCCCCACCCCCGTGACCGCCGCCGCCACCGTGACCACCACCATGGCTGCTTCCGCCTCCATGACCAGGCGGACGGCCGGGCGGATAACCACCTGGCGGGCGCACATGCACTGGCGGATAGCCCGGTCCCGGCCCATATGGCGGACGATGCGCCCAGCGTCCCTGGTCGTGGTACCAAGGCCGTCCGCGATAGTAGTTACCCCAGTAGGAGCCGATGGAGAACGTGATGATGGGAAGGCCAATCACGGTGCCGTAGTTCAGCACAGAAACACTGCCGCCCTGATACGCGTACCCGAGCTGCCCGGCATAGACCCAGCCACGCAGGTTAGGCAGCGCCACGTCGCACCATGTGTACTGGCTGACGCACCCCATCACGGTGAGCGGCACGCCGCCGGACAGTTGCGCCACCACCGGGTAATCCGGTGCGGGTCCGGCACGCAGGTTGACGGGGCCGGTGGTAAAGGCTTGGGCAGGCTGCGCAAACGCCACACCGGGCGCGGCCAGCAATGCGGTGATTCCCGCCAGAACGCACTTAACGGCCATTCGGCGCATCAAGACCTCCGCAGCCGCTGGTGATTGTGGTTTACCCCGCCACGTGCCACGGCGAGACGGAGAACGCCACCATCAGGACGGAAACGATGGCAGGCGCACCGTATTTGATCGCGAGCGATTGGGAGAGTGTGCCGAGCAAGACATAGAGGCACACCAAGCCGATCGCGCACATGAACACAAGGCTTTGATAATCTTGCATGGATGTCTCCTTTAGTCGTTATATTTTTAACGTTATTTCTAATGACATCGTCCGTACTTAGCAACAGCCTTGAGCACGATCAAGCCCATATTAAGTCTGGTCAATCGTGAATGCCAGAGGGTATACGCGCACCTTCCTCTGCGTGCGCCGAATACATTCCACTCATTCCATCGGAGCGAGGCACAAATGAATCTCATCAGAACACGCTTCGCGCCGCTGGCTGGCGCACTGGTTTTGGGCTGCATTGGCACGGCATATGCGGCAGGCATGCAGGCGTCGTCCGCATCGTTTGCGGATGGGGCGGCGATCCCTACGCTGTATGGCAACAATACGTCCGATTGCGGCGGCAAAGGCGTGTCGCCGCAGGTGTCGTGGTCGAATCTTCCCGCCGGCACCAAGTCCATGGCGGTGCTGCTGCTGGACCTCGATGGCAACATGGGGCTAGGCTATTCGCACTGGGTCGCCTATAACATCGCCGCCGATCGCGGTCAGTTGAAGGAAGGCGAGGGCCAGGCTGATCGCCATGGCGTCACCGTTGGCAAGAATGTACGGGGCGAGCCGATTTATCTTGGACCTTGTCCGCCGGTTGGTGATGCGCCGCACCATTATGTGTTGACCGTCATCGCCACAGACCTTGCGCCAACCGCGCTGCCGCCCGGCCTGAACAGGGACGAACTGATGCAGGCGCTCAAAGGCCATGCGCTGCGCGGCCAAAGCGTCGTCGGAAGATATGCGCGTTAAGCGGCTGCGTATCTTTTTGAGCGCATCGTTCGAGAGCAGGAGGCTAAAGGAAAATGAAAAAGGCGAAAGGCGTTAAGCCATCAGCAATAGCCCTCGGAAGTAACCCCCGGAGTTGCTGAAAGCGCAATTCGCCAAGACCCGCCACACCGGCGCTGCGCGAGTGTTGCCCGCGCGGCGCCGGCCACAACAGGGCTGCGACCAGCACCAGCGCCGCCACCACTGACGCGCCAACGTGATGTCGAACATCACGCAATGCTGCTTGGCGCGCTCGATTCCCTCGCTACGATTTCGTGCTGCTGCCGCAGACAAGGCGCATCGTACGCCGCGTGCGGCGAACGGGACGCTGGTAACGCGTGCCGCGAAAAAATCCCTTGAGTTTCAAAACTACGACTCATAGAATCGGAGTTTTGAGTCGGGGCGTCGCGTGGCGTGCGCGGTCCGGCAGCATGAACGCATGCGTAATTTGAGAGGAGTTGCATGATGGCTAAACGTATCCTGATCATTGGCGCCGGCTTCGCCGGTATGTGGAGTGCGCTGGGCGCGGCGCGCCTGATCGATCTGCACGGCCAGAAGGATGTGGAGATCGCGCTGATCGCTCCCCAGCCGGAGCTGCATGTGCGTCCGCGCTTCTATGAGGCAGGTGCTGCGCGGATGAAGGCGCCGCTGCGCGACATCTTCGATGCGGTCGGCGTCAGGTTCATCCAGGGTACCGTCGAGCGGATCCATGCGGACCGCAATGAAGTCGAGGTGGTTGGCATCGATCAAGCGAGGTCCACGCTGTCCTATGACCGCCTCGTGCTTGCTACGGGCAGCCGCCTGTTTCGCCCGCAGATCCCGGGCCTGGACAAGCATGCGTTCAGCGTGGACCAGATCGATGAAGCGGCCGAGCTGGAGGCGCATATCAAGCGCCTTGCCGATCATCCGGCATCCGCCGCGCGCAATACCATCGTGGTGGCCGGCGGCGGCTTCACCGGCATCGAGACCGCGGCCGAAATGCCGGCGCGCCTGCGCGATGCGCTGGGCGAAGACGCCGAGGTGAACGTCATCGTGGTCGATCGCCATGCCGAAGTGGCCGCCGAGCTCGGCGCCGGCCCGCGTCCCGTCATCACGCAAGCGCTTGAAGCGCTTGGCGTGACCTGGCGGCCAGGCACGTCGGTGGCGTCCGTCGACGAGAACGGCCTGACCACGGCGCACGGCGAGCGCATCGATGCCAAGACGGTGATCTGGACGGCGGGCGTGCGCGCCAGCGCGCTCACGCAGCAGATTCCCGCGCAGCGCGATGCATTCGGTCGCCTGCATGTGGACAGCAACCTGCGCGTCAAGGGCGTGGATGCCGTGTTCGCCACCGGTGATGTCGCTTATGCCGCCACGGACGATGACGGCAACTATGCCGCGATGTCGTGTCAGCACGCGATGAACCTTGGCCGCTCGGCGGGGCACAACGTTGCTGCGGACCTGCTCGGCCTTGCACCGATTCCCTACCGCCAGCCGAGGTACGTCACCTGCCTGGACCTGGGCCCGTGGGGCGCGGTCTACACCGAGGGCTGGGAGCGTGAAGTCAAGCTCGTTGGCGCGGACGCCAAGGCGCTGAAAGGCCGGATCAACGCCGAGTGGATCTATCCGCCCAGCGCCGATCGCGCGCAGGCACTGGCCGCGGCCAATCCCGATCGCACCGTGGTAGCGTAGATCCGCTGCGCTCGCCGGGCCTAGTCTTTGTCTGCCGCATCGCGCTCGCCGCGCCGGTGGGTGGCGCGGTCGGCGAGCCATCGCACTACGTGCGGGCCGAAATTGGCCGGTGCCTTGACGAGGGTCCGCTCGGCGAGATCGGCGAGCGTGTGCCCGGCCAGTTCCTGCCGCATGGCCTTTTCTGCCGCCTGCATGACGGCATGGATGGAGCAGATGCCACGGGTGGCCCAGGCGGGCGGCGCCGCATCGAACAGCGCGCAGCGCTCGCGGATCTCGCGGCAGTCGAACAGCGCCTTGTCGCCGTCGATCGCTTGCACGACATCCATGACCGTGATCTTTGCCGCCGGCCGCGCCAGCGAGAAGCCGCCGCGAATGCCTTCGGTGGCCACGACCAGGTTGGCCTTGGCCAGCTTGGTGAACAATTTGGCGAGGTATTCGGCAGGGACGCCTTGCAGCTCGGCCAGGTCGCGCACGCTAGCTTCCTTGACGCTTGCCGTCGGGTCGGCGAGGAACAGGAGGCAGTGCAGTCCGTATTCGACGCCCGTGCTGATGTGGGACATGGCTTAACTAAGATAGATTGAATCGTAGTTCAGCCTATACAGATTCGGGGCGAAGCGCAAGCGTCGGGGGTGGCCAAGTTGCGCGGCCGCATGGCCGCGCAAGGAAAGCTGCGCAGAGGACTCAGGCGATCGTATCCACGACCCCGCCGTCCACGCGCAATGCGGCGCCGGTGGTGGCCGAGGCTTGCGGGGAGCAGGCATAGACGATCATGTTGGCGACTTCTTCGACGCTGGCGGCACGCTGGATGATCGAGGAGGAACGGTGTGTCTTGACGAAGTCCGCTGCCACGGCTTCGGCGGATTGCCCCGAGCTTGCCATGGCATCCTTGAGCATGTCGGTGACGCCCTCCGATAGCGTGGGGCCGGGCAGTACCGCGTTGACGGTCACGCCGGTACCGGCAAGCCGCTTGGCCAGCCCGCGCGAGACTGCCAGTTGCGCGGTCTTGGAAAAGCCATAGTGGATCATGTCGGCGGGGATATTCAGCGCCGATTCCGACGAGACGAACACGATCCGTCCCCATTTACGCTCGGCCATGGACGGCGCATAGGCCCGCGACAGCCGCACGCCCGACATGACGTTGGTTTCGAAGAAGCGGGTCCACTCGCTGTCGGGCGTCTCAAAGAAGTCCTGCGGCTGGAAGATGCCAAGGTTATTTACCAGCACATCCACTCGGGGATGGGCCGCCACCAGGCGGGCGCAGGCCTCGGGGTCGGCAAGGTCGCCGACGAAGCCCGTCACGTCGGCGCCGGCAACGGCGGCACGCAGCGCTTGCAGGGCCTTGTCCACCGTGGCGTTGCTGCGCCCGTTGAGGATGACGCGGGCGCCTGCGCCGGCGAGTCCCTTGGCCGTTGCGAAGCCGATGCCGGCGGTGGACCCTGAAACAAGGGCGATCTTGCCCGTGAGATCAATCTTCATGGCCATTCCTTGGGAGGCCTGCCGAGTGCAGGCCGACTGACCTAGTTTATTGGCTCGGCGGATTTCGGCAAGGCCCGTCCCCCAGGCGGCCACGCGCGCCAGTTCCACCCGCCGGTTCTTGCCGCGGCCTTCCTCGCAGGTATTGTCGGCAATCGGCTTGCGGGCGCCAAAGCCCTCGGCACGCACGCCTGGGCGCGCGCTTTCGGTCCACGTACAATCGCTGTTTTTACTTGATCCCAAGGGTCCCACATGACCACTCTCGGCACCCCTCTGTCGCCTGGCGCGACCAAAGTCATGCTGCTGGGCTCCGGCGAGCTCGGCAAGGAAGTCCTGATCGCGCTGCAGCGCCTCGGCGTTGAAACGATTGCGGTGGACCGCTATGCCGATGCGCCCGGCCAGCAGGTGGCGCACCATGCGCGCACCATTTCCATGAGCGACCCGGACCAGCTCAAGGCGCTGATCGAGGCCGAGAAGCCGGACCTGGTGGTGCCGGAGATCGAGGCCATTGCCACGCAGATGCTGGAGACGCTGGAAGCCGCCGGCGTGGTGCGCGTCATCCCCACGGCGCGCGCGGCGCGCCTGACCATGGACCGCGAAGGCATCCGCCGCCTGGCTGCGGAGACGCTCGGCGTGCCCACCAGCCCCTACAAGTTCTGCGACTCGCTGGAAGAGCTGCAGGCGGCCATCGATGGCGGCATCGGCTACCCGTGCGTGGTCAAGCCGGTGATGAGCAGCTCCGGCAAGGGCCAGAGCAAGATCGACGGCCCCGCCGACGTCAAGGCCGCATGGGACTACGCCATGGCCGGTGGCCGTGTCAGCCACGGCCGCGTGATCGTGGAAGGTTTCATCGACTTCGACTACGAAATCACGCTGCTGACGGTGCGCGCGATCGGCGCCGACGGCCAGGTGGAAACGCAGTTCTGCGAGCCGATCGGCCACGTGCAGGTCAGCGGGGATTACGTGGAAAGCTGGCAGCCGCATCCGATGCATCCGGCCGCACTGCAAAAATCCCAGCAGATTGCGCAGGCCGTCACCGCCAACCTGGGCGGGCAAGGCTTGTTCGGCGTGGAACTGTTCGTCAAGGGCGAGCAGGTCTGGTTCAGCGAAGTCAGCCCGCGTCCGCACGACACCGGCATGGTGACCATGATCACCCAGTGGCAGAACGAGTTCGAGCTGCACGCGCGCGCCATTCTCGGCCTGCCGGTCAGCACCGCGCTCAAGAGCCCGGGCGCCAGTGCGGTGATCTATGGCGGCGTGGATGCCAAGGGCGTGGTGTTCGACGGCGTGGACGAGGCGCTGCGCGTGCCGCAGACGGAGCTGCGCTTGTTCGGCAAGCCGGAGAGCTTCACCAAGCGCCGCATGGGCGTGGCCCTGGCGTACGACGCCGACGTGGAAGCGGCCCGCGTGCGCGCCAAGGATGCGGCGGGACGCGTGAAGCCGCGCGTGGCAGGCTGAGCCAGCGCTAACTTGCTTTACCCGCTCGGTGCGCGGCGGCTGAATCGGCCGCCGCGCATGATCCCGTGATTTGCCGTGACATCGCATGGAGCCAACCGTCATGACCCTGCATATCGGCATCGTTGCCTGCTCCGCCGAAGGTGCTGCGCTTTGCTACCGGACCATTTGCATGGAGGGCGCGCGGCTGCTCGGGCCGCATGCGCATCCCGAGATATCCATGCACACCCCGTCGCTTGCCGAGTACGTCAAGCACCTGGATCGCGGCGACTGGCAGGCCGTAGGTGAGTTGATGCTCACCTCTGCCAGCAAGCTCGCTGGCATGGGCGCGGATTTCCTGATCTGTCCCGACAACACCATTCACCAGGCGCTGCCGTACATGGCGGCGCGTTCGCCGCGGCCCTGGCTGCATATTGCCGAGGTGGTCGCCGAGAGCGCGGCGGCGCGCGGTTTCACCCGCCTGGGCCTGACGGGAACACGCTGGCTTGTCGACAGCGAGGTCTACCCCGAAAAGCTTGCCGCGCGCGGGCTCGGCTTTATGCGGCCGGACCCCGCCGAGCGCGATGAAATCAACCGCATCATCATGGATGAACTGGTGGGCGGCATCGCTACCCCGGAAGCACTCACTTACTTCCAGCGGGTTATCGGGCGGATGAAGTCGCAGGGTTGCGATGCTGTTGTGCTCGGCTGCACGGAAATTCCGCTGATCGTGAACGACGCTAACTCGTCACTGCCGACGCTGGATTCCACGCGGCTGCTGGCGCAGGCGGCGCTGCGCAGGGCGGTGCAAGGCGCATATTGATGCCGGGCAGGCTGGCGCGTTCACGCGTAGTATTGGCAGGCGCGGCAACACATCAGGAAGCCCAGCCATGACCAGCAAGCCCATCAAGATCCCGGGGCCCGATCATCCGATCGTGATCGAGGCGAACCCCGCGCGCGTCGTCGTGAGGCTCGGCGGCGCCGTCATTGCCGACACCCGCAGCGCGCTCACGCTGCGCGAGGCGGCCTACCCGGCCGTGCAGTACATTCCGCGCAAGGATGTCGATATGTCGCTGCTGGCGCGCACGGACCATGCCACCTACTGCCCGTACAAAGGCGAGTGCGCTTACTACAGCATCCCCGCGGGCGGTGAGCGATCGGTCAATGCGGTGTGGACTTACGAGGCGCCGTATGCCGCCGTCGAGGCCATCAAGGATCACGTGGCCTTCTACCCCAACCGAGTCGATGCCATCGAGCAGCGGCAGGGCTAGGCGGTGAACGCCAGGGCCGTGTGCTTTATGTTGAAACGGCCTCTTAGCCGCGCGGCACGTCGTGGACTAACTGCCCGGCGCTTAGCGTGTTGACCGTGTCGGCCGAGATATCCATCAGGATGCGGCTGCGTTCCGGGGACATGTACACCGTGATGTACTGGACCGGCCGCGACTCCGGGTCATGCATCAGGCGCACCAGCTTGAGCAGTGGCGCACCAACCTCGGTGCGCAGCCAGCCCGCATAAGCGGGGTCGGCCGCCTGGGCCGTGATTTCCTGCACCACGCGGCCAAACTTCACCCCCTGTGCCATCAGGATCTCGTAGAGCGCTTGCTTGCGCAGCGCCGCCGCCGACACGCGCTTGCCCAGCGCGGCGGGTACCCATGCATCCGTCAGTATCACCGGCGTGCCCTTGATGCTGCGCAGGCGCAGCGCGTGCACGGCTTGCTCGCCCGGGGCGAGCAGCAGCAGTTGGGCAATGTCCGCCGGCGGCACGGCCGTGGCCACCTCAAGAACCTCGACGTCCGTCTCCAGCGCGGTCTTGCGCAGGCTGTCGATCACGCTAAGGCTAGGGCTGCTGCGCCCTGCCGGCGCGTCCGCCCGCACAAAGGTGCCAAGGCCATGGCGCCGCTCCACCAGCCCTAGCGCCGCCAACTCGGACAGCGCCCGCCGCACCGTGATGCGCGAGACGCCAAAGCGCTCGCACAGTGCTTCTTCTTTCGGCAAAGCCCCCGTTTCCGCATAGATGCCGCGCGTGATTTCGTCGCGCAGCACGAGAAAGAGCTGCCGGTGCAGTGAGGTGCCGGGCATATGGCCCAGCGGCGAAGGGGAGTCGGTCGTGCGCGGCATGAGGTGACGGTTTAGTGGCGTGGGCAGCATAGCACAACGGTCCAGTGGCGAATTTCCCAATCCTTGACGGAACCGACAAGTTGTATCTAGAATATAAACACATAAACACAGGGCGAAGGTCGACAACCGATTCCCCTCCGCGCTGAGGCTTACTCCGTACGCATTCCGTCACCCACCGCAAGCAGACAGGACCCGTCCATGACCCTCGCAGCTATCCTTCGCCAGCGCCTGCAGGCGCCCGGCATGATCATCGCGCCCGGCGCTTACGACGCCATCGGCGCGCGCCTGATCGAGCAGGCCGGCTTCTCCGCCTGCTACATGACTGGCGCCGGCACGTCGGCGGCGCGCGGCTTCCCTGATTTCGGCCTGCTGACGATGAGCGAGATGGTTGAAAACGCCGCGGTGATGGCGCGCTCCGTGTCGATCCCGCTGATCGCCGACGCCGACACGGGCTACGGCAATCAGCTCAACGTCACCCGCACCGTGCGCGAGTACGAGGCCCGTGGCGTGGCGGCGATCCATATCGAGGACCAGGTTGCGCCCAAGCGCTGTGGCCACCTGGATGGCAAGGAGGTGGTCTCGCGCGAGGAGTTCGTCTCCAAGATCCGCGCAGCGGTGCAGGCGCGCCGCACGCCGGATTTCGTCATCATCGCGCGCACCGATGCGCGCGCCATGCTCGGGCTGGAAGAGGCCATCTGGCGCGCCAACGCCGCGCTGGAAGCTGGCGCGGACCTGGCCTTCGTGGAAGCCACGCAGACCATCGAGGAAGTGGCGGCGGTGCCGCGGCTGGTGCGCGGCCCTTGCCTGCTGAACGTGGTGCCCGGCGGCCGCACGCCGATCTTCGACCTGCGCGAGGCCGAGGTCATGGGCTACAAGCTGGCCATCCTGCCGGGCCTGATGCTCAAGGCCGCGATCCAGGCGGGCGACGAAGCCCTGGCCGAGCTCAAGGCCACCTTCACCGCGCCAGGCGTGTCGGCCAGCGTGGGGCAGACCTTCCGCCGCTTCGGCGCCGATGAATGGGACAGCCTGCGCCAGCGCTTCAATGCCGGCGAGCGCGCCACCAACCCCGATGCGCCGGCAAGCGCAAAGGCTTGACGATGGCGCGCACTCTCTTTGACAAGCTCTGGGACGCGCATGTGGTGCGCGAACTCGGCGATGGCTGGGCGCTGCTGCACATCGACCGTCACTTGCTGCACGATCTTTCCGGCCCGCCGGCGCTGGCCGAGGTGGCGGCGCGCGGCTTGCCGCTACATGATCCGGCGCTGGTGTTCTCCACGCCGGACCACGCGGTCTCCAGCCAGCCCGGGCGCGATGGCAATACCCATGTGCCGGGCGGGCGCCTGTGGTCTGCGCTGCGCGATCGCTCGGCCGCGGCGGGTGTGACGATGTTCGACCTCGGCCAGCCGGGGCAGGGCATCGTCCACGTGATGGGCCCAGAGCTGGGCATCGTGCTGCCCGGCCTGACGGTCATCTGCGGCGACAGCCATACCTGTACCAACGGCGGCCTGGGCGCGATGGCCTTCGGCGTGGGCTCGTCCGAGAGTACGCACGCGCTCGCCACGCAGACGCTGCGCCAGCAAAAGCCGCGGCGCATGCGCATCCGATGCGACGGCGTGCTGGCCGAGGGCATCACCGCGAAGGATCTGGCGCTGCATATCATCGGCCGCCTCGGCGCGGCGGCTGGCGGCGGCTATGCCATCGAGTTCGCCGGCACGGCCATCGAAGCGCTGGAAGTGGAAGGGCGCCTGACGCTGTGCAACCTGAGCGTGGAACTGGGCGCGCGCTTTGGCATGGTGGCGCCCGACGCGCGCACCATCGAATGGCTGCGCGGCCGCCCGTATGCGCCCTCCGGCGCGCAGTTCGACGGCGCGGCCGAGTACTGGCGCACGCTCGCCACCGATGCCGGTGCCGTGTTCGATCGCGAAGAGGTGATCGACGCCACCGCCGTGGCGCCCACCATCACGTGGGGCACCAGCCCCGAGCACGCGATCGCGATCGATGGGCACATCCCCGATCCGGCCGCCGCCAGCGACCAGGCGGCCAGTGCTGCCATTGGCGCCGCGCTGGATTACATGGGCCTGGCACCCAATGCCCCCATCGCCGGTACGCCGGTGGACTGGGTCTTTATCGGCTCCTGCGCGAACTCGCGCCTGTCCGACCTGCGCGCAGCGGCCGCCGTGGCGCGCGGGCGGCGCGTGGCCCCGGGCGTGACCGCCTGGGTGGTGCCGGGCTCGGAGAACGTCAAGCGCGCGGCCGAGGCCGAAGGGCTGCGCACCGTGTTCGAGGATGCGGGCTTTGGCTGGCGCGAGCCCGGCTGCAGCATGTGCGTGGCCGCCAACGGCGAGCAGGTGCCGCCCGGGCAGCGCTCGGTCTCCACCTCCAACCGCAATTTTGTCGGGCGTCAGGGGCCAGGTGCCCGCACCCATCTTGCCAGCCCCGCGATGGCCGCCGCCGCCGCGGTCACCGGCTGCATGACCGACGTACGGAAACTCACATGACCATGCAACCCTTTACGGTCGTCACGGGCGCTGCCGTGCCGCTGCTGCGCGCCAACGTCGACACCGACGTGATCATCCGCATCGAGCGGCTCACCGCGTTGCCGCGCGAGCAACTCGGCCCCTATGCGCTGGAAGCGCTGCGCTACCGCGCCGATGGCAGCGAGGACCCGGGCTGCGTGTTCAACCAGCCGGCGTTTCGCGGCGCGCCGGTACTGCTGGCCGGCGCCAACTTTGGCTGCGGGTCCTCGCGCGAGGGCGCGGTGTGGGCGCTGATGGGCCTGGGCGTGCGCTGCGTGATCGCGCCGAGCTATGGCGATATCTTCTACAACAACTGCTTCCAGAATGGCGTGCTGCCGATCCGGCTCCCCGCCGAGGCGGTGCAGGCGCTGGCCGCGCAATGCGCAAGCGGCGCGCCGGTGCGCGTGGACCTGGCGAGCGCCACGCTGAGCGCGCCCGATGGCGCGACCGTCGCGTTTCCCGTCGACCGGTTGCGTCGTGAAGCCCTGCTGCACGGGCTGGACGATATCGGCCTTACGCTCAAGGACGATGCGCTGATCCGCGCCTGGCAGCAAGCCGATCGCACCCGCCGGCCCTGGGCCTGGACGGTGCGCCGGCAAGACGCGGCATGAACGCCCGGTTGCAACATCCACTGTTGCTGCGCGCAGCCGGCCTGCTGCTGCGCGGACGCCACGCGGGCGATGGCAGCCTGGCATGCAGCGACGCCGTGCTGGCCGCATTGCCCCACACGCTGGCGCTGCACAGCGCGTCGTTTGCCGATCACGGCGCGATGCCCGAGCGCCACGCGGGCGCGGGCGCGGGCGCCAACTGCTCGCCCGCGCTGGTCTGGACGGGATTGCCGGCAACGGCCACGCACTGGCTGTTGCTGGTCGAGGATCCGGATGTGCCGCTGGCTTACGCCATCGTGCACGCGCTTGCCTGGGGCCCGGCCTCGGTCGGCTCGCTGGCCGAAGGCGCACTGTCGCGCGCGCCGTTGCCGGCCGGCGTGACACTGGCCGTCAACGGGCTGGGCCATGCCGCTTACGACGGCCCCCGGCCCCTGCCGGGGCACGGGCCGCATCGCTACGTGTTCCAGCTGTTCGCGCTTGCCGCCGAGCCGCCAGCGGGTCTTGCGCGCGAAGCGCTGATGGCGTGGCTGCGCACGCATGCCATCGCGCGGGGCCGGCTCAATGGCGTGTTCCAGCGCGACTGGCGAGGCCGGCCGCTGACTCCAGCGATCGTTGCGTCGGCTTGAGTGCTTGCACGGCTAGCCGGAAACACCACGGGTTACCACAAGAAAATATGGAGACAACATGCCATCCCTGATCCAACGACAAACCAGGTGCCGAGCCGTCGGCCCGCTCGCCATCGGCGCGGCACTGCTGTCGGCCTGCACGCTAGCCGCCGCCAGCCCCACTGCCAGCCCCGGCGCATGGCGCCCGGACCGTCCGGTCACACTGGTGGTCCCCTATAGCGCCGGCGGTGGTACGGACGCCACCGCACGCGCGGTGTCCAAGCCGCTTGGCGTGCTCTGGGGCCAGCCGGTGGTGGTGGAGAACCTGCCGGGCGCCGACGGCCTGATCGGCACGCGGCGCGTGATGGAGGCGAAGCCCGATGGTTATACGCTGCTGCTGCAGGTGCCGGCTATCGTGGCCACCAGGTACACGCCCGGGTTCAAGGGCATTGACCCGTTGGCGCGGCTCGACCCCATCACGGCGATTTCGCAGTCGCCCGCCGCGGTAGTAGCCAGCGCCAAGCTGCCCGTGAAGACGTTCGCGGAACTCGTGCAGTACTGCAAGACCGTCGCCAAGACCTGTTCGCTCGGCACCGGCGAAAGTCTAGCGCGCATCTCCGGCAAGCAACTGGCGGCGGAGGCGGGCTTGCCTGACCTCATTGTCGTCAACTACCGTGGCACCGGCGCCATCATCACGGACCTGATCGCCAACAACGTCAACCTGGCGTTCACCGGCATCACTGCCGCGCTGCCGCACTACAAGGCGGGCACGCTGAAGATCCTTGCCACGCAGGGGCGCACGCGCGCCGCCGCGCTGCCTGATGTGCCTACCACGGCCGAGGCCGGTTACCCGCAGTTCCAGTCGGTCACCTGGTATGGCCTGTTCGCGCCCAAGGGCACCCCGGCTGCGATCACGCAGGGCATTGTCGCCGCGCTGCGCGAGGCCGTGAAGGATCCGGAAGTGCAACGGACCATCGCCGCCGCGGGCGCCGAGCCGGTGGCGAATTTGCCTGCTGAGTTTGCCGCGCAGGTACGCCAGGAAAGCGAGCGCCTGGGGGCGCTGGTCAAGCAGTATCCATTCGAGTAAGGGGACCCGACCGCCAGCCGACTGCGCCAGTCTCCACGTAGCCTCACGTAACGCCACATAGGCAGACACATCATGCAAAACCAGGATCAGGATCAGGACCCGCATCAGAGTCAGAGTCAGAGTCAGAACGCCGCACCCATGCCGCCAACCGATCCCGACGGGCCCACCGGCAGGCTCGCCCAATGGCTGGCCGCCTTCCGGCTGGAGCAAGCCAGCGCCACCGCGCGCGAGCGCGCCAAGGCGCTCACGCTCGATGGCATCGGCTGTGCCATCGTCGGCGCGCAATTGCCGTGGTCGCGCACCGCCGCCAATATCGTCCGCCAGATGGAGGGGCAGGGGGACCGCACCATCGTCGGCTGGGGGGCGCGCACCAGCGCGCCGGGCGCCGCGCTGCTCAATGGCACCTTTATCCAGGGGTTTGAGCTTGACGACTACCATCCGCTCGGGCCGCTGCACAGCGCCTCGCTCGTGCTGCCCGCGCTGTGGGCCGCATCCGAAGGCGAGCGCCGCGTCAGCGGGCGGCGCTTCCTGGAAGCGGCCATGGCCGGCTATGAGGTGGGCCCGCGCGTGGGCATGGCCCTGCACGGCGCGCAGATGTTGTCGCGCGGCTGGCATTCCGGATCGGTGTTCGGCACGCACGCGGCCGCCGCCGCGGTGGGCAAGCTGCTGGGGCTCGACGCCGCGCGTTTCGAGGATGCGCTGGGGTTGGCCGGCACGCAGTCGGCCGGACTGATGGCGGCGCAGTACGAGGCCATGTGCAAGCGCATGCACCACGGCTTCGCCGCGCGCAATGGGCTCTACGCGGCGGTGCTGGCGGCGGGCGGCTACACCGGCATCAAGCGCGTGTTCGAGCGCGAGTACGGCGGCTTTCTTTCGACGTTCGGCGAAGGGCATGCGCCGGACGCCGCGCAGATCACCGACGGCCTGGGCGAGCGTTGGGAAGTCGAGCGCATCGTCATCAAGCCCTACGCGGCCATGGGTGGCATCCACGCGCCGCTCGATGCGCTGTTCGACGTGGGCGCACAGCGCACGCTCAAGGCAGGGGAGATCGCCGCGATCGAGGTGGATGTGTCGCATGCTGTCTATCACCATGGCTGGTGGGTGCCGCAGCGGCCGCTGACGCCAATCGGCGCGCAGATGAACATCGGTTACGCGCTTGCGGTGGCGGTGCTGGATGGCGCGGCGCTGGTGCCGCAGTTCGCGCCGGCGCGCATTGATGCCGACGACGTCTGGGCGCTGCTGCCGCGTATCGCCGTGCGCCACGATCCCGCCTTCGACGCAGGCGGGCAACGGGCACGCGGGCGCGTGCGTCTGGCCGTGACCTTCACCGACGGGCAGCGCATCGAGGTCAATCGTTGGGCATCGCGCGCCATCGAAGCGCCGCAATCGAGTGACGAAGTGGCCGCGAAGTACAGATCCCTGACGGACGGCTTGATCGCGCCGCAGCGGCAGCAAGCCATCGAGCGCATGGTGCTGGATCTTGAGCAGCTCGACGATGTGCGCGACTTGCTCGCCCTGCTTGCGCCACCGGTGGGTTGCGCGTTCGACTGAGTGCTTGCCGACAACAAAGAACATCAGGAGTGAGACATGACCCAACGATTCCCCCGGCGTGCCGTGCTGGCCCGGATGGCGGCTTGCGCGATGCTGGCCTTATCCAGCCTTTCGGCCGTTGCCCAGGCGCACTGGCCGGACAAGCCGATCCGCCTGGTGCTGCCATTCTCGGCCGGCGGCCCGGGCGACATCACCACGCGGCTGATCGCGCAGGCGCTTGGCCGGCAACTGGGCCAGACCGTGATCGTGGACAACAAGGCGGGCGCCGGCGGCATCATCGGCGCCGAGTTTGTCGCCAAAAGCGCGCCCGATGGCTATACGCTGCTGATCGCCGGCAATGGTGCGGTCGCCAACGCGTTGCTGCGCGCGAAGATGCCCTACGCCGACAGCGACCTCGTTCCTGTGGTCAGCACCAATGCGGCGCCGTCGGTTATGGTGGTGGGCGCCGGTGCTTCGCGCAAGGATATCAAGGACCTGCAGGCGCTGCAGGCCTACGGCAAGGCCAGGGGTGGCATCACGTTCGGCACCGCCGGCGCCGGCAGCACCGGGCATTTCGTGGCGGAGATGGTGGAGACGGCGCTCGGCGTGCCAGTGACACTGGTGCACTACAAGAGCGGCTCGGAAACGCTTAACGCGGTCATTGGCGGCCAGATCGACCTGGCGTCCGAAGCCCCGGTTGGTGTGCTCGGCTTCCTGCGCGGCGGCAAGCTGCGCGCGCTGGCGGTGACCGACGACAAGCGCGCTCAGGCGTTGCCGGACGTGCCCACCACGGCGGAGCAAGGTTTTGCAGGCATCCGCATGGAGCACTGGGGCGGCATCTATGCGCCCAAGGGCACGCCGGCGCCGATCCTGGACCGCATCGCGCAGGCCACGCAGGCCGCGTTTCGCAGCGACGCCGGCCTGCGCGCGCAGTTCGAGACCTACGGCTACCGCCCCGTGTCGGGCACGCGGGCGGAGTTCACGCGTTTTGTGCAGGACGAGAAGCTGCGCCTTGGCAAGATCGTGCACGACGCGCACATGACGATCGATTGAGTGGTTGGCACGGTACGCTTTAGCGGCGCGCTAGCGGCGCGCCGGCACTTCCACGCGCACCGCCTGGTGCGCCGCCGCTTCGTCTTTCATCAGCAGGCGCACCAGGACGGCGCTGAGCAGCGCAACCCCGGCTGCCACGCAAAGAATCCAGGCGAAGCCATCCGCGAAGGCGGTGCGCGCAAGCGGCTCCAGCACGCTGCGCAGCGATGCTGGCACATCGGCCATCGCGCCGTGCAGGTCGCCGGCAACCACGCGCGGGATGATGTGTGCGGCCATGCCGGGCATCACCCCTGCGCTTTGCGCATGCGCATGCAGCGCCGTGTCGAATGCGGCTTCGGTATGGTAGGCGAGGAGGCCGCCGAGCAAGCCGAAGGACAGCACGATGGCGCTGAACCGCGTGGTGGTGCTGATGCCGGACGCCATGCCGGAGCGCTCGCGCGGGATGCAGGCCATGATGTTCTTCTGCGTATCGCCGTTGAGCAGGCCCGCGCCGCTGCCGGTGACGGCAATGGCCAGCGCAAAAGGCAGGTAGGACATGGTGACGGCCGCCCACGCGCTGAGCAGGTTGCCCAGGCCGACCAGCACGAGCCCGAACACCAGCATCGACGGCGCGTCCAGCCGTCCCGACAACTGCACGCCGATGCGCGGAAAGATCAGCATGGTCAGCGCAAACGGCAGCATGGCGGCGCCTGACGCGATCGCCGAGAACCCGAGGCCCGTCTGCAGATATAGCGGGATCAGGGTCATCATCACCTGGGCGCAGGCGGCATAGGCGGCCATGCCGAGCAACGCGCCGATCAGGCGCGGATTGCGGAACAGCGCGAGATCCACCATGGGCCGGCGCTGGATGCGTTCCACGCCGATAAACAGCGCGAAGAGCACGGCGCCGCCGGCCAGCCGCATCTGGGTGTGCATATCGCCCCAGCCGATGCGGTTGGCCTCGATCAGGGCCCAGATCATCAGGAACAGGCTGCCGCAAAAACACAGCCCGCCCCACAGGTCGATACGTGCCGCGCCCGTGTCGCGCGACTCCGCGATATGCCGCAGCACCATGGCGCCCAGCAGGATGCCGACCGGCAGGTTCAGCAGGAACACCCAGCGCCATCCCAATGCTTGGCTGATGACTCCGCCAAGGCCGGGTGCCACCAGCATGGCCACACCCATGCACGCGCCCCAGAAGGCCCACGCCCGGGCGCGCTCGCGCTCATCGTGAAAGGCGTGCGCGATGGTCGCCAGCGCGGAGGTCAGCAGCATGGCCGCGCCCACGCCCTTGACGGCGCGCGCCAGGTTCAGCGCCAGGCTGCTCCCGGCCAGGCCGCAGCCCAGCGAGGCCAGCATGAAGACCGCCAGGCCGGTCAGCAGCATGCGCTTGCGGCCGAACTTGTCGGCCAGGCTGCCGGCAGGCAGCAGGCCGCCGGCAAAGGTCAGCATGTAGGCGCTGACCACCCACTCGATATCGGAGAACGTGGCATGCAGGTCGCTCGCGATGCGCGGCAGCGTGACAGCCACGATGTTGGTGTCCAGGACGATCAGCGCGCAGGCGCCCGAGGCGGTCAGCAGCGCGGCGCGCGAGTTCATGCCGCTCATGCCGGCTCCCCGTCAAACTGCCGTGCCGGCGATATTGCCTGAAATGAAATAAATCCGGATGTGCCGTGTCCGGCGGGCCGTGGGTGACGATTCGTCTTGTGCCGCATATCGTTGCTTGCTGTCGCATTCCTTGATTGGATGCGGGCCAGGATACGGCGGGCAGGGCCACGCGTTGTTGCGCCGGCCGTGCTATTTTGTTGCCTGTCGGCTAATAATCAGAAAGTACTCGGAAGGAAAACAGCAAACCGATGGAACTGCGCCACTTTCGCTACTTCATCGCGGTAGCCCAGGACTTGCACTTCACCCGCGCCGCCGCGCGGCTCGGCATTTCCACGCCGACGCTTACCCGCCAGATCCAGGAGATGGAAGCCAGCCTTGGCATTCGCCTGTTCGAGCGCAACCAGCGCTCGGTGGCGTTGACGCCGGCCGGCGAGGTGCTGCTGGCGGAGGCGCAATCCGTGGTGGCGCAGTTCGAGGCCGCGCAACTGCGCGCGCAGCGCGAGGCGCGCGGCGAGACGGGCAAGATCCATGTGGGTTATGTCGCCTCGGCGGCTTACTCGGGCGTGCTCCAGCGGCAAGTCGCGGCATTCCGCAAGGCCTGCCCCGATGTGCAGCTGCTGGTGCGCGAGGCGCCCATGGGCACGCTGCCCGAGCAGGTCAGGGATGGGCAGGTCGACATCGCCTATATCCGCTCCCCGATGAACCTGCCCGAGGGCGTGGACGCGCTGCCGCTGGCGCCGGAAGGCTTTATCCTCGCGCTGCACAGCGATTCATGGCTGTGCGGCCTGGCCGAGATCCGTCCCGCGCATCTCAAGGCGGAGACATTGATTCTTCCCGAACAGGTGTCGGGCACGCTGTCCACCGCCGAGCAGGGTGGCTTCGTGCCCAGGCTGGGCCCGCAGCCGGGCGGGCTGGTGGCGGTGCTGACGCTGGTGTCGCTGGGCGAAGGCGTGGCGATTGTCCCGAACTCCGTGGCCGGCCACATCAGCCTGCCCAGCCTTGTCTACCGGGATATCGCGGGCCTGGAGGTGACGTCGTATCTGTCGCTGATGTCGCGCCAGTACGAAAAAGCCGCCACCATCCGGCGCTATATCGAACTGGTGTCGCGGCCCGCGCCAGGCTAGGCGGGGCTGCTCCACGAAAGGCTGGCAGCGTCGCAGCGTCAGACGACCATCGGCGTGGTAGCGCCATCGACCGACAGGACGGCGCCCGAAATATAGCTGGCGCGGGGCGAGGCGAGGAACAGCACGGCGTCCGCCACCTCCTGCGGCGTGGCCAGGCGACCCAGGCCGGTGCGCGCGTTGGCGCGTGCCAATGCCTGCTCCACGGTCGTGCCGCTGATGCGCGCATCCACTTCCATGCCTTGCTGCAGGCGTTCGGTATGCGTGGCCGACGGGTTGACGGCGTTCACGCGCACGCCCTGCTTGCCATAGGCATTGGCCAGGCCGGCGCTGGCCAGCATCAGCGCCGCGTTGGCCGCGCCGCCCGCCAGGTGGGCGGGGTTGGCCAGCTTGCCGCCCATGCCCACGATATTGACGATGGCGCCGCGCCCCTGCTGTGCCATGCGCTTGACCACGGGGTCGATCACGTTGATGTAGCTGAAGTACTTGGCGGCCATGGCGTCCTGCCACAGCTGCGGGGTCAGCTCGTCCGGCGGGCGGCGCTTGGCCGCGCCGGCGGAGGTCACCAGGATGTCGATGGCGCCAAGCGCGGCCACTGCCTCGTCCACCGCGCGCGCGGCCGCGGCGATATCGGTCAGGTCGGCAGATACCGCGACCACGTCCTTGGCGTATTCGCCTTCGCCTTCGGCCAGGCTGGCGCAAGCCTTGGCCAGGTTCTCGGCGCTGCGCGAAACAATGGCTACGCGCGCACCCTCGCGCAGGAAGCCGGCCGCGCAGGCCAGGCCAATGCCGCGGCTGCCGCCGGTGATGAGCACGCGTTGATTGCGAAGTTCGAGATCCATGGTGATGTGTCCTGGGTGGTCAGGGAGCGCGCGGGCGTCGATCGATCAATCAATCAACGGCGGATCCGCGGGCGTGGCGGGGCGGCAGTCAGGCCGGTGAGACAACAGGGGTGCCATCTTAGCGCGCCCGCGCCAGCCTTGCTGGTGAGCGCTCAATCCCGGGACGTCGTGCCAGCGCGGCGTCAACACACCTACGCCGGTGTCAGCGCCACATGCACCGCGATGCCCTCGATCGGATCGAGCGCGCCACGCCAGGGCGCGGCTGCGATGGCTTGCTTGCCGTGGACATAGCCTGCGTTCCAGCGCGCGTCGATGCCGGCGGCGCTGAAGTCGATATCCTTGGTCAGGTCTTCGCCGCCGAGCGACGGCGCATTGAGCTCGACCACGTGCATGGTGGTATGGCAGCCCCAGCCCAGTAACGCCTCGACCGCGGGCGTGCTGCGCTCCGCCTGGGGAATGTGCCTGGCCAGTTCGCGGATCACATGCCGCAGCCGGTGCAATTGCCTCTGGTGCTCCAGCTGGGTCTCGGCGCGGCTTGAGTACTGGATGTCCCGCTGCCGTCCCATGGCTTCCCAGATGGTGTCGGGCTCCGGGCCTTGCAGGGGCCACAGCTGCACGGCGAAGATCACCGAGCTGCGGCGAGGGTGGTCGTCGAGCACGGCTTCGATCGGCGTGTTGGAGCAGATGCCGCCGTCCCAAAACGCTTCGCCGTCGATCCGGATCGCCGGGAAGCCCGGCGGCAGCGCCGCGGATGCCAGCAGATGCTCCACGCTCAGCGCGGTGTCCCGGTTGGTGTAGTAGCACATCCTACCGCTGCGCACATTGACCATCCCGACGGTGAGCCGCGTGTGTTGCTCGCCGAGGTAAGCGAAATCCACCAGCGAGAGCAGGGTGTCGCGCAGTGGCGAGACCGAATAGAAGCCGGCGCGCTCTACCCCGAGCGGCACGCGCGTGCCGAGCCAGGCAGCCGGGTTGGGCGTGAAGAAGCCAGGGATGCCCTGGGTGAGGGTTGCAAGGTTCGACATCGTGCTGTCGCCGCCCGAGAGCAGGCGGGCTAGTTCAAGCGGCCCGTGGCGGCCCACCTGCTCCCAGAACTGCCGCAGGCGCGGCAAGCGATCCGCAGGCCGGTTGCCAGCCACGATCGAGGCGTTGATGGCGCCGATGGAGGTGCCGATGGCCCAGTCGGGCTCGACCCCTGCCTCGTGCAGCGCCTGGTAGACGCCGGCCTGGAAAGCGCCCAGCGCGCCTCCGCCCTGCAGGACGAACACCACTTGCTGATCGATGGGCCGACTGGCCGCGCCAGGCGCGTCGGTCGGGGCTGCGGCGGGTTGCGTCTTGCTATTCATGGTGTTCCGGCTCCCTGGTTGTCGGGGGGCGGCCGCGTTTGCCGGTGTTCGCGGCATGAGCGGGCGCCGGACCCGGAACGTGGTCTCGCCAGGACGCGGCTTGACGTGCATCGCGCCGCCATGCCGGTACACCGCGGCCTGGTCAAAGATGCCGGGCACGCTGGCTTCCAGGAGCAAGGGGTCGCGCTCAAGGTGCCTGGCCGCCTTGTAAGGCTAGCACCTCATGCTGTTCTTGGCAGATCCGTGTTGACGGTGGGCAAAAGGCGTCACTCGCGTGGAGGTCCTGTCGTCCTGCGCTTCGCCTTACTCAAAGGAAATCCGCGCGGCAAAGGCCAGCAGCATGGCCGAGAAGGACCAGCGCTGGACCGTCTGCGCGCGCGGGCTGCGGCGAAGCCAGCCGGTCAGGCGCAGCGCGCCGAACACGCACGCCAGGTCGAAGGCAACGCCGGTCAGCACCAGCACCACGCCGAGCTCAAGCACTTGCGACCACACCGGCGCGCCATGCGGATCCACGAACTGCGGCAACAGCACGGAACAAAACAGCAGTGCCTTGGGATTAAGGATGCTGCTGAGCGCGCCCTTGGCAACGGAGGCGCGTAGCCGCACCGGCGCTACTGCCGTGCCGGTGCCGGCGTGCATCCCGAAAGCCGGGCTACGGAAGATCTGGATGGCCACATAAGCCAGGTAGAGGCCGCCCGCGACGCGGATGCCCTGGTACAGCCAGGGCGCCGCGCGCAGCAGCGCGGCCACGCCGCATGCCGAGAGCGTGACATGCGCGGCGCGTGCCATGGCCAGTCCGGCGACCGTGGCCAGGCCATGACGGACACCCCGGCCGGTGCTGGTTTGCAGCACCAGTGCCATGTCCGGCCCGGGTAGGGCGTAGACCACGGCCAGGGCGCCGATAAAGGTGACGAGGAGATGTATTGAGACCATGATGCATGCCGTGTCGAGGGCAACATCATGACCCAGAGGCTGGAGGGAATTCTGGCGTTCTTTTGGAGTTAATAAATATAATTTGGGGGAATCCGCTAATTTTGACGGATTTCTTGGGGGTTGACTTTTGGATCTGGATAAAACCGATCGCGCCATCCTGATGGCGCTGCAGGCGGACGGACGCGCCACCAACGCCAGCGTGGCGGAATCCGTGGGGCTGAGCGAGACACCGTGCGCGCGCCGGCTCAAGCGGCTGGAGGCCGACGGCTATATCGAGGCCTATCGCGCGGTGCTGTCCCGCCAGGCCCTGGGGCTAGGCCTGATGGCGTTCACGCAGGTCCGCTTTGGCGTGCACAGCCGTGAGCTCTCCGACCGCTTCGAGCGGGAGATCCAGGCAATCCCGCGTATCGTGTCCTGCCATAACGTGTCGGGCAGCGCCGATTATCTGCTGTTGGTGGTCGCGCGGGACCTGGAAGATTACGGCATCTTCATGCGCGACGTGCTGCGCACATTGCCCGGCGTGACGGCGGTGGAGTCCATGCTGTCGCTGGGCGAGGTCAAGCGCAATGCCGGCCTGCCGTTGTTGTGATGCGGTGACGTTGCAAGGCCTGGCGCCGCATCCGGCTCAGTCGTCGCGGTCCGCGGCCAGGGATATCTCACGCGCGCCGAAGGCGCATAGCAACGCGATTCCTGTGCACAGGAATCGCCACGGTGAAGGCCAGTTGCCGCCCGTGCCACAGATCGGAAAAGCACTGCGAGAACTCGGCAGCCAGCACCGCTGCCTTGCCGCCGATGCGTTCGAGCTGGAATGCATATTGCCTCTGCCACCCGGGGCCGTAGGCCAGGTCGCCGGCCTCGCCGCTCGCGGCGGACAGATAGATCGGGACGCTTGCGATCCAGCCTGTCCTGCCTTCGAGGGATAAGATCGATCAGCCCCCCCGGCTATAACTCACCCCTTGGGCCAGACCATGCCACATCGATCTCTCCAGCCCGGCACGCTATGGCCGGCCATCCTGCGCCAGACGGAGCACGCCTTGCAATGCGGTGCGCTGCGTCCGATCGAGACCTTCCAGGAGGGCATCGACGATGGCGGCGTGCGCTTCCTGGTGCGCCAGGTTTCCAGCCTTGCGCGCAAGGACCGCGACAGGGATGAGGGCCACGCGCGCCAGCATGACAACGCCGTCCCGGGCAACCAGGCGGGCGCCGACCCGTTCCTTCCCTACGACCCGGACCTGTTTGTCGCGGACATCTCCGAGACCCATCTCGCGCTGCTGAACAAGTTCAACGTCCTGGACCATCACCTGCTGATCGTTACCCGCCGCTTCGAGTCGCAGGACGCGCTGCTCAACCTGGCGGACTTCGAGGCGCTGCTGGCCTGCATGGCCGAGTTCGATGGCCTTGGCTTCTATAACGGTGGCGCGGCGGCCGGCGCAAGCCAGCGCCACAAGCACCTGCAACTGGTGCCGCTGCCGCTTGCCAGCGAAGGCCCGGCGTTGCCCATCGCGCCACTGCTTGCGGCCGCGCGCATGGATGGCGCGGACGGCACAGTGCCGGGGTTGGCGTTTTCGCATGCGTTCGCGCCGCTGGCTTTGTCGTCGGCGCGCGGGCCGGATCTGGCCCGCACCGCACTTGCGCGCTACCGCGCGCTGCTGGAGGCGGTGGGCGTGCGTACGATCCATGTGGATGGAGCGCCGCAGCCGTTGGCTCCATACAACCTGCTTGTCACACCGCTTGGCATGCTGCTCGTGCCAAGGTCGGCTGAGTCCGTCGAGGGTATCTCGGTCAATACGCTCGGGTTTGCAGGATCGTTCTTTGTGCGGAATGAGGCGCAGATGCGCACCATCGAGCGGCTCGGCCCCATGGCGATGCTGAGGCAGGCCGCAGGCCCGCCTTTGTCGTCGCTGGCATCGACGGGCCGGAAATAAGGGGTAAATATAAATGCGGGAGCGCCGTTAAAGGGTTTGGGCTAGCAGGGTTGTCCGGCGGCGTTCGCGCCGGGCAGGAATCCCCGCTTGATCGTGCTAGCCAGGTCAGATCGCATCGCTTGCTGTGCGCTGCGGCGTTCCCCAATCGCATTACTTGGTAGGCTTTACCACTTGCCTCTTCAAACGGCTACCGCCCTAGCCAGTCCGAGCCGCGGCAGCAAGCATTCGCGCCTGCCGCGCTTGCTGCCGGCCCTTCTCGCCGCCATCCTCTGCGCGCAGTCGCAGGGCACCACGGCGGACACGCCCCCCCGCGCACCGAGGCGGTGGCGCGGGTGGTGTTCAGCCTGCTTGGCTATGCGCGCTGGCCAAACGAGCGGGAAGTCCTGCGCCTGTGCGTGGACGGCTCGTCGCGCTACGGCGCCAAGCTCGCGGAAGGCGGCGTGCTGGCAAGCGGGCGCTCCGTGCAATCCAGGCGCATCGACCTGCAGGATGGCGTGTCCACCGCGGGCTGCGATTCCGTCTACCTCGGGCCCATGACGGATGCCCGGCGCAAGAATCTGTCGACGGAGCTGATCGGGCGCCCGGTCCTTGTCATCACGGAAGAAGACTACGAGTGCGAGATCGGCAGCATGTTCTGCCTCAACGTGGTCGATGGCCACGTCTCGTTCCGCGTCAACCTGGATGCCGTTGCCCGCAGTGGCATCCATATCCATCCGGCAGTGTTGCAGCTTGGCCGCCGCCGGGGGCCATCGCCATGAAGCTGCCATTGCGCCCCGACGCGACGAGATCGCGCCCGACGCTATACAACGCGCTGCGCCGCATTCATCTCAGCGTGGCGTTGATCGCCGTGTGCACGGCCGGCATCTCGCTGACCGCGCTCGGGCTGGCCGCGCTGCGCGTCTATGCCGACCACAACCTGCACCTGGTTGCCCGCTCCGTGGCGTACACGCTGGAAGCGCCGGTGGTGTTCCGCGACCAGGCGGCCGCCAACGAGGCGCTGGTGGCCATCGCCGCGACGGAGGTGGCCCAGGCCCGCGTCTATGACAAGGACAACCGCCTGCTGGCCGAGTGGCGGCGCCCGGCCGGCGAGCGGTTTCCCGGCCTGCAGCGCCTGGCCAGCCGCGTGATGGCGCTCGGCCCGGTGGAGCAGGAGATCCTGCATGAAACGCAGGCGGTGGGCACCGTCCGCCTGACCGCCGACACCGGCAACCTCTTGCACTTTGTGCTCAGCGGGCTGCTGGGGCTGCTGGCTTGCCTGCTGCTCACCGCGGTCAGCGCGCACTACATGTCGAGCCGCATGCTGGTCCATATCATCGAGCCGGTACGCAACCTCATGCGCGTGGCCCATGCCGTGCGCTCGGAGCGCGCTTTCGACCAGCGCACGCCGCCAGCGCATATTGCCGAGCTCAACGCGCTTGGGGAGGATTTCAACGGCCTGCTCGACGAACTGGAGACCTGGCAGAACCAGCTCCAGCACGAGAACAGGTCGCTGGCGCACCGCGCCAGCCACGACAGCCTGACCGGCCTGCTCAATCGGGCAGCGTTCGAGGATGCGCTGCATCGGGCCGTACGCTTCGCCGGCACCACCAAGGGATATGCGGGCGTGCTCTACCTGGACAGCGACGCGTTCAAGGAGATCAACGACAACTTCGGCCATGCCGCCGGGGACGAGGTGTTGTCCGACATTGCCCGGCGCATCCGTTCCTGCGTGCGCGAGGGCGACCTGGTCGCCAGGCTCGGCGGCGACGAGTTTGCGGTACTGCTCACCTCGCTGCGCAAGCCTGCCGACATCGTCCAGGTCGCGGAGCATATCCTGCTTCGCATGAAGGATCCGGTACAACTGTCGAGCGGCACCCGCATCGGGGCCTCGCTGAGCATCGGGTTGTCCGTGTTTCCGCTTCATGCCCAGACTGCAGCCACCTTGATGCACACGGCGGACGAGGCCATGTACCGGGCCAAGCGCAGGTCGGGAGGCGGCTGGGAGACCGCGGAGCCGCGGCTGGCGAGCACCGGGCCCGCCTCGGTGTCCGAGTGTGAAGACAGCGAGAAATAAGGCAAGAACGAGAACAAAAATAGGAATAGGAGCATCTGTCATGCTATCGAACTTGCAAGCCGCCGGCAGCCGGTGCATCACGGCCGCCGTGATTGCCGTCCCCCTTGCGCTTGCTGCCTGCCAGACGGTGCCGGCCCCGAAGCTCACTGCTGTGCAAGTCGAGGCGTTGCAGTCGCAAGGGTTCCAGCTTACCGAAAATGGCTGGGAGCTTGATTTTTCCGAGAAGGTGCTGTTCGGCCTGGACGAGGACGTGATCAGCGCGGACCGGCAGGTGGCGGTGCAGCGGATCGGCCGGGCACTATCGGGCGCGGGCATTGATCATGTGCGGCTGGACGGGCATACGGACGACTCCGGCTCGGCCGACTACAACCAGCAGTTGTCGGTCCGGCGCGCGCAGGCGGTGGCGAATGTGCTGGCCACCACGGGGTTCCAGGCGGAGAGCATCCAGGTGCGCGGACTGGGCAAGAGCAAGCCGGTGGTGGACAACCGCACCGCCGCGGGCCGCGCGGAAAACCGGCGCGTGGCCATCGTGGTCACGATCGAGTAGCTGCCGGCGACACCCAAAATGCAGCAATCTCAAGCACGGGCTCCAGGAGGACGACGCGATCCCGCCCGGGTCCGCGCCGTTGTCAGCGCGGACCCTCAACACCGTCAAGGCTAGCGGACTAGCGAGCGCCTTGCGCCAGCTTCTCCTGTGCCCAGTTGACCGCCTCGCGTGCGGGGGCCAGCCCGCTCTTCTCCACGCGCTGGGCCAGCGCGAACACGCGCTCGCGGATCCGTGCCACCTCGGCCAGCACCGCCGCTTCCTCGGCACCGCCCAGGTACTCGCGGGCGCAGCTAATGATGCCGCCCGCGTTGATCAGGAAATCCGGCGCATAGAAGATACCGCGGCGTTGCAGCGTGTCGCCCTCGTCCAGCGACGCGAGCTGGTTATTGGCGCCGCCCGCGACGATCTTGAACTGGCAGCCTTCGGCCACCGCCGGGGTGATCACCGCGCCGAGCGCGCAGGGCGCGAACACATCGGCGGCCACGCTGGTGATGGCGGTGGTGGAGACCACCTGCGCGCCGAATTGCTCGCGCGCCTGTTCTGCCTTGGCGCCATGGATATCGGCCACGATCAGCCGCGCGCCGGCCGCATGCAGCTGGCGGCAGAGGTCCCAGCCCACCGAGCCAAGGCCCTGCACGGCAACGGATACGCCTTGCAGGCTGTTATGGTCGAGCACGTAGCGCACGGCGGCCTCGATGCCGACGAACACGCCATATGCGGTCTTGGGCGACGGGTTGCCGCCGAAGGTGCCCTCGCGCGGCATGCCGCTGATGTAGCGGGTCTGCGTGCGGGCGGCGACCATGTCTTCTACCGTGGTGCCGACATCTTCGGCGGTGATGTAGCGGCCACCCAGCGATTCGACCATGCGGCCGAAGGCGCGGAACAGCTTGGTGCGATCGGTTTGCGCCGGGCTGCGCAGGATCACGGCCTTGCCGCCGCCGAAGGGCAGGTCGGCCAGCGCATTCTTGTAGGCCATGCCTTGCGACAGGCGCAGGGCGTCGGTCAGGGCGTCGCTCTCGGCAGGATAGGCCCAGTAGCGGCAGCCGCCAAACGCGGGGCCAAGGCTGGTGCTGTAGATGGCGATGATGGCCTGCAGGCCGGACTCGGGATCGGTGGCGAGCGTGACGCGCTCGTGGGATGGGCCTTCGCCAGTGCCGAACAGGCGGCCGGCGGCCTCTGCGTTGATGCGTTCAGTCAAAGCGTCTTCTCCATGAAGATGGGAGCGCAAAGGGATACCTTCGCTTTCCGGGTGCACCGCATTGGGTTGCAAGGCAGTGCAGTTGCAACGGCAGCCATCGGGGGCTGCCGTCTCGATAAGGCCGGGCTGCCATTGTGTGGCTGCCCGGCCTCGGGTAAACGCTGGGTGCCGCGTCGTGGCGCGGAACCGGTGCTGGATCTTACCGGCAAAATGCGGGGAGATGAAGGGCGCGCGCGGTGTATGTGTGCTGTGTGTGCGGTGTGCGCGGTGTGCGCGGCAGCGGCACATCTATACTTGGACAGAGGTAATCCTCAACCCGAGCGAAGCGTGAGAGGGCGCCCGTGCGGTGGCCTGCGCCCTTCGCGTGCCAGGAGGGCACCATGTTCCAGCATCTGCTGCTGCCCGTCGACGGCTCACCCCTGTCCGAAGCCGCTTTCCGCAAGGCCCTGGTGTTCGCCCATGAGGCGCGAGCCCGGGTCACGGTGATCCGGGTGATCCCGGACTTCCATGTCTACACCTACCAGGTGGAATTGCTGGCCGACACCCGTACGCGGTTCGTGCAGGAAGCCACCCGCAACTCGGCGGACTACCTGAAAACCCTGGCCGCCGAAGCCGAGGCTGCGGACGTGACTTGCCAGACCCTTTGCGTCATACATGACCACCCCTATGCGGCCATCATCCAGGCCGCCCAGGACAAGGACTGCGACCTGATCGTGATGGCCTCGCACGGGCGGCGCGGTTTGCAGGGCGTGCTGATCGGCAGCGAAACCAACAAGGTGCTGACGCATAGCAGTATCCCTGTGCTGGTGTATCGCTAGCGGCTCATCGCGGCCGGCTTGCGTTGTGCGGCGCCAGCCACCTGCGGCGTGACAGCGTCCGGGCAAGACATGGATGCGCTTCTAGCCCGCGACAGTAGTCGCCTTGCCCGGCTGCGTCCAGTCCAGCACCACCTTGCCGCTGTTGCCCGACAGCATGGCGGCAAAGCCGGCCTCGAAGTCGCCCACGCGGAAGCGATGCGTGATCATCGGCGTCAGGTCCAGCCCGCTTTGCAGCATGGCAACCATCTTGTACCAGGTCTCGAACATCTCGCGGCCGTAGATGCCCTTGATCTCCAGTCCCTTGAAAATCACCTGGTTCCAGTCAATCGCCATCTTCGATGGCGGAATGCCCAGCATGGCAATCTTGCCGCCGTGGTTCATGTGCTCGAGCATGGTCGCAAAGGCGGTCGGCACACCGGACATTTCCATGCCCACGTCGAAGCCTTCCGTCATGTGCAACTCGGCAGCCACGTCTTTCAGGTTTTCGTGCTGCACGTTGACGGCGCGCGTGGCGCCCATCTTGCGCGCCAGCGCGAGCCGGTATTCGTTGACGTCGGTGATCACCACGTTGCGCGCGCCCACGTGCCGAGCGATGGCGGCGGCCATGATGCCGATGGGGCCGGCGCCGGTGATCAGCACGTCTTCGCCCACCAGGTTGAAGGACAGCGCGGTGTGCGTCGCGTTGCCAAAGGGGTCGAAGATGGCGGCGATCTCGTCCGGGATATCGTCGGGAATGCGGAACGCGTTGAAGGCCGGAATCACCAGGTACTCGGCAAAGGCGCCGGCGCGGTTCACGCCCACGCCTACCGAGTTGCGGCACAGGTGGCGGCGCCCGGCACGGCAGTTGCGGCAGAATCCGCAGGTAATGTGCCCCTCGCCGGAAACGCGGTCGCCAATGGCCAGCCCGCGCACTTCCTGCCCGATGGCGACGATCTCGCCTACGTACTCGTGCCCCACCTGCATCGGCACGGGAATGGTGTTCTGCGCCCACTCGTCCCATTTCCAGATATGGATGTCGGTGCCGCAGATGGCCGTCTGGCGGATGCGGATCATCACATCGTTGTGGCCGACTTCCGGCTCGGGGACGTCGGTCAGCGTCAGGCCGGGCGCGCGTTCGAGTTTGGCGAGGGCTTTCATGGGGGAGCCTCCTGCTTGCAGCGTGGATGAAGTGCCTGGGTGACGCCTGAGCGCCGCTCAGGCGATGGCGCCGAACTTGCGGCCCACCTTGGCAAACGCGGCCACGGCCCGCTCGATCTGCTCGGCCGTATGCGCCGCGCTCATCTGCGTGCGGATCCGTGCCCGGCCCTTAGGCACCACCGGGAAGGAGAAGCCCACCACGTACACATGCTCCGCCAGCAACGCATCGGCCATGCCGGATGCCAGCGCGGCATCGCCCAGCATCACCGGGATGATGGGATGCTGGCCCGGCACCAGCGTAAAGCCCAGCGCCGTCATCTCGCGGCGGAAATGCTCGCCGTTCTCCCGCACGCGCGCGCGCAATGCCGCGCCTTCTTCGCTGGCCAGCAGCTCCAGCACTTTCAGCGTGGCGGCGCAGATGCTCGGCGCCAGCGAGTTGGAAAAGAGATAAGGCCGCGAGCGCTGCCGCAGCAACTCCACGATTTCCCGGTGCGCCGCCACATAGCCACCGGAGGCGCCGCCCAGCGCCTTGCCCAGCGTGCCGGTGATGATATCCACGCGGCCCTCCACGCCACACAGCTCCGGCGTGCCACGCCCGTGCTCGCCCACGAAGCCCACCGCGTGCGAATCGTCGACCATCACCAGCGCCCCGTAGCGGTCTGCCAGGTCGCAGATCGATTTGAGGTCCGCGATGATGCCGTCCATCGAGAACACGCCGTCGGTGGCGATCAGCTTGAAGCGCGCGCCGGCGGCATCCGCCTCCTGCAGCCGGGTCTCCAGGTCGGCCATGTCGTTGTTGCGGTAGCGGTAGCGCCTGGCCTTGCACAGGCGCACGCCGTCGATGATGCTGGCGTGGTTGAGCTCGTCGCTGATGACGGCGTCCTGGTCGTCGAGCAAGGTCTCGAACAGGCCGCCGTTGGCGTCGAAGCAACTGGAGTAGAGGATGCTGTCGCCGGTATGGAGGAACTTGGCGAGTACGGCTTCGAGGGTCTTGTGCACGGACTGGGTGCCGCAGATGAAGCGGACCGAGGCCATGCCGAAACCGTCTTGCTCCAGGCCGCGCCGGGCGGCTTCGATCAGGCGGTGGTCATCTGCCAGGCCCAGGTAGTTGTTGGCGCAGAAGTTCAGTACGTGCTCGCCGCCCGCCAGCCGGATATCGGCCGCCTGCGGGCTGGCGATGACGCGCTCGGATTTGTGGAAGCCGTCGGCGCGGATGGTGTCCAGCGTATCGCGGAGGTGGGAGAGATAGCGGTCGCGCATGGGAGGCCCCTGGCAAGGTTGTTGGGCGGCGTGGCTTGCGCCAGCCTCCATGGTATGGCGAAAGCCGGGGAAATGCCGCTTTTGCTGTGCGCGTGTTTTGTGCTGCGCTGCGCAAGCGGTGGCTGGCGAGGCGCGACCGATGCTGCTATGCGGCAGCCGCCGCGCCGGTCGCTGGATCGGATCGTAAACGCAATGAAATCAAGCCTTTGGCTCTTTGCCTTAGGGTCGGTAACTCCTATCCTTAAGAGAGGTTGCGCATGCCGCCGCGATCGGTGCGCATGCCGGCTACCGGCTTGCTGGCGGAGGCGGCCATGAACGAAGACGTACGGATTGCTCCTATCGAGCGAATCATCTATTCGCGCCGGCACGCATCCCCCGGCACCCTTGTTCGCCACAACGCGCGGCGCCGCCGCCTGATCCAGGCCGCTGCGGCCACCGCGCTTGCCGCGGGGCTTGGTCCCTTGGTGCTGCCGCGCCGGGCACAGGCAGCCAAGCACACCTTGAAGATCCTCCAGTGGAACCATTTCGTGCCGGGCTATGACAAGTGGTTCGACAACACCTACGTGAAGGAATGGGGCCAGCGCAACGATACCGAGGTCATCGTCGATCACGTAGGGATCCCCGCGCTGGCCACGCGGGCCGCCGCCGAGGTATCCGCGCAGAAGGGGCACGACCTGTTCATGTTCCTGTCGCCTGCGCCAGTGTACGAGGAGCAGGTCATCGACCACCGCGAGATTTACGAGGAATGCCAGCGCAAGCATGGCAAGCCGGTCGAATTGGCGATCAGGAGTACGTTTAACCCGAAGACGAAGAAGTACTTCGGCTTCTCGGACAGCTTCGTGCCGGACCCGATCAATTTCCGCAAGGACCTGTGGGACGAGAGCGGCATGGCACCGCCGGACAGCTGGGACGACGTGCTGAGCGCGGGCCGCAAGATCAAGCGCAAACGCAACGTGTCGGTGGGCATTGGCTTGTCGGCCGAACTCGATACCGCGATGGCGATGCGAACCATTCTCTTCGCATTCGGCGGCTCGGTCCAGGATGAGCGCCATACCGTCGTGCTGAATTCGAAGAACACGCTGGAGGCGGTCAAGTTCGTCAAGGCCCTGTACCAGGAAACCATGACGCCGGAGGTGCTGGCGTGGGATCCGTCCTCCAACAACCGCGCCATGCTGGCGGGCAAGATCTCGCTTTGCCTGAACGCCATTTCCATCACGCGCGAAGGCGAGAACAAGAACATTCCAGTCACGCCCGATATCTGGCTGACCCAGGCCTTGCGTGGCCCGGTGCGCCGCATCGGCATGGAGCACGTGATGGACTGCTACGTGATCTGGAAATTCGCCGAGAACATAGCGGGTGCCAAGAAGTTCCTGCTGGACTATATCGACAACTTCCACCAGGCCTTTCTCGGCAGCGAGTTCTACAATTTCCCCTGCTTCCCGAGCACGGTCCCGGACCTGCAGAAGTTGATCGCCGATGATCCCAAGGCCCGCCCGCGCGACAAGTACAAGGTGCTGGGCAGCCTGATGAACCAGGCCACCAACGTCGGCTACCCCGGCTATGCCAATGCGGCCATCGACGAGATCTTCAATACCTGGGTGCTCAACACCATGTTCGCCAAGGCCGCCACCGGCGACGAAACGCCGGAGAATGCCATCCGCGCCGCGGAAGCGACGTGCAAGCGGATCTTCGCCAAGTGGCGGGAAAAGGGACTCATATGAGCCGCCCCCGCCGGACCGGAGGCATCGGGATGGGCGTGGGCCGATAAGTCATGGCCACGGTGGAAACCCGCTCACTCACCAAGCGCTTCGACGGCACCAACGCTGTCGACGGCATCGACCTGGCCGTGCACGAAGCTGAGTTCCTGGTGCTGTTGGGCCCGTCCGGCTCGGGCAAGACCACCTTGCTGCGCCTGATTGCCGGGCTGGAAGCACCCACCTCCGGCGATATCCTGGTGGGCGGCCGTGTCGTCACCGGGCTGCCGCCGCGCGCGCATAACATGGCCATGGTGTTCCAGAGCTACGCGCTCTATCCGCACCTGAGCGTGGCCGGCAACATCGCCTTCCCGCTGGAGGCGCAGCGCATGCCGCGCGAGGCGATCGCGCGCAAGGTGAGCTGGGCCGCGGCGCTGTTCGGCATTGGCCACCTGCTGTCGCGCAAGCCGCGCCAGCTCTCAGGCGGTGAGCGCCAGCGGGTGGCGCTGGCGCGCGCGGTGGTGCGCGAGCCGGTGGCCTTCCTGCTGGACGAGCCGCTCTCCAATCTCGATGCCAAGCTCAGGACCTCCGCGCGCGAGGAATTGCAGCAGCTTCAGCGGCGTCTGGCGACCACCACGATCTACGTCACGCACGACCAGATCGAGGCGCTGGCGCTCGGCGACCGGGTCGCCATTCTCGACCACGGCCGCGTGCACCAGCTCGGTACCCCGCAGCAAGTGTATGAGCAGCCGGCAGATACCTTCGTGGCCACCTTCATCGGCTCGCCGCCGATGAATCTGGTCGACACCGATGCCCTGGTGACGGGCTTCCGGCCGGAGCACTTCCTGCCGCGCGAGGTCTACGGCAGCGATGAAGCGCTGGAACCCTTCCCCTTCCATATCACCCGCATCGAGAATCTCGGTTCTGACCGGCTGGTGTATGGCCTGCTGGAGCCGCCACTGCCGCCGGCCAAGGTCATCTCGCGGATTCCCTGCACCGTCACCTTCCCGCTGGAGACCGGCGCGCGCTACCCGTTCGCGGTGCGGCGTGCCGACCTGCGGCGCTTTGATCCGCGTTCCGGCGCCAGCCTCGGTGTGGCGTCGTCCGTAGCGCCGTCCGTGAGGCCGGCATGAGCACCCGGGCTGGTGCCTGGCAGGCGCTGGGCGAGCGCTGGCTCGGTGCCTTGATGCTGGCGCCGGCACTCATCTATATCGCGCTGCTGCTCGGCATTCCCTTCCTGCTGTCGATCTACTACAGCCTGTCCGATATCACGGTGGGCACGCGCGCCATGCATTTTGTTGGCCTCGCGAACTTCCAGCGTATCGTGCAGAACCCCACCTTCTGGCGCTCGCTTGGCAATGCGCTGGTGTTCACGCTGGTGTCGCAGGCGCTGGTGGTGGTTCTGGCCAAGATCCTGGCGCTGGCACTGCTGCGTGATTTTCGCGGAAAATGGCTGGTGCGGCTGCTGATCCTGCTACCGTGGGTGGCGCCGATCTCGCTGGGTTCGATCGGCTGGCTGTGGATCTTCGATCCGGTCTACAGCATCATCAACTGGACGCTGCGCGCGCTCGGCCTGTTTGGCCCGCAGACCTGGCCGGTCTGGCTGGGCCAGCCGGACCTGGCCATGGCGTCGGTGATCCTGGTGGATGTCTGGCGCCTGCTGCCGCTGGCCACGGTCATCATCCTGGCCGGCCTGCACGGCATCCCGCAGGATATCCACGATGCCGCGGCCATGGACGGCGCCGGCTTCTGGCGCCACCTGTTGCGCATCAATATCCCGCTGGTGATGCCGATCATGCTGGTGGCGCTGTTGTTCGGCATCGTGTTTACGCTCACCGACATGATCATCATCTTCGTGCTGACCCGTGGCGGGCCTTATGACACCACGCAGGTGCTCGCCAGCCTGGCATTTTTCACGGGCATCCAGGGCGGCGACCTGGCCGAGGGCGCGGCGATTTCGCTGTTCCTGTTCCCGCTGCTGGTAGCGGTGGTGGCGCTGCTGCTGACCATCGCCAACCGCGTGGAGGTGGCCTGACATGCGTGCTGATGCCAGTCACTGGAAGCACAGAGGCGCGCGCTGGGGCGCACGCTTCGGCCATGTCGCCATCCTTGCCGTCTTCGCGGGGTTCTGCGCCTTTCCCTTCTACTGGATGCTGATCACCACCTTCAAGGATGTCCACGACCTGATCAACACGGCCAATAATCCCTTCCTGTTCAACCAGCCGCCCACCCTGGACAACCTGCGCGTGCTGTTCCTGGAGACACAGTACCTGCGCTGGATTGCCAATACGCTGCTGGTGGGGGCGATGGTGGTGGCCATCACCCTGCTGCTGGCGGTGCCGGCCGGCTACAGCCTGGCCCGGCTGGCAGGCAGCCGCGGGCGGCAGCTGGCGATCGCCATCTTCCTGACCTACCTGATCCCGCCCACCATCCTGTTCATTCCCTTCTCCCGCATCATCGGCGCGCTCGGCCTGCAGGATTCGCTGTGGTCGCTGGTGCTGGTGTACCCGAGTTTCACCGTGCCTTTCTGCACCTGGCTGATGATGGGGTTCTTCAAGGCGGTGCCGCGCGATATCGAAGAGGCGGCGATGATGGACGGGCTGAGCCGCTTCGGCGCCTTCCTGAAGGTGGTGGTGCCGCTGTCCTCGGCCGGCATCCTGACCGTAGTCATATTCACGCTGACGCTGGTGATGCAGGAATTCGTCTATGCCCTCACCTTTATTACCAGTTCGTCGCAGTACACCGTCAGCGTTGGCGTGCCGACCTTCCTGGTGCGCGGGGATGTCTATTTCTGGGGCTCCCTGATGGGCGCCTGCCTGGTCGTCAGCGTGCCGGTAGCCGTGCTCTACAACCTGTTCGTCGACCGCTTTGTCGCGGGTTTTACCGTGGGCGCGGTGAAGTGAGTGCGTCTGGCGGTGGCCGGGTCCGTGCCGACAGCGAAGCGATCCGGGCAGCGTCGAGCGCGGATCGTTGGCCAGCGCAGATGCCATCGGAGCCAGCCACCGGCCAACGGGGCGGCCCGGCAATGCGTGCTACGGCAGCGCCGCCGCGCCTTGCGTGCGCACCGTCGCCTGCTCCGCGCGCGGCTGTTCCTTGCCCTGCGTCGCCGCGGCGCCAAAATTGCACAGGTAGCTCATCACCATGTCCGGCACATGCTGCAACCTCGACGCCACGCGATCCGGGGCGGCGAGGTCCACGCCAAGCACGAACGACAGCGTGTAGCGGTTCGAGATGAAGTAAGACCCCAGGCCCGAGATCGAAATATATAGATCCACCCAGTCTGCATCCTGCCTGAACACGCCTTGTTCCTTCCCCCGCTCCAGAATCTCCGCCAGCGCGCTCTTCAGCGGATTGAACATGGCAGGAATCACCTTGGACTTGCGGATGTGCTCCGCCTTGTGCAGGTTCTCCGTACCCAGCAGCAGGATGAATTCCGGTTGCTCGATGAAATGCTGAATGGTGTGCATCACCAGCGCGCGCATATCGTCGACGGGGCTCTTTCCCGTCAGGCCGAGTTCGTTCTGCCGCTCGCGCATGGCGGAGTAGGCGCGTTCCATGACTTCGATGAACAGCGCCTCCTTGCTGTCGAAATAGTGGTAGACCAGATTCTTGCTGATCTTGCTGCGGGCCACGATGCTGTCCACGCGGGCGCCGTCGAAGCCCTTGGCCGCGAATTCCTTCGAGGCCATCTGGAGGATCTTCTCGCGCGTGGCCTGGGCGTCGCGCGGCTTTGGCTTGCGCGCGGTCTTGGCGGTCACTGGCATACGGATGTTCCTCGATAAATTTGTCATGGCATTGTCATGGCGGGCAGCACCGTGCCAGTGCGCCCGCTAACCAGATGGTTAGTGTACACCCCCTGAAGCGCACCGCAAGAAGGCCGCCAGCCAAGCGCTGGCGCCATTCTGGTGCTCCGTGAAAACCCGGTTGACAAGCAAAATCCCGTCTTCTATTGTACTGACTAGTTAGTTAGCAGATCGGTCGGTGCGCGTTCCGGGGCAACGGAATGCGCGGCACGCGCAAGTCGCCCGTGCCTCACATCCTTGGAGTTGACATGGTTCATGCGGGAAGCAATGCGGGCGTCCGGGTCGGGTGCGATATCGGGGGCACGTTCACGGACATCGTCCTGGCAATGCCGGACGGGCGGTTGTTCGTCAACAAGACATCGACCACGCCGCACGACCTGGGCGAGGCCATCGTCACCGGCCTGAAGTCGCTGATCGGGCAAGCCGGGATTGCGCCGGGCGATATCACCGAAATCGTCCACGGCACCACCACGGCGTCCAACACCATCCTGCAGAAGGTGGGCGCGCGCACCGGCGTGCTGACCACGGCGGGCTTTCGCGACGTGCTGGAGATCGGCCGCATCCGCACCCCGACCATGTTCGACCTGGGCTGGCAGAAGCCGCAGCCGCTGGCGCCGCGCCGTTATCGCCGCGGGTTGAACGAGCGCATCGACGCGCGCGGCAATATCATCGTGCCGCTCAACGTGGACGAGGTACTGGCCGTGGCGCGCGGGTTGGTGGAAGAGGGCGTGGAGGCGCTGGCCATCTGCTTTATCAACAGCTATATCAACCCCGTGCACGAACTGGAAGCCAAGGCGCAGCTGGAGCGGGCGTTTCCCCGCCTGCTGGTGACCGCATCGTGCGATGTGCTGCCGGAAATCAAGGAATACGAACGCACCAGCACCACGGTGGTCAATGCCTACATCCTGCCTGCCATGCGCACTTACCTGCGGCGCCTGAAGGATGACCTGGCCCGCATGGGCGTGTCGGCGTCGCTGCAGGTGATGGCGTCCAACGGCGGCATGATGGGCGTGGCCAGCGCCAGCGAGAAGCCCGTGTTTGCCGTGGCCTCGGGGCCGGCCGGCGGCGTGGCGGGCGCGGCGCAGATCGGCGCGCTGGGTGGCGGGCGCGACCTGATCGTGTTCGACATGGGCGGCACAACGGCCAAGGCATCGATCATCACCGGCGGCACGCCGTCGCTGACCACCGAGTACGAGTTCCGCGACGGCATCAGCGCGCCGAGCCGCTTTGTCAAAGGCGGGGGCTATGTGCTGAAGGTACCGGCCATCGATATCGCGGAGGTGGGCGCCGGAGGCGGCTCGCTGGCCTGGATGGATGCCGGCGGCCTGCTGTGCGTGGGCCCGGAATCGGCCGGCGCCAATCCGGGGCCTGCGTGCTACGGGCGCGGCAACGATCGGCCCACGGTGACCGACGCCAACATGGTGCTTGGCTACCTGAATCCCGAATCGCTGGCGGGCGGCAGCCTCAAGGTGGACCCGGAGCAATCGCGCCGTGCCATCGACGCGCATATCGGTGCACCGCTCAAGCTCGATACGCTGGCCGCCGCGCACGGCATCCGCCATGTGGCCAACGTGAGCATGGCGCGCGCGCTGCGTGCCGTGACGGTGGAGCGCGGGCGCGACCCGCGCGACATGACGATGATCGCCTTCGGCGGCGGGGGGCCGCTGCACGCGGTGGACGTGGCCATGCTGCTGGGCATCAAGCGGGTGATCGCACCGGTGATGGCGGGCGTGTTCTGCTCGGCCGGCATGCTGTGCGCGGATGCCGAGCATAACTTCGTCAAGGCCATCCTGCGGCCGCTGGCGGATTGCGATGGCGCCGGCATTGGCGCGGTGATCGACGAACTGCGACAGCAAGGCCTGGCCATCCTCGCGCTGGAAGGCTATTCGGAGGCCGCGGTCGAGATGGCGGTGGGCATCGACCTGCGCTACCTCGGCCAGAGCTCGGAGCTGACCATCCCGCTGCCTGGCGGTGAAACCGGCAAGGCGCCGGACGCTGCTGCGCTTGCGCAGCTTATCGAGGATTTCGGCGTCCAATACCAGCAAACCTTTGGCTACCGCAACGACGAGCCGCTGGAACTGGTGAATGTGCGCCTGAGCGCCTATGGCCGTAGCGACCAGCGGCTGGATTTCGACGCCATCCAGGTGGATGCCAGCGCGCTGCATGGTGTTGCCGGCACGCGCCAGGTGAGCTTCGGGCGCGACCAGGCACCGCGCGAGACCTTGCTGATCCCGCGCTCGGCCATGACGGATGCGCCGCGCCAGGGCCCGCTCATCATCGAGTCGTACGACACCACCATCGTCGTGCCCCCAGGCGCTTCGGCGCGCGCGGACAAGATCGGCAACATCATCATCGATATCGCCCAGGAGGCAGCATGAGCACGCAGTTCGACCCGGTGACCTTCGCGGTCGTCAAGAACGCGATGGACTCCATCGTCGACGAAGTGGCCTACACGGTCATTCGCACGGCGCGCTCGGAGATCGTCAAGGACGTGATGGACTACTCGGCCGCGATCTGCGACCGGCACGGCCGCATGGTGGCGCAGGCCAAGACCATCGCGCTGCACCTGGGGGCGATCCCCGAGGCCATGGAGGCGGTGCAGGCGCGCTATGGCAACGACCTGAATCCGGGCGACGCGGTGGTGGTCAACGACCCCTACCAGGGCGGCATGCACCTGCCGGACATCTTCATGTTCGTGCCGTTCTTCTATGGCGGCGCGCTGGAAGGCTATTGCGTGGTGATCTGCCACCACACCGACGTGGGCGGGCGCGTGCCGGGCTCCAACGCCAGCGACTCCACCGAGATTTACCAGGAAGGGCTGCGCATCCCGGTGCTCAAGCTGTATGAAGGCGGCAAGGTCAACGACACGCTGGAGCGCATCATCGCGCAGAACGTGCGCCTGCCGGACCGTGTGCTAGGCGACCTGAAGGCGCAGTACGCCGCCACCCAGGTAGGCGTGCGCGAACTAACAGCGCTGTTCGACCGATACGGCCGCGACGACACGCGCGCCTACCTGAACGAGCTGCTGGACTACGCGGAACGCCTCACGCGCGAAGAGATCCGCAAATGGCCCAAAGGCACCTTCCACTTTACCGACTACATCGACGACGATGGCTTGTCGCCGGAGCCGATCCCCATCCAGGTTGCGCTGACGGTGCATGAGGACTATGTGAGCGCGGACTACACGGGCTCGTCGCCGCAGGTGCGCGCCGCCATCAACTCCACGCTGTCGTACACCAAGTCCTGCACCTACTTGAGCGTGCGCTGCGCCTTGAAGGGCGATGTGCCAAACAATGCTGGCGTGTTCCGCTGCATCGAGGTGCGCGTGCCGGAAGGCTCCGTGCTCAACCCCTTGCCGCCGAGCGCGGTGGCGGCGCGCGCGCTGACGGGCTACCGCGTGTTCGATGCGATGCTCGGCGCGCTGGCACAGGTGGTGCCGGACCGCATCCCCGCCGCCGGCGAAGGCGGCAACACGGTGGTGTGCCTGTCCGGCATGAGCGACGAGAACAAGCCCTACATCATCGTGGACATGATCTGCGGCGCATGGGGGGCGCGCCCCGCCAGCGATGGCATCGAGGCCATCACCAATGCCTCGCAGAACCTGTCGAACACGCCGGTGGAAACGCTGGAAGCGCAGCATCCAGTGCGCGTGGAAGCCTACGAGCTGGTGGAGGATTCCTGTGGCGCGGGCGAGTTCCGCGGCGGCCTGGGCATTCGCCGCAGCTATCGCGTGCTGGCGCCCAACGCGCTTTTGCAACTGCGTGCCGACCGCATGAAGTTCTCGCCGTATGGCCTGGCCGGAGGCGGGCCCGCCAGTCCGGCACGCAACCTGCTGCGGCAAGGCGATGAGATCACTGACCTGCCGAGCAAGGTCGGCATGACGATTGCACGCAACGATGTGGTGACGCATATCCAGCCCGGCGGCGGCGGCTTCGGCGATCCGCTGGTGCGCGACTTCGAGCGCATCCGGCAGGACGTGTGGAACCACAAGCTCACCGCCGCCTTTGTGCTCGAGCATTACAAGGTGGTGGTGGACCCTGCCACCGGCGAGATCGATGTGCCGTCCACCGCGGCATTGCGCGCGAAGCTGCTGGCCAAGGCGGCGTAGTATTTCCGGACGGCTGGCAGCCGTCCGCTTACGCATACCCACAGACCCCCCACAAAGGAAATCGAGATGCGTTTTTCTGTCATGAAACTGGCCCGGCGCGCGTGTGCCACCGCGACATCGTTGATGCTGTTCGCTGGCGCGGCCGCGGCGCAGGCGCCCGTCCAGAAGCTGCTTGTGCGGATGGACTACTCGCCATGGGGCATGCACGCCGCTATGCACCTGGCCAAGCAGAAGGGCTGGTTCCAGGAGGCTGGACTCGACGTGGAAGTGCAGGATGGCACCGGCACCATCAACACCCTGCAACTGCTCGCCGCCGGCCAGGCCGATGTGGGCCAGGTGCAGCTTGGCACCATGGCCGTGGCCAAAGAGAACGGGCTGGACCTGATGTCCATCGCCGGCTTCGCCCGCAAGGGCGACCTGGCGGTGATGGTCGATGAAAAGCTGGGCGTCAGATCCGTGCAGGACCTGGTCGGCAAGAAGCTGGTGTGCTTCACCACCAGCCCGTGGGCGCCATTTATCGATCCCTACTTCAAGGCCAACAAGATCGCCAAGGGCAAGGCCACTATCGTGATGGTGTCGCCCGCGGCCATGATCTCCACCTACGCCTCGGGCAACAGCGACGGCTTCCTGTCGCAGGCGCCGTTCGGCCAGCCGATGGTGTCCAAGGTGCGCCCCGCCAAGGCGCTGCTGCTGTCCGACAGCGGCATCAACTTCCCCAGCTATGGACTGGTGGCCACGCCGCAACGGCTGGCCGAGAAGGGCGCGGCGCTGAAGAAGTTCGCCCAGGTGCAGGTGCGCGCGTGGGAGTACATCTACGCGGGCCACGCCGATGAAGGCGTAGCCGCCATCCTGGCACAGCGCCCCAATGCCAAGCTGGACCCGCAGATCCTGCTGGCGCAGATCCAGGCTTACCGTGCGTTCTTCGACAGTCCCACGCACAAGGGCCTGCCGATCGGCAAGCAGAGCGATGCCGACTGGGCGGCCGCCATCCAGTCGATGGAGCAGGCCGGCATGATCAAGCCCGGGCGCAAGCCGGCCGACTACTACACCAACGCCATGCTGGCGAACTAGTCCGGGAGACGTACATGTCGGCATTCCTGCAGATCGGGCAGCTCAACAAGGTCTACCATTCCCAGCGCGAACCGCTGTACGCGTTGAAGGACGTCAGCCTCGAAATCGAGGAAGGAGAATTCGTCAGCATCGTCGGCCCGAGCGGCTGCGGCAAGAGCACGCTGCTCAAGTGCGTGGCTGGACTGGAGCCCATTTCCAGCGGCCACCTGGCGCTGCAGGGCGACCCCATCGTGGGCCCGCCGGCCAACATGGGCGTGGTGTTCCAGCGCGATCTGCTGCTTGACTGGCGCACGATCCTGGACAACGTGCTAATTGCCGCCGAGTTCCACGACCTGGATCGCGCCGATTTCGAGGAGCGCGCGCGTTCCGTGCTCAACCTGTTCGGCCTTGGCGCGTTCGCGCACCGCTATCCGTGGGAGCTGTCCGGCGGCATGCGCCAGCGCGCCTCGATCTGCCGCGCGCTGCTGGTAGACCCGCAGTTGCTGCTGATGGACGAGCCTTTCGGCGCTCTCGATCCCTTCACGCGGGACGATCTTAACGAGGAACTGCAGCGGACATGGCTGGCCACCGGCAAAACCGTGTTGTTCATCACGCATTCGATCTCCGAAGCCGTGTACCTGAGCGACCGCGTGGTGGTGATGTCGCGCAACCCGGGCGGCATCGCCGCGGTGATTCCGATCGAGCTGGAACGGCCACGCGGCCTGGCGGTGCGGGAGACGGAGGCCTTTGCCGGCTACGTGTCGCAGATCCGCCAGATTTTCCGCGAGCTTGGCATCTACAGGGGATGATGTGATGAAGTTGCTATGGAAGCGTTCCGAGAACAGCCGGCTGGCCATCCTGACCATCGTGGTGCTGTTGCTGATCTGGGAGGGCGCGGTGCGGGCCTTTGGCGTGCGCGAATTCCTGCTGCCGCCGCCCAGCAAGATCTTTACCGAGTTCCTGGCGCAGCCGGGTTTCCTGCTGATGCAGAGCCTGGACACGCTGCAGACCACGCTGGCGGGCTTTGTCCTGGCCGTGGTCCTGGGTGTGGGCTCGGCCATCGGCATCGTGTACTCCCGTTTCCTGGATCGCACGCTTTACTCGCTGATGGTGGCGCTCAACGCCGTGCCCAAGGTGGCGCTGGCGCCGCTGTTCGTGATCTGGCTGGGTACCGGTTCCGCGCCAAAGATCGCCATTGCCATGCTGATCGCGATCTTCCCGATCCTGATCGATACGGTGCTTGGCCTCAAATCCATCGACCCGGAAATGCTGAACATGGCGCGCGCCAACCAGGCGTCGCGCAGCAAGGTACTGTGGAAGATCCGCTTTCCCAACGCCCTGCCCAGCATCTTCGCGGGGATGAAGGTGGGCGTGTCGTTCGCGCTGGTGGGCACCATCGTCGGCGAGTTCGTGGCGGGCGAGACCGGGCTTGGCCACGTCATCCTGGTGGCGCAAGGCAGCTTCGACACGCCGACCGTGTTTGTGGCGCTGGCGCTGCTGTGCGCGCTGGGGGTGATCCTCTTCAAGGCGCTGGAGTGGGCCGAGGAGCGGATGCTGCCGTGGCACGCGTCGCAGCGCGGCAGGCCGGGGCAAAGCCATGTGCCCGCGTCGGGTACGGAACGGTTGACGCAACTGGTGCAAGCCAAACGCTGAGGGGGCGGGCGGCGCGGATGGTCCGTTCACAAACTGCGCCGCCGCCTCGAACTCGGCTACAATCGCGCCATGTTTCGCGCAGACCGCCCCTCCTTCTACCGGGGAGCCCTGCTGCTGTTGCTGTTTGCAATGCAGCTCCTTACCCCGCTTCTGCACGGCCATCTCGGAACCCCGAAACTCCATGGCCTGCATGTGCACACGGCGCTCCAAGGTGCGGTTAATTCTTATTCTCCTTCCGCTTCATCCACCTCGCCCGCGGGTTCCGCCGCGCTGATCGCGGTCGAGCCGCTTGAGGTCGACGTGCAGACCGCCATCGGCCCCATTGCCTTTCCCCTCCACGTGCAGGCCGCCGATGTGCTGATCGGCCTGGTCTTCGCGTTCCTGCTGTTTGGCGCGCGGCCGCTGCCGGTGTTCCGGCGCCTGCCGTGGCGGGAGCGCACGCCGCCCCGATGGCGTGGCAGCGACAGCAGGCCACCCCCTGCGCACGCCCCTCCCCTCGCTTCCTGATTCCCCTGCCGGCCACGCCGGCGGTGCACGCTGGCGCGCCTGATCGAGGCTGATCATGGCGTGCCGGGCGCTTCCATCCTGCTTTGGAGCCAGGCATGTTTTCCCGTCGAGTTGTTTTCGTTGGCGCGCTGGTCGCGTCGACGCTGTTCCCCATTGGCATGGCCCGCGCGCAGGTACTGACGCTGTCCGATGCCCAGGCCCGCGCGCTCGGCGTGCGGTTTGATCCCGTCGTCGGTGCCGCGCAGCTGGCGACCGGCGCCAGCGCTCGCGTGGTGCTAAAGCCCGATGCGCAGTACGTGGTTGCCGCGCCTTATGCCGGCATGGTCTCGCGTGTGCTGGTGTCGATTGGCCAGCCGGTGCGCGCCGGCCAGCCGCTGGCCGCCTTTGCCAGCCCGCAACTGTTCGAGGCCGGGCGTGCGCTGTCGGAAGCGCGCTCGCAGGCCAACCTGGCCCGCCTGGCGCTGGCGCGGGACCGCGGCTTGCACGACGACGGCATCATCCCGGGCAGCCGCTGGCAAGCCACGCAGGCACGCGCGGCCGAAGGGGCGGCGATGGTGCGCGCCCGCGAGGCCGAGATGGCTGCCGCGGGCATCGTGTTCGCGGGCGGCTCAGGTGAGCCGCAACTGGTGGCCGGCCGTGCCGGGCTGATCGCCGAGGTTAACGCCGTGCCCGGCACGCGCGTGGAAGGCGCCGCGCCGTTGTTCCGCATCGTGGACCCCACTGCGCTGGAGCTTGATCTGCTGGTCGGCCGCGATGCGCCGGCTCCCACCGGCGGCGAACGTGTGGAGGTGCGCCAGCGCGGCGCCACCGGCACGGTGGCCGGCGTGGTGCCGGCAAGCGACGGCACCGCCGCCGTGCGCGTGCGCGCGGTACTGGACAAGCGCGGTAGCCTGCAGGCTGGCGAGAGCGTGAATGTGATCGTGCACTTGCGTAGCGCACCCGACGCCACCGGCGCGGGCCGTGTGCGGGTGCCGGCCATGGCGTTGACGTATTGGCGTGGCACGCCGGGCGTGTTCGTGGCGACCAAGACCGGCGTGCGCTACCAGACCGTGGTGGTCGAAGCCGTGGACGATGCCGCCGCGACCGTGCGCGGCCCGCTGCCCGCCGGCACGCGCGTGGCGGTGGCCGGCGTGGGCGCGCTCAAGGGCATGCTCGCGGGAGGCCAGTGATGCTTGCCGGCCTGATTGAATTCTCCCTGCGCCAGCGGGCGCTGGTACTGATTGCCGCCTGTGTGCTGGCTGTGGCCGGAGCGTGGGCTTACTTGAAGTTGCCCATCGATGCCTTTCCGGACATCTCGCCCACCCAGGTCAAGGTCATCCTGAAGATCCCCGGCATGACGCCGGAGGAAGTCGAGCAGCGCGTCTCCACGCCGATCGAGCAGGAGCTGCTGGGCATTCCGCACAAGACCATCGTCCGCTCGGTGTCCAAGTACGGCATCAGCGACGTGACGGTCGATTTCGAGGAAGGCGTGGACAGCTACTGGGCCCGCCAGCAGGTGTCCGAGCGGCTCGCCGGCCTGCTGCGCGACCTGCCGCCCAACGCCATCGGCGGGCTGGCGCCGATCACCACGCCGCTGGGCGAGATGTTCATGTTCACGGTGGAGGGCGATGCCTTCTCGCTGGCCGAGCGACGCCGCGTGCTGGACTGGGTGCTGCGCCCGGCCTTGCGCACGGTGCCCGGCGTAGCAGATGTCAACGCGCTGGGCGGCGAGGTGCGCAGTTACGAGGTCATCCCTGACCCGGCGCGGCTGCGCGCCCGCGCCGTTACGGTGGAGCAACTGCGCCAGGCGCTCGACGCCAACAACCGCAATGACGGCGCGGGCCGGGTGGAGCAGGGCGACGAGAACTGGGTGGTGCGCGTGGAAGGCGGCGTGCGCGGCGTGGAAGACTTGCGCCAGGTGGCCGTTGCCGCGCCGGGCGGGCGCAACGGCATGCCGCTGGTGACGGTGGGCGATGTGGCCACCGTCAGGCTCGGCGTGGCCACGCGTAACGGCGCGGTCAGCAAGGACGGGCGTGGCGAAGCGGTGCAGGGGCTGGTGCTGGCCCTGCGCGGCGCCGATGCCCGCCAGCTGGTCGCCGATGTGCAGGCCAGGCTGGATGCGCTGGCGCCGCAGCTGCCCAAGGGCATGTCCACGCACGTGTTCTACAACCGGGGTGAACTGGTCACGCGTGCCGCCAACACCGTGGTGCGGGCCCTGATCGAGGCCAGCCTGCTGGTGGTGGTGACGCTGTACCTGTTTCTCGGCGGCCTGCGCGCGGCGCTGGTGGTGGCGGCAACCCTGCCGCTGTCGATGCTGGCGACCTTCATGCTGATGCGTTACGTGGGGCTGACCGCCAACCTGATGAGCCTGGGCGGCCTGGCGATTGCGCTGGGCATGCTGGTGGACGCGGCAGTGGTGGTGGTGGAGAACATCGAATCCGCCTTGGCGAAAGCGCACGAACGCAAGTCCGACCCATCGCTGCGCGGCGCGGTGATCCGTCATGCCGTCGCCAGCGTGGCGGTGCCGATGCTTGCCGGGGTGTCGATCATCGCGATCGTGTTCCTGCCGCTGCTGTCGCTGCAAGGCCTGGAGGGCAAGCTGTTCGGCCCGGTGGCGCTGACCATCGTGCTGGCGCTGGCGTCGTCGGTGGCGATCGCGTTCACCGTGGTGCCGGCGCTGGCGTCGCTGCTGCTGCGCACGCATGCGGACGAGTCCCCGTACCTGATGCGCAAGGTGGCACGCGGCTTTGCCCGGCTGCAGGACTGGAGCGCTCGGCATCCGCGCGCGGTCTTTGCCTCGGCTGGCGTGGCGCTGGCCGTGGCGGTGGCGCTCTACCTGTCGGTGGGCAAGACCTTCATGCCTACCATGGACGAGGGCGACATGATCGTGCAGTTGCAGAAGGCGCCGTCGGTTTCGCTGGCCACCTCGGTGGGCCTGGACCTGCGGGTGCAGCAGGCGCTGCTGGCCGAGGTGCCGGAGATCCGCTCGATCGTGGCGCGCTCCGGCTCGGACGATCTCGGCCTCGACCCGATGGGGCTGAATGAGACCGACACCTTCCTCGCGCTGCGGCCAAAGGACCAGTGGCGCGGCAGCAAGGAAGACATCGCCAGCGCCATCCGCCGCGTCATGGAGCGTTTCCCGGGCGTGGTGTATGGCTTCACGCAGCCCATCGAGATGCGCGTCTCGGAGATGCTGACCGGCACGCGCGGCGACGTGGCCATCAAAGTGTTCGGCTCTGATCTCGGCGCCATCGACACGGCGGCGCAGGCCATTGCCGCGCGCGTGCGCAAGATCCCCGGCGCGGCCGAAGTGATCGCGCCCAGCAACGAGGGCGTGCAGTACCTCACGCTTGCGCTGGACCGCGCAGCCGTCGGCCGCGCGGGGCTTTCCGGCGATGCGCTGCAAGCGTTGCTGCGCGCGCAGGTGGAGGGCGAGCGGATCGGCATCGTGCCGGAGGGCACCGTGCGCACGCCGCTGATCCTGCGTGGCAGCGATAGCCTGCGGCAGACGCCGGAGACCTTCACCAGCCTGCAGGTCACAGCGCCGGACGGCACGTCCTGGCCGCTCACCTCCCTGGCACAGGTGCGGCGCGTGGAAGGGCCGGTGCGCATCAACCACGAAGACGGCGGGCGCTTTGCGGTGATCCAGGTCAGCGTGGAAGGACGCGACCTGACCGGCTTCGTGCAGGAGGCACAAACGTCCGTGGCGGGCCTGGCCGGACTGCCCAAGGGATTGCGCGTGGCCTGGGGCGGCCAGTTCGAAAACCAGCAGCGCGCCGCCGCGCGCCTTGCGCTGGTGGTGCCGCTGGCGCTGGGCGCGATCTTCCTGCTGCTGATGCTGACCTTCCGCTCGATCCGCCAGGCAGCGCTCGTCATCGCCAATATTCCGTTTGCGCTGGTGGGCGGCATCGCCGCGCTGCGGGTGGCGGGCGAGTACCTGTCGGTGCCGGCCTCGGTGGGCTTTATCGCGCTGCTGGGCATTGCCGTGCTGAACGGCGTGGTGCTGGTTTCGCATTTCAATACCTTGCTGGAGGAAGGGCTGCCAATGGCCGAGGCGGTGCGCACCGGCGTGCGCGACCGCTTGCGGCCGGTCCTGATGACCGCCTGCATCACGGCGCTGGGGATGATTCCTCTGCTGCTCGCCAGCGGGCCCGGCTCCGAGATCCAGCGCCCGCTGGCCATCGTCGTCTCGGGCGGCCTGGTCAGCTCCACCGCACTGACCTTGCTGCTGTTGCCGCTGTTGTTCGAGCGCTTTGGCGTGGCGCGGCCGCGCGAGGACAAGCAAGGCCGCATGGCACAAGGAGAAGCACAAGGAGAAGCACAAGGAGAAGAGCAATGAGAGGCGCAATGGGCAAGATGGCAGCCGCGGCTGTCATGATCGCTGCCACCGGGATGCCGGGTGCCGTGTGGGCGCAAGCCGCCATGCTGGCGCAGGCCGGCGTGTTGCCGCTTGAGTCCGCTGTGCGCGACGCCGTTGGCCAGTCGCCGGACGTGCAGATGGCCGAGGCTCGCCGCGATGCGGTGCTGGCCCGGGCGGACGGCATCCGTGCCGGCACCGCCGAGGCCGTGGTGCGGGCCATCGGGCAGCGCCGCCAGGTGCGCGAGCCGTCCGACCGGTTTGCCGAAGGGCAACTGGCGCTGGAGCGCCCGCTGCGGCTTTGGGGCAAGGCCGACGCCGATGGCGAGCTGGCCGATGCCACGGCGCAGTCAGGCCAGCTCGCCGTGATGGATGCGCGCCATGAAGTCTCGCGGCAGATCCTGTCGCTGTGGTTCGGGGCGCTGCGCGCGCAACAGGCGCGGCTGGCGGCGCAGGGCAACGACAGCCTGGCGGGCGAGCTGGCGGCCGTGACCGCACGCCGCGTACAGGCCGGCGATGCAGCACCCATGGACCATGAGCTCTTGCTGGCCGAACGCGCCCGCACCGCAGCCGCGCTGGCCAGCGCGCGCGCGGCGGAAGCGGCGGCGGCGGCCGAGCTGCGGGCGCGCTTCCCGGGCCTGGGCGTGCCTGGCGGCCTGCCGGCGGATGCGCGCCTGCAGGCGTTGCCGGACGACCCCGCCGATGCGCTGCGCAGCCGCTATGTGGAGGACAGCCACGAGTTTCGCCTCGCCCGGTCGCAGGAGACGCAAGCCCAGCGGCAGGCCCGGCGCACCGACCTGGAGCGCAAACCGGACCCGACTGTGGGGGTGTTCTTCACGGTGGAGCGCGGCGGCGCGGAGCGGATTGCCGGCGTGAGCATCAGCATGCCGCTTGGCTCCGCGCACCGGCGTTCGGCGGCGGTGGCGGCAGCGGCCGACGCGGAGGCGGCCGCCCGTAGCCGGGTGGCGGTGGAGCGCAGGATCGGCGCCGAGTTCGAGGTGCTGTACCGCGGCCTGGAAGGCAAGCGCGCCGCAGCCGTGGCGCAGGCCGAAGCGCTCGCGCTGCAGCGCAGCGCCGCGGCACGCACCGGCCGGGCCTACAAGGCGGGGGAAACCGGCCTGAGCGAACTGCTGATGGTCCGGCGTGCCTTGGCCGATACCACGCTGGCCGAGCGTGTGGCCCTGGTCGATGCGCTGGAGGCAGACAGCCGGCTGCGCCTGGACCTGCACCGCATGTGGGATTTCGATGATTGAGCCAGTGGCTGCCCGGGTGCGATGCGCCCGGGCAGCGGGCGTCCGGCTACCTGTTACCGGCTACCGGCTTGCGCGGCCGCGCTTTGCCGGATGACTGGCATCGGCTGCTTCGCCAGCCACCTGCGCGCTCGCCAGCAGGCCGCGCAGGAACAGCATCAGCATCCGGCCGGTCGGGTCGGCGCTCGTCGTGCCCCGTTGCAGCGCTAGGCCATGGGCGAGCGCCATGAAACCCGCGGCCAGCTCTTCCGGCTGGGCCGGCGGCACGCGGCCCAGATGGCGGAACAGGCGCTCGATCAGGCCGCCGAGTTCGCCGCGATGCGTCTCGCACACCGCACGGTAAACGCTGGCAAACGACGGGCTGCGATTGGCGTGCATCTGCAGCTCGATCGATAGCATGGCCCAGTCGGCATCCGCATGGAGCGCCGCGGCCCAGGCATCCAGGCCTGTGAGCACCTCTGCGCCGGTGTGCTCCGCCGTGTCGAACACCGCTGCCAGCTGCTTTGCCTCGGCCTCCATATGGCCGCGCAGCAGATCGAGCAGCAGCGCCTCCTTGTCCGGGAAGTTCGAATAGAACGCCCCCTGCGAATACCCCGCTTCCTCCGCGATATCCCGGATCGACGTGCCGCCAAAGCCGCGCTGCATAAACAAACTGCGCGCGGCCTCAAGCAGGCGCTCGCGGGTCTGCGCCTGGCTTTGCTCGCGGCTCAGGCGCTTGCGCGGGGTGGGTGGCTTCATTGGCGTGGCATTGGGCATGGCATTGGGTGTGGCGAGAGGGATTGCCGTATCGATTGCATTTGGGATTTCAACTGCTATCATAACGGATATCAATTGATATCTGAATTTCATATGACCTTCGAAATAAGGGCCTGTCCATGAACTTGCAAACCGCTTTCGTGACCGGTGCCACCGGTCTGCTCGGCAACAATCTTGTCCGCGAACTGCAGGGCCGCGGCGTTGCGGTCAAAGCGCTGGTGCGCTCGGCGGAAAAGGCCAGGCAGCAATTCGGCGATCTCGCGGGTGTGGAGTTCGTGGTTGGCGACATGGCCGATGTCAAGGCGTTCGCCCCGGCCATGCACGGCTGTGATGTGGTGTTCCATACCGCGGCGTTCTTCCGCGACAACTACAAGGGCGGCAGTCACTGGGAAACGCTCAGGCGCATCAACGTCGACGGCACGGCCGCCCTGATCGCGCAAGCCTACGCGGCAGGCGTGCGCCGCTTTGTGCAGACCTCGTCCATCGCCGTGCTCCACGGCGCGCCGGGTTCGGTGATCGACGAAACGCATGTGCGAGAACCTGCCGACGCCGACGACTACTATCGCAGCAAGATCCTGGGCGATCGCGCTGTCCTGACTTTCCTCGAGAATGTTCCCGAGATGCATGCCACGTTCGTGCTGCCCGGCTGGATGTGGGGGCCGGGCGATATCGGGCCGACCTCAGCCGGACAAGTCGCGCTCGATACGGCACTGCGCCGATTGCCGGGCCTGGTTCCGGGGAGCTTTTCCGTGGTCGACGCCCGCGATGTCGCGCAGGCCCATATCGCCGCGGCGCTGCGCGGGCGGCGTGGCGAGCGCTATCTCGCGGCGGGCCGGCATATGACCATGCGCGAGCTGATCCCGCTGATCGGACGCACCGCGGGGGTGGCAACGCCCAAGCGCGCGCTGCCCGTGCCGTTGTTGTTTGCGCTGGCCAGCGTGCAGGAGATCTACGCCCGGATCACCGGCAAGCCGATCCTGCTCAGCCTTGCAACCGTGCGGCTGATGGTGAAGGAAGCGGACCGGACCCGCTTTAGCCATGCCAAAAGCGAGGGTGAGCTAGGCTTGGGCTTCCGGCCCGTGGATCACACGGTTCGCGATGTCATTGCCTGGTATCGGACGCATGGATGGCTGCCGGCCTCGGCATGAGGGCCGGGGGCGCAAGCTGAACGCCATGGCAGGCGGGCCGGGTGGCGGAGCAGGCCAAGGTCATGCCGATTTTGCATAAGATCCCCCAACGCCTTGTGGAAGAATGCATGCATTCTTCCAGTGCGCACCCGTACTGCAACCCAGGCCCCGGCGCCCGCCAGCCTTACCCTACCCACCATGAACGAAGAAATCGTCTATCTCAACGGCGAGCTCACGCCCTTGTCCGAAGCCCGCGTCCCCGTGCTGGATCGCGGCTTTATCTTTGGCGATGGCGTGTATGAAGTGGTCCCCATCTATGCCGGCAAGCCGTTCCGGCTGCCGCAGCACCTGGCGCGGCTGGCGCGCAGCCTGGACACCATCGGCATCCCCAACCCGCACACCGATGCGCAGTGGATGGCGCTGATCGACCGCGTGGTGCAGGCCAACGGCCTCGCCGACCAGATGGTGTACATCCAGGTCACGCGCGGCGTGGCCCGGCGCACTCATGCCTTCCCGAAGACGGTGACGCCGACGGTGCTCATCATGACCAACCCGATGTCGCTGCCCACAGCGGCCATGCGCGAGAAGGGCGTGGCCTGCGTGACGGCGCAGGACAAGCGCTGGCTGCACTGCCAGGTGAAATCCACCTCGCTGCTGGGCAATGTGCTGGCGGCGCAGAACGCGGTGGAGAACGACGCCACCGAAACCATCCAGTTCCGCGACGGGATGCTGACCGAGGCCTCCGCGTCCAACGTCTGGGTGGTCAGCAAGGGCCGGGTCTCGGCACCGCCGAAGGACAACCTGATCCTGGAAGGGATCCGCTACGGCTGGATGGAGGAGCTGTGCGCGGCGCTGGATATCTCGCTGGAAGCGCGCCGCATTTCGCAGGACGAGGTGATGGGCGCGGATGAGGTGTTGCTGACATCGGCCAGCAAGGAGATCCTGCCGGTGGTCACCATCGACGGCAAGACCATCGGCGATGGCGCGCCCGGCCCGGTGTTCAAGAAGCTGTACGCCGCATACCAGCAAGCCAAGGCGGCCACGGCGGCGGCGTGATCAACGCCTGAGTTTCCTTCCGGCAGTGCGATCCCGCCGGGCTGACATGATCCGCGCTAGACAGAAATGCGCCCGCATTGCATGCTCTGCGAACGCGGACATTCAACCTGTCGAGAGGAAGCGCAAATGGAACAACCAGCACGCAATCAGATTCCCGCCACCCTGATCCCGGGCGACGGCATCGGCCCGGAAGTGGTGCAAGCCACCGTCAAGGTGCTGGACGCGCTGGGCGCGCCGTTTTCCTGGGATGTGCAGCAGGCTGGCATGGCGGGCATCGAGCAGGGCGGCGATCCGCTGCCGCAGGCCACCCTCGATAGCATCCGCCGCACAGGCCTGGCGCTCAAGGGCCCGCTGACCACGCCGGTGGGCGGGGGCTTCCGTTCTGTCAATGTGCGGCTGCGCGAAGCCTTCAACCTCTTTGCCAACGTACGGCCCGCGCGCACGCTGGTGCCGGGCCGCTTCGAAGATATCGACCTGGTGCTGGTGCGCGAGAACGTGGGCGGCTTCTACGTGGCGCACGATTACTACATCGCCGTGGGCGATGACCCGCATGCTGTGGCCGTGTCCACCGGCACCAATACGCGCGACGCCTGCCGGCGCATCGCGCGTTTTGCGTTCGAATATGCGGTCAAGAACCAGCGCAAGAAGATCACCGTGGTGCACAAGGCCAATATCCTGAAGGCGCTGACCGGCATCTTCCTGGAGGCCGCGCGCGAAGTGGCGCAGGACTACGTGGGCCGCGTGGAGATGGATGATCGCATCGTCGATGCCTGCGCCATGCAGCTCGTGCTCAATCCCTGGCAGTTCGACATGTTGCTCTGTACCAACCTGTTCGGCGACATCCTGTCCGATCAGATCGCCGGCCTTGTCGGCGGGCTGGGCATGGCGCCGGGCGCCAATATCGGCGAGACGGCGGCCATCTTCGAAGCCGTGCACGGCTCCGCGCCGGACATTGCCGGCAAGGGCATCGCCAACCCGATCTCGCTGATGCTGGCCGCCGGCCTGATGCTCGAGCATGTGGGCCGCCAGGACCTGGCGGTGCGGCTGCGCCAGGCGATCGATCTGACGCTCAACCAGGATCAGGTGAAAACCGGCGACCTCAAGGGCTCGGCCTCGACCTTGCAGTTCGCCGAGGCGGTGATCAAGCGGCTGGGGTAAGCGCGCGGCGAACGTCCCGGCCTGCGCCGGGCAGCGGACTGGGAACCCTGCCGTTCCCCACAGCGGCAGGGCGGAGCAACCCCGATAGCCTGAACGCGCCCGCTTGCGTACCATGTCTGCGCCGCAACCGTCACTCCCGACGCGGCCGGCGTTAACCGAGGGCTTGGCATGCAGACATCGGAACCCTACGTCCACTTTCGTCTCGATTCGAATGACGATCACAAGATCGAGGTCCACCGCTGGCAGGGTGGCGCCACGCCGCGTGCCGTGGTCCAGATCGCGCATGGCATGGGCGAGCATGCGCGGCGTTACCGGCCCCTGGCCGACGCACTGGTGCGCGCGGGCTATGTGGTCTACGCCAGCGAGCATCGCGGACACGGCGCCGATGCGGCCGCGCAGGACAAGCTCGGCGACTTCGGCCCACGTGGCTTTGCCGCGCTGGTGGACGATATGGCCGTGCTCAGCCGGCACGCGCGCTCGCAGCATCCCGGGGTGCCGCTGATCCTGTTTGGCCACAGCATGGGCTCGTTCGCAGCGCAGTGCTACCTGGTTGAGCACAGCGCGCTGCTCGACGGCGTATCGCTGTCGGGCACCACCGCGGTGGACCTGATGCTGGCAGCAGCACAGGCGGGTTTCAAGCTGGAAGACATGAATGCCGGGGTGCCGGATAGCCGCACGCCATTCGACTGGCTCAGCCGCGACCCTGCCCAGGTGGATGCGTACATCGCCGATCCGTTGTGCGGGTTCACCGTGACGCCGGCTTCGCGCGCCTCGATGTTTACCGAGTGCGCGCGTCTGGCCGAGCCGGATACGCTGCGCCGCATCCGTGCGGCGTTGCCGATGTACCTGTTCACCGGCGATTCCGATCCGGTCAACAATCACCTGGCATGGTTCGAGCCGCTGGTCAGCCGCTACCGCGCGGCAGGGCAGGCCGACGTGTCGTCCCACGTGTTCGGCTGCGCGCGGCATGAGACGTTGAACGAGACCAACCGCGAGGAAGTGGTCGCGGTGTTCGTCGCGTGGATCGAGCGGGTGGTGTCCAGCCGCTGAAATGCCGATTCTCTGATTTGCTGGTTCGCTGATTTGCCGACGGCGCTAGGCTAGCAGTCGCGCCTCGGTCAGCGCCTGCAACTCGCCGAGGGTCATGCCCTCGGCCATGGCCTCCACCAGCAAGCCGTCGGGCGTCACGTGCATCACCGCCAGGTCGGTATAGATGCGGCTGACCACGCCGCTTGCCGTCAACGGCAGCGTGCAGCGGTGCAACAGGCGCGGGCGAGCGTCGCGCGTGGTGTGTTCCATCAGCACCCAGACCTCGCGCGCGCCGAAGGCCAGCTCCATGGCGCCGCCCACGGCGGGCGGCGTGTTCGGGTCGCCGCGGCTCCAGTTGGCCAGGTCACCGTTCTCCGCCACTTCGTAGGCGCCAAGGATGGCGAGGTCCAGGTGGCCGCCGCGCATCATCGCGAAGCTCAGCGCGGAATCGAAGATGGCCGCGCCAGGCTGCAGCGTCACCGGCTGCTTGCTGGCATTGATCAGGTCCGGGTTCTCGTGGCCCAGTGGCGGGCGTGGCCCGAGATGCAGGATGCCGTTCTCGCTATGCAGGAAGACCTCGCGCTCCCGCGGGAGCATGTCGCCGACCAGCGTCGGCAGGCCGATACCCAGGTTGACGTAGGCACCCGGCCGGATGTCCTGCGCCGCGTGCCGGGCGATCTGTTCCCTGTTCCATCGCTTCATGGCTGGCTCCCGGCTTGCTGTTTGCAGGCGTTAGCGGTGACGACGCGGTGGACAAAGATGCCGGGCGTCACGATCTGTTCGGGATTCATCGCGCCGGCCTCGACCATCGCCTCCACCTCCGCCACCACCACGCGCGCCGCCGTGGCCATGATGGGGTTGAAGTTGCGGCCCGCCAGGTGATAGTCCAGGTTGCCAAGGCGATCCGCATGACGTCCGCGAATCAGCGCAAAGTCCGCATGCAGCGGCAGCTCCAGCACGTGCAGCACACCGTTGATCTCCCGCGTGTCCTTGCCTTGGGCAAGGATCGTCCCGGCAGTGATGGGGCAGTAGAACCCGCCCAGCCCGGCTCCGGCGCAACGAATGCGCTCTACCAGCGTGCCCTGCGCCACCAGTTCCAGCTCGACCTCGCCGCGCCGGTAAGCATCGCGGAAGGCCGTGGCGCCCGCTGTCAGCGGGTAGGAGCAGACCAGCTTGCGCATGCGCCCGGCTTCAATCAGGCTCGCCACGCCTTCGCCGTCGTAGCCGGCGTTGTTGGAGATCACCGTGAGATCCCGCGCGCCATGCGCCAGCACCGCTGCGATCAGGCCGTCGGGCAGGCCCGCGCTGCCGAAGCCGCCCACCATCACGGTGGCGCCGTCGCGCAGGTCGGCGATGGCCTCTGCGCAACTTGCTACCCGTTTGTTGACCAATCCCATGCCCGACTTGCTCCCGATGCGTGCCGCGGCGTCGCCGCCGCCAAGTCGAGCATCATGCGGCGCAGACTTCGATAGGTTCAAGTGCGTAAAGCTTAATTATTGATAAGCTGTACTTATATTGAAAACGGGCCATCGCGATGAACCTCGAACTCCGACACTACCGATACTTTGCCGCGCTGGCCGAAGAGCTGCACTTTGGCCGCGCTGCAGAGCGCCTGGGCATATCGCAGCCGGCGCTGAGCCAGCAGTTCCGGTGGATCGAGCAAGAAGCGGGCGCGCCGCTGCTCTCGCGCAGCAAGCGCCGGATTGCGCTGACCGATGTGGGTGCGGTTTTTTACGAGGAAGCGATGGGTGTGCTGCGCCAGGTCCAGCATGCCGGGCTGGTCACGGCCAGCGCCAGCCGGGGTGATGTCGGCGGCGCTGCCATCGGGTATGTGGCGTCGGCCGCGCTGTCAGGATTATTGCCACGGCTCGTCTATCGTTTTCGCCAGGATCATCCGGCCGTGCGACTCGTCATGCGGGAGATGGACATGCCGGCCCAGCTCGAAGCGGTGGCACGCGGCGAACTCGATATCGGCTTTATCCGGCCACCGTTGCGGTCCCTGCCAGAAGGGCTGGCCTTGTTCGACATCGCGTCCGAGGCCGTCGTGGTGGCCCTGCACGCCACCCATGCGCTGGCTGGCCGCGCTCGCGTCGACGTAGCCACGCTGCGCGACGAGACCTTTATCTGCACGCATACCGAGCACGGTACCGGCTTCTACGCCATCACGCTCGCCATCTGTGGCAATGCTGGCTTCCAGCCGCGCGTGGAGGCTTTGTCGACCCAGATGGCCACCATCATCAGCATGGTGGCGGCCGGGTTTGGCGTGGCGCTGATCCCCGCCTCGATGTGCGCGTTTGCCCCGCCCGACGTGGTATTCAAGCCGCTGGCCCGCAACGACGTGGCGTCGCAACTGGCCGTGGTCCATCGCAAGAACGAGCGCTCACCTGCGGTGCTGAGGCTGATCGAGCGCTGCCGCGAGGCGAAGGGGGCAGAGCGGCCGCCAGAGTAGATCGTGCGGCAAGCCTTATAGCCTTATGCCTGTCCGCATCTGCCGCGCCACCGCCGCCGCTTATTTCTTGAAGCGCGTTGCTTCCGCTTGCGTGACAGCGCCCGCATCGGCGCCGTTGAGGTCTACTCGCGCAGCGCCTTCCGTGAGGCACGCCTTGTAACGGGTGCCACGGCACCAGGTCTTGATGGCTTCACGCAACTCAGCCTCTTGCAAGCCCAGTTCGCTAGCGTAGCCAAGCAGATCGTCAAAGATGCCGACTTTCAGTGCTTTCTTCGGTGCAGGGCTCTTAGGGAAGGCGAGGGGGAAGCGCTTTTGAAGCCGCCCGATGTTCCGTACAACAGGATCCACCGGTTTCGACTGGGCCGCTTGCGCGGGCGGGCGGGCGCGTGTGGGCTTGGCCGCCGGCTTGGGTTTGGCCTGTTGCGCCAGCTGCGCTTTTAGCGCAGCAAGTTGTTCGAATCCCATAGTGTTCTGTTGTGAAGAGGTGAGGAGTGAACGCGAATTTTAGCGGAAGCCGGTCAGCCCCGAGGTTTGATGCTTGATTGTGCGCCTTGAAGCTCTTTTTGCGTGCCGACTGAATTTTTCAGAAAAGACTTGCCAGCACCGTGCCGACAGCTTAGTATTCGCCCCCTTCCGCAGTACAACGCTCAGCTGCAAGGCAGACGGGCGAAGGTTGCGGGGGATGGCAGGAAAGGTGGGAAGAGCGCGTAGCGAATCCAGCCTGAGCAAGAAAAGATTAAAAAAGTATTGATGAAACGCAGATAATTCTTTATAGTCTCGTTTCTCCGCTGCAGCAAACGCAGCGACGCGGTAAGCAAAGCAAATCGCGGCCAGTTCTTTAACAAACAAACAACCGATAAGTGTGGGCGCTTGATAGCGGATGCGGAAGACTTCGGTCTTTTAGCTTACAAGTTATAAAGTGCTCGCACAGTAAAACATGTTGGTTATGTCTTCGGATGTAACCAGTCAGTTTTCTGAGAGTGAGCGACCGCTCGAAAGAGCGAGGTTCTTCGGAACCACACAGGTATTAAACTGAAGAGTTTGATCCTGGCTCAGATTGAACGCTGGCGGCATGCCTTACACATGCAAGTCGAACGGCAGCACGGGAGCAATCCTGGTGGCGAGTGGCGAACGGGTGAGTAATACATCGGAACGTGCCCTGTCGTGGGGGATAACTAGTCGAAAGATTAGCTAATACCGCATACGACCTGAGGGTGAAAGCGGGGGACCGTAAGGCCTCGCGCGATAGGAGCGGCCGATGTCTGATTAGCTAGTTGGTGGGGTAAAGGCCCACCAAGGCGACGATCAGTAGCTGGTCTGAGAGGACGATCAGCCACACTGGGACTGAGACACGGCCCAGACTCCTACGGGAGGCAGCAGTGGGGAATTTTGGACAATGGGGGCAACCCTGATCCAGCAATGCCGCGTGTGTGAAGAAGGCCTTCGGGTTGTAAAGCACTTTTGTCCGGAAAGAAATCCCTTGCTCTAATACAGCGGGGGGATGACGGTACCGGAAGAATAAGCACCGGCTAACTACGTGCCAGCAGCCGCGGTAATACGTAGGGTGCGAGCGTTAATCGGAATTACTGGGCGTAAAGCGTGCGCAGGCGGTTTTGTAAGACAGGCGTGAAATCCCCGAGCTCAACTTGGGAATGGCGCTTGTGACTGCAAGGCTAGAGTATGTCAGAGGGGGGTAGAATTCCACGTGTAGCAGTGAAATGCGTAGAGATGTGGAGGAATACCGATGGCGAAGGCAGCCCCCTGGGACGTCACTGACGCTCATGCACGAAAGCGTGGGGAGCAAACAGGATTAGATACCCTGGTAGTCCACGCCCTAAACGATGTCAACTAGTTGTTGGGGATTCATTTCTTCAGTAACGTAGCTAACGCGTGAAGTTGACCGCCTGGGGAGTACGGTCGCAAGATTAAAACTCAAAGGAATTGACGGGGACCCGCACAAGCGGTGGATGATGTGGATTAATTCGATGCAACGCGAAAAACCTTACCTACCCTTGACATGCCACTAACGAAGCAGAGATGCATTAGGTGCCCGAAAGGGAAAGTGGACACAGGTGCTGCATGGCTGTCGTCAGCTCGTGTCGTGAGATGTTGGGTTAAGTCCCGCAACGAGCGCAACCCTTGTCTTTAGTTGCTACGCAAGAGCACTCTAGAGAGACTGCCGGTGACAAACCGGAGGAAGGTGGGGATGACGTCAAGTCCTCATGGCCCTTATGGGTAGGGCTTCACACGTCATACAATGGTGCGTACAGAGGGTTGCCAACCCGCGAGGGGGAGCTAATCCCAGAAAACGCATCGTAGTCCGGATCGTAGTCTGCAACTCGACTACGTGAAGCTGGAATCGCTAGTAATCGCGGATCAGCATGCCGCGGTGAATACGTTCCCGGGTCTTGTACACACCGCCCGTCACACCATGGGAGTGGGTTTTGCCAGAAGTAGTTAGCCTAACCGCAAGGGGGGCGATTACCACGGCAGGGTTCATGACTGGGGTGAAGTCGTAACAAGGTAGCCGTATCGGAAGGTGCGGCTGGATCACCTCCTTTCAGAGCGTGCATCTTAAGTCGAGCGTTCACACTTATCGGTTTGTTGGTTGTTAGAGCCAGGATACGCGTTGCGTGTCTTGCGTAGCATGGTCAAATGCAAGCGCTTAGCATTGAGCGTTTGCATTTGGCTTTGCCAAGACGACATGAGACCCAGTCTCAGTCGGCTGTTCTTTAAAAATATGGGATGTAGTAAAGGTGTCGTGAGCGTTGATGAGACGCTGCAGTAAAACACGATACCGGGTTGTGATTGTATCAACCGAAATGTATTTAAGTGATCGAAAGATGACTTGGAATACGGCACAAATGCGAGAACTCATCCTGTAGCGAGCACGGCTTGAACGCAAGTTTGAGACACACTCGTTATAGGGTCAAGCGAACAAGTGCATGTGGTGGATGCCTTGGCGATCACAGGCGATGAAGGACGCGGTAGCCTGCGAAAAGCTTCGGGGAGCTGGCAAACAAGCTTTGATCCGGAGATGTCCGAATGGGGAAACCCGGCCCTTATGGGTCATCCCTGACTGAATACATAGGTCAGGGAAGCGAACGCGGCGAACTGAAACATCTAAGTAGCTGCAGGAACAGAAATCAACCGAGATTCCCAGAGTAGTGGCGAACGAAATGGGAAGAGCCTTGTACTCTTTAGCAGCATTGTTAGCAGAACGGGATGGAAAGCCCGGCCATAGCAGGTGATAGCCCTGTATGCGAAAACAGCGTTGTGGAACTAGGTGTACGACAAGTAGGGCGGGACACGTGAAATCCTGTCTGAAGATGGGGGGACCATCCTCCAAGGCTAAATACTCGTGATCGACCGATAGTGAACCAGTACCGTGAGGGAAAGGCGAAAAGAACCCCGGGAGGGGAGTGAAATAGATCCTGAAACCGCATGCATACAAACAGTCGGAGCCTGGAAACGGGTGACGGCGTACCTTTTGTATAATGGGTCAGCGACTTACATTCAGTGGCAAGCTTAACCGATTAGGGAAGGCGTAGCGAAAGCGAGTCCGAATAGGGCGTTCAGTCGCTGGGTGTAGACCCGAAACCAGACGATCTATCCATGGCCAGGTTGAAGGTGCGGTAACACGTACTGGAGGACCGAACCCACTAACGTTGAAAAGTTAGGGGATGAGCTGTGGATAGGGGTGAAAGGCTAAACAAGTCTGGAAATAGCTGGTTCTCTCCGAAAACTATTTAGGTAGTGCCTCGTGTCTCACCTTCGGGGGTAGAGCACTGTCATGGTTGGGGGGTCTATTGCTGATTACCCCGCCATAGCAAACTCCGAATACCGAAGAGTGCAATCACGGGAGACAGACATCGGGTGCTAACGTCCGGTGTCAAGAGGGAAACAACCCAGACCGCCAGCTAAGGTCCCTAAGATTGGCTAAGTGGGAAACGAAGTGGGAAGGCTAAAACAGTCAGGAGGTTGGCTTAGAAGCAGCCATCCTTTAAAGAAAGCGTAATAGCTCACTGATCGAGTCGTCCTGCGCGGAAGATGTAACGGGGCTAAGCCAGTCACCGAAGCTGCGGATGCGTGCATTCCTTTAAGTGCACCTTGCTTGTCGATGCGCAGCATCGACAAAGCGCCCAACAATGGTCGTTGGGATGCAAAGTGAAGTGGATTTAAAGGAGTGCACGCATGGTAGGAGAGCGTTCTGTAAGCCTGTGAAGGTGTCTTGTAAAGGATGCTGGAGGTATCAGAAGTGCGAATGCTGACATGAGTAGCGATAAAGGGGGTGAAAAGCCCCCTCGCCGTAAGCCCAAGGTTTCCTACGCAACGTTCATCGGCGTAGGGTGAGTCGGCCCCTAAGGCGAGGCAGAGATGCGTAGCTGATGGGAAGCAGGTTAATATTCCTGCACCGTCGTATGATGCGATGGGGGGACGGATCGCGGAAGGTTGTCCGGGTGTTGGAAGTCCCGGTCCCTGCATTGGAGAAGGCGCTTAGGCAAATCCGGGCGCGGAATTCAAGGATGCGGGGCGAGCGGCCTAGTGCTGCGAAGCAATTGGAAGTGGTTCCAAGAAAAGCCTCTAAGCTTCAGTCATACGAGACCGTACCGCAAACCGACACAGGTGGGCGAGATGAGTATTCTAAGGCGCTTGAGAGAACTCGGGAGAAGGAACTCGGCAAATTGGTACCGTAACTTCGGGATAAGGTACGCCCTTGTAGCTTGACTGGCCTGCGCCAGGAGGGTGAAGGGGTTGCAATAAAATGGTGGCTGCGACTGTTTAATAAAAACACAGCACTCTGCAAACACGAAAGTGGACGTATAGGGTGTGACGCCTGCCCGGTGCCGGAAGATTAAATGATGGGGTGCAAGCTCTTGATTGAAGTCCCGGTAAACGGCGGCCGTAACTATAACGGTCCTAAGGTAGCGAAATTCCTTGTCGGGTAAGTTCCGACCTGCACGAATGGCGTAACGATGGCCACACTGTCTCCTCCCGAGACTCAGCGAAGTTGAAGTGTTTGTGATGATGCAATCTCCCCGCGGCTAGACGGAAAGACCCCATGAACCTTTACTGTAGCTTTGCATTGGACTTTGAACCGATCTGTGTAGGATAGGTGGGAGGCTTTGAAGCGTGGACGCTAGTCTGCGTGGAGCCGTCCTTGAAATACCACCCTGGTTTGTTTGAGGTTCTAACCTTGGTCCGTGAATCCGGATCGGGGACAGTGCATGGTAGGCAGTTTGACTGGGGCGGTCTCCTCCCAAAGTGTAACGGAGGAGTTCGAAGGTACGCTTGGTACGGTCGGACATCGTACCTAAAGTGCAATGGCAAAAGCGTGCTTAACTGCGAGACCGACAAGTCGAGCAGGTGCGAAAGCAGGACATAGTGATCCGGTGGTTCTGAATGGAAGGGCCATCGCTCAACGGATAAAAGGTACTCTGGGGATAACAGGCTGATACCGCCCAAGAGTTCATATCGACGGCGGTGTTTGGCACCTCGATGTCGGCTCATCTCATCCTGGGGCTGTAGCCGGTCCCAAGGGTATGGCTGTTCGCCATTTAAAGAGGTACGTGAGCTGGGTTTAAAACGTCGTGAGACAGTTTGGTCCCTATCTGCCGTGGGCGTTGGAATCTTGACGGGGGCTGCTCCTAGTACGAGAGGACCGGAGTGGACGTACCGCTGGTGTACCTGTTGTCTCGCCAGAGGCATCGCAGGGTAGCTATGTACGGAAGAGATAACCGCTGAAAGCATCTAAGCGGGAAACTCGCCTGAAGATGAGGATTCCCTGGAGCCTTGAGCTCCTTGAAGGGTCGTTCGAGACCAGGACGTTGATAGGCTGGGTGTGGAAGCGCAGTAATGCGTTAAGCTAACCAGTACTAATTGCCCGTAAGGCTTGATCCTATAACCAGTGTGTTTCTACCTGGTGTGAGTGTCGCGTGCCGCTGCGCAGCAGCTTGGCCGATACGCACAACCCCTTACTACATCCCTATTCGCTGCGTTGAGCAACCCTCAGCGCGGCCACCGTTTATGCCTGGTGACCATAGCGAGTTGGAACCACCCCTTCCCATCCCGAACAGGACCGTGAAACGACTCCACGCCGATGATAGTGCGGATACCCGTGTGAAAGTAGGTAATCGCCAGGCTCTCCCTTGAAACCCCCCAGTACGAAAGTACTGGGGGGTTTTGCTTTTGTGCGATCGAAAGTGGCTGCGATTTTGCGGCTGCGATTTGCAGCAACGATTTTGCGCGATCACGTTTGCCAAATGAAATGTGAATCGCGGAGCGCGAAACCCAACGCCCCGCGATTCAGGCCCGGCCTCAGGCCTCAGGCCTCAAGCTTTCTTCAACTGCTCCCGGATCGGTAGCGCGCGGATGCGCTTGCCGGTAGCCGCAAAGATCGCATTGCACAGCGCAGGCGCGATGGTCGGCACGGCCGGTTCGCCGACGCCGCCGAGCGGTGCGTCGAACTTGCCCGGCACCAGATGCACATGGATCTGGCGCGGCGCCGAGGGCGCGCGCATCACCTCGTACTGGTGGAAGTTGTCCTGCTGGGCGCGCCCGTCCTTGAAGGTGATCTCGCCCGTGGTGGCCAGGCTGATGCCCATGATGCAGGCGCCTTCCACCTGTGAGCGGATGCGGTCCGGGTTGACCTGGGCGCCGCAGTCCACCGCCATGTCGATGCGCGGCACGCTGATGCTGCCGTCATCGGCCACCACCACTTCGACCACCGCCGCGACGTAGGTCACGAAGCTGTAGCAGACCGCCAGCCCCAGCCCGCGTCCCTTCGGCAGCGTCTTGCCCCAGCCGGCTTCGCGCGTAGCCAGTTCAATCACGCCGCGCAGGCGGCCGATATCAAGCGGATACTGCTGCGGCGATTCGCCGTAGTTCCAGGTATCGGACAGCTGCGTCGGGTCAATGCGCCGGTCCGGGCCGAGCAGCGCCAGCAGGTAGTCGCGATGGTCGCGCCCGGCTGCCGTCGCCAGTTCGGCCGCGAACGATTGCACGGCAAAGGCGTGGGGGATGTTGGACACCGAACGGAACCAGCCGATGCGGGTGTGCGCTTCCACCTCGGGGTTTTCCACGCGCACGTTGGGGATGTCGAATGGCATGTTCACCGCCGACATGCCAAGCTCGAACGCGGCTTCGTTCTTCGCGCCAGCCACGAAGGTCGACGTGATGGTGGAGGCTGCAGTGCGATGCAGCCATGCCTGCGTCTTGCCGTCGGTGCCGAGCATGGCTTCCATGTGCTCGACGGAAACGGTGTGGAAGTAGTCGTGATGCAGGTCGTCGTCGCGCGTCCAGGTTACCTTGACCGGCTTGCCACCCATGGCCTTGGACAGCAGCGCGGCCTCGGCGGCGAAGTCCGGCTTGGACTTGCGGCCAAAGCCGCCGCCCAGCAGCGTCACGTGTACGGTGACGTCCTCCGGCTTCAGGCCGAGATGCCCGGCCACGGTTTCGCGCGTGGCCTGCGGCGCCTGGACCGACGTCCAGACTTCACACTTGCCATCGGCGATGCGCGCCGTCGCAACCGGCGGCTCCATCGTGGCGTGCGCGATATGCGGCAAGTAATACTGTGCCACGATGCGCTTGCCGGGGCCGGACAGGGCGGCCATCGTGTCGCCCTGGTTGCGCACCACCTTGCCGGGCTGGCTTGCGGCCTTTTCCATCGCGGCGCGGAACGCACCGGACTCGTAGCTGGCGTTGGGGCCATCGTCCCAGCGCAGCTTCAGCGCCTCGCGGCCCTTGATGGCCGACCAGGTATTGGTGGCGATCACTGCCACGCCGCCCAGCGGGTGGAACAGGGCGGGCGCGGGGCTGCCGGCCAGCTCCACCACCTTGATCACGCCGGGCACCTTCATCGCCAGCGTGGAGTCAACGCCGGCGAGCTTGCCGCCGAACACGGGTGGGCGGGCGATGACGGCGTACAGCATGCCGTCGAGCCGCACGTCGATGCCGTACTGCGCGCGGCCAGTGGCGATGTCGTGGCCATCGATGCTGCGCGTGCTGTCCTTGCCGATATAGCGGAATTGGGCCGGATCCTTCAGCTTGAGGCTGGCGGCCGCCGGCACGGGCAGGCGCGCGGCGTCCTTTGCCAGCGCGCCAAAGCCAAGGCTCTTGCCGCTCGGCACGTGGACCACCGCGTGGTTGCGCGCCTGGACTTCGCTTGCCGGCACATTCCAGCGCGCGGCGGCGGCAGCTTCCAGCATCATCCGCGCACTAGCGCCCACGCGCCGCATGGGCTCGAAGAAATGCCGCACGCTGCGCGAGCCGTCGGTGTTCTGGTTGCCGTAGCGGATTTCATCGCCGGGCGCCTGCACCACCAGCACCCGCGCCCAGTCGGCTTCGAGCTCGTCGGCCACCACCATCGGCAGGCTGGTGCGCACGCCTTGCCCCATCTCGGAGCGGTGGCAGACGATGCTTACCTTGCCATCTTCGGCAATGGAGAGGAACACCAGCGGGCTATCCACGGCACCGCCGGGCATGCCGTCGCGGCCGTACTTCTTGGGCTCATCCGCTGCCAGCACGATGCCGTCCAGGCCAACCGTCAACGTCAGGCCGGCGAGGGCGCCCATGCCCTTGAGCCAGGCGCGGCGCCCGGCGGATTGCAGCGTGCTCATTGGGCGCTCCTCTTGCCGGTCGGCTGGGCAGACGGCTTTGCCGCCACGCTCGATCTGGCAACGTGCTGGATGGCGGCGCGGATGCGCGTATAAGTGCCGCAGCGGCAGATGTTGCCGCTCATGGCCCCGTCGATGTCTTCTTCGCTCGGGTGCGGGTTGGTGTGCAGCAGCGCGGTGGCGGACATCAACTGCCCCGCCTGGCAGTAGCCGCACTGCGGCACGCCGAATTCCTCCCACGCTGCCTGCAAGGCCTGCCCGATCTTGTCGGCCGACAGGCCCTCGATGGTGGTGATCTTCTTGCCGGCCACCGCCGAGATCGGGGTCACGCAGGAGCGGATCGGCTGGCCGTCCAGGTGCATGGTGCAGGCGCCGCACAGGGCCATGCCGCAGCCAAACTTGGTGCCGGTCAGGCCGAGGTGATCGCGCACCGCCCATAGCAGCGGGGCGTCATCGGGCAGATCGATCTTCTGCGGCTTACCGTTGATCGTGATGGTTCTCATGTTTTTTGTGGGGATGGTGCAACGGGGACGAGGGCTGGCGGACGAGCCAGGTGCCTGCGCGGCTTTGCGCAACGCGCATTGTGATGCCGGCGGCAGGTACTCGGGAATGGCGGTGTGGGGATTTGTTAATTCCAAAAACTGGAATTATGACGCTGCGCAGGGTGGGGCGAGGGGCGGTGCGGAGGAGGGGGCGGGGCGGTCTTTTATGCGGCAGGCATGGTGCACAGTCGCTGTCGCGACACCGCATCTCAGGCGGTGTCGCGGCGGGTGGCCAGTTGCGGGTACCGCATCAGGCGTTGGCACCTTCGGTGAAGACGTCGGCCTTGCCGCTGCGGGCGCCATCGGTGTAGGCATCGAAGCTGCGGGCCGGCGTAGCCGATACGCCCGAGCGATCCAGGCCGGCAACCAGCGCGCCATCGGTGTACGGGTCAACCTTGCCGGTACGCGCACCATCGGTGTAGGCATCGAATCCGCGCGCCGGCGAAGCCGAAACCCCCGAGCGGTCCAGGCCAGCGATGCGGGCGCCTTCGGTGAAGGTATCCAGCTTGCCGCTGCGAGCGCCGTCGGTGAAGGCGCCGGTTGAACGGAAGTCGTAGCCATACTTGTCGGCGGGCACCGAGGTGCGGAACTCATAGCCGTACTTGTCGCCGGCGAGGGTGTCCTTGGCAGAAGCGGCCTGGGCGGCGCCGATGGCGGCGAGCGACAGCACGAGGGTGGAAGCGAGCTTGAGGGCGAAGGTCTTGGTCATGATGTTCTCCAGTATCTTAAAATTCGTTGAATTTCGTTGATTGTTCGCTGCGACTGCCAGAACGTTGCTTTGTTTGTGCGCGCCGTCCATGTAACGAACTATAGGAGAGTCATCGGTGCGTTAGACCAGTCTTATCAGGATAAATTGTTCAGAATTTTTGAATTCACGTCGGTGGCATCAGGCAGCCGCTAGCCGCCATCACGGCCGGCGCCGCCATCTGCGCGAGCACGCGCAACACGGCCACCTCGCTCTGCGTCCACGCGTTGCGCGCGGCAAGAAAGTTGAACGTCCCCACGCAGTGTCCGCGCTCGCATACCGGTACGTTCACCACCGCCGAAAGCGCAAGCCCGCGAATCGTCGAGATATCGTCGAACACGGCTTCAAGCGCCGCGTCCCCCTCGCCCACGAAGACCTCGCCCTGATGCAGCACCCAGCGTGTCCACGGCGTATCAGCCTTGTACTTGCGCCCGCCCACGGGGTAAGCGGTGGTGTCGGAGGACCATAGCCGCACCACTTCCGAGCTGGCGCGCCGGTACGCGTTGATGGTGAGCAGCCCCGGGCCCAGCAGCGCGGCAGTGGCGCTGCCGATCGCATCGAAGGCGATGGCGGGCTTGGCCGCGCGCGCCAGCGTGTCGCATAGCGCGGCTAGCAGCGGCACCGGCAAGGTCACGACGCAGGGCGCGGCATCATTCACGGTCTCGGTCACGGCTTCACTCTCCCTTGATGCCCAGGTCCCGAATCAACTTGCCATAGCGGTCCGCGTCGCGGCGCAGGATGGCGGCGAACTGCTGAGGCGTGGAGGTCGCGGTTTCCACGCCGATGGCGTTCATCTTTTCCTTCACGTCAGGCAGCGACATGATGCGGTTGATCTCCTGGTTCAGGCGCGCCACCAGCGCCGGCGGCATGCCGGCGGGGCCGAAGGCGCCGTACCACACGGACAGCTCATAGCCGGGCACGGTCTCGGCCACCGTGGGCACGTTGGGCAGCAGCGGCGAGCGCTTGGCTTCGGTCACGGCGAGCAGGCGCAGCTTGTTGGCCCTGACGTGGGGCAGGGTCTGCGTGCCGGCGGAGAACAGCAATTGCGTTTGCCCGGCCACGGTGTCGACCACGGCGGGCGCGCCGCCCTTGTAGGGCACGTGCAGCATCTGCACGCCGGCCATCTTCTCGAACAGCACCGCGCTCAGGTGGTTGGTGGAGCCGGGGCCGGCGCTGGCATAGGCTAGCTTGCCGGGGTTGGCGCGTGCGTAGGCGATCAGTTCCTTGACGTTGCGCGCGGGCACCGATGGGTTGACCACCATGGTGTTGGTGACAAAGGCCAGCAGGCCCAGCGGGGTGAAGTCTTCCACGCCGCGAAAGGGCATATTGGGCATCAGCGCGGGGTTCATCGCGTGCGTGCTCATGGAGCCGACCAGCAGCGTGTAGCCGTCGGGCTGGGCGCGCGCCACCATGGCGGAACCGATATTGCCCGAGGCGCCGGGCTTGTTGTCGACGATCACCGGCTGGCCGAGAGAGCGGGTCAGGTGCTCGGACAGCACGCGGGCAAGGATGTCGGTGGAGCCGCCGGCGGCCCACGGCACGATCAGCGTGATGGGCTTTTGCGGGAAGGGATCGGCGGCGCCGGCGCCCGAGGCGGCGGCAAACAGCGAGAACGTGGCAAGGCCCAGCAAGCAGCGCTTCAAAACGGCTTTCATCTCTTTCCTTCTCCGATGGCTATGCGAACCGCACGGTGCGATCCGCCTTGATTCGATCCTGCGGGTCTGGTCCAGCGGGCCAATGCACCAATGCACCAATGCACCAATGCACCAATGCACCAATGCACCGTCAGCGGCCCACCGCATATCCCTGCATGCCACGCGCATTGGCGCCGGCGCGCAGCACCAGCCGCCCCTGCGCATCGCGCTCCCGCGTGCAGGCGGACATCCGACCCTCCGACCAGGGCTCGCCTACCTTGACCTCATGGCCGCGCGCGCGCAGCGCCGCGATGGTGTCTTCGGGCAGCCGGGACTCCACGCTGAGCCGGTTGAGCACCACCGAGCGCGGCCAGAACGAGCCGGGGAAATGATCGACATGCCAGGCCGGCGCATCGATGGCTTCCTGCAGGTTCATGCCGTGCACGGCGTGGCGCAGGAAGAAGGCGACAGACCATTGGTCCTGCTGGTCGCCGCCGGGGGTGCCGAAGACCATATAAGGCTCGCCGTCGCGCAGCGCGAGCGAGGGCGACAGCGTGGTGCACGGGCGCTTGCCCGGCGCCAGCGTGTTGGGCAAGCCGGGCTCCAGCCAGGTCATCTGCAGGCGGGTATTGAGCGCGAAGCCCAGCTCGGGAATCACCGGGCTGGACGACAGCCAGCCGCCCGATGGCGTGGCCGCGACCATGTTGCCGTCGCGGTCGATCACGTCGATGTGGCAGGTGTCGCCAACGAAGATCTCGCGCTCGGCCCATTGCGCTACCGGCGGCATGGCCGCAAAGGTGGGCTCGCCCACGCCGAAGCGCACATCGGCGTGGCGCAGCGTGCGCTGCGCCGCGCCGAGGTCAGGCAGGCGGGGCGCGCGGCCATCGACCGTGCCCGGCAGGATGTCGAGCGAGGCGCATCCGCCGATCTGGCGCGCGCGTGCGGCGAGGTAGCCGGGATCGAGCAGGCCGGCCAGCGGCACATCGCCAAAATCGGGGTCGCCATACCACGCCAGGCGGTCGGCCATGGCCAGCTTGGCCGCCTCGGCAATGCGGTGCACGAACTCGGGCGAGGTGGGTGCGTGCGCGGCGAGATCGGCGTGGCGCAGCATGCCGAGTTGCTGCAGGAACGCCGGGCCTTGGCTCCAGATGCCGCACTTGGCCACCGTATAGCGGCCAAAATCCAGCGTGGCGGGCGCCTCCACGGTGGGTGTCCAGTGCGCCATGTCTTCATGGCGCAGCAGACCTTTATGCCGCTCGCCGGTGGTGTCGCGCACCGCCTGGGTACGGCAGAAGCTGTCGATTTCCTTGGCGACGAAGCCCCGGTACCAGCCATCCAGTGCGGCGTCGATCTGCTGCTCGCGCGTGCCGCTGGCGGCTTCGGCGGTCTCGACGATGCGCGTATAGGTGCGTGCCACGCCAGGCACCGTATGCAGGCTGCCCGGGCGGGGCACGCGGCCATCAGGCAGCCAGACGGCCGCCGAGCTGTGCCATTCGTTCTGGAACAGTTCGCGCACCGCCAGGATGGCTTGCGAGATGCGCGGCACCAGCGGGAAGCCGTCGCGCGCATAGCCGATGGCGGGGGCCAGCACATCCGCCAGCGTCCAGGTGCCATAGTCGCGCAGCATGGTCAGCCACGCGCCGAAGGCGCCTGGCACCGTGGCGGGCAGCAGGCCGATGCCGGGCACCAGGTCCAGCCCCATGGCGCGCATCGCCGCCGGGTCGGCCAGCGCGGGCGCCGGGCCTTGCCCGCAGATGGCGCGCACCGCGCGTTCGCGCTCGCTCCACAGCAGGATGGGCACCTCGCCGCCCGGCCCGTTCAGGTGCGGCTCCACCACCTGCAGCACAAAGCCGCCGGCAACGGCCGCGTCGAACGCGTTGCCGCCGCGCTCCAGCACGCTCATGGCGGTTTGCGAGGCCAGCCAGTGGGTGGACGAGGCCACGCCAAAGGTACCGACGATTTCCGGGCGGGTGGTGAACATGCAGACTCCGTGGCGGATCGGGCAGGGTGGCGAAACGCGCTGGCGCTCAAGCGCGCAACGCAAGCCGAGTGGGATTGGTGCCTGGAAGTATAAGGTCACCGGATAACTGTTTTTGGTCAATAAATTATCGTTGCATAACAGATTGGTTATGCATGGAGCGGGTCATGGCCGCATCCGGACTAGCCCTTCGCCAACGCGAACAGCAGAAGCAGGACATTCACAACGATTAACGCGTACAACACCAGCATGGGCGCCGGCGTGCTCCGGCACAGCGCAACCACGTTGCGCAAGCGCCCGTCTCGTCCGCGTTTGAGCAGGTAGGCCAGGCTCATGCCGAACGCGCCAAACCAGGCCAGGTTGCCAAGCGTGCCTTTGGGGGCGGAGGCCGCCTTGCTAGCGAGAGGGGGCGCGGCAGCGACAGCCGGCGAAGCGCGCGACGATGTATCCGCCGTGGTGGCGTTTAGGGCCGGTGGCGCGTCGTGCAGCGCGGCCATCGGCTGCGCCGATGCTGGCGGATTCTGTCTGAGCGGCATTGGCCTTGCTGCTTCGCCGCGCCGTGGACTGTTATGCGCTTCCAGCTTCTCGTGCTGCTTGCTGGAGCGGTTGGTGTCCCGGGCCGGCTTCGGCCTGGCATCGTGCTGCGGCCATTGCGCGAAGACACCGTCAAGACAGCGCACGGTGTCGCAAGCGTCCCGCTTCTTGCGCCAGGCTACGATATCCGCTTGGCGAATGGCACCTGCGTGCAGCAGCCGTTGCTGCTCGGCATAGATGCGCTCATAACCAATCGACAGAAGGGCGTAATCGCAGATGAGCCGCGCCGCGCGTGGGCCTTTGTCTGTTTGCCGCGCACACGCCTGGTGGCTTGCGGCCGGGCCTTGGCAACCGGCAGGGGCCGCACGGCTCGCTGTCTTACAGACGATGTCCGACGCCTGCGCACCAGGAATGACAAACAGGCTCAATGCTAGGAGGACGGCCAGGTGGCCTGTGACCCTGTTCATCGTGTCTTCTCATAGAAGTGACGATTTCGGCGCTGAGGTCCGGCCGGGATCCGTCAGACATTGTGCTACAACGTCACGACCGCGGTCCGCGCGTTACCGCACGTACGCCGCCAGCATCTTTTGGAAATGGTCTCTTAATAAAATCAAAGGTGTGCAACGCGCACAGGCCCAGGACTTTCATTGCCCTCACCAGTCGACAAACTCCAGCACAACCTCATCTCGCGCCTGCGCTTGAAGCACCTTGCGCTGCTCCTGGCGCTGGACCGCCAGCGCTCGGTCTCGCGCGTGGCGGCCGAGATGGACCTGACCCAGCCCGCCGTGACCAAGGCGCTGCGCGAGATCGAGGAGATCTTCATGGTGCCGCTGTTCGTGCGTTCGCGCCGGGGGCTGGAGCCGACGGGCACCGGCGCGGCGGTCTTGGCGCATGCGCGACTGGCCATGGCGGATACGGAGGCGCTGGGGCGGGAGCTGGCGGTGATCGGCGCCGGACTGCATGGGCGGTTGCGCATCGGCGTGATTCCCTATGTGGCGCCGGTGGTGCTGGACGCGGCCTGCTCGCACGGCCTGCGCCAGCAGCCGCGCGTGGCGGTGCTGGTGCGCGAGGGCACCACCGATGAACTGGTGGCGGCGCTGCGCGCGCACGAGCTCGATTGCGTGATCGCGCGGTCCTTCTACGCGCCGGGCGATGACATCGCGCAGACGCCGCTCTACCGCGAGGAACCGGCGCTGGTGGTGCCTGTGGACGCCGCGGCGCGGCTCGCGCGCGGCAAGCTGGACTGGCAGCGCCTGGCGGCGCTGGACTGGATCCTGCCGCCCGCGCACACGCCGATCCGGCGCACCATCAACACACTGTTCGCCACCGCCGGCGCGGTGCCGCCCACGCCAGTGGTGGAAACCTATTCGATCAAGACCATCGCCACGCTGATGCGCGACCAGCCGCGCGCCATCACCATCGTGCCGCGCGCGGTAGCGGCTGAACTCGCCGCCACCGGCAGCGCGGCTGTGTTGCCGCATGCGCTGACGTGGGACTTGCCCGCGGTGGGCGCGATGTGGTTGCGGCGCACGGAGCATAGCGAGCCGCTGCAGGCGCTGGTGCGGGCGTTGCTGGGGGCGGTGGCGGTGAAGGGCTGAAGCCTATGGGGAGCAGCCGGCACGGGGTCAATGTGAACATCCCCCGGTACTTCCGTGGCATCAGCTCTTACGCCTAGCGATCAAGTCATGCATCCATGGCTATCGCGCGTCGCCACGGCTTGTCTTACTTGGCCACCGTCGTGCGGCATGCAGAATGCGCAATATTTTCACGTCACTGCGCCCAATACGGTAGACCATGATGTAGTTCGATCTCACAACGCATTCCCTGGTGCCGGCGACTCTGCCTGCTTTATATAACTCAGGCCGCTGCCGAACCTGTTAGGCCACGGCTTCAAAAGTTTCATCCAACTCAACTGCAGCAACAGGATTGTCATCGCCGATGTAATCCATGATTGCCGCCCGATCTTCAAGTGCCGCTGGTAGCCAGCTTAGCCGCATCACTCGGTAGCCTTGGTCCCGCGAAGCAGCGCTTCACGACGCTTCGCGAAAATTCGGCGGGCCTCATTGTCCTTAACGCTTGGGCGGGCATCCTCGAGGCTGGCCTGAACCTCTTTGCGGAACCACGCGTCATGTTCAGTCGCCTCATCTTGGCTGCGCTTGACGTAGTCGCGCATGAAATCACGAAGCAGCAATGACGCTGGCCGGTCATGGGCCTTCGCAGCCTCGGTGAAAAGTGCTTTTAATCTATCATCAACGCGAAAAGTGAAGGTGGTTTCGGACATGAGTGACGATCTCCATGCAGATACTAGGTATGTATTTCGCACTAACAATGCACTGTGAACAAACCGAACCTAACAACGTCGTCGTGGCCGCACCAGACACTGCGAGCCGTCGATGGCGCTAGTGCCCGCGTTGCAGCAGGCGATTCGTGTGGATGGCCTGCCGCCCTATGTCGCTCGCCTGGCGGTTTTCTGCACCATGTCGCGAAGCACCTTGGCCGTGGGCGAGAGCGGTACGCTGTGCCGGGTGATCAGGCCCAGGGTCCGCGACACCTCGGGCTCGACCAGCGGGATGCTGCGCAACGTGGCATGCCCCTTCACAGGCAGGGCCAGGCGCGGCACCGCGGCGACGCCCAGCCCGGCTTCGACCAGCCCGAGCAGCGTCGACACATGGGCCACTTCAAAAAAACTCGTCGGCCTGCGTTCGCAGTTTGCCAATGCCGAGTCGATCAGCACGCGATTGCCGCTGGAGCGGTCGACGGTCATGAACCGCTCATCCGCCAGCTCCGACCACCTTACGCTTTTGCGGCGCGCGAGCGGATGCGTATGGCAAACGGCTAGCACGAACTTCTCGCTGAAGATCCCTTCGAAGGCGACATCCGGCTCCTGCGTGCCGATGAAGTTGATGCCGAAGTCCGCGCGCCCGGTGATGACGGCATTCAGCACGGTGTTGGCGCTTTCATCCAGTACACGGACACGAATGCGTGGGTAGTGCTGCGCAAATCGCAGGATCACCGAGGGCAGGAAGTAGTAGGCGGCGGACGGCACGCAAGCCACCGTCACCAGGCCGCTGCGTTGCGCGGCAAGGTCCGTGATGTTCAGCACCCCACCCTCAAGCTCCTCGAGTGCCGCCCGTGCGTGATCCAGGAACAGGCGTCCGACGTTGGTCAATGCAACGTGGCGCGTGCTGCGTTCGAACAGCTTGACGCCCAGGATGCCTTCCAGTTTTTCAATGCGCCGGCTCAGTGCCGGCGGCGAAAGATGGAGGTCGTCCGCGGCCGCGCGGAACGACAGTCGGTCCGCTACGGCCACGAATGCCTGCAGTTCCTGCAAATCGAAATTGATGCGTGCCATGCAACGATGTCTCCTGGAATTGCAATATACAAGTAATTACCTATAGGACATCATCAATGCATGAGCAAGGACATTCCCTGTGTATTGATGCGTGGCGGCACGTCTCGCGGACCTTTGTTCCGTGCGGACTGGCTGCCCGATGACCCGGCCAGGCGGGATCAGGTACTGCTGTCGGCGATGGGCTCGCCCCATGCCTTGCAGGTCGACGGGCTTGGCGGTGGCAGCTCGCTGACCAGCAAGGCGGCGATCGTCTCGTGCTCGCGCCGGCCAGGATGCGACATAGATTATCTGTTCGCGCAGGTTGCGGTCGACAAGCATCGGGTAGACACCCGTCCCAACTGTGGAAACATGCTCGCGGCCGTGGCGCCATTCGCCATCGAGGAGGGCTTGGTCCGGGCCGGCCAGTGCGCGACCACCCTGCGCATCTTCAACGTCAATACCTCGTCGGTCGTCGAAGCCGTGGTCCAGACCCCGGGCGGCCAGGTGACCTACGCCGGCGCTACGCGGATCGATGGGGTCGCCGGGACAGCGGCCCCGATCATGCTGAACTTCCTGGACGCCTGGGGGCGCGTGACCGGCGCCATGTTCCCGACCGGGAACACGATCGACGTGATCGACGCGGTCCCGGTGACCTGTATCGATGCCGCCATGCCTCTCGTCGTCGTTCATGCGGCGTCGCTCGGCGTGCGGGGAGACGAAACGCCCGCGGCGCTCGATGCCAACCGGGAGATGCTCGCGCGGCTGGAGTCGGTGCGCAGGCAGGCCGGACGCCGCATGGGGCTGGGCGACGTCAGCCACAGCGTCATTCCCAAGCCTGTCCTCGTCAGCGGCTGCGGCCGGGCGAATGAGATCACGTCGCGCTATTTCACGCCTTTGCGTTGCCACACGGCGCACGCCGTGACGGGGGCCGTCGGCATTGCGGCGGCGTATTGCACGCCTGGGACGGTGGCCAACGGGCTTGCCTCGACGCCTTCGCCGCAAGGCCGCATCGTGGTGCGTCACCCCGCTGGCAGCATCGAGGTCCACGTCGAACCGGAGCGCGACGGCGGCCCGTCGCCGTTCCGGCGCATCGGGCTCGTGCGTACCGCACGACGCATCATGAAAGGCCTGCTTTCCGTTCCCGGCGAAGTGATGGGCTGACCCCCGGGGTGCTTCGCGCTTCATCGCATCACGATAAACCTATCAGGAGATAAAGATGGCGACTACCTTCAGGCATGCCTGTGTCCTCGCGCTGGCCCTCGCCGCCGGCGTGGCGCACGCCAGGAACATCACGATCGTCGTTCCAACTTCGGCGGGTGGCGGCAACGATGCCATGGCGCGCGTCATCGCCCAGCGCATGAGCGTGTCGCTCGGCAAGCCGGTGGTGGTGGAAAACCGTGCCGGCGCCAACGGCGCGATCGCATCCGAGTATGTTGCGCGGGCCAAGCCGGACGGGCATACCATCCTGTTCGGGTACATCGCGACGCATGGGATCAACCCGGCTCTTCAGAAACTGCGCTACGACCCCGTCAAGGATTTCACGCCGATCGGCATGGTCGCCAGTTCCCCCACCCTGGTTGTCGTCAACCCGATGGTAAAAGCCGGCGACATGCAGCAACTGATCGACCTGGCACGCAACAAGAGTGCGAACCTGAACTACGCCTCCGCGGGCAATGGCACCGCGCCCCATGCCACGGCGGAACTATTCAGGCTCGCCACGCAGACGCAGATGGTGCACGTGCCTTACAAAGGATCCGCGCCGGCGCTGGTCGATACGATCGCCGGCAATACGCAGATCATGTTCCCGAGCTTGTTCACCGCCTACCCGCAGATCCGCAACGGCAAGGTACGCGTTCTCGCCGTGGCCAGCAGCAGTCGCACGCCGCTGCTGAAGGACACGCCGACACTGAACGAGCTGGGGATCGATGTCGCCGTCGATCAGTGGTATGCCATGTTCGCCCCCGCGGGCACGCCGCCGGAGATCGTCGCCCGGCTGAATGCGGAGCTCAACGCAGCGCTGCGCGACCAGGAAGTCGCGGACAAGATCGCGGAGCAGGGCGCCTACGTGCAGACCAGCACGCCACAGGAACTCGGCGCGCTCGTGAGCGCCGAGGTCGCCAAGTGGAAGCGGGTGGTTCAGGCGGCCGGCATGACCACGGACTGACTTCGGCAATTCCCGCCGCGTGGCGCCAGCCCGGTCTCGATTGGGGCATCGCGCGATCCGCGCGCGTGCTTGCATCACCGCATCGCTTCGCAGCATGGCCTCACAACATGGCCTCACGACACCTGACCACGGGGGACAAATGAACCAATACCGCCTCGCCATGCACGTCGCAAAACACACTTCGCTCGGTGCGATCTCGACACTGATGGCGTGCGCCGCGCATGCCCAATCCAGCGCGGCCATGTACGGCACCGTCGAATCCGGCATCCGGTACGCGACCAACGCCAGCAAGACCGGGGACGGCAAGCTTGAACTAACGGCGGGCGCGCTGAACGGGTCGCGATTCGGATTGCGGGGCACAGAGGATCTCGGCGCAGGGGTTGCGGCGGTCTATGTGCTGGAAGCGGGCTTTGACCTCGGCACGGGAAGCGCCCCGCAGTCATCCGTCGCGGGCTATGGTCAAGCGTCATCCGGTGGCGCGGGGCGCATGTTCAGCCGGCAGGCTTTCGTCGGGATGCAAAGCCGTTTCGGCGCGATCACCCTGGGCCAGCTGTACGGCGCGGCCTATCAGGCGACGGCAGGCGCGCAGATCTTCGGCAACCTGAGCCTGGACACGCTGGCGATCACGCGCTTCTATACCGGTAGCCGGCAAGACAACGCGGTCAAATACGAAGGAAAGGCCGGCAGTTGGAAGCTGGCCGCGCACCACGCCTTCGGTGAAGTGCCCGGCAACACGCGCGCCAACGCCAGCACCGGGACCGGCCTTAGCTACGACGACAGGAGATTCCGGGCTAGTGCGTTTTACCAGCAGGCCCGAAGCGCCGATGGCGCGCAGGCAAGAAAGACCGTGGGCGCTACGGCGGGATATGCGAGCGGCCGCCTGAAAGCGACTGCCGGATACCTCTCTAACCGATACAGCGCAACGGGCACGCGAAACGATGTCGTCATCGGCGGCGTCAGCTATCAGGTGTCACCGGCCTGGCTGGTCGGCGTGGGCGCATTCCACGATGAGCAGAAGGACCCGGGCGGGCGGCGCTCGGCCGCCTATCTGATCGCCGACTACCGTTTATCCAAGCGGACGGATGTCTTTTTCGGCGCCGACTACAACCGCATCACTGGCGGATACGCGCTGATCAAGTCGCAAGGCAGGGTGGGTGCCAAGGTAGGGGCGATGGTCGGGCTTCGGCATGTTTTCTGACGCCTCGTTCGCAAGCCTCGTTCGCAACCGCGGCTTGCCGGAGCGCGCAAGCCGTTCGTCCCGATACGGGCAGCAAAAAAACGAGGCCGGCGGCGCCTGTCGCATGGCGCCGCCGGCCTCGTCCGATGCGATAGGGCGCCGGTCAAACGGCTTTGGCCTCACTCAATAATCTCGAACTCCCCGAAATACGCTTCATTCAGCGTCAGTCCCAACCCCGGCAGGTTATCGTCCAGTTGCAGATACCCGTTGTCCGGCGCCGGCTCGCCCTTGAAGATGTAATAGAACAGCTCATTGCCCACCTCCACGTCATGCACCGGGAAGAACTCGGACATCGGCGATGCGGTCGAGGCCATGGTCAGGTGATAGTTGTGCATCTGGCCCGCGTGCGGGATGACCGGCACGGACCAGGCCTCGGCCATGGCGTTGATCTTCTGCGCGGCGGTGATGCCGCCAACCCGGTTGGTGTCGTACTGGATCACGTCCACCGCACGGCGCTCCAGCAGGTCCTTGAAGCCGTAGGAGGTGAACTCGTGCTCGCCGCCGGAGATGGGGAAGGGGCTCATCTTCTTGAGTTCGGCGTAGCCTTCGATGTCGTCGGCAATCACCGGTTCTTCCAGCCAGCGCGGGTTGAATTCGGCCAGGCGCGGAATCATGCGGCGGGCGTACTCCAGCGTCCAGCCCATATAGCACTCCAGCATGATGTCCACACCGTCGCCCACCAGCTCGCGCAGCAGGCGCACTTGTTCGATGTTTTTTTGCATGCCGGCGGGGCCATCCTTCGGGCCGTAGCCGAAGCGCATCTTCATCGCCGTGAAGCCCTGGTCGAGATAGCTCTGAGCCTCGGCCAGGAAGGCGTCGCGGTCATCGTTGTTGTAGAGCTTGGAGGCGTAGCACCAGATCTTCTCCTTGGTGCGCCCGCCCAGCAGCTTGAACACCGGCTTGCCCACGGCCTTGCCCATCAGGTCCCACAGCGCGATGTCCACCGCCGAAATCGCTGCCATGCCGATGCCCTTGCGGCCCCAGGCATGGGTGCGGCGATACATCTTCTGCCACAGGTATTCATTGTCGAAGGGGTCCTGGCCGATCACGATCGGGGCCAGGTACTGGTCGATGATTTCCTTGGCCACGCGCGGCGCCAGCGCGCAGTTGCCGATGCCGACCAGACCCGTGTCGGTCTCGACTTCCACCACCAGCCAGCCGTGGAAGCGGAAGGAGCCCATGGCGTCGCCGCGCTCGAACAGGATGTCGGTGGCGTTGGTGCAGAAGTGGGCCTGCGGGGGCACGGTCTTGCCCTTCCATTCAAAGACGCGGGTGCGGATGTTGGTGATTTTCAAGAGAGTCTCCGTGGGTTTGGTTGCCAGTGGCGAATCGGTGGCGGGCTTAGAGGCCATTTCAAAAAGATTCTGGCGTCGTTGCGCGGCCTTGGCCGATCCAGTTGTACTGTCTGCGGCCGCGCGCCTAGCCAGAACCGCTTCGCTTCATTTTGAAACAGCCTCTTAGTCGGCTTTACGGGCTGCGCGGCTGCTGCCCATCTGGCAGGCGATGCGGAAAGCCTGCAGCGTGGCGCCGACGTCGGCGCGGCCTTGCTGCGTGATATCGAAGGCGGTGCCGTGGGCCGGCGTGGTGATCGGCACCGGCAGGCCGCCCTGCACGGTGACCCCGCGCGAGAAACCCATCAGCTTGATGCCGATCTGGCCCTGGTCGTGATACATGGTGACGATGGCGTCGAACTGCCGCTGCGCCGGGCCGCCCTGCACCTTGAGGAAGATGGTGTCGGCGGGGAACGGGCCGTCGGCCGCCACGCCGCGCGCCTGTGCGTCGGCCACGGCCGGCGCGATGATGTCGATCTCCTCGCGTCCGAAGGCGCCGTTGTCGCCGTTGTGCGGGTTCAGGCCGCACACGGCAATGCGCGGACGGGCCATGCCGGCGCCGCGCAGGGCCTGGTCGATCAGGTCGATGGCGTCGCCCACGCTGGCGCGGTTGATCATGGCGGGCACGTCCTTGAGCGCCACGTGCGACGTCACGCGGGAGGTCCACAGGCCATCGAGCACATTGAACTCGCAGAAGGCGCCGTGGTAGCCGAGCTTCTCGGCGAACCAGTGCAGCTCGTCGTTATGCCCCATGCCGGCGGCATGCAGCGCGCTCTTGTTGAGCGGGCCGAACAGGATGGCATCGGCCTTGCCGGCGTCGGCCAGTTCCAGCGCCAGTGCCAGCGTGCCGAGGCTGTAGCGCCCGCCTTCGGCGCTAGCCACGCCGCGCTGGTAGGCGGGCTTGCCGTCGAGTTGCCAGTGGAACAGGCGCGCTGCGTTGTTGCCGTCATCGCCGCCGAATGCCAGCGAATCGGTTTCGCGCAGTGCGATGTCGACACCGGCCACCTGCATGCCGCGGCGCCATTCGTCGCGATCGGCAATCAGCAGGATATCGGCGCGCGCCGCGGTGTCGGGGTCCGCGAGCAGCCTGGCGATCAGTTCGGGGCCGATGCCGGCGGGGTCGCCGAGCACCATGGCGATTCTGGGTCGTTGGGTCATGGGGTTCTCAGGGTGATCGGGAGATGTTGGTTCAGTCCAGCTTGACGCCGAGCTCGGCGATCATCTTGCCGTAGCGCGCATATTCGGCGCGCGAGAAGGCATCGAACTGGACGGCACTAAGCGTGCCTGGCAGCGCGCCCACGTCGTTCAGGCGGCGCACGGTGTCGGGATCCTTGAGTACGGTGGCCAGCGCGGCGCCCAGCTTTTGCAGCGTGGCGGGCGGCGTGCCGGCGGGGGCATAGACGCCGTACCAGGCATTGGTCTGGATGCCCGGCACGCCGGCTTCGGCCAGCGTGGGCACGCTGGGCAACAGCGCCGAGCGCTGGTCGGCGGTGACCGCCAGCGCGCGCAGCTTGCCGGCCTTGATATGGTTGATGACGGACGGCATGGTCTCGAAGCTCATGTCGACCTGCCCGCCCATCAGGTCCACCAGCGCGCTGCTGCTGCTCTTGTAGGGCACGTGCAGCAACTTGCCATGGATCTGGTGCGCAAACGCTGCGCCGGCCAGGTGCTGGGTGCTGCCCACGCCGGAGGAGCTATAGCGGAACTTGTCGGGGTTGGCCTGGATCTGCGCCACCAGCGACTTGACGTCGCGCGCCGTCACCTGGTTGTTGACCACCAGCACATTGGGCACCGACGACACCAGCGCCACCGGCACCAGGTCCTTGAGCGGATTGAATTGCAGCTTGAGCAGGTGCGGCGCGATGGCTTGCGAGGTGACCACACCCATCAGCAGCGTGTTGCCATCGGGCGCGGACTTGGCGGTAATGTCGGCGGCAATAGTGTTGGAAGCGCCGGGCCGGTTGTCCACCACCACGGGTTGCTTGAGGATGGCGGCGAGCTTGTCGGAGACGATGCGGGCCATGACGTCGGTGCCGCCGCCGGGCGCGGCACCCACCATCAACCGCACCGGGCGGGTGTCTTGCGCATAGGCGCCGGTCATGGCGGCGGCAATTCCCAGCAAGCCGGCGAGGGTGCCGGACATCCATCGTTTCATTATTGTCTCCATCGTTGTTATGGGTCTGCGCTGAGGTGCTGTTGTGCTGACGTGCTGTTTTGCTGATGCGCGGATAGCCAGACTATAAGGATGGGAGTGATATCTGACTAATGATGTTTATTGAATGGGTGATTACCTGCGGGAATACATCAGGACGCCCCCTGGTGTGTCTTGCCCGCCCTGCGCCCGGTCTGAAACGCGCTTTCAGGCTGGCGAGCAACCGGCGCGCAGCAGCTTGATCAGCTGGCCGGCCGCGGCGGACAGCGTGCCCCCGCGCCGGGTCACGATGCCGAAGGTCTGTTGCCGGGACTGCATCCTCACTGGAAGGATCCGCAGCAGCTTTTGCCGGGCAAACAGCTCCGCCACGCTGGTCGGCAGCAGCGATACCAGCCTGGCGCTGCGCTGCAGCATGGTCACCGTGACAAAGGTGGACGAGGTGGAGATCGCATTGGGCGGCATGCCCAGTCCCGCCATGTCCAGCTCCCGCTGCAGCAGGGCATGCATGGGCATCTGGCCGGGATAAACGATCCAGCGGTAGCCGGCAAGGTCGGCAAAGCCCAGTTCCTTGCCGCGCGGCGCCGCGTGGGCATAGCCCACCACCACGGAGATCGGCTCGTCGCCCAGCGGCTCGTATTGATAGCTGGCGGGCTGGTCGCTCACCAGCGCACGACCGATGACAAGGTCCAGCCGGCCATCGTCGAGCAGCGTCAGCATGCGCAGGCTGGTGTCCTCGACGATCTCGATGGACAGGTTCGGCTGGTCGGCCTGCATGGCATCGAGCGCCGGCACCAGCACCTGCGGCACCGCGCCCATGATGGTGCCCACGGCAAGGTGCCCGCCACGGCCCGAGCGGATCTCGGCCATGTCCTGGCACAGCGACGTCAGGTCCGTTGCCAGCAGGCGGGCATAGCGGATCACGCAATGGCCGAACTGGTTCGGCCGCATGCCGGTCTTGGAACGCTCGAACAGCGGCGCATCGAGCATGCCTTCCAGTTCCTGCAAGGCCTTGCTGGCCGCGGACTGCGTCATGGCCATGGCCGACGCGGCCTGGTGCAGCGATTTGTGGTCGTCCAGCGCGATCAGCAATTGCAGCTGCTTCATGCGCAGGCGGGACATCAGCACGTCCAGCGTGGCTTTCATATGCGTTCGGGTTCAGGAAGGAGGGCGGCCATTTGAGCGGCCATGTGAGTCGTAAAAGCGATCACGAGATGGAAAGGTTTCAATATACAGCGCGGCATGGCGCGCCGTATATTCATTCCCTGCCGCAAGTCGCCCAGCCATAACAAGGAGAGAGACACCATGCCCAGTATCCAGCCCGCCTATCGTGGCGTATTCCCGGTGGCGCCCACCATCTTCGACGAGCAGGGTGGCCTTGACCTCGACGGCCAGCGCCGCTGCATCGATTTCATGATCGACGCCGGCTCCAACGGCATCTGCATCCTGGCTAACTTCTCCGAGCAGTTCGTCCTTGCCGACGATGAGCGCAGCCTGCTGATGACCACGGTGCTTGAGCACGTGGCCGGCCGCGTTCCGGTGATCGTCACCACCACGCATTTCAGCTCGCGCATCTGCGCCGAGCGCAGCCGTGCCGCGCAGGATGCCGGCGCCGCCATGGTGATGGTGATGCCGCCGTACCACGGCGCGACCATCCGCGTGCCCGAGCGCGCCATCTACGAGTTCTTCGCGACCGTCTCGGCGGCGATCGATATTCCCATCATGATCCAGGACGCGCCTGTCAGCGGCACCACGCTGTCGGCGCCGTTCCTGGCGCGCATGGCCAAGGAGATCGCCAACGTCTCGTACTTCAAGATCGAGGTGCCGCAAGCCGCGGTAAAGCTGCGCGAGCTGATCGCGCTTGGCGGCGACGCCATCGTCGGCCCGTGGGATGGCGAGGAAGCCATCACGCTGATGGCCGACCTCGATGCCGGCGCCACCGGCGCGATGACCGGCGCGGGCTTCCCCGATGGCATCCGCAAGATCGTCGATGCCTACCAGGCCGGTGACACGGAACTGGCCGCGCAGCATTACCAGCAATGGCTGCCGCTGATCAACTATGAGAACCGGCAAGGCTGGCTGGCCACCGCCAAGGCGCTGATGAAGGAGGGCGGCGTGATTGCCTCCGACGCGCTGCGCCATCCCTTGCAGCCCATGCACCCGGCTACGCGTGCCGGCTTGCTGCAGATCGCGCGCCGGCTGGACCCGATGGTGTTGCGCTGGGGCAAGTGAGGCGCGCCGCTTTTTTCATTTCAAGGACCCAAGATGAACCTCACAGGCGAACTGCTCATTGGCCGCCAGTCGGTGCGCGGCACCCATGGCGAGATCCGGGCCATCGATCCCGCATCCGGCGAAACCCTGGCGCCGGCTTTTGGCGGCGCCACGCGGGCGCAGCTGGATCAGGCTTGCGCGCTGGCCGCGCAGGCGTTCGATGGGTATCGCGAAACGCCGCTCGCGCAACGCGCCGCGCTCCTCGAGAAGATCGCCGCCAATCTCCTGGCGCTTGGCGACGCGCTGATCGCGCGCTGCGTCAGCGAGAGCGGCCTGCCGCGCGCCCGCATCGAAGGCGAACTAGGGCGCACCATGAGCCAGTTGCGGCTGTTTGCCGGCGTGGTGCGGCGGGGCGACTTCCTCGGCCTGCGCATCGATCCCGCGCAGCCGCAGCGCATGCCGCTGCCGCGCGTGGACCTGCGCCTGCGCCACATCGCGCTGGGCCCGGTGGCCGTGTTCGGCGCCAGCAATTTCCCGCTGGCGTTCTCGGTGGCGGGTGGCGACACGGCGTCGGCGCTCGCCGCCGGCTGCCCGGTTGTCGTCAAGGCGCATCCGGCGCATCCCGGTACCTCGGAGCTGGTCGGCCGTGCGATCCAGAAGGCGGTGGAAGAACTTGGCTTGCCCGAGGGCACGTTCTCGCTGCTGTTCGATTCCGGGCTGGAGATCGCGCAGGGGCTGGTCAGCGATCACCGCATCAAGGCGGTCGGCTTCACCGGCTCGCGCGCTGGCGGCACCGCGCTGATGCAGCTCGCCGCGGCCCGCAGCGAGCCGATTCCCGTCTACGCGGAAATGAGCAGCATCAACCCGGTCCTGCTGTTCCCGCACGCGCTGGGCAACCGCGCTGATGCCATCGGCAAGGCATTCGCTGCCTCGCTGACGCTGGGCGCGGGCCAGTTCTGCACCAATCCCGGCTTGATCCTTGCCGTGGACGGCCCGGATCTGGAGCGCTTCCTGGCCGCGGCCGAAGCGGCGATCGCGCAGATCCCGGCTTCCACCATGCTCACGCCCGGCATTCACCGCGCTTACGGCGCGGGGGTGGAAACCCTCGGCTGCCATCCGCAGGTGAGCACCGTGGCGCGTGGCCAGGCAGGTGCGCAATACCAGGGGCAGGCCGCATTGTTTTCCACCACCGCGCAAGCGTTCCTTGAACACGAGGCCCTGCGCGCGGAGGTTTTCGGCGCGGCGTCGCTGGTGGTGCGTTGCCCGGACCTGGCCACCATGCAGCGCGTGGTGGAATCCCTTGAAGGACAATTGACCGCCGCCATCCACATCGATGAAGCCGATTACGACACTGCGCGCAGCTTCCTGCCAGCCTTGGAGCGGCGCGTGGGCCGGATCTTGGTGAACGGTTTCGCCACGGGTGTGGAAGTCAGCCACGCCATGGTGCACGGCGGCCCATATCCGTCCACGTCGGACGGGCGCTCTACCTCCGTTGGCTCGCTGGCAATCGCACGCTTCCTGCGTCCGGTCTGCTACCAGGACATGCCTGCGGCTTTGCTGCCGCAAGCGCTGCGCGCGGGCAATCCGCTGGGCCTTGCGGTGCGGGTGGACGGCGAAATGCAGCCGGGCCACCAGCCAGTGGCGCATACCGGCTGAGGACGCGTGACCCGAGTCTTCGTTATCGGAATGACGGTCGCCTAACCAGGCAGTGAGCACGGCCGTCGCTCTCTGTCCGGCGCCGCCAGATGCAACACCTCGCCATCCGTTGGAATACGCAATCGCGATTCGATGCCCGCCTGCCTTGCGGCGAGCGCTAGTGCGCAGCGTGTCACCGGGCAGTGGCTGAGCGCCTCCAGGTGATTTGCGACCACCGTGCCAGGTGCCAGGCGAGTGAGCTCGATGACTTCATCCACGCCCATGATGATGTCGCCACCCAGATCGAACCGTGCACCGCCGGCAGGCACGACGCACACCTGCGGGCGATGGCGCGCAACGAACGCCCGGACACCCGGTGTCAGTACGGTATCGCCGCTCAGATACAGGCTGGGCTCACCTGGTACTTCGATCAGGTAGCCGACGCCGTGCTCCATCAGTGTTCCAACCAGGCCACGGCCATGGGTGCAGCGGACCGTGCGGATCCGGCCTCCCAAAAAGGGGCTGGGCTGCTCATGCGCTTGCGGCAAGGGCTGGACATTCAATCCGCGTTCGGCCAGATAGGCGGCATCGTGCGGTGTGCAGATGGTCGGAATCTGCTTGTCGCGCAACCACCTTTTCGCGGCGCGATCCAGATGATCGAAATGGCCCTTCTGGCAATGCGTGATCAGGCAATGGGTGACAGATTCAAGCGCCGCCGCGGCCGAGCCGGGCAATTCGACTAACGGGTTGCGTTGCCTTGCGCCGAACAGGCGCAAGGGCGGCAGCGCATTTTTCGGCGCGAGCATCGGGTCGACCAGAACCCGGTTTGGGCCAAGTTCCAGAATGATGGTCGCGTTGCGAAGCTGGTGAATATGCATGACGAAGCCTCTGAGAAGAGACTTCATTGTGTCGAGGAGGCAATCCGTTGAGAATGGCGAGATTGGACATAATTGATTCGGTTTCTGCCATGCCAAAACCACTTCGCATTGGTTTGCTTTTTTTCCCGGGTTGCATGCCCGCCGGGCTGTTCGCGTTCTCGGATATGCTGCATGCGGCCAATCGGCGCACCGACCGCCCACTCTTCGAAATGCACCATGTGGCGCTGCGCGCTGGCACAGTCGAGTGCGCCCAGGGCGTGTCATTGCACGTTTCCAAGGCGCTGGATCTCACCAGCCTTGATGCTGTCCTGTTGCCAGGTTTTTGGGCCGAGTCGGCCCAGCAGGTAGACGACACGCTCGCGGCCAACGCAAGCCTTGTCTCGGCTCTGGCGACGCGACCCAAAGCAATGCTGCTATGGAGCTACTGCAGTGGGGTCTGCCTGTTGGCCGCAAGCGGGCAACTGAATGACCAGCCCGCGACCGTGACCTGGTGGCTGGCAGAGGCAATGGCACAACGCTACAAGAAGGTGAAATGGCAATGCGAGCGCAATTGCATTGTCACTGCGAGTACCGCCACGGCTTCCGGCGTGAATGGCTACCTGCCCATTGCCGAGGCGTTGATAGCGCGGCATGTCAGTCCTGAGGTGCTGCGCGATCTGGTCAACCTGATGGTGCTTCCACGTCCTGCGCAGCCGCATCCAGCGTTTCTGGCAATGAGCCTGATCGAGCAATCCAGCCGCTTGCTGCGGCAGTTGCATGCGCTGGTCGAGCAATTACCGGCCGAACAGGTCACGGTGCAACGGCTGGCGGAGCAACTCCGCATGTCGGAGCGCACGCTCGCTCGCAAGGTGAGAGCCGAAACCGGAGTGGCGATCGCAGCGTATGCCCGCTGCATCAAACTGAACCAGGTCAGTGACCGCCTTATTCTCACGGCATCGCCGGTCAGCATACTCAGCGCAGAGCTTGGTTTCAGCAGCGATTCCAATATGCGCCGCATGTTCAAGGAGTTGACTTCGCTGACGCCCCTGGCCTACAGGCAACGGTTCTCCAGATGACGACTCGGCACAGCATGCGCCTGGCTATCTGGTCGAGCCGGCTCGCTGCGTATTGACACCACCCACCCAGGCAAAGCGCGCGGCGCGGCTGTCAGCCGGCACCGCGCGCGGTGAAACCTCTTGCTAACGGACGCATCAGGCGTTGGCGCCTTCGGTGAAGACGTCGACCTTGCCGCTGCGAGCGCCATCAGTGTAGGCATCGAAGCTGCGGGCCGGCGTAGCCGATACGCCCGAGCGATCCAGGCCGGCAACCAGCGCGCCATCGGTGTACGGGTCAACCTTGCCGGCACGCGCACCATCGGTGTAGGCGTCGAATCCGCGCGCCGGCGAAGCCGAAACCCCCGAGCGGTCCAGGCCGGCGATGCGGGCGCCTTCGGTGAAGGTATCCAGCTTGCCGCTGCGTGCGCCGTCGGTGAAGGCGTCGGTTGCGCGGAAGTCGTAGCCATACTTGTCGGCGGGCACCGAGGTGCGGAACTCATAGCCGTACTTGTCGCCGGCGAGGGTGTCCTTGGCAGAAGCGGCCTGGGCGGCGCCGATGGCGGCGAGCGACAGCACGAGGGTGGAGGCGAGCTTGAGGGCGAAGGTCTTGGTCATGATGTTCTCCAGTATCTTAAAATTCGTTGAATTTCGTTGATTGTTCGCTGCGACTGCCAGAACGTTGCTTTGTTTGTGCGCGCCGTCCATGTAACGAACTATAGGAGAGTCATCGGTGCGTTAGACCAGTCTTATCCGGATAGATTATTCAGATTTTTTGAATATGCAGACAGCTCGGGCGCACTGTGGCCCGCTACTTCACAAAGCCAAGCACCTCCCGGAACCGTTCATGCTGGCTCGTGCGCATCCATTCAAAGGCAACCATCTCGACCGTGGCCGCGGTTGCCCCGCTGTTGCGCATCCTGTCGATTGCCGCCTCCCGGCTGCGGGCCTGCCGCGAGCCGATGGCATCCAGCACCACGGTGACTTTCAAGCCGTGCCCGAGCAGCCCGGCAACGGTCTGGAGCACGCAGACGTGGGCTTCGCAGCCGGCCACCACCACGTTCTTCCGGCCTTCAGGAAGCAAGTCGAGCAAACCGTCCCGGCAGCCGTCGAAGTAATCCTTGGCCAGGGTCCGGTCGCACAGGCGCTTGATGTCATCGATATTCCCGCCCAGGCTGCCGGGGCTTTGTTCGGTGCCGATCACAGGCACGTCCAGCACGCGCGCGATGTTGCCAAGACGGACGGCCTCCTTTGCCACGCGATCGCCTTCGTGGATCGCCGGCATCAGGCGACCCTGGAAATCCACCAGCACTAGAACGGATTCGGCGGCGTTGTGCAGCATGTTCATTTCCTTTGGCGAGTTGGAGTGCCCAGCGTTTCGCGCATGCGATGCCCGGCGGGAGCGGTCGACGTCTCAAGCCGCATTGTCCCGCTTTGAGGCCGGCTCGGGCAGGTCGATTCAAGGGCGCCGGCATGCGGCCGTGATGCGGCTTACGCCGGCACAGCCTGCCGCAGTGCCAGGAAGGTGCCATCAGGCTGGTAGAAGATGACCGCGTCCACGATGTCTGGCGAGGGACGGCGAAACGCGACCCGATACCCCTGGAGGCCTTCCAGGTCAAAGGTCCGCCTGTCAAATGGCCGCAGTGGCCAACTCTGCCGCTCGTCGATGCGCAGCGATAGCTGGCCCGCCGCATCGAGCGTGACGCTGATCTCCTGCATGCCGTGCATGAAACTGCCAGCGCAGAGGGCGCGGAATGCCGGGTCGAGCACGTCGCCGCCTGCCGCGCGGCGAAATACGATATCTGCCACCATCGGCTCCAAAGGCGCGCAGATCCGGTCGATGTTGCCTTCCCGGTCATAGCCGAAGCTCAGTGCGAGATTGTCGGGATGGATCTCGGCCGGCTTGTCGGGGGTCACGAACACATCGTAGTGGCGGTGTTCGAGCTGGCCCGACATGCCGCGCCAGCGCCATGCCAGCGCGTTGTTCTCTTTGGTGATGCCGATCCGCCCGTAGGCCGGGTGTTCGTACTCGCCCGCATAGTCGTCGAGCGGATGGCTCGGCGTGGTGCCGGTCCGGCGCAATTCGCTGCGCGCTTGCTGGTCGACCTTCTGCTGCGCAAGCGCCTGGCGGCGCATGGTGCGGAACCGGTCGAACCAGTCGATCGGCTTGTGGCCGCAAAGCTGATCGAGCGCGTGGTAGGTCAGCAGTTCGGTGACGGCGCTTGGGGCGCGATTGGTGAGCACCGCGATGCCGATCCGGCGTTCCGGCAGCATCGTCATGGCGTTGCCCCAGCCGACCCAGCTGCCGGTGTGCGAGACCTTTCGTTCGCCGCGATAGTGTTCCAGTGACAGGCCGAGCCCGTAGTGGAACTCGCCCACCTCCTTGAACACGGAGCGGCCCACGTGCACGCGCGGGGTCATCATTTGCCGGACGATGTCCGCCGACAGCAGCGGCTTGCCGTCCACGGTGCCTTCGTCGATCAGCAAGCGCATCCACTTCGCCAGGTCCGACACGCAGGCATTGAGCCCGCCGGCGGGCAGGGCACGGATCGGCGTCAGCATCGCACGCTGGCTTTCGTCGCCTTGCATGATGTGTGGATGCGCATGGTTCGGCGCGGCGGCGAGCGCTTCGATGGATAGTCCGAAGTGTGCGAAGCCCAGCGGACGGAGCAGGCGCTCGGTGGTGAAATCCTCCCAGCGCTGCCCGCTGATGCGCTGCGCGATCTGCCCGGCCACGAGATACCCCAGGTTCTGGTACTGGTAGGCCTCGCGCACGTCGCGGCTCGGCTCCAGATGGCGCAAGGCCGCCAGGATCTGCACCATGGACAGGTCGCCCGGCGAGTGGATCCAGTCGTGGCGCGGGACGCCGCTGTGATGGCAAAGCAAGTCCCGCACGGTCACGCGCTCGGTTGCGACCGCATCGTGCAGCCGAAACTCCGGTATGTAATCGCGCACGGGCCGGGTCCAGTCGAGCTTGCGCTCATCCACCAGCAGGCCAAGCCCGGCGGCGGTGAAAGACTTGGTGAGCGAGCACAGCAGGAACTGGGTGTCCGCCGTCACGGGCGCCGACGCTTCCGTGTCGCGCACGCCATAGCCTTTTGCCAGCACCGTTTCACCATCCCGGATCACGGCGAGTGCAAGGCCCGGCACCTTCCATTCTTGCATCGACGCCTGGACGAGATCATCGAAATCACTGAGCATGGCGCGGGATCCTTGTCTGTGCAACGGCATGGTTTATTGGCGCTCGGCGCGGTTTGCGTTGCGCGCCGGATCGCCCGCGGGGATCGCAGCATGCGCCAGACGTTAGCACCGGCCCGGCAAACTGTTATCGCCACCAAGGAGGGTGTGTTGTGGCCGCGCGACGGCGCAGGACGCGGCGCAATCCTGCGAGGTTCCCGGCCGGACTGATTTACCGCCAGGACCTCGGAGCGGGGCGGACACCGCTGGGCTGCCGGCGAATGTGCATGTGGTTGGCGACACGCCATCGGGGCCATGATGCGGGATGGCACCTGATGTTACCGGGGCCAGCGGGCGGCCAGGTATCCGGGTTTTTCCGTGTGCGCTAATTTCCGGATCGCTGGCGGGCACGACTAGAATGGATTGTCCGGAGCGAGGCGCTTCGCACTGAAGTGCCCGCCACGCCCCACATCGCTCGCATCGCTCACATTACTCACGCCGTTCGCACCAGAGGAGCCGCCCATGTCCCTGCCTCATCTAGCTTCCGGCCAGGTGGCCAGCGTGCTGCCGCTAGGCGAGCGTCTCGCGAAGACACCCACTACCGCCTTCTTCAAGGAAAGCCGCCTGGAGGTCATGCGCCTGGTGCTGACCGCCGGCAAGCATATGCCGGCCCATGCGGTAGCCGGGCCAATCACCGTGCAGTGCCTGGAAGGAGAGGTCGATATCGGCGTGGAGGGCGCGCACCGGCTGCTACGCCAGGGCGACCTGGTCTATCTGGAATCCAACGTGATGCACGATGTGACGGCGATCAGCAACGCATCGCTGCTGGTGACGCTGGTGCTGCTGTAGCCAGTGCCATAGCTGGCGTCGCCAGGAAACGCTCAGTGCTTTGCCGGACGCGCGTGCAATAGCCAGAGGACTTCAAATTCCTCCGGTGTCATCGCCGTGCCGTCGAACTCCGGATCCGCGTTGATCTCGGCAAGGCAGGGAACCGGCACCAGCCCGAGATTGGTACTGCCCGTTGCCGCGCCGGTGCTCGCGAAGCCTACGGTTCCATCCCGGAAGAATTCCAGCTTCCTGGTCTCGAAGCGTGCGCCGTCAAGCTCCGACACGAGTCGAACCGGCTCCGAGGCAAGCTCGTGCCGCCAGATGACGTCGATGTATTCCATCGGGGTCTCCCCTCAAGCTGCGTGTCGCCAAACAAAAACCTAGTCCTTGGATAGCTCGCAGAACCGCAGGCGGTTGCCAAACGGATCCGCGACTTGCAACTGCCGTCCCCAACCCACCACGTCGATGCCCGGTTTTGCATAGCGATACTGCCTGGCATCCAGTTCGCGATGCAGGGCATCGATGTCCTCCACGGGGACGAACACCGTCGAACCCGGCGTGGCGTCGCCATGGTGCTCGCTCAGGTGCAGCGTCAGGCCGGATCGCCTCACCTGGGCGTAGAGCGGAAATTCCTCACCGAAACGATGCTCCCAATCGAGTGAAAAGCCAAGATAGTCCAGATAGAATTCCTTGGCCTTCTCGACCGAGAAGATCCGGAAGATGGGGATGGCGGGGGACAGGTTCATGGCATTGCGCCTGCGGCTTACGCTTCGACCAGGTTGGGAATCTCCACAGCGGGATTGACGTCGGCCGCATAGTCCACGCCGTCGATGCCGAATCCGAACAGGCGCAGGAACTCCGCCTTGTAGCCCGCAAAATCGGTGAGCGCGTAGATATTGTCGTCGGTGACCTGGTCCCACAACTGCGTTACGCGGGCCTGGACATCCGGGCTGAGTTCCTTCTCGTCCGTGCGCAGGCGGCCTTCCGTGTCCTGGCGCGGCGACTGGCTGTACAGGCAGTCCTGGTAGAGCGAGTAGACCTGCTCGATGCAGCCTTCGTGGGTGCCGGTTTCCTTCATGACCTTGAACAGCAGCGACAAGTACAGGGGCATCACCGGGATGGCGGAGCTGGCCTGGGTCACTACGGCCTTGAGCACCGCGACACGCGCGTCGCCGCCGGTGGCGGCCAGCTTGCCGCGCAGGTCCAGCACCTTCTGGTCCAGGTCTTTCTTGGCGGCGCCGATGGAGCCGTTCCAGTAGATGTCGTGGGTGACCTTCTCGCCCAGGTAGGTAAACGCGGTGGTCTTTGCGTTGTCGGCGAGCACGCCGGCGGCGAGCAGGGCGTCGATCCACATTTGCCAGTCTTCGCCGCCCATCACGGCGACCGTGTGATCGATCTCTTCCTGCGTGGCTGGCTGCAGGTTGATTTCCTTGATCACCTCTTTGTCGGTGTCCAGGCCGCGCTGCCGGATTTCCTTGCCAATGGGCTTGAGCGTGGAAGTGAAGATTTCCCCCGTCTTAGGGTGCTTTCGCCGCGGCGCAGCAAGACTGTAGACGACCAGGTCGACCTGGCCGAGATCACGCTTGATGATGTCGATGGTTTGCTGCTTGATCTCGTCGGAAAAGCCGTCGCCATTGATGCTCATGGCATAGCGGCCTTCGGCCGCTGCCGCCTTGTGAAACGCCGCCGTGTTGTACCAGCCCGCGGTGCCAGGCTTGCTCTCGGTGCCGGCGCGTTCGAAGAACACGCCGAGCGTGTCGGCGCCGCAGCCGAACGTTGCCGTGATGCGAGCGGCAAGCCCATAGCCCGTGGAGGCGCCGATGACGAGGACCTTCTTGGGTCCGTTGGCGACCGGGCCGTTTGCCTTCACGTAGGCGATCTGCTGGTTGACGTTGGCTTCGCAGCCGGCGGGGTGGGCGGTGACACACATAAAGCCGCGCACGCGGGGTCCGATGATCATGGTGGGTTCCTTGCAATTTTGGTGGATTGTAATAGAACCCCGGCCTGCGGCATGCGCCAGCCTGCATTGCCGCCGGTATCAATCGTCCCGCGTCAGCACTTCCAGCAACTCGATCTCGAAGACCAGGTTCGAGTTTGGCTTGATATGGGCGCCGACCTGCCGCTCGCCATAAGCAAGGTGGGCGGGGACATGGAGCTTGCGTTTGCCGCCGACTTTCATGCCCATCAGCCCCAGGTCCCAGCCTTTGATCACGCGTCCGGTGCCGATCACGCACTGGAAGGGCTTGCCGCGATCGTAGGAGGAGTCGAACCTGGTGCCGTCCTCCAGGTAGCCGCTGTACTGGGTGGTGATCAAGGCGCCTTTGACCACGGCCTTGCCGTCGCCGAGTTGAATGTCTTCAACCTGTAGTTCGTTGCTCATCCGCTGCTCTTTTTCATGGGTGCATTGACCGAGGAGGCAGAGTTTACATCCCGCGGCAGTGTCACCAGAAGGGGCACTGGCGCCGCACGTGCACATGCTGGATCTTGGCGGGCGTCAAGATGGTGTTCAGCGCACCGTTCGCGCTACGTGTTGTTCTCGCCAAGCGCGGGAACGTGATCGTCGCTTGCAGGCAGTCCAAGGGAGAACTTGACGGGGAAGTTCAGCGCGATGGCGTTCTCCGATGGCACCTCGCGGACCATGTTCCGCGCCTTGACGTGCGGGTCCGCGAAAAGCTCCCGCGCGCTGAGCGCCGGTGAGAACGGCAGGTCGAAGGGCGCGAAGACTGCCGCCCATTGCGCAAGGGACCGCGACCGGAAGATCCCGCAGAGCAGGCCGTTGACTTCTGGCTTGTGCTGCTGGCGGCCGGGCCGCGACGTGAACCGGGCATCGAGCAGCGCTGGAAAGTCCGCACCAATCGCCTCGCACAGGTTGAGCCAGAACTTGTTTTCCAGGATGCCCATGGCGAGATGGCGGCCATCGCTGGTCTCGAAGATATCGTTGTCCGGCATGACGGTTGGCGATTCGTGCGGGCGATCCTCGTACCCGCGCGCGGCCCAGGCGCCATGGGCAGTCCACGACAGGATGGCGTCATGGATCGACACATCGAGATGCTGGCCACGGCCATGTTGCCGCGCGCTCATGACCGCCACGGCCAGCGCCAGTGCCGCATAGCCCGAGGCCGCATAGTCGGAAACGCGCACGCGCGGCCGGGACACCTTGTCGTCCACCTGCACCGGCACGGACCAGTAGCCTGCCAGCGCGAGATAGTTCAGGTCGTGGCCGGCATGGTTCGCATACGGGCCGGTCTGGCCGAACCCGGACACGGAGCACAGCACGATGGCCGGGTTGGCTTGCGCAAGCGCGTCATAGCCCAGGCCGAGGCGTTGCATCACGCCGGGCCGGAAGCCTTCGACAACGGCGTCCGCTTCTGTCACCAGGCGCAGGAATGCCGCGCGGCCCTCGTCGGATTTCAGGTCGAGCGCGACGGATTGCTTGCCGCGATTGAACTGGGCGAACACGGCAGGCCCGAGCTGGCGGGCGGTGTCGCCCGTGCCCGGCTGCTCCACCTTGATCACGTCTGCGCCCAGTTGCATGAGCAGGGTGGTGGCATGCGGGCCGGGCAGGAGCTGGCTGAGATCGATGATCTTGACGTCCTTCAGGCAGGACCATTCTGGTTTCATCGCGGGTTTCACTGCGGGCTCCCGGTGCTTTAGCCGACGTCGCCGTTCATGCCGATCGAGCGGATCAGCTTGCCGTATCGGGCGGTATCCGCGGCCACCATGCCGTTGAACTGCGACGGCGAAGCACTGCGGCGCAATTCCCCGGCGTTGGCCTTCAACTGCGCATCCAGGCGTCCGCTGGCCTGCAACGCCGTGACTGCGGCAAAGAGCCGCTGGGTGAGTTCGGCGGGCAGGCGCGCGGGCGCGAACAGGCCGCTCCAGTTGTCCAGCACCAGGCCGGGGGGCAGGACCTCGGCAAGCGTTGGCACCTCCGGGAAATAGACGGAGCGTGCGGACGACGACACCGCCAGCGCCCGCACCTGGCCATTGCGCAGGTACTGGGTCGCTGTGCCCAGCACCGGCATGCCGAACTGGGTCTGGCCGCTGAGCATGGCGGTGATGATCTCCGTGGCGCCTTTGTAGGGGATGTGCACGGCCTCGGTGCCCGTCTGGTGCAGCAAGGCCTCTACCGCCAGATGCGCGATGCTGCCTTTGCCGCCCGAGCCGTAGTTGAGCTTGCCCGGCGCGCGCCTGAGCGCGGCGATCAGCTCGCCGGCGGTCTTGTATGGCGCATCGGCAGGCACGACGAGAGCGGTAGGGCCGCCGGAAATCGCCGTGATGGCGGTGAAATCGCGCACGGGATCGTACGGCATGTTTTGGTACAGATGCACGTTGATCACATGCGCGTTCGCGAGAATGCCCAGCGTGTAGCCGTCCGCGGCGGCGCGCTTCAAGGCGTTCGCGCCGATCACGCCGCCCGCGCCTGGCATGTTCTCCACGACCAGCGGCTGGCCAAGCGTGCGGCCCAGCTCGGCCGACAACGTCCGTGCGATGTTGTCCGGCGCGCTGCCAGCCAGGAACGGGACGATCAGGCGCACGGGACGATTGGGATAGGGCGCGGCGGCGCGCACCGGCGCGAGCATGCTGCCAAGTGCGGCAGCGCCCGCGGTGGCGAGCCAGGTTCGGCGTTTCATAGGAGTGTCTCCAGTTATTGGCTGCGCAGTTTGCCTGCGTCGGATGGATCAACCGCTGCCGGCTCAGGCTTTCGCCTGCATGGGTTCGAGAATCGCGCGGGCGATGGTATTGCGCTGGATCTCGCTGGTGCCGGTGAAGATCCGGAACATGCGCAGCTTGCGGAAAGCCTGCTCCACCGGATGTCCTCGCGTCACGCCCACATTGCCGTGGATCTGTACGGCTTTGTCGGCCACCTCGAAACAGCGCTCGGAGATGAACAGCTTGCATGCCGCGGCCTTCACCCGAAGATCCGCGCCACTGTCCGCCAGCGTGGCGGTTTGCGCGATCATGCTCTCGCAAGCCCACAGCGCGGCGGCCATGTCCGCCAGCATGTGCTGGATGGCCTGGAAGCGCGCAATGGGCCCGCCGAACTGGCGGCGCTGGCCGGCGTACTCCAGCGAGGATGCGTAGGCCTTGGTGGCCAGGCCCAGCATGGTGGGGCAATGCAGCAGCCGGTTGACGTTGATGCGCGACATGCCGAGCTTGAAGCCGTTGCCTTCGCCGCCAAAGATGTTGGCGCGCGGCACCCGCACATTGACGAATTCGATGTCCCCATCGATATGCTGGCCCGACATCGGCACGTACTCGGTGCTGACCTTGACGCCGGGCAGGTCCAGGTCGATCAGCACGGCCGTGATGGCCGGGGGGGACGCAGTGGCGTCGGTGACGCACATGACGATGGCAAAGTCGGCAAACGGCGCGCCGCTGATGTAGTGCTTGCGGCCGTTGATGACGAGGTCATCGCCGTCCACCACGGCCGTGGTGGAGATGCTCTGGGCATCCGAGCCGGAATGCGGCTCGGTCAGGGCGAAGCAGGTGGACTTCTCGCCCCGGATGACGGGCTGGAAGTAGCGCGCCAGCTGGTCCGGCGTGGCGTACTTGAGCATATTGCCCACGCGCGGCGGGCCGCCCAGGTCGCCCAGCACGTGCGGCGCCAGCACCGCGCCGCTGGCGGCAAGGTCTGCCTTCAGCGCGCATTGCTCGGCGATGTTCAGCCCCTTGCCGCCGAGCTCGACGGGCAGGCAGGCGGCATAGAGCCCCAGCTCGCTGGAGCGGCGCCACACGCCGCGCAGCACATGGCGCGGCCAGGCATCTTCCGAGCCCAGGCCCAGCTCGCGCTCCAGCGGCAGCAGTTCCTCATGGATGTAGCGCTGGATGCTGGCGCGGGTCTCGACCAGCACGGGATTGGTGAGGTTGTCGAACATGGTGGTTCTCCTTAATTCACGCGACGGGATACGCCTTGCCAATACGGCTCGCGCACCAGTTTGCGAGCGAGCTTCCCGCTCGCGTTCTTGGGCAGTTCGGTGACGAAATCGATGGTTCGCGGCGACTTGTAATCGGCAATGCGCGCGCGGCAGTGCGCGATGAGGTCTTCGGCAGTGCCTTGCCGGCCGGGCCGCAGGGCGACGACGGCCTTGACGCTTTCGCCCCAGGTGTCGTCGGGCACGCTGATCACGCAGGCTTCCATCACGTCCGGATGCTGGTAAAGCGCGGCCTCGACCTCGGTCGGATAGACGTTGAAGCCGCCGGAGATGATCATGTCCTTCTTGCGGTCGACCAGGTAGATGTAGCCTTCTTCATCCACCCGGGCCAGGTCGCCGGTGCGCAGCCATCCGTCCACCAGCACTTCGCGCGTCAGCTCCGGCTCGCCCCAGTACCCGTGGAAGACATCCTCGCCGCGGATCACCAGTTCGCCGATGTCGTCCCCGGCCACTTCGCGGCCCTGCTCGTCGACCACGCGCACCTGCGTTTCGCCAAGTGCCCGCCCGCAGGAGGCCAGCCGCTCGGGCCGGTGCGCCAGTGCGTGGGCATGATCGTCGGTCGAAAGGCGGGTCACGCCGGAGGTGGACTCGCTCGCGCCATAGCCTTGCGACAGGATGGGGCCGATGCGCTCCCACGCCTCGCGGATGCGCGCGGGCGCCATCGGCGCGGCGCCGTAGGCCAGGGTCTTGAGGCTGCTCAGGTCGGCGCTGGCCAGGGTTGGCTCCGTCAGCAGCATATTGATCATGGCCGGCACCATGAACACATGGGTGAGGCGCAGTCTTGCCACCTCCGCCAGGAAATGCGCGGGCTCGAACTTGTCGAACAGCACCAACGTTGCGCCGGTGTACAGATACGGCTGCATCAGCATGCCGGAGGCGTGGGTGATGGGGCCGATCAGCGCCAGGCGGTCACCGGGACGTGCCGGCTTGTCCATGCTCTGCAGCATCTTGCGCAGCGCTGCCAGGCGGTTGCCATAGCTTTGCATGGCGGCCTTGATCTTGCCCGTGGAACCCGAGGAAAAATGCAGGACAGCGAGGTCGTCGGGCTGCGGCGCGATGTCGAGCGGCGCTGGGCTCGCGCCTGCGAGCAGGGCCTCGTAATCGCCGTAGCCGTGCGCGGGTTTGCCAATCGCGATGAACGTTTCCACTGACGCGAAGCCCGCGGTTTGCGCCGAGTAGCCGGTATAGCCCGGTCCGGCAAACAGGATGCGCGGCGTGCAGTTCTCGACCACATCCGATGCCTCCGCCGCCGTGAAGCGCGGATTGAGCGCGGCCTTGACGAGCCCGGCCTTGTACAGGGCGCACTCGATTTCGACCAGTTCGGGGCGGTTGCGTGACTGAATCGCCACGCGATCACCCCGGGTAAGGCCGAGGGCCAGCAAGGCATTGGCGAGGCGGTTCGAGCGCTCGTCCAGTTCGCGATAGGTCAGCACGCGGTCGTTGTAAAGCACGGCGGCGTGATCCCCCCAATAACGCGCGGCGCGGCGCAGGAAGAAAGCGAATCCCATGGGTTGTCTCCTTGATGGTTCTTGGCCGTAGTCTGTAAGATGCGGGGCATCACTACAATGCTGTACCGGATATAAAGACATAACCAGCGGGAATGTCACGATGGAGACGAGAGATCTTGAATACGTGCTGGCCGTGGATGCGCACGGCGGCATCGGCCGCGCCGCGGAGTCGCTGGGCATCAGCCAGCCGGCCCTGACCAAGGCGGTGCAGCGTGTGGAAGCGCAGATCGGCCTGCCCTTGTTCGAACGCACCGCCCACGGCATGACGCCGACGCAGGCGGGCATGCAATTCATGGTGCGGGCGCGCCGCATCCGGCTGGAGTTCGACGATGCGCTCAAGGAGATGCAAGGCATCCGCACTGGCGAACTGGGCATGCTGCGTCTGGGCTATTCGCCTTCGATCCCCAATGCCCTGGTGCTGGACGCCTGCCGTCAGCTGCTGCGGGAGCGGCCTGTTGCCCGCCTGCGATTGCGCCGGCTGCTGGCGCGGGACCTCATGGAGCTGCTGCTGGCGGGCGAGCTGGACCTTGCCATTGCCCCCACACCGAGGGAGCGCGCCAGCGAGTTCGCGGTGGAAGAACTGTTCGACGACCGGCTGGTGGTGGTGGCTGATGAAGCGCACCCGCTGCAGCGCCGCCGCAAGCTGACCCTGGCGGATCTGGCGGGCCAGGACTGGCTGCTGCCCGGGCCGCATATCATCTTGCGCCAGCAGGTTGACGCGGCGTTCCGCAAGCAGGGGCTGGCCGCCCCGAACCTGCGCATCGAGACCGATTTTGGCAGCGCCTCGCTCTTCGACCTGATGCGCGGCACGCTGATGCTAGGCATATCGGGCACGAACGCCAATGCGGTGACGACCGGGCTGCGCCCGCTCAACCTGGGGCTTGAAGAACTGGACCTGCGCCGGCGCGTGGGCGTGATCACCCGGGCCGGCGCCTATCTCTCGCCGCTCGCGCAGCGCATGACGGCGCTGGTGCGCGAGCAAGGCGCCTGAGCTGCCCGGCTATGCGCCACTGTCTGGGGCCAGCGGGGCCACCGGAGTGAAAGGGGCGCGGAAATGATCGACCAGGAAATCGATGAACGCCCGCGCCCGCGTGGTCTGGTCGCGCTGGCCCGGATAGTAGACGAACAGGTCGGCCGGGGGCAGGGTGGCGTCGGGCAGCACCAGCCGCAAGCGCCCGCTTTCCAGGTACTTGGCCAGATCCCACTCGGAGCGCATCAGGATCCCATGCCCGTCGAGCGCCCAGCCCAGGACGATGTCGCCATCGTTGCTCGACAGCGTGCCATGTACCCTGACCATCTCGCCTTGGGTCCCTGCCATGAAGCGCCATATGCCATGTGCGTCGTCGTTCTGGCGATGGATGATGCAGCGGTGATTGGCCAGTTCGGCCAGGCTCGCCGGGGTGCCATGCCGGTCAAGGTAGGCGGGTGACGCGCACAGGAAGCGCCGGTTCGACATGATGCGGCGCGCGTTGAGGCGGCCGTCCGGAAGGGCGCCGAAGCGGATTGCCAGGTCGAAGCCGCTTTCCACGAGATCGATTGCCTTGTCGGTGACTTCGAATTGCACCTCCACGAACGGGTAGCGCCTGGCGAATTCGGAGACCAGCGGGGCGATGGTGGTCCGGCCGAAGCCGAGCGTGGCGTTGATGCGAAGCAGCCCGCGCGGCTCGGCACGGCTGCTGGAAATGGCATCCTCCATCTCGCGCAGCTTGGCGAGGATCTGCGTGGCGTGCGCGAGGTAGATGTCGCCCTCCCGCGTCAAGCTGGTGCTGCGGGTGGTGCGGTTCACCAGCCGTGCGCCAAGCCGTTCTTCCATTTGCGCGAGCCGCTTGGTGGCTGCCGGTGGCGTCAGGTTCAGCGCCCGCGCGGCGGCCGAGAGATTGCCGTATCTCGCAATCAGCACAAAAAACTCGAGGTCCGAGGTGATATCGGTTTTCACTGATGGAAAAGAGTGATGGGTGTCCCAGTGGATTTTAAGCGGGTTATTGCCGCCCGGAGCCGCATCAGTATTAACCACAAGTGAATAGTGAAATGCGTTCTGGCGAAACTCAGCCATGCGCCGCCTCGCTACGCTGGAGCCTTCCTACCACTCAGCGCACGCACGCCGTGCCACGCTCCAGGAGACGCTCCAATGAAAATCGTGGAAATTCGCGAGAAGACGGTGCCCATCAGCTCGCCGATCCGCAACGCCTATATCGACTTCAGCAAGATGACGCTGAGCGTCGTCGCCGTGGTGACCGACGTCATCCGGGATGGCAAGCCCGTCGTTGGCTACGGCTTCAATTCCAATGGCCGCTATGGGCAGGGGCTGCTGATGCGCGAGCGGTTCATCCCGCGCGTGCTCGAGGCGGACCCCGCAACCCTCATCGACGACAACGGCACCAACCTCGACCCCCACAAGATCTGGGCGGCGATGTTCGCCAACGAGAAGCCGGGCGGCCACGGCGAGCGCTCGGTGGCGATCGGCACCATCGACATGGCGGTGTGGGATGCGGTGGCAAAAATCGAGGGCAAGCCGCTGTTCCAGTTGCTGGCCGAGCGCTACGGCGACGGCAAGCCGGAGCGCAAGATCTTCGTCTACGCGGCGGGTGGCTACTACTACCCGGGCCAGGACCACGGCAAGCTCAAGGATGAGATGCGCAGCTATATCGATCGCGGCTATACGGTGGTCAAGAAGAAGATCGGCGGCGCCTCGCTCGACGAGGACCTGCGCCGCATCGATTCGATTCTCAGCGTGCTGCAGGATGGCCAGAAACTCGCCGTGGATGCCAACGGGCGCTTCGACCTGGACACCGCGATACGGTATGCGAAAGCCCTCTCGCAATACGATCTGTTCTGGTACGAGGAGCCGGGCGATCCGCTCGATTTCGAGCTGCAGGCCACGCTGCGCAACTACTACGACAAGCCGATGGCAACGGGCGAGGACCTGTTCTCCATGCAGGATGCGCGCAATCTGATCCGCTATGGCGGCATGCGCCCCGACCGGGACTGGCTGCAGTTCGACTGCGCGCTGAGCTACGGCCTGGTGGAGTACCTGCGCACGCTGGACATGCTGTTTGAGCACGGCTGGTCGCGCACGCGCTGCATTCCGCATGGCGGCCACCAGATGTCGCTCAATATCGCGGCCGGGCTTGGCCTGGGCGGCAACGAGTCCTATCCGGATCTGTTCCAGCCCTACGGCGGCTTTCCCGATGGCGTGACGGTCGATAACGGCTACATCACCATGCCGGACCTGCCGGGCATCGGCTTCGAAGGCAAGGCCGACCTGTATCGCGCCATGCGGGCACTGGCGGGCGGATGACAGGCAGCACATGGGCCGGCTTGCCGGCCCATGTTGCGTACAGAATACAAATCCTTGGGAAATTTCTGACTGTCGTTGAGCTGGCATCTTTCTTTGTGGTAAAAAAGCGAACTATTCTCATTCGTATTCGTATTCGCATTTGAGGGTGAATGGGTGCTTCGCACCACACAGCAGCCCAGGTTCCCGCCAGACCCAACCTTCCCGAGGACGTTTCCGCCGATGTTCAATCACCGCCGCTTGCCGCTGCGCGCCGCCGCATGCCAGGCAATGCCCCGCCTCTCGCCCATTGCCAGCGCTGTATTTGGCCTGACCGTCGCGTTCGCCACGCTGCCCGCCGCCAGCCTGGCGCAGACCGCCACGCCGGCAGCCACGCAAGCCGATGCCACCTTGCCGGTGGCCACCGTCAAGGCCGAGCGGCTGACCGAGCCGGCCAAGGTGGAGAGGATTGGTGGTGGGGCGCTGGGTGAGCGCAAGCCTGTCGACACGCCGTTCTCGGTGGTGGCGGCAAGCAGCGAGGAGATCCAGGACCGCATGGCGCAGACCGCCAGTGACGTGTTCAAGTACGATCCCGCGGTGTCCATCCTGGGCGAGAACGGCCGTACCGAAAACGCCTATTTCGCCGTGCGCGGCATGGCCATCGACCTGCTTAACGGCACCAAGGTCGACGGCCAGAACTTCGTGTCCTGGAACACCGACCTGCCGCTGGAACCGTTCGAGCAGGTAGAACTGCTCAAGGGCCTGTCGGGCTTCATGTACGGCTTCGGCAGCCCCGGCGGCATCATCAACTATGTGGCCAAGCGCCCCACCGATGAGCCGTTGCGCCAGTTCACCGTGGGCTACCAGGCCAACAATGTGTGGAGCGAGAAGATCGACCTGGGCGGGCGCTTCGGGCCGGACCAGCGCTTCGGCTATCGCCTCAACGCGGCCCATGAAGAAGGCCGCACGGCCGATCCGGGCGTGCAGCTGCGTCGCGACGTGCTATCGCTGGCCGCGGATTTGCGCATGACGCCGGACCTGAAATGGAGCGCCGACGTGATGTACTGGAAGCGCAAGACCAACGGTACCCTGTTTGGCCTGGGGTTCGACGCCAGCCTGCCGGTCGCCGATGCCAGCAAGGTCTCGCGCCGCTTCGTCCAGCCCTACAGCTTCCACGAGACCGAGACCACCACGGTGGGCACCGGGGTGGACTACCGCATCAACGACAAGTGGAAGACCAGCTTCAAGTACCGCTTCGCGCGCGAAAGCCGCTTCAGCGGGGACAGCTACATCTTTGTCAACGATGCCGCCGGCAATTTCTCCGACACCCAGTACAACTGGAAGTCGGCGTTTTACTACCAGGCCTATGACGGCATGGTGCAGGGCAGGTTTTCCACCGGCGGCATCCAGCACGACGTGGTGTTGGGCGCGGGCTACCAGTCCCAGGTGCGCGTCAACGATGCGGGCGTTGGCGCCACCGACGGCATCTTCCTGGGCGAGAACAATCTCTACAATCCCACGCTGCTGACCAACCAGGCATCCGGCCTGGTGTACCAGCCGTACCGGGACTACAAGATCACGCAGAAATCCGTCTACGCCAGCGACACCATCCAGTTCACCCAGCGCGTCTCGGTCCTGGCCGGCCTGCGCTACACCGATTTCAGCCAGGACAATTTCGACAGCTCGGCCAATGTCACGGCGAGCTACAGCGCCAGGCCGGTCTCGCCCACCGTGGCCCTGATGGTCAAGACCGACAACGACTCCACCGCTTACGTCAGCTACGTGGAGTCGCTTGAGCAAGGCGGCTCGGCCAGCAACAGCAACGCCAACTTCCCGCAGACCTATGGCCCGCTCAAGAGCAAGCAGTATGAGGTTGGCTACAAGACCGAGCGCCGCGGCTGGGGGGCCAACGTAGCGCTGTTCCGCATCGACCGCGGCTACGAGTACACCAACACGGCCAACGTCTTCGTGCAGGACGGCACCCAGCGCTACACCGGCCTGGACACCAGCGGCTGGGTACGCGTGGCGCGCGACTGGCGCGTGATGGGCGGCGTGCTGTGGCTCGACACCAAGGCTACCGGCATCGACGATCCCGCGGTCAACGGCAAGCGCATCTTTGCCACCCCCAGCTACATCGTCAGCGGCCGCGTGGAGTACGACGCCCCCTTTTTGCGCGGCCTGACGCTGGCGGCAGGCGCCAAGGTCACCGGCGCCATGTGGGTGAATGCGGCCAATACCCAGTACGTGCCGTCGTACACCACTGCGGACCTCAGCGCCAGGTACACCACGCGCTACGCTGGCAAGACGGTGACGTTGCGGGCCGCGCTCAACAATGTGTTCGATCGTCGCTACTGGACTACCACGTACGGCGGCTTTGTGTTGCCGAGTGCGGCGCGCACATTCCTGGCGAATGCCACCGTGCAGTTCTAAAGGCCAGTTCTAGCGGTCATTTCCAAAAGATGCTGGCGTCGTCGCGCGGCCTTGGCCGATCCACTTGTACTGCCTGCGGCCGCGCGCCTGGCCAGAACCGCTTTGCTTCATGTTGAAACAGTCAGCCTCTTGCGAATGACTGCCGGAATCGTCCAAGCTAGGATGGTGGAAAGTCCCCCTGCTCATGCGTGCAAAGGGGCCTGGCTGAGCCCTTGCCTCAGTGCTTCAGTGCCTCAGTGCGAGTGCCGGTGATGCGTATCCGGATAGTGCGGGTGCTTGTGCACCAGCGGCTCGTGCCGATGCAGGTGCCGGTGCGGCTCCTTCCCGTCCCAGTCGAAGGCGTGCTCGTGCTGGTGATGCGCATCGTGGCGATGCGCGTGGCTGTGCTCGGTCGCCTCGTGGCTGTGCTCGTGCTCATGATGCTCGCGCAGGTGCAGCCACACGCCCAGCGCCATCAGCAGCGCCGCCACGTAGAACGCCGGCTGCGGCGCCTGCGGCCACATGCCGAACGCGATCACCACGCCGAACAGCGGCGCCACGGAGAAATACGCGCCGGTGCGAGCGGTCCCCAGCAGCCGCAGCGCGATGACGAACAGCGCCAGGCTCACGCCGTAGCCGAGGAACCCGATGATCATGGCCGCGCCCAGCGCGGGCAACGCCGGCAGGTGGTCACCGCCGGCCAGTGCCAGCCCGGTGTTGCACACGCCGGCAACCAGCCCCTTGATACAGGCGATCAGCATGGCGTCGTTGCTTGATACCTTGCGCGTCAGGTTGTTGTCGATGGCCCAGCACAGGCACGCGCCGACGATCAGCAAGGCGCCGGCGGACAGCCGCAGGCTGCCCGGCTGCCAGGACAGCAGCAAGCCGCCCGCCACGATGGCAAGCATGCCAAGGACGATGTGGCGGCTGGCGTTTTCCCTGAAGACCACCCAGGCGATCAGCGCGGTGAATACCCCTTCCACATTCAGCAGCAGGGAGGCCGATGCCGCGCTGGTGCTGGCCAGGCCAGTCATCAGCAGGGCCGGCCCGGCCACACCGCCAGCCAGGATGGCACCCAGCAGCCATGGCGTCTCCTGTCGCGGCACGGTGAGCGGGCTTGTTGCGGCGCCGCTCATGCTGCGCCGCAGCGCCAGCAGGATGCCAAGCCCCAGCCCGCTGCCCAGGTAAAGCAGGCCGGCCAGCAGCAACGGCGGGATCGACCCGGTCAGGGCCTTTGCAAGTGGCGTGCTTGCCCCAAACAGCAGGGCGGCGGCCAGGGCGGGGGCGGCGGTTCGGATGGTCATGGGCAAGGCAGCGAAGCGTGGCAATGCCGTATTGTCGCGCCACGGCGTGGTGGCGGGGGATGCTATATATTTCAGCCTTGGATGCCATGCCGGGCACGGCGGTTTCTACTCTGGAATGTTATGAAAACCCCCTCGCAATACGTGGGCGGCTGGCTGATCTGCGCGGCTGCGCTGCTGATGCTGCCAGCCTGCGCCATCCTGCAACCGGTGCAGGAAGGCCAGAAGCTGATCGGCTCGCCGGAAAGCGCGGTGCGCGCGACCTTCGGTGAGCCCACCAATATCTACCGGCTGGCCGACGGTTCCGTGCGCTGGATCTACTCCAAGCAACCGCTGGGCTATGAGGCCTACGCGGCAGATTTCGATGCCAGCGGAAAACTCACGAACTTCCGGCAGATGCTGGTCACTTCCGAGATCTACCAGGCCAAGGTCGATAGCTGGACCAAGCGCGATGTGGAAGAGCATTTCGGCAAGCCGCTCGAGCCGGTGCAGTACTACCCGCTGATGCAGCGCGACGTCTGGTCTTATCGTTTCCGCCAGGACGGCAACCTGTCTTCGCTGTTCAATTGCTACTTCGACAAGCAGGGCATCCTGAGGCAGGTGCAGATCACCCTGGATCCGCTGGGTGGGGATTCCAGCAGGGCGCCCTGATGCCCTGATGCCTCAATGCGCGCTGGCTTGGCCTGCAATCCATGCTTCGCCGCAAGCTGAAACGTTCTCCCGCGGCGCGCGCCCACAATGGCGACGTGTCCTTCCGGAGAGAACGCCATGCCAGCCTTGCCCAGCGCGGATGCGCGCGCCAACCACGCCCAAGGCGCCAGCGGCCGCGGGCTGGACATGGCCCTGCTGCTGGCTTTGTCCACGCTCTGGGGCGCGTCTTACACATGCATCCGGCTTGGCGTGGCGACGATTCCCCCGGTCACGCTGATTGCGGCCAGAACGTGGATCGCCGCTGCGCTGCTGATGGCGTGGATGGCGGCAAGAGGCATCCAGATCCCGCGCGGCGCGGCAGTCTGGCGCCGTTTTGCGGTGCAGGCCATGCTCAACAGCGTGGTGCCGTTCACGCTCATTGCGTGGGCTGAGCAATCGGTCCCGGCGGGGCTGGCGACGATACTGAACTCCGCGTCGCCGGTGATCGCCGTACTGGGCACGTGGCTGGTCACGCGCCATGAGCGCATCACGGCACGCAAGCTGTTCGGTGTGGTGACGGGGCTTGCGGGCATTTGCCTGATCGTCGGCACCAGCGTGCTGGGCGGGCTTGGGCTGCAACTTCTTGCGCAACTGGCCATCGTTGCCGCGACTGTCTGCTACGCCGGCGCGGCTATCTACGGGCGCTCGTTCAAGGACCTGCCCGCCGCCGCGCCCGCCGCGGGCTCGATGATCGTCGGGGCGGCGGTGCTGGTGCCGGCAAGCCTGGTCATCGACCGGCCCTGGACGCTGCATCCTTCGCTGTCATCGCTTGCCGCGCTGCTGGCGTTATCCGTGTTCTCGACCGCGCTGGCCTTTGTCATCTACTTTCGCCTGGTACGTACGCTGGGGCCGGTGGGCACCACGGCGCAAGCCTATCTGCGGGTGCCGATCGGGGTTGGCATTGGCATCGTGTTTCTTGGGGAATCGCTGGCTGCGGGGGCGTGGGCCGGCCTGGCGTGTGTTGTCGCGGGCGTAGCCGCCATGACGATGCCTGCCCGGCACCGGCCAGTCCGGCAAGGGGAATAGGCCGCACGCGCCGGCATTCGCACCCGCACCCAAATGCTCGAACCCGCTTAGGGTGCCTGGCGCTGCCGATGGTATCCGGGCCGCGGCCCTTGGCTCAGAACCCGGCCTTGTGCACAGGGCCATCCCAGCCGTCGAGGTACTTGGGCAGGGCGTCGTCGACGTCCAGCACGCGATGGCGATAGAACAGGTGCATGGCTGGCTGCAGCGCATCCGGCAGCGCACCGCCGCAGGCCCGCGCGAAAAGGGTGTTCGGGACCACCGACATGCCCAGCCGGTTGATGCCAAAGAGCGTCTCGCCGCACTGCGGGCAAAACTGGCGCTGGAGCTGCCGGGTCGCATGGTGATAGGTGGCCAGGTGCTGCGCGCCGCGCGCCACCACCACGTTGGCCGGCTCCCAGGCCGTGGCGGCGAACACCGGCGTGGCATAGAAATCCCGGCAGGCCTGGCAATGGCAATTGGCTCTCGCCACCGGTTCTCCGGCAATGCGCAGCTGCACCTGGCCGCAAAGGCACTCCAACGTAGCGGGAATCTGCATAGGCGTTATCTCCTGTTGTTTGTGTTTCCTGAATGGCGGGGTGCATTCTACTTGGCCGCGATGCGGGCTGCAGGGCGCGCCTTCCGGGCGCCTATCCCGCCACGGCCGCATCCAGCATGGCGCCGAACAACCCGATCAGCAGCGCGATGGCCGAGGCGATGAACCAGCGTACCGTCTTGCGGTACTCGGGCACCAGGTCGTCCTCCACCCGCAGCGAACGGAACAGGGCGATGATCTGCAGGCACACCGCCGCCACCAGCGAGATGGCGGCGAACAACGCCTGGACGCTCCAGTGGCCGGGACTCTCGAAGCCCCAGAAGCGCCAGAACGCCAGCGAGAAGCCCAGCAGGACCGTGATGGCGGTGATGATGCCTTGCCGGTAGCCGGCCGGCACGACCTGCGGCGGCGCGCCTGCCGCCTTGGGGGCGGGCGGTGGCGGGGCCGCGGGATCGGGGCCAGGATCGGCTTGAGAGGCGGTCATGGGCTGTCCTCCTGATTGGTGCCGCAAGGCCATGCAAGTGATGCAACGAGTATAGGCACCGGCGGGGCGCGAACGCTCCCCCTGGCCTCTGCATCCGACCTGTATCCGACCTGTCCTGTATCCGACCATCCGTGGCCGCCATCCACCCTCTGCGGGCATTACAATGCGGCTTCAAAGCCGCCGCGTTGCCCGCAACGCTGGCCGGTCTGTTTTTTTGCCTACGCCTGATCCCCTACCTCCTCATGTCCTCGCTTCCCCCCTCAGACAATCGCATCTGGTTCGATGGCGCAGCCGGTAGCATCGAAGCCCTGGCGGATGCGCCGCAAGGCCCGATCCGCGCGATCGCCGTCGTGGCGCACCCGCATCCGCTGCTGGGCGGCAGCGCGGAACACAAGATCCCGGTGGCGCTGGCCAGGATCTTCCAGGCGCGCGGCTTCCTTGCCGTGCGGCCGAATTTCCGGGGCGTGGGCGGCACGCAAGGCAGCCACGATGCGGGTGAGGGCGAGACCGACGATGTGCTTGCCGTGGTGCGGCAGATCCAGTCAGCGCACCCAGGCCTGCCGCTGGCGCTGGCGGGATTCTCTTTCGGCGCCTATGTGCAGACGCGCGTGGCGCAGCGCTTGCTGCAAGGCAGCGAGCCCGTCGCGCACCTGATCCTGGCCGGCATGCCGGCCGGCCCGGCGGCCGGCGGGCGCACCTACGACACGCCCGCGGTGCCGGCCGATGCTTTTGTCATCCATGGCGAGAACGACGCCAATGTGCCGCTGCAAGCGGTGTTCGACTGGGCACGCCCGCAGGAGCTGCCGGTCGCGGTGGTGCCCGGCGCCAACCATTTTTTCACCGGCAAGCTGCCGGTGTTCCAGCGCGCCGTGGCGCAGTACCTGGATACCCGGCTGCGAATCGCCGGGGCCGCCGGCTAAAGATTCTTTAAAGCGCGTCAATCCATGGCCGCATGCGCCACGGCATCGTCGTCGACGTGGCGCGTGGGCTTGATCAGCAGGATGAGCGGCACCACCAGCAGCGTGGCAAGGAACATGACCTTGAAATCGTTGAGGTAGGCGATCATCGCGGCCTGCTGGTTGATCGACTGGTTGAGCATGGCCAGGTCGTAGCGCGAGCCGCTTGCCAGCAGGGATTGCAGGGCCGGGTTGTACACGCTCACATTGGCCGCGAGGTCGGCGTGGGCCACCTGCGTGTTGCGCGTCATCAAGGTCTGGATCACGGAGATGCCGATGCTGCTGCCGATGTTGCGCATCAGGCTGTAGGTGGCCGTGCCGTCCGCGCGCAGCGCTGGCGCGAGCGTGGAAAACGTCAGCGCGCTTAGCGGCACGAACACCAGCCCCAGGCCAAAGCCCTGGATGATGCCGGGCCACACGATATCGGACACCGACAGCACCACGGTGTACTGCATCATCTGCCACAGCGCGAAAGCGGAAATCAGGAAGCCCGCAAACAGCAGCACCCGGGCGTCGATCCGCTTGAGCAGGCGCCCGGCCAGCAGCATGGAGAGCATGGTGCCGGCGCCGCTTGGCGCGGTAACCAGCCCGGTGGTGGCCACCGGATAGCCCATCAGGTTTTGCAGCATCGGCGGCAGCAAGGCGCGGGTGGCGTACATGACCGCGCCGATCACGAAGATAAAGCAGGCACCGGTGGCAAAGTTGCGGTCCTTGAGCAACTGGTACCGGAAGAATGACCTGGGCCCGGCAGTGGCAGTGTGCGCCAGGAAATACAGGAAGCTGACCCCCGCCAGGATGGCCTCGATGCGGATCTCCAGCGAGCCGAACCAGTCGAGCTGTTCGCCACGGTCGAGCATGGCCTGGAACGCGCCGATGGCCAGGCCTAGCGTGATGAAGCCGAACGCATCGAACTTCACGGCCCGCGCCGGCGCCCGGCTGGGCAGGAAGGACAGCACGCCGAACAACGCGAATGCGCCGATCGGCACATTGATGAAAAACACCCATCGCCAGTTGTAGCTATCGGTCAGCCAGCCGCCCAGCGTCGGGCCCAGGATGGGTCCCACCATCACGCCCATGCCCCACACCGCCATTGCCTGTCCCTGCTTCTCGCGGGGGTTGATATCCAGCAGGATGGATTGCGACAGCGGCACCAGCGACGCCCCGAAAATGCCCTGCAGCAGCCGCGACGCCACGATCTGCGCCAGCGTGTCCGACATCCCGCAGAACGCCGAGGCAATGGTGAAGCCGGTGATCGAAATGGCCAGCAGGCGCTTGACGCTGAGCCGGTCGGACAGCCAGCCGGTGAGCGGCGTGGCGATCGCGGCAGCGACGATATACGAGGTCAGCACCCAGGTGATCTCGTCCTGCGACGCCGACAAGCTGCCTTGCATGTGCGGCAGCGCCACGTTGGCAATGGTGCTGTCGAGCGTCTGGATCAGGGTCGCGGCCATGATCGCGATGGTGATCATGGGCCGGTTGAGCGGCATTTCTGCGCGCCCGGCTACCGCTTCGGAAGACATGGTTTGAACAACCTGGAGGGGTTCGGTTGAATAATAAGCATGCTTATTATACGGGCGCGCTAAAGCATGGCAAGCCGCTTGTGGCCGGCGTGCCGGCGTGCCCGAGGGAGATCTTTGTACAATCGCGCCATGGAAACGAAACTGGAAAAGCGCTTTGGCTTCCTGGTCTCGGACGTTGGCCGCCTCAACGGCAAGCGGTTCGATGAACTGGCCAAGTCGTCCCTCGACCTCACCCGGGCGCAATGCCGCGCACTCGCCTACCTGTCGCACTACGGTGAAGTCAACCAGGTGCGGCTCGCCGAACTGCTGGAAGTCGCGCCGATTTCGGCGGGACGCCTGCTTGACCGGATGGAAGAGGGCGGCTGGATTGCGCGCGTGCCCAACCCGGAAGACCGCCGCGAGCGCGTGGTGCGCATGACGCCCAAGGCGGAAAGAGCGCTGGACAAGGCCCGGCGGGTCGGCGACGAGGTTGCGGCGGAGGCGCTGGCCGGCCTCAGCGAGCCGGAGCGGGAGCAACTGATCGGCCTGCTCCAGCGCGTGCGGCAAAACCTGGGCACGATCGTCGATCGTTGATCGTTGACGGCGCGCAGCAAGCCCATCCGGAACCCCTGAATTTCTCAGCCCCGGCGCCGCCTTGCTTCGCTGCCTTGCTTCGCTCCCCTGCTTTGCCGCGCTCCCAGCGCGCCGCGCCATTGCGGCATCGAGTATCGGCGGCTCCCGTGCGATGCCGGCGGGCGGGATGTCGCGGCCAGGCAGGTGGGTGAACGCCGCCGCGTAGTGGATCGAGCCGGCGTCTCAGACCAGTCGAGCCACATCCTCCACTGCGTCAGCCAGTTGCAGCTTGAGCAACTTGAGCAAGCAATACAAGCCGTAAGCCTCCTCCGTCTTCTCGCTCTGCAGCTCCGCCAGTTGCAGCAGGCTATCCATCCCGGCGCTGACGCTTTGCAACTCCGCGCAACTGTTGGCGATGCGTTCGCGCAGGCCGCGATCCAGCGTTTCGATCCGCTCGATCAGCGCGGATACGAGGGGCTGTTCCTCGGCATTGGCGGGACGCGTCATGCCGATCAGCTCGGCGATGAGATCGCCTTGCTTGCTGATGGCGGGCAGGGTGGCGGTGGGACCGCCGCCGCGCGTGGCCGAATCGGGACCGGCTCGGGCGCTGGGATGCATGCAAGCTCCTTAAGGAGGGGGAGGCTATGGGGTGGCAAGACCAGGCCGCCGGCTTCAACGCGAGCGTGGCGGACTCGTAAAAGCATACTGCTTCCGCGCTCGCTCACCTTTAAGAAATTTCTGGATTTGCAGGCAGCCGTGCGCCGTTGCGCTCAGTGCAAGCCTTCGCCCGCTTGGCGGGGGCGCCCATGTTCGAGAGGGTGGGTGCCGGTGAAGCGCAGCCTTGCCATCTGCTCGGCCGCATCCGATAGCAAAGCGCTCGCATTGGCCATGGCCTGCTCGACGGTGATCGGGCCGGGCGCCAGGGAAAAGCAACCCGTGAAATGGGTCCCGAGCGCCGGCAGCGCGGCGGGGTCGATGGCGCCGGAAAGCAATGAGGCGGGCACCCCGCAGGCATGTGCGCGCTGGCAGGCGATCAACGGCGCCTTGCCGCTTAGCGTCTGCACATCGCTGCGCCCCTCGCCGGTGATCAGCCAGTCGGCGCCCGCGAGCGCGCCATCGAGGTCTACGCAGTCCGCCACGATGTCGGCGCCCGGGCGCATCTGCGCGCCAAGCATCAGCAAGGCGTAGCCCAGGCCACCGGCCGCGCCCGCGCCCGCGGCGTCCACGGCGTGGCGCCCGAGCGCCGGCGCCAGCAGGCGATCGTAGCCGGCGAGCGCGGCATCGATGGCATCCACATCCTGCGCTTGCACGCCCTTTTGCGGGCCGAACACGGCGGTGGCGCCTAGCGGCCCGGTCAGCGGGTTGGTGACATCGCACATCGCTACCAGCCTGGTGGAGGCCAGCCGCGGGTCGAGCTGGCTGGCATCGATTGCCGCCAGTTGGGGCAGCGCGGCGGGCGTTGGCGGGATGTCGCGGCCCTGCGCATCCAGCAAGCGCAGCCCCAGGCCATGCAGCAGGCCGGCGCCGCCATCGTTCGTGCTGCTGCCGCCAAGGCCGACGAAGATCTCGCGCACGCCCAGGTCGAGCAAGGCCTTGATGGCATCGCCGAGGCCGGTCGTCGAGCGCTGCGCCACGGGGCATGCCATGCCCGCCGGATCGGTGATGCCGACGATTTCCGCGGACTCGATCACGGCGCGGTCGCCCGCGAGCAGCGCTACCGTGGCGATGCGCGCGGCGCCGTGCGCGCCGCGCACCTCGATGCCGGTGCGCTGGCCGCCGGCGGCCAGCATCGCGTCGATGGTGCCTTCGCCGCCGTCCGCCATCGGGCGTTGCCGGATCGTCGCGCCGGGCAGTGCGCGCTGGATCCCGGCGGCGATGGCGGCGGCGACCTGGCCGGCCGCAAGGGAGCCCTTGAATGAATCGGGGGCAATGACGATAAGGGGATCGGGAAGGCTAGGCATAGGGCGAGGCGGGGTGAACGGCGCTCACCGCAGGGCAAACGCCATACCGAGGAAAAGGGATCAAGGGCCATCGGGTGGCAGCAGGTACCGCCCGATGGCAAAGACTGCTGGCCAAGTCGTGCCCTCAATCCTTCTTGGCCGCGACTTCATGGTTGGCCATCAGCTCAAGCGCGCGGACCAGTGCGGAGTGATCCCAGTCCGAGCCGCCATGGCTTGCGCAGGCATTGAACAACTCCTGGCAGGTGGCGGTGTTCGGCAGCGACACGCCCATCTCGCGCGCGTTCGACAGCGCAAGGTTCAGGTCCTTCTGGTGCAGCCCGATGCGAAAGCCCGGGTCGAACGTCCGCTTGATCATGCGTTCGCCGTGCACTTCCAGCACCTTGGACGACGCAAAGCCGCCCATCAGGGCCTGGCGCACGCGCGCCGGATCCGCGCCGGCCTTGGAGGCGAACAGCAGGGCCTCGGCAACCGCCTCGATGTTCAGTGCCACGATGATCTGGTTGGCCACCTTGGCGGTCTGCCCCGCACCGTTATCACCCACCAGCGTGATGTTCTTGCCCATCAGCTCGAACAGCGGGCGCACGGTCTCGAACGTCGCTTGCGGGCCGCCGACCATGATCGATAGCGTGGCGTTGCGCGCGCCGACCTCGCCGCCGGATACCGGCGCATCCAGGTACTGGCAGCCAAGCGCATTCACGCGCTCGGCGAAGGCCTTGGTGGCAATGGGTGAAATCGAGCTCATGTCGACCACGATCTTGCCCGCGCTCAGCCCTGCAGCGATGCCGCCGTTATTGAACAGCGCTGCCTCCACATGGGGCGTGTCCGGCACCATCAGGAAGATCACGTCCGCGCGTTCGGCCACTTCCTTGCCGGAGCTGCAAGCCACGCCACCGCTGTCCAGCAGGGATTGCGGCACGCCGCTGCGGCTGGACAGGCTGACTTCGTGCCCGCCGGCGATCAGGTTGGCGGCCATCGGGGTGCCCATGATGCCAAGGCCAATAAATCCAAGCTTCACTTTCGTTCTCCGTTAGTCGATCTCGATGGCATCGCTCGCCGCCGCACGCCTGCGCAGCGGGCACCGCGATGCCGGTGCCTCAAATCTGTTGTCTCAATACAGTCTGAAACGCTGTCTGAAATGCTGTCTGAAATGCTTGTGCAGAAACGGGGCCGGCTCAGTACCCCGATGTTTCGCCGCCTGATGCCAGCCCGTCGCGCATCTGCGTCACCACCTGCCGGGCACCGGCCGCCATCAGGCGCGCATCGGAGCCAACGGTGACGAACTGGAAGCCTTGCTCGATCCTGCGCAATGCCGCTTCCGGCGCGCCGTTGTGGATGCCGGCGACCACGCCGTGCGCCTTGGCGCGGGCCACCACGTGCGCGATCGCCTGCGCGACGGGCGGGTCGACATCGTCGAAGGTCGGGCGGCAGCCGAGCGCGAGCGACAAGTCGGACGGGCCGATATAAACCGCATCGAGCCCTTTGACCGACAGGATGTCGTCCAGGTTATCCAGTCCCTGCTTGGTCTCGATCATCGCGAAGACGACGATGGTTTCGTTGGCGCGCTCGGGATAGTCGGGGCCGCCATACAGCATGCCGCGGATCGGCCCGAAGCTGCGCGTGCCCATCGGCGGGTAGTGGGTGGCGGCGACCAGGCGCTGCGCGTCTTCGCGTGTGTTGATCATCGGGCAGATCACACCGTACGCGCCGGCGTCGAGCACCTTCATCAGGATGCCTGGCTCGTTCCAGGGCACGCGCGCCACCGGCATGGTGTCGGTGGTGGAGATCGCCGTGAACAGGCTGAGGGCATCGCGGTAGTCCAGCGCGCCGTGCTGCAGGTCCACCGTGAGGGAGTCCCAGCCCTGGTGGGCCATGGTCTCCGCGGCAAAGCTGCTGGGGATGGACAGCCAGCCATTGACGACGGCTTGCCCGTTCGCCCACATGTTCCGTATCCGGTTCTCGCGCATTGCGTCTCCTGTGGCTTAACTTATAAGTTATCGTACAACATGGGGCAAGTATAACCCTCGCAGGCACGTCGTCAAGCGAAGCGGCAAGGTTGAGGCCGGTTTGAGGAAAGTTAGTGCACCCGGCGTGGCCCGAGGCAGGCGGGGATCGTGCTGCGGCGATGACATGGCTCGGGCTAAGCCATGTCATCGTATGTCTGGCTGGCTAATTCAATACGTCTTCACGCTTGCCCACGCGGAAAGCGATCTCGCCGACACCCGCCACACCGGCGGTCACTTCGTCGCCGGGCTGCAGCGCGCCCACGCCGGCCGGCGTGCCCGTGAAGATCAGGTCGCCAGGTGCCAGGGTCACGCTTTGCGACACATGGGCAATGACGTCGGCCACGGGCCAGATCAGCTCGTCCAGGTCGCCTTCCTGGCGCGTCTCGCCATTGACCTTGAGCCACACGTGGCCTGCGCCGGGATGGCCGATGCTGGCCACGGGGTGCAGCGGGCCGCAAGGGCCGGAGGCGTCGAAGCCCTTGGACCAGTCCCACGGACGGCTCATCTTCTTGGCGGTGTCCTGCAGGTCGCGGCGGGTCAGGTCCACGCCCACGGCATAGCCCCACACCAGGTCGAGTGCCTGCTCGGGCTGGATGTTCGCGCCGCCCTTGCCGATCGCCACTACCAGTTCGATCTCGTGGTGCAGGTTCTCCGTGAGCGGCGGATATGGCACTGTGCCCTCAGCGGCCACGACGGCATCGGCCGGCTTGGTGAAGAAGAACGGCGGTTCGCGGTCCGGGTCATTGCCCATCTCGCGGGCGTGCGCGGCGTAGTTGCGGCCCACGCAAAACACGCGGCGGATGGGAAAGCGGGCGCTGCTGCCGGCCACGGCGACGCTTGCCTGTTCGGCGGGCTGGATAACGTATTCGGTCATGTTGGGGTCCGTCTGTGACGATAGCGGGGAGGGATTACTTTGCGAAGACCTGGCTGATGTCGCCAAAAGCCTTGAACTCCAGCGCGTTGCCCGACGGATCCAGGAAGAACATCGTCGCCTGCTCGCCGACCTGCCCCTTGAAGCGCACATGCGGCTCGATCACGAACTGCGTATGCGCTGCGCGCAGCTTCTGCGCCAGCGCTTCCCAGGCATCCATGGACAGGATCGCGCCGAAGTGGCGCACCGGCACCTCGTCGCCGTCGACGGCGCTGGTGGCACGGTGGCCGCATTCTTCCGGCGCGAGGTGGGCGACGACCTGGTGGCCATAGAAATTGAAATCGATCCAGGCGTCTGAGCTGCGCCCTTCGGGGCAGCCGAGGAGCTCGCCATAGAAGCGGCGGGCTTCCTCCAGGTCGTTGACGGGGAAGGCCAGGTGGAACAACGGGGTTGCGCTCATCAAAGGGGCTCTTGTGGGTGGGGGTTGTCGGTGTGTTGCCGGTGTGTTGCCGCGTTTGATTGTAATCAGCAGAAGTCGTAATATGAAACGAATGATTTCTGTGCTTAGTATCAAAAATTTCAATATCAATCACGCCATGCCGCCTGTAGTCCCCGCATGACTCCGGCATGATCCCGGCATGACCCCCAAATGATCCGTTACTTCCGCACCTTCCTCGTGGCGGCTGAGACCTCGTCCTTTTCCGCCGCCGGCGCACGCCTCGCCCTCACCCAGTCAGCGGTGAGCACCCAGATACGCCGGCTGGAGGAAGACCTTGGCTGCACGTTGTTCGAACGGGCCGGCAAATCGGTCGCGCTGAGCCAGGAGGGCCGCAAGCTGCTGCCTGAAGCCATGCGCTTCGTCGCGCTATACGAGTCCATGAAGGGCCGCGCGCATTGCGCCTCCGACACCACGCCGCTGGAGCTTGGCGCCGTCTCCACCGTGCAGGCCACGCTGCTGCCCGGAGCCATGAAGCGCTTTCGCGCCGGATTTCCCAAGACACACGTCAACATCGTCCCCGGCACGTCTACCCAGTTGCTGACCCAGGTCGATGCCCGAGAGCTCGACGTGGCGGTGCTGATCAAGCCAAGGCTCGGCATTCCGCAGGAACTCAAATGGGTGCCGCTGATGCGCGAGCGCTTTGTCGGCATTGCGCCGGCGGGCTCGCCGCGCGACTTGAAGGCGGTGCTGGCGGCCATGCCCTTCATCCGCTACAACCGGCATTCCATGGGTGGGCAACTGGTGGACCGCTATCTGCGCCGGCACCGGCTGTGGGTGGAGGAAGGCATGGAACTGGACGAGCCCGCCGTGATCCTGCGGATGGTCGACGAAGGGCTGGGCTGCGCGATCATTCCGGCCGCGCTGGTGCCGCTGCAAGCCGCGCGCCACGTGGTGGAGATACCGTTGCCCGGCGAGCCCATGTTCCGCGAGATCGGCGTCCTGGTCAGGCAGTCGGCGCTCAAGCGCGCGTCGATGGCAGCGCTGATCGATGCGCTTGTCGTCGAGACCGCGCACGCAACATGATGCCCTTGCCCGGGCCGCGCAAACGCCGCCGCGGCCTGAAAAAAAATGCGCCCCGCGCGGCGGGAGCGCACGCGGGGCGACCAGGACGACATGGCAGCGCCCACAAGGGCGCTGCCGGACCAGCAAATCTTCAGATGTTCAAGGTTCCGGGTTCACGTTCAGTCAGGGCGCTGCCGGGCAAGGCGCCGCAGAACGTTCCGTGATGGTTACGACGCTGTGGCACCTCGTCGCGTTTCGCGAGGTGCGGCGGCATCTTAAGCAGCGGGAAGAGGGATCAATGCGAGGAGGAGCAGGGCCATTGCGCCCTTATCCCGGCTTTAGGAACGGCGGAGCGGCCTGTCGCCGGCGAGGCGGGAGCGGGCAGGGCGGATGAACTGCCGCGTGCGTCACCTGGCGGGCGCTTGGCGCGGCAATTCGCCGCATATTGGTGCACATGCCACGCATGTGTTGTCATGCCTTTCAACACGCAGGCATTGATTGCGCCAGGCCGGCCAGGAAGACTTGTCGCAGGGCTACAACAGGTGCAACCCATTGACAGGATCAGGCAACCGGCGGCTCACCCTGGAGAAAGCGCGCCGGGATGGCGTCCTTGATTGGGAGCATGTGGAAGTAGGGGCGGGCCTCGGCCAGCACCCGCGCAACCGAAGGACGAGCCACCAGGCGCTCGAAATAAGCGGCCAGGAGCGGATGCGTTTGCGCGAACGGCACCACCATTGCCGCGTAGAACAGCGCGGGTTCCGCGGCGCAGTCGGCCAGCGTGAAGTGCTCGCCGGCCATCCAGGTGCGGCTGGCCATGCGCTGCTCGATCAAATCGTAGGCAGTGCGCAGCGCGGCTTGCGCGTCCGCCACGCCGCGTGGGTCGCGCTCTGCCTCGGCCCGTAGCTGGTCGCCCACGATCTTCTGCATCGGCTGGTGCACGTACAGGTCGAAGATGCGATCCCACAGCCGCGCCTCGCGGCGCGCATCGTCGCCGGCCGGCAGCAGCGCTTGCGCGCCCGGGTAGTGCTGGTCGAGATAGTCGATGATGATCGTGGTTTCCGGGAGCGTCACGTCGCGGCTGTCGTCGCGCAGCACCGGCATCTTGCCGACGGGCCAGAGCGCCAGGAACGCGGCGCGCGAGTCCTTTTCGCCAAGGTGCACCACAACGCCGGAAAATGGCGTCTGGTTTTCGTAGAGCGCGATCAGCACCTTGTGACAGAACGAAGACAGCGGATGGTAGTGGAGAGTCAGGGCCATGATCGTTGCTCCTTGCCGTAGTGCCCGCCTACGTGGCCATCAGCTGCGGCGGCCGCGGGCGCGTGGCCACCGCAAAGGCAATCTGCGCCAGCCCGGCGGCCAGCCCCAGCGCCACGCCGATCTGCCACGCCAGGGTGTAGGAGCCCAGCGCATCGTAGACCAGCCCACCGCCAAACGCGCCGACGAAGCTGCCGATCTGGTGGCTGAAGAACGCCACGCCGCCTAGCATGGCCTGCCAGCGCAGGCCGAAGGTCTGCGCGATCCAGCCCGCCACCAGCGGCGCGACGCCCAGCCACAGGAAGCCCATCACGGCGGCAAACACCAGCGTGCTGCCCGGCGTGGGCGCCGATGAGAAGTACCAGGCCAGCGCCAGCGAGCGCACGCTGTAGATGGTGCCGAGCAGCACCAGCTTGTTGGCCCGCCCGCCAGCCCAGCCGAAGAACAGGCTGCCCAATACATTGAAGCCGCCGATCACGCCGAGCGCCTTGGCGCTGAGCATCGGGTCCATGCCGCAGATGTCGAGATACGAAGGCAGGTGCGTGGTGAGGAAGACCAGTTGCATGCCGCACACGAAATACGCGGCGCCCATCACCAGGAACGCCTTGTTCCGCAGGGCCGCGCCAAGCGCCTCGCGCGCATTCTGCTGCACGGCGCCGGGCAACGAGGGCAACGGCAGGCGATCCACCTTGCCCGCGTACCACGCGGCGGGCAGCATGACCAGCGCAAGCAGGATAAAGGCCGCCAGCCCCACGCGCCAGCCGAACGACTGCGCCACCACCTGCCCGATCGGCGCCGCCACCAGCGCCCCGAGCGAGCCGGCGCCGGACACAATGCCAAGCACCGCGCTGCGCAATGCCGCCGGCACCGGCCGCGCAGCCACCGCCATGGCAATGGCGCTGCCCGTGCAAGCCATCGATGCGCCGATCGCCACGCCCGCGCCGAGCGTCACGCCTGCGATGCCGTGCGCCGTGGCCAGCAGCGCCAGCCCCAGCACATAAAGCAGCGAGCCGCTCATCATCAACGGCCGGAACCCCACCCGCGTGGCCCAGGCGCCGGCCATGGGCTGGAGCAGCCCCCAGGCCAGGTTCTGCACCGCGATCGCAATCGTGAAATCCGACACCGAGATGCCGATGTCCCTGGTCAGCGGGGGCATGAAGATGCCAAGGCTCTGGCGCAGGCCCATGGCCAGGCTCAGCATGACGGAAGCACCGAGCAGGATCGGCAGGACGGGGCGGAGGTCGGACAGGCGAGGGGGCACGGTGGAACGGTCTCTGTCTTTGTATTGTTGTTATTGTTTTCTTCTTTGTCGTGACCTGATCGGCACACTACGGGCAGCCTTGAAGCCACGTAGCCGTGAAGTGATATCGATATGGATATCAACATGCGGGCCGATCGGATAACCCGGCCGAGGGTAAGTCCGGGCGCAAGCGCTGTCAATCTGGATATGGCAAAGGCTGGGTTTGGCTAGCCGGGCGAGGTCAAGGGTTGCGTGCCGTCTCCCACAGCCCCTCCATCATCACCGGGTAGGCCACAGGCCTGAAGGCAGTGAACTGGATATCCCGCACGTGGGTGAAGCTCGACCACAGCAGCCGCGTCCCCTTGAGCCAGCGGGACCCCTTTACCCTGGCTTGGACCAACTGAAGCTCCGCGGCCGTTGCCGGGCGCAGCGGACCAATGGTGCCATAGAGGCGTACCCCTGGCGGCTGGTGAAAGCGGCCGCGCAGCAGCGAACGAAACCAGAAGCCTTTGCCGGAATCGACGGCCATCAGGCAAACCTGGTCGTTGTGGGCAAGGTTGGCGGCCAGCGTGCTGGTGTAGCGGTCGAAGAAGAATGCCGTCTGGTCCGCGCGCGCGAACACGGTCCCGATGGGCGTGACCGTAGGCATGCCGTCGGCGCCGACGGTGGCGAGGGCGCAGTAAAGGGAGGATCGCTGTCCGCGCTCGATCAGCGCGCGGATGGTGGGCCAGGCATCGGCAAGGCAAGGCGTTTGCATAGAGGTCCGTGGAGGTTGTCGGGACACGCCGGGTTGCGCGCGCCCCTTATTTATACGAACCACGGCGGCCGCATGTCAAACTTCAGGACATTGACGCGGCCGCCCGGGCCGCCGGCGCGAAGCGCTTGCGCTGCATCTCATCGGCGGCGCGGTGATACCCGGCCTCAAGCGTGGCGATGATGTCCGCCACGTGCTCGCTCGCATCGATGGAGCCGCATCCGTGGCCGGCGCCGCGAACATCGCGCCAGACCTTTACGTTGCCGTCCCCGGTACTGCGGTACTTGCTGGTTTCCTCGCTGAACGGCGGCAGGTTGTCGGGGTCCAGGTTTGCCTTGACCAGGCTTGCCCGCAGGTAGTTGCCGTACACCCCGGTAAAGGTGTTGCTGTAGACGATGTCGGCCGCCGTGCTCTGGATGAGCTCTTCCTTGTAGACATCGCTCACGCACGACTCCTGCGCGGCGAGAAAGCGCGTGCCCATGTACGCGAGATCAGCGCCCATGGCCTGCGCGGCCAGCACGTCGCCGCCCGTAGATATGGCGCCGCCCAGCACGACGGCGCCATCGAAGAAGCGCCGCACCTCGTTGATCAGGGCGAACGGGCTGCGGTCCCCGCCCTGGCCGCCAGCGCCGGCGGCCACCAGGATCAGGCCATCCACGCCCATCGACGCGGCTTTCCTGGCATGCCGCACATTGGTCACGTCATGCAAGACCAGGCCACCGTAGGCATGCACTTCCTGGATGACTTCCATTGGCGGGGCCTTCAGGCTGGTGATGATAATGGGAACCTGGTGCTCAACGATGGTGACGAGGTCTTGCTCCCAGCGTGTGTTGAGCTTGCTCATGACCTGGTTCACGGCGAAGGGCGCGACCTTGCGCGCCGGGTCAGCCCGCCGCGCGGCAGCCAGGCGCTCGCGAATCTCCGCGATCCAGTCGGCAAGCTGCGCCTGCGGGCGCGCGTTGAGCGCTGGGAAGGCCCCCACGATGCCGTTTATGCATTGCTGGACCACCAGTTCGATGCCCGAGCTGATGAACATGGGTGACCCGATGATTGGCAGGCGAAGCGCATTGTTCAGCGCCGACGGAATGGCCATGGAATTTCCTTGTGGGATGGAGGGAGGGGCAGTGCTTCGAAGAACTATACGAGCCGTGCGCCGGCCGCGTCCAATGCGCGTTCGGGCTTTAATGATGCGAACCTCGCATGAAACGCTCCATGCCGTCTGCCCCGTCTCCTTCGCATTGATTCCACTCTCACATCAATAAACCCGGAACCGTCATTGGACGCTCCCGGGTCGATATGAAATAGTTTGCGGCAGGACATCTCGCCGGACGCGATGCTCCCACGGATCAGAACAATAACGATGGCAGGAGGAGATTTCGAGTATGAAGCAATCGCTTTTCGCGTTGGCTGCATTCAGCCTGTTCGCTGGTGTGGCGCAGGCCGATTCCAGTGTGACCTTGTACGGCGTCGTGGATACCAATATCGAGTACGTCACCAATCTTTCCGGCGTCACGCCGTCCGCGGCCAATGGCTTTGCCGCCGGCCCGGCCAGCAACGTGGCACGGATGACGGCGGGTGGGTTGTCCGGCTCGCGCTGGGGCCTGCGCGGCGTGGAGGAGCTCGGCGGCGGCATGAAAGCCTTGTTTGTGCTGGAGAACGGCTTTGGCTCCGACGATGGCAAGCTGCAGCAAGGTGGCCGCCTGTTCGGGCGGCAGGCCTACGTGGGCCTGGAGAGCGCGAGCTTCGGCCGGGTTACCTTCGGCCGCCAGTACTCCACGCTGTTCAGCATGCTCGCTGATTTCTCCCCCACGGGCTACGCGAGCCAGTACGAGCCATTCGTGGCGTTGCTTGGCCTTAACGTCAGGTCGGACAACACGGTCAAGTACAACGGTGTCTTTGGGCCTGTCACGGCCATCGCGCACTGGAGCTTCGGCAACGGCGTTGCCGGTGGCGGCGAGGTGCCAGGGCAATTCCGCCGCGATACCGGCTACGGGGCGGGTGTGTCCTACGCAGCCGGCCCGTTCGGCGCGAGCCTTGCCTATGACCAGTTCAACCCCACGCTAAACGCGGCGGGCGGCACCGGCACGTTCAAGAAGGTCGGCGCCGCCGCTAGTTACACCGTGGGTGCCGCAAAGCTCATGGGCGGCTACCGCTGGGGCAAGAACACCGACGCCAGCGGCGCTGCGATCCTGCGCGACGACTACTACTGGCTCGGCACCAACTACCAAGCCACGCCGGCGCTCGGCCTCACACTGGCCTACTACTACGACGACGTAAAGAGCCTGGGCGGCGCGAACATCAAGAACCCGTGGCAGGTATCGTTCATGGTGGACTACAACCTGTCCAAGCGCACGGATGTGTACCTGAGCACGGCCTATGCCAAGAACGCCGGCCTGGATTTCGATACCTCGGCGAACAGCTTCGCCAATGGCTATTTCCTTGGCACGGGCAAGGACAGCATGCTGGGTGCGGCCGTCGGCATCCGTCACAAATTCTGATGCTGCGCGCATCCCAAGAGGAGTGTATGAACATGATCGCGAATAGCCGGTTCCCAGCTTTGTCACGGACGCGCCGCGCGCGGCTTGCGGCAGCGCCTGCCGTCTTGCTGGGGCTTGCGGCCCTGGGGCCAGGTGCGTCAGCGCAGCAGCCCGATGCATTTCCATCGCGTCCCGTCCGTGTCATCACGCCGTTCCCCGCAGGCGGATCCACCGACAACTTTCTTCGCCCGCTTGCCATCCGGGTCGCCAGGATCCTGGCCCAGCCCGTCGTGATCGAGCCCCGGCCGGGCGGCAACACGATCATTGCGACCAGCGCCGTGGCGAAGAGCCCCGCCGATGGCTACACCCTGTTGATCGCCGTCAACACGCTGCTGACCAACTCCGCGCTCTACCGCAAGCTGCCCTACAACACGGCAACCGATCTGGTTCCCGTCACCTACCTGGGCGAAGACGGCTTCGCGGTGGCCGTCAGCGGCACGCTGCCCGTGACCAACCTCGCGGGCTTTCTCGCCCTGGCCAGGACCAAGCCGGGTGGCCTCACCTACGGGACATCGACGGTAGGCGGCACGACGCACCTGGGCCCGGTGCTGCTCGAACAGATGGCGGGGATCAAGCTGACGCAGGTTTCCTACAAAGGTGGGCCGACCCTGCTCAACGACCTGGGCTCCGGCGTCATCGACATGACCTTCGATGGCTACACCGGGATGGCGCCGTTGCTGCCTACCGGCAGGGTCAAGGTGATCGCGCAAACGGGCCCGCACCGCAGTCCTTCCATGCCGGGCATACCGCTGGCCTCCGAAACACCGGGCATGGAGAAGTTTTCCGTGAAATTCCACGTAGGCCTGTACGCGCCGGCGGGTACGCCGGTGGCGGTCCTGCGCAAGCTGAACCTGGCGTTTCGCGAAGCGGTCGACGAAGAGATCAAGGCGAAGTCGCTGGCTTACAACCTCCAGCCGCTCAACCTCAGCGTGGAGGAATCCGCGCGGTACTTCCAGACGGAGCTGAAATTCTGGTCGGACGCGGTTCGCCATTCCGGCATCTCGATCGAAGAATAGAAGCCATGCAATCCGCAATGGCACCAAGCCGACTAGCCAACTGAATCATGCATCCATCCCATTTTGGAAAGACCGCGCCGGAAGACGTGTGCGCCATTTTTGCAGACGACAATTTCTCGTTGACGTATGGCGAGCTGGAGCGCAGAGCCAATCGCGGCGCACGCCTGTTGATGAGCCAGGGTCTTCGTGCGGGTGATACGCTGGTCTTCTGCCTGGAAAACGACGCAGCGTTCCTGGCGGTCTGTCTCGCCGCGCAACGTATCGGCGTCTACTTCACGCCGGTTTCGACACGGGCGACGGCGGAAGAACTCGCGTACATCGTGGCGGATAGCGGTGCCAGCATGCTGGTCATCGCGGCCAGCAAGGTTGCGACAATGCCGGGCCTGCCTGGCCTGCTCGATCCCGGTGTACACCGTATTGCCTGCATGGGAGAAGTGGCCGGTTACCTGGACTGGGACCGCGCCGCCGCGGGATTTGACGACAGCGAACTCTCCGACCCGGCCTGCGGGGAGGTGTTGCTGTATTCGTCCGGCACCACGGGCAAGCCCAAGGGCGTCAAGCGTGCCACGATGACCCGCCCGTACGACAGCGCTGATCCTCGCCTGGCAGCGCTGATGCAGACCTGCACCCGCGACACGGTCTTCCTCTCCACGTCGCCGCTCTACCACAGCGCGCCGTTCCGGTATGCGTGCGCCATTCTGGCAACGGGGGGGACGTTGATCGTGATGAAGCGTTTCGACCCGGAGCAGGCGCTGGCACTGATCGAGCGATACCAATGCACGGCCAGCTTGTGGGTGCCAACCATGTTCTCCCGCATGTTGCGCCTGCCCGATGCCGTGAAACGGCGCTACCAGCTCTTGTCGATGACCTTCGCGGTCCATGGCGCCGCGCCTTGTCCGGTCTACGTGAAGGAGGCCATGATCGCGTGGTGGGGCCCGGTTCTCTACGAGGTGTATGCGGGCACCGAAGGCGTCGGCACATGCGGCATCACGTCCGAGGAGTGGCTGCTGCACAAGGGCTCGGTTGGGCGCTCCACGCAAGCGCCCATCCACATCTTTGACGACGAATGGCATGAGTTGCCGGCGGGGCAGGTCGGCATGATCTTCTTCGAGGGCACGGGCAATTTCAGCTATCACGGTGACGCCGCAAAGACCGAAAAGGTGACGAGCCCGCAAGGCTGGCGGACCTATGGCGACCTGGGTTACGTCGACGCCGAAGGCTATCTGTACCTGACGGGCCGCAAGTCATTCACGATCATTACGGGTGGGGTCAACGTTTATCCACAGGAAGTGGAGGATGTGCTGGGTGCCCATCCGGCGGTTGCGGACTGCGCGGTGTTTGGCATTCCGGACGAGGACCTCGGCGAGCAGGTCAAGGCGGTGGTGCAGGCCGTCGCGCCGCACGACGCGGGCCCCGAGCTTGGCCAGGAGCTGATCGCCTGGTGCCGCAGCAAGCTCTCGGCGATCAAATGCCCCAAGACGATCGATTTCGATCCCGCGCTGCCCCGTGAACCCAACGGGAAACTCTACAAGCTGCCGCTGCAACAGCGGTACGCGAGACGCTAGTTCTACCAGGTTGACCAATCCCAAGGAGGCATATGTCAGATCAGGTCGTGTTGTATGAGGAGCGGGATCGGGTCGCGATCATCACCCTGAACCGTCCAGGCAAGAACCTGTTCAGCGATGAGGTCGTGCAGGGGCTGCACGACTCGCTTTGCCGGCTCAACGAAGGCAGTGCGCGGGCTGGCGTCATTTGCGCTAACGGTGAGAACTTCACGATGGGTGCGGATCTCCGCGCCTTCCCCAAGGACATCGCTCGCAGCATCCCTGGCGCGGGCGCACCGTCTGGCAAGCCGCTCGTGGCCGCTGTCAACGGCTGGTGCCTCGGTGCGGCGATGACACTGGTCCAGATGTGCGATCTGTGCGTGGCCACGGAGACGACAAGGTTCATGTACCCGGAAGCCAAGCTGGGTGTGTCGATGGGTATGATCGCCGGTCTGGCCGCGCGGATTCCGCACAAGGTGGCGATGGAAGTGATGTTGCTCGGCGGCGCGCTGCCGGCCCGGCGCGCTTATGAGGTCGGGCTGGTCAACCGGCTGGTACCCGAAGGCGAACAGTTGAACGCAGCGCTCGAGTATGCGAGGGCATTGGCGGACAACTCGCCGCTGGTCATCGCGCGGTTGCGGCGGCTGGTCAATGCGGTGGTGCCGGACAGCCCAGCCGTGCAGGCCTATCGCCTGCAGAGAGAGCTGTCCTTCATGCTGGAAAGCGATGACCTGAAGGAGGGCATGGGCAGCATCGCTGAGAAGCGCAGGGCGAATTTCGTTGGGCGATAGAAGCCGTGGGTGCGGGCGAAGGCCCGCTCTCACGACTTCGCCGCGGCCCCGTCGAAATACCGCGTCAGCATGCTGACCATGCTGCGGACCAGGGGCGACGTGGTGGATTTTCGCCACACGAACATATTCTCCAGGCAGAGCGCCAGGTCATCGATCTCTCGCAACGTCACGCCCCTGGGCAACAGGTAGTTCTCGGCCAGCGGGTGGATGCCGACGCGGCCGTTGTCGATGATGTCCCGTAGGACCCGGTCGATGAAGTTGGACTCGTAAGCGACCGCGCCGAGCAGGCCGCATTGCGCTAGCAAGGCATCCAGGTTCTCGCGCACTCGCGGCCAGGTCTTGGCGTTCACCAGGCTCAGTTCCTCCCCCCGCAGGTCCGCCAATGTCAGTGACGCGCGCTGTGCCAGTGGATGATCATCAGGCAGGAGCACGCGGTAGCGGATCTGCTCGATCTGGATGACGCCCAGGCTGTCGTCCGCGATCGGGCCGCCGCAAAAACCGACGTCCAGGTCGCCGTTGCGCACATAGAACACCACGTCTTGCGAAGGCATTGACTCGATGCGGCCATTCACGCTGGGAAAGGTCTGAAAGAATAGGTCGCTGAACTTCTGCCACTCTCCAAACCTTGAGGTTGCGCTAACGCCAATCAACAGCGAGCCGGCCAGGTCCGCATCCGTTGCGCCAATCTCCGCAAGCCCGGCTTGATAGCTGACCAGTGCCTCGCGCCAGTGGCGCGCCAGCACCATGGCAGCGCGGGTAGGACGCACGAAGCGGGTGGTGCGCTCGAACAGTCGTTGATTGACCCGTTCCTCGATAGCGCTGATCTTGCGCGACAGACCCGACTGGGTCAGGTGCAGTTTCTCCGCCGCGGCGTTGAAGTTGCGCTGCTCCACCAGCTCAAGGAATGCGTAGATGTGATTGATATTTATCATGTTGAGCGGGCGGTATTGGTTGACTGGCCACCTGACAGACCGAACGCGCACGTTCGCGATCATTGTGCCATGGCACACGCAATTGGCCTCTTGGGGAAAACCGTCATGAAATCAAAGCGGGTATGCTTTGCCGGTGGCCAACTTTCCTGCATCCCCATGTCGAAAGTCCGCAAAACCGCCATTCCGCCCGCTGCGCTCTGCGTCCTGGCGCTTGCCTTGTCCGGCTGCATTTCCCATTACCGGGTCGAGACCGGCACGCCCGCCGCCCGCATCCGGCTGGTGACCAACACGGACGACAACACGACTTTCAACGTGGTGGACGCCACCCGGTGCCCGAAGCCACCCAAGCCGCTCCTGCTGGGCGGCACGGGCAAGCAACTGCCCGCGATGGGCACGGAGCGCGACCTGGCCATGGTGGGGATATCGCCGGAGCCGCCCGGCCGCACGCGTGAGCGGTGGCTGGTGGCTGGCCAGCGCATCTACCTGACGGCAGCGGCGGTTGCCGCTGGCGAGCAGCCCTATCGGTGCGCGGTGGGGGTTTCCTTTGTGCCGCTGCCAGGCTGGCAGTACGAGTTGCGCTACCAGCGCGACGCGGCGGCGAAGAGCTGCACCGGGCAGGTGCTGCGGCTGGCCGGCAAGGACGGCCGCGAGATCGAGCCGCAGCCGGATCCCACGCAACTGGTCTTTCGCGGGTTCGAGGCCGATGCCGTCTGCGCGGCGCGGGGTCCTTAGGGCTTGGCGGCCTGCGCGGCCGGCATGAGGCCCACATAGGGCGCATCGGTCAGCGTGCGCAGGAACGCCACGAGATCGTCGATCTCCGCTTCGGTCATGGCCGGCGCGGTCCCTGCGCGCCGGTTCATCGGCGTCGAGTTGATATTGATGTTGCCCCGATACGCCGCCGGCACGTCATCGAAGGTCTTGCCGCCGTGATACCACTTGCCCGGGTCGGTCGAGCGCGTGTTGTAGAAGGCCACGGCATCGCGCAGCGTGGTGAACACGCCGTTGTGCATGAAGCTCTGGCGCACCGCGACATTGCGCAGGCCGGGCGTGCGGATGTACCCGCACCATTGCTCCGGCTCGGGCCAGCGCAGGCGGCGGGCGGTGTCGCACAGGCCATTGTCGAAGCGCCTGGGATCGCGGTTGGCGGCTAGCGCCCGGTTGCGGGGCACGGCAATCGCGTCATAGCCAAAATCCGTGAACAGCGATCGCTCCGGCCGGCTGGCGGTGTCCGAGAGCGTGTGGCAGGTCATGCAGTTGCCCTTGTCCGGGTTCTTGAACAAGGCCAGGCCGCGGGCTTGCGCTGGCGCCAGCGGCGTGCGATGGCGCAGGTAATCGTCAAAGCGGGAGCTGAACGGCGCCATCTCATCGCTCTGCAGGTAGGCCTCCAGCGCTTTGCCGAGCGCCAGCAGCATTTGCTCGGGATCGGTCTGCACGGCGGGGCCGAAGCGCGCCGCCAGCGCGGGCGCCAGCTCCGTCGCCTTGACCTTGCGCAGCAGGCTGGCCGGCGTTGCGTTGTTCATCTCGTTGGGATCGAGCAAGGGGCCGCGCGCCTGTTCGGCAAGCGTATCGGCGCGCCCGTCGGCGAACAGGCCGCCGAAAGGCGAGGCGTAGGGCGCGTCGTCGTCCTGGTAGAAGTGCCGGCGCGGGATGTAGCGCACGTACAGCAGCGAGGGCGCGTTGCGCAGGCTGAAGCGGCCGGGCCGGCTGCCCTGGGGCACGTGCGGGCCTGCCAGCGACGCGGGCGATAGCGTCGGCGCGAAGGCGCGCGCGGGGTCGTGGCACCCGGCGCAGGACATGCCGCGCGGCTCGGACAGGCGCGCATCGAAGAAGATGCGCTTGCCCAGCGCGGCCAGTGCCGGGTCGGGGCGGAACACGGCGGCGGTGGGGTCGACCTTGGCGGCGACCTTGGGCGTGCCCTTGCCGATGGTGTCCACCACGCTGGCGGGTGGGGCGCCGGGCATCAGCACCATCCCCGGCGCGGGCGCTGCAAGCGCCGCGCCGCCAGTGCCAGCCGCAAGACAGATGGCGGCAAGGGTGGCGCTGGCGGCGCGCATGGCCCCGGTCACGGCGCCAGGAAGCCGGTCTTGTCGCAAGCCAGCGTATTGGAGGTTTGCACGCAGGTCGCCATCAGCTTGCCGGCCACGCTATACGCCTTGAAGGTCCAGCCGGTGGCGGGCGACGCATTGCGCTCCATCATCAGGAAGCCAAAGCTTGCGCTGTGCGTGATCTTGTCGATCACGGTGCCGGGCGCGGGAATCGTGCCGGGCGGCAGCGGATCGGGCAGCGCTACGTCCAGGTTGTCGCCGCCGTTGCCCGACACGATGGTGGCCGGGTGGCTGGAGGCAAAGTTGATGGCCTGGAAGTCATGCACGTGGCCGTGCAGCGCCACTTGCACGCCGGGCGGGTAGTAGGCCTGGGCGTTGGCATTGCTCATGACCGATTGCAGGGCCAGGTTGCCCGGCGCCGGGTTGCTGCCCGCCACCGGCGCAAAGGCCAGGATGGGATGGTGGTTGGTGAACATCGTGGTGGTCATGCCCGGCTTGGCGGCCAGCCAGCCTACCGTCTGGAACTGCTTCTGGTAAGCGATGAACTGCGGGTCGGAGGTTGGCAGCGCGGCCTTGCCGGCCTTGGCCGAGTCGAACACGATGACCTGCGAGCCGGTGCCAAGCGCAACCGCATAGGGCTCGGAGTAGTTCGCGTTGCTGTCGTTGGCGGGGTCGTTGCAGGAGCGCGCGTCCGAGTACGGGCGCGGATCGAGGAAGCGGAACCAGCCCTGGCCGGCACGGGCGCATTCTTCATGGTTGCCGCGCACGACCACCCACGGCGCCTTGGCCATCAGTGGGGCGGCGGGCTTGAAGAGGTCGGCCTGCCAGGTATCCCAGCCATAGCCCCACGGCGTGCCCTGGCAGCCGGCGATGTCGGGCGGGCAGAGGTTTTCGCGGTAGTGGTAGTCGCCGATATGCAGCACCAGGTCCGGGTTCATGCCGGCGGCGGTAGTGGCCAGCGCGGCAAACGGCCAGGCGGTGCCATCGCTGCAAGGCTGGTAGGCGTTATCCGCTTTCTTCAGGCGGCAGCCGGTATCGGCCAGCACCAGCACGCGTTGCGGCTGGGCCTTGGGCAGCGGCAGCGTCTGGCCCGCCACGCTGGCGGCGGCGCCGGCCGGCAGCGTGGCTTCGCACACGGAGACCGGGAAATCAGACGGTTTGGAGTCGGCTGCGGCGCTGGCGGTGGTGCGCTGCGCCATGGTGCCGGCGCCCGTGCGCAGCGTCATGCGCTGCTGCACGCCATCGACGGTCAGCAGCGGGCAAAGCGAATTCGAAGGCAACGCGCTGCCTGCCACGACGGCCGGCGCGGCGTAGTTGGTGATGACGCGTGCAATGGCCTGGTTGCTGTCGCCGATCTCGACCCACGCGGCCTGGATGTTGGCGCTGGCGCTGGGTGCATCGCCGGATGGCGTGACCGGCGTGACCGGCGCGGTGGCCACGGCGGCTGGCGCCGCGTCCGTGCTGTCGCTGCCGCAGCCGTGCAGCACGGCGGCCGCGGCCAGCATGGCGAGGACAGCGCCAGCGCCCAGGCGCATGGCGGGGCCGGCGTGCCGGTTGGCGTTGTGGTTATCCATCCTTATATCTCCCTGTTATCCCTGATTGCGAGGCGGAAATATACGGATGTGATGTTTCGGTACGATGAATGTTATGTGTCAGCCTCACCGGCGAGGCGTTCCTTTGGTCTTGCGGGCAGCGCGCGGCGCGGCGCGGATGGCTTCGGCGGCGGCCAGTTGCAGCTCGCGTGGCAGCGCGGTGATGGCCGAGACGAAGAAGCGGCGCTCCGCCGCGCGCAGCTTGCCGAGCAGCCCGGCCAGGCGCTCCACGGTGGCAAACGCGGCAGCCGTGGCACCGTGCTCGAAGGCTTGGAACCAGCTGGCCTCCAGCAGCAGGTTGGCGAGTGGCAGGGCACCGTAATGCACGTGGCCGCTGTCGTGCTCGTCAAGCGCGAAGCTGGCCAGCGACGACCAGCTGATAAAGCCCTTGGCCCGCGCAAAGGGCGCATGGAAGGGACGCAGCGCGTCCACCGCTTCATCCAGCAGCAGCGGCTGTTGCGCGCGAAACGCCTTGAGCGTCCCGCCGCCGTCCTGCGCGCAGTTGCCGCGCGCAATGCGCAGCAGGAAGATGATGTTCCACGCCGAGCCGCCGCCCACGCCAAAGCGGTCGCAGATCCATTCCGACAAGCCCAGCCAGCGCACGGCCTGGCGCTGCACCTGGCCCGCGGGCCATGCGCGCCGGGGATCGATCAGTGCGTGGTTCCAGAACAGCCACAGGCAGAGCCCGAGGTTGGCCGCCACGTGCTGCGCGGCATCCACCGAGTCCGCCTCATAGGCTGCCTGCAGGGCGCCGGAGAAGCCTGCCACGGCCGCTTCAGCCGCTTGCCGCGCCGCCTCTGGCTGCGTTGCCATGTCGCGGATCGCCACCGTCTTGTGGACCAGCGCACCGAGGTTGAGGGTCTCGAAACGCACGCGCGGGTTGTAGCGCACCACGGGCTGCAGCGCCGGATCGGCGCCGAGGCCTTCCAGTTCCGCCTGCGCCGCCTCCATCTGGTTGCCTGCATAGCGCTCCCAGGCCCGCACCACGCGCGCCATGGCGGCGAAGGTGGGCACCGCCGTGTCCACGGTGCCGGTGCCCACGATGCGGTCAAAGCGCTGGAGCGCCGCGCGGCTGCGCGCAAGGTCGTCGCCGCGCCGCCAGGCCAGGCTCTCCTTGAGCAGCGCGAAGGCGTGCTGGAAATCGTCGGTGGCGCAGCGCTGCGCTGCGCGCAGGGCATCCGCTACGCCGTTGCTGGCACCACCACCCGCAACGCCCACGCCGTCCTGCATGCCGCGCATGGCTTGCGTGAGATGGCTCCAGTAGCTGATGTCGCGCATCACGTAGTCAACCGCGGGGTGGGCCGCGTCCGCCTGGCGGGCGGCGTGCTTCGCGCAGGCAGTGCCCAGCCCCACGAAGCGCGCCAATGCCGCATCGCCAGCGCTGCGGCCATCCACGGTGAAGCGCACGCGCTTGGCCGCCGCCGGCTCGATCCAGAACGGCCCGCGGCTGCGGCGCGCCGGGTTGAGACCCGCGATGCCCTGGCCCCGGTCCGGTCCCCACCCCACCGGCACGCCCCAGCGTGCGAAGTCGGCAAAGGCGCGCGAGACCATCATGCGGATATTGGCGGCATCGGGGAAGCGGGTTTGCAAATGCACCGCCGGCAAGCTGGCCCCGCGGTTGCGCGCGGCCGCGCAGACGGCGGCGAGCAGCCACAGGCTCTGGTAGCGCGCGGGCTCGCCGTTGACGAGATAGGGGGCGGATAGCTCAATGGCAAGGGCGGGCTGGCGCATGCGGGACGGTTGTGTGTGGGACGTTGATGCAGGACGTTAATGCAGGACGTTAATGCAGGACGTTGAGGCGGGTCTTTGCAGCGGCACTTTTTAGCAACAACTTGCAGCGGGACGTGTGGGAATTGTGCCATCGGCGCGTGCACCGAGGGTGCCATGTTACGCAGGTTACAGCCAGCGGGCTTGGCGTCATGCCGCCGCGCTTCTATGCTCCGTTTCGTGCGCCGACCTGGCCGGCCAGATCGATCGCGCTCATAAAAAAACACGGAGGTCATCTTGAAGCCAATCGCCATCTTTGCCGCGCTCTGCGCGGCGCTGTCCTTTTCAGCCGCCCATGCCGAGCTGACGTGCACGGTTCTTGCGGACGCCGGTAGCGGCAAGGTGCTCAAGCAAGAGGGCACCTGCAACCAGCGCGTGACCGCGGCATCGACATTCAAGGTCCCGCTCAGCCTGATGGGCTTCGACGCAGGGCTGCTGGCGGATGAGCACGCGCCAGCCATGCCGTATCGCGAGGCGTATCGTGAGAGCAACCCGTCCAAGCGCGTCACCACGGACCCGCAGAGCTGGATGAAGACCTCGGTCGTGTGGTACTCGCAGCAGTTGACGCAACAGCTTGGCCAGGCGCGCCTCGGGCGGTACATCAGTGCGTTCCAGTACGGCAATGGCGATATCTCTGGCGACCCCGGCAAGCACAACGGACTGACGCGCTCGTGGCTTAGCTCGTCGCTGAAGATCTCTGCGCTGGAGCAGGTTGCGTTTTTGCAAAAGGTGGTCAATCGCCAATTGCCCGTGACCGCGCATGCCTATGACATGACAAGCCGGATCATGGCGCTCGGCGAGTTGCCGAACGGATGGGCCGTCTACGGCAAGACGGGCACCGGCGCCCCGCGCCTGGCCAATGGCGCCGAGGACTGGAGCCACGGCTATGGATGGTTTGTCGGCTGGGCGGCGAAGGATGGCCGGAACGTTGTCTTTGCGCGCCTGATCCAGGATGAGAAAAACGAGCCTGTCAGCGCAGGATTGCGCGCGCGCGATGCGTTCCTGCAGGCGTTGCCGGGACTGTTGGGATCGCTCTGATGCAGCCACTCAATCAGCCACTCAATAAGTCACTCAATCACAGGAAAAGACCAATGACACATTCTCCCGTTCGCCGCACGCTGCTGCTCGCCGCCGCGACGGTCCCCTTCGCCGCCGCCTGCACTTCGTGGGCTGGCAGGACCGAAGGGAGCGTCGCGGCGCAAGACCGCCTGGCCGCGCTCGAACTTGCAGCAGGCGGGCGCCTTGGCATCGCTGCGCTGAACACCGCCAATGGCGCGCGGCTCAGTCACCGCGCCAATGAACGGTTTGCGCTGTGCAGCACATTCAAGGTGATCGCCGCATCCGCCGTCCTGCAGCGCAGCGCAACGCAGGCCGGGCTGCTGCAACGGCGCATTACCTACAAGAAGGACGAACTGGTCGCGTACTCGCCGATCACAGAGAAGCACGTCGGCGGTGGCCTGACGGTCGCCGAATTGTGTGCGGCCGCCCTTCAGTACAGCGACAACACGGCCGCCAACCTGCTGATGAAGCTGCTCGGTGGCCCTGCCGCTGTGGCCGCGTTTGCCCGCACGATCGGCGACGACCAGTTCCGGCTCGACCGCTGGGAGACCGAGCTCAACACCGCGCTGCCTGGTGACCCGCGCGATACGTCGACCCCCGCTGCCATGGCCGCTAGCCTGCAACGGCTCACGCTGGGCGATGCGCTGGGCGGGGTAGAGCGCGAACAGCTGGTGGCATGGATGCGCGGCAATACCACTGGCGCCACGCGGATCCGCGCCGGCGTGCCGGTGGACTGGCAGGTGGCGGACAAGACGGGCACCGGCGACTACGGCACGGCCAACGACATCGGAGTGGCATGGCCGCCCGGAAAGCCGCCCATCGTGCTGGCGATCTATTTCACGCAACCCGGCAAGGACACCGCCTATCGCAACGACGTGCTGGCCTCCGCCGCGCGGATCGCGGCCGAGGCGCTAAGCTAGGACTGGCTCGCCGCCGCGAAGGTCAGGCCGGATTTGCCGAGGTACTTGGCCAACCGGTCGCTGTCGTTGCTGCTGCCCTTGCCCAGCCGCAATACGGCAAACTACGGCAAACAGCGTGCGCCCGGCCTCGGCCTGGCTCTTGCTCCGGCGGCACACGCTCAACACATAGTCGAGCTGCACCAGGTCGAACGGGTCCGTGGCAGCCCGCACGGCGGGATCCGGGATGGCCTGCACCTGGCCCTGCATCTGGTCCTGCATCTGGCCTTGCGCTAACGCCTGCTGAGCGCCGTCCTGCCACGAGTCGCTCAGCCGCGCGATTTCCGCGTCCACGACGCTGGCATCGATGCGGCCGCTGTCGGCCAGCGTCATCATGCGCGTCACCGATGCGGCGAGGCCGCGGAAGTTGCCGCGCCAGGAACGACCTGCCGGTGCCGGTCGGGCCGATTAGCAGCACCACGCGCTCGACCTCGCCGATCGTCTGGTTGAAGGCGGCGTTGCGGGTGGCAATGCCGGATTTGAGCAACGACACCGCATCCTGCTGCTCGCGCGAGAAGCGCGCGGCCAGCTGGTCGTAGCGGGACAGGTCCAGATCGATGGCGGCGTAGCGGCCTGGCTGGCCGCTGGCCTGCCGCAAGGGCGGCGAGGTCTGCAACAGGCAGGCCGGCAGGTAGCGCGCCTCGGTCAGCAGGAACAGGCAGATCTGTGCCACGTGGGTGCCGGTGGTGATGTGCACCCAGTACTACTGTGCCGCATTGTCCTACGCTTACAGCACCGGTTCCACAACCCATAGTCGCCCACCTTATTTGGTATCTTGCTGGCCAACGCCAGCGTAGTCCCGCTGCAAGGCAAAGAGAGATGAAGACATGAGCAAGGAGAATTACGACGTATTCCTGTCCGGCACCGGCCGCCCGGTCAAGATGTGGACCCATGGCGTGCCCGTCGATGACGGCGCGCGCGCGCAGCTCGCCAACACCGCGCAGATGCCGTTCATCTTCAAGCATCTGGCCGTGATGCCGGACGTACACCTGGGCAAAGGTTCCACCATCGGCTCGGTGATTCCCACACGCGGCGCCATCATCCCGGCGGCGGTGGGCGTGGATATCGGTTGCGGCATGATCGCCGTCAAGACCACGCTAACCGCCAGCGACCTGCCCGATAGCCTCGGCCCGCTGCGCAGCGCCATCGAGAAAGCGGTGCCGCACGGCCGCTCCAGCAACCGCAGCGGCCGCGACAAGGGCGCCTGGGGCGCGGTGCCGGATGCGGTGGATGCGAGCTGGGCCGCGCTGGCAGGTGGCTTCGAGCGCATCACGCGGAAGTACCCGAAGCTGGCGCGCACCAACAACCGCAATCACCTGGGCACGCTGGGCACCGGCAACCACTTTATCGAGGTCTGCCTGGATGAGAGCCAGTCAGTCTGGTTCATGCTGCACTCGGGCTCGCGCGGGGTGGGCAATGCCATCGGCAACACCTTTATCGAGCTGGCGCAAGCGGATATGCGCCGGCACTTCATCAACCTGCCCGACCGCGACCTGGCCTACCTGGTGGAAGGCAGCGAGCACTATGAAGACTACGTGTTCGCGGTGGAGTGGGCGCAGCAGTACGCGCGCCGCAACCGCGAGACGATGATGGCCAACGTGCTGGACGCCGCGCGCGCTGTGATCGGCAAGCCCTTTGCCACGGAGATGGAGGCGGTGAACTGCCACCATAACTACGTGCAGAAGGAGCGCCACTTCGGCGAAGACGTGCTGATCACCCGCAAGGGCGCGGTCAGCGCCAAGGCCGGCGAGCTTGGCATCATCCCGGGCTCGATGGGCGCGCGTTCCTACATCGTGCGAGGCAAGGGCAATGCGGAATCGTTTTGCTCCTGCAGCCACGGTGCGGGCCGCACCATGAGCCGCTCCGAAGCCAAGCGCCGGTTCTCGGTGGAAGACCAGCGACTGGCCACGCAAGGCGTCGAGTGCCGCAAGGATGCCGAAGTCATCGATGAGATCCCGATGGCCTACAAGGACATCGACGCGGTGATGGCGGCGCAGTCCGACCTGGTCGAGATCGTCCACACGCTCAAGCAGGTGGTGTGCGTGAAGGGTTGAAGGCAGCAAACGCCGTCGCCGGGGACGAACCTGTCCCTGGCATCGCAACAAGAACAGGAGGGGCAACGCTGCATTCGCCCGTTGCGTCCCGCGGCCGTGTGCGCTCAGCGCGGCGCCGTGCCCCGCATCTGTCCGGGCGGCAACAGGTTCCACTCGAGAATGGCGATGAATCCGCCCGTGCAGGAGACGACGAAGCGCTCGCCATCGACATGGTCTACCACGCCCGGCGGCAGGTTATGCGGTTCGCGCCAGGTGTGGGCGTCGATGACGTGGACCACTTTGCCGTTGATGCGCGCCAGGCATTCATGGCGCCCGAAGGCGCGCAGCATCGCGTTAATGCGCTCGGGCGTCAGGGAAAAGTCGAGCGTACGGTCGGCGTCGGTCCAGAAGGGGATGTAGGAGCCCGCGCCCTGCGGCACGGCGTTCTTCCACAGGGCATCGAGATTGAAGGCCACTTCGTGGGCCAGGCGCGACGTGGCGCGCTGCACCTTCAGATCGAGGCTTTCATGCGTTTCGTCGGGGGCAACGTCGAACTGGCGCTGGGCCAGGATGTCGCCCTGATCGAAATCCTTGCTGATCTTGTGGCAGCTTACGCCCCAGGTGGCCAGACCGTCCAGGATGGCCCGTGGCAGCGGATAGGGTCCGCGGCCCACCGGCAATGGCGAGGGGTGGAAATTGATGGCCATCGGGATTCGCGAGGCCCAGTCTCCGATGCGCCACGCGTAGCTCGCCACCACCAGCAAGTCGCACCCGAGATCGCGCAGGCCGTCGAGTGAGTGGTCATTCATGGGGGAGAGCTGGATGTCGATCTTGCGGGCTTGCGCGCGGTCCAGGATGGCGTCGGTGCGATGCATGCGCCCGTCGACGCGGGCGGTGAACAGTTTCACCGGTTCCCATCCGTGCTGGACGAAGGCATCGAAGACGCCAACATAACGGTCGGATGCGGTGATGGCGAAGCGTTTTGGCGTGGCGGGTACCGCCACGGGTTGCGCGGCGGCGGGGCCGAAGCTGGCACTTGCACTGGTGTCGAGGGAGGCAGGGAGGGGGCTCAACGATCGATTCCTGAATCGTCGGGCGGCCCTGCTTGTAGCAAATGGATGCCGCTTCAGCATGAAGCGAAGCAAAAGGACCCTGGCTGGAACCGCGGCCGCCGACACGTCACTGTACGGCACCGCCGCGCAACGCTGCCAGCATCTATTTGAAACGGATTCTTAAAGCTCCGGGCGGGTCCGCCGAGACCTGACCCTCACCGCCCAAACTGCCCCAACACCGTTGCCACCGTACTCAACCCGCCCTCGATCAGCCGCGCCATGAAGGTGCTCATCTGCGGCATGATCAGCATCATCAACAGGAGGCCGCCGCCCAGCGTGACCGGGAAGCCGACCGCGAAGATCGACAGTTGCGGGGATGCGCGGTTCAGGATGCCCATGGCGAGGTTGAGCGTGAGCAGCGCGGCGATCAGTGGCAGGGCCAGCAGCAGCCCCGAGGAGAACACGGTGGCGCCGGAGGCGGCCACCGCCGCCCAGCCGGCGCCGGTGAGGGGCTGGGCGGCGATGGGCAGGCTGGCGAAGCTATCGGCGATGGTGGCCAGCAGCATCAGGTGGCCGTCCATGGCCAGGAACATCAGCATGGCGACCACATTGAGAAAGCGCGCCAGCACCATGGTCTGGCCGCCGGCGGAGCGGTCGTAGAAGGAGGCGAACGACAGGCCCATCTGCAGGCCGATGGTTTCGCCGGCGAATTGCACGGCGGAGAACACCAGCCGCATGCTGAATCCCATCGCCAGCCCGATACCTACCTCGTTGAGGATGATCAGGAAGCCTTCCAGCGAGTACACCGGCACCAGCGGCAGGTGGCCGATGGTGGGCGAGATGATCACCGCCATCAGGGCCGCCAGGCCGACCTTGGCGCGTCTCGGGATGGTCGACTCGCCAAACAGCGGGGCGGTGCCGATCAGGGCCAGCAGGCGGAACAAGGGCCAGAGGAAGGCGGCGATCCAGGCGTAGAGCTGGGCGGAGGTGACGGAGAGCACGGCGGCTGTTGCGGCTGTTGCGGCGGATACGGCTGTTGCGGCGATTGCGGCGTTAGATGTCGCTCAGCGCGGCCAGGCGCGACGCCTGGCTTGTCCGGCGCATGGGGCGCATCGCACGCATCGGACTCAATGCACCAGGGCGGGAATGCCCTGGAACACTTCGCGCATGTAGTCGACAAAGGTGTTGATCATCCACGGGCCGGCCAGCACCATGGTGGCGAACAGAGCCAGCAGCTTGGGGATGAAGGACAGCGTCATTTCATTGATCTGCGTGGCGGCCTGGAACAGGCTCACCACCAGGCCAGCCACCAGCGCCACCAGCAGCAGCGGCGCGGACAGCATCAGGGTCATTTTCATCGCCTGGGTGGCGATGCTCATTACGGTTTCCGGCGTCATGGCGAAGGCCTCGGGTGGGGCTAGCGCCCCGTGATCAGTTCAGGAAGCTCTGCGCCAGCGAGCCCAGCAGCAATTGCCAACCGTCCACCAGCACGAACAGCATCAGCTTGAACGGCAGCGCGATGGTGGCCGGCGGCACCATCATCATGCCCATCGCCATCAGCACGCTGGCTACCACCAGGTCGATGATCAGGAAGGGGATAAAGACGGTAAAGCCGATCTGGAACGCGGTCTTGAGCTCGCTGGTGACAAAGGCGGGCACCAGGATGTGCATCTGCACGTCTTCGGGGCCCTGCATCTCGGGCACCTTGGCCATCTGGGCAAACAGCGCCAGGTCCTTCTCGCGGGTCTGCTTGAGCATGAAGGTCTTGAGCGGCGCGGCGGCCTTGGCGGCGGCGTCTTCCAGGCTGAGCTTGTTCTCGGACAGCGGCTTGTAGGCGTCGGTGTAGATGCGGTCGAACACCGGCGACATGACAAAGAAGGTCAGGAACAGCGACAGTCCCACCAGCACCTGGTTGGGCGGGGAACTGGCCGTGCCCAGCGCATTGCGCAGCAGCCCCAGCACGATGATGATGCGGGTGAAGCCCGTCATCATCAGCATGGCCGCAGGCAGGAACGACAGCGAGGTGAGCAGGACCAGCGTCTGTACCGACAGCGACCAGGTCTGGCTGCCGCCCGGGCCGGCCTTGCTGGTCAGGCCGGGCAATGCCTGCGCGTGGGCCATGGCAGGCAACAGCACCAGCGCAAGGCAGGCGCTCACCAGCAATGCCGCGAGCGCAAGCCGGGAGGGTTGGCTGGCGCATTCGCGCACGGACCGGAGGTGGCGTTGCAGGTGGTGTTGCAAAGTGCGCCGGGAGGCGTCAGGCAGGAAATTCATGACTTCAGGTTGTCTTGCATGGCACGCAGCAGCTTTTGTCCAAAGCTGCCGGCCGGCCCCGGGGTTGCCGTGCTGCCGCAGGGGTGGTCCGGCTTGTGCGCGGCTTGCGCGGGCAAAGTGTGGAGCGTGCGAATCTCGCCGGCGCTCACGCCCAGCACCAGGCAGGTGTCGCCCACTTCCACCATCACCAGGCGCTGGCGGGGCCCGAGCATGGTGCTGCCCACTACCTTCATCTGGCCGCCTTGGCCATGCCGGACCAGGCCGGCGCGGCGCGCCAGCCAGGCCAGCAGCAGGATCAGGGCGATGACGGCAAACAGGCCGAGGCCGGCTTGCGCCAGCCCCGTTGCGCTGCTGACCGGGACATGGCTGCCGGCCCCGGCGTTGCTGGCGATCGTACCGGTACCGGCCGGGCTGGCCGCCGTGGCACTGGCTTGCGCGTACGCGCTCGCCGCATGCGCCAGGCCCACGCCGGCGGCAAGCGCAGCGTGGGCGGTCCGGCGCGGTCCGGCTTTCATCGGTTGAGCTTCCGGATGCGTTCGGACGGCGTGATGATGTCGGTCAGGCGGATGCCGAACTTATCGTTCACCACGACGACTTCGCCCTGGGCGATCAGGTAGCCGTTGACCAGCACATCCATCGGCTCGCCGGCCAGGCCGTCGAGCTCCACCACCGAGCCCTGGGCCAGCTGCAGCAGCGTCTTGATCGGCACCTTGGTGCGACCAAGCTCTACCGTGAGCTGGACCGGGATATCGAGAATCATCTCGATATCGTTGTGGAAGCCGCTCGGCGTTTCCTTCTCCAGCGGCTGGAAGACCTTGGAGGCGGCCGGTGTGGCTGTGGCTGGCGTGGCGGCGACAGCCTGGGCAGGCGCGGCGGCAGCGGCGAGATCCTCGGCGCTGGTCTGCTCCGCCAGGGCGCTGGCCCAGTCGTCCATCGGGTCGGCCGGCTTGTCGTCTTTGCCGTCAGTCATGGTCGGTTTCCTTGTTGGAATCGATTTCTTGGTGATTGATCATCCGTTCTACGCGCAGCGCATACTGGCCGTTCATGGTGCCAAAGCCGGCCTGCAGCACGGGTACGCCATCGACCTTGCCGAAGACCTGCTCGGGCAGCTCGATGGGGAGTACGTCGCCGACGCGCAGCGCCAGCACTTCGGCTACGGTGCTTTCCACGTGGGCAAATTCGGCCACCAGATCCACCTCCGCCGAGCGAATCTGCTGCGACAGCTGGGAGATCCAGCGTTTGTCTACTTCAACCTCGTCCTGCAGCGGGTTCATCAGCAGGTCGCGCACCGGCTCGATCATCGAGTACGGGAAGCAGACGTGCAGCTGGCCACCCACCGCGCCAAGCTCGATATGGAAGGCGGTGGTCACCACCACCTCGCTGAGCATGGCGATGTTGGCAAACTTCGTGTGCATTTCCGAGCGGATATATTCCAGCTCGATCGGATGTACGGCATTCCAGGCCTGGCCGTAGCTGTTGAGCGCAAGGTCCAGCAGGCGCCGGATGATGCGCTGCTCGGTCTGGGTAAAGTCGCGGCCTTCCACGCGGGTGTGGAAGCGCCCGTCGCCACCGAACAGGTTGTCGACCACCAGGAACACCAGGTTGGGGTCGAACACGAACAGCGACGTGCCGCGCAGCGGCTTCATGTGCACCAGGTTCAGGTTGGTCGGCACCGGCAGGTTGCGCACGAAGTCGCCGTACTTCTCGATCCGCACCGAGCCCACCGAGATGTCGGCGCCGCGGCGGATGAAGTTGAACAGCTGGGTGCGAAGCTGGCGGGCAAAGCGCTCGTTGATGATTTCGAGCGTGTGCAGCCGGCCGCGCACGATGCGCTCTTGCGTGGCCAGGTTGTACGGGCGCACGCCATCCTCGGAGACCGGCGCGGCGACCGCGGGCGTATCGGTCTCGCCTGACACGCCTTTCAGTAATTCGTCTACCTCGTCCTGCGAGAGAAACTTGTCGTAGGCCATCTAGTGTCCTGCCCCTTGAGTGCCGTGATGAATGAAAGCGACCATGCACCGATCAGCCCGCGCGCTGGCGTTGGCGCGCGCGCTGTGAGACAGGCAAGGAAAACAAGGACGCATTCATATCGGAGTTGCTGGTGGGGCAGGGCAAAGCGCTTACTGCACCACGAAGGAAGTAAATAGGACGTCCAGGATCTGCTGCTTGGGCAGGTTGGGCGCGAACGGCTGGCTGATGACGTTCTGGATTTCCTGGGCCAGCTTGCGCTTGCCGTCCACCGTCGCCAGATCGGGCGGTTGCTTGGCCGACAGCAGCAGCAAGATGCGGCTGCGGACTTCCGGCAGGTACTCGGTGATGCGCGCCTGGTCCTTCGCGTTCGCCACCTTGAGCGACAAACCGGTATGCAGGAAGCGGTCGCCGTCATCGCTCTTCAGATTGACGGTAAATGCTTCCAGCGGCACAAAAATCGGCGGCGGTACAACCGGAGCGGCAGGCGCGGCCGGTTGGCGGTTGCTCAGGATGTTGCCCAGAAAAAAGCCCCCGGCACCCAGCGCCGCGACGAGCACGACGCCGAGCACCAGCAGCAGTCGCCCGCGCTTGCTCGTGTTGCCGTCAGCCTGGGAAGAAGTGAGCGTATTCGCCATGAGATGCCTGTATCGGAATGCCTTGCCATTCTTGAGGGAATGACCGGCAAGCAAAGGGCCGAAAAAAAGGGTGAAACCCGCTCAGCTTGGCCCTTTGAGCCGAACAGGTCTTGTCATCCGAGCTACGCGGATGGTCTTACAGGGGTTAACGAATGACGGGCACGGAACTTGAGTGGATGTTTGACTAAAAGCCGCACCGGGTACCGGATAGCGGGCGACGGACCAGGAAGCCGCGATGATTTGCCGGGTTGGCGAGCGGGGGGCAGGCAGGCGCGGGTGGCCGCCAAGGGCATGGCGCTGGCGCTGGCGATGCCACCGTCACTTGTCGCGCCGCGTTGCTAAGTCGTTGATTGGTTTGTGGATTTAGTCCGCCAGTGGGACGGTGCGGAGAACCGCGCGACGCCGCGGACTGGCGCCACGCCGCGCCTGGCGGGCCGTAGGAGCTGGCTGCGGACCGCGAAGTCCGCATTCCCGGGCCGACCCATTCGCGAGTGGCGCTACCTGTCCGAGGCAGTGCAAAAATATGCATCTAAGTGCATATTTTGGAGGTGGGTAATACGTTGTGCGCCTCGCCATCCAGGGCATCGTTCCGAAAACGCCGCTTCCCGCTGTCTTGTGAAAAAAAACACGAAAATGCGAAGCGTTGGTCTGCTGGGAGGGGCGCGGTGGCGATCGGGGAGGGCCCGAGCCGGCGTCGCCGCGGCTCGGGCGTCCGCAGCTTTGCGCTTCCTGATCCAGTTCCTGCAGCGGTTGAAGGCACTCCCAGAGGTCCCGACCGTGGCCGAAAGCGGGCTGCCGAACTACGACGTAACGCTCAGGTACGGCCTGATCGGACCCAAAGGGATGCCGGCGGATGTGGTGAAGCGACTGAATACGGAGGTGAACCGTATTCTCGCCATGCCTGAGACCGCGACGAAGTTCTCTACAGATGGCGCGGCGCCCGCAGGTGGCACGCCGCAGCAGTTTGGGGGATTGATCTCGCGAGAAGTCACAGCCTGGACCGGGATCGTCACGAAGCTTGGCGTAAAGCCGGACTGACGAAGGAAGCAGGAGGCGGGCCCCCCCGGGGAACCCCCGGGAACGCGCCCGCTATAACTCTCAGTCAGAATCCATATTGGATATCGCGTTGCCCTCTCGGTACAGTTGTCTGGCGTTTTCACGGTGTCTGATCGCCCTCCAACCGAAGAGGTAGTTATGCAAGTGGATTGTCAGAAGGCGTCGCACGACAAGCTGTCGGTGCCGGTGCAGCGTTACGATGTTCGTCGCGATGACGAGATCTCCATTGAGGTATATGCGACAGGGACGGGCCCCGTCGTTGTTCTGTTGCCGTCCCTTGGCCGTGGTGCGACGGATATGCTCGAACTTGCTGAGCCGTTGGTGGATGCCGGCTATCGTGTGCTCTGTCCGGAACCTCGGGGGAACGCTCGGAGCACCGGTCCCATCGAGAATAAGAGCCTCCACGATTGGGCTGGCGATATTGCCGCCGTTATCGAACACGCCGGTCAGGCTCCGGTGGTGATAGTCGGGCACGCCCACGGAAACTGGATTGCTCGGACAACCGCAAGTGACTATCCCCACCTGGTCAGCTCACTGGTGTTGCTCGCAGGCTCTGCGGGCAAGGTGCCTCGCGGGGTCGATGCACTGCCTATTCCTGCCGAGATTCGTGCAAAGATCGAGCAGTGTGCAGACCTGACCCTTCCTGACGAAGTTCGTCTCGACAGCCTGAGGGCGGTCTTTTTTGCGCCGGGCAACGATCCGACCAGTTGGTTGACGGGTTGGAACACCGAATTGATGACGATGCAGACATTGGCCCAGAAGCGGACGCCAGTAGACGACTTCTTTGCCGGCGGTGGAAAGCCTATCTTCAACGTTCAGGCTGAGTATGACGTCATCGCGCCTCAGCGGTACGCGAATGTCCTCAGCGAGTATCTGGGCGAACAGGTCACGAATCACACGATTCGCAATGCGGCCCATGCGTTGTTGCCGGAGCGCCTGGATGAAGTTGCCGAGGCAATGATTGCCTACCTTAAATTGCCCACCATAAGGAACGGCGCGTAGTGGCTGAGAGCCTGGCGACCCCAGTCAGCTGACAATTGGCTCACGCATGACGGTACCCAGGACCTTGCGGACGAGTTCCCCTGGTCCTTGCTCGCGCCAGATGGCATAGAGCTGAATATGCCCGGCGGTCTCGCCTATTTCCCGAAAGACGACGCCGGGCATCCCTGCCCGCGCGTACGAACGCGGTACGAGCGCTACCCCTAAACCAAGTCTCACCATCTGGAAGGTCGTCAGCGGATTGCGCGCTGTATGCGCAATGGTAGGGCTGAATCCCGCGTCAAGGCACGATGCAATCATGGCATCGAACAGCGCTGGCGCGTGGTCGCGGGAGAAGGCCACCAGAGGCATTTCCTCCAGGTCCCTTATTGTCAGGTCCGACTTCGTCGTGAACTCGTGTCCCTCTGGCACGACGATCGAAAAATGTTCAGTGAAAATCGGGGCTTTTCCGAGGCCCGCTCGCGTAGGAACCGAGTGCACGACGCCGACATCGAGTTTCCCTTGCATGACTGCGTGCACCTGGTCAGCCGATCCCATGTCCGTTACGGCGATATGCAGTCCCGGAAAGCTCTCAGCCATACGCTTCAGGATTGTCGGGAGCACGTGGTAAATACCGGAGGTAACCATGCCAATCTGAAGCGTACCAATGTCGCCCGCCGCGGTGCGGCGTGCGGTGGATACGGCAACCCGCACCTGTTCCAGGACGGAGCGACAGTCGGATTGAAAGGCGCGGCCGGCGTCGGTGAGCCTGACTTCCCTGCGATTGCGGGTGAGCAGCTCTACGCCAATCTCGTCCTCCAGAGCCTTGATCTGCTGAGACAGTGGAGGTTGCGACATATGCAGTCGCACCGCAGCTTTGCTGAAGTTGAGTTCGTCAGCAACGGTGACGAAGTAGAGCAATTGGCGCAGTTCCATCCCGCTTCCCTTGTGTTTCGTGGCGTAAGGATAGCTCGAAGTGCAGCGTGGAGATGCTAGGGAAGACGTGGAGCGTAGCTGATTCGTCAGCCCTATAACTCATGGAGGCAATCGGTATTGGACGCTTGGCAGGGCGAATCTTAAAGTGGCTTGCATGCGCAGCCGGTGGTCAGTACCGGCGAGAAGCGTAAGAACACTTAGGAGGAGACTGCCATGAAGGTATCTGGACTTAACGCGCGACGTGCCGCCATCGGCCTGGCTGGTGCACTGTCGATGGCAATCGGCCTGCCTTCGCATGCGGCAGGGGACTACCCGAATCGGCCCATCAAGATGGTGATTCCCTATACCCCCGGCGGTTCCATCGATACGGTTGGCCGGCTGGTCGCCGCGCAACTGCAGCGTCAGATGGGGCAGCCTATTGTTGTGGAGAATCGCCCAGGCGCGTCGGGGATGATCGGCTCGGAAGCCGTTGCCAAGGCCCAGTCGGACGGCTATACGCTCCTCTTCAACGCGTCCAGCCAAGTCTATCTTCCTCTGGTTGCCAAGAACGCACCGTATGACGCCATCAAGGACTACACCCCGATTGGACAGATTGGCCACGTGCCGCTGCTGGTGGTGGCGAATACCAATGTTCCGGCGAACTCGCTGCGCGAGCTCGTGCAGCTGGCCAAGGCCAAGCCAAGAACCTACGCCTGGGCGACTTCGGGGCTGGGGACGACCAGCCATCTCACTGAAGAGATGATCCGCCACTCGTTCAAGCTCGATATGGAGATTGTTTCCTACAAAGGGGCGGTTCCACAGCTCAACGATGTCATGGGAGGCCATGTAACAGCTGCGGTTTCGCCGATGCCTGGCGTATATCCGTTCGTCAAGGGCGGGCGTTTGAAGGTCCTCGCGGTTACCAGTGGCAAGCGGATTCCCCAACTGCCTGATGTCCCGACTGTGGCGGAGAGCGGGCTGCCAGGCTTTGAGTTGCTGTCATGGTACGGAATCTGGGGCCCGGCTAATCTGCCGGCTGAGATCACACAACGCCTTTCACGAGAAGTCAACAAGGCCGTCCAGGATCCGGCGATGAAGGCGCGATTCGCGGATATGTCGTTCGAGACCGTGCAATCGACGCCGGAGCAGTTCAAGGCATTGATCAGCTCCGACATCACCAAGGTGTCCGCCATCGTCAAGGCAGCAAACATCCAGATTGATTGAGACGAGACGACTATGAATTTCAACGGGCCGGATGTGGAAATGACAGCGGCGCTTGCATCCTGGATTGCGAACGTCAGAAATGACGACCTGCCGCTGGAGGTGAGAGAGGCCGTTGGCTTGCTGTCTCTCGACACCTTCGGGGCGGGACTCACCGGCCATGATGAGCCGTGGTCGAAAGCCATCGCCGACTGGGCAGCCGAGGGCAGCCAGGTGCCACGTGTGAAGGGCGCGCGCGCCTGGGGAAGTCAGAGCGTGACATATCGGGCAGCTGATGCAGCCCTGGTAAATGGCGCAGCGGCGCATGCGTATGAATTGGATGACTTTCACAATGCAAAGGTCCATCTTGGTGCCGTCGTGTTGCCGGCGGTCTTCGCTTTGGCAGAGGAGCACCACGTAGCGCCTGGGCGGGTGGAGACCGCCATCGCCGTCGGTTACGAGACGATGATCCGCTGTTCACTTGCGCTGCAGCCGGCGCTTGCACGTATGAAGGGGTGGCACATGACGGCCGTGTGCGCGCCCTTAGGCGCCGCAGCGGCTTCGGCGGTCATGCTGGGCCTCGACGCCCAGCGTACGGCGTGGGCGCTGGGACTTGCCGGCACCCAATCTGGCGGGCTCTTCGCATTTGCATGCGATGGCTCGGATTCGAAGCGCTTCCATCCGGGGCGCGGTGCTCATGCAGGGGTCATGGCTGCGGAACTCGCGGCACGAGGGCTTACGGGTCCGGGAAAACTGTTCGAGACCGAAGATGGAGGGTGGTTGAAGGCATTCTCGGATGATCCCAGGCCGGACGAAATCCTGAACGGGTTGGGCCGGGAATGGCGCATGCCACGAACCAACTTCAAGCCATATGCCTGCTGTGGGAGCGCGCACTCTCATGTGGATTGCGCGCTTCAGCTGAGGGAAGAGTGGTCCCGCCAGGGGAAAATCAAGGTCGGCATGCCCACTGTCGTGGACGTGCAGTGCGGCTACAGGTACGAGCCGGGAAGCGTGCTCAACGCCCAGATGAGCGGACGCTACAGCCTCGCCGTGGCTCTGATCGATGGGCAGGTCCTGCCTGCACAGTTTGGCGACAAGCGGCTGTCTGACCCGGAGGTTGTCGCACTTGCAAATGCAATGGAAATCGTCCGCGATCCTCAGCTTGATGCGCTGTATCCGGCGAGCTTCTGCGGATGGGTGGAGCTTGAGTCGCGAGATGGCAAGCGAGTACGGGCGGAACAAACCAATCCGTCCGGCTCAGCGGAGAATCTTGCGCGCCCGGCAGCCATTCGCGCAAAGTTCAGGGCATTGACAGAGTCTGTCTTGTCACCGGGGCAGGCAGACGAGCTAACCGCCGCGTTTGGAAAGCTAAGCACGACTTGCGTCAAGGACATTCTCACCTTGGCCGTTCGTCGGAACTAAGCTACTGAGCTGTCCACGTCTGGAACTCCAAGTGCCTTCAAGGCTCGCAGCAGTACCGGTGACTGGTTCGCGGGGTTCCAGATTGCAGAGTATTCCGCCACGGCTGAGACATCGTTTAGCTCCCTCAGTGCAACGCCTGGCAACGAAGCCTTCGCAAGCGTGGCAGGGACCAGAGCGAAACCTCGTCCCAAGCCTACGAGGCTGACCACGGAAAGCAGATGCTTGGCGTAGTGGCGGATGTGGGGACTGAATCCGGCTTGCATGCACGTGGCGGTAACGAGATCGAAGTAAGCAGGCGCGCTGTCACGTGGAATTGCGACGAAAGGGACATCCGCGAGCTGGAAAAGGTCGATCTTCTTGCGTTTTGACGCAGGGTGGTCGTCCGGTAGCGCTGCAACCAGGCGTTCTTTATGAACGACGTGTGCGCGCAACTCAGCAGGCGGTGTTCCTATTTGGGCGAACCCGAGATCAATGCGGTCGCGTTGCAATGCGTCGACTTGCTCGGCCGTGCTGATTTCTTCCCAGGTCAGGTCAATCTCGCTGATGTCTTTTTCGAACTTTCGGACGATGTTCTCGATGTTCATGTAGAGCACAGCCGCGACGAAACCGATGCGGAGGTGGCCGATGTCACCGTGTTCCGCCTTCTTGACCGCTTCCACCGTCGCATCAAGCTGGTTCAGCATGCGGCGTGCTTCGCGCACCAGCGCGGAGCCAGCTGGTGTCAGTTTCACGGTACGCCGATTGCGGTCGAAGAGTTGCACGCCCAAGTCTTCCTCCAACTGCTGGATGTGCTTCGTCAGGGGCGGCTGGGATATCGCAAGCCGTTGCGCGGCGCGGCCGAAATGGAGTTCTTCGGCTAGCACGAGAAAGAGGCGGAGGGTACGGAGTTCGAGCATTTCGGGTGCTGCCGCGTTGCAGCAACGCGGCGTCGATGGGTCTCACTTATTCTAATCGGGAATTAGTCTCTTCCGAAATATGTATTGGACGCTATCGATTCGTCGACCCAGAATACAGCCATCAAATCAAGAATGAAACGGAGACAAGCCTTACCCGGCGGCACATCGATGATGGCGTCCGGGGCGGTGTTCCGGTTCATTGTCACCTCGGAACACATGCACACCATGGAACGTCTCCAGCCGCTCAAACCTGAAGAACTGTCGCCCGAACAGCGCGAGGTGTACGACGCCATTGCTTCCGGTCCGCGTGGCCAAGTACGTGGCCCGCTGGCCATGTGGCTGCACCGCGCCGGACTTGCCAGCCGAGCCCAGGCACTTGGACAGTATTGCCGTTACGACTCCTCGCTGCCTCCTCGGCTTTCCGAGCTTGCCATTCTCGTGATGGCCCGAACCTGGATGGCCGAGTTTGAGTGGTGGGCCCACAAGCCTATCGCGCTGAAGGCGGGCGTGTCATCCGAGGTAGTCGAAGCGATTCGCGTTGGCAAGACGCCGGAGTTTTCGCTCCCGGATGAAGCCGTCGTCTACGACTTCATTAATGAACTCCACGCTACGCGCAATGTCTCGGATGCGCTCTATCAACGTGCGCTCGACGTCCTTGGCAAGGAGAGGGTCGTAGACCTGGTGGGTGTGGCCGGGTATTACACCCTGATCTCCATGACCATCAATGTGTTTGGCGTCGTGCCGCCTGACGGGAGCGCGCCGGAGCTCCAGAAAGCCTGACGGCTTGCGTTCCAATCAACTTCGTTTGCGAATCAAGAGATAGAGGTATCAAGAATGGCTGGTCGTCTGGAAGGAAAGGTCGTCATCGTTACCGGTGCAGGTTGCGTCGGTCCGGGCTGGGGTAATGGTCGTGCGGTTGCTGTGCGTTTTGCGGAAGAAGGCGCGAAGGTATTCGCGGTGGACAAGAACCAGGACCCGATGGTGGAAACCCTGGACCGTCTGGCGGCAGTCGGTGGCGAGTTTGCATCGCATCTCTGCGATGTGACTGACTCGGCCGCCGTTGGCGCAATGGTCGAGGCCTGTGTTGAACGATTTGGCCGCGTGGATATCCTGGTCAACAATGTTGGCGGGTCTGCGAAGGGCGGGCCGGTTCAGCTGAGCGAAGAAGACTGGGACCGTCAGCTTAACTTCAACCTGAAGAGCGTTTTCCTGACTTGCAAGCACGTGCTGCCGCACATGGAAAAACAGGGTAGCGGCGCCATCGTGAATACGGCGTCAACGTCCGGTATCCGCTGGACTGGTTCCGCTCAAGTGGGGTATGCATCGGCCAAGGCTGCCATCATCCAGTTCTCACGCGTGGTCGCCGTCGAGTACGCGAAGAAGAACGTTCGCGTGAACACGGTGGTTCCTGGTCAGATGCATACGCCGATGGTCGAGGCGCGCCTGGCAGGTCAGCGTGCGGGTGGCGATGTCGATACGCTGCTCGCGCAACGTCAGGCTCGCATTCCTCTTGGCTTCATGGGCGATGGCCGCGACACGGCGAACGCTGCACTCTTCCTGGCTTCGGACGAGGCTCGGTTCGTCACCGGTACTGAGATTGTCGTTGACGGCGGCATGAGCGTTCGCTGCGACTAACCCTGAATGGCACATTACAGCGCAAGAGAACTCGAGGAGTCGCAATGAAGTCAAGTTTCCACGTGATGCGTCGTCGGTCGCTCGGTCTGGTGGCCGCTGCGGTACTGGGGGCTGTAGCATTCCCCGCAGCGGCCGGCGGGGCATATCCGGACAAACCGATTCGGCTGGTCGTGGCGTTCTCGGCGGGAGGGCCCACCGACATCATCGCGCGTGTCATCGCGAAAGACATGAGTTCGCGGTTAGGGCAGCAAATTATCGTAGACAACCGGCCGGGTGCAGGCGGAAACATTGCTGCGGAGTTTGCGGCAAAGTCGCCGGCCGACGGATACACGTTGCTCTATAACAGCTCCTCGATTGCGATTTCTCCTGCGCTGTTCAATCTCTCGAAACTGAATCCGGATCAGATTTTTACGCCGGTCGGTTACGTAGCAAATGTGCCGCTTGTTCTCATCGTGAACTCGGCGTCGCCGGTCAAGACACCGGCCGACTTTATCAAGTTGCTCAAGGACAAGCCTGGCCAGCTGAACTTTGGCTCGTCAGGCAACGGCACCATCGATCATCTGACGAGTGCCGTGTTCGCTGACAAAACGAAGACGAAGTTCAACCACGTGCCGTACAAAGGCAACGCGGCGGCATTGCCTGACCTTCTGGCTGGCCGCATTGATTTCATGATGTCCGGAAGCCTGAATGCCGTCCTGCCGTTCGTCAAGGAAGGAAGGCTGCGCGCCATTGCTGCTACCACGTCGAAGCGAGTTTCGGTTTTGCCCGGCGTTCCTACGTTGGCGGAAACCGTGATTCCCGGATTTGACTCGGGCACGTGGCAGGGAATCGTGGCACCGGTGGGCGCCCCGGCGCAGGTCGTCGAACGCCTGAATCGCGAGCTGAACCAGACGCTGAAGTCGCCGGAAGTTGTGAAGGCGTTGCAAGCGCAAGGTGCGGAGCCCACCGGCGGAACGCCTTCGCAGTACCACGACCTCATCCACAAGGAGTACGTTCGTTGGACGAAGGTCGTCAAAGAGACCGGCGCTACGGCGAACTAAACGATTCAAGGCAAGGGAAGCATGTCGGTTTCCACTCCTGTGTGGGATTGCCACACGCATATCTACGGCCCTTACGATCGCTATCCGCTGCCCAAGGAAGCCGTCTATGTGCCAGAGGCCGCGCCATTCGACGCGCTACGTGCGGTACACAAATCGATTGGCATCACCCACGGGGTGATCGTCCAGGCTGCCAACTATGGGCCGAATCATTGCGCGTTGTTGGCTGCCTTGGATGCTGGCAATGGGGCGTATCGAGGCATCGCCGTCATTTCGCCAGAAATCCCGGATGAAAAGCTCGCGATGATGGCGGCTCGTGGCGTCAAGGGGATTCGGATTGGTTTGATGAGCCATCTGGGTAACTCGTTTGATGCCGGCAAGGTGCGAGCGCTGGTTGAGCGCATACGACCGTACGGTTGGCACGCGCTGATCCATGGAGAACCCGAGAACGTAATGGCTGCGGCGGATGCTGCTGGTCACTATGGCGTGAAGCTGGTCATAGATCACATGGCCCGTCTTTCCTTGGATGCGCCCGACCTGACTGCCCGCCTCGATGACATCTGCACGCTGCTGCGTCACGAGCATGTATGGATCAAGGTTTCCGGAGTTGACCGTATCACCAAGGGTCGACTGGACGCGCCAGAGGCCAAAGCGGTGTTGCAGCGCCTGGTAGAGACGGCGCCGAAGCGTGCAATCTGGGGGACGGACTGGCCGCATCCGAACCTGACTTATCCAGTGCCCAAGGACGATGCGCTGCTCTCCTGGCTAGGTTCCGCTGTCGGGGATGAAGCCATGCTGAAAGCCGTTCTGTCCGAGAACCCCGCCAGCCTGTATCAATAACAATGCCAGAGAGGAGACCATCATGCAGGACGCTTCCTTGTCGGTCGAGCCCATCCGCTATCCGGACGCACGCATTCAAGCACTCAGCCCGCGGTTCGAAAAGTACCACTTGCCTCTGGCAGCGATCGACCGCATCGCGACGGGTGGCCGATGGAATGAGGGGCCTGTGTGGTTTGGCGATGCACGCTGTCTGCTTTGGAGTGACGTGCCGAACAACCGGATTCTTCGCTGGGACGAGGAGACGGGCAACACCACCATCTTTCGCAAGCCATCTAACAACGCCAACGGGAATACCCGCGACAGGCAAGGGCGCTTGGTTACCTGCGAGCACGGCGGCCGACGAGTCACCCGTACTGAATACGATGGCTCCATCACCGTGTTGGCTGACCAGTACGACGGGAAGCCGTTGAATTCCCCCAACGATGTGGTTGTGAAGTCGGATGGATCTGTCTGGTTCACGGATCCGCCGTTTGGCATCGTCGGGTTCTACCAGGGCGAGAAAGCCGTAGCCGAGCTTCCCGAGCGTGTCTATCGCATTGATCCGCATACCGGGGAGCTGAGCGTGGTTGCTGACGATGTGAGCGGTCCAAATGGCCTGGCTTTCTCTCCAGATGAGAAACTTCTGTACGTCATCGAGTCCCGCACTCGTCCGCGTCGGATTCGTGCCTTTCACGTATCCGGCGACGGTGAAAGCCTGACGGACAGCAAGGTGTTGATCGATGCCGGACCCGGCACCCCTGATGGCTTCAGGGTAGATGTTGACGGAAACCTTTGGTGCGGTTGGGGAATGGGCACGCCTGAGCTTGACGGAGTACGGGTCTTCGCTCCGGACGGTGAGGCGATTGGTCACATTGGCCTGCCTGAGCGATGCGCCAATCTTTGTTTCGGTGGTCGTCACCGCAATCGGCTTTTCATGGCGTCGTGCACGTCAATCTACGCCCTGTACGTCAACACGCAAGGGGCAATCGGCGGCTGACTGGCGCCGATTCAAGCGTTTCCATAGAGGGGACAGTGGTATGAGAAGGACATTCCTGCGGGTGGCTTTGGCCTGCGCAATGGCAGCGCTTTGCTCGCAATCCGCGATGGCGGCGGATATCGCCCGGATGGTGGTAGCGTTTCCGGCTGGCGGTCCTGCGGATGCCCTGGCACGGTCGATCGCAAAACAGCTCGAAATCGAACTCAAGCGAACCGTCATCATCGACAACCGCCCAGGTGCAAATGGCGCTATCGCAGTCAGCGCGGTTACGAAGGGACCTGCCGATGGTTCGGTCTTCTTCCTGACCAGCGCCGGCGCAATCGTCATCAATCCAGCGTTGTATAAGAACCTGTCCTATAAGCCCGAAAAGGACTTGGTCCCCGTTTCTCTTGTGACGACCACGCCGCAGGTCATCGTTGCCCCTATGCAGTCCAAGTTCACGACGGCAAAAGACATCGTTGTTCTGAGTCGTTCGGGTAAGGCGGTGTCGCTGGCTTCCTCCGGGGTTGGCAGCATGCCGCATATGGCTATCGAACTCTTCAAGGCATCGACCGGCGCCGAGTTCCTCCATGTGGCATACAAGGGTGCAGCGCCGGCGATCACGGACACCATTGGCGGTCAAGTTGATGCGTTCTTCGGCGATGCCTCTGGCCTGCTGCCTTTCATCGCAGGAAAAAAACTCAAGCCCATCGCCGTGACGACGAGTGCGAGGCTGCCCTATCTTCCCAACGTGCCCACGCTTGAAGAGGGAGGTATCAAGGGGGTGATCGCCGAGAACTGGTACGGCGTGATGGTACCGGCCGGCACCTCGCAGAAGGTTGTCCAGGAACTCAATTCCGCCATTCGCAAGACGCTCGAGAACAAGGAAGTCAAGGCTGGTCTCACGACCATGGGCATGACTCCGGCGCCGTCGTCTCCCTCGGAATTCGCTTCACGGATCCGCTCGGATGGAGAGAAGTGGTCGCGACTCATCACGGAACGCCGCGTGAAGCCGGAGTGACACGCAACGGAACTTTCTGACCCCTGTCCGACTTTGTAAAGTCTCCAGGAATCGAGGCAGGGTTAGCCCGGCGGAGTGCCTACCGCCGGGCTTTTTTTGTATTTGCCGCAAGCGTCGTTCGGTGGCCGGCTTGGATGGTGCTCCGCAAAATTCCACGGTATGGAATTTGGGGGGTGTCCGATCGCCAGCTTGCCGCTAACCTGTATCTAACAAAGAAACGCGCTGAGATGAGGGACGTATCGCGTCTCACACGCTCAAGCATTCGTTAACAGGAGACAAGTATGAATATCATCCGTGCGGCCTTCGTGCGAAGCATCGCTCTCGCATTGATTCCACTGGCAGCCGCTGTTGCACCATCTGCGGCGTCTGCCGCCTATCCAGACAAGCCAATTCGCCTGGTCGTTCCGTTTGCTCCGGGCGGCGGCACGGATCTGGTTGCGCGGGCGATGGGAATCACGATGGGCGAGGAGCTGGGGCAGCCCGTCATTGTGGACAACAAGCCGGGTGGCAGCACCATCATCGGTACCGACGCGGTTGCGAAGGCCGCGCCCGATGGCTACACGATGGTGATGGCAACCTTGGCACACGCGGTCAACCCCAGCCTTCACAAGAAGCTGCCGTTCGATACCGAAAAGGCATTCGCTCCGGTGATGCTTGTCGGCCGGTCGCCCAATGTGCTGGTGGTTCGCCCCGATAGCGCGATCAAGTCCGTTCAGGATCTCATTGCTGCCGCCAAAGCGAAGCCTGGAAAAATCACCTACGCCTCGCAAGGCGCGGGCACGTCCGCCCACCTGGCCGGCGAGCTCTTCAAGAAGCTGGCCAAGGTCGACATGAACCATATCCCATACCGCGGTGCGGGCCCGGCAATTACTGACCTGCTTGGCGGGCAGGTCGATGTGATGTTCGCAACAGCGGCAGCCGTGGCACCTCATATCGAGAGCGGGAAGCTCCGCGCCATTGCAGTGACCACAGCGCAACGCTCGCAGGCTGGCGGCCTGAGCAAGGTTCCGACCATCGCCGAGAGCGGTGTCCCAGGTTACTCCGCCGACAGCTGGTACGGCCTCTTCGTGCCGGCAGGCACGCCCAAGGATGTTATCGCGCGTCTGAATGCTGCCGCCAAAAAGGCAGTTCAGACAGAAATGTTTCGCAAGCGTGCTGAACAGGAAGGCCTGACGGTGAGCGCCGGTTCCCCTGAAGAGTTTGGCCGGTATGTAGCCGGTGAGAGCCAGCGCTGGAGCAAGATCATCAAGGAATCAAACATCACGGCCGACTAACCGCGGTGTAGTTACGAAAACTGGATTGGATCATGGAAAACTATTCCCTTATCGAACTGAAGTACGAGTCTGGCGTGGCTGTCATCGCGCTTAACCGTCCCGAGAAGCGCAACGCCATGAGCGACGATATGCGCACCGAGTTCATCGACGCACTCGAGCGTGTTGCTGCCGACAAAGCGGTGCGGGCTCTGGTTATCACCGGAAACGGTAAGGGATTCTGCGCTGGCGGCGACGTATCCGGTATGAAGCGCCGGATGGAGGCGCCGCAAGGCGAGGTTGGGTTCAATGGCTGGAGTCGTCAGCAGCGCGTGCATTACACTCAAAAGCTGCTGCATACCATGCCCAAGCCGACCGTTGCGGCGGTCAATGGCGCAGCCGCTGGCCTTGGCGCAGACACGGCGCTGTGCTGCGACTTCGTCATCGCGTCGGAGCACGCATCGTTCTCCTGGTCTTACATCAATCGTGGCCTGATTCCGGACGGTGGCGGCATGTACTTCCTGCCGCGACGGGTTGGTCTGGCGAAGGCCAAGGAGTTGGTCTTTACCGGCCGGAAGGTCGCGATTGAAGAGGCAAAGGAGATTGGCATTGTCGATCGCGTCAGCCACGCTGACAGCCTCGTGGCAGACGCCGTGGCATGGGCAAAGGAACTGAGTCAAGGATCGCCCACTGCAATCGCGCTGGGCAAAACCATCATGAATCAGTCTTACGAATTGCCGGCGGATCAAATCTTTGCTCAGGGCAGCCAGGCTCAAGGCATCTGCTACACCAGCGCTGAACACCGTGAGTCGGTACTGGCGTTCCTGAACAAACTCGCAGACAAGGGCTGAGCCATGAATGCTATCCAACGCCTTGTGGCGCCGCGTAGCGTCGCAGTGATCGGTGCATCCGCCGACCCGACGAAGACGGCTGGCCGGCCGGTCCAATATCTCCGCAAGCATGGCTTCACCGGCGCTATCTACCCCATCAACCCGAAGGTTGGCGAGATTGATGGCCTGCGTTGTTACCCGGATGTGGATTCCCTTCCAGAGGTACCGGACGTCGGCATCGTACTGCTTGGCGCCGAGCGTGCGCATTTGGCGGTTCGCGACCTTGCTGCCAAGGGCGCCGGGGCTGCGATCGTGCTGGCAAGCGGGTACACGGAAACCGGCCCCGAGGGCGCACGGCGTCAAGCCGAACTGATTGAGGCTGCGGGCGATATGCGGTTGCTCGGCCCGAACACGATTGGCCTGGTGAACCTGACCGATGGAATTCCGCTCTCTGCCAGCGGCGCTCTGGAGATGGACAAGTTTCCGGCCGGCAGCATCGGCGTTGTGTCGCAAAGCGGCGGCATCCTCGGCGCGCTGTTGTCGCGCGCGGCTGCTCGAGGGATCGGGATGTCCAAGCTCGTTTCCACGAGCAATGAGGTCGATCTCGATCTGGCGGATTTTATCGACTACCTGGCGGACGACGAGGCCACCAAGGTCATCGCGCTGTATGTCGAGAGCATCCGCAATCCCGAGACCTTCCGGCGTGCCGCGCTGAAGGCGGCTCGCGCTGGCAAGCCCGTTGTGGCATTCAAGATCGGTCGTTCGGAGAGCGGCGCGCGCGCTGCGGTATCGCACACCGGTGCGCTGGCCGGTGCTGACCGAATGTATGACGCACTGTTCGACCAGGTGGGCGTCATTCGCGCGCAATCCTTCGCGGACCTGCTGGATATTCCGGCCGCGCTTTCCACGGGGCGCAAACTGGCAGGAAAGCGAATCGCGATCCTCACGTCTACAGGCGGTGCTGGTACGCTGGTTTCGGATAGCCTGGGTGTCGCCGGTTTCGAGACGCCGGCCCCGGATGAAGAGACGGCAGAGAAGCTGCGCGCGATGCAAAAAGGGGACCATGCCGCGCTGGACCGTAACCCGATTGACGTGACGTTGGCCGGCCTGCAGCCAGACCTGCTTCGTGCGGCGATTCGCATCCTGCTGGACAGTCCGAGCTACGATGCAGTCACCGTCATCGTCGGATCATCGAGTCTGGCAATGCCCGACCTGATGGCAAACGCCATTCGCGATTGCCTCCCGACCAGCGCCAAGCCGGTCATCGCATACGTCAGCCCGCATGCGCCGGAAGTGGCGTCGCTCTTGAATCGGTGCGCAGTGCCGGCGTTTTCGGCCCCCGAGGCCTGCACGGTGGCTTTCCAGGCGATGCTGCGCTCCGGCTCGTCTAATAGCGCAGAGGATCTCGGCACTGAACCGAAAGCCGCTCCCAAGCTGGACGACTTTGGTTCGGGATCACTGGATGAGGCGGCTGGCAAAGCACTGTTTGGTGCGTTTGGGGTGCCGGTGACGCGAGAGACGGTGGTGAAGAGCCCGGAAGAGGCTCTCGCGGCCGCCAGGCAGTTCGAGGGTGGCGTGGTGCTGAAGATCTTGTCTGGCGAGATCACCCACAAGAGCGATGTCGGCGGGGTGGCTGTCAATGTGGACCCCGCTCGGATTGGCGAGCGGCTGGTTCAGATGGGCGACCAGGTCGAACAGGCGGTCGGTACGCGCCCGACTCGCTTCCTGGTACAGGAAATGGTGAAGGGTGGCGTCGAGGTCATTCTCGGCATGCACCGGGACCCGCTTGGCACGGGCATTCTCCTTGGGATGGGCGGTGTCGCCGCGGAACTCTTTGAGGACACGACGCTGCGCCTGCTGCCGTCGGGTCGCGGTTTGTCGAAGACGGTCGCGCTGGAAATGATCCGCTCATTGAAGACCGCCCCGTTGCTGGAGGGTTATCGCGGTCGGCCGAGGGCGGATGTCGATGCGTTGGCTGATGCCATCGTAGCCTTCTCGGGCATGGTTGCTTCGCTCGGTGAAAAGCTGGTGGAGGCCGAAATCAACCCGGTCTTTGTCCTGCCGGAAGGACGCGGCGTGGTGGCTGGCGATGCCGTCGCAGTCCTCGGTGCCTGAAGTCCTGACGACTTCGGTGGAGGGGCGCAAGGTCGCATGGCGGGTCGTCGGTGACGGCCCGCCAGCGATTCTCCTGCATGGCGGCCATGGCTCATGGAGGCACTGGGCTCGGAATATCGCATCGTGGTCGGGCGTTCGCCGGCTGCTGATTCCCGATATGCCAGGGTTTGGCGACTCGGACGACTCGCCGTTTGCCGACATGGCCGGATTTGTCGGCCTGTTGGCGAAATCGATAGACCAACTACCCACCAGTGACGGAAGCGTCGACCTGGTGGGTTTCTCGTTTGGTGGGCTTGCTGCCGCTCATCTGGCATGGGGTGATGCAGACGTAACAGTCACCCCGGCCGGGATTCCAGACATCATCCATGTCTCCCGTCCCAATGCCGGTGCGCAATGCGCTGACGGCCGCACGCGTGTGTGCGTCGTTCCGGCAGCGGGGCATTGGGGCCAGTACGAGGCTGGTCAATCGGTGAACGAACTCCTGCTGCAGTTGTGGCAGGACACAGAAAATAGCCTGGCTGGTGCCGGGCGAGGAGCCTAAACGTGTACGCAACAGAAGCCTTCGGCGAGTTCTACGCCACCGTCCAGTCTGCGCCGCTTCCCCCGCAAGCCATGCACCACGCCAAGCGCGCCTTGGTGGATTGGCATGCCGCGGTTTATCCCGGTATCAGCCATGAGGCCGTTGCGATCCTGGAGCGCATTCTCGAAGACGAGTTGGGGAAGGGCAGCGCAAAGCTGGCTTCCGGCAAGTCCGCGACCATCAGGGCGGCGGCGTTGATCAATGGCGCGGCCGCGCATGCGGCGGAGATCGATGATAGTTTCAAGGACGCCATGTATCACCCGGGGGCACCTACGATTGCCGCGGCAATCGCTGCTGCCCAGGACGTAGGCGCCACCGGCGAGACGTTGCTCAAGGGCATTGTCGTCGGCTACGAGATCTCTACTCGCATCGGCGTTGCTCTTGGCCGCGGTCACTACAAATACTGGCACAACACCGCAACTGTCGGCGTATTTGGCGCCGCGTCCGCGGCGGCCTTCATTTACGGTGCAACGCCGGCCCAACTGACTCACGCGCTGGCAACGGCTGCGACCTTCTCCTCGGGCCTGCAGCAAGCGTTCCGGATGGACTCCATGTCGAAGCCGCTGCATGTGGGGCGCGCTGCGGAGGGAGGACTGCTGGCGGCCAAAGCAGCAGCCGCGGGCGCAACCGGTTCGCTGGATGTCCTGGATGGTGATGCCGGCCTCGGCAAGGCTATGTCCGATGGTGCGAACTGGGACGCGGTGGCTGCGACGCTCGGCAGTGACTTCCATATCTGCCGGTTGACTTTCAAGAACCACATCGGTTGCGGCCACACGTTCGCGGCGATTGATGGCGCCTTGGCGTTGAAGGCTGTGCTCGGCATCGATTCCAGCAAGATCAGACGCATCCACGTCGCGACATACCGGCCCGCACTCGATATTGCTTGCAATCTGAATCCGAAGACCGAGAATGAGGCCAAGTTCAGTTTGAAGTACATTGTCGCGACCGCTTTGGCATTCGGCAGCGTGCGGCTTGCAGCCTACACACCGGAAAGGATTACTGACGCCGAAACTCGCCGACTGATGGACTGCATGACCATTGAGGTCGATCCGGAGATTGACGCGGCGTTTCCCGGAAAGCGCGCTGCGAACATCCGCATCGAGACTGTCGACGGGCAAGTTGCCGAACACTTCCAGCCGAATCGCAAGGGCGACCCTGAGGATCCTCTCACCGATGCGGACCTCGATGCGAAGTTGCTCGAGCTTGCATCTCCTGTTCTGGGGCAATCCGTGGCAGAGAAGCTTGCTTCAATGCTTTGGCGTATCGACCGTGCGACAACGGTGGATTTCGCACGGTAACCCATAAAAACAAAGATCAGGAGGAGACAGAATGCGTAGAAATTTCTTGAGGCTGGCCTGCGTTTGCGCAGCGTTCTCGGCGCTGCCCGTCCTGGCCGCATCGTACCCGGACCGTCCGGTTCGAATTGTCGTCCCGTTTCCTGCAGGTGGCGGAACGGATGCCATTGCAAGGTCGCTCGGCGAAGCGCTGTCACGTCGCCTCGGCAAGCCATTCATCGTCGAGAACAAGCCGGGCGCGGCGTCCATCATGGGTTCGGACCAGGTAAGCAAGAGCCCGGCGGATGGGTATATGCTGCTTCTGACGACGAGCGCGTTCGCGATTGTGGCAAGCGTTGGTCCCAAGCTCCCCTATGACGGTACGCGCGCGTTCGAGCCGGTCGCGTCATTGGGGCGCGCGCCTAACGTTGTGCTTGTCCGAAAAGAGAGTCGGCTGACATCGATGGAAGACCTGTTGCAGGTTGCCAAGGCGTCCCCGGGGAAGCTGACATATGGCTCGGCTGGCAACGGAAGCTCGGTGCATCTGGCTGCCGAGTATCTGCAGGCGATGTCCGGCATCAGGTTGATTCATGTTCCTTACAAGGGATCGGCACCGCAGTTTGCCGACCTCCTCGCGGGCCATATCGATGCCGCGTTTGCCACCATGGCCAGCTCGGCGAGCCTCATCCGGGATGGCCGCGTGCGCGCGCTGGCCGTGACCTCCGCTGATCGCTCCCCCACGTTTCCGGGGGTACCGACCGTCGGTGAAGTTGGCGTGAAGGGATATAGCGCGGACGTCTGGTACGGTGTCTTTGCGCCGAAGGGCACGCCCCCGGCGATCGTCCAGGTTCTCTATCAAGCGATTGCGAGTGCTTCGGCGAGTGGCCCGTATCGCGAGCGTCTGACGCGGGAGGGCGTGACCGGTAAGGTAGGTTCGCCACAAGAACTGACGGCCACCGTCGACCAGGAAGTCGCGCGATGGAAGAGCGTCGCGAAGGAACGAAATATTCAGTTTGACTAGCCACATCGGCCTGCGGCTCACCATGACGAAACCCATCGCAAATCCAGACCGTGTGAAACCGGGAAAGGGAAAGGCGACACCCAACCGGTCGCTAGAACGGGGAATATCCGTCTTGCGGGCGTTCCGGGCAGGCTCGTCGATGCTCGGCAATAGCGAGATTGCTGATAGAACGGGACTCTCGCGGTCGACAGTGAGCCGACTTACGCAGTCTTTGGTCGAGAGCGGAATGCTCGATTATGTTCCGCAATTCCGCGCTTACCGGTTGGGCGTTCCGGTCCTGAGCATGGCGCATGCAATGCGCGACGGCTCCACGGTTCTAAAGGCGGCGACTCCACTCATGACAGAGGTGGCGACGCGCCACAAGATAAACGTCGGACTAGCGGTGGCTGATGATGATGACATGGTGTATCTGGAGTCATTCCGTTACAGCAGGCGCCAATCGCTCCGTACTATCGTTAGTGGCTTGCGTATCCCCATGGCTTTGACATCCCTGGGCAGGGCTTACCTGGCGACACTGTCCGCGACCAACTTTGACATTGCGATGCGCGAGATGGCCGGCCGTAACCCAGGGCGAGCGTGGCACTCTATTCGCAAGGAGATCGAACTGGCGGTCAAGTCAGTGCAGGAGAACGGATATTGCGTGGCGTCGTGGCAGCCGCAGGTGGTGGCAGTTGCAACGCCAATGCAGATCGAGGGCTATGGCACGTACGTCCTCAACGCCAGCATCTCGACTCAGCAGACGGTCGAGGAGGTCGAAGCCACGCTCGCAAAGCCTCTGCTGTCCTTGGCGGCCTCGATTCAAGCGGCGATCAGTCGTATTGAATGAATGCGACGAGGCACCGTGAGTTTGCTCACAACTTGCGTTGTCCGCTGTCTGTTGAGCGTTCGGGCGGGACGCTGTGTGCATCAGGTGATACTCTGGATTGGAGCCGCTCGCAAATCCGTATCAGAAGGTGTTAATGGACGACTTCAATGCGGCGGCGGCGGCGGCCGGTCGCTGGGACCTGCACAGCAATCCCAGCGGCGTGGGAGGAGGGCTACTTACCAAGGCCAAGCCAGCGCGAGAGATCGTCGCACACCTTGTGAAAAGCGCTTCGGAATCAATCTCTCGGCTGGCGGGCAGTATCTGACAGGCTAGGTTGCTATTGGATTAGACGAGGGCTTTCAATCCGAGGAGAGCCCTCGCCTCGGCAACAGTTGCCACGGGACGCTCGTACTCTTCGCAGAGTGCTGCGATTTGGCGGACCAAGGCAGCGTTTGACGGCGCGAGCGTATCTCGGTCCAGGCGAATGTTGTCTTCAAGACCCGTGCGGCAATGTCCGCCCAATTCAAGCGACCAGCGTGCCATGGTCATCTGGTCGCGCCCAATGCCAGCTCCCGTCCAGGTCGCGTTGGGCGAAAGCCTGCGCAGGGTCGCCGCATAGAACTCCAGAGCCTCGCGGTCGACGGGCATCGCGTTCTTGATGCCCATCACAAACTGGACATGCAGTTCTCCGGCGATCTTGCCGACCCGCTGCATATTGGCTGCCTGGAAGATCATTGATAGGTCGAAGGCTTCAATTTCGGGCTTGACGTCGTACGCCAGCATTTCAGATGCCAGCCAATCCACCAGGTCTGGCGAATTGTCGTAGACGCGGGTCGGGAAATTGACTGAGCCTGTCGCAAGTGAGGCCATGTCCGGGCGCAGGGAGATCATCCCACCACGTTCACGGCCTGCGCCGGAGCGTCCACCCGTTGAAACCTGGGTAATCATGCCTGGGGCATGCTTCCGAATCCCTTCGAGTACACGCGCGAACCGCGCGGGGTCCGAGGACGGAGTGCCATCGTCGTTTCGGACATGCAGGTGGACGAGCGTTGCTCCTGCTTCAAATGCTTCTTGAGTGGATTCGATTTGCTCGTCGACCGTAACCGGCACTGCCGGATTGTCGGATTTCCGCGGCAAGGAGCCCGTGATGGCCACGGAGATAATGCAAGGTTGGGTCATGAGTACCTCAAAGCAGGAAGCCGTATATTCGGTTACGGCCTGGATTCGTGGAGATTTTGCGCGAGCGAGAATCCAGTAGAGGTCAAATTCGCTCGGCTGTGACCGGAACTCGACAATCTCCACAACGGCTCGCCATTGGTCGCATCGGAGGCTTAGCCGAGGTCGCCGCCGCCCACGGGCAGGACGGTGCCGGTGATGTAAGAGGCCTCGTCGGACGCCAAAAACAGAATCGCGCGCACCTGTTCATCAATGGTGCCGTAGCGGTGCATCAGGCTGGATGCCATGGTCTGGTCGACGATGCCCTGGTACCACGCGGCTTCCTGCGGGGTCTGCTCCGCCGTGTTGCGGGGCACTTTGCGCGGCGGCGCTTCGGTGCCCCCGGTGGCGATCGCATTGACGCGGATGCCGTCCTGCGCGTGCTCGAAGGCGAGGCTGGCGGTCAGGGCGTTGACGCCGCCCTTGGCGGCCGCGTAGGGCACGCGGTAGATGCTGCGCGTGGCGATGGACGAGACGTTGACGATCACGCCCTGCTTGCGCTCGATCATGCCGGGCAGCACGGCGCGGCAACACCACAGGGTGGGAAACAGGGAGCGGCGGATCTCGGCTTCGATCTGCGCCTCCTCGTATTCCTGGTAGGGCTTGGCCCAGATGGTGCCGCCCACGTTATTGACGAGGACATCGATGCGGCCATGGGCCTGCAGCGCCGCGCTGGTCATCAGGCAGGCGCCGGCATAGGTTTCCAGGTCGGCCTCCACCGCTAGTGCCTGGCCGCCGTTCGCGTGGATTTGCGCGGCGACCTCGTGCACCAGTGCCGCGCGGTCGACCAGCACCAGGCTGGCGCCCTCGGCCGCGGCGGCTAGCGCCACGCCGCGTCCAATCCCCTGCGCCGCGCCGGTTACCACGGCGATTTTTCCGCTAAAGCGCGCGTTGTTGTTCATAGCGTGTCTTTGATCCGTGGAAGGTGGGTCAGGCAGCGTTGCTGGCCGAGAATTTTTCGTAGTGGAAGCTGGCCGGCGTCACCCCGGCGTCCTGCAGCCAGGCGCGCACCGCATCCACCATGGCAACGGGGCCGCACAGGTAGATGTCGACATCGCCGCCGTTGAGCCAGTCCCGCTCCACGTGCTGCGTGACATAGCCCTTGCGGGTTTCGTTGCTGACCGGATCGAGCACGCAGGTGCGGTACTCGAAGCCGGCGAGCTGGTCCTTTGCGCGGTCGAGTTGCGCCAATGCCACCAGGTCGATCTCATGCGTCACGCCATACACCAGGCGGATCGGGTGCGGGCTGCCGTTCGCGGCCAGCACGTCCAGCATGGACAGGAAGGGCGCGATGCCGGTGCCGCCCGCCAGGAACAGCACCGGGCGGGCCACTTCGCGCAGGTAGAAGCTGCCATAGGGGCCGGCGAAGGAAATGGGCTGGCCGGGCAGCGCCTCATTGCTCAGGAACTCGCTCATTCGGCCGTTGGGCACGTTGCGTACCACGAACGAGGTGCGGGCGGCGCCGGGGGCGGAGGAAAACGAGTACGAGCGGGTCAGGCCGGTACCCGGGATATCCACGTTCACATACTGCCCCGCCAGGAAGGTCGGGGCGGCGGCTTCACCGAGGTCGATCGAGAACCCGATGGTGGAGTCCGACAGCTTGTCCACCGCCGCCAGCTTGCCCTGGTAGCGGGTCACGCCGGTCTTGCAGGCGGCCGACGAGGCCGGCACCTTGATCACGCAATCGGAGCGCGGGCGGGTCTGGCAGGCCAGCACGTAGCCCTTGGCGGCCTCCTCGGGCGTCAGCGCGTCTTCGATATAGCTCGACGCCGGCAGGTCGTACTCGCCGGATTCGCACAGGCCGCGGCAGGTGCCGCAGGCGCCGTCGCGGCAGTCCAGCGGGATATTGATCTGCTGGCGATAAGCAGCATCGGACAGGGTTTCGTTGGCGGTGCAGGTGATGAAGCGGGTAACGCCGTCTTCAAACTGCAGAGCGATGTTGTATTCCATGGCGTGGTTCCTCCGGCGCGTCCGCTCAGATGTGATAGATGTCGATGACCTGGTTGATGTAGTCGTTCTTCAGCACGACGTACTTGTCCAGGATCTGCGCTTGCTCGCCGGCGAAGTCGATGACGTAGCGCGACATGCCGAAGTAGCTGTAGTTGGTCTTGTAGCGGTGGCTCAGCGTGTGCCAGTTGAAACGCACTGTGCAGACGCTGCCTTCCTGGCGCTCCAGTTCGACGTTGCTGATGTTGTGGCTGGTGCGCGTGTCCGGCATGGTGGCGCTGGAGCGCTCGGTCTTGATGCGGAACACGCGGTCTTCCAGGCCTTGGCGGTTCGGGTAGTAGATCAGCGAGATCTCGCGCTGCGGATCGGTCACCAGGGTGTCGTCATCGTCCCAGGACGGCATCCAGAACGCGGCATCCGGGTGATAGCAGGCCAGCCATTCATCCCATTGTTCGTCGTCAAGCAGGCGGCTTTCCCGGTAGAGGAAGGCCTGGATCCCGGCAAGGCCGATGGGTGCGGTCGTGGGCGTCGTTGGGGTCGTTGGGGGCGTTGAGGTCATTGGGGTCGTGCTCATGCTTCACTCCCGGCGCTGCTGATCTTGCTGGCTTCGGCTCCGGTGGCCTTCTTCATCACGTCCAGCCAGTAGCGGTGCTGCACCGTGTACAGGCCTTCGTCCTCGGTCTTGACGCCGCTCATCAACGGCTTGAGGCCAATCTTGCGCGCAGCCTCGTCGGCGCCCTCCACCCAGTGCGTGGCGCCGCGGCACATGTCGTTCCATGCCACCGCGCTGCCGGCATAGCCTTGCTGGCAGGCGCGGAATTCTTCCAGGTCGTCGGGCGTGGCCATGCCGCTGACGTTGAAGAAATCCTCGTACTGACGGATGCGGCGTGCGCGCGCGTCGTCGGCTTCGCCCTTGGGCGCGATGCAATAGATGGTGACTTCGGTCTTGTCAACCGACAGCGGGCGCAGCACGCGGATCTGCGAGCCGAACTGGTCCATCAGATAGACGTTGGGGTACAGGCACAGGTTGCGCGAGTTCTGGATCATCCAGTCCGCCGTCTCGGCGCCGCAGCGCTCGGCGAATTCCTCGCGCCGGTTGAAGTTCGGCCGGTCTTCCGGGTTGGCCCAGCGCGACCACAACAGCATGTGGCCGTGATCAAACGCGTAGAAGCCGCCGCCTTGCCGGCCCCAGTTGCCCGCATCCATGGCCCGGATCTTGTCCTCGCGGGCATTTTCCTGCTTGCGGTGATTAGTGGTGGCGGCGTAGTTCCAGTGCACGGCGGAGACGTGGTAGCCGTCGGCGCCGTTCTCGGTTTGCAGCTTCCAGTTGCCTTCGAAGGTATAGGTGGACGCGCCACGCAGCACTTCCAGGCCGTCGGCGGACTGGTCCACGATCATGTCGATGATCTTGGCCGCCTCGCCCAGGAAATCCTTGAGCGGCGCCACATCCGGGTTCAGGCTGCCGAACAGGAAGCCGCGGTAGTTCTCGAAGCGCGCCACCTTCTTCAGGTCGTGCGAGGCTTCCTTGTTGAAGCAATCGGGGTAGCCGGCGCCTTCCGGATCCTTGACCTTGAGCAGCTTGCCGCTGTTGTTGAAGGTCCAGCCATGGAACGGGCAGGTGTAGGTCGCCTTGTTGCCGCGCTTGTGGCGGCACAGCATGGCGCCGCGATGGGTGCAGGCGTTGATCAGCGCGTTGAGTTCGCCCTGGCGGTTGCGTGCGATCACGATCGGCTGGCGGCCGATGTAGGTGGTGTAGTAATCGTTGTTGCCGGGGATCTGGCTTTCGTGGGCCAGGTAGATCCAGTTGCCCTCGAAGATGTGCTTCATCTCGAGTTCGAACAGGGCCTCGTCGGTGAAGGCGCTGCGATGCAGGCGGTGGTCGCCGGTCTCGCGGTTTTCCACCAGGTAGTCGTCCAGGCGCTTCAGGGCCGGGCTGTGGTCCGGGTAAATGGGGATCATGCGGTGTCTCCTGCATCCGTGGCGGATGCGCCGGGCCGTGAGGGATCCTCAGAAGCGGCCCTGATGTTGCTGCGTCGTGGCTGATGCTGTGGGAGGCGCCTGAGGTGCTTGAGGTGCCTCAGGCGCCGTGGCTTATGCGGCGGCGCGCGTGCGCTCCACTTCCGGTACCGGCGCTGCCGCGCAATCGGCGTACAGGCGGAAATCGAAATCGATGGAGGCAAACGGCTTGTCCAGGCCGTGCTCGGCCAGTGCCCGCGGGGACTCGACGTGCCTGAGCGCTGGCACCAGGCCCTCGCGGCTGGCAAAGGCAAAGTCGTCCCACAGGTATTCGTCGCCGTCGATGTTGATCTGGGTGGTCAGCTTGCGATGGCCGGGCGCGGACACGAAGAAGTGAATGTGCGCGGGACGCCGGCCATGGCGGCCCAGCAGGTCCAGCAGGCGCTGCGTGGTGCCTTGCGGCGGGCAGCCATAACCCATCGGCACGATGCTGCGGAACTGGTAGCGGCCCTCGCTATCGGTGGTGATGGTGCGGCGCAGGTTGAAGTCGGACTGCGTCTTGTCGAAGAACGAGTAGTTGCCGAGCAGGTTGGCATGCCAGACCTCCACCGAGGCGCCCGGCAGCGGCTTGCCGCTGGTGTCGAACACCGTGCCCTGCATGAACAGGACTTCGCCCTGGCCGTCTTCGCTGCCGTCGTCCAGCCGCGCGAAGCCTTCGCTCGCGGGCGCACCGGCCACGTACAGCGGGCCTTCGATGGTGCGCGGCGTGCCGCCGGCGAGACCGGCCTTTGCCTCGGCTTCATCCGCGCGGATGTCCAGGAAGCGCTCCAGGCCCAGGCCGGCGGCCAGCAGGCCAAGTTCCGGCCCGGCCTCGGCGAAGTACTCGATGCCCTTCCAGACTTCGCTGGCGCTCAGGTCCAGGTCTTCGATCGCCTTGAAGAGATCGGTGGTCAGGCGAACCACCACGCTTTGCACACGCGCATCGGCCTTGCCGCTGGCGGTGTCGAGGATGAACGCTTTCACCAGCGCTTCGATTTCCGGGTGCGTCATTTGTCTGCTCCTTGTCTCTGGTTTTCTATGTGGGGTCCGTCTTTGCAGTGGCATTGCGCCACGGAAGCGTGATCCGAACTAAAATGCCATAAAGGTATAAAAAGTCGTTGTCACAGCCTGATGCGAAGGATAGGAGTGCCAAAATCGGTGGTCCAACACTGTTTTAGTATTGGCTGGATACTTAAAAGGTATAGTCGTGGACTTGCGTCACTTACGTTACTTTGTTGCCGTCGCGGAGGAGCTCAACTTCACTCGCGCGGCCGAACGGCTGCATATCGCCCAGCCGCCGCTGAGCCGGCAGATCCAGCAACTGGAAGAGGGCCTGGGGGTGCAGCTCTTCGAGCGCAACGCGCGCCCGCTCAAGCTGACCGAGGCCGGGCGCTTTTTCTACGCGCACGCCCAGCAGTTGCTGGCGCAAGCCGCGGAGCTGGAGTCGATGACACGGCGGGTGGGGCAGATCGAGCGGAAGATGTCGCTCGGCTTTGTCGGCTCGACCCTGTACGGCATGCTGCCCAAGATCATCCGGCGCTTTCGCGCCGAGCACCCGCAGATCGAGCTGAGCCTGGTGGAGATGACCACCATGGACCAGATCGCGGCCCTCAAGCAGGGCACCATCGACGTGGGGTTTGGCCGCATCCGGCACGAGGACCCGAACGTGCGCCGGGTCGTGCTGCGCGAGGAGCGGATGATCGTGGCGCTGCCGGTCGGGCACCCGCTCTCGCTGGCCAAGCCGGTGCTGGCCCTGCACGACCTGCTGGGCGAGACCCTGATCATCTTTCCCAAGGCGCCCCGACCAAGCTATGCCGACCAGGTGCTGGCGGCGTTTCATGACCGGGCCTTGCAGCCCGGGCGTATCCATGAAGCGCGTGAGCTGCAGATCGCGCTGGGGCTGGTGGCGGCCGGCGAGGGTATTTCGATCGTCCCGAGCAGCGTGCACGGCCTCAAGCGGGACGACATCAGCTACCGGGAGCTGGACGATCCCAACCTGGTCTCGCCCATCATCATGAGCATGCGCAGGCTCGACGAGACCGAGGAGATCAGCGCCTTGCTGGACATGATCTACCGGCTGTATGAGGAGGAGAAGCTGGTTTTCCTGCCGCCGAGCCAGGATTGATGGCTGCTGGCCTGATGGCGCCGGGGGAACTCTTGCATGCGGCCTGGCCTTGATTTGATTGGGTTTTCCGTTTCTAACTCTTATATAAGATATAAGACGTTTGACCCAAGGGGGCACTTTATTTTACAATCGCGGCACAACCGGTTTTTGCAACCCTATTACTCCGCAGGTTCCCATGCTTGAAAACTATCGCGCCCATGTAGCCGAACGCGCCGCGCTTGGCATCCCCCCTCTGCCGCTGACCGCCAAGCAGACTGCGGAGTTGATCGAATTGCTGAAATCCCCGCCGGCTGGCGAGGAACAAGTCCTGGTTGACCTGATCACGCATCGCGTGCCGGCGGGCGTGGACGACGCCGCCAAGGTCAAGGCCTCGTACCTGGCAGCCGTGGCGCTGGGCAAGGAAGCCTGCGCGCTGATCTCGCGTGCCAAGGCTGCCGAGCTGCTGGGCACCATGCTGGGCGGCTACAACATCTCCCCGCTGATCGAGCTGCTGGACGACGCCGAGATTGGTCCCGTTGCGGCTGAGGCGCTCAAGAAGACGTTGCTGATGTTCGACGCCTTCCACGACGTCAAGGAAAAGGCCGACAAGGGCAACGCCATCGCCAAGTCCGTGCTGCAAAGCTGGGCCGACGCCGAGTGGTTCACCAGCCGTCCGGAAGTGCCGCAAAGCCTGACCGTGACCGTGTTCAAGGTCACCGGCGAAACCAACACCGACGACCTCTCGCCGGCGCCGGACGCCACCACCCGCCCCGACATCCCGCTGCACGCGCTGGCCATGCTGAAAAACGCGCGCCCGGGCATCACCCCGGAAGAAGACGGCAAGCGCGGCCCGGTCAAGTTCATCGAATCGCTGAAGGAAAAGGGCAACCTGGTTGCCTACGTGGGTGACGTGGTCGGTACCGGTTCCTCGCGCAAGTCCGCCACCAACTCGGTGCTGTGGTTCACCGGCGAAGACATCCCGTTCGTGCCGAACAAGCGTTTCGGCGGCGTGTGCCTGGGCAGCAAGATTGCCCCGATCTTCTACAACACCATGGAAGACGCCGGCGCACTGCCGATCGAGCTGGACGTGTCGCAGATGGAAATGGGTGACGTGGTCGAGCTGCGTCCCTATGATGGCAAGGCCCTGAAGAACGGCCAGGTGATCGCCGAGTTCACCGTCAAGTCCGACGTGCTGTTCGACGAAGTGCGCGCTGGCGGCCGTATTCCCCTGATCGTTGGCCGTGGCCTGACCGCTAAGGCCCGCGAGGCGCTCGGCCTGGCCCCGTCCACGCTGTTCCGCCTGCCGCACAACCCGGCCGACACCGGCCGCGGTTTCACGCTGGCCCAGAAGATGGTTGGCCGCGCCTGCGGCCTGCCGGAAGGCAAGGGCATCCGCCCGGGCACCTACTGCGAACCGAAGATGACCTCGGTGGGCTCGCAAGACACCACCGGCCCGATGACCCGCGACGAGTTGAAGGACCTGGCTTGCCTGGGCTTCTCGGCCGACCTGGTGATGCAGTCGTTCTGCCACACCGCCGCTTATCCGAAGCCGGTCGACGTCAAGACCCATCACACGCTGCCGCAGTTCATCAGCACCCGTGGCGGCATCTCGCTGCGCCCGGGCGATGGCGTGATCCACTCGTGGCTGAACCGCATGCTGCTGCCCGACACCGTTGGCACCGGCGGCGACTCGCACACCCGCTTCCCGATCGGCATCAGCTTCCCGGCAGGCTCGGGCCTGGTGGCGTTCGCCGCCGCCACCGGCGTGATGCCGCTGGACATGCCGGAATCCGTGCTGGTGCGCTTCAAGGGCAAGATGCAGCCCGGCGTCACCCTGCGTGACCTGGTCAACGCCATTCCGCTGTACGCCATCAAGTCGGGTCTGCTGACCGTGGCCAAGCAAGGCAAGAAGAACATCTTCTCGGGCCGCGTGCTGGAAATCGAAGGCCTGCCCGACCTGAAGGTCGAGCAAGCGTTCGAGCTGTCCGACGCTTCCGCCGAGCGTTCGGCCGCCGGTTGCTCGGTGCGCCTGAACAAGGAACCGATCATCGAGTACATCAACAGCAACATCACGCTGCTGAAGTGGATGATCGCCGAAGGCTACCAAGACCCGCGCAGCCTGTCGCGCCGTATCCAGGCCATGGAAGCCTGGCTGGCCGATCCCAAGCTGCTCGAGCCGGATGCGGACGCCGAGTACGCCGCCGTGATCGAGATCGACCTGGCCGACGTGCACGAGCCCATCGTGGCCTGCCCGAACGACCCGGACGACGTCAAGACCCTGTCGGAAGTGGCTGGCGCCAAGATCGACGAAGTCTTCATCGGTTCGTGCATGACCAACATCGGCCACTTCCGCGCAGCCTCCAAGCTGCTCGAAGGCAAGCGCGACATCCCCGTCAAGCTGTGGGTTGCCCCGCCGACCAAGATGGACGCCAAGCAACTGACCGAAGAAGGCCACTACGGCGTGTTCGGCACGGCCGGCGCCCGCACCGAAATGCCGGGTTGCTCGCTGTGCATGGGTAACCAGGCACAAGTGCGCGAAGGCGCCACGGTGATGTCGACCAGCACCCGTAACTTCCCGAACCGTCTGGGCAAGAACACCAACGTGTACCTGGGTTCGGCCGAGCTGGCGGCAATCTGCTCGCGCCTTGGCCGCATCCCGACCAAGGAAGAGTACATGTCGGACATGGGCGTGCTGGCCACCAACGGCGACCAGATCTACAAGTACCTGAACTTCGACAAGATCGAAGACTTCAAGGGCGTGGCGGATACGGTGACGGTGTAAGCGGTATTGGTTTTCCAGCCGTACGTTTGAAAGGCCCCTTGCGGGGCCTTTCTTTTGGTTGGTCGCTGTGTTTTTAGCGGCGTTGGTTTTTGGGTCCAAAAACCAACACCACCCACAAAAAACCAAATAGCACTAAACCACACCTAGTTCTCCCCCTTCACATCATGGCCCGCCTGAATCTCGAATTCCCCGAAGACCAATTCTGCTACTCCACCCACCTGACGGTGCGCGTGACCGATATCAACGCCGCCAACCACCTCGGCAACGACTCGATGATCTCGATGATTTCCGAGGCGCGGGCGCGCTTTTTGTTCGACCTGCGCACGGCAGACGAGCCGGATACGCAGACCGACCAGGTGGGCATCATCGTGACCGACCTGGCCACCACCTACCGCAATGAAGCCCATGCCCGCGACCAACTGCTGTTCGAGGTGGGGGTGATGGACTTCAATCGCTATGGCGGCGATATCACCTTCCGCATCACGCGCCCGGCAGACCAGGCGCTGGTGGCCATGGCCAAGTCCGGTTTTGTCTTTTTCAGCTACGAGCGCAAGCAGGTCGTGCCGATGCCGGAGGCGTTCGCGCGCAAGTTCCCCAAGGTCAACTGGGTGGACCGCGGGGTGGCCAAGGCAGGCTAAGTCAGGCCAGGGCTCAGAAGCTACAGTCCGTAGTAAGGCCGGTTCGACTGGATGCGGGTGCTTTCGGCGGGCGGGAAACGCGCCTCGGCCAGCAGCTTTTGCAAGGCGGCCTTGCCTTGCGCCAGCGCGCCGACGTAGTACGCGCTGACCGTGAGTTCGTCGAGCGCGCGCCAGGCATAGACCGACGCGTCGACAAACAGGGTATCGGCCGGGCAGGGCATGGCCGCGGCCTGCTGGGCGTAGAGATGCGCCTGCGCGAACTCGCCGCGCAGCCGGTGGTAGCGGGCCAGTTCGCACAGCGGTTCGGCACGCGCGGGGCGCGCCTGGTAGGCGGCGAGGTAGGCATCGCGTACGGCAGCGGGGGCGTAGGCCGGGTTTGCCGCATGCGCGGCGTCGGCGGCAAGGCGCTCTGTCAGCACGGCGATCTGGAACAGCGCGAACCAGCGCTCCTCCTCCCAGCCGCCCATGGCCACGCGCGCCTGGTATTGCTGCAGGCTGGCTTCCAGCTTGCCGGCGTCGCGGTAGCTCTGCGCCAGGTAGAAGCAGTAGCGCGCGTTGGCCGGATCGTTGCGCAGGGCGCGCTCCAGCACTTCGATGTCGCGCAGGTAGGTCTGCGGATCCCGGGCGCGGGCGCCATCGCGCGAGACCTCGATGGCAGGGCCGGGCAGGTGCTGCCAGGCGTGTGCCGGGTCCTGCGTCAGGTATTCGTGCAGCACACCCTCCCAGCGCCAGGGCTGGCCCGCCTTGACCAGGGCGTTGCGCTGGTATTGCCAGCCGCCCAGCTCGCACTGGAAGCGGTAGCCGTCGTCGGCCAGCCGGGGCCAGCGGAATCCTTCGGGCATGCGCAGGGTTTCATCGGCATCGATGAACAGTACGTAGTCTTCGGCGCCGGCCGCGCCCTCCATGCCGGCGCGCGCCAGCGCCAGGGCCTCGTTGCGGTTGTGCGCGAAATCGATCCAGGGCCGCTCATGGAGCGCGCCGGGCAGGTCCCCCATGATCTTGCGCACCAGCGCCTGGGTGCCGTCGGTGGACCCGGTGTCGACGATCGCCCAGCGGTCGATCCATGGCTTGACGGACGCGAGGCAGCGGGCGATCACCGGGGCCTCGTTCTTCACGATCATGTTCAGGCAGATGCGCGTCAATTCAGGTTTCCTGTGATCCTGGGGGGCGGGGCCACGGGCGGGATGGTCGGCCCGGCGCCGCGGCGAGCGCCAAGAATAGCGCAAAAAGATGGCAGCGCAACACGGCGCGGCAGGGCGCTTGGCGGAGCACGGCGAGGATGCCGAAATGCCGGGACATGGGGTAAGGTGTAAGCACTACCATCCGGGCCAACATCCGGGCCAACATCCGGGCCAACATCCGGGCCAACATCCGGGCCATTGTCATCGCCATGGGCTTCTTCGAATCGCTTTTCCTGCGCAAGCCGCCGCCGGATCGTTTCGCGGCGCTGTTCATTGCCGCTGCCCGGCGCCAGGGCTTTGAGGGGCGCCTCGATTTCAACGCGGACGAGTTCCGGCTGGAGCACGGGCGCAACGCTTTTTTCAACCTCCACAACGCCTACCGGGCATACTGCGAGGCGCCTGGCGCGCAGCGCGGCAAGGCGCTGCATGGCTTCGTGGCCACCTTGTGCTCCAGCGGGCAGGCCCCGCCGGCCTTGCTGTCCGAGGCCCGGCCCATGCTCCGCCCGCTGATCCGGAGCCGCTCGCTGATCGACGAGATCCGGCTGCACCACTTGCGCACGCAAGGCGATCCGTCGACCTTTGAGGTCGCCTGCCTGCCCTTCGGCGAGGATTGCGTGATCCTGCTGGCGGTGGACTATCCGGAAACCACGTCGACGCTGCTCAATGGCCCCTGCGCCTCCTGGCAGGTGACGCTTGGCCAGGCGCTGCAGATCGCGGGCGACAACCTGCGTGACCACACCGGCGAATCCTTCGTCCGGGTCGCGCAAGGCGTCTACCAGGGCGCCTGGAGCGACGGCTACGAGGCCAGCCGCGCGCTGCTGCCGGATGTGCTGGAGCGGGTACCGGTACGCGGTCGTCCGGTGTTCATGATGCCAACCCGCGAGGTGCTGCTGGTGACGGGCGACCAGGATGACGCCGGGCAGCTGCGCATGGTCGAGCTCGGCCTGCAGGCGTCCCGCCAGGGCCGCACGATCTCGCCGGCCATGTTCCGCTACCAGCCCGGGGGCGTGGCGCACGCAGTGCCCACGGGGACCGAGGTGTCGCATTTCGTTCCGGCCGGCGAGGAGGCCGCACGGCACCTCGCCCATCTGGTGCGGCTGTACCGCAAGGAAGAATACGACACGCAAAAGGCCGCCCTGGACCGCCTGAACGAGCGCGATGGCGCCGATGTCTTCCTGGCCAGTTACCTGCTTTATGGGCGGCAGGACGATCCGCTCACTTCGTTCTCGCTTACCACCTGGACCTGCGGCGTGGAGACTTCGCTGCCGCGCGCGGATCGCATCGCCCTGGTACGGCCGGACGCGGCCAATGGCGTGGGGCAGACGCGCGTGGTGGGCTGGCAGCAGGCGCTGGCCATGCTGGGTGACTTGATGGAGCCGGAGGCGCAGTATCCCGCCAGGTATCGCGTCAAGGCGTTTCCCGACGATAGCCGGCTGGCGATGCTCGATGAGATCGGTTGATGATTGCCCGCCAATGCGCCCGGCACGCAGTTAGCGCGTCTTGCGCAAAGTCAGGTTGATCCGCTCGCGGCCCACCAGCGCGTGATCGCCGTCGGCCAGCGGCGCAATGCCGTGGAACGCCAGCCTCGCCGGGCCGCCCCATACCACCACATCGCCATGCGCCAGCCGCACGCGCAGCGGTCGCTCGGCGCGGGCAAGGCCGCCGAACAGGAACACGGCCGGCAGGCCAAGCGACACCGAGACGATGGGCGCGCGCAGGTCGAGCTCATCGCGGTCCTGGTGCAGGGATAGCCGGGTGCCTGGCGCATAGCGGTTGAGCAGGCACGCGTCCGGGCGGAAATCGGCAAAGCCGGCCGCGGCGGCCGCATCGCGCGCCAGCGCCAGGAAGGCATCCGGCATGGCGGGCCAGGGCTGGCCGCTGAGGGGATCGGCCGCTTCGTAGCGGTAGCCGGTGACATCCGAAACCCAGCCAAACTGGCCGCAGTTGGTCATGGCCACCGACATGCGCTGGCCGCCCGGCGTGACAAGGTGCCGCCACGGCGCTTGCGAGGCAACGGCGCGCACATTATCCAGCAGGGTTTGTTCATGCTCCCGTGCGAAGCCGCGCAGCACCACAGCGCCGGGCACGATGGGCTCGGCGCGGGGGGCGTCCTGGGGGAGGGAATCGAACAGGTCAAAGGTCATGGCGTCTTGGCGGGCGGGGCGCGCCAGCCCTGGTGGCTGCGGCCCTGCTCTAAAACGACATGGTAAGCGCGAATGCGCTTGGCCGCGTAGCATGCCCGGGCGTGTGCGCCCGAGCCTCCATCGCGCCCGGGCGGTCAGGCGAAGGTGTCGACCTCGCCGCGTGCGAGGGTGCGTGCCACGGGGGCCACGGGGCCGGCATTGACCGGGGCTGCCGGCATGCCTGCCAGCGTGCCGAAGCCATTCTGCGCGTTGCCCGGCTGGCGTTGCTGCTGTTGGCCGTTGCCGGCCTGGCCGGCAAAGCCGTCGGCGCCCACCGAGGTCTGGCCCAGCTGGATGCCGTTGTCGGCCAGTGCGGTGCGCAGTTGCGGCAGCGCGGCTTCGACCGCGGCGCGCACGGCGGCGTGTGGCGAGACGAACTGGGCCTGGGCCTGGTCGTTGACGACGTTGAGCACGACCTTGAGCGGGCCGAGGTCGGGCGGATTGAGCTGCAGCTCGGCGGTGTGGTTGCCTTGGGTCGACAGGCGCACCATCTGCTGGCCCAGCGCTTGCGGCCACTGGCCATCACCCACGGGCGGTGCGATCGGCAGCGAGGTGGTCGGCGACAGGCCGCTGGAGGTCGGCGCCTGGCTCGGGGCCATGTTGCCGGCCGCCATCAGCGGTGTGGCGGCGGGCGTGGCTTCGGTGCTGTCCGGCTCGGCGGCGCGCATGGCCGCCGCCAGTTGCATCGGGTTGGCCGGCGCGGCGGCGGTTGCCGCGGGCGCGTTGTTCTTGCCGGCATCGCCAAGCTGCAGCGGGGCCTTGTACGGCTGGCCGAGCGAGGCGTCCTGCTGCCCGGAGGAGGCCTGGCCATTGCCGCCTTGCTGGCCGGCCATGGCGGCCTTGAGGCTGGCGGCCAGGTCCGGCGCGGCTTTGGTGGCGTCGGTGCCTGGCTTGTCCGTGGTTGCCGCCTGGGTGCCGGCCGCGGTTTGCGGCACGGCCTGCAGCGCGGCGCGCTGGGATGCGATGGTGGCCAGCGTATCGGCGGCGGCCGAGGTTGCTGGTGCGGCCGCGTTGGGCGTAGCGGCTGCGGCGCTGGCGAGCGCCGGATCCTTCATGTCCTTCAAGCCAGCTTGCGCGCCCAGGGCAGCAGTACCGGGCAGTCCGGCCGAGCCTGGCAGCGCGCCGCCTGCTGCCAGCGCGGCAGGCTGTGCTGGCTGGGCCGGTTGCGGCGCGAGCAGGGCGGCCAGCGCGGCGGCGGCAGACTGCGCGGTGGGATCCGCGGCCTGGTCCTCGGAGGTCTTGCCGTCCTTGTCCTGGCGGCGCGACGGCTTGGTGGCTATCGTGCTGGCTTGCGTGCCTTGATTGGCGGCGTTGGCGTTCTGGCCGCCGGCGTCGTTGCGTGTGGACGCGTCGGCGGTGTTGTTGTTGCTGCTTGCGTTGCCGGCGTTGCCATCGCTGCTGGTGCGCTCGTCGTTGCGGGCGCGCGCCAGCGCGTCGCCGAACCCTTGCTGCTGCGTGTCGGCACTGCTGGTGTTGCTGGTGCTGCGCGAAGAGGCGGCCGTGGCGGCATTGCTGACAATCTGGCTGATATCGATCATGTTGGGGCTCGGTCTGTCTGGGCGGCTTAGCGATGGCGGCCTGCAACTTGCAGGCGGGCGGCGCGGGCTGCGTATTCGTCGGTGTCGCGTTGCTCGCGGCGCATGCTGGCAATCTGCTCGCGCGTATCCGCGCGGGTAATGAGCGTGTCGAAGGAACTCTGGCGGCGCTTTTGCTGCTGCCAGTTGGCGCGGCCAGCGAGCAACTGGGCTTCGGCCCGGGCCAGCGCTTCGGTCTGCTGGCGGATGGCGGTATCGAGCGAGGCCAGGAACTGTGCAAAGTCCTGCCAGCGGGTGGAAGTCATGCCGTCCTGCGCGATGGCTTGCATGCGTTCGCGGTATTCCTGCCGGTACTGCGTGAGCGCGGCCAGTTGCTGCTCCGCCTGGTTGCGCAGGCCTTGCAGCCGGCCCAGCTCGCGCGCGGCGGCATCCGTATCGTTCTGGGCCAGGTCGGCCAAGGTATTCAATGCAGATGGCTTAGCCATGTTCACTCCGTTGGAAGAGACTATGCAACTGGCCGATCGAGGCGTCGTAGCCGGCGCGCTCATGGATGTCTTGCTGCAGGAAGGCCTCCATCTGCGGATGCAGGTGGATGGCCAGATCCAGCTCCGGATCGTTGCCCGGCACGTACGCGCCCACGCTGATCAGGTCGCGGTTGCGCTGGTAGCGCGACATCAATTGCTTGAAGCGCCGCACCGAGGCGAACTGCGGCGGCTCGATCAGCGCCGTCATGGCCCGGCTGATCGAGGCTTCCACATCGATGGCGGGGTAGTGGCCGGATTCCGCCAGGCTGCGCGACAGCACAATGTGGCCGTCCAGGATGGCGCGCGCGGAATCCGCGATCGGGTCCTGCTGGTCGTCGCCTTCGGTCAACACGGTGTAGAAGGCCGTGATCGATCCACCGCCTTCGGCGCCGTTGCCGGTACGCTCCACCAGCGTGGGGAGCTTGGCGAACACCGAGGGCGGATAGCCCTTGGTGGCGGGCGGCTCGCCGATGGCCAGGGCGATCTCGCGCTGGGCCATGGCGTAACGCGTGAGCGAGTCCATGATCAGCAGCACGTGGCGGCCCTGGTCGCGGAAGTACTCGGCCAGGCGCGTGGCGTAGGAGGCGCCCTGCATGCGCAGCAGCGGCGAGGTGTCGGCCGGTGCCGCCACCACCACGGAGCGCGCGCGCCCTTCCGGGCCCAGGATGTTCTCGATGAAGTCCTTCACTTCGCGGCCGCGCTCGCCGATCAGGCCGACCACGATCACTTCCGCGCTGGTATAGCGCGCCATCATGCCCAGCAACACGCTCTTGCCCACGCCGGAGCCGGCGAACAGTCCCATGCGCTGGCCGCGGCCCACGGTGAGCATGCCGTTGATGGCACGCACGCCCACGTCGAGCACAGTCTCGATGGGCGCGCGCGACAACGGGTTGATCTGCGTGCCGCCGAGCGTGACTTCCGTGGCAGCGGTGATGGGGCCCAGGCCGTCCAGCGGACGCCCGGCGGCATCGAGCACGCGCCCGAGCAGGCCTTCGCCCACCGGCAGGCGCTTCGAGCCCGGCTCGCGCGGGGCGGTGTCGCCGCTGGGCAGCGGCGTCGGCTCTAGCGGATAGACGCGCGCGCCGGGCACCAGGCCCACCACGTCGGATTGCGGCATCAGGTAGAGCCGGTCGGCGCCGAAGCCAACGACTTCTGCCTCGGCCAGGCGCGGGCCGGTGTTCTTGCCGTGCAACTGGCCACCCGGCAGCTCGATCAGGCAATCGCTGCCGACCGGCAGGCGCAGGCCTACGGCTTCCAGCACCAGGCCGGCGGCACGGGTCAGGCGGCCGCAGCTGCGCTTGCTGTCGATCTCGGCAATGCCGGCCGAGGCCGCGGTGAGCGCATTGCGCCAGCGCTGGCCATGCAGGCCGGCGGTGAAATCCGTATTCACCGAGGTATTGGCCGAGGTATCAGGCATGCGGCGGCTCCCACGGGTCGTCACGGCCGAGCGCCTTGACCACGCGGCTCCAGCGCGTGGACAGCGTGGCATCGAGCTCGCCACTGGCGGCACTCGCGACGCAGCCGCCGCGCGCGATGGCTGCGTCGGCGCGCACGCTCCAGCCGGCGGCCTGGAGCTCGCCAGTCAGGTGGGTTTCCACCAGAGTGACATCGTCGGGATTGAGCAGCAGGCAGGGCGAGCCGGACAGCGCCGGCTCGGCCGCGAGCAGTTCGCGTACCGCTGGCAGCAGCACGGCGGGATCGGCCTGCACGGCTTGCTGCACGAGCTGGCGCGCCACATCCAGCGCCAGTGAAATCAGGGTCTGGGCCACTTCTTCGTCAACGCGGCCAAGCGCGTGGCTGAAGGTGGCGGCCAGTTGCTGCAGGTGGGCGGCTTCGGTGCGTGCGCCTTCCAGGCCGCGCGCATAGCCTTCGCGGTGACCGTCGCCGTAGCCCTGGGTCTGGCCCTGGGTATAGCCCTGGGCGTAGCCTTCCTTGCGCGCGCCTTCACGCATGGCGTCGAGCGCGGCAAAGTCGATGGGGGGCGGTGCGGGCTCCAGCGGCATGAACTCCGCCGGAGCGGGTGCGGCCTTGCGCGGATCCAGCGAGACCATTTGCCAGCGCTGCCAGCCGTTTTTCTGCGGGGCGCGCCCCGCCGGCGCGGTAAAGCTCTCGAAGCCGGCCTGCCGCGGCGCGCCGCGGTTGCCCGCCGCGCGGCCGTCGCCGGCATCGCTGGCGAGATCGCCGCGAAGCTCGCCGCGACCATCGACAAAATCGCTGTCCGAGGCAAGGCCCCGGAACTGGCGCAGGGCACGTTCAGACGTAGGCATCGTCGCCACCACCGATTACAACTTCGCCGGCTTCGGCCAGGCGTCGTACCACCTGGAGGATGTTCTTCTGCTCGGCCTCGACTTGCGAGACCCGTACCGGGCCCAGCGCTTCGAGGTCTTCGCGCAGCATTTCGCCAGCGCGGGTCGACATGTTGCGGATGAACTTGTCGCGCAACTCCACCGGCGCGCCCTTGAGCGCGACGATGAGCGATTCGGTGGCCACTTCCTTGAGCACGCGCTGGATGCCGCGATCGTCGACTTCCATCAGGTTCTCGAACAGGAACATCTCGTCGATGATCTTCTGCGCGAGGTCGCCGTCGTGCAGGCGCACGCCTTCGATCACCGCTTCTTCGTGAGCCGTGCTCATCAGGTTGATGATCTCGGCCGCCGTACGCACACCGCCCATGCGGCTGCGCTTGAGGCTCTGGCCCGCGAGCAGCTTGGTCAGCACGTCGGTCAGTTCCTGCAGGGCGCCAGGCTGCACGCCGCCGAAGGTGGCGATCCGCAGGATCACGTCCTGGCGCAGGCGCTCGGTGAACATGCCGATGATCTCGGACGACTTCTGCCGGTCCAGGTGGATCAGGATGGTGGCGATGATCTGCGGGTGTTCGTCGCGGATCAGTTCTGCCACCGAAGTGGAATCCATCCAGTTCAGCGAATCGATGCCGGCGCCCGGGTCGCGGGACTCGAGGATGTCCTCGATCACCGATACCGCGCGCTCCTCGCCCAGCGCCTTGTTCAGCACGCTGCGGATGAAGGCGCTCGAATCCACGTTCAGCGCGAGATACTGCTCGGTCTCCTGGCGGAACTCGGCCAGCACGGCGGACATCTGCTCGCGTGTCACCGAGTTGAGCGTGGCCATGGCCGAGCCCAGGCTCTGCACTTCGCGGGGGCCAAGGTGCTTGAATACTTCTGCTGCGGCGTCTTCACCGAGCGACATCATCAGGATGGCGCTCTTCTGCAATCCTTCATCGGTCATCGCTAGCCATCCAGTTTTTGATCACACTAGCAACCAGGCGCGGGTCGCGCTGCGCGGCGTCACGCACCAGGGCGAGATCGCTTTCATATTTAGCGGCAAGCCGCAGGACTTCCGGATTCGCCGGCTCTTCAGGCGGCAACAAAATGGCTTCGTTGTCGGCTGACCTTTCCTGTGGCGGCGGCAGGGGCGGCGCGGTGTACTTGCGCAGCACTGGACGCGCTACCTTGAACCACACGAACAGCGCCAGCAGTGCCAGCAGCAGGTAGCCGGCGGCGGTCTTGGCCAGGGCGATCATTTCCGGCTGCTTCCACAGCGGCAGTTCCGGCTTGATGTCGTTGTCCACGGTGAACGGGCTGTTGACCACATTGAGCGAGTCGCCCCGGTCGGCCGAGAAGCCCATGGCTTCCTTGGTCAGGTTCTCGATCTGGGCGAGCTGCGCGGCGGGCAGGGCTTCAGACACCACCTTGCCGTTGGCGCGCGCCTTTTGACGGTAGTTGACCACCACGGCGACCGACAGGCGCTTCACGCCGCCCGGTGCCTGCTGCACATGGCGCACGGTACGGTCGAGCTCGTAGTTGGTGGTGGAGTCGTGGCGGTTGCTGCTCGGGCCGGTCTGGGCCGTGGCGGTGGCGCCGCCCTGGGCCTGGCCCGCGGCCTGGCCTTGCTGGCCGGGCTGCTGCCCCGGCTGGTTCGGTTGGCCCGGACGCGGCGGCTGGGCCGTGGCGATCGGTGCCGTGGCCGGTGCCGGCGGCTGGTTGGACAGCGCGCCAGGCACGCCGCCGACCGGCGCCGCGCCTTGCTGGCTCGATTCGCTCGATTGCTGGCTGCGAATGGCGGCGCGGGTCGGGTCCTGGTTCGGCTTGTAGGACTCGTCCGTGTGCTCGACGATGGAGAAGTCCACGTCGGCGGTCACCTGCGCTTTCACGTTGTCCTGCCCGAGGATCGGTGCCAGGATGGCCTCCACGCGCTGCGCGTAGTTGCGCTCCAGCGCCTGCACGTACTTGATCTGGCCGGCGTCGAGCATGCGCTCGTTGGTGCCGCTGCCGGATAGCAGGTTGCCGTGCTGGTCGACGATGGAGATGGCCTTGGGCGTGAGCTCCGGCACGCTGGACGAAACCAGGTGGCCGATCGCGGCGACCTGGCCGTCATCGATGGCGCGGCCCGGGTAGAGTTGCAGCACGATCGAGGCGGTCGGCTTCTGGCGTTCGCGCACGAACAGCGTCGGCTTGGGAATGGCCAGGTGCACGCGCGCCGACTGCACGGCGGCAATCGATTCGATGGAGCGGGCCAGCTCGCCTTCCAGGCCGCGCTGGTAGTTGACCTGTTCGGCAAACTGGCTGATGCCGAACTTCTGCGTGTCCATCAGTTCCATGCCCGTGGTGCCGCTCTTGGGCAAGCCTTGCGAAGCCAGGCGCAGCCGCGTTTCGTGGACTTTCTCGGAGGGCACCATCACCGCACCGCCGCCTTCGGCGAACTTGTACGGCACGTTCATCTGCTGCAGGGAGGCGATGACGGCACCGCCGTCGCGCTCGGACAGATTGCTGTAGAGCACCTTGTAGTCCGGCGCACGCGACCAAAGCACACCCACCGCGATGGCCGCGGCGAGCGCCGCGCCGCCCAGCATCATGGGCAGGCGCGGATTGGTCTTGAGTCGCTCGAACAGCTCGGACTTGTTCGACAGGGCTGCCACGGCGTTCATGCGCGCGCCCCCGTCACGGCCGGGCCGGCATGGGTCAGGATCGGCTGGGCCGGATGGCGGGCGCCGCTCTGGCTGCCCTGTCCACCCCGGCTGGCCTGGCTAACCCTGGCTTCGGCATGGCTAAGATCACGCTGCTGACAAAACACGCGTACTCCCCGCGATAGTTGATGAGATTCGGGTCCGGACCGGGCGCGCAAAGGTAAGCGGCATCCCAGATTCGGCACGGTATCGATGATCATCCAAGGCGGGTGCCGACAATCCGGCGAATAGGCCTCGTTTTCCACCCGAATTCCCGCAATGGCCCAGGTGACGCCACGAGTACGCTTCGGGGGCTGGCACAGGCGGCGCGCGCGGATGCGGTATTTGTGGCATGGGCGGCGCATTGCGCCAGGTTTGCCGGCAACGGCCCGGGCGAGTGCCCGGCGCAACCTTAATGACTTATTTTCGAACCGGTTTCCCCCGGGGCGGGCTTCGGCTGGCCGGGGCGGGGCGGGTTCCAAGCGGATCGCCATGACTACCATCTCTTCCATCGACGGCATGTTGCAGCAACTGCGCGGGCTGGCCCAGAGCGCCACCGGGCAGGAAAGCCAGGCTTCAGCCGTTTCCTCCGGCGGTTTTGCCGGCGAACTCCAGCGTTCGCTGGCGCGCATCAGCAACGTGCAGGAGAAGGCTTATGGGCAGGCCGAGGCGTTCGAGCTTGGCAAGCCGGGTGTGTCGCTCAACGATGTGATGATCGATATGCAGAAGGCTAATGTTTCGTTTCAGACTGGGGTGCAGGTTCGGAACCGGTTGACGGCGGCTTATCAGGAAATGATGAATATGACGGTTTGAGGGGTGGGTTTTGCTCGTGGCTGCTTTGGGGTAAGGGCAGTTGCAGCTGCTTAACCACAACTGCTTAACGTCAAAGGCAACTGCAGTTTCACCACCCCTGCGGGGCGGCGACCTACTTTCTTGTCTTGCCAAGAAAGTAGGCAAAGAAGGCGCGCCGGATGGGGCGACTACTTCCTCGGGCTTCGACGAAAAGAGCGGCCGGGACCCAAACTCGCATCGCCTTAAGGCGATACTCAGACATGGGTCCCTCTTTTCCGCTCTTTTCGCCGAATCCCGAGGCGCCCCATACGGCCTCTGAACACCTGCACGGCTCGCTTCGCATCGCGCGTGGGTGTTTCCCGCCCCTCGGGCGGGAAACACGGCTACACCGAATCGATGTTCAAAATCTCCCGCTGGTTGGCTCCCCTCTCCCACTTGTGGGAGAGGGGCCGGGGGAGAGGGCGGGCGCTTGCCATGCCGCGATGCCTTCGTTACCGCTTGCGCTCCTTGCGGCACGGGCTGGCAGGCCTCGGGAACTTACAGCCGGAAATACTCTTCCGCCGCTGGTTCGCGCACCGGCTTGCATACCAGATCCCCGGCATTTCCCGCGTACACCAGGCAATCGCCCGGCGTGTCGCGATTGATCACGCTGACGCCTTGCGCAATCACCGACCCATTGCCCACATGGCTGCGGCCGATGATGGCGGTATTGGGATACATCACCACGCCGTCGCCGATCACCGGGGCGGCGCCGTGGTTCTTGCCTACCGTGGAGTTCTGGTACAGCACGAGGTAATTGCCGTAGGTGGCTTTTGCCAGCACGATGCCGACCGAGTGCCCGATGAAAAAGACTTCCGGCATTTCGATCTCGTAGAACAGGTCGATGCCGTTGAGCGCCTTGTTCAGCAGGAACAGCCTGGTGCAGGCGCGGGCGTCGCCCTCGTTGCGCCAGATGGTGTTGGCCAGGTAGTAGAGGTACTGGCAGTACTGGCTGGAGTGCAGGTAGTTGAAGCGCCCGGGGTGCCACATGCGTACGGCGTTGATGCAGCGCTCCACCCGGGCCAGCGCTTGCGCCTGGTTGCGCATGATCAGCGGCAGCAAGGTCTCTGCCTTGCCGTCCGGCACCAGCGCCGCGACCTGCGCGCAGGTGTAGGCGGCAAGGCTCTCAGGTGTCTGGTCGATCAGTTCCATGTTCTTGCTCCTTCCAGGTGAGCGGCCAGCACCTCGCGCACGTCGCGCGGTGCTACGCCTAGCGCACGCAGGCGCGTCACGCTGCATACCGCGGCCGGTTGCGCCCGGGTGGACCTGGCCAGTTCGACTGCCCAGCCTGCGCGGTTGAACACGTCGGCCAGTTCGCCGTTGGAGACGTTGGCGCCGCTGGCCACGTTGAAGATCCCGCGCTCGCCCAGTGCCGACATGGTGGACAGGGCTTGCACGACATCGTCGAGGTGGATGTAGTCACGCACCAGGGCGGCATCGCTGTCGAGCTGGAACGCGCGCTCGGTCGATGCGCGCTGCAGCCATTCGGACAGGAAGCCAGGCGAGCCCGGCGACCAGTCGAATACGCAGGACAGCCGCGCCACGGCTGTGCGCTCCGGCGCGAGCGTGAGGCACAGGTTTTCGCCGAGTGCCTTGGACAGGTCGTAGAGATGCCGCGGGTTGGCGGGCTGCAGCGTGAGCGCGCCGGCCTCGTCGCCTACCGGCAGCGCGGAGCTGTCATACAGGCGGGTGGAGGAGAGATAGACCAGGTGGTCCCAGCGGCCCGCCTGCAGCAGCCGGGCCAGCAGGCCGACATGGGCTTCGACCGTATCGAAGGGGCGCGCGGCAAAGTCGGCGGTCAGGCCTGCGCAATAGAACACGCGGCCCAGGTCGCGCGCCAGCAGGCCGGGGTCGTCCCGGCCGGGCACATGGACCTCATGCCCGGCCTGGCGCAGCGCCTGGACCAGGCGCTGGCCGACAAAGCCGGCGCCGCCAATCACGGTACAAGGTACGGAGCCGGGCATGCCTGGCCTCACGACAGCGGGTGATGCAGCGCCGGGTCACGATGCCACAGCAGCTTGGGGCTGACGCCATGGCACACGGAGAAGTCCGCGCCTTGCAGCAGGGACGGGTCCTTGACGGCGACCATGTTGAAGCCGTGCGCCGGGCCTTCCAGGTAGACCTCGTCGACCGGGATCAGCTCGATGGGGCGGCCGGCCATGTCTACGTTGGAGTTGAAGTCGCGCACTGCGAACACGCTGTAGCCGAAGCCCTGGAGCAGTTGGATGATCTCCGCGTTCTCCAGGCCGTTGCTCCAGTCCACGTAGTGGCGGTGCACCTCGAACACGATGTTCGGGGCGTCGGGCGCCGGGCGCGACAGTTGCTCGCGCGCACCCTTGAACACGTCGAGCTCGGCGCCTTCGATGTCCAGCATGATCAGGCTGAGCTTGTCGAGCTTTTGCTGGGCGCAGTAGTCGTCGATGGTGATGGTGGCAAAGCTGTCGTCGCCGGCAGCGCCGTCGGCGCGCTCGGCGTGGGCGAAGGAGTCGTTGCCGACCAGGCGCAGCTGGGTGCTGCTGTCCGACCACAGGCCCAGGCGCCAGCTGTGGATGTTCTCCACGTGGTTGAGCTGCGCGTTGTTGCGCAGCATGCCGAGCTGGTCGGCATTGGGCTCGAACGCGTGGCAGGCGCCGCCGGCGGCCGCCAGCTGCTTGGCCATCAGGATCACCTGGTCGCCGAAGTAAGCGCCGCCGATCACCGCGTTGCCGCCGTTGCGGCACAGCTTGACCAGCAGCTTGGTGGTTTGCGGCTCCCATACGTGGTCCGGCTGCGCCGGCGTGCTCATCAGGAAATCGCGGGCGATCTTGGTGCGGTAGAGGAACTCGAACACGGTGCCATCGGCCAGCGTCTTGCGCAGGCGCGATTCGTCGTCGTACATGGCGTCGACGATGGGGCCCGTGATGTCATCGCGCACGCTGCCTTCGTAGCCGCAGAGGTCTTGCTCGATGGACTTGCACAGCGCGACCAGCCGGTCACGCGCGGCCGCGCTGGTGCCAACTTCGCGCAGGGCATTGGACAGTTTCTGCAATTGATCGGTACTCATGGCATGGCTCCGCAGTTTGGCTTGTTGGTCGGCTTTGCTGACCGGTTGGATTTGATGATTCGGCAATTCGGGCAATTCGGGCAATTCGGGCAATTCGGGCAATTCGGGCAATTCGGGCAATTCGGGCAATTCGGTAATTCGGTAATTCGATGTTTCGGAATTTTGGGTATTTCGGGTAATGCGCAATTCAGTAGGCGCTGAGCGCCGTGAGCGAAGGCAACGCCATGTCCTTGGCCGAGATCAGCCGGTTCTGGCACGGCGGCCAGGCGATGCCGATCTCCGGATCGTCCCAGCGCACGCCGCCGCTATGAGCGGGCGCGAAGGGCACGGTCATCTGGTAGAAGACCTCAGACAGATCCGTCAGGGTCTGGAAACCGTGCGCCACGCCCCTGGGGATATACAGCGCGCGCTGGTTCTGCGCCGTCAGTTCCACCGAAAACCACTGGCGGTAGCTTGGCGAGTAGGGGCGCAGGTCCAGGATCGCATCGAAGATGGCGCCGGTGGTGACGCGCACCAGCTTGTCCTCGCCGGCAGGCTCGTACTGGAGATGCATGCCACGCAGGATGCCGGCCCGGGTATTGCGCGAGATGCTCTGCTGCACAAAGCGCCCGTTCAGCCCGTGGTCCGCGAAGGCGTCCACGCAAGCCGTGCGCGCAAAGAAGCCGCGCTCGTCGGCCAGGGGCTCCGGGTCCACCAGCCATGCGCCTTCGATGGGGGTCCGCGTGAACATCATGGCAGCACCGCGGTTTCCGGAATGGCCACCACGAAGCGGCCGCCCCATTCGCGGATGCCGGCCATCTGGGCGATGACTTCGTCCTTGATGTTCCAGGGCAGGATCAGCAGGTAGTCGGGCTTGTCGCCGAAAACCTGCTCGGGCGCGACCACCGGGATGCGCGTGCCGGGCAGCAAGCGGCCCTGCTTGGTGGGATTGCGGTCGACCACGTAGTCGATGAAGTCGGTGCCGGCGCCGCAGTAGTTGAGCAGCGTATTACCCTTGGCGGCAGCGCCATACGCGGCGATGCGCTTGCCGGCATTGCGGGCTTCGATCAGGAAGGCGAGCAGGTCGCGCTTGGCCTTGCGCACGCGCTCGGCAAAGCCGGCATACAGCGCGGCCGAGCGCAGCCCGGCCACGCGCTCTTCTTCCAGCGTGGCGGCCACCGAGGGGCGGGTCGCGTGGTTGGCGTCGGCATGGCAGGCAAACACGCGCAGGCTGCCGCCATGGGTGGGCAGGTGCTCGATATCGAACACGCGCAGGCCGGCCCGGGCGAACACCGGCTCCAGCGCCGATAGCGACAGGTAAGAGTAGTGCTCGTGATAGAGCGTGTCGAACTGGTTCTGCTCGATCAGGCGCAGCAGGTGCGGAAACTCCAGCGTGATCACGCCCTGGGCTTTGAGCACCAGCGGCATGCCGCCGACGAAGTCGTTGATGTCCGGCACATGCGCCAGCACGTTGTTGCCCAGCAGCAGGTCCACTTCCCAGCCTTGCTGGCGCAACGCGTGCGCGGTGTCGCGGCCAAAAAACAGCTCGCGGCTGTCGACGCCCTTGGTGCGTGCGGCGGCGGCGGTGTTGGCGGTGGGCTCCACGCCCAGGCAGGGAATGCCGGCCTGCACGAAGTACTGCAGCAGATAGCCGTCGTTGCTGGCCAGCTCCATCACGCGGCTGTCGGCGTTCAGGCCGAGGCGGTGGGTCATGGTGCTGACATAGCGCTGCGCGTGCTCCAGCCATGACGACGAGTATGACGAGAAGTAGACGTAGTCGTCGTGAAAATGTGTCTGGGCCGGCGTGGCGTCGCGCAACTGTACGAGCCAGCAGTGCTGGCACACCATCGCGTGCAACGGGTAGAAGGTTTCCGCCAGGGCCAGGTCGTCCGCCTTGATGAACGCGTTGGAGACTGGCGACAGGCCAAGGTCCACCACGGTCTGCGTGAGCGCCTGGCCGCAGGAACGGCAGGCAGCGTCGACGGCAGCGTGGCTGGAATGGGTAGCAGGGGAGGCGTGGGCAGCGTCTGTCATACGCAGAATTGCTCGATTTGTCGTTCGGTGACGGACCGCGCCTGGGCCGGAGCTTCATGCACGGCGCGGTACCAATGGGCGGTGGCGGCAAGGGCCTGGTCGAGCGACCAGCGCGGCTCCCAGCCAAGCAGTCCTCTGGCCAGGGCCGAGTCCAGGTGAAGGTTGCGGGCTTCGTGCGGCGCGGCGCCGGCGGGATCCGGGCGATGTTCCCAGCGCAGTTCGGGCCAGTGTTGCGCCAGGCGCGCCAGCACCGCGCCCACGGCGAGGTTGTCGGCGGCTTGCGGGCCGAAGTTGAAGGCGCGCGCAAGCGCTTGCTCTGCGGCCATCAGGCGTGCGCCGAGCAGCAGGTAGCCGTGCAGGGCTTCCAGCACATGCTGCCAGGGCCGCGTGGCCTGCGGGTTGCGGATTTCGAGCACCGCGCCGGCGGCGGCCGCACGTGCGGCATCGGGCACCAGGCGATTGTCGGACCAGTCGCCGCCGCCAATCACATTGCCGGCGCGTGCGGTGGCGACCAGCACGCCGCGCTCGGCCAGGAAGGCATTGCGATAGCTGGCGGCAACCAGCTCGGCCGCGGCCTTGCTGGCGCTGTACGGGTCATGCCCGCCGAGCGGATCGGTCTCGCGGTAGCCCCAGAACCATTCCTTGTTGTCGTAGCACTTGTCGGTGGTGATGACCACCACGGCACGTACCGAAGGGCAGTGGCGCACTGCCTCGAGCAGGTTGACCGTGCCCATGACGTTGGTGGCCCAGTTGGCCACCGGGTCGCGATAGCCGGCCCCGACCAGCGGCTGCGCCGCCAGGTGAAAGACGATCTCCGGCTGCGCTGCCTGCATGGCGGCAGCCAGCGTGCTCGCATCGCGGATGTCAGCCAGGTGGTGGGCTTGCAGCGTGCTCTGGACGTCCGCCGCGGTAAACAGGCCGGCCGGCGACTCGGGCGCCAGCGCATAGCCTGTCACCCGCGCGCCGAGGCGCGCCAGCCATAGCGCGAGCCATGCGCCCTTGAAGCCGGTGTGGCCGGTCACGAAGACCGGGCGGCCGGTGTAGCCGTCTAACATGCGGGTCACCATGTCTTCCAAGGTGCCGCGCCGGATTGCCACAACTGCTCCAGCATGTTCTTCTCGCGCAGGGTGTCCATCGGCTGCCAGAAGCCCTGGTGCTCGAACGCCAGCAAGTGCCCGCGCGTGGCAAGCTCTTCCATGGGGGCCTGCTCCCAACTGGTCTTGTCGTCGGCGATCAGGTCGAGCACTTCGGGCTGCAGCACGAAGAAGCCGCCATTGATCCAGGCGCCGTCGCCGCGCGGCTTTTCCGCGAAGCCGGCCACCATGCCTTCGCTGGTACGCTCGAGCGCGCCGTAGCGTCCCGGCGGCTGCACGGCCGCTACCGTGGCCCAGCGGCCGTGGTTGCGGTGAAAGGCGATCTCGGCGGTGAGGTCGATGTCGGACACGCCGTCGCCATAGGTAAAGCAGAACGGCTCGCCGGGCGTGAGGTACTCGCGCACGCGCCGCAGGCGCCCGCCGGTCTGCGATTCCTCGCCGGTATCCACCAGTGTCACGCGCCACGGCTCGGCCTTGCGGCAGTGCACGTCCATGCGGTTTTCCGACATGTCGAAGGTCACATCCGACATATGCAGGAAGTAGTTGGCGAAGTATTCCTTGATGACGTAGCCCTTGTAGCCCAGGCAGATGACGAAATCATTGATGCCGTGCGCGGCGTACATCTTCATGATGTGCCACAGGATCGGCTTGCCGCCCACTTCAATCATGGGCTTGGGACGCAGGTGGGATTCTTCGGAGATGCGGGTACCCAGCCCGCCCGCCAGGATGACGGCTTTCATGCTGCTTCCTCCAGCACCTGGATGCCCAGGATTTCGTAGGTCGAAGGTTTGCCCTGGCTATCGATCAGGGCCAGGTCGAGGCCGAACTGCTGCTGCAGGATATCGGCCACGGGACTCGTGTCATGACCGCCTTCGCGCATCCGCACGCTGAGCAGGCGGTAGAGCGGCAGGTGGTACGGGCGCAGGTTGACGGCTTCCATCAGTAGTTCGAGCGCGCGGTCGTAGCGGCCCTCGCGCTGGGCCATCTCACCCAGCGCGAAGGCGATCAGCCAGTGCTTGCTCCACTTGGCCGACATGTTTTCCAGCAGGCTGTTGAGCTCGATATGGCGTCCTTCCTGCAGAAGCAGCCCGATGGTCAGCACCAGTTCTTCCATCGAATGCCAGGCGCCATTGCAGAACACGCCGTCCTGCGTACGCGGCTTGAGGTGGCTCACATCCCGGTGCTGGCTGATCAGTTGCGCTGCCTGGTCTTCGAACCAGCGCGTAAACCCGGCCACGTCGGCGATGGCGCTTTTCTCGAAGCGGTGCCGCAGGGAGAGTCGCAGCGCGTTGAGCTGCTCCACGTCCGCGGCAAGCTGCGCGGCCATCTCGACGTAGGCCTCCTCCGTTTCGCAGACCAGGCCGCCCAGGCCTACGGCGTGCAGGAAGGGCGCGGAGACGCGGGTGTGGAATGCCGGGCCGGCCAGCGAGACCACGGGCACGCCCATCCAGAGCGTGTCGCAGGTCGTGGTGCCGCCGGTGACCGGCGAGGTATCCAGTGCGATATCGATATCGTGGTAGGTCAGGTACTGGTTCTTGCCTTCCCGGAGGATGCAGGCGACGCGCTCGGTGTCGATGCCGGCTTGCTGCATGCGCTCCAGCAGGGGCACCTTCACTTCATCCGTATCGAGCCCTGCTGCCTCGACCAGCAGCCGGCTGCCAGGGCAGCGCGTCAGTACGGCGCTCCACATCCGCAGGGTCCGGTCGGTCAGCTTGCCGATGTTGTTGCAAGAGCCGAAGGTAATGAAGCCATTGCGCAACGCCGGCGTTTCCCTGACCTGGTATTCGGCCTGATAGACCGTCAGCGGATTGCCGACCAGCGGGTGGTAGACGGCAAACGGGCCGGGCGCGCGCAGCAGGTTCTCGGTGTAGTTGGGCTCCGCCCCGGCCGGATCCCCGATCCAGTCGGTCACGCGATGCTGGATTGCCGGCATGCCGGTGCTGCCGGGATAGCCAAGCCAGGTGAGTTGCACCGGAGCCAGGCCGTGGACCATGTAGTGCAGCGGAGAGGTGCCCGTATATCCGCCAAGGTCAATCAGCACATCGATGTTTTCCTCGCGGATCAGCTTGACGACTTCACCATCCGGCTTATTGGCCAGGTTGACGAAGCGGTCGCAGTAGATGGATATCTTGTGCGTGACGTTGTCGTGATAGGCGTGCAGGCCGAGCGCCACCACTTCGAATCTGGCCCGGTCGAGGTTGGCGATCAGCGGGATCAGGAAATAGGCGCAGGCGTGCCTGTACAAGTCGTTCGACAGGATGCCGATGCGGATCCTGTCCGAGCGCGGGCGGGGCTGCACGGCCAGTTTCGGCAGCCGCTCGCGCGCCAGCATTTGCGCATACCTGGAGGCTTCGGTCAGCAGATCCTGCGCGCCCGTCTTCTCGCCGAACAAGAGCATGAACAACAGGTTCGAGCGGATGTTCTTGTTGGTCGGCGCGATTGCCGCGGCGCGTTGCAATACCCGGATTGCATCCTCGGCAAATCCGGTATTTTTCAGGTCATTGGCATAGTTTGCCAGGATCGCCGGATGATCCGGAGCGATCTCGATGGCCTTGAGCGATGCTTGCTTGGCTTCGGCATGCATGCCCAGCTTGTTCAGCACGATGGCGTAGTTCGCCCAGCCTTCAAGGCACCGCGGGTGGGATGCCACGCAGTCTCGCAGCATGGTCCTGGCGTCCTCCAGCTTGCCCATCGCCGCAAGGATGCGCGCGCACATGGATGCGATCTCAGGCTGGCCGGGATGCGCGGCCAGTCCTTCCTGGGCGAAACGGTACGCGTCGTCGAGCCGATGCAGTTCCAGCGAGGAAAAAGCCGCCCAGTAATAGGGCTTGGCCATATGCGGGGCGAGCTTCCTGGCCTTCTCCGCATGGACGATGGCTTCCTCGAAGTGGCCAGAGAAATGACTGGCTTCAGCCTTCTTGTTATGCTGGTCCGCTTTGGCGTTGAATGCGAAGTTCTTCATATGGTAAGGATGGATTTGCCAGGCCGGCAGGCCGTTGCAGGGCAACACCCAGCCGCAACGGCGCCGGGCGGATGAGCCCGGGGGCGGTCCGCACCCCGGGCGAGCGGTAGCTCATGCATGTGCCGGCTCGGCTTGCATTGGCTGGCTGACGTCGATGCCGAGGACTTCCAGCACCGTTGGCGCACCCTGCTGTTCGACGAGTGCCAGCGGCACCCCGAGTTGCTGCAGCATGAATTCGCCAAGCGAGCCCTTGTCGTACTGGTACTCGTCGAGCCGCGCGCTAAGCAGGCGGTACAGCGGCAGGTGATAGGGCCGCAGGCCAACGCTCTCCATCAGATAATCGACCGCGGTGTCGTGCTGCCCGGCGCGATGTTCGATCTCGGCGAGTGCGTAGGGAACGATCCAGTGCCTGGGCCACTTCGCCGAGAAGTTCTCGAGCAGCGCCCGCAGTTCCACGTAGCGGCCCGCCTCCAGCAGTCCAGCGACGGCAATCACGATTTCCGCCATGGTGTGCCAGGTGCCGGAGAAGTACACGCCGTCGTGCGGGCCGGCCGTGCTGTCGACCGGGCGGTGCGGCTTGAGCGCTTCGGTGAGCTGGTCTTCCATCCAGCGCGCGAAGGCGGCGCTGTCGGCCAGGGGACTCTGCTCGAAACGCTGCCGCAGCGACAGGCGCAAGGCGTTGAGCTGGTTTGCGTCAGCGGCCAGTTGCGCGGCCATGTCGACGTACGCTTCGTCGCTGTGGCAGATCAGGCCATCCAGGCCGAGCGCATGCAGGAAGCTGGCAGACATCCGCGAGTGGAAGGCCGACCCTGCCAGCGTGATCACCGGCACCCCCATCCACAAGGCGTCGCAGGTGGTGGTGCCGCCGGTCAGCGGCGCGGTGTCCAGCATGATGTCGATGTCGTGATAGGTCAGGTACTGATTCGTCGCCAGCCGGGGGATGCAGGCGACCCGGGCCGGATCGATGCCGGCCAGGGCCAGGCGCGCCAGCAGGGGGCCGCTGACGGCGTCGTTGTCGAGGTCGCGCGCTTCGATCAGCAGGCGGCTGTCCGGGCAGCGGGCCAGAACCGCGCTCCACAGGGCCACGGTCTGCTCGGTGATCTTGCCCAGGTTGTTGCAGGAGCCGAAGGTGATCGCACCGGTGCGCAGCGCCGGCGTCTCCTGGACCCTGTACTTCGGGCCATACGCATTGAGCGGGCTGTGCACCAGCGGCGCATACGTGCAGAAGACGGTGGGCGCCCTGAGCAGGGTTTCAGTGTAGTGGGGCTCGAAGCCCTCCGGGTCGCAGGTCGCGTCGCTGATGCGGTACTGGATGGACTTCAGGCCGGTGCTGCCAGGATAGCCAAGCCAGGTCATCTGCACCGGCGCCAGCTCGTGCACCATGTATGGCAGCGGCGAATTGCCGGTATGGCCGCCGAGATCCATCACGACGTCGAGTTGCGCGTCGCGGATGGTCTGCACGATGTCGGTGGTGCTTCTTCCCGCCAGCTCGATGAACTCGTTGGCGTGCAGGCGGATCTTGTCCGTGACGTGGTCGCTCAGCGGGTTGAGCGAGAGCGCCACCACTTCCACCCGGGAGCGGTCCAGATGTGCCATCAGCGGCAGGATGAAGTAGGCGCAAGCGTGGCGCAGCAGGTCGTTCGAGAACAGGCCCAGGCGGATCGGACCGCTGGTGCGCCGCGGCGCAATGTCGTTGCGCGGCAAGCGCGGGCCGTCCAGCAGCAGCGTTTCGTAGGTTCTGGCTTCACGCAGCAGGTCCAGCGCCGTGGTTTCCTGGGCGAACAACATCGCGAACAGCAGGTTGGCCCGGATGGCGAGGCTGCGCGGTGCCAGCTTTACCGCCTTGCGCAGCGCCGGCATGGCCTCCACCATTTCGCCTGTCTCCTTCAGGGCCAGGGCGTAGTTGCAGGCTGCGGTGGCTTCGTTGGGGTCGATCGCCAGTGCCTTGCTGGCGGCTTCCTTGGCCGCCGCGGGTTCGCGCAACTCCAGCAGCAGGGCGGCGTAGTGCACCCACGCGCTCAGCGAGCCGGGAGCGGCGCCGACGCAGCGCTGCAGCAGTTGCCTGGCTTGCTCGTGCTCGCCGTTGCGCAGCAGGACGAAACCGCCAAGAGACATCAGCTCGATGTCGTCGGGGAAATGCTGCAGCCCGTCGCGCAGGATCTCGCCGGCCCTCTTCGTATCCTGCAGGGCCAGCCAGGCTGCCATCTGCCAGTAAGACGCGTCGGCCCGCTTGCCGAGGATCTGCTCCGCCTTTTCGGCTTCCCTGAGTACAGCGCGGTACTGGCCGGCCTGGTAGGCTGCGCGAGCCTTCTCGATCTGGCGGGGAGACTTGCTAGCGTTGGTAGGTTTCATCGGTTGGGCCCGTCTTGGCGGGCTGGTACAGGCAATGCGCTTATTGGCGACGCCGCCGCGTACCGGGAAAGGCGGTGTCGCGGCGGCATCGCCAGGCTGTTCCGGCCCCTGAAAGTTATCAGGACGACAGGCGCGGGGAGGCCGGAATACAAGCCAAAAAAGAGGCCAATTCCGGAGGCGAGGCAGCAGTGAGGTGAATGCGGCGCTTTCGGGTGGGGGGCGGCTGCCGCCGGGGACTCAGCGAGGGCTGAACGTATTCGACGCCGGCGCGGAACCGGCTTGTGCCTCGCCCTTTTCGAGCTGGTACAGCCAGGCCAGCAATTCGGCCACGGCCACGTACAACTGCTCCGGGATGCGCGAGTCCAGGTCGACCTGCATGAGCAGGGTCACCAGCGCGGGGGAATTGTGGACATAGACGCCGCTATCGCGGGCGCGGGCGATGATGGCGTCGGCCACGTCGCCATAGCCCTTGGCGACCACGCGGGGGCTTTGGTCGCGTGTTTCGTCGTAGCTCAGCGCCACTGCGGTGCCGCGCGCGTTGTCGTCAGGCTGTCTCACTGCCCGGTGCTCCCGGCCGGTCGGAAGATGCCATCCACCGCCAACGCAGTGAGATCGAGGCCGGTCGCGGCGAGGCGATCCTGGAGCTGCGCGCGCGCTCCGGCCAGGAGGTTGACCGAGGCGGGCGCCGCCAGGCGTGCTTCGATGCTGTTGCCGGTCAGCCTGATTCTGGCCTCCACGGTGCCGAGGTTGGGGAACTCGAGGACCAGCCGGGTCGACCAGACGCCGTCGCCAATGGCATCCGGCTCGCCCTGCCCGCGCGCGGGGGTGTCATCTTGCTCACGCGTGATCTGCCATTGCATCGGCGTACCCGGCCACGCTTCGCCCATCCAGCGCAATTGCTGGGTTGCCAGGGTGTCGAGCTGCTGGCGCACCAAGGTGGTGGCATCGGGGTGCACGGCGGGGCCGGTGGCGCTGGCGGCTTGCAACGGGTCGGCGGCTGGCTTGCTTGCGCCGAAGATGTCGTCCGCCGAGAGATGCACCGTACGCGGCGCTGGCGTGGCTGAAGCTGCCTGGTAGGCCTGGGTTGCCTGCTGGGCGAGATGTGCGGAGGGCGTGGACGGATTCGCGGCAGGCGCCGCGGCCGTGGAGGCGGCGCTGGGGGCGGGCGCTGAATAGGTGCTCGCGGCCTTCTGCGCTTGTGCCGGTGTGTCGGCGCCGGGACCTTCCGCGGGAAGGGGAAGGCTGCCCGACTCCGCCGCGACAGCGACAGCGGCGGCTGCCTTTGCCGCCGCCTGGGCAACAGCCTGTGCCGGGGCAGGCGCTGCCGGCTGATACGTCAACTGCAATACCGGGTGCGTGGCATCCGTGGTGGCCGGCGCAGCGGGCGGGCGCCCCAGCAAGGCCTGTGGCTCGCGCATCAGGCTGTCGAGCGGGCGCGTGCCGTTCAGCCATTGGCCCAGATGCGACTCATAGAACAGGCCGCTCTGCCCAACCTGGCGGGCCAGCGCGCTTGCCAGAGAGCTGGCCTGGCCGCTGCCCGGCGGTGTGGCCACGATGGGCGCCGCGCTGCGCAGCGGCGCGGCGTCGGTGCCGTCCAGGATATCGAGGATGACGCGTGCCGCCGTGCTGAACGACTCGCGCGCCGAAGTAGTTGCCGCGCCTTCGGGCGCAGGCGGCATGCCGGTGCCGACCGTTCCCGCACGGCCTTGCTGCACGGTGTTGCCGCCCTCGGCAGCCCCCACCATGTCGGTGACGGTGCCAACCGGCTGCAAGGCTGCCAGCTTGGCTACGGTAAGGGCGGACTTGAGCGCCTGCGGATCCGTGCGCAGGGCAAGCGATACATCTGCCGGAAGGTTGATGCCGATCATGCGCCGTATCAGGCCGGCGAGCCGTAGGTGTGATGCAGTTCCTGGCGGCGGCGCGAGCTATTCAGCAGGTACCCCAGCTCCTGCATCTTCGGCGTGACCAGGTTGCGGATGGCGGCATCCTGCGACAGGATGGTTTCCAGCATCCGGTAGCGGTAGCGCCGTTCCTCGGCGCTCAGCAATGCCACGTCGTCGATGCTCTTCAACGTGCTGACCTGGGTGACGTACCCGTTCTGCAGCGCGCACAGCGTATCCCAATTGCCCGCGCGCGCGGCTTCGCACATCAGGCTGGACAAGCGTAGCAGCTCTTCGTAGCAAGTGATGATCTTCTTCTTTTGCGGCAGCATGTCAGGACCCTATCGAGACAGCTTCCCTCGGCATGAATGCCTGTGGCGCAGGCTCCGGCACGGCGTCCGGATCGATCTGGCGCCAGGCCGAGGCGATGTCGGCCAGCAGCTTGTCGACCTCGTTGAAGCGGCTCTCGTCGTTATGCAGGTTGGCCAGCATCAGTTGCCGGGTCATGTAGTCGTAGAGCGCATCGAGATTGCCGGCGAGCTCCGCGCTGGCGCCGTGATCCAGCGACGCGCGCAGCCCGCTTTCGATGATGTTGATGGCGTTGGAGACGGCCTTGCCTTTCTCGGCGATCTTGCCTGCTTCCATGTGGAACTTGGCGCGGGCGATCGCCGCCCGCGCACCATCGAACAGCATGACGATGAGGCGGTGCGGCGAGGCACTCATGGCCCCGGTCTCGTGGCCGACATTGGTGTAGGCGTTGACGGCGGTGCGTGCGTACATGGCGGCGCTCCCTGAGTTTGTTATGACGTGTGCGAGAAACCTGGCCGGGCTCAGCCCGAAGTGCTGGTCGAAGAGCTGAACTGCTGCGTCAGGTAAGTCTTGGTCGAGTTCAGCTGTGCCATCAGCGTGTCCAGGTTCTGGAACTCGGTCTGGTATTGCGCCACCGCGGCATCGATCTGGGCCGACACATTGGTGTACTGGGTCGCGAGCGACTTGAGCGTGGCGTTGACACCGTTGGTGGCGGTAGTCAGCGCGCCCGTGGGCGAGACAAAGCCCGCCGCCGCGCTAGACAGCTGGTTGCCGTAGCCCGACTTGCCGTCGGTGCCGCTGAACAACTGCGCGACGCCCGTGCGGTTGGTGGTGAGCGCGGCATTCAGCTTGCTCGAATCCAGCGACATGCTGCCGTCGGCGTTGAAGCTGATGCCGATCTGCGTCAGGTTGGTCAGGCCGGTGGCGCCGGTGGCCGTCTGCGGGGTATTGATCACGTTGCGCAGCTGGTTCTCGATCACGCGCAGCGTGGAGTCGCCAAGCAGCGCGCCGGCGGTCTTGGTGCTCGGGTCGTAGGCGGAGAGCTGGGCCGCCGTGGACTGCAGGGTGTTGTACGCGGTGACGAAGCTCTGCACACCGGTAGCCATGGCGCTGGTGTTGCTGGCCACGTTCACCGTGCTGGTGCCGGTGGTGGCCAGGTTCAGGGTCACGCCCTGGGCCGCGCCCTGGACCGAATTGCTGGCGCTGGTGATCGCCAGGCCGTTGATGCTGAGCTTGGCGTCCTGTGCCGCGATGTTCTGCGTCATCGCCGTCGTGCCGCCCGGGTTGTATGTCAGCAGGTTGCTGATGGTGGTGGGGTCGCCGCTGCCGTTGCTGCTGACCGAAACACTCATGCTCGAAGCAGCGCCGGTGGTGTTCGAGGTCAGCACCAGGTGATAGGGCGTGCTGCTGCCGTCGTTGACGATGCTGGCGGTAACGCCGGCATTAGCGGCATTGATGGCGTCGCGGATGCCGCTCAGCGTATTGTTGGTGCCGTTGATGTTGATCGACGCTGCCGCGGCGCTGCCGGGTGTGAAGGTGGTCGTGCCGCCGCTGGTGGTGGTGGTGCCGAACTGGATCTGGATGGTGGCGCTGCCCAGCTGCTGGCCGGTACTGTCGGTGATGCCGTTCGCTACCAGCGTCTGCGACTGCGCCAGCTGCGAGACGTTGACGGCATAGCTGCCCGCCACCGCGGTATTGTTGGCCGAGGTGCTCAGCACGCTGGTGTTGCTCGACGAGGTGGTGGTGCTGCTGTACAGGCTGGCCGTGCCCAGGGCGGTGGCGGCCGACTGGAACGAGGCCAGCGCCCCCTGCAGCACGCCATAAGCTGAAAGCTGGGTGTTGACCGCGCTCTGCTGATCGGTGATCGGGGTGAGCTTGAGCTGTTCCGCCGATTTCAGATTGGTCAGCAAAGTGCTCAGATCCAGCCCGGAACCAACACCAAGCGACGAAATCGCTGAGCCGCTCGTCGAACTCGTTGCACTCGTTGAACTCATGATGCGTACCTGTGGTTTATGTGTACGGGGAGAGGCGCCCGATCAGGCGGTTTGGTGAATCAGCAGGCCCTGCAATTTATCAATGGCGCGGACAATGCGCAGGACTTCTTTTGTGGGGAACTGGCGAATAGTCTCGCCGGAGACCTTGTCCACGACACTCGTGACCATTCTGTGCGTGGCTTTGTCGATGCTGACGCGGACCTCGAGCGGGGTGGCCTCCAGGGCCTCGTTGAGGCTCTTCAGCGCACCGTCCAGCCCGGTGCTGCCGGCCGCATGGGCGCCGTCGGCCGGCTTCGATTCCGCTGGACCCGAACCCGGATCCGCCGGGCTTCTCGCCGCTCCGGTGGTACCAACGGACGATGCCGGCCCGACGGTGAGTGTGGCCGGCATTGGCAGTAGCGGTTCGGTCGAACTGATCATGATCTGTTCTCGCAGCGTTGGGTCGGTGCACAAAAGGCTTCGGTGGAAACGCTTTCAGAGCGGAGGCCGCTCTGAAAACATTCCCGGCAGGACGGGCCCGGGCAGAACCCGTCCTGCTAGGAGACAGCCGTCTGTTGCGAGAATTAACGCAGCAGCGACAGCACGCCTTGGTTCGACTGGTTGGCCTGGGCCAGCACAGACGTACCTGCTTGTTGCAGGATCTGGGCGCGCGACATGTTCGACACTTCGGTCGCGTAGTCAGCGTCCTGGATGCGCGAGCGCGAAGCCGACAGGTTCGTCACCGCCGAGCCCAGGTTGGTGATGGCCGAGTTGAAGCGGTTCTGAACGGCACCCAGCGAGCTGCGCAGCTTGTCGACCGTGGCCAGCGCCTTGTCGATCAGGGCCAGCGGGTTGGTGCTGCCCGAGCCGGTGAACTGGGCCGTTGCGGTGGTGGTGCCGGCGGTGCTCAGCTCGATTTGGGTAGCGTCCGTGACCGACGTGGTGGTCGAGCCGCCGTTGGCCTGGGCACCAGCTTGCGTACCGGCGGACAGCGCGTAGTTGTTGCCGCCTTGGGTGATGAAAGCGACTGCAGCGCCGCTGGTGTTGGCGCCGACCTTGACCAGCTGGCCAGCCACGGTGTTGCCGGTGTTGCCGTTGGCGGCATCGCCGATCTTCACTTGCACCTTGTTCAGGGTGACGTTGCCGGTGGCAGCGTCGACCGAGGCAGCGTAGTTGTCGTTGCCGTACTTGACCACGTAGTTGCTGGTGGCGTTGCCGGCGGTGTCCAGCACGTTGTTCAGGGTCAGGGAGCTGGTGCTGACGGTCGAGCCGACGACGGCGGACAGGGCGTTGGCAGCCGAGGTCAGGTTGACCGAAACCGGTGCGGAGCCGGTGGCGGCTGCAACCGTGGTGATGGCGCCGCTGGTGCTCAGGGCGTTCTTGGCCACCGTGAAGCCGGTCATGCCCAGGGTCTTCGAGCTGATTTCTTGCAGGCCGATCGAGATGGTCTGGCCGTCTTGGGCGCCGACTTGCACGCTCAGCGGGGTGGCGGTGGACGACAGGACCTTGACGCCGTTGAAGTCGGTTTGTTGCGAAGTGCGGTCGATTTCAGCCAGACGTTGCGTGATTTCGTCCTGGATCGATTGCAGGTCGCTTGCCGAGTTGCTGCCCGTTGCGGCTTGGACGGACAGGGTACGGATAGCTTGCAGGTTGTTGTTGACTTCGTTCAGCGCGCCTTCAGTCGTTTGCGCCAGCGAGATGCCGTCGTTGGAGTTGCGCTGTGCTTGCGTCAGGCCGTTGATGTTGGCGGTGAAGCGGTTGGCGATCGCCTGGCCGGCGGCGTCGTCCTTGGCGCTGTTGATACGCAGGCCCGACGACAGACGCTGGATCGCGCTGTTCAGCGACGACTGCGAAGCGTTCAGGTTGTTCTGCGTCATCAGGGACAACGTGTTGGTATTGATGGTCATCGACATGGTACGACTCCTATTCTTTACAGTAGATTGTGCAATCCGGCTGCTGCCGCAACGTTGGCTGCCAGGCAATGCTGGGCGAGAAGTGCCACCGTTGTTTGGGTTATCGGTTGGGGCCGGAAAAGATTTAGAGTGATCTTTGCGATGGATTGAAACTGAGTGACGGATTCGAGGTGAAGCGAGCCCGTCCGGGCCTGCGGCGCGACGCCGGCAACGCCTAGCGGCGCTTGCGGGTACGCGGGGTATATAAGCTGACGAATTCCGGCGAGGTCTCCGCCCCAGGCACGCAGGCCGTGGCCTCGGGGGCGTGAGCCGGCGTGATCACGGCGATGGAGTGCTTGTAGACGATCTGCGGAAGCGGGTCCTGCGCAGACTCTGCCAGCAACACCATATAGTTGTCCGCAGCCATGATCACGCCGTGCAGCCGAATGCCGTTCGATAAATGCACGACGACAGGATTGCGACTTGCGCTGTGGGTGGAGAGCTGCAGGTGCTGCAGATTCCGGCTCGGGCGATCGATCCTGGTTACCTTCTTGTTCACAACTTCTCCGGAAGAGCCCGCTCGGGTTCTGGCGGCTGGCAACGGTCCAATGACTGGGCCTGGGCAAATGGGGTGTGGCAGCACGGCTGGGCGCCGGCTGTGGCGCGGCCTGGGCTGGGCGGGGGATGAAACATCCGCTCTCGGTGCTGGCGCGGGACGGCGAGGCGGCATGGGCCGGGACCGGCCCTGGTTTGTGTCCGGGCGGTGGATCCGATGCTGCTCCGCAAGCTGTGGCGGGCGACGCCGCCAGAAGAGAAGGGCAGTACTTCAGGGGCGAGGGTAACAAAATTTTAAAAATCTTGACGGTTGGGGGGGCGCGTCTTGTGTAGAGGTTTTCCTCTAATAAATCTATTGCGTCACACTGCGAATTTATGCATTGATTGCGCTGGTGTGGCAAGTCCCAACGCCACCCCCGCCCGCATTCCCTATCTGGCATGGGTTTGCGGGCCGCAAGGTGGCCCTGGCCTGCGACAGCGATGCACTCCATGCCGGGTATTCGCCACTTGCGTGGCATTTTCGGCACTTTTTCTATCAGAGATATCCCTGATAGAAATAGGATTTACACCTCATGTAAGCAGGTTTATATTCGCGTTAGGGCCTTTCGGCTCTAACGCAGTCCTGGAAAGCCTACGAGCACCCCGCGCGTGGGCTTCTTTTTTTGCGCGCCCACTTTGTTTGTTGTGCGTCCTCGGCGCCAAGCGCCGATCGCAGCACTTCGAAGTGCGTGGGTGACATTAGACGACAGGTTGAAGCCGGGCAATCGTTCGAATTGCCCGGCTTTTCCCCTCTATATTTCCTTGCAATTCCCCGTTTTTGCGCTTCTTTTCGCAAGTCGCTGTTTAGCCCTCAAGCTTGCTCCTGTCCCTGCCGTTAAGCCCGCGATGCGGCGTCGCTCCGGAAATCTGTCCGGGGCGAGGATGAAGCGCGCGCGATAAGAGTAAAAGGAGCGGGGAAGATGCGTTGGTTGCGAAACTTTGGCATTGGGGTGCGCCTGACGGTAGCGTTTTCGCTCGTGGCGCTGCTGCTGATTGCCGTGGCCGTGCTGGGCATGATGTCCCTGCGCACCATGAACGAATCGATGCGCCTGACGGTGGAGGGGCGCCTGTTCAAGGTGCTGGAGATCGAGCGTGTCAAGCAAGATGCGCTGCGCACCGGCATCCTGGTGCGCGATGCCACCCTGAACGAGGATCCGGTTGCCGTGCGGCGCGACGCCGAGCGCATCGGCGCACTGCGCCAGGACATGCGCGGCACGCTGGATGAACTGGGGAAATGGCTTTCCAGGTCCGCCAAGCCTGAGATCCAGGAAACCTATCGCGCCCTTGTCGAGGCACGCAATGCTTACGACACCCAGCTCGACACGGTGTTGCGCCAGTTGCAGGGCGGCGAGTTTGACAGCGCTCGCAGCGCGCTGGTCGCGACCCTGCCGGCGGCCCAGGCGCCTTACTTCGACAAGCTGAGCGAATTGTCCGACGGGGGGCGCAAGGTGGCCGCCGCCGCCGTGCAAGAAGCCAATGCCAGCTATGAGATGGCGCGCAACCTGCTGCTGGGCCTGGCTGCCGCCGCGGTCGCGCTGGCCGCCGTCCTCGGCATCGGCATCACGCGCTCGATCACGCGCCCGGCGCGGCAAGCGCTGGACGCGGCACAAGCGCTTGCGCATGGCAACCTGACCTATGTCATCGACGCCAGCAGCGATGACGAGATGGGCCGCATGCTTGGCGCGCTGGAGCGCGCTTTCGGGCAGTTGGCGACGCTGGTGCACGGCATCCAGGGCGCGACGCGCTCGATCGATGGCGCGACCCGGGAAATCGCCAAGGGCAATACCGACCTGTCCCAGCGCACGGAAGAGCAGGCGGCATCCCTGGAGCAGACTGCGGCATCCATGGAGCAGCTCACCTCGACGGTCAAGCAGAACGCGGCCAATGCACGCCATGCCAATGAACTGGCGGTCAGCGCTTCGGGCGTGGCGACGGCGGGCGGGCACGCTGTGCGCGGCGTGGTCGAGACCATGCAGCATATTTCGCAATCGTCGGCCAAGGTCGCCGAAATCGTCGGCGTGATCGAAGGCATTGCCTTCCAGACCAATATCCTGGCGCTCAATGCTGCCGTGGAAGCCGCCCGCGCTGGTGAGCAAGGACGTGGCTTTGGCGTGGTGGCCGCGGAGGTGCGCAGCCTGGCCCAGCGGTCTTCGTCGGCGGCCAAGGAAATCGGACAGCTGATCAATGGCTCGGTGGGACAGGTGGCCCATGGCGCCAAGCAGGTCGAGGACGCCGGGCGCACCATGGACGACATCGTCGGGGCGGTGAAGCGCGTGACCGACATCATGGGCGAGATCGCCGCGGCCAGCGAGGAGCAGTCCTGCGGCATCGAGCAGGTCAACCGCGCCATCAATCAGATGGAGAGCGTGACGCAGCAGAACGCCGCGCTGGTGGAGCAAGCCGCTGCCGCCGCCGAGAGCCTGCAGCAGCAGGCCGCCGGGCTGGTCGATGATGTGTCCAGGTTCCAGGTGACACCGGCGCAAACGCATGTTGCGCGGGCGCCGGCGCCGGCACCGGCACTGACTGTGCCTGCGCGGGCGGTAGCTGCAGCGCGCGTGGCGCCGGCAGCCGCCGGGCGGCGCCCTGCGGCGCACACGGCGGCGGGTGGCAAGAGCCACCCGCCGGCCCGCCCGGGGGCGGCTCGCCCGACCCCGGCCAGGCCCGTGGCTCCGGCCGCTCGTGCTGCCCAGGCAGTGCAGGTGGTTCAAGCAGCATCGGCAGCACGAGTCGCGCCAGCAACCGCGGCCAAGCCTGCGGCCCGGCCAGCCGCCGTAGCGCCACGTGCCGGCGCGGTCCGCACCACCCGCGAGCCCGTGTTGCCCAGCAAGGCCCGCGCGCCGGTGGTGCGCCAGGGCCGCGAGCCTGTGCTGTCTTCCAAGGCGCTGCCCGCCGCCCGCCAGGCCAAGCCTGCCGGCGTGGCCGCAGCAGTGCCGCGCCGCGCCGCGCGCACCCCGGCTGCCGGCAGCCCGGCCGTGGCTGCCGGAGACTGGGAATCGTTCTAAGTCCAGCAATGTTGGCTTGAATGTCGCCTTGGCGGCGCTTCGGGCCAGGAGCCCGGCAAGGCGGCGGGGCGGCTGCAAGGCGCAAGGCTTAGGCCTACAATAGCGCCCTTGTATACAAAAACAGACAGGAGCGATGCCGCCCGTTCGCGGTGGCGCCGCACTCCATGTCCCTCGCCGCAAGCGTTCTCTCCCCCTCAGCCCATGACCGCCGTCTCCATGCCGCCCTTCCTGGCGGCTTCAGCTCCGCCTTCATCCGCCCAGTCACCCGCGACCGCTTCGGCCACTTCCGCCCCCGCCGCGGCCGATGGCGGCAAACCTGGCAACGCGGCATCCGTCCCCTCGCCGGTTCCGCCGATTCCGCCGGTGCCGGTGATGCAGATCATCTTCGGGCTGATGCTGGCCATCTTGCTGGGAGCGCTGGAGCAATCGATCGTAGCCGTGGTGTTGCCGGAGATCGCGCTGCAGCTTAACGGCTTCGAGGAGATGGCCTGGGTGGTCTCGGCCTACCTGGTGGCCTCCACGGTGGTGACGCCGATCTACGGCAAGCTCTCGGATCTGCTCGGGCGGCGCTCGGTCCTGTCGTTTGCCATCGTGCTGTTCTTCCTGGCTTCGATCGCGTGCGCACTGGCGCAGACCATGCCGCAACTGATCATCGCGCGTGTCCTGCAAGGGTTGGGCGGCGGTGGCCTGATCTCGGTGTCGCAGGCCACCATTGCCGATGTGGTGCCGCTGCGCGATCGTGGCCGTTACCAGGGCTATGTGAGCGGCGTATGGGCCGTGGCCAGCATGGCGGGCCCGGTGATTGGCGGCTACCTGGCGCACTACCTGTCGTGGCGCTGGATCTTCTGGATCAACCTGCCGCTGGCGCTGCTCGCGCTGCTGGTGGTCCGCCGTGCGCTCAAGCACCTGCCGGCGGGCGGGCGCCGCCATCGCATTGATTACGTCGGCGCGCTGCTGTTCGGTGGCGGCCTGACCGGCGTGCTGGTGTTCCTGACCCGGCTCGGGCAGGGGCAGTCTGCCGCAACGCCGCAGACGCTTGGCTTGCTGGTGGCCGGGATGGCCGCCATGGTGCTGTTCGTGTGGCAAGAGCGCCGGGTGGCGGACCCGATGATTCCGCTGGACATGCTGCGCGTGCCGACGGTCACGATCTGCTGCATCACGCTGTTCCTGTGCTTCTTCCAGTTGATCGCCATGTCCGTGCTGCTGCCGCTGCGCTTCCAGGTCGTGGGCGGCGTCCAGGCCGATAGCGCCGCGCTGCGGCTGGTGCCGCTGACGTTGTCCATCCCGTTTGGCGCCTTTATCTCGGGCCGGCTGATGACGTGGAGCGGGCGCTACAAACCGCTGCAGCTGGCGGGCTCGCTGGTTGCGCCGCTGGCGATCGTCGCGCTGGCGTTCGTTGATCCGCATGCGGTCTTGCTGACCGCGCTGGTGATGGTGATGCTCGGCCTAGCCATCGGGCTGCAGTTGCCAAGCGGCCTGGTCGCCACCCAGAACGCGGTGCCTGCGCACCAGGTGGGCGTGGCCACGGCGCTGACCGCCTTCTCGCGCATGCTTGGCGGCGCGGTTGGCGTGGCGGTGCTGACCACCGTGCTGATCGCACTGTTGCGCCATGGCGGCATGGGTATAGCGGACCTGGCCGGCGGCGAGGACATCCTGATGAGCATGTTCCATCGCGCCATGGCGGGGGGCGATGCGGGCACCTCGGCCGATGCCGGCGCGGTGCGTGCTGCGGCCGAGGTGGCGTTCCGCACCTTGTTCCTGCTCAGCGCCGCCGTGTCGCTGGTGGCGCCCTTCCTGGTGGCGCGTTTGCCGGAGGCCACCTTGCGCGGCAGCACCAGCGTGGCAGCCAGCATGGATTGATTGGCGCGCACAGGCCGGGTGAGGCCAGGCCGCACTGCCGGCCAGGTCAGGGGCTCTGCGTCTCTGGCGCGCTGCTTTTTCCCAGGAAGCCGAACTCCACCGGCGTCTTGGCGTAGAACACCTGGACGTCTTCCTGGGCGAGGCGGTCGAACAGCCGCTGCACTTCTTGCTCCGTGGCAATCACGGTGATCTCCTCCGGCCGGTCGGCCAGCTCCAGAAAGTGCCAGGTGTGAAAGCGGTGGTCATGGCCGATGCCTTCGGCCGCCACCGTATGCGTGGCGCCGCGGATCTGCAGTTCGCGCAGGATCTGCAGTAGCCAGTGGGATAGCTGCTTGCCGTGGTGGCGGCGGTTTTCGATGGTGAACAGCGTGAGTTGGAAGCCTTGCACGGCAGCCCCCTTTTGCCCCCTTGCGGCGGTGTTCGCGTGCCGCGGATGTGGCATGGACGGCGTGCGCCTGACAGGGTGCCGTCTTTAGTTTAGGCGCGAATCCTGCTCACAAAAAAATCAAGGGATTACCCTAGTCTCGTTCCGGAGGGCGGCGAGCTATATTCCAATTTGTCCAAAAATTGTCCCAATAGCGATCCGTGGTTTTATATGTAAAACAAAATGTAAAACAAAAGCCAAGGAATCACTCTCGTTACGCCAACCCTTAGCAGGTTCCCAGTGCGACATCCGAAGCCCGAAACCAACCTCAGGCGTGCACTGCGCGGGCCCGCCGCTGCCTGCCTCGCGTTCTCCTGCCTGTGGATTGGCGCCACACCAGCGGCGCAAGCCGCCTCCGCCTGCAGCGCGCTGCGCATTGTTGTGCCGTTCCCGGCGGCTGGTCCGGCCGACCTGCTCGCGCGCACGCTCGCGCAGGGTTTGCACCAGCGCCGCGGCATGACCGTGGTGGTGGACAACAAGCCCGGGGCCAACGGCAACATCGGCATCGATGCGGTGCGCCGCGCGGCGGGCGATGGCTGCACCTTGCTGGTGGCGCCGGCCGGCAACCTGACCATCAACCCCACGCTGTTCCCGGCGCTGTCCTACAACGTCGAGCGAGACTTCCTTCCCGTTTCGCTACTGGCAAGTTCGCCCAATGTGCTGGCGGTGCACCCTTCCGTGCGCGCCAGCTCCGTGCAGGAGCTGGTGGCGCTGGCCCGGCGCGCCAAGCCGCCGCTTGGCTATGCCAGCCCCGGTGTGGGCAGCGGCCTGCACCTGGCCGGCGAGCTGTTCCGACAGCAGACCGGCATCGCGCTGCTGCACGTGCCCTATAAAGGCACCACGCAGGCGCTCAACGATGTGGTGGGCGGGCAGGTGCCGATCCTGTTCGGCACGCTGCCCACGCTGGCACCGTTTATCCGCTCCGGCGCGTTGCGCGCGCTGGCCGTGACCCAGGCCACGCGCTCGCCCGCGGCGAGCGCGATTCCGTCGCTGGCAGAGCAGGGCGTGCGCGGTATCGAGGTCAGCTCGTGGTACGCGCTGCTGGTGCCGCGCGCCACGCCGGCGCCGGTGGTGCAGGCGCTTTATGCCGACGTGCGCGAAGTCTTCGGCGGCAAGGCGGTGCGTGAGGAACTGGCGCGCCAAGGCATGGAGCCGGTTGCCAGCACGCCCGATGCGCTCGCCACGCGTATCCGCCAGGAAACCGCGAGCTGGGCCGAGCTGATCCGCGCGCGCGGCATCAAGGCGGAATAAGGCAACAGCGCAATAACGCGATAACGCACGCCGGCGCTGGCGGCCGGCGTGCGTCACCTCTCATGCGTTGCGCTTTACTCCCGCGCATCTTCCCCCGCGGCGCCTTCGGCATCCAGCCCCTTCATGTTCTCCAGCAGCTTGAGCAGGTAGTGCAGCGTGTGGGTGATGTCGCCGGTTGAAAAATCGGTCAGCGCCCGCTCGTAGTAATCCCGGATCTTGGGCTGCGCCAGGCGCAACCATACATGACGCCCGGTCTCCGTCATGGTGACCAGCCGCGAGCGCCGGTCGCGTCCGTCGGGCGCCATGCTCAGGTGGCCATCGCGCTCCATGCGGCTGATCAGCCCCGACAGGTTCTGCCGGCTCACCATCAGGTAGCGCGCCAGGTCGCCCACGCTCATGCCATCGGCTGCCTGTGGCCGCGACAGCGCGCCCAGCACGGCCCACTGCTGCGTCGTCAGGCCTTCGGCCTCGACTGCCCTTGACCCCGTTTTATGCAACATATTTGCGCATTGGTACAGGCGAAAGAACAACCTGTTTGCCATTTCCATGCGCGCAGCCGGGGCAAGATCATCATCAAAATCGGGGTTAACCATCATAAATTCCTGAGTAGCCGTACTTGCATTGGTCCAGTTGTCCGCCTAGTATACGTCAATATATTTACATATTTAAACGCTGGCGCGCGACCTATCAGCCGCACGATAGCACCCTGGACCACGAAGGAGAACACTGTGCAAAGACTCGAAGGCAAGACGGTCATCGTGACCGGTGGTGGCGGTGGCATCGGCGGGGCAACCTGCCGGCGCTTTGCGCGGGAGGGCGCTGCCGTGGCCGTGCTCGACCTGAACCTGGCGGCGGCACAGCAGGTCGCCCAGCGCATCCGCGAAGAAGGCGGCCGCGCCGAAGCATTCCAGTGCGACATCACGGACCGCGCCAGCGTCGACGCCGCCGTGGCGGCCACCACCAGCCAGCTTGGCCCCATCGACGTACTGGTCAACAACGCCGGCTGGGACGTGTTCAAGCCCTTTACCAAGACCGAGCCGGCGCAATGGGACCGCCTGATCGCCATCAACCTCACCGGCGCGCTGCACATGCACCATGCGGTGCTGCCCGGCATGGTGGAGCGCAAGCGCGGGCGCATCGTCAACATCGCCTCGGACGCGGCGCGGGTGGGTTCCTCCGGCGAGGCGGTCTACGCCGCGTGCAAGGGCGGCCTGGTGTCGTTCTCCAAGACCATCGCGCGTGAGCACGCCCGCCACGGCATCACCGTCAACGTGGTGTGCCCCGGCCCGACCGATACCGCCCTGTTCGAGGATTACAAGCAAGGCGCCGGCAACCCGGAAAAGCTGATCGAGGCCTTCACCCGCTCGATCCCGCTGGGCCGCATCGGCCAGCCGGAGGACCTGCCAGGCGCCATCGTGTTCTTTGCCAGCGACGACGCGGCCTTCGTCACCGGCCAGGTGCTGAGCGTGTCGGGCGGCCTGACCATGAACGGCTGACCCGGCTGCAGCGGCTTCCAAGACAACGAAGACAACGAAGACAACGAAGACAACGAAGACAACGAAGACAACGGAGACAGCGACCATGAACTACGAAGACATTCTCTACGACGTGCGCAACGGCGCGGCCTGGATCACCATCAACCGCCCGGAGAAGATGAACGCCTTCCGCGGGCGCACCTGCGACGAACTGATCCACGCCATCAACCGCGCCGGCTATGACCGGGAGATCGGCGCCATCGTGCTGGCCGGCGCCGGCGAAAAAGCCTTCTGCACCGGCGGTGACCAGTCCGCGCATGAAGGCCAGTACGACGGCCGCGGCACCATCGGCCTGCCGATGGAAGAGCTGCACAACGCCATCCGCGACGTGCCCAAGCCTGTCATCGCCCGCGTGCAGGGCTACGCCATTGGCGGGGGCAATGTCATCTGCACGATCTGCGATTTCACCATCGCGTCCGAGAAGGCCGTGTTCGGGCAGGTCGGCCCCAAGGTCGGCTCGGTCGACCCCGGCTACGGCACGGCCTTCCTGGCCCGCGTGGTGGGCGAGAAAAAAGCGCGCGAGATCTGGTATATGTGCCGCCGCTATCCGGCTGCCGAGGCCCTCGCCATGGGCCTGGTCAACGCTGTCGTTCCCCATGAACAACTCGACGCCGAAGTGCAGAAGTGGTGCGACGAGATCATGGAGAAGAGCCCCACCGCGCTGGCCATCGCCAAGCGCTCCTTCAACATGGACACGGCCCACCAGAGCGGCATCGCCGGCATGGGCATGTACGCGCTCAAGCTCTATTACGACACCGAGGAATCGCGCGAGGGCGTCACCGCCTTCCAGGAAAAGCGCAAGCCCGATTTCCGCAAGTACGCCAAGTAAGCCGCCATAGCCGCCATAGCCGCCGTTGCGCCCACAAGCAACGCGGCCGCACGGCGCATCGCATCAGCGCGCCATGCGGCAAGACCTCCCGGAGACGCCATGAACCCCTATCTCGACGAAGACCTGGCCGCGCTCGGCGACCATGCCCGCCGCTTCGCCACCGAACGTATCGCGCCCGGCTTCCTGGAGCGTGACCGCACCCGCGAGCTTGACCGCGCGCTGATGCGCGAAATGGGCCAGATGGGCTTTATCGCCCCCGAGCTGCCCGAGCAATACGGTGGCCAGGGCCTGGGCTGCCTGGCGGCCGGCGTGATCCACGAAGAAGTGGCGCGCGCGGACCTGAGCCTTTCCTACATCAACCTGCTGGCCTCGCTGAACGGGCAGATCCTGGCGCATCACGCCGCCCCGGAGATCGCACGGCCGTGGCTGCAGCGCCTGACGCAAGGCGAAGCCCTGTTCGCCATCGCGCTGACCGAGCCGCGTGGCGGCTCGGACGCGGCCAACCTGCGCCTGCGCATGGAGCGCGACGGCGACCACTACGTGCTCAACGGCGAGAAGACCTCCATCTCCGCCGCCGACCAGGCCGACGCCGCGGTGGTGTTCGCGCGCAGCGGCTCCGTCGAGGCAGGCGCGCGCGGTGTCTCGGCGCTGCTGGTGCCGATGGACCTGCCTGGTATCACCACCAACCGCTTCGACTGCCACGGCCAGCGCGCCATCGGGCGCGGCTCGATCTTCTTCGAGAACGTGCGCGTGCCCGCCAGCCATCTGCTTGGCAAGGAAGGCGAGGGCTTCGTGCAGGTGATGCAGGGCTTCGATTTCTCCCGCGCGCTGATTGGCCTGCAGGTACTGGCGGTGGCCAGTGCGAGCCTGGAAGAAACCTGGGAATACGTGGCCGAGCGCCAGGCCTTCGGCAAGCCGCTGGCGGCGTTCCAGGGCGTGTCCCATCCGTTGGCGGATTTCGAGACGCAGGTCACTGCCGCGCGCCTGCTGTGCCTGCAAACGCTCTGGCTGAAAGACCGCAACCTGCCGCACACGGCCGAAGCCGCGATGTGCAAATGGTGGGCGCCCAAGCTGGCCTACGACGTGGTGCACCAGTGCCTGCTGTCGTTTGGCCACGGCGGTTACGACCGCGGCCCGATGGAGCAGCGCCTGCGTGATGTGCTCGGCTTCCAGATCGGAGACGGCACCGCGCAGATCATGAAGACCATCATCGCCCGCACCCGCGCGGGCAGGCAAGCGGTGCCAGCCTGATCTCGCCAGCGGGCAAGCCTGACCAAAACGACAACAACGAGGAGACACGCCATGGAATTCGACGCCATCTTGCTGCCCCCGCGCCGCGCGTCCAGCGTCGCGCAAGGCCTCTGGCCAGAGCGCACCATCAACGATGCGCTGGACGACTGCGTGGCCGCTTGCCCCGACAAGGTTGCGCTGAGCGCATTGCAGGTGGAAAGCGGCGCGACCACGCGCCTGACGTACCGGGAACTGGCCGGGCGGGCCGGGCGCATCGCGGCGGGCCTCGCGAGGCTGGGCGTTGGCGCCAACGATGTCGTGTCCTGCCAGTTGCCCAACTGGTGGGAGTTCACCGCGCTCTACCTTGCCTGCGCGCGCCTTGGCGCGGTGCTCAATCCGCTGATGCCGATCCTGCGCGAGCGCGAGTTGTCGTTCATGCTCCGGCACGCGTGCACAAAGGTTGTGGTGATCCCAAAGCGCTTTCGCGGGTTTGACTACGAAGCCATGTTCGATGGCCTGCGCCAGGCGCTGCCTGACCTGCAGCACGTGGCCGTGATCGGCGGCGCCGGGCCCAATGCGTTCGAGACCCTGCTGGACGGCGCCGGCGCGCCGGACCTGGCGGCCGCCCATCGCCCCGGCCCGGACGACATCACCCAGCTCATCTACACCTCCGGCACCACCGGCGAGCCGAAGGGCGTGCTGCATTCGTCCAACACGCTCATGGCCAACATCGTCACGTACGCCGAACGCCTGCGCCTGGGTGCGGACGACGTGATCCTGATGGCCTCGCCCATGGCGCACCAGACCGGCTTCATGTATGGCCTGATGATGCCGGTCATGCTGGGTGCGAGCGTGGTGTTGCAGGACATCTGGGAGCCGCGCAAGGCCATAGCGTTGATCCGGCAGGAGGGCGTCACCTTCACCATGGCCTCCACGCCGTTCCTCACCGACCTGGCCCGCACGGTCACCGAGACTGGTGGCGCCGTGCCCACGCTGCGCGCCTTCTTGTGCGCCGGCGCACCGATCCCCGGTGCACTGGTGGAGCTGGCGCGCGGCGCGCTGGGCGCCAAGGTGATCTCCGCCTGGGGCATGTCGGAAATGGGCGCGGTGACCACCACGCGGCTCGAGGACGACGATGAGCGCGCCTCCAGCACCGACGGATGCCCGTTGCCCGGCGTGCAAGTGCGCGTGGTCGACGCAGCGGGCGCGGCGTTGCCGGTGGGCGCCAGCGGCCGCCTGCTGGTGCGCTCGTGCTCCAATTTCGGCGGCTACCTGCGCCGTGCGCACCTCAACGACACCGACCCGGACGGCTGGTTCGATACCGGCGACCTGGCCCGCATCGACGCGCGCGGCTACATCCGCATCGACGGCCGCAGCAAGGACGTCATCATCCGCGGCGGCGAGAACATCCCCGTGGTCGAAATCGAAACCCTGCTGTACCGCCATCCGGCCATCGCGCAGGTGGCCATCGTCGCCTATCCCGACGAGCGCCTCGGCGAGCGCGCCTGCGCCTTCGTCGTGACCCGCGACGGCCAGCCATTCGACATGGCGGCGATGGTGGACTTCCTCAAGGCGCAGCAGATGGCCGCGCAGTACATCCCCGAGCGGCTGGTCGTGCAGGGTGCGCTGCCCTCGACGCCAGCGGGCAAGATCCAGAAATTCAGGCTGCGGGAGCAACTTCGCCAGAGCGGGCAAGGGGAGGGCGCATCCAGTGACCGCGCATGAAGCCACGCCGGCGATCGACGAGAACCTGGTACTGCTGGAGATGGTCGGCCGCGTCGCCGTGATCCGCCTCAATCGTCCCCGGCAGATGAACGCGCTCAACGATGCGCTGATGGATGCGCTCGGCCTGGCGCTGCTGGCGTGTGAGCAAGACGACGGCGTCGGCGCCATCGTGATCACCGGCAACGACAAGGCCTTCGCCGCCGGCGCGGACATCGCAGCCATGCGCGGCTGGGACTATATGGACGTGTTCAAGTCCAACTACATCACGCGCAACTGGGAGACGCTGCGCAATGTGCGCAAGCCAGTGATCGCCGCGGTCGCGGGCTACGCGCTTGGCGGCGGCTGCGAGCTGGCCATGGCCTGCGACATTCTCATCGCGGCGGACAACGCGGTGTTCGGCCTGCCCGAACTGAAGCTCGCGGTCATCCCAGGCGCGGGCGGCACGCAGCGCCTGCCGCGCGCCATCTCCAAGGCGAAAGCCATGGACATGTGCATGACGGCGCGCAACATGGATGCGGATGAAGCGGAGCGCAGCGGGCTGGTATCGCGGGTGGTGGCCGCCGGGCGGTTGATGGATGAAGCGATGGCGGTGGCGCAGACGATTGCCGGCTTCTCGCTGCCGTCGATGATGGCGGTCAAGGAGGCGATCAACCGCGCTTGCGAGTCATCGCTGTCCGAGGGCATGCTGTTCGAGCGGCGGCAGTTGCATGCGCTGTTTGCCACGGAGGATCTGAAGGAGGGGATGAATGCGTTTTTGGAGAGAAGGGCGGCGGTGTTCCGGCACCGCTAGACGGCATGTGGGCATCGATGCCGAAACCTCGATCCGCCAAAGCCGCAAAAGGGCTCCACGTCCACCCGGCAATTGCACCATTTTGGGGAAAAGAAGTTTGAATGCCAAGTCAACGGACGCTTAATACGATGCGTTTAGCAGAGAGCTGGCCGGTCAGGCTGGCTCAATGTTCGCGTGTTCACGGCTGCCCGGACGGTGGCCTTCCAAGGAAATGTCATGAAGAAGATTGTCGCTACCGCTTTTGCGCTGTGCCTTGGCGCAGCATCCATCGCCGCTCAGGCGCAAGGCACCGGCAAGGTTGATCCCTACACCCAGGGCGCCAAGGCTGGCAAAGCAGACCCGTACACCGATGGCGCCAAGGCTGGCAAGGCCGACCCCTATACCGACGGGGCCAAGGCTGGCGACAAGTTTGACCCGTATACCCAGGGCGCAAACAAGAGCTCGCGTGCCAACCTGACGGATTCGAAGGCGAAGAAGGCAAAGAAGTCGCATAAAAAGCAGACCAAGAAGGCTGCGCCGGCATCCGCCGCCGGGGCCTGAGCCGTCTCGCCGCGCGGCGGTTGACGCCTTGCGCCTGGAAAAACCCGCCAAACCGGCGGGTTTTTTTCATTCGGCGAACCGGGTTGGCTTGTCCCCGGCGCCGCGGGCCATGGCGATGACGCAGCCCAGGGCAAGGCTGCGCCGCTGCGCGTCGTGCCCGTCCTGCCTGGTTTGCCTGCCTGTTCCCCGAGCTCCCCGAGCGGGAGTCAGGGTGCCTCGCCGACCGGCATGATTGCCGTGGTATCGATGCGCTGGACCTTGCCCTGCTCGCGTACTTCCGTACGGAGCACGAAGCGCTCGCTCGGGCAATACCAATCCGTGATCTGCATGACCGAAGGCGTCGTCATGATCAACGTATCGACGAGCTGCGTTGGGCCAAGCGAGGAATGCTTTTCGTAAGTGATCGGTATGCAATCCTTGCGGCCCAGCGCGGTATCAATCACGCGGTGCCGTCCGACGTGGCGCGAGCTGATGGTGATCGTGGCGTGCGCAGCGCGCAGCTCGCCCACCTCATCATCCGTTCCGCGCGCATAGATCTTGAGCTTCACGCTGGAGCTGACCGTCTCGCCGCCAAGTATCGCGCCCTCGCGCAGATCTGCTCCTGCATAGTTGACCACACCTTCGCCTATGCTTGTCGACGTGCCATAGAGCCGGGCATAGCGTGCTCTCGCGTTGATCTCCGAGTGGATTTCGACGCGGACCGCCGACGGCGCAGCGAGCGGCGAGATGCTGACCAGGTCGCGCTGATCCGCAATGACCGGCGGCCCCATCAGCGCTGCCAGCGCGCTCTTCGAGTGAATATTGATGATCGCCTGGCATCCCGCCGGCGGGCTTTCCAGCAGCTCCTGGACCGTCGTTATTGACATCGGCATGGCGCCGTCCGCCTCCATCCGCACTTTCGCATTTGGACGAGACCAGAGCGTTTCCCAGCAGTTTGCGTTGCCGGCCGATGGCGGCGCCGCGGCCGGCAGCGGTCTTTCGGGCGGAATCGGCGCGTCGCTCGCGGCCCACACCACCACCTGGGTGGCAGACAGTACAGCGGCGATGCCAATCGCAGCAAGCTCGCGCTTAACGCACACTTTCTTCCCCACGGGACAAATTTCCATTTTACTGCCCGGGTCCGCAGCCAAGGGGAGCCGGCCGTGCGCCGGGCCTGCCTAACGCTGCACGGCGTAGAGGCTATCCCGGAATGAGTATGCCTCGTTCGTCACGTCCCTTTCCCTTCGTCCGGCAAGTTTTTCAACGGCCACGGTGTGTGGCTATCAACATATACAAATCGATCTAAATAATAAATCAACCGGACGGTCGGTTTATAAATATACTGCGGCATCGGTCCACAGGAAAACGCCATGTACACCCAATCACTGGATATCCCGGGCAACGCCCAGCCGCTCGAAACGGTGCAAGCCGACGTCTCGCCGGAACAGGCGCATTTCGACGCGGTCATGGACGCTGACGGCAAGATCGAGGCGCAGGACTGGATGCCGGACGCATACCGCAAGACCTTGATCCGGCAGATCTCGCAGCACGCGCACTCCGAGATTATCGGCATGCAGCCCGAGGGCAACTGGATCAGCCGGGCGCCGAGCCTCAAGCGCAAGGCCATCTTGCTCGCCAAGGTGCAGGACGAGGGCGGCCATGGCCTGTACCTGTACAGCGCGGCCGAAACGATGGGCGTGTCGCGCGACCAGCTGGTCGATGCCTTGCACGCCGGCAAGGCCAAGTATTCGAGCATCTTCAATTACCCCACGCCCACCTGGGCGGACGTGGGCGTGATCGGCTGGCTGGTGGATGGCGCGGCGATCATGAACCAGATCCCGCTGTGCCGCTGCACCTACGGCCCGTACGCGCGCGCCATGATCCGCATCTGCAAGGAGGAGTCCTTCCATCAGCGCCAGGGCTTCGATGCGCTGCTGTCGATGATGAAGGGCACGCAGGCCCAGAAGGACATGGTGCAGGAGTCGGTGAACCGCTGGTGGTGGCCGGTGCTGATGATGTTTGGTCCCAGCGACAAGGATTCCATCCATAGCGGCCAGTCGTTCAAGTGGGGCATCAAGCGCATCTCCAACGACGACCTGCGGCAGAAGTTTGTCGACGCAACGGTCGAGCAAGCCAAGATCCTCGGCGTGACGCTGCCCGATCCGGACCTGAAGTGGAACGAGGCGCGCGGCGCGCACGACTACGGCGCGATCGACTGGGAAGAATTCTGGCGCGTGGTCAATGGCGACGGGCCTTGCAACAAGGAGCGCCTCGCCACCCGGGTGAAGGCGCACAACGATGGCGCCTGGGTGCGCGAAGCCGCGCTGGCGCATGCCGAGAAACAGGCCGCCCGCGCCCGCAAACAAGCTGCTTGAACAGGAGACAAAGATGAACAAGGAATGGCCAATCTGGGAAGTGTTCGTGCGTAGCAAGCAGGGCCTTGACCACAAGCATTGCGGCAGCCTGCACGCGCCTGACGCCAGCGGCGCGCTGCGCATGGCCCGCGACGTCTACACGCGCCGGCAGGAAGGCGTGAGCATCTGGGTGGTGCCCTCAGCCATGATCACGGCGTCGGACCCGGCGGACAAGGAGTCGTTCTTCGAGCCGGCTGGCGACAAGATCTATCGCCACCCGACGTTTTTCGTGCTGCCCCCCGAAGTCGACCACATGTAAGGCGGGACCCAGAACATGACCACGCCCCAACATTTGTCGTACGTGCTGCGCCTGGCCGATAACGCGCTTATCCTTGGCCAGCGCAACAGCGAGTGGTGCAGCCAGGGCCCGGCGCTCGAGGAAGACATAGCGCTGGCCAACATCAGCCTGGACCTGATTGGCCAGGCACGCCTGCTGTATTCACACGCGGCTACCCTTGACGAAGCACTGAACGGCGCACGGAAAACCGAAGACAGCTACGCCTACTTCCGCGCCGAGCGCGAGTTCGCCAACTACACCTTGGTGGAGTTGCCCCACTTCGGGCCGCTTGCCGGCACGGCACGCGCCGAGCGCGACTATGCGGTCACGATCACGCGCAACTTCCTGTATTCCGCGCTGATGGGCCACCTGTGGACGGCGTTGCAATCGTCCACCGACACGCATCTGGCAGCCATCGCCGCCAAGTCGCTGAAGGAAACCCGCTATCACCTGACCCACGCCGCCGACTGGCTGATCCGCTTTGGAGACGGCACCGAGGAGTCGCACCGGCGCGCGCAGGCGGCGCTGGACTACCTGATGCCGTACACCCGTGAGTTCTTCGCGGCCGATGCGGTGGAAACCGCAGTGGCAGCGGCCGGCATCGGTCCCCTGATGGCGGACCTTCAGCCCGCCTGGCAGGCTGACGTTGCCGCCACGGTGGCCCAGGCCACGCTCACGTTGCCGTCCGAGGCGAAACACATCACCACCGGCAAACACGGCGAGCACTCGGAGCACATGGGCTACCTGCTTTCCGAAATGCAGAGCCTCGCGCGCCAGCATCCCGGCGCCACCTGGTAGACCAAGATGAACGCTGCTGACACGCTGATGGAGTCCGACGCCACGCTGGCGCGCGCGTGGACCGTGCTCGAAGCCGTACCCGACCCGGAAATCCCGGTGGTGTCGATTCGCGAACTGGGCATCCTGCGGGACGTGCGCCGCGGCGCCGACGGCGTGCTCGAAGCCGTCATCACGCCAACCTATTCGGGCTGCCCTGCCATGTCGCAGATTGCCGAGGACATCGGGCAGGCCTTGAACGCCGCCGGGATCCGCCCCCATCGCGTTGTCACCGTGCTCGCCCCGGCCTGGACCACCGACTGGATGACCAGCGAAGCGCGCGACAAGCTGCGGCAATACGGCATCGCGCCGCCGATGGGCAACTGCGGCAGCGGCCACGCGCCGCAAGAGAAGACCATCCGCTTCGTGCCGCGCACGGCAACGCACGCAACGCACGCAACGCACGACCGGCCCGCATGCCCGCAATGCGGCTCCGTGCACACCGAACGCCTGGCGCAGTTCAGCTCGACGGCCTGCAAGGCACTGTACCGCTGCCTCGATTGCCGCGAGCCATTCGATTATTTCAAACCGTACTGACAACCGTACCGACCTGGACCGACAACATGGCGACACCGCAATTTCATCCGCTGCGTATCCGCGAGGTACGGCCCGAGACCGCCGATGCGGTGACCGTCTCGTTCGAGGTGCCGGAGGCCCTGCGCGACGCGTACCGTTTCACGCAAGGGCAATTCGTCACGCTCAAGGCGCATCTTGATGGCGAGGAAACCCGCCGTTCGTATTCGATCTGCGTGGGCGTCACCGACTATGACCGCGATGGCGAACTGCGCATCGGCATCAAGCGGGTACGCGGCGGCAGGTTCTCCAATTTCGCCTTCGACACGCTGCAGCCCGGCCACGAGATCGAGGTGATGACACCCGACGGGCGCTTCTTCACCCACCTGAACGCCGATCTGTCGCGGTCCTACGTGGCGTTCGCGGGCGGCTCGGGCATCACGCCAGTGCTCGCGATCATCAAGACCACGCTGGAGACGGAGCCGACCAGCCGCTTCACGCTGGTGTACGGCAACCGCAGCGTTGACGCGATCATGTTTGCCGAGGAGCTCGAAGACCTCAAGAACCGCTTCATGAGCCGGTTCTCGCTGTATCACGTGCTGTCCGATGATCTGCAGGAGGTCGAACTGTTTAACGGCGTGTTGGATCAGGCGAAATGCGAGGCCTTCCTGGCCACGCTCGTGCCCGCCGCCGAGATCGACGAAGCCTTCATCTGTGGCCCCGGCCCGATGATGGACGCCGCCGAGGCCGCGCTCAAGGCCGCCGGCGTGGCGCCTGCGAAGGTGCACGTGGAGCGCTTCGGCACGCCGCTGCCGCAAGCGGGCGTGCCGCCGATCGAGATCACCGACGATACGCCGGCTGCGGATCTGGAGCTGATCATCGATGGCAAGAAGCGCAAGCTGCGGCTGCCGTACGTGGGCGTGAGCGTGCTGGACGTCGGCCTGAAAGCGGGCCTTGCATTGCCCTATGCCTGCAAGGGCGGCGTGTGCTGCACGTGCCGGGCCAAGGTCCTGGAAGGCGAAGTCAAGATGGAAAAAAACTACACGCTGGAGCAGCGCGAGATCGACGATGGCTTCGTGCTGACCTGCCAATGCCATCCGGTCTCCGACCGGGTTGTCGTCAGCTACGACGAACGGTAAACAAACGGTAAATCGACGCACACGAAGTGCAGTACCGCAATCCTTTAAAGAAATACGGCCCCCGCAATGAATCACGCCCTGTTTGAAAAACACGAGAAGACACTTGCCCAAGCCCTGGACGCCATCCGGACCCGAGGCTACTGGAGCCCCTTCAACGAGATGCCCAGCCCGCGCACCTACGGCGAAACCGCCGCCGCCGACGGCGAGGCGGCATTCAAGGCGCAACTCGGTCAGCCCTTCGTGCTCGAGCAAGCCGGCAGCAGCGGCACGGTCGGAGCGGAACATTCCCCATTCGGCTTCGCGCTGAACATCGGCTATCCCAATGCCGAGCCGGACGCGCTGATCGCGGCGGCGCAAGCGGCGCAGCTGCAATTCCGCAAGGCCGGCCCGAAGGCCTGGGTCGGCGTGAGCCTGGAGATCCTGGCGCGGTTGAACCAGGCGAGCTTCGAAATCGCGCACAGCGTCATGCACACCACCGGGCAGGCGTTCATGATGGCCTTCCAGGCCGGCGGCCCGCACGCGCAGGACCGCGCGCTAGAGGCGATCGCTTATGCGTGGGATGCCATGCGCGACATTCCGCAGACGGCTTACTGGGAAAAGCCGCAAGGCAAGAATCCGCCGCTCGCCATGGAAAAGCGCTTCACCGTCGTGCCGCGCGGGATCGGCCTGGTGATCGGCTGCTGCACGTTTCCTACCTGGAACAGCTATCCCGGCCTGTTCGCGGACCTTGCCACCGGCAATGCCGTCATCGTCAAGCCACATCCCGCCGCGATCCTGCCGCTGGCCATCACCGTGCGTATCGCGCGGCAGGTGCTGGAGGAGGCTGGCTTCGATCCGAACGTCGTGACCTTGATGGCCACCGCACCCAATGATGGCGCGCTGGTGCAGGCGCTCGCCACGCGTGATGAAATCCGGCTGATCGACTTCACCGGCAGCACCGCCAACGGCGATTGGCTGGAGACGCATGCGCTGCAGGCGCAGGTGTATACCGAGAAGGCGGGCGTCAACCAGATCGTGATCGACTCGGCCGACGAACTGAAGGCGGTGTCGCGCAATATCGCCTTCTCGCTCGCGCTCTACTCGGGCCAGATGTGCACCGCGCCGCAGAACATCTACGTGCCGCGCGATGGCATCAAGACGGCGCAAGGCACGGTCCCGTTCGAGGAAGTGGCCCAGTCCATCGCCGATGCCGTGCAAAAGCTGACCAGCGATCCGGCCAAGGCCGTGGAGCTGATCGGTGCGATCCAGAACAAGGGCGTGCTTGACCGGATCGAGCAGGTGACCAAGCTGGGCGTGCCGCTCCTTGCCAGCCAGCGCCTGGTGCATCCGGCCTACCCGGAAGCCAGCGTCAGCACGCCGGTCCTGCTGAAGCTCGACGCCCGGCGCGACGAGGATACGTTTACGCAGGAATGGTTCGGCCCGATTGCGTTTGTGATTGCCACTGATTCCACCCGGCATTCGCTGGAACTCGCCGCGCGCATCGCTCGCACGCGCGGCGCGCTGACGCTGTCGGTCTATAGCACGGACGAGCAGGTGCTCGATGCCGCTGACGAGGCTGCGGTGTCCGGCGGCGTTGCGCTGTCGGTCAACCTGACGGGCGGCGTCTTCGTGAACCAGTCGGCTGCGTTCTCGGACTTCCACGCCACCGGCGCAAATCCCGCGGCCAACGCGAGTCTTGCCGACACGGCCTTTGTTGCCAACCGCTTCCGCGTCGTGCAAAGCCGGCGGCATGTGCCGCAGCGTACCTAAGCGACCGCGTATCCAGCACTTCCGATCAGTAAGCAGGCACCTCGCCAACCTGGGCGGCACGACGGCAAAGACCGTCGACGCGCATGACCAGGCTGGCAGGCTGCCGCGTGGCGCCCCCGTTCCCGCCACCGTCCGTTCCTCTTTTGCCGCGTCATTCTCAGGAGACAACCGTGGTCCAGCCAATTCCTCAACCGGGTGAGCTCGAAGCCATCGAACTAGCCAGCCGCGACGAACTCCAGGCGCTGCAACTGGCGCGCCTCAAATGGTCGCTGCGGCATGCTTATGACAATGTGGCGCACTATCGCCGCGCCTTCGACGCCGCCGGGGTGCATCCGGACGACCTGCGCCAGCTATCCGACCTGGCGAAATTCCCCACTACGACCAAGAAGGACCTGCGCGACAACTATCCGTTCGGGCTATTTGCCGTGCCAAAGGACGAGGTGGTGCGCGTGCACGCATCGAGCGGCACCACCGGCAAGCCGACCGTGGTGGGCTACACCGCGAAGGATATCGACACATGGGCCAACGTGACGGCGCGCTCGATCCGTGCAGCGGGCGGCCGGCGTGGCGACACGCTGCACAACGCGTTTGGCTACGGCCTGTTTACCGGCGGCCTCGGCATTCATTACGGCGCCGAGCGGCTCGGCTGCATGGTCGTGCCCATGTCCGGCGGGCAGACCGAGAAGCAGGTACAACTCATCCGCGATTTCGAGCCGTCGATCATTCTCGTCACGCCGTCTTACATGCTTAACCTGATCGACGAGATGGCGCGCCAGGGCATGAACCCGGCGGAGTCGTCGCTGAAGATCGGCATCTTCGGCGCCGAGCCGTGGACCCAGGGCATGCGCAGCGAAATCGAGACCCGGGCGGGCATCCAGGCCATCGACATCTACGGCCTCTCGGAGATCATGGGCCCGGGCGTGGCGTCCGAGTGCATTGAAAGCAAGGACGGCCCCGTGGTCTGGGAGGACCATTTCTATCCCGAGATCATCGATCCGGTCACCGGCGAAGTGCTGCCCGACGGCAGCCAGGGCGAACTGGTGTTTACCTCGCTCTCCAAGGAAGCCATGCCGATGATCCGTTACCGCACGCGCGACCTGACCGCGCTGCTGGCGCCGACATCGCGTTCGATGCGCAGGCTGGCGAAGATCACGGGTCGCTCCGACGACATGCTGATCATTCGCGGCGTCAACGTGTTTCCGAGCCAGGTCGAGGAGCTGATTCTCGGCATTGCGCGGCTTAGCGGCAACTACCAGCTGTGCATCACGCGCGACGGGCATATGGATTCGCTGTCCGTGTCGGTGGAGGCGCGCGCGGAGATCTGCGGCTCGCTGGCCGAAAGCGAGCGCGCGCAGCTGGCTCGTGAGCTGCAGCACCGGGTGAAGACGATGATCGGCGTTTCCACGGCCGTGCGCGTCCTGAATGCCGGCGAGATCAAGACCACCGCCACGGGCAAGGCGCAGCGCGTGCTCGACCTGCGGCACCTCGGCGCCTGAGGCGGTAACCGCGGGGGGCGTGAGAAGCGAGCGAGAAGCAAGCCAATCGCAGCCGATTCACGCTGGGCGAAAAAAACTATTCAAAAACGTAAAAGGCTGTTGTACAATCCGGCCTCCGTTTCGATTGAGACGGAACTTGTTCCCCGATAGCTCAGTTGGTAGAGCGCCGGACTGTTAATCCGTAGGTCCCTGGTTCGAGCCCAGGTCGGGGAGCCAAAAAGCGGGAGTAGCTCAGTTGGTAGAGCGCAACCTTGCCAAGGTTGAGGTCGCGAGTTCGAGCCTCGTCTCCCGCTCCAAAATGGCAAAATTTACCCGCTAGGGTATCGTGAGAGCGCCCGCACAGGTCGCCTCCCAAACGAGAGGGTGCACGAACCTCCCGTAGCTGTCAACATTCCATCTGCTACAAATACGAAACCAAATCCCGCATCTCGTCGATATCGGGGTGGACATACTTCATCGTCGTATTGAGACTCGTATGTCCAAGCTGAAGCTGAACAAGCTTCGGGTTCTTCGTCACTCGCATCAATTTCGTTCCGGTCGTATGGCGGAAACGATGGCAGGATGCAACTATCCCATGTGTATCCCTTAGCTCCGCGAAGACGTCACGCAGATTCCATTCGCCCATGGCTTCCCGAGGGTCAGTCCGTTTCGCTCGAGTTCGAAACGGGCCGACATTGAAGACCTTCCAGTTTGGGTTCGTTCCGCCGAGGCGCTTGCAGTATATTTTTCGATACATTCCCAACTCGGAGAGTAAGGCTTGTGGTACGGGAATGTCGTAAGATCGCCGGGTCTTGCTGGTTTCGGATCTGAGGTGAATAGTGCGTTGTCCGACGTCTATATCACGCCACTCCAGGTTGAGAATCTGTCTTCTCCGCATGCCCGTGAAATAGAGCGTCTTGATGAACGCTCTCCAGAACCAGATAGGTCGCATGCAGGGCGGCCACGGGTGCTCTGGATTGTCTAGTAGCTGAAATAACAGGCTCAGCTTTTCCCTCTGAATGACCTTCGGCAGTTCATGATGCACAGGTGCCTTCTTGACGACGCGGAACGGGCTTGAGGCAACGACCCCAGTTTCCACGCCGTATTGGAAGATCGCAGAGAGATGCCGGTGTAGCGTATTGTAAGTCGAAGCCGAAGTGCCCTTGATAACCTTGTTTCTGTAGTCAATAAGGTTATCAACACTCAATTCCTTCGCGTCAATATCGCCTACTCCTCGGATAAGGTGAGTAGTCTTCTCCTTGTACGATTTCACCGTGTCTGGTGCCAGAATTTTGTTGCGAAGATACTCTTCCAATAGTTTCGAGATCAACATTCTTTTTTCCGATATTTGAAATATTAATATCCAATCTATCCAATAAATATGGATAGTTCAAATGTTGACAAAGAGTAGATGCGTTGCGCTGTCAACAGTGCTGCTGGGACGATTTTTCTCCGCTTTATCTTTGATATTCAGACGGATTCGGTAGAGTAGTCTTAGGCGCGGAAAAAGGCAGTTGTGGGATTCTGCCAAGTAGATTCTTAGATGTGCAGGGCGAAAATACGGGGTTATGGAGGAGGTGTTGTGTGCCCCGTAAATCTACGGATGACAGCCGGTTGTGAGCTGGGGCATGATTTGCGCACACGCATTGTGTTCGAGCGAGATGGAAATAATTGGCGTCAGTGAGAAATCCAGTGACTCTGAAGAATATCCCGGTTGTCAATCGGACTTGTCCTATCTAATGGTCGAAAAAAATAGGGAGGCGAAGCGAGTTCCCAATAGCATCGCCAACGGCAGGGATAGTGAAGGTAATCGGCTATTGCCTGGATTGACCTACGGCCTGCATGCGCAAGGGTGTTCGCCTGCCCTGGGTGGCGTGTTTGCCGTTTGGGATGGCCGGTGCTTTCTGAACGACGTGACAGGTGAAGTGGTTTCGCCAGCCGACGGCGGCTATACCCACGCGATGCTCGTCACACGTCGTGATGCATAAAGCACCCTCAGGGCCTTCGCGGAAGGCATTCCAGTTCTCGGAAGAGCCGCTGCACTGGGCGCCGCGGCTGAGGCTGCTTTGGGTGGGCGGCGCTCTTGGTCACGGCATCTATTGGATCGTCTGGTCTTTTGTGTTTGTGCAGCCCCACGACAGCCTGGCGCTTCGTGGATGTGTTGCCGGGCTGTGGTTCCTGGTTGGCACAGGACGATATCTAAGAAGCTGCAGCGGGAGAATCTCGTCGTATGTCCACTATGCGATATTTATCCTCAACGTGCCGTTCTTCTTCTCGTACATGTACTTGGCGAATGGAATCGACAATCGCGTATGGGCGATGTCGTTCGTCTGCGCCATCTACTTGACGTTCTTTTCCCTACGCGTGCTGTCCGGGTTGGTGTGCTTCGCGATTGGGAGCACGCTGGCGGTGGCCGTCCTTCACCTCGCGCCCACCGGCGAGTTCACCGGTGTTCCAGTCCAGGATGGTGCCGTGATCCTGCCAATATTCCTCTTTGCCTTTGCCACAGCGGTGGCTGGGGCTAGCCGGCGAGATCAGCAGGTCAGGGACGGACTTGTGGGCGCGTGGCGCGCGTTGGCCGTCCTGGCACATGAGGTTAGGAGCCCCATGTTTGCATTGCGCATGCAGATGCTGGCCTTGAAGGAGGAGATGCTGGATAGATCTGATCGGTGTGACCAGGCCTGGGGTGAGATCTTGGATCGTCTGGAGAGGCGGATATCGGACGTACATAGCAACCTGAATTTCCATCTCGAGAACGTCCGATGGTCTAGTGGCGAGGCGGCGGAGGACACCAGCGCGACATTTGACTTGGCGGAGGTTGCGCGGGATGCGCTCGATACGTTGGCGGGAGGGAGGAATGCGCCGTTGATTGAGCTTCGCGGTGACGCGAGCTGTCTTGTGCGAGGCGATATCGGTGGCGCGCGTCAGATTGTGGTGAACCTCCTTCGTAACGCGATTGCCGCCGTGGCGGCGGCCGGTGGCGGGACGGTGTCCTTGGAGTTGGCGCAGCGGGATGGTTGGGGCGTAGTGACGGTGGAGGACTCGGCTGGCGGTCTGTCGGCCGCGCTAGTGCAAAACCTCTTTGTGCCATTTTTCAGCGCGAAGAAGGAGGGCATCGGGGTGGGCCTTTACGCAAGTCGAATGATCGCTGAGCGGATGGGAGGCGCAATACAAGTCATGTACGAGGATCGCGTGTTCACACGCTTTCAATTGGAGTTGCCGAGCGTATGACGATGCCGCTTCGAATGCAATGTGGTGTGCTACTGGTGGACGACGACGAAGATGTGCTGGCCAGCATGACGAAGGTCCTACGTCGACGCTTACCTCACAACAAGATCTACACTGCGTCGACTTGCTGGTCGGCATTGGCCTTATTGGAGAAGCACGCCATTGATCCAGACGCGCTCTCGCGACGGTTGGTTGAAGAGGTCGGGTTGGTGCCCGGCAAGCGATCCCTGCGAGTGAATGACAGTCTGCTGAGCGGCTTCGAATTGCACCGCCAATGTTTGGAGCAGATCGGCGTCGTCGTACTGGACTACGCTATGCCCGAATTGACCGGCTTCGAGGTGGCGGACTTGCCGATCTGTCGCGGACTTGGGAAGGTCTTGCTGACGGGGCAGGCATCACCACGTCACGCGATAGAGGGGTTCAACGCGGGCGTCATCGACCGCTTCATACGGAAGGACGATCGCGAGGCAATTCGACGTGTCGTGGACTATATTCGGGAGCTCGAGTGCAAGGTGACGGCATCCGTCGCTGACGCGGCATTGAGCATTTTGCAGCGGCAATCGCTACCCTTCCTCGGGAATCCGGTGTTGCTCGCACTGCTTGATGACGTGACGCGCGACGCCGAGGCTGTCTGGGTCACCGTCAGTCTGACGCCGCCAGGGGTTACGGCGATCGATAAGGCTGGGCGCATGAAGCGCTGGCTCGTCATGGATGACGAGGCCGGAGTGTCCCAACTGGAGGTAGCCCGGGAGGCGGGGGCACCTGAGGCGTTCATGAAGGCAATCCTGCGCGGAACACATTTGCCATTCTTCCTCGGTGCGCTGAATGCTGGGGGGTACTACGAACATGGCTTGGAGTGGTCAGCCGGCTTGCACAAAGTCATTGCCGACATCCCAGGGTTCAAGGTCGCGGAACTCCCAAGATGCTCCCCGGTTTGACAGAGGCATTTCCGGAGTTGGAGGCGACGCGCGGACGCCTGAAGGCGTCGGGACTTCGCCTCAATTATGCGTCACCCGTCTGCTCACGCTTCATCAGTCACGAGTGTGGCTCGATGACCCGCAGCGCCCGGTTGGCGGGATCGCAGTTTAGCTCTCCATACGCGGCGTTGCCCACGGTTGTAAGGCCGGGTGTGGTAGCGAGTGCGTATTTTGGTCCTTTTGGCTCGGCGTCGTGGTTGCTGGTCGAGTACGAGGACGGGGCTGACCCGGACGCCGTGCTGATCGGGCATGCGAAGCTGCACGTCTTGCTTGATACGCGGTACATGGCGGCGTCGTCCGCTTATTTCGGCAACCAGCGACTGACCGAGCGTGAGGCGCAGGCTTTGTCTTTGACTGCGACCGGAAAGTCCAGCCGGGAGATCGGCGAGCGGTTGGGTATATCGGCGCGCACGGCTGATCACTACATCGATGAGGCTCGCCGAAAGCTCGGCGCTCAGAGCCGCGCCGAAGCCGTGTTCCTGGCGATGCGATCGGGATTGTTTCGTGTGGAACCTTGGTGCCGCTAGTAAAAGGTTATACGCCGAGTTTCGGGATAGGGGAGCCGAGGCGATCGGGGGCTGACTGCGTAGTTCAGGGATCGGTCTGACGGCTGAGTTCGGCCATCTTGTGTCGTACACCAGGCGACCCGCTCCGACCTTCGAGTGTCAGCGGCATCCCAAATCGGCCACCCATTCGACATCTCAAGTTGCAGTCTCCCGCTGCCGTTCGGAACGGCACCGTAGTAAGATGTCGTATCAGTCGCATCGCACGTCGTTAGCCCTGCGTCAGGGTGACTAACAGCATCGAGCTCGCGGGGTCGCCCCCCGCGCGTGTTGCATGCTGATGACGATCGTCGACAGGCCCATTGAGGTCACCACCACAACATATTGAGCCATACGGGGTCCCCCAACCATGAAGTTCGTTCACGGCAGCGATATTCGGCGCGGGCTGCGCGAGATTTCACCGAACCAGATTGCAGTCGCCTACGTCGGCATCGATTGGAAGACCTATATCGTTCCCGAGAAGCTCCAAGACATCGTACTGTCTCCGACTGTCGGCACGAACCCTGCCGCGATCGTCGAGATCGCCGAGGCGATCGGCTGGGAGCACGTCTATTTCCTCGACAACTTGCATGCCAAAATTTACCTCGGAGAGCGCAGCGCGGCGGTCGGCAGCTTCAATCTGACGGCAAACGGCTTGAGCGCCGAAGGGCTACAGGAAGCCGGGTTCCTCGTCGATGATGCGCGGGCGCTAGTCGAGTTGCGCGCGCGGCTTGATGACTACCGGCGGCAGGCGGCTATGGCTTATCCGACCATTTCGTCCAAACTCGCGCGCCTGGCCGAACTGCGCGCGCTTTGGGATCGCGCTATCAAGCAGGGTGTGATTCGCAACGATGCGCAGGCCACGGCTCTGGACGCTTATCGACCGGTGTCCGCCGATGAAATTTACGTGTGCTGGGTGCTCGGCGACATCACTCACACCGATCAGATCGTCTCGCCCGGGACAGTCAACAACTCACTGGCGTTCCTCGAATCCGACATGGTGCGGCCCGACCGCTGGATTCTCTGCTGGACGCCGCGCGGCGACGGGCACCCGGACGAACGCTGCCGCCCCTACTGGCTGCATGTCGACGAGGTGATCGAGGGGGGCGCACAGGAGGCGCCCTATACGAAGGTCGCCGTCGAGCGAACCGGCCGGTCCGAGCTCCCTCCGCCGTTCGAGATCACCGATGCGGCGGCGCGTGCGCTGTATGCAGTGCTGAACTCAGGCGAATTCCCGGAATTTCTCGACCATCATGAAACCTGGTCGGTCGATCGCACGCTGCCGCGCCTACCCGCGTTCCTGCGTGCGATGAGCGAGGCCGCGCGGCACGCCGCCACCGCCGCCCACACCCCCGAATCGGCTGAGGAGCGCGGCACGGCCACCGTCTCGCCCGACGTGCTGGTCCGTGAGTTCGGCGCGCGCATCCGTGAGGCGATGGACATTTCGCTTTCGAAGAAATACGTGAAGACAACGATTGAGGGCCTGCTAAAGACGTATCCGCCCGTCACTCTGGCCAAGCGGCTCGTGAAGCCCGGCTCCGACATCAAGAGCGGCCTGAAAAGCCTCGCGAAGCACGGGGCGCTGCGCCTGTCGTTCGAAAGCATCATGCTCGAACCGTGTTTCGCACCCCTGTTCAACAAGAACGACCTCGACTGCGCGCGCTTCAACTTGTTCGAGGCCGATCCGTCCTACCGACCGCCATCGCCGTAGCACGGCTTGGCTGGGGCGGTTCCCAAAGCTGCCCCAGCCGCTTCCGGCACTCCTGCGATTCCCGTATCTTGACGGTCGTCAATACCGACCAGTAAAACGAAATCATGTGGCCACCGTGCTCCGATTACTGCCTGTCGCGAAATTACGCAATGAGCGTCTGCAAAGGGTCTGCTACGCAAGTTCGGCGCCGCAGCCGGCCCAGCCTGACTTCCGAGATCGGCCAAAAGCAGACGTTCGACATCGCGGCGTAAATTGTTGGCAATGCGCGCCGACATTGGCGATCCGGAATCGCGGACCGATAGATTATAGCCTGTGTCTGCTGGACAATTACGGTGCCATTCTGGATGAATGCCAACGGAGATAAAGTAGCTCGACCGTACACGCCGGAACTCAAAATGACCTTTAAAATCGACACGCTGCCCGACTATTCAGCATTACAGCAATTCGCTCGATCACTATGGCGCGACGGGACAGTCCGGGGAGCTGCCGTCCTGGTAGGCGCAGGCTTCTCAAAGAACGCGCTCTTCCCCGCAAAGGACAGCCGGCAACCTCTGTTGTGGGGGGACTTATGTGACGCCATGGTCGAACAACTCTACCCCGGGAGAAAAGGCAGCGCACCGACGAATCCTCTTCGGATCGCCGAGGAGTATCGGACCTATTTCGGGCAAGCGGCCCTTGACGACTTTATCCGGTCTCATTTCCCCGACCGAGCCTGGCAGCCCGGCGCCTTACATACGGAGCTTCTCGAGTTTCCTTGGTCCGATGTCCTGACTACCAACTGGGATACTCTGCTGGAACGGACCGCAGAGAGTACTTTTGAACAGAGATACGATCTCGTAAGGTTGGAAGCAGATCTGCCGCATGCGCGGGCGCCCCGTGTGGTTAAACTGCATGGATCGATAGGGGACGAAGGACCACTCATTTTTGCTGAAGAGGACTATCGGACCTATCCGAGCAAACACGCTGCGTTCGTGAACCTAGCAAGACAGATTTTTATCGAGAACGAGCTCTGCCTAATCGGATTCTCGGGTGACGATCCCAACTTTCTCGAATGGACGGGGTGGGTGCGTGACCAGTTGGGAGGTAAAGCCCGTCGCGTCTACCTTGTCGGCAATCTGGACCTTGCCCCTGCGAAGCGAAAATTCCTAGAGTCGCGCAACATTGCGCCAATCGATTTCGCACCAGCTCTCGTCGCAACACCAAAAGCGGCGCGTCATGCGGAGGCAACGAAGCTCTTCTTCGAAGCGCTGCATGCTGCTCGCCCGAGGCTAATGCACAACTGGGCGCCGGCGGAGCCGGGCAGCTTCCCTCTTCGGCGGGCTGGCCAAGACGCGCATACGAAGGCACGCAAAGATGACGCCTTCGCTGCAGATCTTCTGCAGCAAACTGCCGCCGTAATCAAGAGCGACCGGGAAACGTATCCGGGTTGGCTGGTGTGCCCCGCAAGTCTGCGCGACCAGATGAGACATCGTTCAGATGAAGCTTGGCTGTTGCGCGCCTCTGTTCTGGAACGCTTCGAAGTGACAGAGCGGGCAGCTATCCTGCGTGAATTTCTCTGGCAACGCACAGTTTCTTATTCTTGGATTTCAAATCAGCTATTTGAGGCGCTGAGCACCTTACTCGATGCTCGTCCCGTCAGCGTAGATGAAGACGTCCTCTGCGAGTTCGCCGTCGCGCTGATGCGACGAGCGAGACTGCATCCGGATGAAAAGGCCTTTCTGAAGTGGGAAGACTTCGTAACTCAGCTTGCTCCGTCGTCGGACGAGACTCGCATGGAGGCGAGATATCAGAAATGCCTTTTCGAACGGGACCAGCTCAAGCTTCATGAACTGGCAGATTCTGTGTCATTACTGGAATCTCCCGATCCCGTCTGGATGCTTCGCCGGGCGGGTCTGCTGACTGAAATCGGCTTTCATGGCCATGCCACAAAACTGATCAGGGATGCCGCGACAGAACTTGAGCGGCGATACAGGCTCGACCGTAGCTCCATCTGGATCAGGGCCCGGCTGGGGTGGGCAGAATGGATTTCACGCGGAACCTATGCGGGGGCGTTCCAGGCGCCCGTTGATGCGCCCAAAGCCCGCGAGTTCAAGGAACTGTTGGTTGCGCCCCGCGATGAGATTGAGCGGATCGAAACGATGGCAACTGAGCACTATGCCAAGCAGAAGCTGGATGAGACGGGGTTTAAGCTACTTTTCGAGCCTGGGCATTATCGTGAATCCCGGCAACTGGCTCCGGATACCGTAGACAGTTCGGCCGCAGCGGCGTTTTACCAGCTTGACCAGCTAATGGAGGTCGTCGGTCTGCCCATCAGGACGAGCGGCGTCAACTTCTGCGCAGATGCGGTCGGCGCAGTTGCGAAGATTACCTATCATCGAACCGTTGACTGGTACATCTGGTTGATGCGGGGAATGCATAGTCACTATGACAAGACCTTCGACGTCTATTTCAGCCGCATTGCCGTCGCTCAACTACCCGATGAAGTGAGCTCTGGGTTGATATCCGTCGTCAGGGCAGGGGCCGATTTCTGGGTGAGCCGCCTTGAGACATCGCAGGGCAAAGAGCAAGCCGAGGACAGGAGCGGCGCGATCGATCGCCTGAGACTTCATCTCACCGTGCTATCGCGACTTGCCGTGCGAATGTCGGAAGATGACGCGCAGGCAACGCTTCTCTATGCTCTCAGCCTCGCAAGACGTAGTTCGATGCAATTCCACTGGATTCTGGAGGCAGTGAACGAACTGGCAAACCAGTCGGTGGCAGCGCTTCCACCATCTAGGCAGAGCAAACTCGCATGGGAGATCATTGACTTTCCGTTAGCGGCAGAAGCCCAGTCGGACACTCGATGGTGGCCGGATATTATCAACCGTATCTGGAACTTAGTGCCAGACCGTTCCGGTGAAGACGCGCGATGGCAGCAGCGCATCCAGCAGTTGCTGGTGGCGGCGAAGCGTGGACAGCCTTCAAGGAGGGAAGCGGTATATCGACTCAGCTACCTGTCATTGCGGGAATCGCTGAAGGCTGACGAGCGTGCATCTTTCGGAGACGTCTTATGGTCTGACGTGGACGCCCAAAGTGGACTACCCGCCGACACAGGGTTGCTCAGTAGCGCGCTCGCGAACCTTCCCTCACCGAGCGCTATCGACCCTAGGGAGACGGTTTGCGCCGTGCTGTTTCAGGGCGGTCAAACAGGCGGTCTTGAGGCGCCGAAATTGCTCGATACACGAGTGCTAGACCAGAAACTGCAAAATATGCAGTCCTATGTCCTCGCTGCACAGATTGGTATCAGACCGGACCATCAGCAGGCGCAACGGCTATTTGATGAACTTGTTGCGTGGGATCCTGTTTCCGTTGAACCCAGAGATCCAATAGATGATTCATGGAGGAAGAACTTTCTGGATGGAATGCGTCGCCACGTTGGAACAGTATTGACTGAACTCTGCGCTCCAGCTCTGGACCCGACGTCAAAAACTGCGGGGCGAGTCTCAACGCTACGCACGTGGATATTGAAGTCTCGCGAATGGCATGGCTTGCCCGCGATGCCGGCATTTCTGGACACCGTGCCGGACCTTGCTGGCGATCTTGCGACTCTGATACGACGTGCGCTTTTCGGCTCATACAGCCATCGTGTGTGGAACGGGGTGACGGCTCTACGGAAATGGGCGACGCTGGTACAGAACGGCTCAGGTGTTGCACTACCAGACCATCTGATCGACCAGCTTGTTTCGACGATCGAGACCCGGCACGAGCATGGGTTGCCTGCGCTGCTCTACACCGCCAGACATTTCCTCGAACGGAATCTCATCCCTGCGGCGGGGGTATCGCGCTTACTCCCAGCACTTGAAGACCTGTGGATCGAAAGTCAATACCTCGACACTGAAGCTACAGGCCGTAGGGCGATCTCGCTATCGCTTGTCCGCGCTGAATGCGTCAGACTTGCCTACGCAATGAAATCGCGGATCAGCGACGATGGAACGCTGGATCAATGGATTGAAGCAGGCAAATCGGACCCGCTTCCTGAGGTACGAAATGCGCTGCTCGATGCAGAGCCGTGAGCTCAGTCTAAGGACCAGCTATCACACGGACGATAATTAACGCGCCGACGGATTAACTGTAGTGAGTTCATTAAACCTTACACCATGGCGATTGTTGTTGGGTTTCTCAATACAATGCCGTGGCGATTGACCGCTTTCGTTAAACTCGACTGACTGTTCAGTCGGGAAGTGCCGATGACGACCTAGCTCACGGAGGGCGCCTGCCGGCAGTTCCGACCATTCGACGCCTCCCCAGTGACGATTAGCTGACATCGGCGCTATCTACGTCCAAAGAGAGATAAGCGGCCAGAAGCTGCAACCGCAGAAGAACCACCCGCAAACAGCCGCCTGCTCAAAGATACTTCTTAAAGAACTTCCACTGTATCCGTGCCAGGATCCCAATGATCATGGCGATAGGAAACAACACCCACCGCACATCAAGCTGATACGGTAGGCAGACGAAAACGAGGACCGAGGTAGCGCCCAGACTCAACTGGGCATATTTCGCGCGATGGTACAGACCGGACGATTCGCGCCCAGCGCAGGCGCTTCGGATCGAGCGTTCCACGAGACCATCGGTCATGCCGCACCAAAAAGCCAGCAGAAGTACCGGCCAGCCGGTTAGCAGTAGCATCAGGCGGCTTCCGAAGGTCTTCACGGCCAGCGCCGCGATCCACAATTCCTTGAGCCACGGCCGCAGCAGTCTCTCGCCGATTGTCGCGTCGGTCCCACTATTGGCAATGTTGTGGGTGAGGCGGGAGAGGATGTCGTGTAGCTGGGTGACTTGGAAGAACAGCCAGTAGGCGAAGTCCGCAGATTGCTGTACCAACCAAGTGGCCCTTGAAGTCGCCCCGAGCAGGCTGGTTGCCTCCATCGATTGGCGATAAATCTGGTAGGCGCTATCCACCGGGTCGGTCCAGAGATAGTGGGCGGCCAACAGGAAGGTCGCCACGCAGAGGGCGCATAGCACGCCATAGATGTACAGCACCTTCCAGAGCAGCTTGAGCGGCCAGACGAAGACGTGGATGAGCTTGAGTTCGTGGAATTCATAGCGTGAACTCATTGCCAGCTTCCCGGCACAGTGAGGGGCTCGACGTCGGCCGCGCTGTCATAGCGGGCCTTCATGTCGGCGGCGATTACCTCGAGCGATGCCGGCAGGGCCAGATCGGTGGCGTCGGCCTTGGGATCGAACAGCGGCAGGCGCAGCTTGTAGAGCCTGCCGCCCTCGATCAGCGCAAATGCCTGGCCCTTGGGGAGCTTGACCAGATCGGCCGGGGTCAGCATTGGCACGCGTTGGGTGGAAATGCGGTCCTCGCTGCGGGAGCCGAATTCCTCAAAATCTCGGGGGTCGTTGGTGTCCGAGGCCGCGCTGGCCAGCATGGTCGAAGCGATGGACACCTCAGGCAGTTGGTTGGTCAGAATCTCGGCTGTTTCGTTATTCTTGACTCGCAGCATGATGAGCGTGTTGAGGTTGCCGCCGATTTGGCCGGCCTTGGCGCGGTTGCCGATCTTGGCTTCGACGTCCGACCAGGTCTGCGTGTACACCGTGACCTGGAAGCCGGCGCCGCCGGCCTTGTTGAGTAGCGGGATGAACTCGTCGCCGATCAGCTCGTTGAACTCGTCGGCGTGAACGACGATGCGGCGTTTGCCTTCTGCCGTACTTTGGCCAAAACCGGCGCCAAACTTGTAGAGTTGGCCAGCGATGGAGGTGAGATCGGCAAACATGGCGTTGCCAATGGCCGAGCCGACTTCAAAGTCAGAGAGCGAGTCCAGGCCGACATAGACGATGCCCCCACGGTTGATGACCGACATCCAGTCGAAAATGGGGCGTGGATCGCTGGTGGCTTCGTAGTCGGGGGAGATGAGCTCGGCAATCTTTCCGGTGGTGAGCTTCTCCAGGAACGGATACAGGGAGGCCACCAGCTTTTCAAAGTAGCCACGCTCTTTGGCCACCAGCCCGGCCAAGGCGTTCGCCACTGGGTCGAACCATGCCTGCGCGTTGATGAAATCAATGAGCAGCAGCAGGTCCAGCGCATGCTGGGTCTTTTGCGATTCCTTGGTCTTGGCCTTGCGGCGGTCCTCATCGCTCGCATAGTCTTCGAATGCGTCTCTCCAGCTGGGCTGAGTCGTATCCAGCCAGTGCTCGATGTACGCCTGAGCCAGCACATCGACGTTGGTGGCGTGCTGATAGATCAGCGCGTAGCTGGGCCTGTGGCCCAGGCCGTTGAGAGCGCGCGCGATGACGTTGACGAAGAGCCAGACGAATTGGCGAAAAGCGGCGGATTGTCCCTCGCTGGGTAGGGGGCCTGCCGTTCGGGTGGCCACCTCGGTGATGCGGCTGAAGCTGCCGACCGGGTTGTAGCGCGCCGAGATGTCCGGGTAGCCCAGGTGGAAGAAGTGGAAATCTTTCTCGCGCCCGGCGCGACGGGCTTCGGCATACATGCGCCGCAGCAGGTCGGCATCGCCCTTGGGGTCAAAGACGATGACGACATCGCCGCGGCGGATATCCTGACAGATCAGAACTTCAGCCAGCCGGGTCTTGCCGACGCGGGTGGTGCCGAGCACAAGCGTATGGCCATTGCGCTCGGCCAGATCCATCACGACGACGTCTTCGTCAGGTTCAACGCCGTGGAGGGTTGGATCGCCGCCCACGCCGCCCCATTCTCCGCGTCCTCTTGTCAGGTATTTCTGGTTGACCGGATCCCGGGACTGCAGCAGTCGCTGTGAGTGGCGCTGGTCCCAAGCAAAGCCCCGGCCGAGGAAGAGGAATGTATCGGAGACCGGTACGTCCGCCGCGGCGATGACGTACTTCGGCAACCGTTTCAGGTTGCGGTGAAAACGCACGATGCGGTAGCCCTGGTGCAGGCGCCAGGCCGCCAGCGTGTAGAACCCCAACATGCCTGTCCAGGCCACTGGCGGGGGCATCATGAACCAATGCGGGGCGGTGAGGAGCGCCGTGCCGGCCATGGTGGCTGTGGCAGCCGAGAGAAGTTCGACAGGGCGACGGAATAGATTCTCGATGGGATACGCCATATCCAGTCTCCAAGGTCAGACAGGGGTAACTCAGGAGGAGGGGCCCAGGTTGAGGGTGATGTCCTCGCGGTAAGTGAGGTGGCAGTTGACCGGCGGGACGGGATTAACGAAGCGCTCGGGCTGCAGGATGACGACGCCGGAGAGCGGCTTGGCGGTGGTGGCACCGCCCGGGCCGCCACCGGACGTGGTGTAGCGCAGGATATTGATTCGCGTTGCCTTACGGCCCTTCGGGGCGGGCTTGGTGGCGATGTAGTGCCAGTGCGCCTTGAAGACCGCCTTCTGCACCGCCGTGTACTCCAGGGCTTCTCCACTCTCGGCGCGTGGATCGGTGTCGTGCGTGAACTGGCGGAAGATCCGGGGGGTGACCAGCAGTAGGCCTTCCTTGACCGAATGGACCTGTGCCTGGGAGGTATTGACCAGCAAGCTGCCTTGCGCAATGCCCTCCTGCAGCCACCGCATGAATTGCAACGCCAATGGTGGCGGCGGCGCTTCGTCACGCGGCGTCAGAGGCGGCAGGGCGGGCGCGGCTGGAACCACGGGCGGGAGAATCTCCGCTGGAGGCATTCTGGGCATGGGGGCCGGACGGCCCGCGCTGGTGTCCGCCGTTCTCTGTTGCTGGACTTCGGCCCGCAGGGCGGAGGCCGATTCGATCTCATCGATGAAGTCCTCTTCGCTCAGGGTTTCGGGAGTCGGATCGTCAATCGATTGAGCTGCGGTTGGTGCAGCGTCATGGGATCTGACGCGGGAGACTGGCGCAGCATCCGCACGGTTCGTGGCAGTCACTGACTCGGGTTCCGAAACAGATGGCGCGGGCGCGCCAGCCATCGATGCGTTGGATCCAACCATTGCGACGGGGGCTGGGGAAACCGGCCCAGCTTCCGTACTTCGTGCGGCCGCAGAGGCAGCTTTCGACGGACTGGTGCCGGATGCAGTCTCAGCTGGGCTGGGGTTTAGTGCGGGCATCGTTGCGCCAGGATCCAGAATGACGATCCGGCCTGCGATGGCACTCGGATACTGCGACGGATCCCGGTACAGTTTCTCCAACGGAAAACGCAGCACCCGCATATCTGCCGACCACGTCTCCAGCTCGATGCGGATGTGCCAGATTGCGCCATGGGTCAGTGGATTGGTTATCACGGCGCCATACTCCTGGAACGTGTCATAGATCCGCTCGTCCTTATCCGGACCAGGAATGCCCTTGCCCTCGCCCTTGGCGGCGAAAGCCTGGCGCAGCTCCTCCACCAGTCGTTTGCAGACGAACCAGACTTCGCCCCGGTAGATCCAGCCCACCGCGCCGGGACGGTTCAGCGGCAACCGTCCACCTTCCTCGAGCAGGGCGCAAAGCTCGCGCATCAGACGCTCGACCAGCGGCACAATCCTCGCCGAAGCAAAGCGGGCACGGGAACCGGACCGCAGGTTGTGTGCCACGGACTCGCGGTCGGCCTTGGTCACGATCTCGGCAATCAGGCTCTTCTCGTCGTGCTCGTCTCCCAGATAGGCCATCAGCTCCTGCAGCAGAACGGGATCGGATGACAGCCACTGCAACGTAGGCTGCGGGATCAGGCGCTGGGCCAGAATGACGGGTAGCTTCTGATGCTGGGTGTAGTCCCGATCGGGCTGGAAGGCCACTCGGTACGTCTCGGCCCCGCCTTCGACCAGGGAGCCTGATAGCGGATGCCAGGGCCAGCTCCGATGTCCGGCGCGCGCCGTGATCTGCAGATCGGCCATCGGCTTGCCAATATCGTGGAGCAGCGCACCGACGAAGACACCGTAGGTCCACAGATGTTGCAGCCTGTGGATATCCTCCGGTGGTACGCCGCGCGGTAAGGTATAGCTGGTCCGGATGCCCAGGGCATGATTCAGGACCTCGAGCAGGTGGATCAGCAGTCCGCCTGGCTGCGCATGGTGGTGGCTCTCGGACGCCGGCAGCAGTTGGCAAAGATCCGCGACAGCGTGCAGGAGCGGGGTGCAGTCGCGCACAAAGCTGGCGGCGGTGAAGCCGGTTCGCTGGCGAATGGACTCCCAAAGGCCCTGCAGTTGCAGGCCGCCGATCAGTTGCTCCGCCGTGTGGACCTGGATGTCGCTTCCGGTCGGAGGCAGCAAATGCCCGCCAGGCAGTGATGGCGTGTCCGGAGCCGCGCTATCGGGCTGGCGGCGTGCCAGCAATACCAAGGCGCAGCCGCCGATGACGGCGAGGATGCCGCCGGCGCCGATGCTGTGCCAGATCCAGTTCATTGGGATTGGGATTGCTGCGTCAGCAGCCAGCGGGCGGTGACGTCTGGAGCGGGATGCTCGATATCCAACTGGTACACGACCGGGTCAGCGTCTCGAACGAACTCGGCGAAGGGCCGGTCGACGAAGGACCAGAGGGCGTGAGAGACAGCATGGCGCACGCGCCATGTCAGAAAGTCGGCCCGCGAGAGGCATCGCACCAACTCGGTATCCGAGATGGACTCAGGCAACTGGGCCAGAAGCAAACAGACCTGATGGTCTGGCAGATCGTCTGGCCGGGGCAGGAATTCGCCGAGCCCATCAAAGCGGTTGAGCCAGAGCAGTAGGGTGACACGCCAGCGCACCAGGTTGCGTTGTTGCAGTATCGCGAGCAGGCGCTGCAGCGCGCTGGCGCGTGGGTCGCTGGCGACGCCGTTGGCATGAAGTCTGGGCATGAAGAGAAGAGCGAGTCCGCGCTCGCAGAATTTGTCACTGGCAAGACGATACGGACCGGAGCACGGGTGTGCCAGCGGAAACCTGCGGCAGACGGCGCAGGTTTTTGATGGCTTGGCAGGCGGTTTTTCTATAGCATCCCAAGGCACTGCTTAAAGGATTCAGGCCACCCCACTACAGAGGGGGGCTGCACTGGGGCTGGCGTCTGCACAATTCTCACAGGAGGATTGCGATGCTGCTTATGCCGTTGTTGCTCATGCTGATCGGGACAGGCGTCCACGCCCAGACGATCTATCAGTGCCGAAGTCCGGCGGGAAAGGTCACTCTCCAGGACTCGCCGTGCCCAGACAACGCGAAGACAGAGTTGTCTCGGAAATCTATTGGCCAACTTAACGCGGAAGATCGTACGCAGCCATTTGTGATTGGCGACCAACAGTCTGCGAAACGACTCGCATCGAGCATCATCTGTCCTTCCCTGCGGCAGCAGTACACGGCAAACCTCGCTTGGTCAGAGCGTGCGATGGCCCGGAATGATCCCGCTGAGGCTCAACGAGCAGCAGAGGCAGTTCAGCGAACTGGGGCGCAGATGTCAAGTAACCGGTGCGAGTGAATCTGAAAAATTGCCTTAAGAGATGACCGTAAGTATTTCTTTATTTTCGAAACATGTCAGAATCAGATTATCCACAATATATATTTTCCCGGCTCGCCGTAGACAAAGCGAAACTCTGTCCCGTCGATCACCAAGCGCAGAATCCTGCGCCACGTGTGGGTATCGTTCTTGCGCGAGGAGCAGAACTCATCGGCTGGTATGCAAAGGGCGTTGGTGGACAGTTTTTGGACGAGCATCAATTGAAGGCCTTCACGGCAAGACCGAACGCACACGCTGAACAAGCACTACTTGAGCAGATGGCTGGGGCCGACTTTTCAGCCGTCACGGCCTATGTCACGCTGGAACCTTGCACCAAGAAAAAGGGAAAGGGATTATGTTGCGCTGACTTGCTGATAAGAGCCGGTATCAGGCAAGTTTATATTGGCAACTGTGATCCGAATCCTGATGTGGGTGGCTTGGCATGGCGAGCTTTCCACGCTACGGGAGTCGAAGTACGTGACTTTGCGCCGGAGCTTCGCAATGAAGCACGTCGAGACAACGATCCCTTCTTTCGCAAATTCGTCTTCTCGACCTCTGAAGCCGGGCAAGCATCGTTCGACTATGAGAGCAACGGTGGAAAACGCACGCTCGGTGCTCCTGGGGAGGCGTTCAAAACGTCGTGGACTAACCGTGGCAACGGGTCAATCTACGCGCTGGACTACGAATTTAATGTGGCCTTGGCGAAGCACCTCACGAGCTTCGAGCAGGTCGATGATCCGGCTAGATGGTTCGAGGATTCCCACTACACGAAGCCGGTAAGCGAAGGAGAGATCGTCATTTTCCGGAATGAAACTGGGTATGCGCTGGTACAAATAATCAAGGTCAGGACGAAATCGAACGCAGCCAATGCGGAACTGCATTTCCGCTATCAGCTTCGCCATTACCGCGGGCAGGAAGCATAGATAAAGGTCTATTTTGAATAGACTGCCGTACGACAGAATCCACGTCAACCAGATTCTGGAAACCTATCGAACGTTATTTCCCTGCGCGAGCGGTGAACTTGAAAGGTACTGGGATACCGATCGGCAGAGAGATTGGTCGTATGTCACCACCGGTTGTCATAGCGCAAACTACGACAAGCTTATAGACGCCGATGCGTAGTTCGCTGCTCGGACACACTGTCACTCCAGCGACTTCGTGCTGGGAGGAGCCATCGGGCTCTGAAGCTTGCTGAAGGACTCGTAGAAGCCGGCCAAGACCTTCCGGGCGCGCGATACGTTGGGAGAGGTAAAGCGAAGAGGGTCAAATTGGTTCCAGCGACGGTCGTTGCTATCGTCGGCTGATCGTGGCTGGAGCGGCCGTTCGACTCTCTGGCGATTGCTAGAGGCAGGCGGGATCAGGTCAACTGATCTTGAATGGCGCGTTTCGCGCGCTCGCCGCTGTCCGTTCCGGGTCGAGCCTGCGTGAAAACGCTGACCGAACGCCCCATTCGAAAACTGGGCCCTTCAGATCGCGTTGTATCGGCTTGGTAGCGACTCGGGAGGGGCAATGGGTCACCTGAAAACCGGGTAGTTTCGCGTTTTCACACAACCTCGGTCGTATGCCGCCGGCCGTATGGGACAGCTTTCGGCGACCAGTCGCCGTTGAACATGGCACAACGAGGTCATTTGGGTGCGATTTCACTCTTGAGGTGAACCTTCATCGTACCGGCCAGTAAACCAGCGCATTCGCATCGACCAAGGCTATGTGGAATTCGCCATGGAGCGCGCCGACCAGCCGCGCAGACCAGCGCCGGTACCGAAATAGAGTCGAGCGCGACGGGCTGGCCTACAACTAAAACACCTTGTTGAGATCGACTTCATGGCCTGCGGCCTTGAGTTCGCGAGCCAAGGAGAGTTTCCAGCCCCCTCCGGCATCCATCGTTTCCCAAAGGACCCCCTGATAGTCGCTAGGAAGCTCAAGATCTCCGCTCTTGAGCGCACACACCTTGTGCCGACCGAGCCGTCCAATGAAGTAACCGAGTTCCAGCACCACATTTTGCCGGGCTCGGGGCTGAAGTTCACCGCCCTTTGCACGTCCTTCGTCGTCGGGTGTGAGCAGTACCACGGCAAAACCGACGTCGCCGTGCTCCTCGAACTTCTCAATGATCGTGCGCCCCCGGTTGGCCTGCTCCTGAAGGATGATCGGCTCGAAGCCGATTTTTTCCAGAAAGCGGGCAACTGATTGCCGCGCACCGTCGTCATGGCCGTGGACAATGAAAACCTTGTTCGACATGGGCATCACTAGCTTCGGTTGAATGTTGCCGTGGGAGATGACGTACCCTTTGTAGTCCCGCGCAAAAGGGACGATCATGTCGCGCGTAATTCCGCGAATGCCCGCAATAAGCTTGGCCCCCCCGTAGTAGTAGGTATGGCCAAAGTCAATCATGTAGTCCGGGTCGTCTGCAAACTTACCTATGAGCAACCACGTCAACCCGAGGATCTTCTCGGGGTCATCCGGCCATGCGAGCTGGGCACTCCCGACCATTCCCCCTTGGGATTTGATGCTCTCCGCTAGAAAAGCGTCAAGGTCCACGCCTGCGGCTAACGGCCCGTTCACGTCATCAAGGGCAGGGTTCTGCAGCAGTCGCGCAAGGGTTTTGATGGGACGGGAATACGACTGCAGGTCGGCCGACTGTAAATCGAGGACCGCGTTATTGATCTGCTGGAAAATGTCGGGCTGCACCATCACGTCGCGTCCTTCTCGAGGCGCGCGGCCGCAGCCCGTTCAAGGAGTCCTTCCCGCTGGGCTTCCTTCACGCCCTCGACAAGCTGGGCAACCAGCGGATTCGATGCATACGGCGCTACGCGTTCGTCGACCAGACGCGCCGCCTCCTGGATTGCTGCTTCAATACTGGCGGGATCGTGCGGATCCATGCTGACTGAACCCAGCTCGCCGTCGAGTTCGCCAAGTGCATTTTGTGCGGCTTCCAGATCACGTGTCAGTTTGTCCAGTCCGTCAATCTTGAACATCGTTTGTTCTCCTTCTACGTGCGATAAAGGACATTATCAGCTACAAGAGCGCATTGGTGCCGAGATATATTCTCCTCACTCCTTGAACGAAAAATACGGTTGAACTGCGCATCTTCCTGGGCCTTCTGCTAGGGCATGCATCCTCTCGCCGCTTCGCCGCAACTGGCGGGAGAGCGAGCCGCTGTCCCTTTTCAAGTTGCCGAGCGGCTGCGTCGCCTTGAAGCAGCCGTCAGGTTGCGGGGAGCCGACTGACCGTAGTCGGGCAGGGACGACCCTTAGCGGCCGGTCGAGGCCCCCTTTAGGCCAGAAGCGACCGGTCCCCTGGGAGTTGCCACTACTCTGGTCCGGACTCGCGCACGTATTCTTGTGTTCCGTACTATTCGTTGCCCCAATGGCAATCGGACCCAGCGCGGGGAAAACATGGAAATCTGGTTCGTGCTTCCGCCGGCGAGACGTTGGCTCGCATCGATTCGCAGCAGGTCCCAAATCGCGCAAAATTATCGCGCGCGTCGTGCAGGGTCGGACCCTGATCGGCACCGGACGGACAATCGAGTTCCTCCAGTCCGAAGGCATCATCCCGCTGACGTTCCCGCCACTTTTGATCTCACGAATCTCATCTACGCAGCGGATCGTCCGCTGAATCGAAGCCGGGTCGCGAGGTCTGAAATTGATGTGGCAACTGGCCATATCGGAGTTTATTGGAGGAAATTAGCAGGTCGGCAGGTATTCTAGCTTGCCGAACACCTTCGAGTAAGCGCGACCCCGAAGCAACGGCCGTTAAGGGGAAACGGTCGTTGACATCGGCGTCCGGCCAGATCAAATTTAAGATGAATGATTCAATGTCCATGGTGGCGTTTGGCATCGTTCGCGAATGTCTACCTCAAAACAAATGCTTGGAGACTGATATGCACTTTGAAGTTCGCCCCTTGGCTCGGTCGCCAAGCGGCCGAGCCTTACCATTAAACCCTTCCATTCCCCTTGAGTCCTTTGTACCTTCGTTCCACTTCCGGCAGGAAGGAAGTGGAGCAGCCCTTTGGGCAAGGCCCTTACCGTTACGCATTTGACCATTTTTTGAGTGTTTTCAGACTGGGTCGCGGTCAAGGTAAAATGACAAAAATTAGCCACATTTAGGTCATCCGGCTGCGCAGGGTCGAACGATTGTAGAGGGTTAGTTGTTCGATGGATGCTCTGTGGATCGTGGATCGTCGGGCCACAAAGGCCATACGCCGAAGCATCGTTCCGATTTTGCAGACTACGAGTAGCTTTGTAACATGCGTGGGGCAACGATCTATATCACACTGGATACAGTTGCTACGCAGCGTCCCTTACGCGCCGTTGAGAATTATTTTGTGCGATCCTGTTTCGGAAGAGCATTGACGGACACAACACAACAACGTTCAGTCAGCCCCTCCCGATGCAGGGGCGCAGACCGTAGTGATTTGTGTTAGTTTCTCGGAACGATATATTAATCGACGAGGGAAACTATGCGTATAAGCCGAATTTCAGTCAGAAACTTCAGGTCGTTGCAGTCAGTGGAGTTCGAGCCCGGCTCGTTCTCGCTGCTAGTCGGCCGCAATAATCATGGCAAGACTAACTTGTTCGAAGCTATGGACTGGTTCTACTCACCAAAGGGCAACCTGGAGGAAATTCGAAATGTGGCCGGCGATGGGGCCGACGTATCGGTTGAGATTGAGTTCTCCGGGGCCCAGGCGGGAATATCCAATATTTCGAATGTGGAAAACCGACAGAAGTTGAGGAATATCCTGGGGGAATCGGACACGCTCATCGTACGCCGGACAAGCCAAGACGCAAAAAATCGATATATCTTCAACCCAAAGAAAGTCGACTGGCAGCGTCAGCCTGCAGGAGTTGACTCAGCCTTCAACAACTGCATTCCGCGATTTGAATTCATCCTTACTGGGAAGAGTCTGAAGGAAGTCGCAGCCTACAAATCGACAACGCCTATTGGACAGCTCCTTGGCGGAGTAATATCTGAAGCACTTGAGCAGGATGCCCAATACATCGAATTCAGGGCAACATTCGAGAGACTTTTCCAATCGCCAGACTCGAATGTCCGCAAGCTTCTTGAGCGAACTAGTGAGAGTGTTCGAACTCATCTGGCTATGCAGTTTCCGGATTGCAAAGCTCTCGAGTTTAGTGTCGACATCCCACCGTTCGAGGAGTTTCTCAAAAATTACACTACTAGGCTTGATGATGGTGTAGTCACCTCCGCGGAGTCAAAGGGCGATGGGATGCAGCGTGCGCTGATGCTGGCCATTATCAAAGCACATGCGGATGCTCGCCGGGATGAGGCGTTAGGCCGTGCATTTATTTTTTTTATCGATGAGGCTGAGCTTCATCTTCATCCGACCGCGCAACGACAGCTAAAGAGCGTTCTTCTATCGCTTGCCCAGGAAACTGATCAAGTCTTCTTGACGACGCACTCATCGGTTTTCCTCGCCGACAACCATTATCTTCAAACTCCGTTCGTGGTTGAGAAGGAGGACGGCAACACGTCAATCACGGCGATGAATTCCCGGAGTCGAGCTAGAACAGTTTATGAGCTACTCGGCGGTAGTCCGACCGATTTGCTGTTCCCTGCGAACTTCTTGATCGTGGAGGGGCCAAGCGAGGCCGAACTACTGGAAGGCATTTGTAGCCGTTTATACCCAGACCGGCCACGCATCCATGTTGTGCCAGCGAATGGCGATGATGAGCGCCAAGCTCAATACCTTGCCGCTTTGATGAAAGCCTTTGCGCCACTTGGTGACTCTCCCATATATCGTAACAGGGTTGTTATTCTCTTCGACCACCCTACGGGAGCAGAGAAGGCTGCAAGGCTAGCGACATTTCTTCGAGAGAAACCGGCGTTAGAAAGAAACAATCAGGTCTTTATTCTCCCGACGGAAGGGTTGGAGGATTATTATCCGCGGACGTTGCGAGAGCAGTTCCAGAATCTGAGGCAGAAGGTGAAACTGGCCCGGAATATCTCGAAAGCTATCACCCTTGAAGTATTTGAGCGGGACATGCCCGTGGTTCATCAAGCTCTCATAGCATGCTGGGAAAAGGCGCATCAGTAATCCATTATTCAATCTGGCCTGCTAACCTCAGTGTTCATGCTAGAGCGCTGCGTAGGTCCCCGTGTACATCTTATAGATTGAGAGGTCGCCAATACATCGTAGAGAGTCGAGCGTCTCCGGTTATCGAGAACGTTGAAGTCGGTTTTGCTAACTGGTACGCTAAGACCTGCTTGACCCACTTGCACTCTAAATAGGATGGAAGATGGCACCTGGAGGGGGCGATAGCCGTTCGGGCGCTCGCGGTAACCGAAATCCGCCGCGAGGCGAGATCTTTGGAAGTCAGGGGTAATTAAATCCATATTAAATGATGAATCGACTAAAGTTTGATAAGTAAGGGATATCTGGTGTAATGACGAAAAGATCAAATCGGCAGAAAGAAGCGATTGGAATTCGGGTGGCGCAATCGGTTGTTCGAGAAACGTGGGATTGCGGATGGCAGGAGCTGGAAGCCAGAAATGATAATGGAATAGATGGTCTCGTTATAATGAGGCGGCGCGGGAAAGAAACTGGGGGGGTTGTCTTTGTTCAAGTAAAATGCGGAGGGGATGGGTATCGCAAAGACCAAGCTCAATACCCAGATAAGCTTGGCGTACAACTCGGTCGGGTCTATATAAAGGACCATCGCCCGCGTTGGAATTCAACGATAGGGCCTTCGGTAATCGTTTTCATCGATGACGTGGCGGATCCGCGGAATCCGCCTGCATGGTGGGCAAATCTAAAGGATCCGGAAACTTATTCACCGACAAATGCTGGAATGTTGCTGATTCCAAAAAACCAGAAATTCGGCCCACACACAAAGGGAGATTTCCATAGGCTGTGCGGCTCTGGTCCAGTTGATAAGGTCTTGCCGGTACTGAAAATGGCTAGGGATGAATTAATTATTCCCGGGAGAACTGAGACATTGCTTCGAGCGGCTCGAGGCTTCTACAAGCGATGGTCGCAAATCGACTACCCAACGCACAACCCATCTTTAGGCGAAATTCTAATCAATCGCGTGGGTTGGCGCCATATCACACGCCAAAATCGATTGAAAGAACGCGTGTTCCAAAGTCTTTGCTTACTTAGCGTTGCAAAACGTATGATCAGTGAGTTCAGCGAGGTCGATATGTTAGGCCGACCTGAAGTAGTTCACCTCGAAGATGGATCGTTAAAGGTGACTGATCATTTGGGGCTGCGGGCAAATATCGCTTTCCCGCACCGGCACCAGGCGGTGGTGCAAGTCGTACTGCGACGGGAACGCATCTTCAGTCCACTTGCTGCCTCCCTGCCCGCACAAAGGATCTGGTTCCTGTCGGTATATGAGCTCCGGCGAGGAGCAGTGCCTTCGTAGGGTGCGCTAGCTGAGCCGGTTGAGTACTCACGAAATCCCAGTTACAAGGAAACATCTAGAGCTTCCTTGGTCGCAAAAGGAGAGTCTAGATCTCTCCTCCTGCCTTTTACCCTTGGAGTCTGACACGCATTAACTCTCCACAGAAGCCCAGCTGCGCGAGACGAATTCTAGCACCAGTGCGCAACATATGCACATCGGCAGTTGGAGTCGGGGCAGCCGAATGTCCCTGTCGGCCGACGAGGGGATGGTCGTCAGCTAACGAGGAGCGGTCGTTTCCGACCGGGATTGTGTGAAAACGTGATCCACACAGGATTTCAGGGGATATGTTGACTCCGAGTCCAGTCCGAAATTTCAATGCAATGTCGTTCGAAAGTGCCAGAACGCCAGAAGTGTCGAACTTGGCCGCGCCAGGCGCTGGTGGGGCCGCCGAGCCGAGGGGAGCCTCGTGATCGTAAGATACGCTGATGGCACCGTTGTCGGTTTCGCTTGGGCGTATTACATCAAACGCTTCAAGCGGGACATGCAGCAGAGGCCGGGGCAATTTGCATTCAAGCTACGCCCGGAGAAAACTCGCCTGATCCAGTTCGGCCGCTTCGCGTTGGCGAACAGAGCCAGGCGTGGTCTGGGGAAGCCGGAAACCTTCAACTTCCTGGGGTTCACCCCTATATGGGGACGAGCCAGAGGTGGCAAGTTCATGCTCAGGCGACACACCCGGCGTGACCGGATACAAGCCAATCTACGGGAAATCAAGGAGGGGTTGAAGTAACATCCACATCTGGTGTGGTTGTTGACACGCCTACAGTTCATCACGCCCAACGTGCGGTCGACGCGTTGGCGCAGTCGCCGGTCGCCAATAGATGCGGTTTATCAATGCTGGCGCGCTCGCGCGCGCAATTCTTCATGTTTCGAAGCGCGCGATGCGATGGCAAAAAGGCAATTTGCTTGTTACCTGCCAAAATTCGGGACCAGACGGAGTTTAGATGACTGATGTAAGCACTCAGGTGAGGGAGGTGCAAGGCCCCCATACCACTCTTGCTCTTCATACGTTAGGCTGGAAGGCCTTCCAAGATCTGTGCGCGCAAGTGTGTGCCGAGGTGCTTGGCACAACGGTTTCAGTATATCGAGAAGCACAGGATGGCGGTCAGGATGCCGTATTCCTGATATCCAAGTCTCCCGAAGAAGGGACAGAAGAGGCTACGGTTCAGTGCAAATTCAGCAGCAAGGCAGATCAACGTTTACGCCCTAGTGATGTAAGGAGCGAGCTTGAAACCGTTCGCCGATTGGTGCGAGACGGCCGCGCGAGCACTTATTATTTTGTGACGAGCCTAGGTGTAGACGCACCAGTTGCAGCGGCCGTTCGAGATCAACTCAAAGCTGTTGGTGTTCTGAGCCCGCACGTCTTTGGCAAGGAATGGCTCACTCTTCAGATCCGCGGCAACTCACGCCTAAGGGCACTCGTACCTCGAGTCTATGGGCTTGGCGACCTATCGTTGATCCTTGATGAGCGGTGCGCTCGGCAGACGCAGGCTTTGCTCGGTCATATGATGGACGGGTTGCGGGTATATGTGCCTACTGCGGCTCATCGAAATGCTGTCCGGGTGCTTTCAGAGCATAATCTTGTACTCTTGCTTGGCCCTCCAGCAACCGGAAAGACGATGCTCGCCGCTATCTTGGCGACCGCCGCGATGGATGGGGAGAACCATCAATGCATGAAGTGCGAGGGGCCACTTGACCTCGTTGCACGCTGGAATCCAGACGAGCGAAATCGCCTGTATTGGATTGATGATGCGTTCGGTCCAAACCAGTTGCGTAGTGACTACATTGATACCTGGATCAGCATCATCCCGAAGGTAAAGACGGCCATAGACGCAGGCAATCGCTTCATTTTGACTTCGCGTATACATATATGGAATGCGGCAAAGCACAAGCTGGGAACAAGGAATCATCCGTTGTTGACCAATGGGGCGGCCGTGGTCAACGTCGGCTTGCTTAGCCCAGAGGAACGGCAGCAGATAATCTATAATCATCTGAAGGCAGGCAATCAGAGTAAGCCTTGGAGGCGTCAGGTTAAGCCTCATTTGGCCGACGTCGCGGATAGCCAATTGCTGCTACCAGAGATTGCACGGCGTTTGGGTGATCGCAATTTCACCAAAGCTATTCGAAAGTTGCCGTCGGACTTGATGAAGTTCGTTAGTGAGCCGGCAGAGTTCTTGAAAGACACAATCCAAGAGTTGACCGACGCGCAACAGGCGGCATTGACGCTCGTATTTTTATGGCGATCCCGACTCCCAGTAAGTGAGATTACCAGTAGCGAAACCAGGTCGATTGCTGATAAGTATGGAATACCCGTAGCAACGATAGTTGAATCACTTCCACAGTTAGATGGGTCATTTGTAACGCGGCGACGCGAAGATGAACAAGACTATTGGGGCTTCTATCATCCGACGTTTGCCGACGCAATCACTGAGATCCTCGGTAGCCGACCGGACCTCGTGGAGTTATATATCCGAGGCACGCGCGTGGAAACGCTGCTCAGTGAGACTATTTGTGATGGGGCAACTCATATCCCTGACGCGGTTGTGATTCCCAGTGTGGCTACGGAACATCTTGTCACGCGCCTCCTTGACATTCCCAATACGCCCGAGTTAAACCGCTCGTTTTTTGGCTATTTGGAGTCACGCGCATCGGAGACGGTACTCAAGACAATTATCTCTCGCGATCCTGCCGTTCTCTCCCGCCAGTCTATCCGTTCTTGGCGCATAGGCTTGGACAGCCGTATCAAAGTTATCGCTCGGGCACACCGACTTGGTATGTTGAACGCAGAAATCAGGATGGACGCCGCCTATGAGTTGGAGGCATCTGCGCTGAATGGATTCGATGCTTCTTTTCTCGACGATGACGAAGTTCTTGGCTTAATTCCTCCATCTCGAGTCATTCGCCTAACCGTGCAGTTGCTTGAACAGATTGAGGAGGCAGTTCCTGATCGCATCGCCGAGCTAGCACGGGAAGTGGACCCGGACTCAGATGTGTCTGACTATTTTGACGACATCCGGATGTATGTAGAGCAACTCCAAAATGTGTTTTATTCAAGCTCTGGGATCCAAGACCAGTTGTCTGCGCTCGACAAACGAATCGTCGATACCGTGGCCGAAGTGTCACTTCGCAAGAAGCGCGACGACGAGCAAGGCGATTGGTCGAACGTATCACCCGCTAGGGTGACCACGGCGCTCCACGGACGCTCGATTTTCAGCGATATTGACGACTAGCTTGGACGTAAGGGTGTCCTGAGCACCGTCTGTTCATAGGTGGGCCGCTTGGGCATTCTGATTCCCACCAGATCTGGTGGGAATCAGAATAATGGAAGTAGGTGCGCGGGGCGCGCTTACCCACAGACTGATCTGAGAGACTGAGTTTCGGAAGAGCCAGACGGCCCACTGGCCAGATCGAGTTTTTATCCGAATCGGCCGCTAGCAGCTATCCCGCCTGACCCACCAGAGGCACTATCGCAGAACCATAAGAAAGTCAAAGATAAACCTGCGCCACGTGCCGCAGGTTTTCGCTGGAATCGCATAGGGCCTCCGATCTAGCATTCCCCCTGTCCATCGCATGGTGCTCAGCTCCTCCCCCCGAGGACCCCGCGATTGACGGAACTTGATCGTAGCTCCTTGTCCTCCGGGCAAGCCCGGAGGCCTTTTTCCCATGCGAACGAACCACCTTTTTGTCGCCACCGCGCTGATGCTCACTGCCGTCGCCGCGCAGGCCACATGCTTCGAGTCCGCGGCTGCACGCTACGGGCTCAATCCTGAACTGCTGGTTGCCATCGCCAAGACCGAAAGCAGCTTGCGCCCCGAAGCCATGAATCTCAGCCACAAGGCGCGCACGGGCTCCTACGACATCGGCCTGATGCAGATTAACTCCTCCTGGCTGCCAAAGCTGGCCGCACTTGGCATCAGCGAGCAGGCGCTATATGCGCCGTGCCAGAACGTCATGGTTGGTGCCTGGATCCTCGCTCACCACCTGCGTGAGACGGGTAGCGACTGGAATGGTGTCGGGGCTTACAACGCCAGCTGCCGCACGCTGTCCGTGGCGCAGTGCCGCGCTGCTCGCGCCGATTACACCTGGAAGGTCTATCGCAACTGGCCCAAGGCCGGATCGCCGAAGCTTGATGGCCAAGCGGATAGCGACGTCGCGGCCCGCGAATTGCTCAAGAGGCGCCCGAACCGTAGTGCGCCGCAGCCCACTGGCGCCGGTATCGAGGCCGTACGCCTGGCGCTGGGCCCGGCGCAGCCAACGACGCCAACCCCTTTCCCCGATGAGGATCAGGCCCATGATGAAGCCAGCCCCTCGTGACCATCAGCCCGGCTATGAGGCCGTGCTGCTGCGCGCGAACATCCGCGCCGAATTGCGCGCTTTCCGTCGGACGCATTTTGGTGGCGACTCGCATATCGAGCGTTGCATGGTGTCGGCCGCGATCCAGATGGTGATGGCGTCTCCTTCGCTACAGGAGCAACTGCTCGCCCGCATGGCGGATGCCGTGCAAACCGATGTGCGTCTGTCGCTCGATTCGAAGCGGCAGACCGCGACCGTGTTCCCGATGGAGCCGCTTGCCAATGGTGGCAGGTGATTGATGAGAGGTTCTCTATGCAATTGACTGTGCAATCCGAGGTGCACTTCGCCGACCGGCTGGTCGCGCGCACCTGTGATGCATTGGTGCGTCACAGGGTGGCGATCTTCGCCGCGCTGCTGCTGTTGCTGGCGATGACGGCGCTGGCTGTCAAGGCGGGTACCACGGGGGCCGAGTACAAGGCCGCCTACGAGTACTTCGTCGGCCTCATTACCGGCTACCCCGGCAAGATCGCCGCAATCATGATTGGCCTGGGCGGCGTGCTCATGAGCTGGTCCAAGGGAAGCCCGCTGTGGTTCGCTGGCGCCATCCTGATCGGCATCGTGATCTGGAACCTGCCGACCATCATTGACGGCATTTTCACGGCGACGATCTAAGGACGGCGCAAACCGACGACAGAAGACCGAAGACAGAAGCACGGAGTTGGAATGAGCGAGCAGCCGATAGAAGAAACGCTTCCGTTGACCCTGGACGATCCACACCAGTTCCTGTTCTGGGAGATGGATGTAGCCATGATTACCGGACTGCTGTTTTACCTCGGGTTCGCCTTTGCTGACTCTTTCCTGGTCGGGGGCGTGCTGGGCTTCGCGGCCGGCTTCACTCTGCAGAAGATGAAGTCGAACAAGCACAAGAAGTACAGCGTGCATCTCTCGTACTGGTACCTGCCAGTGAATATCGGATTGCAGCGCACGCCGCCGTCCGCGATGCGCCGCTTCATGGGGTAAGGGATGGACTTCGATCGGATGGGCGAGGAGATCCAGGCGCGCTACGGGATTCGCAAGGCGATCCAAGGCTTCCTGGTGCTGATGGTGATCAGTAACACATTGCTGGCAGCGAAGGTGCTGCTGCACAAGGATCGCAACCGCGAGACGCTGGTGCCTCCGCAGATTCACAAGAGCTTCTGGGTGGATGACGAGGGCCTGGACCCGGCCTACCTGGAACAAATGGGCGGCTACCTGCTGCAACTCCGGTGGAATCGCACTCCACTGACTTGCGCGGGCCACAAGACGATGTTCCTGCGCTACGTCGGCGCGGGCTCCTATGGCGCGCAAGAGCGCGTGCTGGACGCCGACTGCGCCAAGCTGCGCAACCTCAATGCCTCGCAGACGTTCACGCCCAGCGGGGTCACGCCTGGCGAGGATGGCAACAGCATGGTGTTTGCCGGCAGTCTTGCCACCTATATCGGCGACAAACGGACTTCTGACCTGACCAAGCGCTACTGGGTCCGGTTCGGCATGTCGGGCGGCAAGCTCTACCTGGACAGCCTCCGTGAGGTGGTCGGTGACAACGTGACGCAGTTTGACGTGGATAACGCCACGCACAAGGATACGAAGGATGACGCAGATGAGACCGCGCACACTGCTCCTTAGCCTGGTACTGCAGATCTGTGCGAGTTTCGCGCAGGCCGCGCAGAACGTGGATCTCGTCGAGAACGAGACCGCGACGATTCGCATTTCCAAGACGGCGCTCACGCGCCTGGTAATGGAGGGCGGACAGCTTCGCGGCCTCGACGTACCCAGGGGAGACCTAGCCACGCAGACTGACAGCGAGGCCGGGGACATCCTGCTCACGCCTAACGTGATCCGTCCGATCGAGGGCTTCGTGATCTCGGCGACCACCGGCAAGAAGTACCCCATCGTCATGCGGCCCGCCGATATTGGCGTCGAGACGGTCGTGTTGCGTGAGGGCGCCGCGCGCATGGGGCAGGGCAACCCGGCGGACGCGCTGCAATCGGTGACGGTGGTGTCCAAGGCACCATCCTATGATGCCCAGCTCAGCCAGTTGATGGTCACCATGGCGAACAACGCCCAGTTGCGCGGCTATCAACGGCAGCCCCAGGATGCGGAGGTGCCGTTCCTGCCCGGAACGAGATTGACGCTGGTGCGTACCTATGCCAGCCGCACCATCCAGGGCGCAGTCTATCGCCTGAGCAACACGGGCACGGATCGGCTGTTCCTGTCGGAGACGCAGTTTTATCGCCCCGGCGTGATGGCGGTTGGTCTGGAGCGTGCCGAGCTTGGGCCTGGCGAGGAGACCCACCTCTACGTGATTGGAGGGGCGAGCCGTGGCTAGCTGGACCGCATGGTTGCAACGAATCAAGCCCCGCAAGGCCGCCGCCAGGTCGATGGCGGTGTCGACACGCCGTAACCGCAGCGCGCAATGGCAGCGCCTGGGCGTGATCGGCATTGTCTTGGGTGCCATCGCTGTCACGACCGTGGTCTTCATGGGGCCGCAGGTCAAGAGCGGTTCCAAGCCAACCCTGGTACCCGCACCCATGACGCGCGACATTGGCAGTTCGGTGGGCGACGTGGACAAGGATGCGTGGCGCAGCCTGTCCATCGGGGAGATCGAGGGCATGCGGCGCGATCTCGCGGAACTCAGGAAGAGCGTGTCCGATGGCCAAGCCGAGCAGGCCAAGCAAGCCAGGACGCTGGCGGCAGCGTCGGCCGCGGCCGCGCAAGGACTTGTCGCGCCGCCGCCGCTGCGCATGACAGGGGAGGCGAGTCCATTCACCCAGGCTGGCGCTATGCCGCCGTCGCCAGCCTTGGGCGGACCGGGTACGCCTGCCGGACCCGGTCCGCAAGCCATACCCACCTACGAAGCCAGAATTGACCGGATCCGTGTAGGGCAGGACAGCGGAGCGGGGCAGCAGGTTGCATCGGCCGGGAGAAACGCTACGGACAGCAGCTATGCCCAACTGGAAGCCAGCCTGAGCGAGAGCAGGCGTGGGCACCGCTCCCCACGCAGTGGCGAGCGATTCGAGCCGGAGGACCCGCTGCTACCCAACCGGGCAGGCGGTCGCGGCGTCAAGACGTACGTCCCAGCCGGTACCAACATGCGGGTGATGCTGGTGCAAGGCATGGATGCCCCTACCAGCGGGCAGGGACAGACCAATCCGCATCCGGCGCTGTTCTCCGTGATCGACGCGGCCAATCTGCCCAACGGTTTCTCGGGCGATCTGGAAGGGTGCGTCATCACCGGCAATGGCTATGGCGACATCTCGTCGGAGCGCGCCTACATCCGCACCGATCGTCTGTCTTGTATCGACGCGTCGGGTGGTGCGATTGACGTCAAGCTGACCGGCTATGCGGCCGGCGAGGACGGCAAGGCGGGCATCCGCGGCAAGATCGTCAGCAAGACTGGCGCCATGCTGGCCAACGCCATGTGGGCGGGCCTCGGAGCCGGATTCAGCCAGGCGTTGAAGAGCGCGGCCACCACCACAACCACCACCCCGCTGGGCGGCGTGACCAGCACTATAGATAGCGACCAGTTGTTGCGAGCCGGCGCCGCCGGCGGCGCCTCCAAGGCGATGGACATGCTGGCGCGCTACTACATCAAGCTCGCGGAGAACACGTTCCCCGTAGTCGAGATCAATGCCGAGCGGGTCATCGACATCGTCGTGACCAAGGGCTTCACCATCGAACGCCAATGAGGATTCCAATGTCACTTGCCAACCTCCGCCTCACCCCGCGCCGTTACGCTGCTGTTGCGGCACTGGTAGCCGTTGCCGCATTGAACGCGATGCCCGCCACCGCGCAGGATGACCCAAAGACCCTGGCAGTGTTGCAGGCGCTAAAGGAGCGGTACCCGAAAACGGAGTTCAGCCGGATCAGGGCGGCCGAGATCCCCGGGCTCTACGAAGTCTCGATGGGCAAGAACGTCGCCTATTTTGAAGCCTCCGGGCGCTATGCGCTCTTCGGCCATCTGTACGATATGAATAGCCAGGTCGATTTGACCGCCCAGCGCGAGCAGTCCCTGCAGGTGATCAACGTCGACATGTTGCCGGTCGCGGATGCGATCAAGACCGTGCGAGGCAAGGGCTCTCGTGCTCTCTACGTTTTCTCGGACCCGGACTGCCCGTTCTGTCACCAGCTCGAAGCGTCCCTCAAGGGCCTGGATGACGTCACCATTTACACCTTCCTGTATCCGCTGGAAGGCCTGCATCCGGACGCGAAGAAAAAGTCGGCCGCCATCTGGTGTGCCAAGGATCGCGCCGGGGCCTGGGATGCCTGGATGGGCGCCAAGGTCTTGCCGGCGCCGCGCAGTTGCGCTACGCCCGTCGAGCGCAATCTGGCGCTGGGGGCCAAGCTGGGTGTGGAAGGCACGCCCACCATCTTCGCTGCCGACGGGCGCAAGCTGGTCGGTGCGGCCTCAACGCAGCGTATCGATGCTTTCCTGTCGGGTGGCCAGTCCGCCGCGGCGCGCTAAGGGGCTTGCTATGCACCGCACCCTGCTGGCCCTGTGCGCGGCCGCGATGCTCACGGCGGGCTGCGCCGACATGTCCGGGCTCAATGCATCGAGCCAATTCGCCTGTGCCGCCCCGGAAGGGTCGTCTTGCCTGTCGGTATCGGGCGTCTATGCCAATCTGGAAGCGGGCAATTTGCCCGGCGCGGGCGTGACCGCGGGGATGGCGAGAGACGTGGGCCGGCAGGGCGAACATCCGCGCTTGGCATCGCCAGCGGGCGTTGCTGCACCGTATTCCGGGCCGCCCGTCCGCAGTCCGGAGCGCACGTTGCGCGTGTGGGTCGCGCCATACGAAGATGACACTGGCACGCTGTTTGATCAGAAATACTTCTATGTGCTGGTGTCTAGAGGGCAGTGGCTGATCGAGAAGAATCGGGAGCACCTGCTGCGCAATCGCTTCCGCATGGTCTACCCGCTGCAAGCGCCGAATGGATCAGAGCAGGTTGAGGCCCAATCCCCGGCGACGGGAAGCATGCCGTTCATGCCGCCGGCTGGCCAGGGTGATCCGACTCCACAGTCCCCCGTCTCCATGATTGGGAAATGAGGCCGCCATGCTCCGCAAGCTGTTCGCAAAGACCGACGCAAATTATCGCGAGCTCGACGACGATCTGGTGACGCCGCGCCAGGGCAATCCGCTGCCCTTCGACCGGTTTTCGCAGTTGCTGCCCTACACTGGCTACGACCGCCAGAACGAACTGTTCGTGATCGCCGCGCCGTCGGCGGATCCCAGCGCGATCGAGGGCTTCGGCTTCACGCTCGAGCTGTGCCCGCAGATCGGCGCCGATCGGGAGATGGCCGCCAACCTGGTCAACCTGTTCAAGGTTGGGCTGCCCGAGAACACGGGGATCCAGGTGCAGATGTTCGGCTCGCCCGTGCTGGACCACCAGCTCAACGTGGCGATGGCTTGCACGGTGGGCTCTCCGCAGGCGCCGCCCGGGCAGATTCCGCTCCTGCGCAAGATGTGCGAGCGGCGCAATGCCTTCTATCGCAAGGGCGCGCGCACTGAGTTGTCCCCGAACACCAACTTCCGCATGCGCGATTTTCGCGCCAACCTGAGTGTCGTCATTCCCGCCAAGAGCCTGAAGGACGAGATGGCCAGGCGAAATGCGGTCACCGCGCGCCAGAGCGTCATCAATACGCTCTCGCAGTTTTACCTCTACGGACACACGTGGGACCCAGAGGACCTGATCAACTGGTGCGCGCTATTGCTAAATCCGCAGCGCACGCTGGACAGCAATCACGCATGGCTGTCCTATGATCCGGGCCGCGCGCTGCGCGACCAGATCGTGGCAGCCGACACTGCCGCAGCGGAAAGCTCGGATGACATTCTGTACACCGGCGGTGGATCACCGCCGGTTGCAATGCGCGCCATGTCTGTGCGCAACTACCGCAAACACCTGACATTGGGGCATATGGGGGCTCTGCTGGGTAGCGCTACTTCTGATGCGGTCTCCTATCCCTGTCCATTCCTCATCACCTTCGGGTGCAGCGTTCCGAACGTGGAGAGCGAGAAGCAGAAGACGCAGCTGCTGGCCATGCGCGCGCACCAGAAGGCCGAATCGCCGCTCTCCAAATGGATGCCACGCCTGCACGACGTCAATGCCGACTGGAAGCTCGCCCAGGCGGCCTTCGATCGGGGCAGCGGCACGTTGAAGTGCTACCACCAGCTGCTACTGTTCGCGCCGCCTGAGGAACTCGCCAACGCCGATCAATCCGCCCGCTCGGTCTGGCGGACGATCAATTGCGAACTGGTGGTCGACAGCAAGATGCAGAAGCAGGCGCTGCTGTCGGCCTTGCCGATGATGTATGGGCCGTTGCTCCAGGGCGACCTGCGCAAGACGGGGCGCTGCACCACGAAGACGATGGAGAACGCGGCCAACATGATGCCGGTGCTGGCCGAGTGGACGGGCACCGATCCACGCGAGTTCAACGGCATCCAGCAGGCCGTGCTGACACTTTTCGGGCGGCGGGGCCAGATGATGGGCATCGATATCTTTGCCAACCCGTCGGGCAACTACAACGGCATCGTGGTGGGCAAGTCAGGGTCGGGCAAGTCGAACTTCCTGAACGAGTTGCTGCAGCGCACGCTCGCCGTCGGCGGCCGGGCCTGGGTGATCGACGTGGGCGGTTCCTACGAGAAGCTGGCGGGCACGCTAGGCGGCCAGTACATCCGCTTTACGAACGATTCGGGCCTTAGCCTGAATCCGTTCTGGATGGTCAACACGGAGAACGAGGAAGAACAGCAGGAAGACCTGCAAATGGTCCAGCTCGCCGTCGCCCAGATGATTTCCCCGTCGCGCCCGCTCACTGACTACGAGGCGCGACAACTGCGCATCGCGCTCGATCAATTGTGGCTTGACCATGGCAGGCAGGCCACCGTCACGCAACTCGCCGAATACCTCAAGAAGAACTGCGCCAATGGCGGCTCGACCGAGACCACCGGCTATGGCGGCGAGGCCGATCCGGCGCTGTGCGACCCGCGGATCCGGGACATGGGGGTGCAGCTCTATCCGTTTACCGAAGACGGACCCTACGGCAAGTTCTTCCATGGTCCGGCAAACGTACGCTTTGACACAAACTTCATCGTGCTGGAGCTCGAGGAGCTAGCTTCCCGGCCGGACCTGCAATCAGTGGTGATGATGATGCTGATGTATCGCATCACGCAAGGCATGTATCTCGCCAGGCGCGACCAGCCCAAGCTCGCGGTGATCGACGAGGCCTGGGACCTGATGAGCAGCGGAAACTCGGGCGACTTCATCGAGAAGGGCTATCGGCGCGCGCGCAAGTACGGCGGGGGCTTCTTCACCGCCACGCAGTCGATCGCGGACTACTACAAGTCCGATACATCGCGCGCGGCCTTTGAGAACGCTGACTGGATGTTCCTGCTCAGTCAGAAGGCTGAGTCGATCAATCAGCTGGTCAAATCGGACAAGCTGGACCTCGACGAATACACCAAGGGATTGCTCAAGAGCGTCAAGACGGTGCACGGCAAATACGCGGAGATCTTCATCAAGGCGGGCGACTTGCCGCCGGCGGTCGGCCGGCTGTACCTTGACCCGTATTCCCTCGTGACCTTCTCCACCCAGCCAGCGGACTTCCAGGCGGTGCGCGACCTGCGTGCGCAGGGCATGTCCACCGACGAGGCGATCGAGGCGGTGCTCGCCATGCGCGAGGCAGCGGGGCAGGCGCTCTACGTACCGCCGACATTCGATGAAGAGGATGAGTACCTGGAGGAGATGCAATGACCCGGCATCGCACAGCCAACCGTCGGCTGGTGGCCGCCGTCCTGGTGTCGGCCAGTCTTTCTGCACTGATGGTCGCCGGAGCGGCGTGGTGGACCCGCCAGCATCTGCCGCGCATGGCGACCGTCGACCTGCAGGCGGTGCTGGATGCCAAGCGGGCGAGCTTCGCGGAGCGCATCACCCGCCCGAATGTGACCGACCGGGACCGCGATGCGGCACTTGCCGAGACTAGCGACGTGGGTACGCAGATGAGCGCAGCGCTCAAGGCGCTGCAGGCCGAGTGTGGCTGCATTCTACTGACACGCGCGGCCGTCATTGGCGCTTATGCCGATGTTGAAGACCTCACGCCGCTGCTGATGGCTCGCCTGGGGATGTCAGGGCAGGCCGCCGCCGACGCGAACAGCAAGCTCGACGAGCGGATGCAGACATCCAGGGCGGAGGTGCCATGACGAGCCGCATCGCGAAGATCCCCCGGCGCGGGCATGCCCTGGCGCCGATGATGGCCGAGCACTTCGGGCGCTGGTGGTGGGCGTGGGCATTGATCCTGATCGCCGGCGTACAGGTCGGTAGCCGGTGGGCGCTGCATGCGAACTTGTCCCACAGCATCGAGGAGGTCAACGTGTTCCTGGTGAGCAAGACCGATCGCCAGATTGCGCGCGATAGCCTGGTGGAGTTCCTGTGGCCGGGCGGCGGCCCATACCCGGCCGGAGCGCGATTCATCAAGCAGATCAAAGGCATGCCGGGCGACATGGTGACCAGTCAAGGCCGCGACTACTTCATCAACGGCGTCTACGTCGGTACCGCCAAGTCCAGCTCCGCCCGGGGCGAAGTGCTCGAGATGGGGCCAACCGGCCGTATTCCGGCGGGGCGCTTTTTCGTCTGGACGCCGCACCCGGACTCGCTGGATTCGCGCTACGCCCTCACAGGCTGGGTCAATTTCGGGCAGATCGTCGGCACGGCCCGCAAGCTCTTCTGATGGGAGGCACGATGCGATCCCTCCTGCTGGTAGTACTTACGGCGACATTGCACCTGGTGCCGGCGGTTGCCGCCGATGCCCTGGGTCCGACGTATCCAATCGTCGAGCCGGATCTGCTCCAGGACATCCGGCGCAGCCTGCAGGACAAGGAAAGATCCGGCAAGCTGGCGCTGCTGCAACGCGAGGCGGTCGCCCGCTCCGAACACGCGATGCGCAACCCGAAGCCCGCCCGGGACGTGGTGCGCACGCTCACGCCGCGCACCTTCTACTTCGATCCAACAGTGGCCGTGGGCCAGCCCATCACCGGGCCCGGCGGGGAGATCCTGGTGCAGGCCGGCCAGCGTTTCAACCCGCTCGACGAGGTGGCGCTGCGCCAGCAGCTGGTGTTCTTTGATGCGCGCGATGCCAGCCAGGTTGCCCTGGCGGCAAAGGTGATAGCGGATTCGCGTGCCCCAAGCAAGCCGATCCTGGTCAACGGCGACTACCTTGCGCTGCAAAAGCGCTGGCAGCGCCAGGTCTTCTACGACCAGTCCGGATCGCTGGTGCGCAAGCTGGGTATCCGACAGGTACCGGCCGTGGTGCGACAGGACGGCAAGCGCTTGCGCATCGAGGAGATCCTGCCATGAGGTGTTGCCTGAGCGCTCTGCCGGTCTCGATCACGCGCGGTCTCCTCGCATTCGTCCTGGCGCTGGCATGCGTCGGTGCCCATGCTCAGCAAGGCCAAGGCAGCGCCACTTGCGTGGGGAAGTTCCTCAACCCGATTACCGATATCTGCTGGTCCTGCATCCTGCCGCTGAAGATTGGCGACATGACCATGATGCGCGATGGCCAGGAGGACAACGGGTCGCCAGCCAGTCCCTTTTGCTGGTGCTCCGGCGCCAATGGGACGCTGCCGCGCGCCGGCGTCAGCATGTCGTTCTGGGAGCCGGTGCGCACGGTCGAGGTGGTACGCCGCCCCTTCTGCTTCCCGTCGCTGGGCGGCGTCACGCTGGATCCCGGGATCGATGCGCCGGCGCACGGCCGTATCGGCGAGGGCAAGGCCCGGGCGGCCACCTCCTTCTACCAGGTGCACTGGTACATGAACCCCATCCTGTTCTGGCTGGAGATCCTGCTGGACAACCCGTGCCTGGAGCAGAACGTGTTCGACCTGGCGTACTTCACCGAGGTCGATCCACTCTGGGGAGATTCGGAACTGACTTTCGTCCTGAATCCGGAGGTGGCGCTCTTCACTTCGCCGCTGGCGCAGGCCGCCTGCGCGGCCGATTGCGTTGCGGCCACGGCGGGCTTTCCGCTCTCGGAGTTGTTCTGGTGCGCGGGTTGCCAGGGCGGCATGTACCCGCTCAACGGTTGGGTCTCGACCCATATCGGCGGGGTGCAGGCGTCGCAGCTGCTGACCCAGCGCTTCACCAACAAAATGCACCGCGAAGGGCTCATCTGGTCCGCCAGCGGCAAGGACGGGACTTGTGGCTATGTGATGCAGCCGCTGATGGACAAGCGCAACTACAAGACCAGCATGACCTACCCGTCGCGACAGACCGAAAAGATCAACGGGCGTTGCTGCCAGCCCTTCGGGCGCTCCACCATCCTGTGGGGCGCCGGCAAATCGTTTCCCTACCGCGGCGAGGACTTCGCGTACATGCTGTACCGCAAGCGGGACTGTTGCATGGGGGCCTTCTGATGCGTGTACGCCTTTTCATCCTCGGCCTGCTGGCCTGCACCGGGGCAATGGCTCAGCACACCGCGCCACCGGATGCCGCATTGGAGCGCGCCATGTCGGCCGCCCAACAGCGCGCCCAGTCGGTGCTGCAGGCGATGCCGGATCCGGCCATGGGCACCGTCAAGGTGCCGGACCTGCGGGCCAGGTCGGCGCAGCCGATGCCCGATCCCGCGGCGCTCGCGCAGCGTTACCAGTCCACCCAGGCACCTCCGCCGACTGAGCGGACGTATCCCGTGATGATATTTGCGTCGTTGTCGATGCCGGAGGCATCGCTCAAGCGCATCGGGCAGCAAGCGCGCCGCGCCGGCGCCGCGGTGATTTTCCGGGGCTTGCGCTATGGGATGGGGCAAGGCAACTGGAAACGCTCGGTCGAGGCCATGAAGCCGGTGACTGACACCGGTGCAGTGGTGCTGATCGATCCACGCCAGTTCGAGCGCTTCGATATCCGAACCGTGCCCGCAGTGGTGGTCTCGCTCCATGCATTGGAGGACTGCGCCGAAGGTGCGTGTGCCAGCCGTTCGGCGCGGGTGGATGGGGACGTGAGCCTGGAATACGCGCTGGAGCGGGTCGCCGTCCGACAGGACACGCTTGGGAAAATCGCCCGGCAGGCGCTGGGGCAGATGAGCGGGGAGATGCCATGAGGCATTGCCTTCAACCCGGGCGCACCAGGCTTTGGCGACCCACGCGGTTCTTTCCCGTTATAGCGAGCATGGCGATCGGCCTCACCGGGATCGGGCCGGCGCGCGCTGCCGACGTGACGCCGGCGCAAGCCGATGGTATGGCCCGGGGCCTGGGCAGTCTGCTCATTGACGGCCTGTTCCAGCGCATCACGACGCCGAACGCGCAGCAGACCGTACCCGGCTATACCAACTCGGCCCAGCCTTCCGGCTTCTACGAGGGAGGGCAGGGGCAACTCAATGCGCCCGGTACTTCCCGAGTGCAAGGGTGTGCGGGCATGAGCGATACCGAATGCCAGGCCGTCAACCTGCTCAAGAGTCGGCCCCAGACCGCACCGCAGTTTCACATCGACCGCAGAGATCCATTGCTGGTGCGGTACCGCGCGCTCTATGGCAACCCGGGCAGTCAGCTCGGTGACCTGAACCAGCTCGTCAGTGGCGATTCGGCCTGCCGTACCGACACGGTCACACTGCCAGCGCAACATGAGAATCGGGTCTGCAACGACTACGCCGTGACACGCAATGACGCCTGTATCCTGGGGCGCCAGGTCGAGGTCGATGCGGACCACCTGTACCGATGCCTGGAGTCGATCCAGAATCAGGCACAGCGCACCTGCACCGTCGGGCGTGTGATCCAAGTCAGTCCCGAATACAACTACCAGTGCGCTCGGACGCTCAAGGCCGAGCAAACGATGACTTGCGGCAAGCAGTTGATCGTGACGGCTGTCACCAACTGGCAGCAGCGGCCAGGCTGCTCGCCAGGGCAACTGGTTGTGGATCTGGGCGGGCGGCCAGGATCAGGATCCAACTCCGTGGGCCGCGTGTACTGTGGCGGCGATGGCCGCAGTTTGCGCTTCGAAACGGGGGCCGCGCCCAATCAGCGGTACTACCTCCGACCAGGATGTAATGCGAACGTCACGACATCGATGGACGGAGGCTCCGGCTCGGCGTGGTGGTGTGCCGCCGCAAGCGGCGGTCGCTGCGGTAGTTTCTGCGGCAGCTCCAATCTCAGTATTTCGTGCAATGGGGGCTCGTGTACCGCGTCAATCCAGAGTGGCGGCAACCTGTCGACGTATCGCGGCTCCGCGGGCTTTGCCCAGCCTACGGTCTGGAATCCGGTAGTGGCCTTTGAGGATAGCTGGGACAACCAGTGCAGTAGTCTGGAGGCGCGGCAATGATTTGCCTCCTGCGTGGTCTGATTGGGATCTTGCTGTCGGTCATGTTTGTCCAGGCCTGGGCCGGCGATTGCCGCAAGACCGCCGAGTACTGCGTCGATTCCGGCACCAAGTACGTGAGCGGCTACGCCGTGCATCGGGATTGCTGGCGTTACGAGTCCCAATTCACCTGCGAGGTCAGCAGCCCGGCGAACTACTGCAGTGCGATCGCAGCCGTGCCCGGGTGCTTCCAGGTGGACTCGCAGTGCGCCCGGATCGGCTCCAGCGGTGCATGCATCCGCTATACCGACACCTACCGCTGTGGCCAGAGCGTTGCGCCGCCGGCGGGCGTGGTCCAGCTCGAGAACACCTACACCGTGACGACCGACACCACCGATCGCAGTCAATGCGAGAGCCTGGATGGCAACAAATCCTGCCAGCGGGCCGAAACAGTCTGCGTGGAGCCGGGAGGCACCCGCGTTATTGACGGGCTGCCAGTGACAAAGGACTGTTGGCGATGGGAGGAGCGCTACGCCTGCATCACGCAGGACTACAAGAATTACTGTGAGCCGCTCAAGAACAAGGCTGATTGCAAGGAGGTAGCACGAACGTGTACGTCGCAGGCCTGGGACGGTAGTTGCAACGCCTACCAGGTGGACTACAACTGCGACGCCAAAGTGGCCGCTCCGTTGCCGGAGCAGGTGGTGCATCTCGACAGCAGCTACACGATCACCAATGACTTGATCGACAGGTCGCAGTGCGAGCAGTACGCGAACAACCGAAACTGCACCTTCGCAGGCCAGCGCTGCACGGAACCCGCCGGCACGCGCAATATCAACGGGCTCGACGTGACCAAGGACTGCTGGGCCTGGACCGACGACTACGTATGCGCCGACACCACACTGAAGTCCGATTGTGACGAGCTCAAACAGAACAAAGCCTGCGCGCTCCGGAACAGTACCTGCCTGGACACCCTGCCGGCGGGGCAGTGTGGGCTGCAGGAGCATCTCTATACCTGCGTGACGCGTGCGGAACAGACCACCGACCGTCAGATCTGCGGTGACCTGATCTGCGTTGGCGGGCGCTGCGAAACCCGTATCCCAGCCGCGGATGGTGACTTCGGACGGGTGATCAGTGGTCTGGAGGCACAACGCCAGGTTGGCATGTACCTGGATCCGGCCACGCTGAAGATCTTCGGGGGCGAAAAGAGCAGTTGCACCAAGAAGATCGGCGGCATGGTTGACTGCTGCAAGGCCACCACCAAAGGGGGCAACTCCAGCAACAGCATGATCAACCAGGCGGCTCAGGCCGGCGTCAAGTACATCGCCGGGGAAGCCGTCCAGACGCTGGGGTCGGCCTATCTGTTCGATGCGCTCTCGAGCACCGGCATGGGCACCAATGCGCTGAACTTCTTTGGCATCACCAAAGGATACTCGTTTGGAGATACGCCGTTTAGCTTCTACGGCGTGTCGTGGTCTCCGATGACTGGCTTTGCCTTCGATCCCTACAGTCTCGCGGCGCAGGTCGCCATCCAGATGGTGACACAGTACATGCAGTGCAAGGAGGGTGACAACCTGCTCGCCATGCGCAAGGGCCAGGGTCTCTGCACCCGGGTGGGTTCGTATTGCGGCAGCAAGCAACTGGGCGTCTGCCTGGAGAAGAAGGAAGGCTATTGCTGCTTTAACTCGAAGCTCTCCCGGATCATCAACGAGCAGGGGCGCCCACAACTGGGTAAGGGCTGGGGCGACCCTGCCAACCCGGATTGCTCGGGTTTCCTGATTGATGAGTTCACCCAACTGGACTTCGGGACGATGAACCTGGAGGAGTTCTACCAGGACGTCATACCCAAGGATCAGGACAAGGGGGCGATTGTGGACAGGATGAAAAAGCGCACCAGATCTGCCGTGCAGCGGTCTAGTGCCAATCCATGACGCCAACGCACCCACTATCGGGAGGCTTGATGAAACCGCAGAACAAAATGCATTGGGTGCTGTTTGCTTACCTCGCGGTGATGATGGCGTGGGCGACGGCAGCGCACACCGCCGAGCCGCTGTCGGATGCCATCAAGCGCGCTCTCACGGCAAGTCCTGTGGACGTGGAGGTGTCGGGCGAAGAGGTCGAAACGCTGCGCCGGCAGATCCAGGCGCCGCGCATCCTCGCCCACGTCGAACCCATCCGCGACCTTGGCGGCGCATGCAAGCGCCTTCGGACCACGCTCAGCGCGCCAGTGGCGGTCGACAAGGCTGGGGTGCGCAGGCCCTTCTCCTGGTCGTTCGAGATGAACCTGTGCCCTGGCGGCGCGCCGCCGCCGGCAAGCGGGGGGATAACGCAATGAGGCAAGTGATGCGCAAGCTTCGGCAATGGGGCGCGTCCGGCCTGCGTTCGCTGGGTCGCTTCTTGATCCTGTACGTGTTCATTGCCATGCCGATCACGCTGCTTGGGATGCTGATCTACCTGTGGGGCAACCTCGTCGGCGGAGAGCTCGGCGGGGCACTCTCCCTGGCGTATGTGGGCGTCGGGGTGTTCGTCCTGGGCCACTGGCTGCGCGTGCCTTTCCCCGACGCGGAGCCGCGCCTGAGCGTGCGTGGCGTCTTGTTGGTAGGTGCGCAGTTCCTGGCCTGGCCGTGGGTGGCGGTGCCGGAGGTCCGTCGACGCCTACGGAACGGAGAGGACCTTAAGCTGCGTCCTTTCCGTCCGCGCGCCAAGGCCTGCCAGGTGGCGATGCGGCCGCTGTACCGCGAGTCGATGACCTGGGATGAGCACGCGGCATTTGCGGCCGGCCTGCTCATCTATTTCTTCCCCTGTTTCGTGAGTAGTTGCGGGTTGCCGCTGGGGATTGCCGTGTTCGTCGGAGGAGAACGGTTCCTGCCACTCCTCTGTGGCGCGCTGTACATGCTGGTGGGCCCGGTCGTGCTATGGGATCGGCTTGGGCTGCGCTCTGCATTTATCGAGTCGGAATACACCCTGGGCGGCGCGATCGACGATTGCTGCCATGTCATGTTCTGGCCGCTGGTCGCCCTGGTGCATTTTCTCAAAAGGAGCTGGCGATGAGACGCTTCAAGTGGTCGGCCGCGCTGGCGTTGATGATGACGATGGCCGTGGTCACGGCAGGACATGCGCAGGGCAGGGTCCAGACCGGAGAGGCGGAACCTGCCATCGCGGCGGCCGCGCCCGACGATCCAGCCCGGAGTCCTGGCGCCTGGTGGGAGACAGACATCTGGTCCCGTGTCGATCGCGGTTTTACCTGGTACCCGCCGGATGAGCCGCCCGTGAAGCACAGGAAGGCGCCACCGGTGGCGCCCATCGTACCGCTGTCGGCTTTCGATTCGACCAAGGCTATCAACAGGCACTACGAGCGCCTCAAAGACATTGCGGTCATCAATCCGACCGAGCGCAACGTCTACGCCTTCCACAAGTTCAAGGCTGAGATGCTGGACCAGTCGCAGCGCTTCACCGCGGTGTCCCAGCGCGTGGTCTGGCAAAGCCCCGACATCGACTTCAACAACATCAACCCCTTCGTCAGCTTTGCGCAGACCGATATCCGTAATGCGAGCTATCAGGGCGAGCGCGACCAGGTCGCGGCGATCGCGCAGGAGTACGGGCTGCTGTTCTTCTACCGCAGCGACTGCAGCTATTGCCACATCCAGGCCCCGGTGCTGGCCGATCTGGCGCAGCGCTTTGGGATCCAGGTAATCCCGGTGAGCCTGGATGGCGGGCCGATCCCCGGCTTCGCCAACTGGCGCCCCGACAACGGCATCGCCAGGCGGGTGTCCGCCGGGCGCGGGATCGAGGTGACGCCCACGCTCTACCTGGTCTCGCGTCGCACACAGGAGGCCATCATGCTCGGCTCCGGCGTGATGGGCCAGGACGATATCGTGCGCCGCATCCTGGTGTTCAAGACCCGCAGCGTGGACCAGCAGTTTGACCCGCGGCTCTCCGTTGGCCGCCCCAGCACACAGAGGTAATCCATGGCAAGACTGGCCAAGAAGATCATCGCTGGCGCGGTCGCGCTCGCCATGCAGGCAAACCTGGCGCACGCCGGCTTCATGGAAGACTACTTCAACAGCGCCGGCGCGGCCTCGACCTCTGCCTCGGCGGGCTTTGTGCACGGGCGGGACGTGGATGTGGTCACCGGCGGCAGCTTCACCTTCCGCTCGCCCAACCGCGACTTCCAGCCCTTCTATGTGACCCCGCCCAACCTGAAGGCAGGCTGTGGCGGGATCGATATCTTCCTGGGCGCGTTTGGTATTGCCAACAAGCAGGAGATGATCAACTTCCTGCGCAATGTCGGGCAGAACGCCGCGGGCCTCGCCTTCTCGCTGGCGCTGCAGTCGATGGCGCCCGACCTGATGGCGCAGATCCGCGAATGGTCCGGCGACATCCAGAACTGGACCCGGCAGTTCCGCAACTCCTGCGATGCGGCCAAGACGCTGCTGGCACAGTCTGGCGCCGGCGACTGGATCGCCCAGAACGCGTTCCAGGCGGGCCAGGCGCTGGGCACGCGCGGTGACTATACCGATGCACAGCAGCGCATTACCTCGATGGCGGAGGTCAGGAAGAATGTGGCCGACGTGCTCAACACCGAGGGGGCGAAGCTCGATGGGTTCGAGCTCAACCTGACGTGGGCTCTCTTGAACAATGGCAGATTCAGTAGCTATTCACAGGGCCTGGCGGTCGAGCACGAGAAGGAACTGATCCTGGCGCTCTTTGGCACCACGATCATGCGGGCCAAGGGTGGTACGAACAGCTCCGATCCGGACGACGTGATCGTGGCCGTATCCAGGCCACCGCTCTATGACGGCGAGAAGGCGCTGGTCGAATTCCTGGGGCTACCCAACGCCCCGAAGACGCAGGTGCGTTACTACCGATGCGACGATCAGTCGAGGTGCATGGATCCGACTGCCACTGACTCTCTGGAGGTTGGCTTTGCGAAGGTGATTCGCGACAAGGCGCTGCGCATCCGCGACGGCATTCGCGCCCGCAATGCGTATGGCGGGCCGCCGAGTCTGGATGAGGACATCCAGATGCTGCGCAATACCTCCGGCCTGCCGATCTACCGGTTGATCGAAGCCTCGGCCTACCAGAAGTATCCCGGCGTCTCCGAAACACTCTTGATGTCTTACTGCGACGCCATGGCAGTCGAACTGGTGTCCCACTACATCCAGGACATGGCGGCCAACCTCGACAAGGTGGCGGGGACGGCCGAGATCTCCGGCCCCGGCGGCAAGGTCAAGCTGAAGCATCTGGAGCATCTGCGCGCCCGGGCCCACATGCTGTCCCAACAGGCTGCCGACGCGCGCAAGGCAGTCTACGCAGTCATTTCTGCCCAGACGGGCGTCATGACCCAGTTGCTGCACGTGGAGAAGGCGCTATACGGCAATCTCTCCGCTGACGTCGCAGCAAACCTGCGATTCGGTCAGCCTTGACCGAGCCCACCGGGGATTGAACATGGTCCACACCTACTACACCTACTGGAATGCGGAAGTGGTCCGCGACACGTTCCAGGCGATCGCCATGATCTTCTCGACCGACGACATGCGCGGCTTGCTGAAGGTCAGCGCCATCGCCGGTTCGATGGGGGCGATCTGCGCGCTGATCGCGACAGTCCGCGTGAAGGAATTCGGGATGCACCTGGTCTTGATCGCGCTCCTCCATCTCGGGTTGCTGTGGCCCAAGGTGGAACTGATCATCAAGGACGAGCGCGCAGGGCAGGTGTACACGGTAAAGGGGGTGCCGGCGGGGCTTGGCGTCTTTGCCAGCGAGATCAGCCACGTCGGCATGTGGCTGACAAAGAGCTACGAGACGTTCTTCACGCCGATCGATGATCTGCGTTTTTCCAAGACCGGCATGGTGTTTGGTGCCCGCCTGGTGGAGGATGTGCAGCGCACCCGGATCAACTCGGCGGCGCTACGCAACGACATGACCATGTTCGTCAAGTCGTGTGTGAACCCGGAGCTGCTCGACTATCCGCAAAAGCTGGAAGACCTGATTCGCTCCCGGGACATCTGGGGCCTGCTCGGACAGGCCGACTGGCTCAACCCGGCGAGAGTGGCCACCATCAATTTCTCGGGCGGTGCGGTCACGCCCGCGCCGCTGGTGTATGCCTGCCCATACGCCTATCAGCAGTTCGGGCTGGCGCTGCAGCAGGATGTGCAGCGCGGGCTCAAGCGGCTCGATCGCCGCTACGCGGGCAAGGTGGCCGAAACGGGCAGCGATTTCGTGGCAGCGTCGATCGCCGGTACTGAGTCCTTCCTGATGGAGATATCGCGCTCGTCTGCCGACTCGCTCAAGCAGGCCATGATGATGAACATGGTGCAGGAGTCGCAAGGCGCCATTGCTGCCATGCGCGGGGACGCTGCGACAATGAGCGCGATCATGGCGGCCACCATCGCCCAGAAGACGCTGGAGGCAAGCAGCGCAACCATGCGCAATATGGCGGAAGGATCGCTGCCTATCCTGCACAACGTGATGGAGGTCATCACGTTGGCGATTTTCCCGATCATCGGTGTGCTGCTCGTTTTGTCCGGATCGGGCGCTGGCTTGGTGGGCAAGTCGTATCTGGCAGGCCTGCTCTGGGTGCAGCTCTGGGCGCCGCTCTACGCGGTGGTCAACAGCATTGTGACGCGCGGGGCCGCGCGCAATTTCACGCAGGTGGTGATGAATGAACTGGGCAGCGGACCGGACGGCCCGGCGCTGTCCAACGCATCCACGTTGCTCGGCGAGTCCTGGTGGATCCAGTCGGCCGCTGGCTGGGTCTGCATGCTGGTCCCGATCATTGCCGGGGTGCTCGCCAAGGTCGGCACGTCGTCGGTCAGTTCGATGGCCATGTCGCTGGCAGGCCCGGGCCAGAGCGCGGCCAGTGCGGCCGCGCAGCAGACCGCGGCAGGCAACCTCTCCGCAGGCAATGTGCAGTGGGGGAATGTGTCCCAGTACACCAGCAACTCAGGGAAGCTGGACCGGCAGGTCCGTTCGGCGCAGGGTCTGGTCTCGATGAGCTCGGCCGATGGCTTCGACACCATGACCAGCAGTGCCTATGGCGGCAGCGCTGGCGGGGGAGGGCACCTGGGTAGTGGCAGCGGTAGCGGCGCAGTGATCGACCAGTCGGCCCGGGTGCCGAACCTTGGTGGAATTGCGGGGAACTTTACGAGCCAGGCGTCGGCATCGGTGCGCAAGGCGCTCATGGAGAGCGAGCAATCCACGCGGCAAGCCGGGCTGGAGCTCGCGCAGTCTGTGCAGAGCAGTTGGAGTCGAAGTGATGGGTGGAGGCAGTCGAATTCCTTGAGCAATTCCAGTTCGGCCTCGAATAACTGGCAGCAGAGTCAGAGTGTGGGTCGCGATGGCGGCCATTCGGAATCGGCTGGTACACAAACTACTGCAGGGAATGCAGCAAATGTGGCGAGCACCGGGAGCGCTGCAATTCGAGAGACTTCGGGTGTCAACGCCAACGTTGGCGGCTTGGTTAGCCAGCTTCGGGGGGCAATTGGCGGTCGGCAGGGGAACGTGTCTACTCAAGTAGGTACGACTACGGGTCGAGATCGAGCGGTTACTTCTCAAGAGGGAGCGCAGACAGGTTCGAATAGAAATGTCAATGTCGGAGATCAAATGCAAACTACCGCGCGGATGCTCGAATCGGCAATCCAGGGTCGTCTGAACCAGATTCAATCAGGCAATACCTCTGAGTCGTACAGCGGTGAGGCGAACGAGTTGCGTAAGGCACAAGGGCTTGCGCAGAAGTTCTCTGCCTCTCTGTCGAACACGCAGCAGCTACAGCAGGCGAAAGAGCGGCTGGAGTCGACTTCTGGTTCCATGTCGGTGAACACCACGAAGGCACTTAACGACGCCATCGTTGGCGGTGTGGGTCTGGCAGGTTGGAACAGCATGAGTGATACCCAAAAGGCGGCCTTCGCGGCGCAAGCGCTGGCCGGTACGCACGATGCACTCACGGCGCAGACGCCAGCCGGTACTTCGACACAAGGCCTGGATAGCAGCGCAGTCCGGACCCATCATGCCGGCGCGATGGGCGAAGTGCAGGGGCGGGCCGGGGGGCTTGCTGCCTAGCGGGGGAGGTGCCGGAGGCGCGGACAGTGGCGCGGGAGGTGGGGCACCCCGTGGGCTCTACGACAACGGTCGAGGGCGGCGCAGCTTTCCGGTGCGGCCGGCGGACAGGCCTCGTCTTGCCTCCGATTCCGGCGGCAAGGTGGATTCGGCGTCAATGTCATCGGCGCCAGCGATGCCGGCGAATGCCGAGGCGGCAAGGGTCACAGGCGAGGCCGCAGAGCGGATCAACGCATCCCAGGCCGCGGTAGATGCCGGGAAGGATCGGGTGACATCGGAGGCGGCGGAGGTCAGGGATTCTGCTAAAGAGCAACTGGAGAAGGCTGAGCCGCTGGCGCTACAGGGTGCGAGAAAGCTTAGAGATTTCTGGAAAGGCAACAAGAATGGAAGTTGATATTTCGGACCTGGCAGATCCCGGACAGGGGATTTGATATGCCTGGCCATAGTCCCATGGCGACCACTTATCTATGGCCACTGCTCTTGGCGAGCATCTCGCATTAGTTCCTCGTCGCGCATGTGGCGAGCGTGCTCGTCCCAGACCTCTTGCGTGTTGCGATTGGCTTCATCCCAATGGTGGTGTGATTGAAGCTGGTCCTCCCAGAGTTCTTGGGCATGGCGATTGGATTCCTCCCAACTTTGTTGCATTTGCAGATGTCCCTTCCACAGGTCATCTGAGCGGCGATTGTGCTCATCGTCCCGTTCGCTGTCTCTGTAAAGGTCAAATCCAAAGGGATTCCCCGTGATGTCGAAGCCGCTATTGCCAGGCATCATCGGTAGTCCCGAAGCAGGATTAATCGTCTGATGCTCTCCTGTCTTTACGTAGCTACCGCGAGGTTGCGGCGGCGGCGACATTTGCCGAACGCTGCGATACAGTGCTGTGCTGCAGCCATCGCAGATGTGCAAACGCCGGCTGTCGCCTCTGGACTCCAGTCCCCAGTTGCGAGCCTTGTCAGAAGAGCAATGGAAGCACCGGATGCCGCGCCGCGTACGGCACTGCGGATGTTGTGACAGATAGCGCTGAAGGTCCGGGACGGACTCCCAGCCTTGCTTCACTGCTTCAGCCGCGCGCCGCCTTTGGGCGGCCGCGCGGGGACTCAGAAGCAGGGCATAGGCGATGAGAGTACCGATGCCAAGCCAGAAGGCGCTCTGGCCAACCGTCACCATGGAGATCAAGGCCACGCCGGCGATTGCGGCGACCGTCAGCATGCCATGTGGGCCGTGAGGCGGCTCGCCGGTCCTCTCCGCTTCGACAGCCGCAAGCCAGTGCAACCAGGCCAGGATGACCGCGAGCGCGATTGTCACGGGGACCAGGTAGCCCTGCGAGATCAGGTAGAGCGAGGCGAAGGCGACGAGTAGCGTCGCGAATCCAAATCGAGTGAGTTTCATGCTCATGTCACCTGATGGTTTGAGGTGAAGACGGCATCCGCCTATGGCTGCTATGCAGTGTTGTGCTGCGGCCAATGCAGATGGGAAAGCGCCGACTGTCGCTACTTGATTCCAGGCCCCAGTTGGATCCGCGAGCTCATTCTTCCCTCGGTTGAGGAGGCGGTGACAAGTCGGCTTCGCGTACCCATTTTTCACCCGATTGTCCAGCCGAATCAGTCTGAACCTTGACGAGAGGTGGCTTCACCTCAATCACCATCCCCAGGTTAGTCCGCTCCCCGACTCTGAATTTCCGCCCGGTTCCCCAGACGTTCTGGATCGTTTGGCCGTTGCCGTAGTGAATGATCTCAACGTAGCGCGGCAGACCCGGTTGCGCAACGATGGATGCCTCCACTCCGAATTGAGGTACGTTCTCGTGGCTGGAGTGACAGGCCCAGCGCTCCACGGGAGCAACGCCCTCGCTAATGCCATTGACTGGGTAGCGCACCATCTTTCCTGCAATTGCAGCACAGAATGCAAAGGTCCAGTCTATGCTTGTTCTTTTCACCGCCTCGGCGTCGCGAAGTTTCGTGGCCGGATCGAATCCTCGATACAAGGAGAAGCGAACCGTGGCGATACCCTGATGCTCGATCGGCCCGACGCTGCTCGCGGGGCTCTCGTACGCAAGTTGTACAAAGCTCAGGTACCCGTCACCAACGCGCTCCCGAGCCAGCTTGACCATATCTTGCTGCTGGGTGCAAAAAAACGTCCCTCCTGGCGCCACAACGCACTGCGGTGGGGGCAGGAACGACCGATAGGCGAAAACGTCAGTAGCGCTCAGAAGCAGTGAGGTCGAAAGCAGAAATCTTCGTAGCGAAGGCATTGCTGGCTCCATCATCGTGGATTGTCTCAAGGGAATCCATTGTTGCTGCTGCAAAATTGTCCGTAACGCGTCATAACGTGCGAGTGATGCGCTGTTGAAGCATCTAGTTTGGCAGGGACATGGGCGCCCTCGCAATCGGACAAGTCTGGTTTTGCGGATTCGACCGCGTCTAGGGATGCTTGACATCTCTCAAATCTTCGCGTTGAATAGAACCTGTTTTAGCTGGCCTCGGCCCCGTTTGATCTCGGTTATCGGATCAATCCCTGTCAGTTCACCTGACGCCCTTGAACGTTGCTCGGTCCATGAAATGGCAACGGATCCCTCCGGGATCTTGGATGTGATGAAAATCTGATTGATTGTCCCAGCTGGGGGTTCTAACACTCCCGCCGGGATGTGTGGACTCCCTTTTTTCATTCTAGGAGCCCACCATGTCGCAATCCCAATCCGCTTCCCAACAAGCCCAATCGCAGTACTTCGATCTCCACATGTCTGGTATCGGTTATCTCTCACGCGTGCGTGATGTGCCGACCGACAATGGTCCTGTGCTCGCTTGCAATATCGCTGCACTGCGTGGCAAACGCGATGACGCCCAGTACACGTACTGCGACGTCTACGTTGTCGGCCAACGCGCCAAGGAAATCGTCAAGATGCTCGAGCAGAATGTACTCGCCGATCGGAAAGTCTTGATCGGCTTCAAGCTCGGAGATCCGTCTGCCCAGGCCTATGAAGTCAGGGAAGGCGAATCGCAAGGCGAAATCCGTACTGTGATTCGTGGGCGTTTGCTCAAGATCACGATGGCCAAGGTTGACCAGGAGTTTGTCGATCTGCCGGAAGACGAGAATCAGCAGCAACATCGTCCCCAGCAGAACGACGGACGCTTCGGCAACCAAGGACGTCGCAATGACAGCGATTCGCGTGGACGTCAGTTCTCGCGGGACCAAGGTCAAAGCAACGCCCAACGCAACCGCGATGGCCAAGACGACAATTCGCGCGCACCGCAGTACGCACGCGATACTCGCCAAGGCAACGCGCAGCAGTCTCGCGATACGAACGGCTCTCAAGGCCGCCAGTTTTCGCGAAACACGAGCCAAAGTACTGGCGACAGCCAACGTCCCCGCCGTACCGGGTCGTATGCTTGAGTCGCTGACCTTGTGGGTTCTGAAGGGGTTCGCCCTTTCGGAACCCCCAAGTTTTCACAGGATGTTCCCGGCTTGTGCGTTGTCCGGCTAATTCAACGCTCAGCAAGCTCTGCTTGCGCCCTTAGGATGAAACTGGGTCTCTGAAATGGTTTCAGACTGGCTTGCCAGTTGGGGATGCGATGTAAGTTGTTCGCTATGCGCAGGATTACCGGAACTCCCTGAGTCTGTACGCCTCCCAAGCTGCATCCTTACGGATGCGCAGGCTCACAGTAACCGGCCATGTAGCAGCAGGGCGTTGGACTGAACGCCCACGTTCCAATGATTCACCCGCGGCCATCTATTGATGGCTGTTCCCTTTCCACCCTTGCGGGCTGACGCCTCCCGCTCGGGAAACTGGTGCGTCTACCGCTCAATACTGACGGGAGATCTCACCATGTATTCGTTTTCTCAACACAGTACGGCCGACCACTACGCGGACGTTCCGCCCGGTTTCAATTTCGATGCCGAGTTTGACGATGGCGTTGTCAGTCCGGGCCACCGCGAGGACCGCGCTACCAGGCACGCCCCGTGTGATGACCGTCAGCTCTTTGGCGAGAGTATCTTTTACGAACGCCTCGAAGCGGGCCTATGTGTTGTGCTGGACGAAGGTCTGCCACGGCTCCAACGCTATGCGCAACAAGGCCGGCTCATTGAGCTCGGTTATGCCTTCGACGGCATGAGCCGCTGCTGGTGGCCTAAAGGCGCGATGGTCCAGTGCCTTGAGCCGAAGCCTTCCATATCGGCTGAAGCGGTACCCGCCGAAGCACGCTGGAACATCCGTAACGCACTGCGTCCGTTCTGGGCCTTTGCCGCGCTTGGTCTGGTGACAGGCAACATCGTCGTGCAGTTGTTGCGCTGACGATCATGCCAGCCCTCTTACCCGCCGATGGCGGGCTTTCCCGAGCAGGGTCTGTGACCCAGGCTGCTCCGGCAAGTCCGCCCCGGCCCGCTCGATTCCCCAGGGTGGCGACTACCACGAAGGTCGCGGCTGAACTCCCTCTAAATGCGCGCCGGGCCTCTCTCGCGGCGCGTCGGCCGACAGGCCGTCAGAGGTGCGATCTGAACCGTCTCCATCCAAATCTATCCGTATTGCTCGGTCCCGACCTCTGCGTGAGGTCCTGTCGATGGCCATGCCGCTCGCGTGGCCATCGACAGGGTTTTACGTTGATCGACGATTCGATCCGCTGCTCGCGTCACCAGCATGCCATCTCGATGGCGCCCGACACAGCTTGGCTTCCGCAATGGCTGTGGGTCCTTGGGGATCTGAAGTGCAATCGTTGTACTCAACCTGGCTGCCGTCTCGCTACGCGAGGCCACGCGGCTCTCTAACTGGAGATCAATGACATGACAGTGGCAGCCGTCCCGGCTGAGGGAAAGAAGATATGGGTCAACGCCGAATACTGTGTGGAGTTTCATAAGCACAGCAAATGCGACGTGACATATTTCAAGACGATGTCGGAAGTCACGACATTCATCGAAGCGAACTTTCGCCACTACGGGGAAGGGTTCAAGGTCGACGGCATTGCGTTTCGACCGGCTCGCTTTGTCTGGGATTTTTTCGGCGAACTCGAGGAAGAGGGCGATCAGTGAGGTGTTGCTGACGCCGTGATGTTTCCACCCGCCCGGGGAATCCGTCCCCTGGGATCGATTCCCGCTGTCAGGAGAATCGATATGGAGGGAAATCGCAAATCGTTCTGGCAACACTGGAACGACTGGCTCTCGCAGGCTTCCGAGCATGAACTGGAGGTGCTGGAGCGCTATCTGCGGCTTGCCGCAAAACGCAAGGGAAACACGAGTGTCTCCGGGGACTACCTGGTGCGCCTGTGGATCCGTTGTTGACGTTGGTATCAAACACAGCTTGGCTCCTGTAATGGCTGTGGATCCTTCGGGATCTGGAGTGTGATCGTTTCAACCATCCCGCGGGGACCGCATCCCCGATCGGGGTCATGCCGGAACCCGCATTCTCAAGGAGTCTTGAAATGCAATTCTTGCGCAATCTATCCGCCGGCTTCCATCGCCAACCTGCCCAAAACGGTCACGTTCCGTTCTGGCAAGGGATGAGCCGGAACTATCCGAGATTCCTGGTGACGCTGGAACTTGGATATGTGCAGCGTCTCACGGTTGGTATCTCCGCGCCACATGAAGACGGGGCGACATCCATCGTGCGTCGTGCGCTAGACGCCGGCACGCTCTGGAAAGACACCGAAAGCATGCCGATCCTGCAGCACGGGTTCGAGCCTGCCAAGGCGGAACGTCTCATCCAGGGCATGTCCGTGCACGAGGTGGAGGAACTGCCGGAGGCGGATCCATCGGTGTCGATGATGCGGTGCTATGACGCCTCGTTGACGCTCTTGACGTTCGCCAGGCAGGTGCTGGAGGAGTGTGAGCGCCACCAGGACCTCGATGACCCGGTCTCCGACACGTTCACTGTGGAACTGGCCGCCGATGACATTCGCAAGCTGGCGAAGTTGGTGAGTACGCTCGACGACTGCTGAACGTCGTCTTTCTGTTGATCCCAGCGGGGAAATCGTTTCCCTGCCCAGGGTGACGATTTCCCTCGCCTTCGATATGCATGGTGTTGGAGATGTCACCGATGGAAAACAAGCTGCATACGCAGTTGCTTCAAAAGATGGCGGGCTATCCGCTCGGCTCGCAGGCCGAGGCGAACGATCCGGTCGTGGTGGCCAAGCTCCTTGACGTTGCCGGGTCCGCGACCTGGTGGCTGACGGAGTATGACCCCGAGGACAGGATCGGCTTTTGCTACGTGACTGGCTTGGCCTATGACGAGTGGGGAACGGTCTCGATCGATGAGCTGTTCGAGATGTGGATGACCTTCGCCACGGATCCGCGGCGCAATGTCTGGCGCGTGCAAACAACGAAGCCGGGCATCGGCACGCCACGAATCGAGTTGGATCGTTCCTTCGAGCCAAAGCTGTTCAGTGAGGTGAAGGCGATGGTGGCGAAGTATGCGTTGAGAGCTAGCAACGCAGTCTGAACGTCGCATATCACGCAACTTGGAGAGGGTAACCTCTTTGCACTTGGTCGGATCTGCCGAGTTTCCTGGGAACGGGATTCTCGGCGATCCGAACCTAGACCGCGTGTTCGCAGCCCTACCCAGAGGGATGCAAGGCAGGTCTCGTGAATCGGTCGGGTTCGCGGAACACTGCAGCATCGATCTCGATGCCTGGCTTGACCAGTACAACAACCGGCGAGAATATCGGGGGCGATGGTGCTACGGCAAAACGCCCATGCGCACCTTCCTCGACTCGCTGGAACTCGCAAAGGAGGAACTGATCCCGCATTGAGTTGCGCTTCTCAATTCAACAGCCCGACTATCTGTGAGATCGAGTCCCAGCTGACTAATACAAATGAATATCTATTCCTTGTGTTTGGGGGCGTGCAAGGGAATCAGGTGTCTCCCACAAGCCGGAGCTCTCCCGATTCCCCCGCCAGAAGAGCGCGGTTGTCCTCGGCGGCCGCGCGTAGGTACTCCCACAATACCGTGATGCGGCGCAGCTTGCGCAAGTCCTCGCGGCAATACAGCCAAAAGCAGCGGGTTACCACTACCTCATCGGGCAGCACCGGTACCAGCGCCGGCTGCTGCGCGGCGATGAAGCAGGGCAGGATGGCCAGCCCGCCGCCCTGTAGCGCGGCGAAATACTGCGCGATCACACTGGTGGTACGAAGCCCGGCCGTGGCGCCTGGCACGGTGCGCTCCAGGTAGAGCAGTTCGCTGCTGAACGCCAGGTCGTCCACGTAGCTGATGAAGGCGTGATCGGGCAGGTCGGCCTTGCTGGCAATGGGCGAGTGGCTTGCCAAGTATTCGCGGGAGGCATAGAGCCCGAGCCGGTAGTCGCACAGCTTGGTGCAGACATAGGGGCCGCGCTCGGGCCGCTCGAGGGCAATGGCCAGGTCGGCCTCGCGTTTGGTCAGGCTGACGAAATGCGGCACCGGCAGCAGGTCCACCGTGACATGTGGATGCGCGGCGCGGAAGCGGGTCAGCTGTGGCGCCAGGAAAAAGCAGCCGAAGCCTTCCGTCGAGGCGATCCGGACATGACCCGAAAGAGCCTGCCCGGTGTTGGCCACCTGGTCGCAGGCGGATTGCACGGTGCTCTCCATGGCGTCGGCATAGGCCACCAGCTGCTGCCCTTCCGCGGTAAGCGTGAAACCGCCGGAACGGGACTTGTCGAACAGCAGCGTGCCCATCGCGTCTTCCAGCACGCGGATGCGGCGCGCCACGGTAGTGTAGTCAACGCCTAGCCGCTTGGCGGCGCCGCTGGCGCGCTGGGTGCGCGCTACCTCCAGGAAAAAACGCAGGTCGTCCCAGTTGAGCTTGCCCGGGACCAGGTCAGGATGAATTGGCATGGGAAGGATTGTGGTATTGCAGCACCAGCATCGACAACTGGTTCGGATGTGCATTTTTACATATCGAACCAGTTTATTTGTGACTACATCATGATTGTTTGCATAACTATACTCGCCGAGACTTGCACGCCGACAGGCTGCAGGAGAACAACGGAGACACGATGCAAACACCATCCACCCTCGACGACGGCGCAGCTGTCACCACCCCGACACGCACCACCAGGCACTATCTGCTTGCCGGCTGGGCCAGCATGGCGGGTACCACCATCGAGTGGTATGACTTCTTCCTCTACGGCACGGCTGCTGCGCTGGTCTTTAACCGCATTTTTTTTCCTTCGCTGGACCCCACCGTCGGCACGCTGGCCGCCTTCGGCACCTTTGCGGTAGGTTTCATTGGACGGCCATTGGGCGGTATCGTGTTCGGTCACTTCGGCGATCGAATCGGCCGCAAGTCCATGCTGATGGCTACCCTGTTGCTGATGGGCGTCCCCAGCATGATCATCGGGATGATCCCTTCGTATGACAGCATCGGCTACTGGTCCACTGCGCTGCTGGTGGCCATGCGGTTCCTGCAAGGCATGGCGGTGGGCGGTGAATGGGGCGGCGCGGTGCTAATGGCGGTGGAGCATGCGCCCAAGGGACGTAAAGGTCTTTTTGGCAGCCTGCCGCAGACTGGCGTGGGGCTTGGCCTGATCCTGTCCTCGCTGGCGATGACTTCCGTGGCGGCCATGGCCGAGGCCGACATGCTCTCCTGGGGCTGGCGCATTCCCTTCCTGGCCAGCATCGCACTTGTCGGGCTGGGCGGGTTCATCCGCCTGAAGGTGCCGGAGTCGCCAGACTTCCAGAAGATGAAGACCCAGGGCAAGGCGGTGAAGGCCCCCGTGCTGGCAGCTATCCGCAATCATCCGCGCGCGATGCTAACCATCATCGGTGCGCGCGCTGCTGAGAATACCTGGTTCTACATGGTAGTGACCTTCTCGCTGGCCTATGCGGCGAACCATCTGCATCTCCCCAAAGCCGACGTGCTGCATGCCATCACGGCAGGCGCGGTTCTGTCTCTGGTGACGATGCCGCTGTGTGGACACCTGAGCGACCGGATTGGCCAGCGGCGCATGTTCGCCATCGGCCTGGTGCTGATGTGCTTGTTCGCCGCCCCTTTCTTCGCCATGCTCGGCACGCGCGAGCCGACAGCGGTGTGGTGGGCTATGGTGCTGGGCCTGGGCGTGGTGTTCCCGATCCTATATGCCCCGCAATCGCTGTTGTTCGCGACACAGTTCCCGGCGGAGATCCGCTACAGCGGTATCTCGCTGTCGGTGCAGCTGGCCGGCATTCTCGGCGGCGGCTTCGCGCCGATGATCGCGACCTCCCTGCTGGCGGCCGGCGGCGGCGATCCACACTATGTGATCTATTACCTGGTCGGACTCGGCACCTTTGCCATCCTCTGCACGCTCCTGATGCGCAGCCCTCGCGCCTGACATCCAGCCTTTTCAATCCCGTTGTCCAATTGCCTGATGTCGGCGCAGTGATGCGCCGGCTGGCAATCCCTTATTCCCAAATTCCCAAATTCCCAAATTCCCAGTCACGGAGACTACTCATGAATTCCGCTGTACCTCACGCCACCCTCCAACTGCCCACCGCAAAACTCCTGATCGACGGCAAGTTCGTCGAATCCGATAGCAATCAGTGGGGCAACGTCGTCAACCCGGCCACGCAACAAGTCATCGGCCGCGTCCCCTTTGCCACGGTGGAAGAAGTCGATGCCGCCATTGCCTCGGCCCAGCGCGCCTTCCTGACCTGGCGCAACACCCCGCTTGGCGCGCGCCTGCGCGTCATGCTGAAGTTCCAGGACCTGGTGCGCCGCAATATGGAGCGCATTGCCCGCACGCTCACAGCCGAGCAGGGCAAGACCTTGCCCGATGCACAGGGCGACATATTTCGTGGCCTGGAGGTCGTGGAGCATGCCTGCTCTGTCGGCACACTGCAAATGGGCGAGTTCGCCGAGAACGTGGCAGGCGGCGTCGATACCTACACGCTGCGCCAGCCGATCGGGGTGTGCGCTGGCATCACGCCGTTCAACTTTCCCGGAATGATCCCGTTGTGGATGTTCCCGATGGCGATCGTGTGCGGCAACACCTTCGTGCTCAAGCCGTCGGAACAGGATCCGCTCTCGACAATGGAACTGGTGGAGCTGGCCATGGAAGCCGGCGTGCCGCCCGGAGTGCTGAACGTGGTGCACGGTGGCAAGACCGTCGTGGACATGCTGTGCACCCATCCCGACGTGAAGGCGATCTCTTTTGTCGGGTCGACCCATGTTGGCACGCATGTCTACAACCTGGGCAGCAAGCACGGCAAGCGCGTGCAGTCGATGATGGGCGCCAAGAACCACGCCGTTGTGCTGCCCGACGCGAATCGTCAGCAGACCCTGAACGCACTGGTGGGTGCGGGCTTCGGCGCCGCGGGCCAGCGCTGCATGGCCACATCCGTGGTGGTGCTGGTGGGCCAGTCGCGCGATTGGCTCCCCGAACTGGTCGAAAAGGCGAAGCTGCTCAAGGTCAACGCCGGGCATGAACCAGGCACCGATGTTGGCCCGGTGATGTCGAAGGCAGCCCATGCGCGCGTCACCGGGCTGATCGAGGAGGGCGTACAGGCTGGCGCCGCGCTGTTGCTCGATGGCCGCGATGTGAAGGTGCCCGGCTACGAGAGCGGCAATTTCGTTGGCCCCACCATCTTTTCGGGTGTGAGCCCCGACATGTCGATCTACACGCAGGAGATATTCGGGCCGGTGGTAGTAGTGCTGGAGGTCGACACGCTGGACGAGGCCATTGCCCTGGTCAACCGCAACCCGATGGGCAATGGCGTGGGCCTGTTTACGCAGAGCGGGGCCGCGGCGCGAAAGTTCCAGAGCGAGATCGACGTCGGCCAGGTCGGCATCAACATTCCCATTCCGGTGCCCGTGCCCTACTTCAGCTTCACTGGCTCTCGCGGCTCCAAGCTTGGCGACCTGGGCCCGTACGGCAAGCAAGTTGTTCAGTTCTACACGCAGACCAAGACCGTCACTGCACGCTGGTTCGATGACACGCCGGCCGAAGGCGTGAACACCACCATCGCGCTGCGCTGATAGGAGAGCACCTCATCATGGAAATTGCATTCATCGGTCTCGGCAACATGGGCGCCCCCATGGCTGCCAACCTGCTCAAGGCAGGACATGCGCTGACGGTGTTCGACCTCGATGCCAACGCCGTGGCCGCTGCCTTGCTGGCGGGGGCGACCTCGGCTGGGTCGCCGCGTGAGGCGGCAGCCCGGGCAGACCTCGTCATTACGATGCTACCGGCCGCGGCGCATGTCAGGCAGGTCTACCTTGGCGAGGACGGTGTGCTGGCCGGCGCCCGACCCGGCGTACCGATGGTCGACTGCAGCACAATCGACCCGGCGACCGTGCGCACAGTTGCCGAAGCCGCCGCAAGCCAGGACAGCCCGTTTGCCGATGCGCCGGTATCCGGCGGCACCGGCGGCGCCCAGGCCGGCACGCTCACCTTCATGGTGGGCGCGGACCAGCCGCTGTTCGAGCGCATCCGCCCTGTGTTGCTCGCCATGGGCAGGAACGTCGTGCCTTGCGGCGCGCCCGGTACCGGGCAGGTCGCCAAGATTTGCAACAACCTCCTGCTAGGCATCTCCATGATGGGCGTCTCCGAGGCCATGGCGCTTGGGGCGGCGCTGGGTATCGATCCCGCCGTGCTAGCCGGCATCATCAACACCTCGACTGGCCGCTGCTGGAGCTCCGATAGCTACAACCCGTATCCGGGCGTGCAGCCCGCGGCCCCGGCCGCGCGGGGCTATGTGGGCGGTTTTGCCGCTGACCTGATGCTGAAGGACCTGGGCCTGGCCACCGATGCGGCGCGTCAGGCCCACCAGCCGCTGTGGATGGGTGCCCTGGCTCAACAGCTCTACCAGTCCATGAGCCAGCAGGGCATGGGTCGGCTCGACTTCTCGGCCTGTCTCAAGCTGTACGAGAAACCGGATCCTTCTGCCTGAACGACGAGCAAAGGCCGATCATCGTCCCTGATGACCAGCCGCGGTCCGCTGCACAACACGCGGGCCGCCTCCGAAGACCCATGCTGTCACTGCCCCGACCCGAAAACCATAACTTTCAGCAGCGTGCGTCAACTCGTTGGCAGCATCGAACGCTACGTCGAGCACTACAACGTGCACAAGCGTCCATTCATATGGACCGCGACCGCCGATTCCATCATCCAGAAAGTGGCTCGGATATGTAAAGTTGTTTCTGGGACAGAACACTAGCAGGCTGTTGAAATTACTCGAGCCATAGTCGGCCCACAGACATGCTCAAACGTTGATCTGAGAACTCGACACTATCCACTTTCCCAACATCGCATGCGCGACGCCGACACCTTCACAGAGCGCTTGTTCACTATGCGGCGGCTGGACGATTTCGAACCGAAGTCTCATCCACTGCGCTCGATTCAGACGATGGCCATTCGGGCGCTGGCGAAGATGGATCGGCGGCGCGCCGGGATGTATGAGGCCGACATAAAGGCGGTCGCCCGAGCACTGCACCGGAGAAGCTGTTGCGGGATGCTACTGCAGGCGCTCTACGGCATCTGGTCCGAGCGTCAACTGGTGGAGCAGACGCAGTACAACCTGCTGTTTCGCTGATCTATTGGGTTGTCGATGGACGATGCGATCTGGGTGCCCATGGTAATCCGTGCTCGCCTGATCCAGCACGATGCGGTGATCGAACTCTTCAACCTGGTGCTCGTCATTACCGTGAACAATCCGCGGCGCCCGCTGAACTAGACGACCGAAGTGCTGATCGGCATCATTGCGGAAAGATCCGTCGATTGTCCACCGTCAGCAGCACCAACGCGACGGCGCCCGATCCCTCCGCACGGCAGCTGCGTCGCATCTAAGCGTTCCATTCACCGTCGTCGATTGAACCGCACTGCGCGCGCATACGGCGCCGCAGGTTTCCAGTCACAGGCGGACCTGGTGTCTCGATTCTTCGGTGCCGGTCCATGTTGGAGACGGTCGATCTTTGACGACAGCAACTATGACCGTTGCTTCTTGGCCATGGCCTTCTCTTTGGCGCGCAACTGCTGGCTTAGACGTTCCAAATGACGCGTCATCTCTTGGATGGCCGCGTTCGCGTCACGTGCGCGCAAGTGTCTGAGAATCTGCCGCCGAACTTCGACCACATCGCTGCGCGGATCCGGTCCGATCCGGTCGAGCAATTGCCGTACGATCTCGGAAAGCGAGTTTATTAGCATGACCATTACTTCGTTGTTCGTGGCACGTGCAACAAGGTCATAGAAATTGATAATGTACGTCGAACGTCGCGTTAGATTGCCGCTCAAGGTGAGCTCTTCCACCAAATCAATGTCGCGCTCAATAGTGTCCAAATCGACGTTCGTTGCCCGCTCGCAGGCCAAGCGCAGCGCATCATTCATTAGCATGATGCGCGTTTCGGTGATGCTATCGATGCTGATGCGACCCACCAACACCATATCTTGCACCGCTTGCGTGATGAGCTCTGGATCACCACGTTGAATAAAGGTGCCGCCGTTCACACCGCGCTCGCTGGCTATGAGGCCGGCCACTTCCAAGCTGCGCATGGCTTCCCGAACTGCCGTTCGTGACACGCCAAACTGGTCCGCGAGTTCGCGCTCGGCCGGCAGGCGGCTGCCAGGCTTCAGTCGGCCTTCACTGAGCTCCTGACGGATCTGCAGGCAGATGTCCTCGAACGCGCGCCGCGGCCTTACCGATTTGAAAACGGGTTGTGTTACCTGATCGGCAGATTTCCGAGAAGTGATCGCAACTGCGCCATCTTTGATGTCGGAGGAGGTGCGTAGGTGGTTCTTTGTAACGGTCATGTTGACTGCCTTCTATCTGGATGGAACAGCGGCCCCCCGAACGGTGGGGCGGCTTTGAGGACGGCTCCCTGAGAAAGGCTTCCGATTCTAACCCATACCGTCACAATCGACATAAAGGTTGTACCTTTTGTTCGCAAGATCCTTGCCAGAGGGGCGAACCGCTCACCTTGCCTTGGAGACGACGGCAATCGCGCCACGGTGTTTACCCGAGTTCTACGCGAATAGCGGCAGATCTGCAAAAGCTGACGCTTGACGAAGGTAAGGTCGCCAAATATCATAAAGGTCAGACCTTTTGACAGATGGGCGAAAAACCGTGGTTTCTTTGCCCCTCCAACTTGTTGGGGACCGTAATGGCAGAACTGAATGCTAGCCAGATGAGCGACGCAGACGCGCGTCGCAGTCTCGACGAAGAGTTGGGGCGTTTCAATTGCCGGGTACATCAGCCCAGCGACCCGCCCCTGTTCACTCGTGACCCACAGTCGCCCATGATGCCCCTGCATTGGCGGTGGTCAGACCTCGCGCCGCTTCTGGAGCGTATTGGCGGGGATCTCAAACTGGAGGCCAAAGGCAACCGGCGAACGTTGCGGCTAACCAACCCCGGGCTTCCCTATGGCACAACGCCGACTTTCTGGGGCTCGATTCAGGTCATCTTGCCAGGCGAGGTAGCGACGACACATCGGCATGTGGCTTCCGCCCTGCGTTTCATCATGAAGGGAAACGGGGCTTTCACCACAGTCGATGGCGAGGAGTATGCGATGAACGAGGGGGACCTTGTCATTACGCCGGCCATGACTTGGCACGACCACGTCCATCGCGGCGATGAACCGATGATCTGGCTTGATGTGCTCGACATCTCGCTGGTACGAGCCATGCACGCAACGTTCTTTGAAGGCTACTCCTCCGATCTCCAGGCCGTTTCCGAGTATCCGCATCGTTCGTATCAGCAGTTTGGAAGTGGCATCATGCGCCCCGTTCGCCCGAAAGTGCATAACCCAGTAAATCCGTTGCTGGCCTACCCGGCGGACCGTGCGCTGGCGGCACTGAGTTCCGCCGCCGAACTGCCGGCAGACCCATATTGCGATACACAGCTTGAATACCAGAATCCGGCGACTGGCCAATCGGCGCTTCCGACAATTAGCACGCGCCTGCAGCGGCTGCGTCCCAACAGTCGATGCCTGCCGCAACGACACACCGGTTCCGTCCTCAACTATGTAATCGGCGGTAGCGGAATCACGGTGGTGAACGGTCAGCGCTTCCAATGGGGGCCGGGAGACTTCATCGCGATCCCGCCCTGGTCCTGGTACGAGCATGCCCTTACGTCGCAAGAGCCGGCAACGCTCTTCCAGGTGAACGATATTCCTGCGCTGCGAGCCCTAGGCTTGTACCGGGAAGAATTCGCTGCCTCGGAATAATCTTCCTCACTAGAACCTCCATTCTTCTTGTACCCATATCACCATGGCACATTTCACAACACCTGTTCTTATCGTGGGCGCCGGACCGATCGGACTTGCACTGGCGGGCGATCTCGGCTTCCGCGGCCAATCCTGCATTTTGATTGACAAAGGGGACGGCGGTGTCTACCAGCCAAAAATGGACATGGTAGGCATCCGTACGATGGAGTACTGCCGCCGTTGGGGCATTGTCGACTTGGTCGAGGGTGCAGGCTACAACCGCGAATACACGCAGGACTGCGCCTGGGTGACATCGTTGAACGGTCACGAGTTTGGGCGCGAGGAGTTTCCGGCTCCAAAGGATGAGAAATCGCCGCCGCAGAGCCCGCAGCACCGTGAGCGCTGCCCCCAGAATTTTTTCGACCCCGTTCTCAGGCGCTTCGCCGAGCAGTTCTCAGGTGTGCAAATCGTCTATCACACGGAATTGGTCAATTTCTCTGAGAGCGAAGAGGGCTTGCTTGCGACGGTGCGTAACGTGAAGACCGGGGAGATGCGCACCATCGCGGCGAACTACATGGTCGGCTCGGACGGCGGAGCGAGCACGGTGCGACAGCAGTTGGATATCAAGATGGCCGGGGAGCCGGTGCTGACGTACACCACCAACGTGGTATTCCGGTGCGAGGGCCTTGAGAGATTGCACAACAAGAAGCCGGCATACCGATACATCTTTATCGGCTCCGAAGGGACGTGGGCTACGCTCGTGGCAATTAACGGTCGCGATCAGTGGCGCTTCTCTCTGGTCGGCGACGTTACCATGCAGACCCTGACCGAGGCCGACATGCGCAAGGCCATCGTACGTGCGGTGGGTCGCGATTTCGACTTCGAGATCCTGTCGATGCTCCCGTGGGTGAGGCGGCAACTTGTCGCCGAGAGTTATGGCTCCCGGCGAGTATTCCTGGCAGGGGACGCGGCCCACCTCACCTCACCGACTGGCGGCTTCGGCATGAATACCGGTATCCAGGACGCGGTCAACCTTTCGTGGAAGCTTGCCGCCTGTCTCGAAGGATGGGGCGGTAGAAAGCTGCTCGAGTCGTACGAGATCGAGCAGCGCCCAGTCGCTATCCGCAATGTGGAGGAGTCCACGGGGAACCTCAAGCGCATGCTGAATCCGCGCGTCACCGAGCCGCCGAAGGAGTTGTTCGATCCCACACCCGACGGCGAAAAGGCGCGCAAGGCATTCGGCGACGCGTACACCGAACTGATGAAGCGCGAATGGTTCAGCATCGGGATCCATCTCGGCTACGTCTATGAAGGCTCGCCGATCATCGTCCCCGAAGGGACACCGAGGCCGGAGGACACCGTGCAGACATACTCGCAGACGGCTCGTCCCGGCTCGCGCGCCCCGCATGTCTGGCTCGAGGAGAACGTCTCGACGCTGGATCTGTTCGGCAAGGAGTTCGTCCTCCTGCGATTTGGCACCGACGCACCTGCAGGGACGGGGCTCGCCGCTGCGGCAAATGAGCGCAAGGTGCCGTTCAAGGTTGTCAGCGTGAGCAGTGCTGAGGCAGCGGCTCTCTACGAACGAGCCCTTGTGCTAGTTCGCCCGGATGGTCAATGCGCCTGGCGTAGCGACAGTGAGCCAGAAGACCCACTGCAGGTCATCGACATCGTACGAGGTGCGTCGCCGGACGGTGCATCCGTACAGGACGCGGCGTAGACCTGTTTTCCCTGACGTCTGCGCGCGCCCGCGAGGCGATCGGGGGTGCAGTCAGAAGCGGTGCTTGCAGGCAAAACGTCTGACGGCTAGCCGATGGTGCGCACCCCGTTCCGCCCCAGCACTGGACAACAGTTCGCGCCGTGTGCCCCGTGAGCAGCCACGCGTATCAAGAAAATTACATCGATAACTGGAGATAGCTATGTTTCTGAAGAACTGCTGGTATGTCGCCGCCTGGGACGCTGAGATTGACGCGGTGGAGCTGTTCTCGCGAAAAATTCTCGGTGTGCAGGTCGTCTTCTTCCGTGGGGCCGACGGAAAGATTGGGGCCCTGGAAGACAAATGCTGCCACCGGCTCGCCCCGCTATCGCATGGCAGGCGGGAAGGAAACTGCCTGCGCTGCATGTACCACGGTCTCCTGTTCCAGGCGGACGGCCGCTGTGTGGAAGCACCAGGTCAAGAGCGGATCAACGACAAGCTACGGGTGCGCAGCTTTCCGGTTGTGGAGCGAGATCACTTCGTCTGGGTGTGGATGGGTGACCCATCACTGGCAGACAGCCCGCTGATCCATGACTCACATTGGCACGACTGTGAGGACTGGAAAGCCGAACGCGGCGGGTACATGCACTACGAGGCGAATTTCGAGCTGATCGCCGACAACCTCCTTGACTTCTCACATCTCGCGTTCGTGCATCGAAACACCATCGGCTCCTCACGTCAGGCCGAAGTCAAGCCCGTGGTGGAGCGTCTGGAGAACGCAGTGCGCATCAAGTACTTCACGCTCGACTCGCCTGCTCCGCCTTTTGCCCGGAAGCTGACCACGCTTCCGGAAATGGTTGATCGGTTCCAAACCTACACGTGGAACGTAAAGAGCAACTACTTTGTGCAGGATTCCGTCATCGCTAGCGTTGGTGAAGGAATCGATACAGCGAGCAAGAACGCAATGCGTGTGCATACCACGATCGCGCTCACTCCTGAGACGGAGCACACCACTCACTATTTCTGGTCCGCTGCGCATAGCGATTTCAACCCAGCCCTCGAGGGCATCACGCGTCTGTTGACGGAACAGGTTGAGGCGGCCTTCGAAGAGGACCGGATGATGATTGAAGCGCAGCAGAGGACCATCTCGGCCTCATCCGAAGAAGGGATGGTTGCGATCCCCGGCGATGCGGCCCTGATGCAGGCCAGGTGGATGTTGCGCAATCTAATTCGGCAGGAAACAGCGGGGCTTGGCGGGCGCTCAGCCGCTTCAACTGAATTGGAACGCGCTTGAGGAACTGCATCGTGACTGCTTCCATCGTGAACTCTGTTGGCTCCACTCGCCATGAACTGCTCCTAGTCACGGTCGCAGGTGTTCGCCACGCGGCGTGCGATGTCGTTGAACTGGAGCTCATCTCCGAGACGGGCGACGAGTTGCCTCATTTTGAGCCTGGGGCGCACATTGACGTGCACCTGCCCAATGGTCTTGTGCGCCAGTACTCGCTGTCCAACTACGGCAAGTTCAGCGGCGCGTATCGAATCGGGGTGGCACGCGCGGAAATCAGCCGTGGCGGCTCGTCACACATCCATACCGAGATTCAGGCTGGAAGCAGACTACTTATCGGGGCGCCTCGCAACAATTTCCCGCTCGTTCCCGATGCATCGCGCTATCTCTTCGTCGCTGGCGGCATTGGCATCACTCCCATCATGTCGATGATACGGTGGTGCGACCTCAACAAGAAGCCATGGCGCCTTCTGTACTGCGTAAGGAGCAGGAGCCGGGCGGCATTCTGGTCGGAGATCAGCAAGCTGTCGTTCTCGGAACTGACGTTGCATTGCGATGAAGAATGCGGAGGGGATAGGGCTGATATCAAATCGCTTATAGCTAGCGTGAAAGCGGGGGAACACATCTACTGCTGTGGTCCGGCAGGCTTGATGCGAGCTGTAGAAAACGCCGCTCGTTCCTTTCCAGCCGATGCCGTCCACTTCGAGTGGTTCTCGCGCGCGGAGGAGGATGCCCAGTCCAAGCCAGGCGATCAGCAATTTGACGTGGTGCTGCGTCAGAGTGGCAAGACCATCTCTGTGTCTGCGGAGAAGACGATCCTCGAAGCGCTTGAGGATGCCGACGTCATGGCCCCATTTGGTTGCCGTGAAGGGCTCTGCGGATCCTGTGTGACGACTGTGTGCGGCGGTGAACCAGATCATCGCGATCAGGTTCTGACTGAAGCGGAGCGGAAGTCGGGAAAGGTGATGATGATCTGCGTATCACGTGCGAAAGGGGATCGAATCGAGCTGGATCTCTAGCGGGCCCGTACCGACGCGCTGAACATCAACCTCAACATGGAACACCTTAGACAATGACCTATCCAAAGCTGAGCCTGCTGATTGACGGCGAATGGATCGAGAGCGGCCGACCCACCAGGACTGTCAGAAATCCCGCCACTGGCGATGTACTCGGTGATCTTCCCATGGCCTCGAAAGAGGACATCGGCCGCGCTATCGATGCTGCGGATCGGGCCTTCGCGCAATGGAAGCGCGTATCACCGTTGGAGCGCGCGCGCGTACTGGCCCGCATCTCATCTGCAATTCGGACCGGTGCCGAGGTCCTGGCGAGCGTGTTGACGATGGAGCAGGGCAAGACTCTGCGGGAAGCACGCGCCGAGATTGAAGCAACCGCCGATACCTTCGAATGGATGGCCGAGGAGGGAAAGCGTGTCTACGGTCGCATCGTCAGTCCTCGATTGGCTGGTGTTGAGCAGTTGGTACTGTATGAACCGGTCGGGCCAGTGGGTGCGTTTTCCCCCTGGAACTATCCTGCCGTTCTCGCGGCCCGGAAGGTTGCCACGGCGCTTGCCGCGGGATGCACGGTCGTCCTGAAACCCGCCGAGGAAACTCCGGGCATTCTGGTTGCGATCGCGAAACTATGCCTTGAGGTCGGCCTCCCCAATGGCGTGTTCAATGTCGTCTTCGGGGACCCAGCGCAGATCTCTGAGCACCTGATTTCTTCACCGAAGATCAGAAAAATCACCTTCACGGGCTCTGTTCCCGTAGGTCGACATCTTTCCGCACTGGCTGGTGCGGCGATGAAGAAGATCACTCTTGAGCTCGGCGGGCATTCCGCTGTCATCGTTGACCGCGACGTGGACGTGACGCGCTTCGTCGAGCTCGCTGCGGCTGCGAAGTTCAGGAACGCCGGCCAAATCTGCCATGCGCCTACTCGCTTCTTCGTACACAACGAGGTCTACGATGACGTTGTGCGGCAGTTTTCCGACCGGGCGGCCGGCTTGCGCCTTGGGAATGGGTTGATACCCGAGACTCAGATGGGCCCGCTGCTGAATGAGAGGCGCATGGCGGCGATGCGGGATATGACTGCCGATGCGGTCGGGAAAGGCGCGAAAGTCGTGACGGGTGGGAGCGCCGCAGAGGTGCATCCCGGTGGCCACTTCTGGCGTCCAACCGTCATTGCCGAAGCCGATGGCGATATGGAGGCCATGCGGTCCGAGGTATTTGGCCCAATTGCGCTGTTCTCCCGATTCAACACGGTCGGTGAAGCCATCGATGCCGCGAATCGAGTCGAGCTGGGACTTGGCTCCTACGCATTCACTGACTCAGTGAAAACCATGCATGAAATCCAGGAGAGGATCGAGGCGGGTTTCGTCAGTTTCAATGCTTTCTCCAGTCCACCACCGGAGATGCCGTTCGCCGGGATTAAAGATAGTGGACTTGGCTGCGAGATGGGGATGGAAGGGTTGCTTGAGCACTTCAACGTCAAGTCGGTGCTTCGAAGCGCCACGTGACCACTTGTAGAGGAGATTGCGTCAGTGAAAAGTTATGACATCGTTGAATGGGGAAAGCCGCTACAGACGGTCCTGCGTGAGCGACCGCGCCCTATCGGAGCCCAGGTTCTCGTCAAAGTAGAGGCGTGTGGAGTTTGCCATAGTGACGTCCATATCTGGGAGGGCTATCTCGATATGGGAGGCGGCAAGAAGGTGTCCTTTGAGGATGTCGGGGTCAAGCTTCCGTTCACCTTGGGCCACGAAATCGTCGGGGTCGTCGAAGAAGCGGGCCCTGAAGCAGCGGTCCCGGTTGGCATGCGGTGCGTGGTATATCCATGGATAGGGTGCGGCACGTGCCGTCACTGCGCGAGGGGAAACGAACTGGACTGCGCGGCGAACGTCGGGCTCGGCACACGGAAAGCGGGTGGTTACAGCGACTATGTCGTGGTCCCTCACGACCGATACGTCATCGACTATGGCAGCATTGATCCGTATGTTGCTGCCACCTCTGCCTGCTCGGGCCTCACCGCGTACTCGGCGTTAAGGAAGCTGCCTGAGTATCAAGCCGACGATACCGTTCTGCTGATCGGCGCCGGGGGTCTTGGCCTCGCCGCGCTGGGCCTGGCTTCGGTCCTGACGCCGGCAAAGATCCTGGTCGCGGATATCGACGACCCCAAGCTCTCGATCGCCGCAGCTCATGGTGCAGCCGGAACCATCAACACTGCACAGCAGAACTCAATTGGTCGATTGCGGGAAATGGTGGGCGAAGGCGTTCGCGGCGTCATTGACTTCGTTGGTTCACCGGAAACTCTGTCGTTTGCAATCCAATCGGTTGGGAAAGGCGGAACAATCATCGTTGTCGGTCTCTTCGGCGGAGAACTTCCTCTGTCAACGGCGCTGCTACCGATGCGCAACCTGACTCTTCGTGGATCATACGTCGGGTCTTTGCAGGAGATGAATGCACTCATCGATCTCCTGAAGCGACGGAACGTACTCTCTGTCCCATTACACAAACGACCGGTCGGCACGATCAACGAAATGCTGCATGACCTGAAAGCCGGACGCATCAACGGGCGGGCCATCGCCGTAATGGACCACGCATAAACCGTCCGGAAATCGGCCGTCAAAACGGTGGAAAAAGGCTCGATGAAGCCCACGTACCCTAGGAGACAACCATGTCAACAAGCAGACGCAGGTTCAATGGCGCAGCGTTAGGGCTCTTTGCCACAGCAGCGCTCCCCCGATTGGCTCAGGCCGTAGCGTGGCCGGATAAACCCATAGAATGCGTGGTCGGATACTCGCCTGGAGGGGGAGTGGATTACATCATGCGCTCCATCGCACCGGGCCTGGGAGGGCGGTTGGGCAAGCCGGTGGTGATCAGCAACAAACCTGGCGCGGGGGCCATTATCGCCGCCAGTTATGTAGCGAGGGCAGCAGCAGATGGGCACACGATCTTCGGAACCGACGGCTCTGCACCGGTGCTCAACAGCGCGCTGTACCCCGAGCTTCCCTACGATGCGGCTCGCGATTTTGCCGCGGTGACTCTGGTGGCGCGGGTGCCACTATTGATCGTGACACACCCTGACGTTCCGGCCAAAGATCTTCCTTCGTTGATCGCGTTATGCAAGCGTTCGTCTGTCAGCTATGCCTCGCCCGGGAAAGGTACTTACCACCAACTCGCAATGGAGTTACTGAAACGGCGAGGCAGCTTTGACGCTGTCGAAATTCCGTTCAAGGGTGCTGCTCCCTCAATGCAGGCTGTGCTCGCTGGACACGTGCCGATCGGGCCGCTCGATGCAGCAATCGCCTTGTCCCATTTGCGGGCAGGCAAGCTGAAAGCCTTAGCTGTGCTAAGCAAGACTCGTATCCCGCAACTTCCCAATGTACCCACCGCCGAAGAGCAGGGAGTCGCCGATGCCGAAGCGTTTGCATGGACCGGAATTCTGGCACCAAAGGGTACGCCGCGCCCTATCGTGGACAGGTTAAGTGCGGAAACGGCCATGGTTTTGAAGTCGACGGAGATTCGCGAGCGCTTTATAGACCTCGGAATGGAACCTGTCGGCAACAAACCGGCGGAGTTCAGCGACTTCATTACAGCGGAGGTTCGCCGGTGGCACCCACTCATCAAGACCTTGGGCCTTAGGCTCGCCTGAAGGCGTAACAACTCCCGGGCGCCCCAGGCGATTCGGAGACCCGTAGCTCGATTCGATCGTCTGAAGGTTGTGACGACTGAGACGGTGTTACTGGCATAGACGACATAGGTTCGACTTCATTCCTCGATTGCTCGAGATGCAAGCCGAGTGCCCACTTCAACAACGGTTTAGAAACCTGATATTTGAGATCTGCTCATGAAAATTGCATCTTTCAACGATTATCGTGTCGGCGTCGTCGAGGGCGACACCATCTATGACATGACAGGAGAGCTGCCTGCCTTTCTCGCCGAAATGCCGCGCCAACGCATCAATTGGCTGATCAGCCACTGGTCGGATCTGCGGCAGACATTCGGTGAGCATCGGCAGAAGGGGAAGGCGCTGCCGTTGGCCAGCGCACGACTGCTGCCGGCCAATCCCGCGCCCCAACATGTTTTCGCGGCTCCGGCGAACTACCAGAAGCACATCGGCGAGCTGGGCGAGCGAGTGGTAACGCCAGGCGGGCGGTCAGCGCGTGAACAAGGCTTCTTCCTCAAAGCTCCCGGCTCCTTGGTCGGTGCGGGCGGTCAGCTGCAACTTCCCAAGGGTTCAGCGCGACGCTTTGACCATGAGTCCGAGTTGGCCGTGGTCATCTCGAAAGAGGCCCGCAACGTGCCGCGCAGTGAGGCTATGGACTACGTCTTCGGCTATGCGTGCTTGATCGACGCGACGATGCGTATCGAAAAGGGTGTAGCGGAAGAAGAGCGCTCGATGCGCAAGTCCTTCGAGACATTTACGCCACTCGGTCCATGGATCGTTACGGCAGACGAAGTGGAGTTCCCCCAAAAGCTCGGGAACAAGCTGTGGGTGAATGGCGAACTCCGGCAAAGCGCAAATACCGGTGAAATGATCGTGGGGATCGAAGAACTGATTGAGCTGGTGTCCTCAGTGCTTACCCTGCAGGCAGGCGATGTCATTGCCACTGGCACGCCGGAGGGCGTTGGTCCGTTCGTCCCCGGCGATGAGGTGCGGATCGAGATCGAAGGGGTTGGGGCGATGAGTCTATCGGTGAGCGAGACGGATGTTCGAGCACCGCGCCCGTACTGAGAGAGGGCGTGCTTGCTAAAGCAGGATCCTGGACAGCCGCACTCACAGTGCGGCCACCGCCATGCATTCCTTCTGGAGCGAGCGCTGTCAGTGCGGCATGCCATGGTAAGTACGGCAACCGGTGACAGTTTGGTACTCAATAACAGGTTGGGAGACGAGCGATGAAACACAAGGCTCTACTGGCTACACTCTTTCTTACACTGGCGACGTCAGCCTCGGCGGCCCGACTTTATCCAACCAAGCCGGTTACGATCGTGGTTCCATTCGCTCCTGGAGGGGGAGTCGACATCATCACAAGGGCCGTTGGCGCGAAACTGGCGGAGCGCTGGAAGCAGCCCGTTGTGATTGAGAACAAGGCAGGCGCGGGCTCCGCGATTGGAGCGGCTCAAGTCGCCCGATCTCCGGCCGATGGCTATACCCTTCTGGCAACGGTGAATCAGTCGATCGTCGGCAATCGCTTCCTATATAAAAAGTTGGGCTACGATCCCGACAAGGATTTCGATCCTTTGACCCTGATGGTGAAGGCAGATCAACTCATCGTAGCGAATGGAAGCCTCCCCGTGAATTCGCTTAAGGACGTGGTCCGACTTTCGAAAGAAAAGCCCCGTTCGTTATTTTATGGGTCATATGGAAAAGGCAGTCAGCCGCATTTGCTTTTTGCGTCGATCGCGGATCATGAAAAAATTGATATTACACATGTTCCCTATAACGGTGTATCGCAAAGCCTTACCGCCCTGGCAGGCGGCGAGGTGGCCTTGGCCTCAGCTAGCTCCGGTGTAATTGCTCCCCTTGTTCAGGCGGGAAAGATCAAGCCCATCGCTGTGGCGGGAGATAAGCGCGTTGCGCGCTTTCCCGACGTACCCACCGTCGCAGAGCAGGGATTTCCCTACGCGAAGATTTCCATCTGGTATGCCCTGTTCGCACCCGCGGGTACGCCGGCTGCAGTGTCCGACCGAATCCGTGCCGATGTGCGTGACATCTTGCGCGACCCCGCATTCATTGACCAGTACCTCAAACCGCGAGACCTTGAAGTGGTGGCCAGTGATGGCAAGCAACTGCGCGCCGTTATTGCGGAAGAGGTCCAGGCTACTGCTGCCATGATCAAAACGGCCGGAGTGGTTGCGGAGTGACCGCATTTTGGAGAAACACGAGCGGCTATGGCCGAAACCACCATGAATGACGACATAGGCTTTAACGCGAAAGCGAGAAGGGTAGAGGAGCCGCTGGCGGCAGGGGCTACCATGCGCGCTATGTGGATTGAGCGATATGGTGGGCCGGAAGTGGTCCGTGTTGATTCCGACATGCCGGTACCGACCCCGGGACTGGGGGAAGTGCTTGTAAAGGTCGAGTGTGCCGGGATCAATTTCATGGACATCCACACGCGCCAGGGAAAGTACGCTCACTCTCGTACCTACTCTGTAGGTCTGCCCTGCATACTCGGAATGGAAGGCTCTGGCACCGTTGTACAAATAGGCGAAGGTGTCACCCATCTGCGGCAAGGTCAGCGTGTTGCCTGGTGCATCGCATGGGGGAGCTTCGCGGAGTACGCGTGTATCCCTGCAAACAGGATCGCCGTACTTCCCGATTCAATTGGCTATGACTTGGCCGCGGCCGCGATGTTTCAAGGCTGCACTGCCCACTATCTGGTGCACGACGTCGCCCGTCTCTCGGCAGACAGCGTCTGCCTGGTCCACGCGGCTTCAGGGAGTATCGGCCAAATTCTCATCCAGCTGGCAAAGAGAGTCGGAGCGAGAGTCTTTGCGACTGCCAGTACTGAGGATAAGTGCCGAGTCGCAAGGCAACGCGGTGCCGACGCAGCCTTTCTTTACGAAGAGGGCCGTTTCGCAGATGTGGCGCGAGACTTGACCTCCGGCGCAGGCGTGGACGTGGTGTTCGACTCCCTCGGCCGCGCCACATTGCGGGATAGCTTCCGCGCGACGCGCAAGCGCGGTCTTATCATCAACTATGGAAACGTATCCGGGAGTATTGCTGACCTCGATCCCTATGAACTGGGGGAAGCTGGTTCACTCTTTCTGACCCGGCCCCGGCTAGCGGATCACATGGCTGATGCCGGTACGGTACAGCACAGAGCCGATGACATTTTCGCGGCAATCAGCGACGGCTGGCTGAAAATCGAAATCGCGAATCACTATTTGTTCGACCAGATTGCCGAAGGGCATGCCCGTATCGAGTCCCGACAACAGATAGGTAAATCGGTAGCCTGGATCCGATGACGGGAAGCAGACATGCTACAAACTCTGGAGCAAGCATGAAATCGCCAGGCCGAGAAAATCGATTGAAGGAGATGATTTACGAACGACGCGCCATCTGGTTCCCGGTGCAGGCAACGCGCTGGCGGCGCGCGTAATCGAAAGTCTGGGATTTGAAGCGGTGTATCTGAGCGGAGTAGGACAGACGAATCAGTTCTATGGCATGCCCGACTTGGGATTCATTGGACTCAACGACGTCGTGCAGAACGCAGCCGCTATACGCGATGTCGTGGATTTGCCATTGATCGTCGACGCCGATACCGGCTTTGGCAATGCGTTGAATGTGAGACATACGGTCAGAAATCTGGAAAGAGCCGGTGCCAATGCCATTCAACTGGAGGACCGGGTGATGCTGAAGAAATGCGGCCACCTCTCAGGTAAGGCCTTGATAAGCCTTGACGAAATGGTCGGAAAGGTGAAGGCCGCAGTTGATGCCAGACATTCCACAGACTTCCTCATCATCGCCAGAACAGATGCATCTTCGACACGAAGGCGTCGACATCCGCAATGGTGATTCCAGCCAGCGAGTCCAGGGTGGGACGCAAGCTGTCGAAAAACCATGCCAATCTCTCCGACCGAGTTGAGATGGTCACTGGTGAGAGACCGCGCTCGTCCCGCAGGTACACGGCGAATTCGTTGATCTCCTCGGGGAATCTGCGCGGAACTGATGCTTCGGCGAACAGGTTCATGCCTCGAAGCCACGCTACGACAAAGCGTATGAAAACCACAGCGGACGACGTTGCATCCGTGACGCCGCCCGGCTGCTGCAGAACATGCATCCTGCGCTCGACAGCACGTTGGACATCGAGCGCTGTAAGCGCGCCTCTGCTCAGGTCTAGGGCGGGTGCGACGGTCATCAATATCCACGCGATCTTGACCTGCATCCGGCGCGAGTACCCTTGCTTCGCGCACGACTCGACAAACTGTTCCCGGGCTTCGGCATAGGGACCTTCGTGATATCGGGCCAACACACCTGGGTACTTGAAAAGAGTCTCATACATGCTTCGCCTCCTCAAAACAGCGAGGCTAACCATGATAGGCGGGGCGAAAATTATGTGGCCTGGGTCGCAACAAGACTGGCCAAAACCACCGCGTCGGAGGCGATCGCGCTCATAGATTTGGGCGCCACATACTGCGCCGGCGAATGCGGGCGCGACGGCTCGCCGGCCGGCGTGCTGGCCAACACCGTGCGTCATTCGCGCCCGCAAAAGATGCTCGCTGGGTCCTCATCGCGGCGCAGCGGACGGTGTGCATTGAAGTCGCGGTTCGACGACACTTGACAACAGCACCCAAGGGGAGCGAAGGGCGCGTGCGGTGGCCGCCACGCGCCTTGTCACCGGCGTGTTCCGTGACGGCTCCCGCATGTGCCTCGCGAGAACTAGATGTTAGAAGATGTGCTTCATCCCCACCATGGCGCCGAGTTGGTTTCCACCGGCATTGGTGTTGGTGCCGGCTTGGCCGGCATTGACCGACAAGGTGAGGTTGCCGCGGTTATCGATATAGCCTGCCGTTGCGTACACGGAAGTGCGCCTGCTGAAGGCGTATGTGCCACGTGCTGCGAACATCCATGCCTTATTGGCGCTGTCGTGGAACCGCTGGTGAAACCCTTCCGCATCGACGCTAAAGGCCGGTGTGATAGGAAAGGACGTGCCAAGATAGTAGAGGTCGCTGATTGGCGTTGGGCTTCCTTCATTATTTCGACGGAGCCAGCCACCACCAATCTTCGCCTGGCCGAGCATGAAGTAGCCGTTGATGGAAAGACGATCGTCCTTTAGATCGCTTCTGGTGAGGCCGCCAAAGGCACCGGCACCACCACGTTGCGAGTCATATGCGGCCCCGATACTCCATGATGACGTATCGTACTTGAGTAGTACGGACCATTCGCGACAGGCTGATTTGTCGGCTGGGCTTTCTCCAGCGCAGTTCGTACCGGCGGGGCTCGGCCCCGCATTGACTGAATCGCGACCGAAGCTGTAGGTAGCGCCGATAGTAACGCCACCAAAGGTTCCCTTGTAGGAAAGGGCGTTATCCGCCCGCGCATTGGGCAGGTAGGTGTCGAACGACCCGGAGCCGAAAATGTTCGGTCCGAGCATGTCCGGTTCCGCCATAGCCCAGAACAACATCGTGTACTGTCGACCGACCGCGGCCTGTCCCCATTGGCCACTAATCCCAACAAGAGCTTGACGGCCGAAGATGCGCCCTCCTTGATTTGCGACGCCGGTGTCTGGCGCAAAGCCCGATTCGAGCCAAAAGAGTGCCTTGTTTCCTGCGCCGAGATCTTCCGTTCCTCGCAGACCCCAGCGCGACGGAACTGTGCCGGAAAGATTCGGCATGAACGCTACGGAACTTCGGCTTGCACCGACTCCGTTTACAAAGGCTACTCCAGTGTCCACCACGCCGTAGAGCGTCACCGCGCTCTGTGCGTGAGCAGGCGTGGTTATCAGAGTGACTGTCGCCACCAAGCCAGCGATCTTCGTGTGGAATTTCATTCTTGTCTCCTCGATTTTTTGTTGTGTGCGCTCCGTGCAGACGTAGGGATAGCCACGCTTAGCCCGAGGCGCGTCTTTTAATGCAAGAAAAATTTCGATTGCCGTTCCGTCGACAGTAGAACAGCGCCTGGTACGCGGCACTGACGGGTTCTCTGATAAGGACACATTAAGTCGGATCCGATCTGGATAATCCGTGAGTGTGAAAAGCCTGGGCGTTAATCCGCCATACTAGGCTACGAATATATCTAGCTAAGTCGACGGTTGCGATTAGTCTTTAATGGTAACTATCGTCGCAATCTGTGAAAGCATTTGGTATGCCAGTCTTCGAACGCTTGAGCACGGGGCTTCACACTTCGCGGCGGCATATTAGCTACTTGGGGAGATAATAAGCTCCGAAGCGGCGCACCGGGTAACCGGAAAGGGTGTGTTAGTGGCGGCGCGGCCCGATTAATATCAAATGCCGACCGCGCCCCTTGTTGCTCGATGAGGTCGCCGCTCATCTCATCGCTTTATGATGGAAATCACCCGCTCTCGGGGGCTTTCGTCCAGTCTCGTGCAGCCCGCGGTGAGCCCCGGGGCGCTGCTCAATGTGGGTCCAGTCTTGTCGCTCATTTGATGATTCCTGGTAACCAAGTGGCGATGGATGGGAAGAAGAACAGGGCGGCGAGCAGTAGCACGCTCATGGCGATATAGGGCACGATGGCACGGAATATGTGGGCCATGCTCACGGTAGGAGGAGCGACGCCTTTCATCGTCATTAGAAGCAAGCCATGCGGGGGCAGCAGCAAGCCCATCTGCATGCAGACGAGGAACATGATGCCGAACCAAACAGTGTCGACTCCTAGCTTCTGCACAATCGGCATGAAGATGGGGATTGTGATGAGCATCATGCTCACCTGGTCCACGAAGATCCCAAGGAAGATTAGGATCAGCATCATGCCGGCAATGATGGCCATCGGCCCGAGGCCAATGGCCGTGATTGACTCGACGATTCCGTTGGAAGCCCCGGAGAAAGTCAGGATCTGGGCGAACGTGGTCGCGCCCATGATGATCAGCAGAATCATCCCGGAGATTCCGATCGTTCCTCGCAAAGATTTCATGAGCGCCTGCAGCGACAGTGCGCGGTACGCAAGGGCAATCACCAACGTGGCCACCACGCCCAGTGCCGCGCTTTCCGTCGGTGTGGACCAGCCCGCAACCATTGCGCCAACCACCACTCCGAAGATAGAGAGCAGTGGAAGCACGTACTGGAAGAAGAGCTTGTACCGCTCCCACCCGTGGAAGTGCTCAAACTCACCGGCCGGAGCCAGCGAGGGATTCATGGCGCAGCGCAGCACGATCCAGGCGATGAATCCGATCGATAGGAGGACTCCAGGGACGATGCCGCCGATCAGAAGCCCTGAGATCGAGATGTTCGCGAGGCTGCCAAGCAGAACGGTTAACGCGCTGGGGGGAATCAGCATGTCGACTGCCCCGATCGCCATGATCGGGCCAGTGGCCATGGTCGGATGGTAGCCACGCTGCAACATGACGGGCACCATCAGGGATCCGAGCATCGCCGTCGTGGCGATCGTCGACCCCGAGATGGCGGAGAATACCGACCCCGCAACAACAGCTACCACCGCCAAGCGGCCCGGCACCCGAGTGATCAGCCGCTCCACGCCTTCGATGACCTTCACCGCCAGGCCGGTGTGGAACAGGATCTCGCCCATTAGGATGAACAACGGAATGGGCGTCAACGAAAAGCTGGTGACGGCGGCCACGCTATTGCGTGCCAACTGCACGAGCCCCGCCTCGCCGCCCAGGTACATACAGGCGCCCACGAGGTTGGTTATGAGGAACGCGAAGGCCACTGGAAGGCCGACGAAGAGAAGGAGCGTGGAGCCGCCAAGAAGCAGCCACGCGGGAAGGATCCAGGCACTCATGCTGTAGATACCGCGTCCGAACGCGGCCCCCTCTGGCTATGCGCAAGCCGCCACATGCGGAATGCAAACTCGACGGCCAGCAACGCGAACGCAACTGGCAACGGCGCCATCACCCACCATTCTGGGATGACAATGCTCTTGATCTGGATCGCTCCGCTTGCGTAGCTCCGGAAGGCCATCACCACGCCCATCCACGCCACCACCACGCATCCCGTGAGAGCTATCACGTCCGAAAGCCACTCACAGGCCCAAGCGAGCTTGGCGGGAACGGCGCGCAGCACGATATCCACCCGGATGTGCTGTCCTGCGCGCAGCAGCCAAGGCGCGGCCAACAAGGTGCAGAAGTAGAGGGCGTACTCCGAGATGTCGTTGGACGCTGGGAAGCCGCGCGGCAAGCCTGGGATCACCAGGTTTCGCAACAGGACATCCAGGGTAATTGAGCCTACGATCATCAACAGCAGAAGGCAGGCCAGCACCATCAAGAAGTCGTAGAGGCGGCCAACAGCGGCCTGCAGGGTTTCGATGATGTTGCCTGCAGGTGCGAGAGTTCTGTTAAGTGATTCGCCGCTCATTGCTTCCTCATCGCTTCTTTGGACAGCAGTGCGCGCAGCTTCGGTCCATGGACCGGGCTCGTCTTGATCAGGTCCGCCCAGCCCGCCTCGTAGACGGCGTCCAGGTACTTTGCGGTTTCGGCGGCGCCAAACGTGAGCGGCTGGATGCCGGAGGCGTTTTGCTTCTTCTTCTCGTCCTCCCCCTCCTTGTGCCAGTAGGAGGAGTTACTCTCGATTTCCATCGCCATCTTCTGGATGAAGTCGCGCTGCTGCGGCGTCATGGATTTCCACTTGTCTAGGTTCATGATCAGCGACACGTCCGCGTCGTAGAAGCCCGGATCCACCCGGAATTTCGTAAGCGGCGCTATCTTCAGGTCGAAGATGCCGCCGATCGACCAACCGTAGCCGTCGATGACACTGCGTTCCAGAGCTGTGTAGATTTCGCCAGGAGGGATGTTGATTACGTTTCCATTTAGCGCCTGTACCGCAGGCCGGATGGCGGGCGACACGCGGATCTTCTTGCCGGTGAGATCCAGCTTGTCAATCTTCTGGGTCAGGAATATGTGGAAGGGGTAGCCTTCCACCATGCGGGCGAGGTACACCATATTGCCCTTCTCATTCCAGACCTTGTTGATGTATTCAATCGCGCCGTTCTTGCGCTGCTCGCTCACCGGAATCTGCGCCATCTTAAGCATGTCGGCTTCCGGGAACACGTTCGTGTAGAAGGCACCCGGACTGAGGGCCATATCAACCACGCCGCTCTTCACCGCATTCCCGATCTCGAAAGTCGGGATCGCGCGCGGGCCCCCGATGAAGCTTATCTTGACCAGGCCCTTGCCTTTCGAATTCACTCGCTCGCTCCACTTCACCAACTCCTGCACCCACGACGTGTTCTCGGGAAATGCCGTGGCCAGCCGGATCTGCGCTTCCTCCGCTGCTGCCGAGACAGCCAGCAGGCCGAGAACAGCCGTGGCCGCAAGACGTTTGAGTAATTTGGACATCTGTTTGTCTCCGTTATCGTTGTAGAACAGGGAAAGGCGGCGTTACGGCTCAACTGGATCGGGCACGATCTTGATGGTGCGCGGGCGCTTCAGCGCGGCGAGCATGCGATCAGCCTGCGCCTTGGCTTCCGTAGCGGCCGCAGATTTCACAGTTTCATAGCCGCGGATCGTTGTAGGTAGCCGGAGTAGCTCGACGACTTGGGCGGAGTTGTGCGCGTCGAGCAGCTTGAGACCTTCGCCTAGCACACCCTCGTACCATGCGAGCAGCGCACGCTCCTCCTTGCGTGATGCGAGCGCGTAAAACGGGTCCAAAGCGGTGCCCCGAAGGAACTTGAGCGCGGCCAAGGTTTTCAGTGCGGGACGAATCCAGCCGCCCACGCGCAACTTGCCTTTCAGGCCCAGGGTGCGTGCGAGAGGCGGCTGGAGGTTATATTTCAATCGAACGCTGCCGGAGAACATGTCCGCAACCCGTTTCTCGAACCCGGAGAGCGTCAGCAGGCGAGCGACTTCGTACTCGTCCTTGTAAGCCATTAGCTTGTGAAGGCTCTCGGCAATCGCCGCCGTGACCTCGTAGCCGTGGCCCTCGCCGCGTGCGGCAGCCTCCGCCTGCAGCGACGCCGTCACGCGCCCCAGGTAACGGGCAGCGTACGCAGTATTCTGATAGTCGATCAGATCCGCGAAACGCAGTTGCACGCGCTCCCGCAACTGCGGCGACAGCTTCGCCAAGTGCGACTCGAAGCGCGCCAGCGCTTTCAGTTTGCCTTCACTGCGCAGGGCACGTAGGCGCTCCGTGCGGTCGGCCAGCGGGTGAAGCTTCAGGGAGCCCATCACTTCGACCCGCTCGGGCGCATGCACCCACAGTCTCCCGGCGCGAAATGCCATCGTGTTGGCTTCCACCTGGGCGCCATTCAGCCCAATGGCAGCTTCGATGCATTCCGCACGGATCGGCAGCCACCCTGCCTGGTACGCAGCGCCGATAGCGACCATGTTGGTCATCATGAAATCACCGAAAAGCGCTTCCGCGATACGGCGCGCGTCCAGCGTCAGGACGCTCTCTTTCCGCCCGGCGGCTGCGACCGTCTCGCACAACTCCAGCGTGGGCAGCGTCTTGCGCGAGTCGCGGATGACATCCCCGTTCGGAAACACACCCGCATTGACGACGACTCGAGTATGGTTGGCATCGCAGCACTTCAGGTTGTTCGTTTCCACGGCCGCGAGCAGGTCGAGGGCGAGGTAGAGGTCGGCTTTGCCGATGCCTACCTTGTTGGTGTGCGGCGGCCGGTCCGCCGGAGCCAGGATCAGGCTGGAGAGCACGGCCCCCCACTTCTGCGCCGCTCCGGTCTGGTCATACGTTTTCACCTGCAGACCCTGCATGCACGCCGCCTGCGCAAGGATGGCGCTGGCCGTCAGCACGCCGGATCCGCCGAGGCCCGGGATGTAGATGTGATAGGGCGCCTGCAACGATCCCGGCTCGATCTCCGGAATACTGGCGGCATCGATGGCGGGTAGGCTCGGCTTTCGAACGCCTTTTCCGGACTCCACTTCCACCGTGACGAAGGACGGGCATTCTCCCTGGATGCAGGCCTGGTCCTGGTTGCACGTTGACTGGTGGATCTGCGTCTTTGGCCCGAATTCGGTGGGCACCTTCTGCAGCGACATGCAGTTGGCCTTCGCGCCGCAATCGCCGCAGTTCTCGCAAACCTCTTCGTTGACCACAGTGAATACGGTGGGCGCGGGCAGCAGCCCCCGCTTTTGGCGCCGACGCCGCTCATTCGCACACGCCCCGTCGTAGATCAGGATCGTGACCCCCTTAATCGCCGCGAGCTCCTTCATGGTCTGCTCGAGCTGGTCCGGTGAGCGGCGCACTAGGCTGGCGGGGAGTTGCACTCTGGCGTACTGGTCCGGCTCTTTCGTGACTAGGACCACGCGGGATGCGCCGTCCTGCAATAGACGGCCGGCAAGGTCCGCAATCGCACTCGCCCCTACCGCTTCCTGGCCGCCGGTGTTAGCGAGAACGCCGTTGATCAGGAGCTTGAACGTCATGTTCGCCCCGGTTGTGATCGCGAACCGGATGTTCTGATAGCTGGAATGGAACAGTGCGCCGTCGCCGACGTTCTGCACGATGTGCGGCCGGCTCGTGTATGGCGCCAGGCCCAGCCACGGCAAGCCTTCGCCACCGAGCTGGGTTGTCGCTTCCACGCGCTTTTGTGGCTTGTCCATGAGCGCCGCGAAGAGGTGGCAGCCGGGTGCCCCCCAGGCCATCTGGCCCGGCGCGAGCAGGGTCGACACATTGTGCGGGCATCCCGAGCAGTAATTCGGTGCCCGGCCCGGAAGCGCGGCATCGCGCTTCACGCTATTTCCCTCCAGATACTGGATGCGCTCGCGGCCGCGCTCCGGAAGCGGCGTGCTTCGCGCCAGAATCCGGGCCAGTCTTTCGGCCACCATGTCCGCTGTCATGCCGCCCTCTACCGGGAAGAGGCGCTGACCATGTTCGTCGTGCTTGCCGAGGATCTCGCGAACGGTGGCGCCGACAGCCCCCGCTGCGACCTGCCGCTCCAGGAAATCGCGCTTCTCCTCGATGACGACGATGGTCTGGAGGCCTTCGGCGAATTCGCGGAAGAAGGCGCCGTCAGCGGGACAAAGCAGGCCGACCTTAGCGAGGCGGATGCCTTGGGCCTGCAGGGCCGGTCCGTCGAAACCGAGGTCTTCCAAGGCTTGTTGGGTGTCGGCCCAGCTCTTTCCGGCGCTGATGATTCCGATGCGGTCCCCGGGCGCCGAGCGCACGATGCGATTGAGGCCATTCGCGCGGGCGTAGGCCAGTACCGCCGCATGTCGCTCGTCGTAGAGGCGCCGCTCGGTCTCGACATTCGTCACCGGAAAGAAACGGTGGTTCGCCATCCTGGTAAATGGCTTTCCGCCGATCTGCAGCTCCGGGATCTGCGTACGGATGCCGGCAGGGTGCAGCTGCACGACTTCGCCGCCGTCGCACAGGGTGCCGACAAGCTTTAGCGCCACCCAGCATCCGGAGAAGCGCGACAGCGCGGCGGCGTGCAGGCCGTAGTCCAGGAACTCCTGGACGCTGGCGGGATACAGCACGGGGATGCCGTGGTGTTCGAAAGAGAACTCCTGCTGATAGGGGACGGTCGAACTCTTCGCTTCGTGGTCCTCGCCGCTAAGAATGACCACGGCGCCGTGGCGGCTCGTGCCAGCGAAGTTTGCGTGCTTCAGCGCGTCGCCGGAGCGGTCCAGGCCCGGACCCTTGCCATACCAGTAGCCAACGACACCATCGACATCCGGGTGAGGGTGTTCATCGAGCATCTGCGTGCCGCTCAGCATGGAGACTGCGAACTCCTCGTTCTGCGCCGCACGGTGGGTGATCCCGTGGGCATCCAGAGTCCGTTTGGCCTGCCGCAGCGCGATGTCGATGCTGCCCAGCGGCGAACCGGGGTAGCCCGTGACGAACGCCTTGGTGCGCAAGCCAGTTTCCCCATCCGAGCGCATTTGCTCAACGATCATGCGGATCAGCGCCTGGTTTCCGTTCAGGAAGGCCAAGGGTGTGTCAGCCTCATAGCGAGCATCAAGAGAGCGGGCCATTACGTTTCCCTTTCCGAAACTCGCACTGCCATCGAACTAATGCCCTGCACCTTGGCGCCCGTTACGTCACCGTGGGCGAGCCTTACCTTGCTCCGCTCGCAGGCGGATTCCAGCTTAGCTAGCACTTCGAGTCGTGGTGTGTGAGAGCACTGGTTGCCATAGGTGTAAACACCCTGGCGCCCGCGGACCACTCGGATGTACTTGCAGCTTTGATGTCCCCGGATGACGTCACCGAACAACTCCTCATCCGCAGCCTGTATTGCCCCCACCGCGACGCCGGAGAATTCGACGCCCCAGCGGTAAGTCGCTCCCGGGTCCTGCTCTACGACGTGAATGCGGTGTTCTGGATGCTTTTTCTTCAGAAGGAAAGCTAAGAAGCACAGGCTGGCTGGGCCGTCCCTCACTACAAAGGTCTTCATGCGTTGTCTCCATTTAGAGTCTCAGTCTTGGGAATCGCATGCGATAGCACACGGCCAGAGAATTGACCGGGATCAATATTTGTGCAATAAAGGCGGCGTTATTTTCGATATTTGCCAAACAAATGCCCGGTCGATTCGATCTCAATCTCTTGCGGGTGCTCGTGGCGCTTCACCGCTGGAGAAGCGTGTCCAAGGCGGCGGAGGAACTCGATTTGAGTCAGCCGGCGACGAGCCTCGCATTGGGGCGCCTGCGCACCCGCCTCGGGGATCCGCTCTTCGTGCGCTCACCGTCAGGAATGCTGCCGACGCCGCGCTGCACGGAGCTGGCGGACGCGGCGTCGAAGGCGCTGGCGGACTTCGAAGGGAACATTCTTCAGTGCCCCACATTCGAGCCGGCTACGGCTCGGCGCGATTTCGTCGTCACCATGGCCGACGTCGGCGAGCTCTACTTCCTGCCCCGGTTGATGGCACATCTCGCGCGGGCGGCGCCTCAATGCAACCTCAGATGCGAGACTTTCCCGATAGAAGACATTGAGCTGGCGCTGGAGGAGGGGCGCTGCGATCTGGCTCTGGGGTTCTTTCCCAACCTGGAGCGCCCGGCACTCTACGCCCAGCAGTTGTTCATGCACTCGCTGGTGTGCCTAGTGCGGGCAGACCACCCTTATGTGCCGTCTTCTCGCATCAGCATGCGCGACTTTCTGGAGCTTTCGCACGCGGTGGTGGAACCTATGGGGCGCAGCCATGAGCTATTCGAAGGGCTACTCAAGGAGAAGGGCTACCGAAGACGTGTGCAATTGATGTCGGTCCACTTTCTGTCCATTCCGGCAATCATCGCGGCCACCGACCTCATCGTGACGGTGCCTCAATCCCTTGCAGACTACTATGTGGGCCTGGAGAACCTGCGGATCGTCGAGCCACCGATCAATATCAAGCCCTATGCGCTGAAACAGTTCTGGCATCCGCGTTTCCATACAGATCCTGCGGTCAGGTGGTTACGGGAGTCGGTCGTCGAATTGTTCAGCAAACATCGATAGCAATCAAGAGCCGTCTTGGCACGCGGCGCATGGGGAGAGGGATACAGAGACGTCGGGACACGCACCTCGTTAGCCAGGGCACGAAAAGCAGTGCACGTACGAGTCATTGTTCTCGACAAATGCGGAGATCGCAGTGGGTCTGCGCGCCTCGGCGCTTGCTACCCCGAGGGCTTCGATCACCGCGTATATGCGGTTATGGATTGCGTATTGTGGGTCGCCTCCCTTTTCCAGGCGAGCGAAAAGCGCTTGCGGCCGCTGCGCGGTTGCCCTTTCGGCATCCGATTACTTCGATTGCCGCACACGGCTGGACGAGTTTGGGGCAGTCACAGATGCCGGTGATACACATGCCGCAAATCTATTGCTCGCGACAAGGCCTGCGCCAAGGTCTGCTATCAGCCACTCGGCATTAGCCGCGGTCCGATCCATTTGCGCGTGATGGTGGCGCCGGCGGACGGCAGACTGCTCGGTCACTGACCTGCGGATTCGCCGCGCATGCATCGGCGAACTGCCTTATGGTGCGGCTGCGACGGCAGCGCCCATGCGTGGCCTCTCGGCATGGTCCGCATCTTTTTTTGCGGAATATCGCGCGTCGCGGCTGACATGTGAGGTAGTGTCTTCAGGCGTTCTCGGTGAAAGCTTCCACAATCTGACCTCGCAGCCACTTCAGTCCAGGGTCCGCGTGGAAGCGCGCATGCCAGTACTGCTTTAGCGCGTAGCGACGCGTATTGACGGGGGGCTGCACAATGCGCACTTCCCCGAACCGTACAAAGTACTCCGCCACCGCTTGCGGTACCGTGACGATCATATCGGTCGCAGCAACGATTGCAGGCACGCTCATGAAATGTGGGATGCTGAGTTGAACGCGGCGGCTGAGGCCTTTGCTCTTCAACAGGCGCTCAAAGAGTTCGTGGCTGCGTCCCTCAGGTTCTACGACGGCATGCGGCAATTCGAGGAATACGGCCAATGGAATTCTCTCTGTCTTCACGCGAGGATGATCTTTGCGCACAAGGCAGACGAAGCGGTGTTCGAACAGCCGCTGCATATAGAAGCCGGGACGTTCCAGATCGGGGAAGAAGCCGATCGCCATTTCGACTTGCCCGCTCTGCATGGCCTCCGGCAACTCACGCACGGACAGTGCTTTTGCCCTGAGATTGCAGTGAGGCGCCAGCCGTGACAACCTGGCCATCAGCTTGGGCAGGAACACCACTTCGCCAATATCGGACAACGTGACCACGAAGTCCCGCCGCGCGTTCAAGGGATCAAAGTCGGCAGGAGTCTGCACCACGCCGTCTATCAGGGATAGCGCTTCTAGCGCCGCCGTCACTGCTTCATCGCACCTGCCGGTCGCCACCATGCCACTAGAACCACGGACGAATAGCGGGTCGCCAAGGATGCGGCGCAGGCGACCGAGCGCGAGGCTGGCTGCTGGCTGGCTCAGGTGGACGGCATCGGCCGCCTTGGACACGCTGCCCAACGCGTGAATCTGCGTAAGCAAGCGCAGGAGCTTCAGGTCGATCTCAGGCTGCATGCGTATCAGGTATTTAGCCCATAAATACTAACAATAACACTCATTGCATTGTGCATCTACGACCGGGTGTCCCATACTCGGATCCGTTGAACACAATAGACAGGAGACGATGCATGCGAGAGCCCTGCAAAGGAAAGGGAGGGGCGGACCCTGGAAATCAGCCTCTGCGCGCCTGTGACAAAACCGGCCCTCTGCACCCAATGGATGGGGTCGTGTACACCCCTCCGGAACAGGCCGCGTACTATCTCAACGGCGGCATCTGGGACCGCCAGACACTGGGCGATACCCTGCGAAGTGCCGCGAAGCACGCGCCAGAGCGGATTGCGTTCGTCTGCGAAGGCGACCGCATGAGCTTCGGCGAGCTCGACGCGAAAAGCGAGCGCCTGGCGTGCGGCCTGAGAGCGTTAGGGCTGCAAGTGCATGACCGAGCCATGTTCCAGATGGGAACCAGCATCGAAACGGTCGTCGCACTGTTTGCTTGCTTCAAGGCCGGCATCGTTCCTGTCTGCAGCATTCCCCAGTACAGGGAACTGGAGATCGGCAAGCTGGCCGAACTGACGAATCCCAAGGCTTACTTCGTACAGGCGGACGCCGGAGGGCGTTTCGATCTGGCGAAGTTCGCGTCCGGAATGTCGGAGCGACACCAGATCCCGCACCTTATCGTCGCCGGCGGCGCCCCGGACGCAAGGGGGCACGCGCTGGAGAGCCTCTGTGAGAGCACCGCGGAATTTTCCGCCCTGGATACGTCCGGTGAGTTCGGCTGTGAGGACGTAGTTGCCTTCCAGCTTTCTGGTGGTTCGACGGGCGTACCCAAGGTTATTCCGCGCTTCCATGCCGAGTATCAAAGTCACGTGCGTTCCTGGTGTGCCTGCTATGACATGCGGGATGGTCACGTTGGCATTTGGGCTCTACCGATCCTGCACAACGCCGGCATGATGTTCGCCATCGTTCGCACGGTGCTGTTCCGGGCAACGACAGTGTTGATGCCACAGTGGGACGTGGAACGCTACTTCGAAGCAATCGAGCACGAGCGCGTGCAGCATGCGTTCACCATCGGACCTCATGCGCCGGCGATCGCTGCCTACCCCCACGTCGCACGGCATGACCTGTCTTCCGTGCGTTCGCTGTCGACCTTGATGGGCGCGGAGGCCATCGAACGCGCGACCGGCATGCCATCAATCAACATGTTCGGGATTACCGAAGGGTTGGTGCTGACAGGCACTCCGGAGTCGTCGATGAAGGCGCGCCATGGCAGCGTAGGCATGCCATGCTCGCCCTACGACGAAGTGCGGCTGCTTCACCCTGGCACAGACGAGGAGGTACAGATCGGCGAGGCTGGGGAGCTGTGTTTCAGAGGGCCTTCGACGCTGCGCGGCTACTACGCGGCGCCGGAGATCAACGCGGTCAGTTTCACCCCAGACGGTTTCTTCCGGACCGGCGACCTGATCCGGGCCGCAGTGATCGACGGGCAGATCGTTTACCGCTTCGAAGGCCGGATGCGGGACAACATCAACCGCGGCGGCGAAAAATTCGGAACGGAGGACATCGAATACCTGATCGCTCGCCATCCGGCAATCGCCGACGGTAAGGTGGTGGCGATGCCCGATCCGATCTATGGGGAGAAGGCGTGCGCGTTCCTGATCATCCGAGACGGCCACAAGGTGCCTACCGTCGGGGAGCTGGGCGAGTACTTGCTCGCGCACGGCGTGGCCAAGTTCAAGCTGCCCGAGCGGATCGAAGCCTGCGACGCTTTTCCGACCACTCGTGTCGGCAAGCTTGATCGCGCGCATCTACGCGCAACGATCGCGGGAAAAATCGACGAAGAGTCAGTACATTGAGCCGGGCGACAATCATGCGTACCTACCGCTATAAGCGACGCCTGCACTGGAGCGAATGCGACCCTGGTGGCATCGTCTTCTTCCCCCACTACTCGCGCTGGATGGTCGATGGGCTGAACGAGATGCTCTTCTCGCTCGGAATAGACCCCACCGCGATCCTTGACGAAAAGACGCGCGGCGGTCTGCCGGTGGTGCAGTTGTCAATGCAATTTTTCGATGCGCCTACACTCCATTCCTACCTATGGCATGAGATCGCCGTCGAAAAGATCGGCGGGAAGTCACTTGGCTTCGTCCATCGCTTCCTGCGCGAAGACACCCTGCTCATGGAGGCACATGAGACCCGGGTCTGGGCCGTACACGCGGTCGGAACCACAACCTCGATGCATGCCCGTGTCGTGCCGGAATCGGTACGCGCACTGCTCATGGGCGACGACGCCGAGGTATTGGAGACAAACACATGAAGATCAATATCATAGGCGGCGGCCCGGCGGGCCTGTACGCAGCCCATCTCCTGAAGCGCGAGCGTCCTGACGCGACGGTCCATGTCTACGAGCAGAACGATGCGCATACGACCTTCGGATTCGGCGTCGTTTTCTCGGATCAGGCGCTAGATCTTCTGCGGGCAAGCGACGCGGAAACGCTCGAGATGATCAGCTGCGGGCTGGAGACATGGCGGGACATCGAACTGCGGATCCATGGTCAGACCATCCGGATCGACGGCGTCGGTTTCACGGCCATCGCCCGCCTGAAATTGCTGGAAATTCTACGCCAGAGGGCTGAATCGGTAGGTGCCGTACTGATCAACAATCGGGTCATCACCCGCCTGGACGACTTGGACGCGGCCGACCTCGTCATCGGCGCTGACGGCGTGAACTCCCTGGTGCGTCGCACGCATGAGCAAGCGTTCGGCGCGCGCATCGATTACCTCGATAACCGCTTCGCATGGTTCGGTGCCACGCGCCCGTTTGATCGCCTGACTCAGACTTTTAAGAAACTACCCCAGGGCTTCTTCAACGCTCACCACTACCGCTATTCGGCAAGCATGAGCACGTTTCTGGTGGAGGTCGATGCGTCGACCTTCGAGCGAATCGGTTTCGAGCACATGAGCGAGGATGAATCGCGGCGCTACTGCCAGGAGGTGTTTGCCGACGAACTGGCCGGTGCGTCGCTGGTGGTCAACCGGTCCCTGTGGCGACGCTTTCCCAAGATCAGCAATGCACGCTGGTCGGTCGGGAACTGCGTGCTCGTGGGCGACGCGCTTCGCACCGCACATTTCTCTATCGGCTCGGGAACCCGTCTGGCACTGGAGGACGTACAGGCGCTCGCGCAGTCGGTGGCAGATTACCCCGACAGCGTCCCCGACGCGCTGGCCAGCTTTGAAGCCCGCCGCCGGCCCATTGTGGAGAAGATCACCGCCGCAGCGAATCAAAGCGCCGATTGGTACGACCACTTTCCTCAACACATGGAACTGCCTGCATGGGAGTTCGCGATGGACTACATCGGCCGCACGGGACGCGTCGATCCAGATCGCTTGCGCAGCATGTCACCGCAGTTTGTAGATGGCTACGACGCGTGGCAGGCCGCCGCCGCTTCGTCATAAGCGGGAGCTCAATGCTCGCCATCTTCGTTGGCGGCGGCGGAAGAAACTCGAACGAGGAGACAAAACACATGACATCGACTGCAACCATCAACGCATCGCTTGCCCACACCATGGATGGCAAGTCGATGACATTCTTTCAGTGGCGGGCAATTGGGCTCTGCTTCCTGATCAACATGCTTGACAGCTTCGACGCGATGGTCATGGCGTTCACCGCGGCATCCGTCAGTGCACACTGGTCCCTGACAGGGGCGCAGCTGGGCTACCTTCTCAGTGCCGGCCTGGTCGGTATGACCGTCGGATCGCTGTTTATCGCCCCGTGGGCGGACCGCATCGGCCGGCGCCCGTTGGTGCTTCTGTGCATCGTTGTCGCCGGGCTGGGGAGAATCGCTTCCGACTATGCCAGGACGCCAACGCATCTTGGCCTGCTGCGCTTCGTCACCGGACTTGGCATCGGCGGTATCCTCGCCAGCAGCTACGTGATTGATGGCGAATACGCGTCTGCCGGAGCGTACGAGCGTAGCAGCAGGGTAGGATTTGTCCCGGCCTGCGATGAGGCTGGGATCAACTGTGCCCCCAACTAACTACCAGATTTCGCTCAGAACTGCGACTCATCCCGAGGGTGAGGGCGCACGGAGAAAAGCATGAACGTCGAGCAAGAGAGACAACGCTATTACGAGAATCTGCGGCCCTTGAACCTCGCACCGCTCTGGAGCGTGCTGAAGAAACTCGTGCCCGCCGAACCGGTACCGGAAGCTCAACCCTGGTGCTGGAACTGGGAGGATGTCTACCCTCAGCTGCTTCGCGCAGGACCGCTGATTTCAGCCGAAGAAGCGGAGCGCCGTGTTCTGGTGCTGGAGAACCCGGGCCTGCCCGGAAAATCACAGGTGACGGACACTCTCTACGCGGGGATCCAACTAATCTTGCCCAGCGAAGTCGCGCCTGCGCATCGCCACACGCAGTCGGCGCTACGCTTTGTCCTGCACGGAACCGGCGCATACACGGCCGTTGATGGCGAGAAGACGCGGATGAACCGGGGCGACTTCATTATTACGCCCTTCTGGACGTGGCACGACCACGGCCATGAAGGCACGGAACCAGTTGTATGGCTGGACGGGCTTGATGTGCCGCTTGTCAACTTTCTGCGGGCGGGGTTCCGCGAGAGTCATGAGGAGAAGGCACAGCCATCGACGCGAGTGAGTGGCGAAACGGCCGCCCGCTTTGGCTCAGGCATGCTGCCGCTCCAGTGCGACCGGGGCAATGCCACGTCGCCGATCTTCAGCTACCCGTACGAGCGCTCCCGCGAGGCGCTTCACGTCCTGGCCGGTGTCGAAGCGCCGGACCCCCATCTGGGCATCTGCCTTAAGTATGTGAATCCGCTGAACGGCGACTGGGCCATGCCCACGCTCGGCACGACACTACGCTATTTCCCGCGCGGGTTCTCTACCCGGCCGTATCGCTCTACCGAAAGCCTGGTCCTCGTCTGCGTTGAAGGACGCGCTAAAGTCACGATCGAGGAGGGGCCTACCTTTTCGGTGGGCCCTAACGACATTGCAGCAATTCCAGGCTGGTGTGCCTGCACTATCCACGCGGAGGAGGACTCGGTCTTCTTCAGCTATTCAGATCGGCCTGTGCACGAGAAGCTTGGCTTGCTGCGCGAGCAACGCGACTAACCCTCACTCTCTTGAAAGCATCATCATGAAACTCTGCATCTTTGACGACGACCGCATCGGTGTCGCCCTCGGACAGGATGTCGTCGACATTACCGATGTCTTCGCTTCGTCCTTTCGCCCAACCTGGCCTTATCCGAAGTATGACTGGATCATCAACAACTTCGAGAGCGTGCGGCCCCACATCGACGAGGCCATAGAGTCCGGGCGACGCGTTCCGCTTGCCAGTGTCCGTCTCCGCGCCCCTGTGGCCAATCCCGGAAAAATCATCGCCGCGCCGATCAACTACAAGGATCACATTGCAGAGGCCAACAACGACCCACAGATTAATCATGGGAAAACGTTCACGGACCTGAGCACGCTCGGGGTTTTCCTGAAGGCAAACAGTTCAGTCATTGGTTGTCATGAGGACATCAGGATTCCGTTCCCTGATCGCCGCACAGATCATGAAGTTGAACTGGCGGTCGTGATTGGCCGTGAAGCCAAGAAGGTGTCGCGGGAAAACGCTCTCGCTTTCGTGTTTGGGTATTGCATCGGACTTGACATGACGGTGCGCGGCCCCGAGTTGCCTGATTTCCGTAAGTCGGCGGATACGTTCTCTGTTCTCGGCCCCTGGATCGTCACAGCGGACGAGATCCCGGAGCCCAACTCCCTAGATCTGAGCATCCACGTCAACGGCGAACTGCGCCAGCAGTCGAACACCAAGTACCTGATCTATGACGTGCAACGGCTGATCGAGTACGCATCGGCGATGTACACGCTGTATCCCGGAGACGTAATCATGACAGGGACGCCCGCCGGCGTGAGCCCGGTCACTTATGGTGACATTCTGGAAGCGAGTGTTTCCGGTATCGGGACGATGACTGCGCGCGTGGCCGCAAATTAAGCCTCCAAGCTGCGATGTCGGCGCGAGCAGTGCTTTTGCAGCCCCACTGCATGAAGGTAGCGAACCCCGCACGCCGAATGTGGCGGGGGGGCCGCCGCTGTTCTCATCGGGATCATCAAGACTGGCTGCAGCACATGACGCTACGCCCGGTGTGCACGTGCACGCCGAAGAGAACCCCCCAAACCACAAGCGCGGATCTGCACCGTTCCTGAAGGACGGGTCCGTCCGCCCCCTGCATCATGGCCAAGACGCTCTACGACAAACTTTGGGATGACCACGCTGTCCACGTCGAGGAAGACGGCACCACGCTGCTCTACATCGACCGGCACCTGCTGAATGAAGTGACCAGTCCGCAGGCGTTCGAAGGCCTGAGGATGTCGGAGCATCCGGTATGGCGCATCAGCGCGAACCTGGCGGTGTCGGACCACAACGTGCCGACCACTAACCGCAGCCAGGGTATTGCCGACCCGGTGTCGAAGCTGCAGGTCGATACGCTGGACGCCAACTGCGACAGCTTCGGCATCACCCAGTTCAAGATGAACGATCATCGCCAGGGCATCGTGCACGTGATCGGGCCGGAGCAGGGCGCCACGCTGCCCGGAATGACGGTGGTGTGTGGCGACTCGCATACCAGCACGCACGGCGCATTCGGCGCGCTGGCGCACGGCATCGGCACTTCGGAAGTCGAGCACGTGATGGCCACGCAGACCTTGCTGGGTAAGAAGACCATGAACATGCTGGTTAAGGTGGAAGGCAAGCTGCCGCGCGGCTGCACCGCCAAGGACATCGTGCTGGCCATCATCGGCAAGATTGGCACCGCGGGCGGCACCGGGAACACCATCGAGTTCGCCGGCTCGGCCATCCGCGACCTGACCGTGGAAGGCCGCATGACGGTCTGCAACATGGCCATCGAAGCCGGCGCGCGCGCCGGCCTGGTGGCGGTGGACGATGTTACGCTGGAATACTTCAAGGGCCGCCCGTATGCGCCGCAGGGCGTAGAGTGGGACCAGGCCGTGGGTTACTGGCGCACGCTGCATTCGGATGCGGGCGCCAAGTTCGACCTGGTGGTCGAGCTGCGTGCAGAAGAGATCCGCCCGCAGGTGACCTGGGGCACCTCGCCGGAAATGGTCATCAGCATCGAAGACCGCGTGCCGGATCCAGACAAGGAAAAGGACCCGAACAAGCGCACTGCGATGGAACGAGCGCTAGAGTACATGGGCCTGCAGCCCAATGTTCCGGTCGAGAGCATCAATATCGACAAGGTCTTTATCGGCTCGTGCACCAACAGTCGTATCGACGACATGCGCGCCGCCGCGTGGGTGGTGCAGAAGCTGGGTCGCAAGGTCGCGTCGAACGTGAAGCTGGCGCTGGTGGTTCCGGGCTCGGGCCTGGTCAAGGAACAGGCCGAGCGCGAAGGCCTGGACGAGGTCTTCAAGGCCGCGGGCTTCGAATGGCGCGAGCCGGGCTGCTCGATGTGCCTGGCCATGAATGCCGATCGCCTCGAGCCGGGCGAGCGCTGCGCATCGACTTCGAACCGTAACTTCGAAGGCCGCCAGGGCGCGGGTGGACGCACGCATCTGGTCAGCCCGGCGATGGCAGCTGCCGCCGCCATAGAAGGCCATTTCGTAGACGTGCGCAAGCTTCTCTAAGCGGCTAGATATCAGGCAAGGACCAAGACATGGAAAAGTTCACCATACACCGCGGCCTCGTGGCCCCGCTCGACCGCGGGAACGTCGACACCGACGCCATCATCCCGAAGCAGTTCCTGAAGTCGATCAAGCGCACCGGCTTCGGCCCCAACCTGTTCGACGAGTGGCGCTACAAGGACGTCGGCGAGCCCGGTATGGACAACAGCAAGCGTCCGCTGAACCCGGACTTCGTGCTAAACCAGCCGCGCTACCAGGGCGCGTCGATCCTGCTGGCGCGCCGCAACTTCGGCTGCGGCAGTTCGCGCGAGCACGCCCCGTGGGCGCTGACGCAATACGGCTTCCACGCCGTGATCGCGCCCAGCTTTGCCGATATCTTCTTCAACAACTGCTACAAGAACGGCCTGCTGCCGGTGGTGCTGACCGAGCAGCAGGTCGACCACCTGTTCAACGAGACCAATGCCTTCAAGGGCTACCAGCTCACCATCGACTTGGACAAGCAGGCGGTGATCACGGCGTCGGGCCAGGGCTACGAGTTCGACATCGCGCCGTTCCGCAAGTACTGCATGCTCAACGGCTTCGACGATATTCGCTTGACCCTGCGCCACGCCGACAAGATCAAGGTTTTTGAGGCCGAGCGCGTGGCCAAGATGCCGTGGCTGAAGCCCCGTCTTGCCGGCTGATCTATTTCCATTGCGGATTCAACGGGTCGACCGGCCGGTAGTCGCGATGTCCTCGACGTACAGAGTGGGCGAGACGGAAGTACGAGAGGGCGCGCTATCACAAACGGCTTGCGAGGAATGGCTACGCAAGGCGTGGAGTGAAGTAAAACTGCTTCCTCAGGGCCTTTTCCAAAGATGTTGTAAATAATAAACAAAAAGGTTAGCGCTTTCTGCGTTGGCCTCCGTACGGTTCTGTCGCAGTAAGTTTCCCGCGTACTGATACGCGCCGAAATAGTTTCACTATCGTGAAACATAATGGGCGACTGCATTTGTGCCTATGCAATGCAGCCACCAGTTCGGTTCGGCCCGTCAGCGGTTAGAGCCCCTTTTTGAAAATTCGCCGCAGATGTGTTCTAACGTTCGGATGTGGAAAAAAGAACATCGAGAGCGGCAGGCAAGCATGGCAGCCAAGACACGGCGGTATCCGAGCGATCTGACGGATATGGAATGGGCAGCGTGGCGGGACTGCTGCCCAAGCCCGCACAGCGGGGGCGGCGCAGGAAGGCTGATCTGCGGGAGGTCATCAACGCCTTGCGATACCTGTTGCGCTCGGGGTGGGGCTGGCGCATGCTACCCAAGGACTTTCCGGCCTGGCAAACGGTGTACTGGTGGTTTCGCCGAATGATGCGCCGGTTCCTGTTCCAGACGCTTCATGACGCAGTGCTGATGCTCGATAGGGAGTTGGAGGGCAGGCGGCCTTGCCCAAGCGCGGGCGTGGTGGATAGCCAGTCGGTAAAGGCGCCAGCGGCGAAGGAACGCGGCTACGACGCGGGAATGAAGATCGTTGGACGCAAGCGGAATATTGCCGTGAATACGAACGGTTGGTTGCTGATGGTGAACTTGACGCCTGCAGACATCGACGACAGTACCGGGGCGCTGGCGGTCCTGGAGGCCCTAAAGAAGCGCTGGCCGGGGCTGAAGCATCTGTTTGCAGATGGCGCATACGATCGTCGCACGTTGATGGATAAATCCGCGACGCTCGACTTCGTCGTGCAGGTGGTGTGTCGCCATGAAGGTCAGATTGGCTTCGCGGTGCTACCCCGGCGTTGGGTAGTGGAACGTACCTTCGGTTGGATGATTCGCTGGCGACGCCTGGTCAGGGACTACGCGCGCCGTCCTGATGTGTCCGAGGCTATGGTCTATATCGCAATGGGCGGGCTGCTGCTACGCAGAATCGCCCATCCTTGAATTATCAAACGGGCTCTAAGCCCAGCCGCGCCGACTATCTCGGTGCGGCAGGATCGTTGACCACCACGGCATCGCGAATCACTGCGGCAACTTCATCGCCTTGCGCGTTGCGCATGTTCCACGTACGGATGCGACTCGACGTAAGCGAGCACATGATGACACCATCCAACTCTATCAGACCAGAAGGATCGCCTGGTGGCGCACGTCGGGCCAGATACGCGGGAGATGCAACGGCGATGATGTGAGCCGGCACCAGCTCGAAGTCACCACCGATAGCGGCGTCGTAGCCTTCAGCGATCAGGACTACCGCAGCAGGGCTCTCGAAATGCCCCTCGGGCCGGATGCGGCGGTACCCGTGGTGCGGCTTGGCAGCGCCGAACACGGCCACGACCCGTACCAGAGCAGCGTCAGTGCCAGCGCGCATGTCCAGCGGTTCGACGGCCATCCAGACCGCTTCAGCCTTTATCACCGCGGCAGATCTCGCAGCCAGCTGCCGCACTCAATAGCCAGTGCGCCAGGCCAGGTCATCACAACACTCAGTGCAACTCGGCGCACCTCCACACGGATCTCTCCTGTTGGTGTCGACGGCGCGGCCGCTGCGGGCATTTGGACTGGTACGAATCCAGCAGCGATCGGACGGGCGGCGCGCGAAGCAGTGTCGGCTACATCGAGCACCGCGGGCACGCGCTGCTGGATTTCCGCGTCCCGGACCCAGTGTCGAAAGAGATTTGCTTTGATGCCCAGCGACATTGTTTCAGCCGCCATCGAAATTCCCGGCTGCGCTGCAGAGGCGACCGCATCTGCCTTGAAGTCGTCAGTGTGCAGGCGTCGTCGACGCCGCTAGCTAGAAGCTGAAGGAGAGATAGTGTGCAGCTTCGCCGCCTTGCATCGCCAGTGTGCTGGCGATGCAAGGCAATCACCGGAGATCAATAGTCTCCACAACTTTGGACTCGCTAACTCAACATCGACACGTCCAAAGGGGGCAAGTCAGGATATATCGCTCCGCAGATGCGCGATTGGCGTCACCCAGAGTTCGTAGGAACGCAACGACCTCGGCTTTGCTGGGCATCACGCGCCGACAATTGAATTTGCAGGGTAGGTTGTCCAGACGACGCTGGCTAGACCGATGGCGGCCCCCCAAGCTGTGAATCAGCGGTGGTCCGTGGAAATCGACAAGCGCTCCCACGCCTCGATCTCAACCAGGCGCTTCTTCAAATCGTTCCGAACCGTCTCGATGGCATCGGAGCCAAGTAGCAAGTGCAGGGGCGGCGTTTCTGCATGTGCTACCTGCACGACGGCAGTCCCGAGCTTGGCGGGGTCGCCAAGCTGCTGGTGATTGAAGCTTCTGTAGGCAGATTCGACCTTGCTACGGACTTCTTCGTAATCGTCGATGGGGTTCCCGGAAAACCGCGCCGAACTGTCATCAAGGAAGTCTGTGCGGAAATGTCCTGGTTCAACCACCGTGACGTGGATCCCTAGGGGCGCGACATCACGGGCCAGATTAACGCTGAAACCCTCCACAGCGAACTTGGACATACCGTAGAGCGTGCACAGGTCGAAACCCACCAAGCCGCCAACCGAGCCAATATTGATGATGTGGCCGGAGCGTTGACGACGCAACGTCGGTAGAACCGCCCGTGTCATGGTCGCGAGTCCGAACACGTTCGTCTCAAACTGACGTTGCAAGTCATCCGCGGAAGATTCTTCGAAAATACCGAGATGACCATAGCCTGCATTGTTCACGAGTACATCGATCGTGCCGAATCGTGCAATGGAAGCGTCCACAGCAGCCTGCGTCCCGCTGGCGCTGGTCACGTCGAGAGGAAAAACAAGGAGTCGCTCTGTGTGCTCACTGAATGCGCTACGAGCTGTCTCCACGTTCCGCGCGGTGGCAACCACGTTGTCTCCTGCCGCAAGGGCAGCGCGTGCAATGTGAGCGCCCAAGCCACGGGCTGCGCCCGTAATCAGCCAAGTTTTCCTATTCATCTGTATTCCTTGAGTTGGTTTGACCTCAGGTTGCCCCAGGGCCTCTTTGAGCGAGGGACAGCGTCCATGCGTCAAGACGAGATCCCAGATGAAATTTTGGCGTTGCCTAACGCCAAAGGCTAGGTCAATTCGTATTCGATCATTGCCTATTCCTATGATTTGCCGGATTCTGTGGCAAATTTCGTATAAGATCCTTGCCAATTAACTGACCTATCAGTGTTCTGGATATGAGTGAGCAGATTTCGTCGACACGACAAGAGATGGTGACGCTGCTGAAACAGCTCGCGCCGCAAGAAGGCTTCACTCGATCGTTGCTCGACGGGGTGCGGTTCATGCGAGTGGACAGATCTCTTCCCCGCACCCCCGCGTTCTACGAACCCGGCATTGTGATCGTCTGCCAAGGGCGTAAGCGCGGGTACTTGGCAGAACGGGTCTACTGCTATGACGCCCAACACTACTTAGTGCTAGCAGTGCCCCTGCCGTTCTCTAGCGAAACTGACGCTAGTCCGGAGGAACCGCTGCTCGCCGTTTCAGTTCGGCTGGACATGGCAGCGGTGGCAGATCTGGTCTTGGAATTGGGTCATCAGGGTTCAGGTATGCTGACCGCCCCTGAGGGAATTCTCTCTACGCCATTGGATGCAGCGTTAGCTGACACTACGCTGCGACTGTTGCGCGCACTAATGTCACCTGTCGAGGCTAAGGTGCTAGGAGCCGGAATTGTGCGCGAGCTTTGTTTCCGAGTTTTGGTCGGTGAACGAGGTGGTGCGATCCGGTCTGCATTGGCGAACCACGGTAACTTTGGGCGAATCTCTCGCGCACTTCGACGCATACACCGCGAGTACGCTGAACCGCTGGACGTTGCTCTTCTAGCCGGCGAAGCTGGCTTGAGCATGCCAACCTTTCATGTGCATTTCAAGGCTTTTGCTAGAACATCTCCAATCCAATACATCAAATCCGTAAGGCTGCATCAGGCCAGACTGCTGATGATTCGCGACAACGCCACAGCCGCAGTTGCCGCAGCGCGGGTCGGCTACGAAAGCGCTTCCCAGTTCAATAGAGAATTCAAACGATTCTTTGGACGTAGTCCAAGAGAGGAGGCTAGGGAACTGAGGACTGCTTTCTCGCTCCTACCTCCCACGCAACTGGAAGGAATAGCAGACACACATTAGTGTCGGTCCGATTCTTCGTTCGGCGTTGCGACGCATAAAGCGCGAAGTTGTCTACGGCGAATAGCGGAGAGACTCTACGAGCAGGGTAAATGCGGCAGAGGGGTGCCGACGGTTTGGATAGTAAAGGTGATAGCCCGGTATATCAGGCGTGTACTTGTCGAGAATTTGCACAAGACGTCCATCGTCTAGAAACGACTGGACTTGGTCCAAGTGGATGTATGCCAAGCCATGACCGTCGAGCACCGCATCGACGAGAAGGTCGATCGTGTTCACAACCAGTTGCCCTTGACCTCGCACTCTAATCTCCCGCCCCTCCCGCATCAGACGCCACCCAATGACCGCACCGGATGTTGGCAGTCGGAAGTTGATGATCCGATGCTCGGTCAACTGCGCGGGAGTGGTTGGAGCAGGAAATTTCGACAGGTATGAGGGTGCGGCAACTATCGCCATCGGAATGTCCGGTCCCAGTCTTACCGCCACCATGTCCTTGGCAATCTCGCCGCCCAAGCGGATGCCAGCGTCGAACTGATCTGCAACCACGTCGACCAATGCGTGATCGACCCTGATCTCCACGTGTATGTCAGGGTTGTCGCCAAGAAGGCGCTTCATCGCCGGCATGAGAATCGTCTTGGCCGCATGCTCGACCGTCGTGATCCGGATCGTGCCGGCGGGTCGGTCGCGCAGTTCACCCAATGACCCGACCGCGGAGTCCAGGTCGCGCATCATCGGGCCAAGCCTTGCAAGTAGGCGCTCGCCCGCCTCGGTAGGTGCGACGCTACGCGTCGTGCGCGAAAGCAGCCTGATCCCCAAGCGCTCTTCCACCCGACGCACGATCTGGCTCAGCGCCGACTGAGCCATGTCGAGGCGCTGGGCCGCCTTCGTGAAGCTGCGCTCCTCAGCAACAGCCACGAAGGCAGCCAAATCGGCGATTTCATCGCGTCGCATGTCGATCCTCTTGCTGGGTTCATTCAATTATCACATGAATGATAAAGGCAAGGCATTTTATGCGCCTAGTCGGATCAATTGGCTGGGACTACAGTGCTGCTGTGCACCCCACGGCCAGCCTGGCGAATTCAACGCTGGCACCGCCCAACTCTACGAGACCATTTGTGATGCGCTCTTCACCTCTTTTCGAAAAATTCAGCTTTGGAAATGGCGTCACACTCCGCAATCGCGCAGTGATGACGCCGATGACAACCTGGTCCGCCAATCCAGATGGGACAGTGTCGGATCAGGAGCTCGTCTACGTTGAGGCGCGGGCCAAGGACGTCGGGATGGTGATCACTGGGTGTACGCACGTCTCGCCGGAGGGGATCGGCTTCACAAACGAATTCGCCGCCTACGACGATCGCTTTATCCCAAGCCTGCGCAGGCTCGCGCAAGCAGCAAAGAGTGGGGGTGCCCCCGCCATTCTCCAGATCTTCCATGCCGGCACCAAAGCGGTGCCCGAACTTGTGCCAAACGGTCGAGTCGTCGGCCCGAGCACGATTCAGGTGCCTGCTGGCTTGTTCAACGCCGGCGGAAACATCTCCTCCGAGCTGACCCACGACGAGATCGAAATCATCATCAGGGCGTTTGCTGATGCGACTCGACGCGCGATTGAGGCCGGCTTCGACGGCGTCGAGCTACATGGCGCGCACGGATTCCTCATCCAGGACTTCTTTTCGCCGCTCGCAAATCAGCGCAATGATCAATGGGGTGGCACATTGGAGGGCCGACTGCGCTTTCCGCTGTCCGTTGTTCATGCCGTTCTACAGGTCATCAAAGAGCATGCTGGCCGGCCGTTTCTGCTGGGCTATCGTGTTTCCCCGGAAGAGCCCGCCGAGGGTGGGTTGCGCATTTCTGATACAAACCTGCTGATTGATCGGCTAATCGAGGCTGGCGTTGATTACATCCATGCGTCGCTGTACGACGTACTAAATGGTATGCCGTCCGACGGCAGTGCAGGAAAGACTACTGCGCAACTTCTCATAGAGCATGTGGCCTGGCGGGTTCCCTTGATCGCGGCGGGCGGCATGAAAACGCCAACACAGGCAGAGGCGGCGCTGAATAGCGGCCTTTCCTTAACCGCCATCGGTCAAGGGCTTATCATGAACCCGAACTGGGTCGCGCTCGCCAAGAGCGACCGTGCGGAAGAGATAGTGACCGCCCTCGACCCCGCGTCGGCGCCAAGCCTGACCATCCCGGACAAGCTCTGGGCCGTCATCCAAGCTGCTCACGGCTGGTTCCCGATACGGGAGCGCCAGCCGGCATGACGGGGAACCCGTCTAGGCAGTGCGTCAACACAGTTGTGTTGTATGGCCGGCAATTGGACCGGCCCTATATTGGTCTCGCGAAACGTCGCGTGGCCTCGGAGTAAGGCATTTGGAGGAATGATAATGAGCGAAGCATTTAACGAAGAATTGGTCGCGATTGAAGCGAGAGCAGTCGACTACTTGACCGCCTTCAACCGCGCTGATGCCGCCGCCGTGGTAGCGACATACGCTGATGACGGCGTGCTGATGGCCCCCGGCAGGCCGGCAGCGGTGGGCAAGGACGAACTGGCCATAGTCTATCCGAAAGTCTTCGAAACCGTCGGTTTCGCCATGGCCTATGAAATAAAGGAGGTTGTGCAAATCAGCGCCGACTGGGGTTTCGTGCGGAGCGCCACCGAGGGCACCGAAACCAACAAGGCGACCGGCGTCGTCATGCCCGCGGCGTATCAGGAACTGTTCCTGCTACGTAAGTCGGCCACCGGAACGTGGCAGATTGCACGATACTGCACGTCTAAGATCAGCCCTGCCGGCTGAGCCGCTTACCGACGAAAACACTGCTTTGCCGTCGAGCGGACTGGCGACATTTAGCACGCAGTCGGATCATGCAGACGCCCCAATCCCCATCGTATGTAAGGCCTTGCGGAACGGCGGACGTAAGTCGCCGTTCGCGCCCTTTCCAGGGATATCCCCCATTTCTAGCGGTCGTTGGAAGTAGAGGCTAGGCCATGATGACGTCCCCCCAATAGTGATGGGACTTAAAACTAGAGCTCGGTCATTTCTGACGATCTGACCTTGTGGGCCATGGCGTACTCGCTCGGGGTCAGTTTGCCGAGCGAGCCGTGCGGTCGTTGATGATTGTGATCACGCCGCCAGGCTTCAATGATCTGCTTCGTGTGGTCCAACGATGTGAACTCATGCTTGTTCAGGCATTCGTCGCGAAACCGTCCATTGAATGACTCGCAAAGCCCGTTGTCGGTTGGCTTTCCGGGGCGTGTGAAGTCCGGTTGCACATGGTTCTCCCAAGCCCAGGCATCGAGCGCTCTGGAGGTGAATTCGGTGCCATGATCTACCGTGATGCACGCTGGCAGTCGGGTCACCCTTCCGACCCGGCTGAGGGCCTCGACGACGCTGGCGCCCGTTAATCGGAATCCCACCTCAAGCAGCGGGCTCTCGCGACTCCAATTGTCGACCACGGTCAGCACCCGAAACGCCTGCCCATTAGACAACTGATCGTGGACAAAATCCATGCTCCAGCGCTGGCCAAGTGTCGTCGGCATCGGCGCTGGGCCGCGGTGTAGGCTCAGACGCTTCTTTCGACGCACCCGCTACGCACCTCCAGCCCCTCTAGGCAATACAGTCGATGCACCCGCTTGAAGATTCACGTGCCAACCCTCGCGACGCAAGAGAATGTAGATGCGCTCATAACCGTCGGGTGTGAAGCTCCAATGACAATGTGTTTCCCGACCGATGGACCGTCCTGGCGACAAGATTGGGGAGCCGAGAGAAGGCTGGTTTCGGGCGAGATTGCGGATGCTAATGGCTTCGTCCAGCCAAGTGGGACTGGAACTTGTGCTTGGAAAGGCGCTGGATGGCCTGATGACACACCCGGTCGCTGGCGGCGTTTCAACGGTTTCGGGGCGTGGCCAAGCCGATGCCAAGGCGAGACCGCCCCAACGCGGGCCCTGAAGACAAAAAGGACGCTTCAGTAGAATCCCCTATTTCTTCCACGTCCGAAATAATTAAACTACATACCGACCCGACGGTTTGTAAGATGCAGGGCTGAGGGTGGGGCGATTTGGAGCACATCTCCGGCACTGCCGCTGGCGTAGGGTTGGCGGGTCCAGTTCCGACCTGTACAACACCAAGCAATTCGAGGGGGCGTGATGAGAGAGGTCGTGCCATACCGCATGGTGCGGACCATCATCCAGGTCACAACTCGACATGGCAAAGGAAAAAAGTGTCTGAAATCCTGCAAGACGTCTCTATTGCTGACTACGATGCGATCCGCGACGTTGATGAACTCGTACGAGCAATCGATTCCCGCGATTGCACCCCAGGCTGGGTTCAGCGTTCTGAACCTTTGATGTGGGCTACGCCGCGATCACGCTTCGTGCCAGCCCATTGGCGCTATGCGGAGATGCGGTCGGCCCTGGTCGCCGCCGGACGTGTGATAGGCACGGATCTCGCCGAGCGGCGCAATTTTATCTTGCGCAACCCGATCCCCGGCAATGACTTTGCCACCACCCGGACGCTGGTTGGGGCGTATCAGTCGATACTGCCTGGTGAGAAGGCCCGTTCACACCGGCACTCCTCACACGCGCTGCGGGTGATCATTGAATCCCACGGATCCTATTCGGTTGTAAACGGCAAGCGGCACCCGATGGAAAGCGGCGATATAGTCCTGACGCCTGGTGGGTATTGGCACGGGCATGGCCACGATGGCGACGAGCAGGCATTCTGGTTCGACTGTCTCGACCTGCCACTCGTGCACCTGCTCGAACCGATGACTGTCCAGGAGCATCCGCTTCAGTGGGAGGCGGATGTTGAAGAGGTGATCGAATCGCCAATGCGCCTGAGTTGGTCGGGCACGCTCAGCAAACTTGCGCAATGTGTGGACGAGGACCGTCACTTTGGCAACACGGTCGACCTGACGTCCGAGCAAATGTCGACGATCACGATCAAGGTCCACGAATGGACTGCGGGCTGGAAGAACGATCCCTATCGGCAGCGCACAAATACGATCTATGTCGTCCTGCGCGGCAATGGCCGCAGTGTCATCGGCGATTCGCACTTCGAGTGGGGCTTTGGCGACGTGATCGCCGTGCCGATGAATGTGAGGGTGGCGCACGCCGTGGACCAGAACGCGATTCTGGTCGCGCTGTCGGATGAAGGCTTAATGAAGCACTGCGGATACTACGCGCTGGAAGACTGTGAGTGACAATAGGACGCAAACAATGAAGCAAAGCGATCAGAACCCGATCATTGTGGTCGGAGGCGGGCTTGGCGGAGTCGCCACGGCGCTAGGACTCGGCAGACGCGGCAAGGCCGTCTGTTTGCTGGAGCAATCTGCGGAGATCGCGCCGATCGGGTATGGGGTACAACTGGGTCCCAACGTACTGCCGGCCCTGGCTCAGCTTGGGTTGGAGCGCGAAGTCCGGATGGCCTCCTACTATCCGGAGGAACTGACGCTGTATGAAGCCTTCAGCGGTGAGGTGCTCGCACGCGTTCCTCTATGCGGGGCGGCCTTCGACGGTCGCTATCCTGCGCCCTATATTGCCATCCACCGGGTCGATCTGCATGAAATACTGTTGAAGGCGTGTCGCGCACTGCCGAATGTCTCGCTGAACCAGGCGACGACGGTGACCGGCTTTACACAGGACGCCGAACGCGTGTATGTGGAGAGCAGCACCGGGCAGAAGCTCGAAGGCAGCGCGTTGATTGCGGCTGACGGGTTGCGGTCGCGAATCCGCGCTCAGCTATACCCCGAAGACCAGCCCTACGATACCGGCTATATTGCGCACCGTACTATTGTCGCCATGGCGGATGTTCCCCCGTTGATGCGCAAGCGCCGCGGCGTGACGATGTGGACCGGTCCGGGTTTCCACGTAATTTACTACCCATTGCGCGATGCCACGGAGATGAATATCGTGGCTGTATTCGAAACGCCTACGGATGGTTCGGAAATGAATGACGAGGGCTATTCGAAACATATCGCTCGAGTGTGTGCCGATGCGCAGCCAGAAGTAAAGGAAGTGGTCTCGATCGTCAATTTGGAGCGGCGCTGGAGCATTGCGGACCGCCATCCCATCCGCAAATGGCGTCGCGGGTTGGTCGTTCTGCTCGGTGATTCCGCCCACGCGACTCTGCAGTCGTTGGCGCAAGGTGCCGGCATGGCGATCGAAGATGCGGTGACGCTCAGCGGGCTGATCGACGAACACGGTAGCGACTACGAGCAAGCCTTTGGCAGATTCGAAACACTCCGATTTGGACGAACTACGCGGGTACAACTCGAGTCTCGCGCACTATGGCATACCTATCACTGCGATGGCGTGGACGCGGAAATCCGAACCCAGCAACTGCAGGAGCGGACTCCCGAAGATTTCTACCGCTGCCTTGACTGGCTCTGGAAATCGCAGCCATTTAACCATTCGAAGGAGAACTCATGAAGCTGTGCAGATTCAATGGCGACCGGCTCGGTTGCGTCGAGAACGACACCGTCTACGATGTCACGGCCGCGCTCAACGCGCTGCCGGCGTTGCGCTGGCCGGCAATTCTAGGTGACCCGCTAATTCGGCATCTCGATATTCTGCGTGAAGCAGTTGGCGTTGCCCGTCGCGGCGCAAACGCACAGAAGCTGGACGAAGTCCGGGTGCACAGTCCACTGACAAATCCTTCCAAGGTAATGGCGGCCCCGGCTAACTACCGTCTACACGTCGAGCAGGATACGAAGGACGCGGGCGTCGATGCAGGCGTTCATCGCATGGCACTTGAGGGGGTGGACCGGCCTGCGGAGTACTATGGCTTGTTCCTCAAGGCAGCCTCTTCCGTGGTGGGTCCCACCGAGGGCGTGCAAATTATTCTGCCGGATCGCCGTACCGACTATGAGGTCGAGCTGGCGGTGGTGATCGGCAAGCCAGGTCATTCGATTCAACGCGAGCACGCGCTGTCCCATGTGGCTGGCTACTGCATCGGGCTTGACATGACCGTGCGCGGCAAGGAGGATCGGAGCTTTCGCAAATCGCCCGACAGCTACACCGTGCTCGGACCGGCGTTCGTGAGCGCAGACGAGATCGCGGACCCGCACGCCCTGACACTATCGCTCTGGGTGAATGGGGAGCGCCGCCAGCATAGCTCGACCGGCGCCATGACGTTGGACATCCCGGAACTGATCGCGATCGCCTCAACAATGTATACACTACAGCCGGGCGACGTGATCCTGACCGGCACTCCGGAAGGTGTCGGCGCCGTTGCCCCAGGCGACGAAATCCGCGCTGCATGTTCTGGAATCGGAGAAATGTCGGTGCGGGTTACCCAACATCCAAGCTCATTGACATGAAATCCACAGCAACTTCTTCGACGAAACGCCGGCGCACACAAGCGGAACGGACTCAAGAAACGCAGCAGAAGCTAGTGCGCGGCGCCATTGCGTTGCTCAAGCGGAAGCGGTACACAGGCTTTCGCACGGCCGATGTCGCGGAAGAGGCTGGTGTCTCCAAGGGCGCCCAGACGCATCATTTCCCGTCAAAGGACATGCTTGTGCTCGAGGCGCTGGAAGAGGTCTATCGGCAGACGCAAGAGAACGCGATGAAGCGCATTGCCCAGGCAAAGGCATCGCCTGAGGAATTTGTTGAACTGTTGGTCGCTGATAGCGAATCATTTTTCTTGAGCGACGACTTTTTGCTATCGCTGGACCTGATGATGGTGGATCCGCAATCCCCGCTTGGCGTAGGCGTTAAAGAACTGGCACAGCGTTACCGGCTTCCGGTCGAGAAGGCCTGGGTCGATGCACTGATTGACGCCGGCAATGATCGTGCCAAGGTGACGCAGGTGGTCGGTCTGACCTACGCGCTCGCCCGCGGCTTTGGCGTCCGCCAACTGATCAGCGACCCCGGGGACGATTTCCACCTGTTAATGCAGTCTTGGCTCGAAACGGCACGCGCCATGCTGGAGCACAAAGCCTGTTCCGCCCGACCCAGTCGCACACCCCGAGCGGTGCGCAAGGCTGGCTGATCGGCTGCATCTCGACAAAATAGGGGGGGGTGGGTCATACCCTAATTTTCAGCGCCTGTGTATCGGCGAAGTCGAGACAGCCTTGTCGGCTCGCATACCAAGAATAGTGCAAAAGCACACTATCACGACATTCCTTGCAACGCCGCAACCCCACTGTAGCGGCTAGGCCCCATGAGATGCGCATCGGCGCGAGCCATGGGGAACCCTAATGGAAATTGAGTTCCGTGAGGGGTCTTATTATACAAACCGGGCAGACGGTATGTATAAATTTCTGAGCATACAAGATCGGAATCGGATACCAAAGGAGACTCCACCATGAAGCGCGATAACCCCACTTCCGCTACGCGGCGCCACACACTTTCTGCACTATTGGCGGTAACTCTTTCGACAGTTGCAGGACGGCCAGCTTTAGCCCAGCGGTTTCCCAACAAGCCATTCAGGATCGTCGTGGGTAGCCCGCCCGGTGCGTTAGGCGACGTACTCTCTCGTCTCCTGGGCCAGAAGCTTTCCGAAGCGACCGGGCAGCCCGCCGTTGTCGACAACCGCCCTGGCGCAAGCGGCTCCATTGCAGCGGACTTGGTTGCCAAGGCGCAGGCCGACGGCCATACGCTGCTGATCGCACCGGATAGCGTGGTGGTTGTCAATCCCTTTGTGTTCCCGAAGCTGACCTACAACCCGGCCAAGGACTTCCGCTCTGTCGCCCTGCTGGGAAAGGCTACGCTTGTTCTGGTGGTTAGTCCGGCACTTGGCGTCAGAACGCTCCAGGCGTTTGTAAAACTCGCCAGATCAAAGCCCGGGGCCATCAATTTCGGGACCGGAGGCGCAGGGCACCCCACCCATATGGCGATGGAGCTTGTCATGGACCGACTTGGGATAAAGCTCACCCACGTTCCCTACAAGGGAACCTCGCCCGCCTTGCAGGGGCTGATGGGAGGTGAAATAGGCTCCATGGTTGTGGGCGTGGCGGAAGCCATGCCCCTGATCACGGCTGGCAAGCTCGTACCGCTTGCAACAAGCGGGCCGGCGGCCAAGGAGATCTTCCCGGCCTTGCCGGAGCTCAAGGCTTCCCACCCGGATCTCGATATAGCGGTCTGGTTCGGCATGTTCGCCCCAGCTGCAACACCCACGGACGTCGTGTCGCGGTTGAACGCAGAGGTCAATCAGGCACTTCAGCAAGCCGACATCAGGAGGCGGCTTAGAGAATATGGGCTAACTCCGCTGCCCGGCGGGGCCACCGCGCTGGACACCCTGATAGCGCTGGACAGGGCGCGCTTCGGCCCGCTGGTCAAGTCCCTTGGCATCGCCCTTGAGTAGCTGACCCAATGCACGGCCCAGGCCTGATCATGCCACCCTATTGCCGTGTCCAGAATTAATGCCGCTCCCCCGGCATTCCATAGCGCTTTACCTTCGTCACATATAAAAAATAGGCTAGGAGACAAGAGTAAATGAAGCAGTCATCATATAAGAGGGAGAAGGGATTCTGCACCTCTCAGCTAACGTTTCGGATCGCGTTGCTTGTGGCAGCGGCTACAACATTTGGAACAGCGCAAGCCCAGAGCGTCAGTCTCTATGGCGTGGTGGATACGGGCATTGAATATGTCAGCAACATCGGTCCGAGCCGATCCGACTCCTTCCGCATCCCGACGATTACAGGCTCAGTGCCGTCTCGCTGGGGGCTGCGAGGAAAGGAAGACCTCGGGGGCGGAACATCCGCCGTTTTCGTGCTCGAATCAGGTTTTGGGGTTGACCAAGGTACGCTGAACCAGGGAGGTCGGCTTTTCGGCAGGCAAGCGTATGCCGGACTCTCCGGTAGTTGGGGGACGTTGACGGTAGGGCGGCAGTACTCGCAAATATATTGGGCGCTCATCGGCGACACCATGGGGCCCAATATATTTGCCGCGGCAGATCTAGATACTTATCTCGCAAATTCACGTGTGGACAACGCCATCGCGTACTCCGGAAAGTTCGGTGCATTCGCGGCCGGCATTACTTATTCATTGGGACGCGATGCCGTATTGCCAGCAGCAGCTGGCGGATGCGCTGGAGAGTCACCGACCGACTGGAAGGCGTGCAAGGCATTCTCGGCAATGCTGAAATACGACACGGGATCGTGGGGATTGGCAACGGCATTTGATCGCAATTTCGGCGGTGCTGGGGCCGGTTCACCATTACCCGCGAGTTCGCAGACAGATACCCGCATCCTCGTCAACGGCTATGCGAAGTACGGTATCGCTGCGTTTGGTGGTGGACTCGTCCACCGCAAGAACGAGGGTGCACCCTTCCCTACGAGCAACTACTGGTTTGCCGGCGTAACCGTGTCACCGACGGCGCAGATTGACCTTGACCTGCAATACGGTCTTTTGAGGGTCCGGTCCAGCCCTGCCGGCGCATCCCTTGTCGCACTGCGGGCAATGTACAACCTGTCGAAGCGTACGGCGGTTTATGTGACGGCGGGCAGGATCTTCAATCAGGAAAAGTCCACACTTACCATTGACGGCGGAAATCTACCTACCTCCAATACGCCGCTACCCGGCGTGGGACAGACTGGTGCAATGGTCGGAGTTAGGCATGTGTTCTGAAAGGGCGACAGAAATGAAATATGGAGGAGACAACAAGCAGGCGATCATGTGACTTTGCGTGCGGAAGAAATCAGATTGAATCCAACGGAGACTAGCTGGGTACGCTAGAAGTCTCCCTTCGGTAACCATGGGTGAGCAGGCGTGCCGGCGAACGGAGCGGCCTTGCCGCCACGAACCTTCGGAGGGTCGCGCGACTCCTCGGGCTGACGGCATCCGGTAATGCCGAACAGTCAGGGTTGATTGCGACAAATCTTTATGTTTCCTTTAAACAGCTGGTACGTGGCCGGATGGGACCACGAGATTGGGCGGAAATTGCTGGCAAAGATGATCTGTGGCATCAAGGTTGTCCTTTACCGCAAGACCGATGGAAGCGTTGCTGCGCTCGAGGATGCTTGCTGGCACCGCCAGTTGCCGCTTTCGTTGGGAACCCTGGAAGGAGACACGGTGACCTGCGGCTACCACGGTCTGAGTTTCAACGGTGATGGCCGGTGTACCCACATGCCGTCTCAGGAAACCATCAATCCGTCCGCGTGTGTACGTAGTTTTCCTATCGTTGAGCAGCACCGTTTTGTGTGGATCTGGATGGGCGAAGCGCATCTCGCGGACCCGTCGAAGATTCCGGATTTCCATCAGAATGAAAATCCTGAATGGGCTGGCGATGGTGGTACAACGCACCTCGAGTGCGATTACCGGTTACTGGTGGACAACCTGATGGATCTGACGCACGAGACCTTCGTGCACTCATCCAGCATTGGCAACCGAGCCGTGGCAGAGGCTCCCTTCACGGTGTCTCGTACTGAAGAATCGGTTATCGTGACGAGGTGGATGATCGGTATCGACCCGCCACCGTTCTTCAAGAAGCAACTCGGCGGCGAGTGCCTGGTCGATCGTTGGCAGATCATCACGTTTCGCGCACCGAGCGCCGTCACTATCGATGTCGGCGTGGCCCGGACCGGCACCGGTGCCCCTCAGGGTGACAGGAGCAAGGGGGTGACCGGCTTTGTCATTCATGTCAGTACACCCGAGACGGAGCGATCATGTCACTACTATTGGGCCTTCCTGCGCAACTACCAGCTATCGAGTCAGAAGTTGACGACGGAATGGCGTGAGAGTGCGAGAAGCATCTTGGCCGAAGACAAGACAATCCTTGAAGCCCAACAGAAGGCTGTGGACTTCTATGGGGATCGCGACTTCAACCCACTTAGTATCGACAGCGGCGTCATTCTCGCCCGCCGCCGGATTGAAGAGATGGTGGCTACCGAGCGCCAGAACGTCAATGGCTACGCGAAGCCGATCATTCCTATCGTTGCCGCGCCAACGCAGATCGGGGAGATGGCAAAATGACCCGTAAGTACACCGCAAGCCTGAGAGCCTATCGGGATGTATGTTCCGACGTACGAATGTTTGAATTCAGCGCGGAGGGATTCCCGACACGATTTCAGGTCGGCAGTCACATCGATGTCTGGTGTGGCGATGGTTCGCGTGCTCATGTACGCTCGTATTCCTTAATCGGAAGCCATTTCCAGAAGGACTCTTTTCTGATTGCAGTCCGTAAGGTTCCGAACTCGCGCGGAGGATCCTCGTTCATGTGGAACCTTGAGACCGCCCAAAGCCTGCAAGTCAGTGCTCCGCTCAGCGAATTTCCCCTATCGGACCGCTGTGTGCCGAAGCTGCTGATCGCGGGTGGAATCGGCATTACGCCGCTGGTGAGCATGGTCGAGCAACTCGATGCGGATGACTCGGACTTCCGCTTGCTCTACGCAGGCCGCAGCCGCGAAACGATGCCGTTCCTGAATGAGCTTGGCGAGCGACTCGGCGACAGACTGACCATCTATGACGAAGGCGCGGGCCGGGTTCTCGATATTGCAGTGACGATCGGTAGCCTTCGCAGAGACGCAGAGCTGTATGTCTGTGGGCCACTTGGCATGCTCAATGCTGCGCGCGCGGCATGGGAGAATGACGGGCGGGACTCCGCCGACCTGCGCTTTGAGACTTTTGCCAACAGCGGGAGCTTGCCAACGACAGCATTCCGGGTATCCGTTCCGCGGCTGAAGCTTGACCTCGACGTGGGCCCAGACCAGACGCTGCTCGAGGTCCTGGAGGCAGTGGGCGCTGACCCCTTGTACGGTTGCCGCAAGGGGGAATGCGGGCTTTGTGCTGTTGAGGTTTTGGACTTGGATGGCACGATTGATCATCGCGACATATTCTTCAGCGATGAGCAGAAAAGAAGTCGCCAGAAGCTATGTGCATGCGTGTCGCGTATATCGGGCCGGTGTGTGACAATTGATCTTCCATAGAGACTTTCAAAAAGCCCCCCGCGGGGCTGCCAACCTTTTCGGCAGGTTGTTAACCTTGGTCACCTGAAAAACTGGAACCGGGGGGATGAGCGCGGTGATCATTGATGACGAACTGTGGGCACTGATCGAACCTTTGCTACCGCCGGCGAAACCGTGACGCAGGAAATACCCAGGAAGACGCCCGGTTTCGAACCGAGCTGCACTGAACGGCATCCTGTCCGTGTTCAAGACCGGGATACGCTGGTGTGACCCGTCGACCAAGTTGGGATTTGGTTCGGGTTTGACCTGCTGGAGGCGCGTGCGCGACTGCCACAAGGTCGGCGTATGGAAGCGATTGCACGAGCTACTGCTGGCGAAGTTACGCGAGGCCTGCGAGCTCGATTTCTCACGAGCTGTTGAGGACGTTAATTCTGCTAGCGGTGCCCGCTGTGCGCCGTTCGCAGAAGGTGGGCAAGATCGATGTGCGCATGGAGGAGCCCATCATCCGCCGGCGCGATCGCATGCCGACCATTACGGTCCGCGGCGATATTGCCGATGGACTGCAACCGCCCGACGTATCGACAGCCATCAGCAAGCAGCTTTGGCCGATCATCGAGAAACTGCCCGGCGGATACCGCATTGAACAAGCGGGGTCGATCGAGGAATCGGAGAAGGCGACGAAGGCCATGCTGCCGCTGTTCCCGATCATGTTGGTGGTTACCCTGCTGATTCTCATCTTCCAGGTGCGGTCCATCGCGGCGATGGTCATGGTGTTCCTGACCAGCCCCCTCGGCCTGATTGGCGTGGTGCCGATGCTGATTCTGTTCGGGCAGCCGTTTGGCATCAACGCACTGGTCGGCCTGATTGCGCTGTCGGGCATCTTGATGCGCAACACGCTGATCCTGATCGGCCAGATTCAGCACAACAAAGAGGAAGGGTTGGACCCGTTCAGGGCCGTTGTGGAAGCCACCGTCCAGCGTGCGCGGCCGGTGATTCTGACTGCGTTGGCCGCCATCCTGGCCTTTATTCCGCTGACCCATTCGGTGTTCTGGGGGGCACTCGCTTACACGCTTATCGGCGGGACGTTTGCCGGGACGATTTTGACCCTGGTATTCCTGCCGGCCATGTACTCCATCTGGTTCAAGATCCGCCCCGGTAATGCGGCCAACGCCCAGCGGGATCGGCATGAGCAAGCGCAGCCAGCCGGAAAACTGGTGCCCGAGTAATGGTGATCCGCAAGGGCATGTGCTCGCCACATTGCCTCTGATCTCAATTCACTTGCATCGCGCCCACTCCATGGGGGGGCAGCAGCATTTTGTCTCCCCGCCAGCCCATTTCTACCTCCGTGTCTCCGTACCTTTAGGGCAGGCGGGTTTTTTTTCTATGCCGGAATGTCTGTTAACGACAGAGCGGTGCTGCGCAAGATATACATCTACGGTTATCTCAACCGCGTGTAGCCGAGCCCATGCCAGGAGCGTAGGCGACGTGCCGTCCTCTACCTGCAGATCGCTAGGACAGCTGATGTATACGCCGACGTTATCCTGCCAACGCTCATTGGTTGACGCTGCCATTGGTCAGGCGGTCCCATTTTCGGTGAGACTGAATTCCTTCGACATCGCCTCGCGCATGACGAACTTCTGCACCTTCCCGTGATGGTCATTGGTCTCGGCGAGAAGAAGGGGCGGCGTTATCCTGCCGATGAACGCGGTCAACCTGCGGGGATGAGCGGCGTGAAATCGGCGAAGCCGTATAACATTGCGAAGCGCACGGTATGGGAAGCATACCGGCAGGTCAAGGCCAACCGTGGAGCTGCCGGGATCGACGATGAAACCATAGCCGAATTCGAGCAGAACCCGTCGAAGAGATCATGGACCGCTGATGAAAGTGGTGTGCACCCACATCAGGGAAGACTGGAAACTGTTATACATCGAACGGCGGCTGGTTGCACCGTTCGAGACAACGGACGGGGTACGTGTGCCCCGCACGTGGGGGGACACTCCGGGGCGGTGTCGTCAGTCTGATCCTGATGAACCTGTTCATGCATCACCCATTCGACCGATGGATGCACCGCACCGGCCCCAACTGTCCGTTTGCCCGCTGCGCGGATGACGCGGTGGTTCACTGCCATAGCCGCAGGCAGCCGGAATACGTGATGCGGTCCATTGCAACACGGCTGGCCGCTTGTGGGCTGACGACGCATCCGGAGAAATCGAAGATCGTGTTCTGCAGAGACAGCAACCGCAGCGAACGCCATCCGCATGCGAGCTTTAGTTTCTCGGTTTTACGTTCAGGTCGAGGAAGGCGCGCAGCACGCAAAGGGGACCTTTTACCAGCTTCCTGCCGGGAGCCAGCGAGAGTGCCTTGAAGCTGATGCGGCAGGCAGTGCCGGGTCTGGCGGCTTACCCGCCAGACCCATGTAACGCTTGCCGACGTGGCTAGACTGTACAACCCCGCGATACAGGGGGGGGAATTACTATGGCGAGTCCTACAAGACTGCGATGCTTCGCATCTTCCGGCACATCGACTGTGCTCTGGAGCGTTGGGCCCGACGGAAGTATAAGGGCCTGCACCGGCGCAGGCGACGAAGTGCCGAATGGCTGGACAGGATGCGCCGTACCAACCAGATGCTGTTTGCTCACTGGCGTGTGGTCGCGCCGCAGGCTGGATAACGGGATCCGCATGACGCGAGAGTGTCACGTACGGTTCTGCGAGAGGCTCGGGGGGCGGTTCCCCGGGTTTACTTACCACGCTGTGGTGACGGTGCCGGTTTGGCAATGAGGTCCGATGCATTCGCTATGACGCGGCGATCTCGAGCGCCGAGATGCGGCGGGCCGAGAATTCCCGTTCAAAATCGCGACCCGGACCCGGACCCGGACCCGGACCCGGACCTGGACCTGGACCAGGCAGTGCAGCCCGGAACAGACCGTATCCTTGCTGCAAGTCAGGGCGCCTGACGAAATCTCCCTCGCCACCTTTTTCACGCTCTCGAAAGAGAGGCAATTTTCCTTTGGTCTACGTCAAAGCCGGCTCGCGCGCGAGGCTGTGTCACTGAAGCCACTCGCAGCGTGGATGGGCGCCTGCCGCAACCTGCAATCGCCGGCTAAGATCGCTGTTTGGGAGGTGATTTCTCCGCCTTGGCCAGATAGGAGTGCAGCTTCTTAAGGTGCTCTGACATCAACAGGGAGGCTAGCTCGACCTCGCGCGCCCGAATGTGTTGCAGAATGCGGCAGTGCGTCTTAACGGTCGTCGGCAAGGGCACCGCATTGTACCGTTGCAGTAGCGAGGAAACCAGGTCGGTAAGGGCGCCGACCAGCAGCACCATCACTTCGTTGTGTGTGGCCCGTGCGAGGACGCGATAGTAGTCCAGCAGTTGGGCTCGACGCTCTATCAGCTTGCCTTCCTTGGTGAGCGCTTCAGTCAACTCGATGCTGTGCTGTAGCGCGTCGAAGTCTGCCTCGGTGCCTCGCATGCAGGCGAGGCGAATGACTGCGTCCTGAACGATGGCCCTGCTCTCCGTCAGATCCTGGATCGAGATGCTGCCAAAACTCAGCAGGTCGTTCAGCGAGCTGGAGACCACGGACGAGCCAACCTGCGAGATGTAGGTTCCGCCCTTTGGACCTTTGCGCAGTTCGATCACGCCTGAACGCTCGAGGCTTCTCAGAGCCTCTCGGACTGCCGACCTGGAGGTTTGAAATCCCTCGGCGAGATCCCGTTCCGAAGGCAGCTTGTCGCCTGGCTTGAGGGCGCCGCTTGCCAGCTGCTCTTTGATCTTTTTGCAGATGTCCTCGAAGACCCGTGTCGGCCTGTCAGTCGTCACGCTTGAATCTGGAGTTGGCACCATACCTGGAAATCGCACTGGATAGATAAGCAAAATGTGGGGCCGAAGATGAACAGCACTCCCTTGTCGCGCAGGCGCTACTCAGCAACTACGCCGGCAGCCTTGATCATGGCGGAGGTCTGCTGGCTTTCGGCTCGGATTGTATCAGCCAGCATCTTGCCATCGCCGGCTACAACGGTGAGACCCTTCGCATGGACTTGCTGCTCGACGAACACCGGATCCCTCAGCACTTCCGCTACGGCCGCCCGGATCTCTTTGACTACGGCGTCTGGCGTACCGGCCGGCGCAAACAGCGCATACCAGATCGAGCTCTTGGCATAGGGAAAACCTTGTTCCACCGTGGTCGGCACGGACGGGTACTGGCTCAGTCTGGTATCGGCCGCCACTGCCAGCGGCTTGAGCCTGCCGGACTTGATATGGGTTTCCATCACGGCGACGCTGCCGCTGGCAAGCTGCACGTCACCCGCCAGCAATGCAGTCAGATTCTGCGAGATGCCGTTGTAGGGCACATGCAGGAGTTGAATCTTCTCGTGATCGTTGATCGCGGAGAAGAGCAGGTGCGGCTGGCTGCCGTTCCCGTAGGAGCCGAAGTTCAGGCTGTCCGGCTTCTTCCTGGCCAGATCCACCAGCTCCCTGAGGGAATTTGCGGGCAGCTTGGCATTGGCCACGATCAACTGGTCGGCCTTGACCATCATGATGACCGGCGCAAAACTCGTCTCGGGATTGTACGGCAGCCTTTTGTACAGGAAGCGGTTTGAGACGACAGTCTGGTTCACCGTCGCCAGCAGTGTGTAACCGTCTGCAGGCGCGCGCGCCACAAATGCCGCGCCAATCGCGGAGCCCGCGCCGGCCTTGTTATCCACGACGATCGGCTGCTTCCAACGGGCAGTCAACCGACTTGCCATGGCGCGGACGAGGACGTCGATGCCGCCCCCGGCGGCGAACGGGACGATGACGTTGACGGGCTTTTCCGGATAGGCGGCCAGCACCGGCGCGGCAGCGAGCAGCAAGGCGCTGGATGCGAACAGCGTTATCTTCTTGAACATGTTGTCTCCTGATCTTCTTGTACGGGTGCCGCCGGCAGTCCTTGCCTGCACCGGTTTATCGGACGTCGCGGCACGGTCCGCGATGTTGGTCACAAGGCCCGGTCCGTTCTAGTATGCACGTGGAGCCACGGCTTCGCGTTCCTTGACGTCCAGACTCATTTCACCCACGCCCTGGATGGCAATCTTCAACGTATCGCCTGCCGCGAACGCTCCAACGCCTTCCGGTGTGCCGGTAGCGATGACATCGCCAGGCGACAGCGGCAGCACCGACGAGATCAACTCGATCAGCTCCGCCACGCCAACGATCATGTCCTGTGTTGACGCTTGCTGGCGCAGTTCGCCATTGACCCATAGCTGGTTGCTCAACCCGTGTGGATCGCCGACCTCGTCGGCCGTGACGATCCATGGCCCCAGCGGGGTGAAACCCTCAAAGGATTTGCGCATCGAGCGCTCTTCTTCCGCGACGCCGGGTTCGATTCGCATGGTGGCGTCGATCAGGCAGGCATAGCCGAACACGTATTCCATGGCGTGTTCGCGTGGAACATCGCGACCCGCTTTCCCAATGATGATCGCCAGCTCGGATTCGTGATCGAAGCGCCGGGTGGAACCCTTGGGCAGGAAAATCGTACCGCCGGCCCCAACCAGGGAGCCGGGTGCCTTCAAGAAGAAGCCTTGTTCCCTGGCGCTACGGCCGCCCTTGGTGACGACGCGATCCCCCAGTTCGCCGATGTGCTTGCGGTAGTTTGCCGGTGCGGCAAATACATGCGGCGGGCAGGGCGCGGCAGGAAGCAGGCGCACCGCATCCAGGCGTCGAGGGAGGCTTGCCGCGCGACATCGCTTGAGTTCCTCCTGAACACTGTCCCAGTTGGCGATGAGCCAGTTCAACCGCTGCTGCGGAAAAGCGTCGATACCGGCAGGTACCACCGCGGTGACATCGTACAGTTGGTCTCCTTCCACCAGACCAATCCGGTAATCGTCGAACGACCCGATCTTCATGCCAGTTCCTCTCTAAAGTAACCCAATGATTTCAGTACCGGCAGATCGTTGACCTGCCACAGCAGGGCGTCTTGCCCGCCGGTGTTCTCATGTGCGTGCCAATCCCATGGCGCAACCGTGAAGAGGTCGCCCGCGCACCACGCGAAGCGCTGGTCCCCGACGCTGGTCGCCCCTTCGCCGCGCATGACGTAGTAGAGCTTGCTGCCGGTGTGGCGCCGCTTCCGCCCCACAAAGCCGGACCGCAGCAGCTGCATCCGCATGGCGAGCGTTGGCATGGCAGGGCCGCCGCCCAGCGGATTGCGATACTCGAGCGCAACATCGTCATACGCATCACCCGGCATGCCCGCGGCGGCTGCGATAGCCTTCTCGGCCATGTCGAAAGGGTAGGCCAGCAGGGGGTTGGCGCCGCCGGCGCGAGGCTGCGCCCCAGGAGGCATCATCAAGCCGCTGCCGAATTGGCGCCAGCTCCGGTCCGGCATCGTGTCCACCGGCTGCAGGCCATCCGTGTAGGGTTCGAAGAACGTGGCTTCCAGCGCTTGCATCAGCGAGATGTCAAGGACGTCAAGCCAGATCATGGGCTGGTCGCCCCGATGCACGTGATCGTGCCACGCCCACGATGGCGTCAGCACGAGATCGCCCGTGCGCATCGGATAGCACTCGCCATCCACCGTCGTCCATGCTCCCTCGCCTTGCATGATGAATCGCAGGGCATTGGCAGTGTGGCGGTGCGCGGTGGCGACTTCGCCTGGCAGGATGACCTGGATCGAGGCCCAGAACGTATTGGTGGTGCCGCGCGGCAGGCCGGGGTTGTGCAGGCGCAGTGTCCGGCGCGGCCCACCTGCGGTCAGGTCGACCTCCTGACCGATGCGTTCCAGCAAGGGGCACAGATCCTCCCAGCGCCAATGCACGGACTGGGTCGCAGGCTGCGGGCTGCGCGTGAACAATGGGGGATCGTCTGGCTGGTGCACTCGGCAGTGGTACTTTGCCAGGTCCTGCTTCAGTGCACGTCTGCGATCCGCGTCCTGGCCGATGAGCTCGTCTGACATATCAGATCTCGGCCAGTTGGTAAGCGCGGCGCGGAACAGGACTGCCAGAGGCACCCATGCCCCGCACGACATCGACGATGCGGCGGGCATCTGTGGGGACAGTGTCGCCACGCCATGCCACCGAGCCGTCCGGTCGTACCAGCACCAGGCGGCGTCCATAGATGGCCCGGGCTTCGCCTTGCGCGATATCGGCCACCTCCAGCGGCAGACCGACCTCTGCAGCCGCCTGCGTGATGGCATCCACCCCCGGAGGATGATCGCCAAAGCGCAGCAGTACGTAGTGCTTGCCGAAAAGGTCTAGCGTGGACTTTCCTTTGGAAAGCCACACGTGGGGCGCGCGCGATCCCGGCCTCGCGCTCTGCGTGTACCGCGCCACCTCGTTGGGCGGGGCGGGCGTGCCATCGGGAACGACGATCGGCGAATCCTCGTAGACATAACCGAGATGGATGCCGATGGAGAACCATTCGCGCTTCATCATCTCCGTATAACGCGCACCGTACTCACGGCGTGCTGCATCGATATGCACGTTGTCGCTGTCGAAGATGGCCGCTTCAGGCTTGACCACCCGCGGCGACAGCATCCGCCGGAGATTCTCTCCGGCTTCTGTGACGTTGCGCACCGCGACAGGCCGCTGCTCATCCTCGTAGGAATCGAGCAGAAGGGGGCCGCCCCAGCCCTGCAGCGTGCCAGCCAGCTTCCAGCTCAGGTTGACCACATCGAGGATGCCCGTGTTCATACCGAAGCCGCCTGTCGGGGAGGTCAGGTGTGCAGCGTCGCCGGCGATGAAGACCCGTCCCTTGCGGTAATGGTCCGCCACCAGTTGCCGCCTGACCCAGGGCAGGACCGAGAGGATCTCGAAGTCGAACTCCCGTCCCACGGCTCGAACGATGGCGCGGCGGATCTCGTCCTCACCGAGCGTGCGCTTTTCGGCGTTGCCTACCAAAGAGAATCGCCATTGGTCACGGCCGTTGATGGCCACCAGCGTCGCCCAGGTGCCCTCCGGTCCGATGAAGATATAACGGTAGCCGGGCTGCTTGGTGTGAAGCCGCTCGAGCCCGTCGCAGCGGAAGATGACGTTGGTAGTGTAAGTCAGTACGGCATCGCCCGACATGCCGATACCGAGTGCCTGGCGCACTGCGCTGGCACCGCCGTCGCAGCCCACCAGGTACTGCGCTTCGATCTGGTGGCGTGCTCCGGTTTTCCCATCCTTGACCGTCACGATTACGTGGTCACCACGGTCTTCCAGTGTCTCCAGCTCCGTCTCGTACACCAATTCCGCGACCCCCGTGCTGGCGGCAAAGCGCTGCAGCACCGGATCGAAGAAGTTCTGCGGGCAGCGCTCACGCTTTTGCGGGCTTTGTGGCGGACATGTTTCGTTTCTTGGCGCGGGGAATGTCTCCCGGCCGAACTCATATCCGTTCAAGTCGGTTACCCAGGCACAGTCCTGCGGGTAGTCCCGGTTGTAGCCGGCCTGTTCCACCGCCTCGACGATGCCCCAACGCCGGCACAACTCCATGGTTCTGATGCCGACCATGTCCATGCGAGGCTGAGGAACGACTCCGTTGCTCCTCTCGATCAGGGTGCACTTGACACCACGCCATCCGAGATCGCCCGCCAATGCCAGGCCGACCGGTCCGCCTCCCACGATCAGCACCGGGGTCTTCTGGATCATTTTGTCCCTCCATTCTTCATTTAAGCCGACGCTGCTGCCCGCTAACCAGAACCGTCGACATAACTCGATAAAGCATTCCACCTCGGGGCATGCGCCGGACATTATTAAGCTGGTCAGACCAAATTGGTACGACCATGTTGGTCTGACCAAATTGTAACGAAGTAGATCATTTGCGCGAGTTGGTAGAAACCCTGGGGCGACGATCGAGAGTTGAGGTGAAGGTTCCGTCGCAGTAAGGGTGCCGAGGTAGAAGTGTCGGTCGCGACACCCGAAGCCACAAGATGAGCCATCACACGAAGGGCCCACGAAAGAGCCTGCCGACAGGGATTGCCAAGGTGCTCAAGCGCGTGCATACCTCGCTGGAGGTGATCCTGCTGTGCGTGCGCTGGTACGTCGCGTATTCGTTGAGCTTGCGCGATCTCGAAGAGACGATGGCCGAACGCGGCATCGCGGTCGACCATTCCACTGTGCCCCGCTGGGTGATCAAATTTGCTGCAGCTATTCGAGAAGACGTTTCGCCGGCATCTGCGTCCGGTGGGTAACAGCTGGCGCATGGACGAAATCTACATCCTGGTCAAAGGCCGGTGGACGCACCTCGACAGGGCCGTGGACAAGTCCGGCAGGACCATTGACTTCCTGCTGCGCGCTCGTCGTGATACCGCCGCCGCTCGCCACTTCCTCGAGAAGGCCATCGCCCAGAATGGAGTGCCGCAGACTGTCACGGTGGACAAGAATCGTGCGAACCTGGCGGCCCTGCAGGCAATCAACGCCGAGCGGGAAACGCTCATCAAGATCCGGCAAAACAAGTACCTGAACAATCTCGTCAAGCAGGACCATCGATCCATCAAACGCCGGGTCAGGCCGATGTTGGGATTCCAGACCTTTCGCTGCGCGCGCATCATCCTGGGCGGCATTGAGACCATGCGCATGATCCGTAAGGGGCAGATGGCTACCCCAAAGAGGAGCAATCCGTCCGCGGCCGAGCAATTCTGCTCGCTGGTCGCATAAGCGCTTGCTACTCGGACACCGCCGGCTGCACCTACACCCTTATCGCGCCGGAACCCATGGTTCTCTCCAGAAAGAGTGGTTCTGTTGGCAAGTGAGGAAATGACTACAGGCTGCGCGCAATCAGCATGCGCTGAATCTCGCTGGCGCCTTCGTTGATTTGGGTGATGCGGGCGCCGCGGTAGTGGCGTTCGACCGGGTAGTCTTCCAGGTAGCCATAGCCGCCATGGATCTGCAACGCTTTAGAGCAGACGCGCTCGGCCATCTCATACGCATAAAGCTTGGCCTGCAATGCCTCCGACAGGCATGGCAGGCCTTCGCTGCGCATATGCGCGGCTCGGCGCACCAGCAGGCTTGCGGCGTTGAGCTCGGTTGCCATGTCGGCCAGCATGTTGGCGATCGGCGGATGCTGGCGCAACGCACGGCCAAACTGAATGCGCTCGCCGCATAGCAGCACGCGGCCTCGAATGCCGAGCGCGCAATGCCAATGGCCTGCGCGGCGATGCCGATACGACCGCCTTCCAGGTTTGAAAGGGCGAGACGCTGCCCTTCGCAGGGCTCGCCCTGCAGGGCATCGTGCGGTACGACGCAGGTTTCCAGCGTGATGGCGCACGTGTCGGAGGCGCGGATGCCCAGCGTCTTTTCCGGGGCGCGGACGATAAATCGTGGCGTATCAGCAGGGACCACGAAGGCCGAAGGGCCTTTCTTGCTGCGCTCTGGATCAGTGGCAGCGAACACCACCGCCACGCCAGCACGCAGGCCGTTGGTGACGAACTGCTTGCTGCCGTTGAGCACCCAGCCGCCCTCGTTGGGGCGTGCGCGCGTGCGCAGGTTGTGCGCTTCGGAACCGGCCTGCGGCTCGGTCTGGCAGAAGGCGCCGATCACCTCGTCGCTGGCCAGGCGCGGCAGGTAGCGCTCCTTCTGCGCGTCGGTACCGTAGTGCAGGATGGGTCCGCCGCCGACCGAGTTGTGCACACTCATCAGCGTGGCACATGCGGCGCAGCCGGCCGCGATCTCTTCGATTGCGAGCGCGTAGACGATGTAGTCGGTATACGTGCCGCCCCATTCCTCCGGCACGATCATGCCGAGTAGCCCGAGTGCGCCCATGTCGGCGACGACGTTGTCGGGTAGGCGGCCGTCGCGGTCCCACTGCGCGGCGCTGGCGGCTAGCCTCTCGCTGGCAAAGGCGCGTGCGGAATCACGGATCATCGTCTGCTGTTCGGTGTACTCGCTGTGCATGGGATGGTTGCGGTGGTGTTCCTGTGGAATTTATGTCGGGAAGAGTCTGGCGACGTTCCGTAAGTCATGCTGATTGCGGGGCCATGCCGGCAGTGTAGGGATGCCCGATGCGGTCCCCAATGGCAAAAGCCGCCAACCTTCCTTAATTCGTTTGCTATTCAGGTCGGACCATGGTCCAACGATGGTTGCCGAGTTTTCGTTTGATGTCTCAGCATGCTCGCGGTTGTAAGGCACGCCCAAAGGGACGCGCCGCCTCACTTATCTACCTCCATCACTCGTGAACAGGGACACCGAAGAACCGTAAAGAATCACAGCTGTGATATCGATCGCAGGGTGTCAGGTGCCCATTGCCGCTATTGCTGCTGCTTGCTGTAATGTCGCCACATCTCGATTTTCCCTGCCCGGCCATATGCTGTGCCGTACGAGATGGCGGCGATGCAGGTGGGCCGCAATATCAAGGAACAGACGCATGACCCAGGCTGAGATTTATGTTGTTGGAGCAGCGCGCACCGCAATTGGTACGTTTGGCGGATCGCTTAAGGACGTACCAATGAGCCGGCTCGCCACCATCGTGGTGCGGGAGGCAATGTCGCGGGCCGGAGTTGCGCCTGAATTGGTCGGACAGGTTGTCATGGGAAACGTGATCCCAACGGAGGCGCGAGATGCCTATCTGTCCCGAGTCGCCGCCATCGAGGCGGGAATTCCGCCAGAGACGCCAGCATTCAATGTCAATCGACTTTGTGGATCTGGCTTGCAAGCCATTCTGCTCGCCGCTCAGGCGTTGGCAGCCGGTGACGCTGAGATCGCGGTCGGGGCAGGAGCGGAGACGATGAGTCGCGGGCCATACCTGTTACCCAGTGCGCGATGGGGAACGCGAATGGGCGACGCGTCGGTGCAAGACTATATGCTTGGCATTCTGCATGACCCGTTCCATCGATTTCACATGGGCTTGACGGCAGAGTACGTCGCAAATCAGGAGAACGTCTCACGGGAGATGCAGGACGCCCTGGCCCTTGCCAGCCAACAACGAGCCGGTCGTGCGATTGCGGAGGGGCGTTTTAAGGGCCAGATTGTCGGTGTCGAAATCGACGGGCGCAGCGGCAAAGTATGCTTCGATACGGATGAGCACGTGCGTGCCGACGTCACACTGGAACAATTGTCAAAAATGAAGCCAGCATTCCAGCCGAGTGGCGGAACGGTAACAGCGGGTAATGCGTCGGGTTTGAATGATGGCGCCGCAGCGGTAGTACTCGCAACACGGGCGGCGGTGGAGCGGCATGGCCTCAAGCCACTGGCGCGGCTGGTTAGTCACGGCCATGCCGGGCTAGATTCGCGCGTCATGGGACTTGGCCCCGTCCCGGCAACCAGAATCGCCCTCCAACGCGCTGGCCTGGATGTATCGGATCTCGATGTAGTCGAGGCGAATGAGGCATTTGCGGCTCAGGCCTATGCAGTAACGCGTCTTCTAAACCTTGATCCGGAAAAGGTAAATCCGAACGGATCGGGAATCTCATTGGGCCATCCTGTTGGTGCGACCGGCGCCATCATCGCGACCAAGGCCATCTACGAGTTGCACCGCGTACGTGGACGTTACGCGCTTGCAACGATGTGCATTGGGGGCGGTCAGGGTATTGCGGCCATTTTTGAGCGGGTCTGAGAGAGACGGGGTGACAACATGACTATCCAACGTATTGGGGTTATCGGTGCGGGATTGATGGGCAACGGTATTGCACAAGTCAGCGCGCAGGCGGGCTTCTCGGTATCGATGATCGACGTATCCGGAGATGCGCTAAGAACGGGACTGGCAACCATCACAGCTAATCTGGACCGGCTCGCTAAGAAGGGAAAGCTCAGCGACACAGAATGCATGGCGACGCTAGCGCGCATCGACGCTACTGCGGACTATAAAGCCTTGCAAGATGCGGACCTGATCATTGAGGCCGCGACCGAGAATCCCAGCCTAAAGATGCAGATTCTCCGGCAGATTGAGAGCATCGTAAGGCGCGATGCAGTGATAGCGACCAACACATCTTCCATATCGATCACGCAATTCGCGGCGGTTCTTGACGAGTCCGTGCGCTTCATCGGAATGCATTTCTTCAATCCGGTGCCCGTGATGGCGCTGGTCGAGTTGATCAGGGGCGTCCAGACTTCGGACGCCACGCATGTTGCCGCGTCCTCGTTTGCCCAGCGCATCGGTAAGACTCCGATAACAGTCAAAAACTCGCCTGGGTTTACGGTGAACCGTATTCTCGTGCCGATGATTAATGAGGCGGTGTTCGTGCTGCAAGAGGGACTCGCATCGGCTGGGGACATTGATGCTGGGATGACGCTCGGTTGCAACCAGCCAATCGGCCCTCTGGCTCTTGCGGATCTGATTGGTCTGGATACGCTGCTGGCCGTGATGCAGGTGTTTTACGACGGCTTTAACGATCCGAAATATCGGCCTGCGCCACTGCTAAAGGAACTCGTTGCGGCGGGTAGATTGGGGCGTAAGAGCGGACGGGGATTCTACGTCTACTGTTGACGAAGCCGGCTATCTCGCGGAGCCTATTTGCACCTCGATGTCCTCTGGAATCGTCGTGACCGCTCAGGCAGCGCCGATCTGGCGCCAAATAATGTCTCGGAGACGACATATGCACGGAGCGAGTCATGTCCCTATGTAATCTCTGCATAGCACAGGTTGACCGTCCCGGCCATTTCCCTCCGCGCCCGGCCAGGACCGGCTTGGCGCGTAGGGCTACTGGTCAGAATGCCTTCGTCTAACAATGCAAAGTCTGCGGACATGCGTTCCTGCTCGCCGCCGTCGACCAGGACGCACCGCGGATCCTCGGTGGCGAGGATCCGCGGCCCTGAGGGCCTTTGGGGGCGCCCGGCCGGTGCTGGCTGCGAGGCGACCGGCGATCTAGCGCGGGCGAGCCGCCTGCCGCCGTCAGCATTGCTGGCAGTCCCAGCCCAACGCTTGGCGATTGACCACAGATTCTGGCCTGACGGAAACAATGAAAGATTAGGCACGGATCCTATGTGGAGAATGCGTTGCACGGCCGTTCTCTTTCGGGTCATGGGCCTCTTACAAGCACCACCACGGCGTGCAGGCCTGAAGCTGGGCTTCACGGACGAAGGCTATAGCTCTCGCCATTACCTGGGATCGTCCTGTGACCAAAATTAGCGCCGCATTATCACATATGTAGTATGTGTCGAAACTGCGTCATACAGTGCCTACCTTCGTCCATACTGATTCAGGCTAAGTGTTTGCCATCTAACAAGTGAGTCAGTGGATATGAAGCAAGAGATGATAGATCGAGCTACTTTGCGCACGAAGGGCTATTGGTACGAAGATTTCGAAACGGGGCGCGTTTTTGAACACCATTGGGGACGAACACTGTCGCAAGCTGAAAGCGCTATCTTCACGTCTCTGACGCTACATTTTAATCCGCTCTACACGAATGCAGAGTATGCACGCGCGTTGGGGCATGCTGATACCCCGTTGAATCCATACCTTGTATTCAACACGGTGTTTGGATTGTCGGTGCAAGACCTCAGCGAGAACGGCGTGGCATTCCTCGGCGTTGATGAGTTGAAGTTTCACGAGCCGGTCATGCCCGGCGATACGATCACCGCTCGCTCCACTGTGGTGCAACGCCGCCCGTCACAGAGCAATCCGAAGACCGGTATCGCGACCTGGCATACCGAGGGCTTCAATCAGCATGGCAAGAGGGTGTGCGATTTCTTGCGATCGAATCTCATTTTGCGAAGAGATCTTGTATCGGAGCAAACTGCCCAATGTTGAGGGCCATAATCTAATGGCGTAAGAACGCTAGATGATAACAGCGCAGGCGTGGAATTACGCAATGACTGAAGTATTTCCGTTAGCAAGCAACCTGGATCCTTTGAAAGGCGACATGGCAATGACGTCGTTTAAGAAGCTCGCGGGTTGGGATACTCGATCCAAACTCCATAAGAGTATGGATGGTTCGCAATGCGAAAGATCAGGTGTCGGCCAATCACGAAAAATTTTTGCACGCATGGACAGCATTGCTGATTACACGAACCAACAACGTGCAGGAAAAAACATTGTCTCAGCGAGGCGAAGCGCCTTGAATTAATTGCAGGCAAGCCACTCCGCATATTGTCGGACGATAGGCTAATCACTGATTCCGAAAGAATATCCGAGATTCGGCGGCGGATCATCTCCAGCCGCCTTCTAGGGAAATGACTATGAAAATCCATACCCTGACCGGTGTCGACAACTACTTCGAGGACTTTCAAGTGGGCGATGCAATGAAGCACGCACGCTCGAAGACACTTGAACCGCTCGAACAAGTTCTTATAACCAATATTGTTATGAACAGCGCTGCTGGCCATTTTGATGAAGAGATGATGAAGGGCACAGCATTCGGGAAACGCCTAAGCTTTGGGGGTGTCAACATCGCAATGTTTGTTGGTCTGGCCAGCCAAGACACAGCGGAGAATGCGATATGTGAGTTGGGCATGGACAAAATTCGGCTGAAGGGACCGGTGTTCCACGGTGACACATTGACTGCCTATACCGAGGTAATCGAGAAACGTCCAGCGGAACGCGAAGATGCCGGTATTGTCCACTTCAGGCACTATGGCGTGAAGCAGGATGGTTCCGAGGTATTCGAGGCGGAGAGGACGGTACTCATCAAGCGTCGATCGCATTGGGGGATCCGTTGATGTCGACCGCGGGCTTCGGCGCGCTCGATGGCGTGCGGGTTATCGATATGACCCAAATGCTTGCGGGGCCGTTCTCTACACAACTGCTTGCAGACCACGGCGCCGAAGTGATCAAGATCGAACCTGTCGACGGAGAAGGAAGTCGTAAGACGGGCCCATTCTGTGACGACGATTTGCGGCGCGAGTTCGGAGGATATTTCGCTTCTGTTAATCGAAACAAGAAGTCCATTGCACTGGACTTGAAGCAACCCGATGCCCGTGAAGCGTTACTGCGACTGACGGACCGCGCCGATGTGCTGGTGGAGAACTACCGCGCCGGGGTAATGGATCGACTAAACCTCGGTTATGAGGTTCTACGGGCACGCAATCCAAAGCTGATCTATGCGGCAATTCGGGGCTTTGGAGACGGCCGGACTGGAAAAAGCCCATATGTTGATTGGCCAGCTTTCGACGTCGTCGCACAAGCGATGGGTGGATTGATGGGGATTAACGGACCGGACGCCGCAACGCCGATGAAGGTGGGGCCGGGCGTTGGTGATTTGGTACCCGCTATGCTGTGTGCATTTGGGATTGTTTCTGCCCTCCATAGCGCTACGAAGACTGGGGAAGGTCAGTTTGTCGATGTCGCAATGGCAGACAGTGTGTTGGCGCTATGCGAACGGATCATTCATCAGAAGTCCTTCCAAAACCTGACACCGCACCCGGAAGGAAATAAACATCCTTTGCTTGCACCGTTCGGCATGTTTCGAGCACAGGACGGTTTTATCACCCTGGCCGCGCACACCGATGCTTGGTGGAGAGTACTGTGCCGGCTGATCTCCCGCGAGGATCTGATTGTCGACAGTCGTACAGCAACTGCTGACGCTCGTATCAAGAACCGAGACTTTCTATATGCCGAGGTGGAGCGTTTCACTTCGCATAAGACCAAGCGGCAGCTGTTGGAGCTGTTGGGGGGGAAACTGCCTTTTGGGCCCGTTTACGACGTCGACGAGATTCTCGCCGACCCACATTTCACGCATCGCGAAATGATCGTGGAAGTACCGCATCCGGGAGTAGAGAGGAACGTCCGGATTGCGGGCATTCCGGTCAAGATGAGCGCCACACCTGGGAAGGTTCACACCCGCGCGCCCTTGCTCGGCGAGCACACCGATCTGTTGCTTCGTGAAATCGGCTATGCCGACACGGAGATCCGCGCGCTGCGAGAGCTGCGCACAATTGCCTAAGAGGAAAATGATGCACCAAACCTCCCCGCGGCCAACGCGCCGCCGTCGTGTCCAGTTGGCAACGCCTGGCTCGTCCGAAAAGATGATGGAGAAGGCGGCGTCCAGCAACGCCGATCATGTCTTCCTAGACTTGGAAGACGCTGTCGCCCCCAACCAGAAGGTAGCAGCAAGAAAGAAGATTATTGACGCACTGAATCATCTCGATTGGCAAGGAAAGGTACGCTGCGTCCGCATCAATGACTTGTCGACCGAGTATGCCTATGAGGATATCATTGAGATCGTCGAAGGGGCCGGTCATAACCTCGACACCATTATGATGACGAAGGTGAACGGGCCTGCGGACGTACTTTTTGCCGACCGTTTGCTATCGATGATGGAGAAGAAGCTGCGTCTTCCCCGGCGTATCGGTCTGGAGGCGCTTATCGAGGAAGTGCCGGGCCTGCAGAATGTGGAGGCGATCGCGCAGTCGACTGAGCGACTGGAATGCTTGATTTTCGGCATGGGCGATTTTTCCGCCGCAATGGGTGTCAATCTTGAATCCATTGGTAACACCGGTGGTTACCCCGGTGATATCTGGCATTACGCGCGTTTTCGGCTCATCATGGCTTGCCGTGCCGCTGACATCGATCCCGTGGATGGGCCGTGGGCGGAATTCCGTGACTCCGAGGGATATCGCAATGAGTGCAGGCGCGCCGGCACGCTCGGCTGCGTCGGGAAGTGGGCGATCCATCCCAGCCAGATTGAAATCGCGCTAGCCGAGTTCAGCCCGGATCCAGCCAAGGTAGCGCAAGCGCGTAAGCTAGAAAGTGCTTATGTACAGGCGGAAGCCGAGGGCTTGGGCGCCATTAATGTCGATGGGGTCATGGTTGATGTGGCGACCATGCGGCTCCTACGCAATACAGTGCTGAAAAAGGCGCAAATGTATGGTCTGTAGCCTTACGCCTCGGTGAGCGATCTAGGGAGTGGTGCATTGTGTTCATTGTGTGATAATGAGTAGACGGCTATGTAAGTCTGAAAATGAATAGTATGCGCACTCCCAAGACTCCCAAGACTCCAAAGACTCCAAAGGTGGATGCTGATCTCTCCAAAGGTGAGGAAAGCGGTGTGATTAAATCCGCCAAGCGAGTGCTCGAAGTATTCGAGTTTTTCGCCGAGCGTCGACGTCCCATCTCCGTCGGGGAATTGGCAGCGGCGCTGAACTATCCGCAATCCAGTAGCTCGGTACTACTCAAAAGCTTAGTGAAACTACGCTACCTGGACTACGATCGAAATGCGAGACTGTACGCACCGACGATGCGGGTTGCCCTCCTCGGCGGATGGGTTCATGACCAGCTATTCACTGAAGCAAGTCTTTCTAAGGTCATCGATGGATTGCACGAGGCGTCTGGGCAGACCGTAATGCTTGGCATGCGGAATGACGCCTATGTGCAATATATCTATTTAGTTCAAGGGGCGAACACAGAGATTCCCTGGTATATCAAGCCTGGCTCCTTGCGTCCTTTAGCGCGCTCTGCACTTGGTAAAGTGCTGTTGAGCCGCGAGACCGATGTGAACGCAATGCTGCTATTGCGCCGGATCAATGCCGAAGAGTCAGATCCTGCTAATCGGGTACCCTCGGCCGATCTGCTTCGTGAGCTGGATATGATCCGACAACAAGGCTACGCGTACACCGAAGGTACAGTTAATCCATCTGCCGGTGTCATCGCGATTGAGTTGCCGACTCCCGCGAGTCAGCCGCCGATGGCGGTCGGGATAGGTGCTGCGATAGAAGTGTTACGTGCGAACCGTCAAACGTATCTCGATATGTTGAGAGAAGCAGTAGCGCCCTACCAGTTGAAGCCCCAACGTTGAGCCTTCATGCAATACATCAATCGCTTAGGCGCCCCGATTGACGTCTTGCGGAGACAAGCAGCGGTGGCGGACGGCAGGAACGTAACGAGAGTCGCGCTCTCATCATGGCCGCAAGACCGTGGGGGCGGGCTCGGCTCCGGCGAATGGGTAGTCCAAGCTGAAGTGCAGGCCGCGACTTTCGTGGCGTGCTAGGGCGCTTGTGACGATGAGTTGTGCGACGTCAATCATATTCCGCAAGACTAGCGATGTCGAGCTGGCAGGGGCCTTTCTTCTCCTACGCTCGTGCTCGCGATACATTCTGTTAATTTCCGCCTGCGCTTGATGGAGCCGTTCGTTGGACCGGACGATGCCGGCATGAGTTGACATAAGTTCGCGCAGCGTGGTTATAGTGGAATTGATCGATAAATTCTCAAATTCCGTAGCCAGTCTCTCATCTGGTCGCGGTCGAATGCCACAATGCAGTTGTGGCAGCGTTGAGTTCGCCAGCGTATCGGTTGTCTGCTCCGCAATCTTCTGTGCCGCTGCGCGCGCAATCACGATGCATTCAAGTAGAGAATTGCTGGCCAGCCGATTGGCGCCATGAAGGCCGGTGCATCCGGTTTCGCCTACAGCGTACAGTCCGGCGAGGTCAGTGCGTCCAGACAGGTCGGTCAGCACTCCTCCGCAGGTGTAGTGGGCCGCCGGGACAACTGGAATTGGATCCCGAGTGATGTCAATGCCGATTGCCTTGCAACGTGCGAAGATCGTCGGAAAGTGTGATGTCAGGAAGGACGCCGAGCGATGTCGAATGTCTAGGTAAACATACTTCGCCCCGTATTTGGCCATTTCCTGCTCGATGGCGCGCGCTACAACATCGCGGGTCGCCAGCTCGGCCGCAGGGTCATACGCGAGCATGAAGCGTTGGCCGTCGTGGACGCGCTTGAGAAGTCCACCTTCGCCGCGAACCGCTTCGGAAACTAGAAAGGTATCTCCGACCGGATGGTACAGGGACGTGGGATGAAACTGCACGAACTCCATGTTGGCAACGCGGCAGCCTGCACGCCAGGCCATCGCGATTCCATCGCCGGACGCTGAGGCTGGATTTGTTGTGTGAAGGAAGACATGGCCTGCGCCCCCCGTTGCCAGAACGGTACTGGCTGCCGCAATCGTCTTTGTGCTGCCGGTGCGAACATCCAGAACGTGAAGTCCCACGCAGGTATGATTGGACGAACCGGGGACTCCCGAAGTGAGCAGATCTACCGCGAAATGGTGCTCGAAGATTTTGATTCTTCGATGGCTGCGAACTTTGGCGCCCAGCGCCTCCATGATGGCGCGGCCAGTTGCGTCAGCGGCGTGAACAACGCGGCGTTGACTGTGGCCACCTTCACGCGTCAGATGTAGTCCGGATTCGGCATGGTCGTCCGGCGTGAAGTCGACGCCATGGGATCGTAGCCACGCGACCGCTTCGGGACCCCGCTCGACAATATAGCGTGCTGCCGCTTCGTCGCTCAGCCCGGCGCCTGCGCAAAGAGTATCGCCGATATGATCTGCGAAGCTGTCGCGCCTATCCAGCACCGCGGACACGCCTCCTTGCGCCAGCACACTTGCCCCTTGTGTTAATGCTGTCTTGCTGACGAGTGCTACATCGTAGCGCTGTGCCAGTTCCAAGGCAGCCGTAAGACCAGCAAGCCCGCTCCCGACAATGGCTACATCGAATAAGGCGGCTGGTGGCATCGCGAGAGCCTGATTTCTGTGCATTTTGTTAGTGTCAAAAACCACGGATAGCTTGTCTTCGGTTGCGAACGACATTGATTTCAGCTTAACTGAAGATCCCCGGAAATAAGTGCCTCTCTGTCAAATATCACGAGTCTGATGTTATCTCTGTCTCTCCCCGGACTCGCAGGTACGCACTAATATCTCAAGAAGGAGGGTCGCCTTGCGAGCAAATTGCAGAGCCGCCTGTTTCTTTGCACCTCGCAATTCGATTCCATGATAATCACTGAGCTATTCGATCTGGCCGTTGCGGCTCATCCTGATCGCGCCTTTTTAATTGACGGCAAAAGAACTCTGACTTATCGAGATGTACAGGACGCTTCCTTGGGCGTCGCGGCGGGACTGCAAGCTATTGGTTTCGGAGAAGGGGCGCGCGGCGCAGTCCTGTCTGTCAATGATTCATCAGCGATTGTATGTATCCTTGGGCTGCTAAGATCCGGTGTTGTTTGGTTGCCAGTCAATCCGAGAAACGCAATTTGCGAAAATACTCGAGCGTTGCAAATATTCAAATGCAACGTACTTTTTTTTCACAGTAGTTTTCTTGAATTGCTGCCCCAGATTCTTTCCGGCGCGCCGTGTATCCAGAGTGTCATCTGTATTGATAGAGACGATACCGACTATCCCCGCATGGGATCGTGGATGCCATCTCAACAGCCCGCATATCGCTCGTTGCCACCTGACCCTGATCGCCTTGCTGCTATAAGTGTGACGAGTGGCACGACCGGCAAGCCAAAAGGTGTGATGCTGACAGAGCGGAACTTTGTGGCGTTTACCCTCGGCTACGCACAGCTCCTACATGAGGATACGCCGCCTGTATTTCTTGCCGCAGCACCAATCACCCATGTCGCTGGTCGCATGTGTTTCCCGGTAATGCACCTCGGCGGTACGGTAGTGCTACTGCCTTCTGCTGAGCCTCAGGCCATCCTTAAAGCGATCCAGCATTACAAGATTACGCGGCTTTTTCTACCTCCGACGGCGATCTACAACTTGCTGGACCAGCCCAATGTGCGCGCGATCGACTATTCGTCTCTGAAGTACTTCGTTTTCGGTGGCGCTCCTATGGCTATTGCGAGGCTGAAGGAGGCGATTGACGTGTTCGGCCCTGTGATGACACAGGGCTACGGCCAAACGGAAGCCCCAATGCTGATTGCACAAATGTATCCTCAGGATTACTTCGTGAGCGGGGAGATCGCGCCCGACAGTCGGCTCATGTCGTGCGGCCGGCCGACTGCCGCAGCCGATGTGGCAATCATGGACGAGGGCGGGAACGTACTGCCTCCCGGTATGGAAGGGGAAATCGTCGTGCGGGGAGCGTTTGTGATGTCTGGCTACGAGAATGATCTCGCGGCCACGGCCGAAGTCTCCGCATTCGGATGGCACCACACCGGGGATATCGGCTGCTTCGATGCTGATGGCTTTCTCTTCATCGTGGATCGTAAAAAGGACATGATCATATCCGGTGGATTTAACGTCTATCCTGCCGAGATAGAACGGGTGCTCTTAGATCAACCTGGTGTTCAGGACTGCGCTGTAATTGGTGTTCCCGACGCCAAGTGGGGGGAAGCGGTGAAGGCGGTTGTTCAACCAGTTCCCGGCCACGAGGTCGATCCGACGCTCCTGCAGGCCGTTTGCCGGACAAATCTGGGAGGCGTGAAAACGCCAAAGTCCATCGAGATCTGGTCATCGCTCCCGCGAAACGAGGCGGGTAAAGTCCTGAAGCGAGAAATCCGACGGCAATTTTGGGTCGACAAAGACCGGCGTATCTGAACCAAAGTTATCACAACCTTGATATGTCGTCAGGGAGCGCGTCCCCCTCTTGTCTGGGCTCCGCGCTGCTTTTACCCTGTGTCCGGGACAAAGTCTTTAATACCTAAAGATACATTAAAAAATCAGGAGACGAATATATGCGAATGGCCGCCGTGTGCATGGCGCTTGGTATCACTTGTGGTTTCGATGCCAACGCGCAATCTAATATTACCTTGTATGGCGTGGTTGATACGAACATTGAGTATGTGAATCACTATTCCACCGTCACGCCATCGGTGGCTAATGGATTTGCTACGGGGCCTGCTGCGAACCGCGTGGCGATGATGCCGGGCGGTCTGTCGGGTTCGCGCTGGGGCTTGCGGGGGACCGAAGAGCTGGGCGGAGGTTTGCAGGCATTATTTGTGCTCGAGAGTGGCTTTGGTGTAGACGACGGGAAACTGCAGCAAGGTGGGCGAATCTTCGGCCGCCAAGCCTTTGTAGGTTTGAATAGTGCGATGGGTCAGCTCACCTTTGGGCGGCAATACTCGACCATGTTCGACACCATTTCCAATTTCGCACCGTCGCGCTATGCCACTCAGTATGAGCCCGCGATCGCACTACTCGGATTAGGATATCGCGCTGACAATAGTCTCAAATACGTGGGCAAGTTCGGCGGTTTCAACCTGGAAGGCCACTGGTCTTTTGGTAATGGCGTCGCGGGTGCAGGTGAAGTGCCGGGACAATTCCGGCGAGATACTAGCTATGGTGGGGCAGTATCGTATGAAAGTGGTCCGCTCGGTTTCGCGCTTGTATATGACCAATATAATCCGACGCTGACAGCGTCTGGCGCAACCGGTACCTTCAAAAAGGTAGCCGGTGCGGCTAGTTATGCGATCGGTGATGCCAAATTGATGGGTGGCTACCGCTGGGGGCGGAGTGACGGCGCGAGCGGCGATACTCTATTGCGCGACAACTATTACTGGATCGGTGTGACCTATCAGGTGACCGCTCCGTGGGGTATTTCTCTGGCATATTACTACGACGACGTGCGCGAATTGGCGGGCAATAATATTAATAATCCTTGGCAGGTAACATTCATTACAAACTACAGCTTTTCGAAGCGAACCGATGTTTATCTGACGACGGCATATGTCAAAAATTCCGGGATCAACTTTGACACATCCGCCATCAACTTCGCAAATGGCTACTTCCTCGGCCAAGGTAAGAACGATATGTTCGCAGCGGCCATTGGTATTCGGCATAAATTCTGATATTCCTCAAAAGTGCAGATTATCATGCGATGGCATTGATCCCATTGGTAACGTTGAAAAGTGACGTCTAAATTTTACATTCCGATATTATCGAAGCTCGATGTCGGTGATTATCGCTAGATCTCGGAAGAAAGTTAATACGTGCTCGAAGTTTCTACCCAAAAAATCTGGTGAGGGGGGCAGACGATGGCAAACTTAATTCTTAAAAAGCATTTAAACATGTCTCGAAATAGACATCGTCGATCGGTACTTTACACGCCCGGCGCAAATGTGCGCGCGCTTGAGAAAGCGAAACTGCTAAATGCAGACGGATTTATTCTAGACCTAGAAGATGCCGTGGCGCCGGATGCAAAGGAAGATGCGCGCGAAAATGTGGCACGTGCTATTGAAAGTGGAGGTTATGGTGGGAAGGAGGTTCTCGTACGCATCAATAGCCTCGACACGAAATGGGGGAAAGGCGATCTTGAAATAGTTGCTCGGAGTGCGGCCGACGGCATTGTGATTCCGAAAGTCGAAAGCGCGGAGAATGTCCGTGAGGTGCGGGCAATCATGATCGAAGTCGGGGCCCCGGAGTCAATGCGGATCTGGTGCATGATCGAAACTCCAAGAGGAGTTCTTCGAGCGGAAGAGATAGCTGGGAGTGACGCGCAACTGGGCGGCTTGATCATGGGTACCAGCGACCTTGCGAAGGAATTGGGGTGCGCGCACACGCGAATGCGTTTGCCGATGCTCGCCAGTTTAGGAAGATGCGTGCTTGTGGCGCGAGCGTACGGCCTGAGCATTTTGGACGGGGTTCATCTGGATCTCGATGACGCAAAAGGCTTTCAGCTATCTTGTGAACAAGGCAGGGAGTTCGGTTTTAATGGTAAGACCCTGATTCATCCGAAGACCATAGATAAAGCAAATGAAATTTTCTCTCCAAATCAAGATGAACTGAATTGGGCGAAAAAGATCATTGCAGCCTACCGGCAGGGGGTTGCCGAAGGTAAAGGAGTTGTTGTCGTGGACGGTCACCTCATTGAAAACTTGCACGTTGCGGCCGCGCAAGAGCTACTAGAAATAAGCAAAGCGCTATCGGATAGCACTGGCGAGGCATGATGACAACCCAGAAACCAGGCGATGGCTGGAAAGTGTCAGTGAGAGTCCATTTGAAAGAACCAGATATTGCATAGGATTTCGGATCTTGGAGTTAGGGAGTAGTAATGATCAGAAAGGTATTTGTAGAGAATCAGGGTGCGGTTTCAGTTATCACGATGGACGCTTCCCCAGGGCTGAATACAGTGGATCCGGAATTCTGCGCTCAGATGCTGGCAGCGCTTGATGAGGCAACTCATTCGCCTAACACACGAACCGTTGTGCTACAAGGATCGCGAAAACTATTTTCCGCTGGGGGGAGTCTGCCTTATATAAAGCATACACTCGAAAGCCCAGGCGAACTTCTGGCTTCGTTAATCGATGCCTTTCATGAAGTGATTTTGACCATCCGCAGGATTCCAATTCCCGTGATCGCGAGCGTGCACGGTGCGGCCGCTGGAGCTGGGTTTTCGCTCGCAATGGCTTGTGACCTGATTGTCGCCGCGGACACGGCGCGCTTCGTTGTCGGATATTCAAAGTTGGGGACCTCAAGTGATGGTGGGCTGACATTCCAGCTTTCCAGGAGGCTCGGTTCGCGGCGCGCAATGGAGGTATTTTTGCTCATGGAATCATTGGACGCTGCCCTTGCTTGCGAGATGGGGTTGGTGAACCGTGTAACAAACGAAATCGACTTGCGAAGGGACACCTTGCTACTGGCGGAGAGGCTGGCCGCTCAGGAGCCGGAGGCAGTTTGCGCGATCAAAGGCCTGCTCAATTTGTCCACAGGACCGGGTCTGGAAGAGCATTTGCAGCGAGAAAAGCACGCGTTTCTACGCTGTGCTGCGACTCCAGAGTTCCGAGAGCGTGTAATGAACTTTGGCGGTCCGGTCAATAAAGGCTAAATCAGCGATAGCCGACCTACGATGAGAAGCGAAGAAGCCAGATTGGCTTAGGGCGGCATGAAATACGTTTTAGGAAAGCCATCGCTGGTGAACCTATGAAATAGAAGTTGGAGACACGAAGATGATAAGGAAAATATTTTTTGGATTAGTGTGCATATTTGTTGGTACGCAACCTTGTTTTGTTCCTATCGCTTCCGCGCAGCCGTACCCTAGCCGAGCTATACGAATGGTGGTTCCGTTTGCGGCTGGTACAGGAACCGACGCAGTAGCGAGAATCATTGGGCAGGCGATAAGTAAAAACGCGAATGTGCCCGTCGTGGTAGACAATTTCCCCGGGGCAAATGGATTCATTGGTGCAAAGGAAGTAGCGCGAGCGCCCGCTGACGGCTACACGATCCTTATGACTACGAGCACAACCCATGCGGCAAATGCGGCAATGTTTAAACAGTTGCCTTATGATCCGATAAAGGACTTTGAGCCCGTGGGGAAAACCGGGGACGCCACACTGGCGTTGGTTGTTAGATCAGATAGCCCTTATCGAAATATTTCCTCATTTGCTAATACCATTAGATCGAAAAAGTCTCTGACTTTTGGTGCTTCCAGTGCCTCTACTCGTATTGCCGCGGAAATGCTAAAGCTTCGTCTCAAGGGTAATCTGTTGTATGTTCCCTATCGGTCATCGCCACAGGCACTTACGGATCTCTTGGGCGGACAGTTCGATTTCATGACATGTGACCTCTCCCCGGCATTACCACTAATACGCGCCGGAAAGCTCACGGCCCTTGCCGTGACATCGAAGCAACGAGATTCCCATCTGCCAAACGTTCCGACTATCGCGGAAAGTGGGCTCCCTGGATTCGAACTAACTGCTTGGTCTGCGGCCTTCGCACCTGCACGAACCCCGAAGGCCGTTATTGACCGTCTCAATTTTTTCCTTCGGCAAGCGCTGGAAGATGAAGGTGTCCGGAAACAGATGATCGAGAAAGGGGTGACACCGTCCTATTCAACTAGTGAGGAATTAGGAATTTTTGTGGTTCAGGAGTCAAAGAAGTGGGCTCAGGTGGTAAGAGATGCCGGAATTAGTCCGGAATAGAACTATTTGAATGCTCGACACGCTCGACACGCTCGACGGCGAGGCGAGTATACCAGGGGAAAATGAAGCGGTGGTGATCCAAGCTGGCGGAAGACATTCTCCGCTTGGGGAATATCCCTACAGCAGACAGGAAAACGAGCGCCAGGGAAATCTGCTCGAGGCTTCAATCGATTACTCCCGCGGAGTGATTCTCTCGCGTCGCTGCATCCAACGGCAGGATTGCAGGCGGTCTTGGCGAGTCCCGGGACCGGTCTCTCACTGACGATGACGCGTGACCTCGTTCTTACCTCGCGGTCGGCACGCTTCAGTGTGGCCATCCAAGGTTTGGAACATTAAGCGACGGTGGGCAGAAGTTCCAATTGGGATGCGCGTCGGCACGCCGGGAGCAATGGGAGTGTGTCCCTGCGCTCGACGCGGTAACCGGGCGAGTTGGGAACTCCCAGACCGTCGGAGAGCTCTTGATTAATAAAGAAAGCACGGAGACGGAAGGGGTTGGGTTGGTTCCTATAACAATGGAGACAGAAATGACATCAAAGGTTGTGTTACCTCAAATTTGTGACGTTCCGTATTCAGATGAGTCGATTGATTCTACCTACAGGAAGATCAGCTGGCGCCTCATCCCATTCATTTTTCTATGCTATGTCATGTCATTTTTGGATCGAATAAACATTGGCTACGCGCAGTTGCAGATGAAGCATGATTTGGGATTGAGCGATGCAGCTTATGGACTTGGCGCCGGTATTTTTTTTGTTGGCTACCTGATGTTTGAGGTGCCAAGTAACTTGTTGTTGCAGAAGATCGGTGCAAGAAAGACGCTCTTCCGAATCATGTTTCTATGGGGAATCACGTCCGTTTGCACGATGTTTGTCACCAACCATTTTCAATTTTTTATCGTTAGATTTTTACTCGGCATATTCGAGGCGGGGTTCTTTCCCGGTGTGATTCTTTATCTCACATACTGGTACCCTGGCCGCCGACGCTCTCAGATCCTCGCGCTGTTTATGACGGGCATCGTGGTCGCGGGACTGATAGCCGGCCCTGTGTCGGTCGGAATTATGGAGGCTTTTAATGACGTTTATGGTTTGCGGGGCTGGCAGTGGCTGTTCGTGTTGGAGGGATTACCCAGCACGTTGCTCGGGATCGTCGCTCTCGTGTATCTGACGGATCGCCCGAGCGATGCGCGCTGGCTCAGCCCAACGCAACGCGCGATCGTCGCGCACGAGGTTGAAAATGAGCTTCGCGACGTTGAGACGGGTCGCACGACCAAAAGTACCGAAGTTTTTCGTGATTTCCGAGTGTACTTCTTCGCCTTGAGCTTGTTTGCGGCTGTATGTGGCGGCTATGCCATTACCTTCTGGCTTCCTCTGATGATTAAGGGATTTGGAGTTACTGAGCCTACTCAGATCGGGCTGTACTCGATGATCCCTTATGCACTCACTGGCGTTGTGATGGTTTTATGGAGCCGACATTCTGACCGGGTCATGGAAAGGCGTTGGCATTTTGCATTGGCGGCCTTCGCGGCAGCCGCAGGTTTTATCCTGATTCCACTCAGCAAAGATAGTTTTCCTCTCGCAATGGGCGCGTTGTCGCTAGCCTCGGCCGCTTCTATTTCGGCGTTGCCGGTGTTTTGGGCGATGCCGACGGCATATCTGAGTGGAAAGGCAGCAGCCTCTGGTATTGCATTCATTAATGCGCTGGCGACGCTTGGCGGTGTGCTGAGCCCATGGCTCATCGGGACGATCAAGACGATGACAGGGAGTCAAGATAACGCGCTCTATGCCATCGCTGCCGTGCTGGTGCTTGGGGGTGTGACCGTGCTGGTTAGCGTACGAGCCAGGGAAGCAGCGCATTGAGCCTTGCCGATGTAACATGAGGCTGCACGATGTTCGTCATCTTGAACGGGGGTGGATCTGAGCCCCCGGCCTCCATCCTCGCATTGAAGACGTACGTGGGTGCAACATAAGTGCCTGCGTGTGCCGCTCAGTTCGAGACACCAAGCGCGTCACACCTCATAGGCACAGGCTAGACCCCTCGTTGTTGCGCCATAAAGCCGAGCTTCATATCGACTCCTTGGCGAAGAAGCTAGGCAGGCGTCATCGCACCCCATTTGTCATGGACTTGGCGTCTTCCTCTGACCGTGGGTGACGGCTACAGATCGACCACTTTACGCAGAAACGCTGAGGAGACCCGCCTGTGTCCCTCGTCGGGATTGCACTGCACGGACACGGTCTTCTGATTGGCGCTCGCGACGGTGCCGATACGCTTGTGCAGGTGCTGGTCCGTAAAGGCCACCGTGTCACCGACCATGAAGTCAGCACGTTGCACGCGGGGCGGTGGTGGAGAAGCCTGCGGTGACGGTTGAGCCGCCGCGGTGGCATCGGCGATGACCGCGGCATACGGCAAAGCCCAGCGGCAGCGCGTTGCGGTGTCCTCAACCACAGCCTGGGTCTGCCGCAAATCAAGGATACGGCCCCACCGCAGCGGCTGGATGAGATCGTCGGCGACGTAGCTGACGGTCATGCCGATATACAGGTGCCGGCGCCTCTCCTGGATCCGCGTCGGATCGTCGAGCATCCGACCGATGGTCAGATACAAGCGGTACAGGTCGGCGCTCGGGGCGAGGCGCAATGCGTCAAGAACGTCCATGACGCACAGTTTACCGGTTGGCGTGGCAGCGGTGGCAGTTCGTGGAGCCGGCTGATGGGGTGGGCTGGCAGGCGCTCCAGGGTATCCTTGAGCCGGGCATAGGGCTCGATACCGTTCAGGCGACAGGTACCCAGCGGCGACTACATCGTCGCGGCGGCACGCTCGCGACGCGGCGAGTCCGCGAACATAAAATTCGCTCTGCCAACGGAAATTTGGCGGATGGCGCGTTCGAGGCGAATGTTGTCCGGCTCCAGGATACCGCTTTCGGCGTAGCGCACGAGCGGTCGCAGTGCCTTGCCGACGGCTGCTCCAAGGTCTGCTTGGCCAGCAAGCCATGGGTAATGCCTAGCAGCCACTGGTGGAACTGGGACGGCGCAGTTGTTGAGCCTGTTTGGTCTGGCGAATCTGGCGCTCGCCAGGAAGCGGTTGCTGGCTTCACAGGGGAGCAATCTGTTCTGAGCGCGCAAAGCGCGCCGGGAAAGGTGCGACGCAAGGCAAGTACCAGCCTGAATTGGCCTTCTTCTCTCACATTACGAAAGCCAAGGTCGGGTTTACCTGCATCGCTGCTCGCCGACCTCATTGATCAGCGTTTCTTAATGAACTTTGCGCCTTGATCGGCGAATAGGTTCGGTTAGTTCATGTAGCTTCATCGGCGTTAGCTTTACGCTTACTTGCCCAGCAGCCGGTCGGAGATGATGCGAAGCTGGATCTCGGACGTGCCTTCGAAGATCTTGGTGAGGCGCGCATCGCGCCAATAGCGTTCCATAGCATGAAGCGTGGTGTAGCCTGCACCGCCGAGGATCTGAATTCCCTCACTGGTGACGCGTTCTGCCATTTCTGTGGCAAACAGCTTGACCATTGAGGCTTCCAGGTCACAGCGGCCGCCAGTGTCGATTTGTGTGCATACGAAGTGGTTCAACTGGCGCGCGGCCTCGATCTCGGTGGCCATCTGGGCGATCTTGAAGCGTATTGCCTGGAAGCAGCTTATCGGCGAACCAAACTGCTCGCGCTCGTCCGCATAGGCGATCGCGTCTTCCAAAGCTCCCCGCGCCAATCCGATAGCGCGTGCCGCCGTGTGGGCGCGCGCCTTCTCAAGCCCATGGGTGGCGAGATAGAAGCCTTTGCCCTCTTCTCCGAGCAAGGCGTCGGCCGGCACACGAAACTCGTCGAACGAGAGCTCCCAGGTCTTCCAGCCGTGGTAACCAATCTTGGGGATGGGGGCACCATTGATGCCTAGTGGAAGCTTGCCGCGCTCCTTTGGAATCATGAATGCCGAGAGCCCCTTGTGCTTCTTCCCTTCTGGCGCGGGACTGGTGCGTGCGATGACCACGAGATAGTCGGCGCCATCGGCAAAAGTGCACCAATACTTGTTGCCATGAATTATCCAGGAGTCGCCATCACGCTTCGCGCGGCAACTGATATTCCCGATGTCAGAGCCGGCGTTGGACTCTGACATTGCGAAGGCGCCGAGCCATTCGCCCCGGGCGACGCGTGGAAGAATCTCCTTTTTTTGCTCGGGAGTCAGCATTTCCATGCCTGGCACGTTATTCGCACGCGCGATGAGCGAGGCAACACTCATCCAGCCGCGCGCGAGTTCCTCGGCCACCAGGCAGTATTCGAATACACCTAGGCCAAGACCGCCGTAGTCTTCGTCGATCAGAATACCGAAGTATCCCATCTCTGCCATCTTCTCTCGCAGCGACATCGGAATCTCGCCCTTGTCTGGATCGAGCTTATTGGCGATAGGAAGCACCTCGCGAAGCGTGAACTCACGCGCCTGCTCCTGAATGGCGCGCCGTTCCTCGGTCATGTAAGCGCGGGCAATGACGTCTTGACTCATTGGGATGTTCCAGAGGGTTATCGAAGCATGGACATCAGTACTCCAATGTCCGGGAGTTGTTCTAGCTCTGCGATGGCGCGAAAGATCGACGTGGCCCGATCTGCACCTACGACTGGGACAGCCAGGGCAAAAAACTTGGACCCGAGCCGATGGCGCTGCCGCGCGAGGTCGGATTCGGGAAGACCACTATCGTGATGGCCTGTGAACTGGCGACCATCGTATGTATGAATGCGTACCTGGACCAACATGCGCGGCCATTCCCCAGGCATGAACTGCACGCGCACTCGATCGCGCAGCGCTACCAGGTCGGCCCGTTGTACCATCGCATCAGAATAGACTGCAGGGGACGAAGTGTCTGCTCCAGTAACGGCGAGCGCCGCATTTAGTCGCAGGCTGAATTTCGCTTCTAGACCGGTGCGTGGCTCGCGAATGTCGCACATGTTTTGCGCGCCAGACTCCACATCCAGCTCGATGCGGTCGATATCGTCAGCCGCCAATCGATGCTGACGGCACAATTCGCGTATGGCTTCGATTGACGCATGCGTGCCGTAGCAAGCGGCGTGGTACTTGAAGAGGTTGTGATTCAGATAGCTGTCTTGCTGCGGAATGGCCGATGCTGCATCGATGGCGGGGAGCTGACTTGTGGCATCGGCGAAGCCTTGTGTCGCCTCGAGAAGGTCCGCTCGCCCCGTGAAACCGCGTGCGGCCAGTTGTGCGCCGGTCACCCCGTTTTCTGCCGCCTTGCCCGCATGTAGCGGCTTGCACATGGTCCCGAATTGCGCTTTCACGCCGCCAGCCTGGGTGCCTGCGATGCCCAGTGCAATGGAGGTGGTGCTTGCGTTCAGTTGCATGAGGCAGGCAGCGGCACAGGCTGCGCCAAAGCTACCCACCGTGGCCGTGCCGTGAAACCCTCTCTCATAGTGGTCGCGCCCGAGGTACTGACCAACCATGCCGACCATTTCGTAACCTGCTACGAAGGCGCGAAGCACGGCATCCCCGCTCAGCCCCCGCGCTTCCGCGACCGCGAGCGTGGCCGGCAATACGGCAGCCGTAACATGCACTTGAGCAGCTACGTTGACATCGTCGTAGTCGATTGCATGGCCAATAGCACCATTGATTAGGGCGGCTTGACGTACGCTTACGCGCTTGCCTCTACCCACCAGGGTTGCAACATGCTGCCCCCCGTCCTCTATGGCCTGGTCTATAAGCAAGCCGACAAGCGGATCCTGCGAGCCTGAGAGTGCGACACCAACCCAGTCGAGTACACACTGGCGTGCCAGCTCGACGTGGTCCGATCGCAAGGGCGCGTCCGCGAACGACATGGCACGCGCCACAAGTGCGCGTGTGATCTGAGAGCGTACTGGTTGCAGATCGGTGAGTGCGCCGTTCAAGTCTGTCTCCGCAGGTCTTTTCTTTCCATCGTCAATATTCTGAGCCAGAAAGTGCAAATTTACTTGCGGCTTCGGAAAGGAATCATGCATGTGATACGGAAGAAGTTTTTGAGAGCTTATTTCCCGCGCGCGCGCCAGCAAGATAAGAGAGATCACATATGTGTTATTTGGCTCGACGACTTTACACGCTATTGCGGAAAAGCGAGCATTCGGTAAAGGAGGGTTAAGACCGGCGAGAGTGATCGCTGTCGTCCAGTTCGCCTTCGGCGTTCGCTGCCAATCAATGTAAGCCCGGAGCCAGGATATGTGGAACCGCGCGACGCGTGGTAATTCGGTGGCGATGCCGAACCCCGATGAGGTGAGCCAGAGCGCAACGACTTCGTCCCTCATGCGTCCTGCGCAATCAAGGAAATAGGCGCTGAATTCTGGCGTGGATGGTCGTAGACGGCCCCTTCATGCAAGCGTCATCGACAACAACAACTAGCAAGTGGAGGCGTGGTCGATCTTCAACTGTAGTTCGTCGGAGGCCACCCTAGCTGTGCATGAACCTAATATGAATTCCTCAACTCACGATACAGAGTTTGACTACATTGTTGTAGGTGCGGGCTCAGCAGGTTGTGTCCTGGCAAACCGTCTGAGTGCTTCGCCGAACGTCAGTGTGCTTCTCCTGGAGGCCGGGAAGGATGCCGAACCGTTCTGGGTTCGCACGCCGGCGGGTGTTGGGAATCTCTTCTTCAACGAGCGGCTCAACTGGAAGTTTTTTACGGAGCCGGAAGCAAACCTTGGCGACCGCCAAGTGTATTGGCCGCGTGGAAAGATTTTAGGCGGCTCCAGTTCGATCAATGGCATGGTCTATGTTCGAGGCTTTGCTAGTGATTACGACCGATGGCAGGCGCAAGGGAATCCTGGCTGGGCTTGGAGCGATGTACTGCCGTATTTCAAGCGAGCCGAACACAACGATTATGGCGCCAGCGAGTCTCGTGGGGTCGGAGGCCCGCTTCACGTTTCGTTTCCACATCGCCAGCATCCGACGACCGAGGCGTTTGTGCGGGCAGGTGCAGCGGTTGGTCTTACACGACATGACGACGTGGTTGCCGGCGGTGATGCGGAAGGGGTGGGTTACCTTCAGCACACCATTGGCGAAGGCCGGCGCTGGTCGAGCGCGCATGCCTATGTAAGGCCAGTGCGCCAGCGTACCAACCTAGCCATCGAGAGTGAGGCGGTGGTGACTCGATTACACCTCGATGGCCGCTGCGTAGTAGGTGTCGAGTACATACGTCGAGGACAGAGCCGGACGATACGAGCGCGGCGCGAGGTGATCCTCAGTGCAGGGGCGATCGGTTCACCGCATCTGCTTATGTTGTCGGGCATTGGCCCCCCAGATCACCTGCAGGAGATGGGGGTGCGGGTGCGGCATGCGCTGCCCGGCGTAGGCTGCAATCTGCAGGATCATCTGGCCATCAACGCCTGCTATGAGGTCCGCAAAGACGCCTCACTGAATGCCGCGCTTTCCGGGTGGCACAAATATCTCAACGGTGTCGATTACCTGCTGCATCGGCGCGGCCCGCTCGCCATTGGAGCTTCGCACGCGGTGGCTTTTGTTTGCAGCAGTACTTCCATCAAGGTGCCAGATATCCAGTTGAGCTTCCGGCCACTGAGTTTCGCCTTTGATTCAAAGAACAAGCTGCGAATGCATACCTTTGCTGGCGTTCAGTTCGCCAGCGCAATGCTTCGGCCGCGCTCACGTGGACAAATTCTGCTTCGCTCGCCCAATCCCTTCGACGCGCCCGTTATCCATGCCAATTACCTTACCGATCCCGATGACATGCGGGTCATGGTTGCGACGCTGGAGTGGACCCGGCGTCTTGCGGCCACGGCGCCATTGGCTGACATGGTGGTTCGTGAGTATCTACCCGGTGAAAATGTACGATCGGCTTCAGAGGTGGTCGAGTTCATCCGGCGCAGCAGCCAAACACTGTTCCACCCGGCAGGCACGTGCAAGATGGGCTCCGACTCCTTGGCGGTAGTCGATGAAAGGTTACGTGTGCGCGGCATCGAAAACCTACGCGTGGTCGACGCGTCAGTGATGCCAACCATTGTGAGCGGCAACACCAACGCCCCGACGATCATGATTGCGGAGAAAGCATCTGACATGATCTTGGAAGACGCCCGCAGTTGATACGAAAATCCTAGGTCTTTTGTACATCTTTCATGATATGACTACATATACACTCAACCACTTCATTGATGGAAGTGAGCGCCTGCCCGCTGGCGGTTCCTACATCGACGCATTCGATCCGCGCAGCGGCCGGGTCATTAGCCAAGTCGCCCTGGGTAATGAGGACGATGTTTCGGCCGCAGTCACTGCGGCAGCCGATGCATTCGGAAAATGGCGCGATATGCGTCCGATCGCGCGCGGCCGGCTGCTGACTCAGGTAGCACTCGCTATCCGTGCACAGGCGAAAGAGTTGGCGGCCATCGAATCACGGGAAACCGGAAAATCGCCGTTGCAGGCGTTGGCCGAAATCGAAGGTACTGCACAGTATTTCGAATTGTTCGGCGGGTTGGCGACCGCGCTGATGGGGGAGACCATTGGCCTGGGAACCGGCTACCACTCATATACGATTCGCGAACCCTACGGTGTGGTCGGAGCTATATTGCCGTGGAACGCGCCGATCAACCAGGCAGGCCGGGCTTGCGCGCCAGCGCTGGCGGCTGGAAACACCGTCGTCGTCAAGCCCTCGGAGGCAACTTCAGGCTCGGTATTGGCACTGGCGCGTATTCTGGTCGAATGCGGCGTGCCTCGAGGCGTGCTCAATGTCGTTACCGGCGTGGGGTTGGAGGCTGGCCAGGCGTTGGTGGTTCATCCTCAAGTGCGAAAGATCACATTCACTGGATCGCTACGCGCTGGGCAAGCCATCGCAAGGTTGGCTGCCGATCGGATATTGCCGCTCACGCTCGAACTAGGTGGAAAGTCCCCCGACATCGTCTTTGCCGACGCCGATCTCGCCGCGGCCGCGCCAGGCGTTCTCAAGGGGTTTCTGACCCATGCCGGTCAAGTGTGCTTGTCGGGTACTCGAATTCTGGTAGAACGCTCGATTCATGATGAATTCGTGGTGGCGATGAAGAAAGCCATGCAATCCTATGTCGTTGGTGCAGTTGATGGCACCGTCGGTCCGATGACGACCCACGCACAGTACCAAAAGGTCCAAGAGTACTATGCCATAGCAAGAGCGGAAGGTGCGGTGGCGGCGGTGGGCGGCCGCTTGCCCGACGATCCGGCGCTGGCCGATGGTTGGTTCGTGTTGCCAACGATTTATACGGGCGTTGACAATTCCATGCGCATTGCCCGCGAGGAGGTATTCGGTCCGGTCGCCTGTGTGATGCCATTCGATGACGAGGCCGAGGCAATCCGGATTGCGAACGACAGCGACTATGGTCTCGCCGCCGGCATCTGGACGCGCGATTTGGCTCGCGCCCATCGCATGGCGACCTTGCTAGAGGCGGGACAGGTCTATGTCAACGAATACATGGCCGGCGGAGTCGAAACGCCGATGGGTGGCTACAAGCTGAGCGGGTACGGTCGAGAGAAGGGACTTGAGGCGCTGCGCAACTATACGCATCTCAAATGCGTGACGATACGACTATGAGGATTACGAATCGGACTCCACGACGCCCCTACTGATTTCTGCCGCAGGCATTCTGGCGTTCTTCACGCTCGGGCGTGCGGAAGATCCACAGTTTGCGGGTAAGCAGATGACGATCGTCACTGCCTGGCCGGGAGCGACGGCTCGGGAGATGCAGGATCAGGTGGCGGAACCATTGGAAGAGCGCATGCAGGAACTGCGGTGGTACGACAGCACGGAAACCTACACACGGCCCGGTTTGGCCTTCACCATGGTTTCACTGCTTAATAGTGCCCCACCGTCGGAAGTTCAGGAGTAGTTCTATCAAGCCCGCAAGAAGATTGGGGACGAGGCCAAGAAATTGCCTGCGGGTGTCATTGGCCCGTTGGTCAACGACGAATATGCAGACGTGACGTTTGCGCTCTTTGCCCTCAAGGCCAAAGGGGAACCACAGAGACTGCTGGTGCGCGATGCGGAAGCACTGCGTCAGCAACTACTGCATGTTGCGGGTGTGAAGAAGGTCAACATCATCGGGGAACAACCTGAACGCATCTTCGTGTCCTTCTCCCATGTTCGTCTGGCTACGCTGGGGGTTACACCGCAGGACATCTTCGTCGCGCTCAATAGCCAGAACGTGCTGACCCCTGCCGGATCCATTGAGACCAAGGGGCCACAGGTCTTCCTTTGCATCGATGGTGCGTTCGACAGAGCCCGATCGTCGCGCAGGGGCGGACGCTGAAATTGTCGGATGTGGCGACCGTCGAGTGTGGTTATGACGCCCCCGCCACCTTCCTGGTCCGCGACGGCTGCGAACCGGGATTGTTGCGCGGTGTCGTGATGCGCGACAACTGGAACGGGCTCGACCTTGGCAAGGCACTTGAGGCGGAAGTCGCTAAGATCTGAGCCAGCCTGGAGCAAGCAGCTGCCCCAGGCTGTCCTCAGAAAGTCCTTGGGCTCAAAATTTGTGCGTGTAGCCGATGGTGTACCACTGAGACTTCGCCGAGATATTCGTACCTGTGCTCGGTCCCGTTCCGGTTACCGTCCGGGGGATATCGTACTCCAGTGCGAAGGTTACAGTATTGGCTTTATCGACGTTGTAGCTGAATCCCGCCGTAACGGACTTCGTTGTGATGCCGTTCGCATAGAAGTTCGCTAGAGTATGGTCCGAATCAATAAAGGAATTGGCGGCGCTGAATCCGGCCCGTACTGTCCAACTGGGGTTGATGTCGTATGACACACCGATTCGAAAGACGTTCTGATCGTGCCAGTTGAATGTAGCTGGATCGTTGTAGCCTGCTGCTCCACTCCAAAGGATTCGAAGAAAATCTGCACCGATGGTTAGTCCGGAAAGTGGCCTCACTGCGATGCCTACTCCGTACTTCGATGGACTATCTAGATGCCCGTTGCTTGATGCCAGAAGGTCGTCACGATAGCCTGCAAGCGGGCTGAACCGCGTCTTCGTATAGTACGACGCCCCGAGGCTAACCATCGGGGTCAGGTCCCACAGAACGCCGAATCCGGCTCCGATTCCCCCTGCGTATGAGTCGCCGTGGGTGGGAACGGCGGCAGGACCGCCAGGACCGGCGCCGACCACACCGTTTGCTCGAAACTGTTGCGCGCCAATGATGAGCGACGCGCCCAGCGATACATTTGAGGCTGGCTTGTAGGTTACCGTTGGACTGGTTCTGACGATCATGAGGCTTGACCGGGCGTCAGCAAGCCCCGGAATCGGTAGAGCTGGCGAGCTGTACTTGGTCCCAAGGCCTGCGCCGGTGACGGACACACCGACGGTCCACCGTGGATCAATTTGATAGTTGAATCCAAAGCCTGGAGCGGGTTGAATGACGTTGGAAAAGTGCGAGTTCGTTTCGGTGCCGAACGAAGCATTTACCCTTGCGGAAACCAGCACACCATACAGGTCCAGCCTTGTGCCGACCCCGGCCATGCCCGCAGGATTGTCTGCCGCAGCGGTCGCTCCTTGGGGGATCGCGATGCCGACGCCGCCCATGCCGGCTGCCAGCGCGCCGTTGGCCGACAATTCTGATCCATTATTCGCGCGCGCGGTGTTGCACGCTAGGTTGAAGCCCAAGACCAAGAACGAGACAGCCGCTACTTTCTTCCTACGGGGGTACATTTTCGTCTCCGAGTTATATTTGTTCGCGCCACGTGCCACCACCGCTAGCCCGGAATTCGGGCCAAAACAAGGCTTGCATCAGCTTGGACACATCCATTTGTCGGTGTGTGAGTTGATCGTTTTCCCTATTGGCGCGGCACAGATAGCATGAAGGAGGACATGGATGCTGGCTTGCCGGATGTTGCGGTCATTGGGGAATGTTGCTCTGGAAGTTCGAACAAACGGCGCGAGCACGAATCATGTATCGTTGGACTGACTTCCATGAAAATTCCGGTGATCACGTCACGCAACTCCGCACTCCCGCGTGTAGGGAAGCCGAGAGCGTGCTGGACGCAGCAGAGCACTGTGAATGCTGAAATGGGGAGCGAACGATGAAATGGGAGGCGAGCGATTGTCCGCCACTGAGGGTTACGGCTAGGCGAAGCTGGGATGCCAGCTTCGCCTACGCGAAGCGTTAGTGCGACTTCGTTTCGGTGCGGACCAGGTTTTCTATGGCTCCGATGCCGTCAATTTCCACCCTTACACGGTCGCCGCTGCGCAGAGGGCGCGGTGGCTTGTGGCCCCAGCCTACGCCTCCTGGTGTGCCTGTAAAGATGACGTCACCCGGCTCTAGTGTCATGACTTTCGAGAGATGCTCTATCTGGGCATAGCAGTTGAAGATCAGATTCCTGGTGTTGGATTTCTGACGCAGTTCTCCATTGACGAAGCACCTGATGGGAAGCTCGTGAGGGTCGTTGATGTCGTCTGCCGTGACAATCCAAGGGCCGAACGGTGCATGCGTATCGAACGACTTCCCGAGAAGGAACTGGGTTGTCCGGAACTGCCAATCTCTCACGGATACGTCGTTCGCGGCACAGTACCCGAATATGAACTTGTGTGCGTCGCTCTTTGAAACGTGACGGCAACGACGACCAATGATGAACGCGAGCTCGGCTTCGTAGTCGAGGGCATCCGAGACCATTGGGATTTCGATTGCGGAGAATGGGCCGGTGACTGCCGTCGGCATCTTGGCGAACCATAGCTGGTCTGTTGGGGGTTCCATCTTGGATTCCGCAACATGATCGGCGTAGTTCAGACCGATGCCAAGAATCTTGCCCGGCCTTGGAACGGGCGCCAGCAGTGTGACGCCATCGAGCCGAACGTCGGCGCGAACGCGCGTCACCAAGCGGGCCAAAGCGTCTTGCCATTGGCACCAATTCTCAATCAAGTTAACGGTGTCAGCGGGTACGCCTGGGATGTGGAGGCTGACGTCAATGATCCCATCATCGACGACGAGGCCAGGGCGTGGACGGCCTGGGGTTGTTTCAAAAGTAGCGAGCCTCATTGGCGACCTCTCATGCTAGTGGGGGTAGACGGTGTCTCGAGAATACTGATCTTGGCCTTAACACTCCCATGGAGCTTTCGGATCCACGGCGATGCCGTAGCGCTCTATGGCTTCCTTGCAGAGCGTTGGGTTGATGCGACCGCTTCGGGCAAGTGATTCAAGGGCTGCGAGGACGATGTGATGGCGGTCAACCTCAAAAAAGCTGCGCAGAGCGCTCCGCGTGTCGCTACGCCCGAAACCATCGGTGCCCAGCACCGTTAGCCTTGCGTCGACGTAGGGCGCGATGAGCTGTGGCCATGCTCGTACGTAGTCTGTGGCGACAATTACCGGAGTCTCTCCGGAAAGGGCGCAGCCAACATAACTTTGGCGGGGCTCTTCCTCGGGATTCAACCGATTCCATCGCTCGACTGCGCGAGCTTCACGTGCCAGCTCACTGAAGCTCGTTGCGCTCCAGATCTCGGCCTCAATATTCCAGTCGTGCGAAAGCAAGTCCGCCGCAGCGATTACTTCGCGGAGAATCGCCCCCGAGCCAACAAGGCGCACCTTCTCGCCGGCCTCGGCAAGTTGACTGGCGCCATAAAGATAGAGACCGCGAATGATCCCCTCGGCCGCGCCTTCGGGCAGGGAAGGCTGAGGGTAGTTCTCGTTCATCAGAGTGACGTAGAAGAAGACGTCCTCCTGATTCTCTAGCATGCTGCGCATTCCATGGTCGAGGATTACCGCAAATTCGCCGGCAAAGGCGGGATCGTAGGCACGGCAGTTCGGCACCATTGAAGCGGTGACAAGGCTGCCTCCGTCCTGGTGCTGCAAGCCTTCGCCGCCAAGAGTCGTGCGGCCCGCCGTGGCGCCAAGCAGGAACCCTCGGGCTCGCTGGTCTGCGGCGGCCCAGATGAGGTCCCCAATCCGCTGAAAGCCGAACATGGAGTAGTAGATGTAGAAGGGGAGCATCGGGAGGCCGTGCACACTGTAGCTAGTCGCCGCCGCAACCCAGGAACTAATAGCTCCGGCTTCGCTGATGCCTTCCTCCAGGATTTGACCATCCAATGCCTCTCGATAGCTGAGGATGGAACCGATGTCCTCCGGTTCGTAGTGCTGGCCGACGCTCGAGTAGATCCCAATCTGCTTGAAGAGATTTGCCATTCCGAAGGTACGTGCCTCGTCCGCAACGATTGGCACGAGCCTCGGAGCGAGCGTCTTATCCCTTAGCAGATTGCTGAGCATTCGCACGAAGCCCATCGTGGTCGACATCTCCTTGCCATCGGCTTCTATAGCGAAGCGCGCGTAGTCGGCGAGCGCGGGGACCTTGAGTGGGGGCGCCTTGATGGAACGGGAGGGTACGTAGCCACCGAGCGCTTCGCGTCGCGCGTGCAGATAGCGCATTTCGTCGCTGTCCTCCGCTGGTTTGAAGAAATGTAGCGCTTCAGTCTGCTCGTCGGTCAGTGGCAGCTGGAAGCGATTGCGGAAGCTGATGAGATCGTCTCGGTCAAGCTTCTTCTGCTGGTGGGTCGTCATCTTTCCCTGGCCGGCATCGCCCATACCAAAGCCCTTCTTCGTTTGCGCCAGAATGACCGTGGGCTGTCCGCGATGTCGGGTTGCTGCATCATAGGCGGCGTAGATCTTGACCAGGTCATGACCCCCGCGTTTCAAACGGTCAATCTGCTCATCCGTAAGACCCTGCGCCAAGCTAGCCAAGGCTTCGTTTTGGCCGAAGAAGTGTTCCCGGTTGTAACGACCATCCTTTGCAGCGAAGGTTTGGAACTGGCCGTCGACAGTGTTGGAGAATGCTTGAATCAGCGCTCCAATTGTGTCCCGGGCAAACAGACCGTCCCAGTCCGAGCCCCACGCCAGCTTGATGACGTTCCAACCTGCCCCGGCAAAGAGTTCCTCCAGCTCGTCCATGATGCGGCCATTGCCGCGAACGGGGCCATCGAGTCGTTGCAGATTGCAGTTGACGACCCAGACCAGGTTGTCCAGGCGTTCGCGTGCAGCGAGGGTTAGCGCGGACATGCTCTCGGGCTCATCCATTTCGCCATCGCCAAATACACCCCAGACCTTGCGCCCCTCAGTGTTGAGCAAGCCGCGATGCTGAAGGTATCGCATGAAGCGAGCCTGGTAGATCGACGATATCGGGCCAATTCCCATTGAGCCGGTCGGGAACTGCCAGAAATCTGGCATCAGCCACGGATGGGGATAGCTGCAGAGCCCCCGGGCTCCGGCTTTGTTCGCCGTGATTTCCTGTCGATAATGAGCCAAATCGCGCTCTTCGAGGCGGCCTTCGAGGAAGGCGCGCGCGTAGACGCCTGGCGCGGAGTGTGCCTGGTAGAAGACCAGGTCACCGCCGAAGGAGTCGGTTCGAGCACGAAAGAAGTGATTGAACCCGACCTCAAAAAGATCAGCTGCGCTAGCGTAGCTAGCGATGTGCCCACCCAGTTCTCCATATGCTTTGTTTGCGCGCACCACCATGGCTAACGCGTTCCACCGCACGATGGAGCCCAGGCGCTCTTCCATCGCAAGGTCGCCTGGGAAATGTGGCTGCCGGTCTACCGGAATGGTATTGACATAGGGAGTCCCGCGAAGCGGCTTCCAGCCAATTGACGGGTGTTGGCCCAGTGTCGCGAGCATGTCAAGGATGAAATGTGCCCGATCGCGCCCTACGGCATCGACGAGAGACAGCAGTGCATCGCGCCACTCGGCGGTCTCTTGAGGGTCGCTATCGACCAGGGATTGCTCGCCGTGGGCGATGTCGAGAAAGTGTTGGTTTCGATCATTCATAGGTAATCGGCAGGGGCGTCAGCGCGTTCAGCAACCTCTTGGCCAAATTTCGTCCTGGCGTTTGCGCTGATTTTTGATGGGCGGCCATGGGACCAGTCTTACGTAGGATGCATGGCCGGCCGCGGCGGGGCTGGAAGAATCGTGCGGTACTTGGGGAAACTTGCGGAGGAATCTGAGGCCATCATGAGGAAGGAGCGCGACTGTCCGGAACTGGTACTCCGTGATGGCGGACTCTGCTCTCGGCGGTTGCTTGGGGAGAATCAATCGCAATCAATCCACAGTACCGCACGGTTCCGGGAGAGATTCATCCGTTCTCCTCCATACTGAGCCAGAGTGCTATCCGCGTGTCTTCTTATGCCTGGTGCCGAGAGGACAATGTACGAAACAAGTATTGATAATGGATGTTGATATGGGTCATTTGACCATTGATCAAAGTACCTGGATTTCTATCTCGCAGACCATCGCAGACCATGTCTGGCTCATTGACAACAACATGGCCGATCGGGCGATAGATCTCTTCGCAGAAGGAGCTCGTCTGGAGTTTGCCAAGGGCGCCCCGGTGCCAGCTGTTTATGACGGGAAAAAATCCGTTGAGGGATTTCTCAAGGCGCGCGCCGCGCAGCGGGATGGGGTTAGTCGCCACATTGTTACCAACGTCAGGATGATCCGCCAGGAGGACGGCAGCGTTTTGGCGACGTCCCTTGTGACACTTTATCGAGGTAATGCCGGAGAGCGGAGTACAACGGCAGCAGTGATAGCCGATGTGACGGAGACCTACGTTCTGGAGCCAGACCAGGTCTGGCGAATCATGGAACGCGTCGTGATGCCAGTGCTGTTGGCCAATGCAACATAGTGTTGAGGCCGTCACGTCGACGGCCGCCGATAGGGATAGGGATAGGGAGGCTCTGCACGTAGTGGATGAAGCAAACTGACCATGCTCGCCGGCTCGACGATTCATGGCAAGCACATCCGCCGGCTAATTGGGGACGAGATGAACCGCGTGGTGCCGTGAGTCGATCTGGTGATGCTGATCGCTCCGTACGCCCCGGAAGGCAAGTGCGGCAGTACACCGCACAACTCATGACTTTGTCGCGCTGTCCAACTTGTGGATGGCGCGCGGCAAACTGTGGCTGCCGGGGACTGAGCGCGTTTCTGGCTCGGGCCGATGCCTCGCGCGCAGCCCGCGAATGCTGCTCTGCGCGTGCCAGACAGCTTCGCTCCGGTCTGATAGGTTGGCGTCGTGGCACATTCGGCTTCCTGTCAAACATCCAGGCACAGTCGATTCGCGTTTGTGCAGAGCATCCCTAGCGATTCAGTAGCCGATATTCGCGTGGCGTGCAATCCATGATTTGTTTAAACGCGCGGGCGAATTCGCTCGGGCAGGAGAATCCGACCTCTAGTGCGATGGTTGTTATGGGCGTCCGCGAGGACTTAAGCAAGTCTGATGCCTTCCGAATTCTGAGGTTTAGCAGATACTTATATGGCGGAACACCGAATGAAGTCTTGAAAGCGCGAGTGAAGTGGAAGCGGCTGAGACCTACCCGTTCCGCCAAGGTTGCAAGATCAATCTTCTGATCCAGATTCTCTGATACAAATTCTCTGATGATGTTCCGTGCCCGAGACGAAAGGCCTCCCGAGCAACGCGATGATGAGGCGCTAACGTCGTTCTGTGCGTAGCGCACTTCCACGGCGAGCATCTCCACCAATGTCTCGAGATATAGCGGATCGACAGGCTCTCCATCGCTTCCAGAGCAAAGTTGTCGAAGCCTGTCTGAAAGTGGAAAAAGCAGATGTCCGGTGAGACCGAGAGAAGGGTGTAGGGGACTGCGGGTAGGTGTGGTTTCGGAATCCGCCTGGCCATGATCATCCTTGACCGATACAAGGATGCAGCCAATGTTGCTGCCTTGCCTAGCGAGCGCATGAAATTCTGTGTTTGCGGGGACGACATCAATTCCTCGATCTAGAGGGGATGATGTGGCAGAGCGCAGCCCGGATACGTGCCGCTCTCCGTCGACGAAGCTTCCACGGTCGAAAATCATGAACGTGTGTTGACTGCGACGAAACCGTGCGGAGTGAGGCTTGGCGCCGACCGATACCCTATGAATAGAGCACCATGGTGTATCCAGCAATGATGCAACGGGCACATCGATCAAATCTGCCGTCGCCAACTCCGAATATCCCAGGTTCTTCCACCAGTGGAAGTCGCCGGCGATTCCGCGGTTCGCCTCTTCGCGAGGGATCAAGGACATGTTTGTCTCCTATCAGCGGCGACTCTGGGGGCGCCTCCAGTTTACGCTTGGTTCCCTCGAAGTATATAAACGTATAAAATAAATTTAAACCGGTAAAAACCCGCACGAATATGCGCAATAAAGCACGTTTTTTTTGCTGAATGTGGCTGAGGCGGTATATTTGTGAATGCACCGTACGTTAGCGGCAGGGGGTCACATGAGTGAGACAGCGGCAGCAGAGCCTAGCCGGCGTTCGGTAGGCGAAAAGCGAGCGATGACGAAGGGCGGCCAATCTTCCAGGGTGGATGGCACGACACGAGCCCAAATTCTTTCGTCGGCGATGCGATGGTTCGCGAGGCGTGGGTTCGATGGCGCTTCGGTCACCCAGATTGCGGCTGACGCAGGTGTGCCCCAGCCACTAATCAACTATCACTTTGGAACCAAGCTTAAGCTTTGGCAGGCTTCCGTCGACTTCCTGTTCGATGAATTGATCAAGGACCTGGCCATTTTCAGTTCGTCGCTGCGGGACCTGGAGCCGGTCGATGCGTTGAAAGTCACACTACGACGTCACGTCGAATTTGTGGCGCGCCGGCCAGAATTCTTCATGATTGCCATTGTCGAGGGGCGCGAAGATACAGAGCGCCTGGCATACCTTATGGAGCGGTACATCAACCCGCTTAACAAGACAATGGAGGAGCTGATCCTGGCAGCTCAAAAAAAGGGGCAGATCAAAAACGCTCCCGTTTTGAACTTACTTGAGATCATGATTGGCGCGACCATCATCTTCTTCGGGCCGTCAGCAGCTTTTCGGTTCTCAGAGGCATTTCTGACAGAGGGAGCGGGCCCGAGCGTTCGACACGCAGACGTTGTGGTTGACGTCCTGTTCCACGGTTTGGCACTCTGAGCACATCGGGTGCCCAGGTAATCGGATTGACGGCGCGCGCTTGGCGACGGACTTGCGTGGCCGCCTCCCTGAAGTCGTACCCACATCAGCATCGCCTTCCTTCGCGTCGTTGTTGATACTCCGTTGCTCAGCTCTGAGTCTTGCAGCAGCCTCTTCCGCAGGCTACTAAACACAACGTCTTCCTATTGTGCGACGCACAAGCCTCGCTCGGCAACCGGAGACGCATATTCCCACAAGCAATCCACATTACAGCAATGTTCACACAGTGGTGTTGCCGAGGGTTGTCAATACTTCGTGCAATGGCAAATCAAGCTGTACGTGGCGATCCCCGCTTGCCGAAGTCCCGGCAGAAGCCTTGGTTTGCGATCCGAGAGAAATCGCTACCGGATTCCGGGAGCGTCGCTACCTGCGCAAGAGCATAGCTAACGAGCGCCTTTTCGATCCCCGGGGCGCCAAAACAAATAGGAGACGACAATGACGACATCTCGCGCGGCAACGCCGCCTGCCAAGTTCGCGCACTTTGTTCTGCGAACATCCCGCTACCAGGAGGTTGTCCGGTACTACACCAACCTCCTATGCGCACACCCGTCCTTTGCAAACGACGTGTTGACGTTCCTCACGTACGATGAGGAACACCATCGAATCGCCGTACTCAATGTGCCCGAGCTCGCAGATCAACAGGCAGGAGTCGCGGGAGTTCATCACGTTGCATTTACCTACGGCTCGCTGGCAGAGCTGATTGGTAACTACGAACGTGCCAAGGAGCTCGGCATCGAACCAGTCTGGTGTACCAATCATGGTCCGACCACGTCGCTCTACTACCGTGATCCGGATGGGAATCAACTCGAGCTGCAGGTGGAGAACTTCGACACCATCGAAGAATCGACCAGATTTTTCTATTCTCCGGAATTCGCCGAGAACCCAATTGGCGTCGACTTTGATCCGTCGGAGCTTGTTCGTCGCTTTCACGCGGGCGAGTCCGAGGCCGGACTCAAGAAGCGCCCACATGTTGGCGCTCGCCGCTTCGACTCCACCGTAAAGATTGTTTGATTGCGTAGCAGAGGTTAACTCCCATGATTGAAACTCCGATTCTCATTGCCGGCGGCGGACCGGTTGGCTTGACCCTCTCGCTCGAGCTGGCCCATCAAGGCATCAGAAGCATCGTTGCGGAACGCAATCCCACTACGACACGTCATCCCAAGATGGACTTGACCAATGGTCGAAGCATGGAGTTGTACCGACGCATCGGCATCGCCGACAAGCTTCGGAAAGTGGGTGTGCCAGAGAGCAGTCCGTTCGACATCGTCTGGGTGGATAGTCTGGCGTCTCACGAACTCTGTCGCTTTCCATACCCGTCAAGTGCGAGGTCTCAAGAAATCCGGAAGACTCAGAACGATGGAACTTTGACACTCGAAGCGCCGATGCGGGTGAGCCAGATTGTTTTCGAGCCGGCGCTCAAAGACGCCGCCGACGCAAGCGCTCTTGCACAGACGTGGTTCGGCTGGAATGTTGAATCCTTCGAGCAGGATGCGAAAGGCGTGACAACACTCTTGCACAACCGCGATCTAGGTGAAACCCGCGAGGTGCGATCCCAGTATCTGGTTGGCTGCGATGGCGGCAACAGTATGGTCCGTCGCCACCTTGGAATCGAGTTGCACGGAACAAGCAATGCTGCTCAAGCCTTCATGGTGCACTTCCGCTCTGACGCGCGCGATCTTCTGCAGCGCTTCGGGGTTGCTTGGCATATCCAGACGGGGAGTGGCGCGCTAATCGCTCAGAACGACAAGGATATCTGGACGCTGCAGGCGTTCCTGCCGCCTGGAGTCAAAGGGGAGGAGTTGGATCCGCACGCGGTACTGAAGAGTTGGATCGGTGAGGACTTTGACTACGAAATTCTTCAGGCAAATCCGTGGTGGGCCCATTTCCTGCTCGCCGATAGCTATCGACAGGGGCGGATCTTCATTGCCGGCGACGCATGCCATCAATGGATGCCTACCGGTGGGTACGGGATGAACTGTGGCGTTGCAGATGCCGCAAACCTGGGCTGGAAGCTTGCAGCGGCAGTTCAAGGGTGGGGCGGAGAACCCCTTCTGGACTCCTATGAGCAGGAGCGACGACCGGTCGCAGAGATGTCACTCAAAACATCCCAACGCCATTTGGGTGTGAGGCTGGAAATTGCACAGGCCTATGCAAGCGCGGGCGAGTTGTCTGGCGAGGGCGACGAGGCTGCGGCACGTCGCACCGAACTTGGTCGAAGAATTCTTGAGCTTGGCAATGCCGAGAACGAGGGGTGGGGCGCTGAACATGGTTACCGATATGCCTCGGCTGTGACGCGGGAAGAGGCAGGCGAACCTCCGGCATTCGATGCGCTGAGCTACACGCCTTCGACCTGGCCGGGAAGCCGTCTTCCGCATGTCTTTCTTTCGGATGGAACGGCAGTGTACGACCGCCTTGGACCTTGGTTCTCTCTGCTGGTCCTGAGGGGCGCGGATACGTCCGAGTTCGAGTCGGCGGCCAAGGACCTAGGGGTGCCCGTGAGAATCGTGCATATCGCGGACGATACCGCCTCGCGAATCTACGGTAGTGCTCTGGTGCTTGTTCGCCCAGATCAGCACGTCGCTTGGCGGGGAGAAGTGCTGCGGGAAAATTGCGCATCCATCCTGGCCTATGCAGCAGGAAGGGCCACCGAAGTGATTCCGGCAGCCGCTTGAATGGTGCCAAGGGCAGCATGAGGAGCTAGAACGGCCGCTCGGACGTAGCTCCCGTTCCAACCGGTCGGTGCCCTAATCGGCCCTGACCGGACAAAGACGAAGGTGGGCCTTAAAAAATCTGGAGACAAGCATGTCTGAAAATAAAGCACAAGTATCACGCTGCCCATTCTCGGCCGCAGCGAAGAACTTCGACCCGTTCGACCCGACATTTCTGGAGCAACCGTTCTCGACGCTAAAGGAGCTGCGTGAATCTGAGCCGGTATTCTTTGACGAGAAGCTCGGCTATTGGGTTGTTACGCGCATGGACGACGCCAAAGCAATCCTTCGGAATCAAAAGGACTTCTCAGCGGACATTGTGCTTGATCCCATCGTGCCTCTGTATCAGTCCACAATCGAAAACTTCATGCGTTCCGGGTTCCACGGGGGCGGTGGATCTCTGGTGAACGACGTGAACCCTGAGCACGACGAGCGCCGAAAGTGGTTGGCAAAGAGCCTGACTCCACAGCGCGTCAAAGAGCTCGAACCGTTCGTGCGGGAAGCCGTGGTGAAGTGTATCGACGGCTTTGTCAAAGATGGTGAAGTGGATCTCGTGAAGATGCTGGGCAACCAGGTGCCCGCAGTCGTCCTCTTGAACTTCCTGGCCATTCCACAAGAAGATCTTGAGCGAGTTAAGGCATGGGCCGAGCCGACGATCTTGTTCAGCTGGGGCCACCCGACAGAGAGCGACCAGAACCATATGGCTGACATGCTTGGGGAATTCTGGCACTACTGCAAGGCGCATATCGCAAAGCTACGGGACAACCTCGGTGATGACGTAGTTAGCGAGGCAATCCGCGGGCAGCAAGAGAAGAGCCTTTGGACGGATGACGAACTGACTCGCATGGTGCTGAATTTCACATTTGCGGGGCATGACACGACCACAAATGCCGCGGCAAACATGTTCGAGACACTGATGAAGCACCGAGAATCGTGGGACGATCTTTGCAGAAACCCGGCATTGATTCCCAATGCAGTCGAGGAGTGCATTAGATTTGCGCCATCGGTGATCTCGCATCGTCGCCGTGCTGTAAACAACATCACAATTGGCAGCGCTGAGATTCAGGCTAACGATAAGATATTGATCTACTTTGCCGCTGCGAATCGAGACGACGCGACTTTCGCGAACGGCGATACGTTTGACATCCATCGTGACGGTCCGAATCGACACGTGACGTTCGGCTTCGGATGGCATGCGTGCTACGGTGCTCCTCTGGCAAGACTTGAACTGAGGATCATGCTGGAGGAGATGACAAAACGCCTGCCCCACATCCACCTCAAGCCGCACCAAAGGTTCGAGTACGCGCCACTGAATACAACGATGCGCGGACCGAGCCATGTGTATGTGCAGTGGAATCCCGCGCTGAATCCTCTACCGCTGGACAGGCCATCGAACTGAATGTGGTGAACGCCTGTGAATCTAGAGGGCTTCGTAGAGAGAATTGTTTTTGTCAACAGATGGGCAAGGACCGGACCTCATTACGACGAATGACGTGTCGCCTAGCGAGGTGGTGTTGCAGTTGAAGGCCGGCCGGAGGTTGGGGGTAATAGATGCTGCGCCAGGGGGGAGCGGCGTCTACCCCCACCAAGAGCAGAGGCGACATGCCAGAGAGTGATGGGGTTACCTCAATTTTGAGAGTTAGTCATGATTGATCTGAAGGATGTGATACCGGTCCGTGTAGTGCGCAAGACCGTGGAGTCTGAAGGTATCGTCAGCTTTGAGCTGGTACATGCGGAGGCGGGGCGCCTACCCTCTTTCGCGCCTGGTGCGCATATTGATGTTCATATTCCAGGTGGTTTCGTACGCCAATACTCCCTATGCAACGCGGCGCGTAAAACGGGACGCTACGTGGTCGCTGTTCTGCGTGACCCTTCGTCGCGCGGAGGTTCGACCGCCCTTCACGATTCCGTTAGCGAAGGCGATACGCTTGAGATTTCGCCTCCCAGGAACCATTTCAAGTTGAACGGAGAGTCGGTTCATAGCCTTCTTCTTGCTGGGGGTATCGGAGTTACTCCCATTTTTTGCATGGCGGAGCAACTTTATGAGGAAGGCCGCTCATTCGAGCTCCACTATTGCGCGCGGAACAAGCAGAAGATGGCATTCCATGACGCTATGTCCCAGGCTGCGTGGTCGAGTTCGCTTCGCCTGCACTTCGATGATGGTGCGCCTGCACAGAAATTTGATATTGACTCTGTCTTGGAGGGGGCTGGCGCAGATACGCATCTCTACGTTTGCGGTCCACAAGGCTACATGGATGCGGTTCTGGACGCAGCGCGAGGGATGGGCTGGGCGCAGGAGCGACTGCACTACGAGTATTTCAAGGCTGACGTGATCCACAAGGATACCGATTCAGACTTTGAAGTGGAAATCGCTAGTACCGGTACCGTCCTGAGCGTGCCGGCGGATAGGAGCATCGCATCCGTGCTGAACGAGCATGGCTTCAACATCTCCATGTCTTGTGAGCAGGGCGTTTGCGGGACGTGCGTAACGAAAGTGCTATCCGGGGTGCCAGATCATCGCGACTCATTTCTGTTGCCCGATGAGCGGGATGCCAATGACCAGATGACACCTTGCTGTTCGCGCGCCAAGTCCAAGCGGATCGTACTCGACCTGTAGTCGTCCTTGACCATTGATACACGATACCACTGCCATGTACCAACAGAGTAAAGTCATCATCAGCTGTGCCGTCACGGGAGCAATCCACACGCCATCGATGTCGCCACATTTGCCAATTACACCAGAGGAAATTGCGGAGTCGTCGATTGCCGCGGCTGAGGCGGGTGCGGCGATCATTCATCTTCATGCCCGCGATCCCGTAACTGGGCGTCCCGACCAGCGGCCGGAAGCGTTCCTTCCTTTTGTAAGGGAAATCAAGGCACGATGCGATGTGGTGCTGAACCTCACGACTGGCGGGTCGCCGTATATGACGGTTCAAGAGCGGATGATGCCGGCGAAGGTACTCAAGCCTGAAATCGCGTCAATGAACGTTGGCTCGATGAACTTCGGCCTGTACCCCATGCTGAAGCGCTACAAGGAATTCAAGCATGATTGGGAACATTCGTATCTGGAAAGCAGTAAGGACCTGATCTTCCGGAACACCTTCGGCGATCTTCAGACAGTTCTGACTGAGCTATCGCCAAACGGAACCCGATACGAGTTCGAGTGTTACGACACATCGCACTTGTACAACCTGGCGCATCTCGTCGAGTTGGGGCTTGTGAAGGCACCCTATTTTATTCAAACCGTGTTTGGCATTCTCGGCGGTATCGGCACGCATCCGGACGACGTCATGCATATGAAGCGGACGGCGGATCGGTTGTTCGGAAGTGACTATCGCTGGTCGGTTCTAGGTGCCGGCGCGAGCCAGATGAAGATTGCTGGCATGGCCGCATCCATGGGGGCGAACGTACGGGTGGGGCTGGAGGACAATCTGTGGATCGGAAAGGGGAAGCTCGCTCAGAGTAATGCTGAGCAGGTTTTGAAGGTCCGTGAAATTCTCGATGGCTTGGGTCTGGAGGTCGCGAGTCCCAGCGAGGCGCGTGAGATTCTCCAACTGAAAGGTGCCAGCCAGGTCGCATTCTAGTTTGCAATCACTGTCATGTATGCCCACTTCCGGCCATGGCTACGTCATGCAGGTGCTTGTCGCGCAAGCAGATGGCGTGCTGCCGCATTGGTGTGGCGGCGGCGGGGATGACTCTGACCGTTATGTGTCTATATTGAATCGAGGGGAATTGGATAATGTCGACAAAAGAATTCCTGAAGCAGGCCTGGTATGCGGCGGCATGGTCCGACGAGGTGAAGCACGAACTGTTGACGCGCACCATCATCAAGGAGCCGGTGCTGTTGTACCGCCGCGAGGACGGTACCCCCGTCGCGATGGGCAATGTCTGCCCGCATCGCTTTGCTCCGCTCAACCGGGGCAAGCTGTTGGGCGATGTGGTGCAGTGTCCGTACCACGGGTTGCGGTTCAATTCCATCGGCCAGTGCGTTCACATTCCGCATGGCGACGGTACGGTATCGCAAAAAATGGCCGTACCGAGCTATCCCGTTGTGGAACGCCACAAACTTATCTGGGTCTGGATGGGTAATCCTGCGGACGCCGACCCCGCCACCATCCCGGATTTCAGTTGCCACGAGGATGATGAACTCGCCTTCGTCGGGGGGATGCTCGAGGTTGATGCAAACTACAAGCTCGTCGTCGACAACCTGATGGACCTCTCCCATGCCGCGACCGTGCATGAAGGGTTGTTGTCGATGCCAGGCCTGTATACGAGCAAGCTGGAGACCATCCAGCGCGGCACCACCGTTTATGCCAACAAATGGATGCCCGACGGCGAGATCCAGCCGGCCCATGCGATGCTCTGGAAGGATCATGTTCCAGGAGAGAATTGCGACCAATGGGCCTATATGCGATGGGATGCGCCGGCTCACTTATTGCTAGACGTCGGTGTCACGAAGGTAGGTGCGCCGCGTGCGAAAGGTATCTTTATGTATGGCACCGACGTCCTGACGCCCAAGGATGAGTTCACGACCTACTACTTCTGGGGTGTGACGCGCAACTACGACATTGACAATGAGGTTGCCAACGCTCAGTGGCGAGAGATCATCAAGATGGCCTTCGATGGGCAGGACAAACCGATGATCGAGGCGCAACAGAAGGTGCTCGGCGAGCGCGATATCGAAGATATGAATCCCGTGATGTTCTCCGCCGATACCGGATCGATGCGAGCACGCCGTGTGCTGGCCGGACTGATCCGTGATAAGGGAACTCCCCAGCCCCAGATCGTGCCGTTGCGCTCACATCGACACGAGGTTGAGAGTTCCATAAATCCCGTCCTGCCGGCCATTTAAGACAGCCCTAAGGCAGCGGTAACCGTGCTCTCGGAGAGACTCCGTTTCTAGGGCGCGGCGACAGTCCACGCACGTCCGCCACTTACAAAGAAGCGAGGGGACGATGACACGCGGTATCCAAATCAAGATGAGATGGGGGTTAATGTTTCATGGCCTGAATTCCAGTGCTCTTCTTCCACTGGCACACGATGGCGTGGAACTAACTGCAAACGGGCCGACTGCCTGTGGTGTTCGAGTATGACATCCCCAAGACGCTAACTGACACGGGCGCCGGGCCTGCAGCGCCCCGGCCACCGCCGGCGTTGCGAGAGCCGTGCAAGTGACGTGCGGGCCGAGTTGCCCGATCGACGCACTGTGCTGAACCAGGATTTGCACAATGCGCCCGGCGGCCAGTGGGCCGATGCGCAGCACGTGTCGCCACCAGCTGCTGCCTCGCTGGTTGCACAGCGCGTTCAGATCCGCCAAGGTCACGATGCCGGCTGCCGAAAGCCGGCGCACCAGCGGCGCGGCCAGCCACAATCCGACGTCATGCGCGGGCAGCGGTTGCGGCGTGCCCATGCTTTCGAGGTAGCGCACCGCCTTGATCGCGCGGTCCATGCTCGTGCCGGAGCGTCCGGGCGTGGCCGACGCCTCGGCCAGGTCCTCTCGCGCGTGTAGGCGTGCGCGTTGTACCAGGTCGTCACGGATCGTGTGCAACATCGCTAGTGCTGCGCGAGGCCCGGGAACTTCGTCGGGGTCGGTCGCCAGCCAGCGGCCCGCGATGACGTCAAGTGGCAAGCCCTGCAGCCAGGCCCGCAAGGCCGCATAGTGGACGCGAGTGAGCATCGTCGGCGCCAGGCTAGTCGTCATAGCCTGGGCATCGAGACGGCCTGCGCCGCGTCCCGCTCCATCATAGGTTCACCTCGCCGCGTATGTCTGCGCAAGCCCGCAAGAGCCGCTCGATATCGTGATCGGTGTGACCGGCGTTTAGCGTGAACCGGACCAGGGAGTGGCGCTTTGGCGTGGCCGGGGCACAAAAGACCGCGCCGAACACCCCGCGCCGCTGCAGGGCGTTGCGTAGCCGCAGGGTATTGCGCTCGGTGCCGCTCTCCAGGCTGATGATCTGCTCGGTGCCTTCGGAGAGCGCGTATCCGAGACGAGCCAGTTCTCGGCGGACGAGGCGGGCCATCCGGTGCAGCCGAGCACGCCGCGCATGTGCCGTGGAAATGAAGGGCAATGCGGCGTCAAACCAGGCGATCTCGTGCGCAAGCAGGCCCGAGCTGAAGATGGCGGGACGAGACTCGCATGCGAAATACTCTTTGAACTCGCTCGAGCACGAGATGAAGCCCGCCCTGCCGGCAAAGGCTTTCGCAAGCGATGCAGTACGGAAGTGCACTCGTTCAGCCAGGCCCAGCTCGCATACCAGTCCGCGGCCGCCGGGGCCGTGCGTACCGAGGGAGTGGGATTCGTCGACCACGAGGATCGAGCCCGTTGCTTCGGCCAGCTCGACTAGCGCTGGAAGCGGTGCAACGCTCCCGCTGGTGCTGTAGACCGAGTCGACGGCGATGACTCCGGCACCGTGTTTGGCAAGCCGCGATCGCGCGTGCTGAACATTGTTGTGCAGGAACGGAACGAACCGGGCCCCGGCTGCTAGCGCGCCTTCGCGCAGCGAGGCGTGCGCGTGCATGTCCAGATACACGGGGATATCGGGGGCAGCCAGGGACTGGAGCAAACCAACGTTGGCCGCCCAGCCGGATTGGCAGATCACACCGTCTTCGGCACCGATGAAGTGGGCAAGGCGGCGCTCGAAGGCATGCTGGGGCGAGTCGCGATGCAGGAACGCCGACGATATGAGCAGCTCGCGCTTGTTGTTAAGCAAGACTTGGGCTTGGTGTTGCCGCAGGGCGGATTCGTCTAGCAAGCTGAGATAGTCATTGCTCGAAAAATGCACGGCATCCGGTGGGGGTGTCATGTCGCGCAGCGGATGCGATCCCCCCCATGCGTTCTGCAAGCGGTCCACGTAGTACTCGCGCAGACGGCGTGCGACGAAATCCGGGAAGCGGTCCGGTGCGCCACGGCGTTGCGCACCGCGTAGCTGGTGATCCAGATTTGTCATATTGAGCTTGATTGCTGCTGTGGCAGCCATTGGAAATGCCGACAAGCCGGGAATCCGGTGCATCCGAGGAAGCGGCGGCCGGAGTCCTTCATGACCCGGCCGATCAGGCGGCCGCCGGCACAGCCGGGGCAAGGCGAGCCGGCAACGGCAGGCACCGGTGCCGACGGGGGCTTCGCAGCCTGGCGGGCTGGCCCAGGCAGGTCCTGGCGAGCGCTCTTTCCCTGCACGTCTGCTGGCCGCACGCCCGGCTTGCCGCCTTCATCCGGTTGGGTGTAGTTGCAAGCTGGAAAGCCGCTGCAGCCCCAGAAGGGTCCTCGGGAACTGGTGCGCTGTCGCAAGGGCTTGCGGCAACGGGGGCAGGGATAAACAGGGCCTGCCGTCGACACCGAGGTGGCGCGACGTTGTCCAGGTCGGCCGTCGACGTCCGGCAGCGTGACGCTGCAGTCCGGGTAGCCTGAGCACCCCCAGAACGGCCCCTTGGCGCTCTTGAGCGATCGCATGGGCTTGCCGCATGCTGGGCACGGCTCAGTGCTGTCGGGCATGGCATGAGGCATGTCCGGTCGTTGTGGCGCCGTACGTGCGACGGACTTCAAGCGAGCGATGAGCTCGGACAACCAGGTGCTAAGCTCCCCCTCAAAGACCTCAAGTGTCAGGGTGCCTGCTTCCAGCTGCATCAGGCGGTCTTCCCACTCGGCAGTGAGCACCGGATCGGCCAACTGCGGCGCGTTGGCCTCGATGAGCGTGATCAGGGCCTCGCCTCGTGGCGTGGGCAAGACCTGTTTCTTCTCCGTGGCCAGGTAGTCGCGCTTGAACAGGTTTTCGATGATGGCCGCACGAGTGGCGTCGGTACCGATCCCTGCCTTCTCCTTGTTGCGCATGATCTTGCGCAACCGTTCGTCTTCGATCTCCTTGTCGATCGACTCCATGGCGGCGATCAAGGTGCCTTCGGTGTAACGCCGGGGCGGCTTGGTCTTCCTGGATACTGCGTCGCAGTGAAGGTTGCGGGCAGGATCGCCCGTTTGCGCTGACGGGAGGGCTGCGACATCCTCCGCCGGCGGGGCGTCCTTGGTATTCGGCTTGTCCTGTTCCTCGGGATAGGCGCGCTTCCAGCCTGGCACCTGTGGCGTCTTTCCGGAAACACGAAACCGCTCGCCGGCGCAGACCACCTCGATTACCGTCTTGTGGAAATGAAAGTCGCCGAGGAATTGCGCCAGGTAGCGCCGCGCGATCATGTCGTAGATCGTCTGCTCGGATTTCGACATATTGCCGACCGAAACCCGAGGATTGAGAGACGGAATGATCGCGTGGTGGGCGGTGATCTTGCGGTCATTGAAGGCTCGTGAGGTGCTGCTCGGATCGGCGCAAGCCAGCAGGCTGGCCATGTCGGGCCGTGCGGCCCGGATGCCCTGCAGAACCATAGCCGTTTCTGCGAGCATGGAGCTAGGCAGGTACTCGCAGTCCGTGCGTGGGTAGGTGGTCGCTTTGTGCTTCTCGTACAGCGCCTGGCAGGCGTCCAGGACTGCCTGTGCTTTGATGCCATAGCGGGCAGAAGCCTCTCGCTGCAGGCTGGCGAGGCTGAATAGCAGGGGCGGCGCTTCGCGCTCCGGCCCGGCCTCAACATGATCGACTCGACCAGGCTGGCCCCGAACCTTGTCCGCGACGGACTTGGCGGTCGCCGCCTGCGCCACGTGGCCATCCGGGTCGAGCAGCGCCGGCGCCGGGCGCCAGGCCATCGGCACCGCGACGCCGGCGAGCTCGAAGCTCGCCTGCAGCTCATAGTAGGCCTTCGGGACGAAAGTGCGGATCGCCCGCTCACGTCGCACCACCAGAGCCAGCACGGGCGTCTGCACGCGCCCGAAATGCAATGTTCCTCCTTTGCCGCCAGTGCCAAAGCCGGTGGTGAGCATCATGGTGACGTTCATGCCGGCGAGCCAGTCGGCGCGCGAGCGACCAAGGCCCGCGGCATACATCGGCGCCGTCTTGGCGCCCGGGAGCAGTTTGCCAAGCGCCTTGCGCACAGACGCATCGTCGAAGGCAGAAAGCCATAGCCTGGAGACAGGGCCCCGGTAGCCGGCGGCCTGCATCATCTCCCGGGCGATGACCTCACCCTCGCGATCCGCGTCGGTAGCGATCACCAGTTCGGACGCTTGCTTAAGCAGCCGAATGACGACACCGTACTGCGTCTTCACCGTCGGTTTGACGTCCAACTGCCACTGCATGGGGATTACCGGAAGCAGTTCGGGATCCCAGCGAGCCAAGCGCGGCTCGTAAGTTTCCGGCTTGGCTTGTTCGAGCAGGTGGCCGATGCAATAGGTGACCGTCACGCTGTCACCCGTGAAGCATCCGTTGTCGCGCTTGCGCGCGCCGACGTGTCGGGCGATCTCGGCGGCCTGGGACGGCTTTTCGCAGAGGTAGAGCTTCATTGACGTCCTACGTACTTCAGCAACTTATTGCCCATGGCGTGGCAAGTTCCGCCTCGTTGCGCCCGCATCGGCGGCACCGGTCAAGCGAAATGGTCATGTCGGGCACCCTCCTCGTCAATTTCTATCGGTTCTTCTCATCGGCATCGACTTCACTGGCCGATGCCCGGTCTAGCCCGTTGCGCACCGAATGGCGACGAGAACGGCAACGCGTCCAACTCCGCTTGTTTGGTCGCAACGCGAAACTGCTTGGCCGAGGCGGGATCAGCCTGCAATCGCTCAGCCATCACGCGCAACTCGGCCAGTCGCGCGTCGATGGGTGACGGATAGGCACGGCGCCATTCGTCCACTAGGAGAGAGACCTCGGGGTGATGCATTGCCTCGAGGCGCACTAGCAAGGCGCTCTGCGCCTCATTGCGCCGCGCCTGCGCGTCTGCGTGCCGCGAGTCCGCCAGGATCGCGCCAAAGAAGAAGTAGGCAATACAGCCCACAATGAGTGCTTTGAAGATGAAGCTCATCGTCACCCCTCACCCGCGCGGCAGATTCCGATGGCTTTAAACACGTTGATCGATTCACGATCACACCGGGCCTCGGTATGAAAAAACGTGCAGACCCCTTCGTGCATCTTGATGGATGTCACGTGTTGCTCCTATGCCTTGATATCCGAGGCGATGGTGCCGTCCGGCGCATAGTTGACGGTCCGGGTTCCAATGTCGTGGGCGGCATCGCGTGCCAGTTCCTGCAGCAGCCGGTTGGGGACAACCAGGTCCAGGTCGGCAAGCTTGGCGGCGTAGTACAAGAGATCCGTGTACCGGGTTACATGACGATCCAGCAGGTTGCTATACAGATACTCGTCCTCGGCATCCCGGGGCAGATCCGTGTAGCTCACCACCAGGAAGTGTCGTTGCAGGGGACGGTCCCATCCCATTAGGATGCAGACTGGGCGCCCATGATGGATCGATTGATAGAAATGCTGGCTCATGGAAGGGGTTCCAGATGTCGGTGCGCGGTAGTGCCAGGGTCAGAGTCCAGCGGAGCCGCCGCGGTGAAGGGCAACTGTCCAGTGGCTTCGTGCGCGCCAAACAGCGGCAAGCGCATTCGGGGATCGATGCAGCATGGTCGTAGCGGCTGCGGCCGAGACGTCTGGCTCAGCGGCCGCACGGCTCAGTCGAACGGGCGGTCGTCGTGTTGGTCGTGTGCGGGCGCGTTGTCGGCGGCATCTGACCGGCGCTTGGCCCGCATCTCGATGTGCTCCACGCGGTTCAGATTCAGAAAGAGGCTGTCCGCATTGACCTGGAGTGCATAGCGCATTTCGCCGCTGTCGCGGTCTTCGAACTTACCAACGGTCAGGCGCCCCTGGACGGTGATGCGCATACCTTTGCGCAGCAGCTTCATGACTTGATCACGCAGGCCATCACGCCAGATCGAGACCGAGTACCACTCCTGTTTGGCTTCGTCCGCGACATACTCGGTCTCACCATCGCGCTCGATGGGCTTGTATTCGTCGCACAGCATGCGTAGACGAACGACGGGGCCGTAGGTGGTGTTTTCCAGCGACGGGTTGTCGCCCATATTGCCGGTGACTTCAATGATGTTGGACATTGTCAAATTCTCCGTGAGATGAGCGATCGCTAATTCGGTGGCGTTGCGGGGCGTCGATGCTCACAGCAGTCGCTCCGTGCCGGCCCCACTCTTGCTGGCTTGCAGTGTCCGGAGTTGTGCACGCAAGGCGCGTTCGGAGTGGTTCAATTGCTCGGCCTGCAGACCCGCGCGGTTGAACCAATGGCGCATGGTTGGCTGCAGGCGGCGGATCAACTTCAGGGCGCGATCGGCCGTCAGATGCCTGTGATCGGAGGCGCGCCACCGCAATGTCACGCCATAGCCCTTGCGGGTGTACGTTTCGAGATAGCAGGGGCGACCTTCGACGGCCTTGGTCTTGATCGAGAGGTCCTTCATCTTTCCGTGGATGGAGTCGAGTTGTTCCATGAGGTCGCGTTGCCAGCGCATGTCGCTGTGTGCTCGGTAAATATCGTTGAAAGATAGCGGCGCACGTCTTGCGAATCCACCTGAAACCTGCGGCTTAACGTGCAGGTTTCTTGTTGACATAGCGAGCGCCGCGTGAGCCCAATCGGAGGCTGTTGCCAGTGAACGCGAGCGGCACGTGTGGTGTCTCCGGGCTGCCGCCGACATCGCGATGCAGCGATGCTGCTCCGCAAGGACCAGGCGGGTGGTTTGGCTATGGCCGCTAGCGATAAGGATCTTTGGTTTGTCGTTCGCCATCGCAACTTCCAGTTATATGAAACATCGCTGTGAACAGGCTCGTGTCTAGCATCGCCGATTACTATCGGACAGGCAGGCGTGGCGCTGCCATTGCAAGCGGTGCGCGAGAAGCGCATTCGGCCTGTGCCGGCCGATGGGTGCGCCGCGGACTCCAACGCGCTGCCCCTTACCCTTAAAGCCCTTTGTGCAACACACTTGTTGACAGAACGCAGGCTCACAGCAACGGCTCCTCATCTTCTGGCGCAGTCTCCGCAGTCAGCGACACGTTCTGGAGCACATCTCGCTGGGCAGCCGTTAGTCCGACACGGCGCTTTGTATGGCGGGGCAGGATCTCGCCGGTGAAGACCTCCCGCTTTACTTCCCCGAGCAGTAGTGTTGCGGCACGCACGCGTTTGCACGCAGCATCATCCAGGTCGCTCCAATCGGCTCGGCACAGGCCTTTGAGTCGGTCGTCCATCAGCTTGCGCTGTGCGGGGATCAACTGTTCAAAGATGGACCGGACCCGACTGGACAACTTGTAGAGGCTTTCTCGGCCTTCCTTGTCGTTGATCCGGGATTTGGCGGTCAGCGTTTTGATCAGCCTGGCGTAGAAGTCGAAGTCAAGGATCAGCTCGGCGACCATGTAGCCGTAGGGAGATCGAAAGCCCAGCTCCACGTCGATGGGCTTGCGGGATCGCATGACGGACAGTTTCAAGCCCCGTTGCTGGCTTTGTTCCAGCAGCCGGTTTCTGGCGGCAATCTCGGTCTCCAGCGTGCGGCGCAGGCTGTCAATGCGTTCGGTGGTAGCGATCAGGAGTTGATCGGCGTAAGGGTTGTCGCTGGCGGATAGCATCCAGATGGCCCGGAGCACTGCGCCGACCTTCTTGCCCGAGATCTCGCCGTTGGTGCGGCTATCGTCGCCGGAGCGGCCGATGAACAGACGGTACGCCTCACGTGTGTGCAGCGACATGGTGTCGGTTTCTTCGCCGATCAGTGTGCCGATCTGGTTCATGCCGACGGCCTCGTTGTCCGGTACGACTTCCTCGGCATAGTCGCGCAGTCTGCGGCGTGTGCGCTGGCGCTGCAATTGGTCGAGCCGGGAGCAGTACTCGGCGAATCGCGAGTACAACGGATCGTCCATGTCTGGATCGTCGGCTTCGATCAGGTGTTTCAGGGTTTCGGCTTCGGCATGGATGTCGTAGCCATCGGCGAAGGGGGAGTCCTTCGACACGGGGTGCGGCACTGGCAGCATCTTGCTGGTGCGTGTAGCCATAGGGAGCTCCGTTAGGCAATGAGTCGGTTGAATTCGGGGGGCAGGACGGCGGTGTCCAGTTTTAGCGTCTGCATGGCTAGCACGATCGCGCGGGCATTGAGGTGGTAGCTCCACGTCGCCCCGCGGGTCACGGTGAGCAGCCCTCTTGATTCAAGGCGCTTGGCGGCCTTGAACACCGTCATTCGGGAAATCCACCTGGCGAGGTCTGCCTCGATGATCCGTGTGGATCGACGCAGCGGCGCCCGATGGGCGCCCTCCCGGAGAAGGTAGGCGAGGAGTGTGGCTTGCCCCGAGACCTTGACCAGTCGCAGCATCTCGGTGAAGAGCGGTCCGCTCAGCCCATCGTCGGGCTCCGGCAGCAGCGGCCGCGGCGAAGGGGCGACAGGCAATTGCCGGAGGGCTTGCTCCATCTGGTTGAAGGCTTCGATGTACTTCACCTTCCATTGCAGAGCTTGCTTCCCAGTGAATCCCATTGCGAGAAGGGCAAAGCCGTCTCGGGTCATGAGGAAGGTTGGCATTCGACGAGTTGATCCGTTCGCTCCGGCCACGTCGCGGAACACCTCCTTAAAATTTAGGCGAAACGACTCCGGAAGATCTGCGAGCGTATTACGTATTGCTTGGACGACGTTGTCATGCCGCCGCCCAAAATGCTCGGCCACAGCCAGCGAAGTGGTAGTAATGGCGCCATTTGCGACAGAAATCCTAGGTTTTGTCGGTAGCATGGGGTTGCTCTCGTTTTCCTGATGTGGTAGGCGGAAAGGCGGTTCCACTGTCAACAGTGTTGACAGTGGAACCTTCGGTTGCTGGGGGTAAAACTGGTCCGGGGAGGTCGGGGTATTGCCCACGTTCACTGTCAACACTGTTGACGATGAACGGGTTGCCCCGGGTGGATCCGTTGCTTTTCATCAAACGCTTGATGGCTGCGAAATTTCTGCGCCCCTGTGCCCTCGACGTCTCGGTCGGTATGCCGGCACCAGTGTCTGGCGTTGCCGGTTGCATGGCAGCCTCACGGGCCGCTTTCATGCGAATGCCCTGGCTGGGAATAAAGACGCCGCGCCGGGCTTTCTCGGCAAGCCTCGCAAGATAGGCCAGCGGATTGCGCACCGTCTGCTTGCGGCGGTCGCCGGTGAGCTCGTCGAGGATCGATTGCGCGACAGGGGCAGCAAGACCTTGTAGCAACTCCGCTGCGGCTGCGTGTTCCGCTGCGAGCAGACAGTCGGGATAGGCCAGGGCCTTGGGGTTCAACGTCTTCGCCAATGCACCACCACCACCAATCGGGGATGCATCGAGGGGCGATCGGCTCTCGATTACCACCGTGGTTTGGTGGTGGTTATTTGAAGGTTTACTCGCGTTAACTAGGAGTTCTGACGTTTTCGCACAACTGGATGTGCGCTTTCGACAAGAGTTGTTGTGCGTTTCCGTCAAAACTTGTTGTGCGTTTTCGTCAGGAGTTGTTGTGCGGTTTTGACAGGAGTGGCTGTGCGAAAACGTCAGAACTTGTTGTGCGTTTTCGTCATGAGTGACGCGCTTGACTGCGTGTTTTTCAGCTAACGCCCTGTTGTGCGTTTTCGTCAGAAGTGGTGCGATGAGTGTCTGATCGGCCAGCAGTGCGCAGACCCGAGGCAGATCCAGGCGGATCAATTGGCGGCCATAGAGCGTCGAATCGCGCTTGCAGTCGAGTAGAGCGAGTGCTTCGAGGTGATCGCGAGCGGTGCGCAACTGGCGCTCGCTCAATGCCAGACGGTCCAGGCGCAGATCTGCTGTCTCGATAAATCCATCGGCACGCAGATCGCCCCGTTTGACGGCTTGCCGCGTCGCGTTGACCAGGCGTGACAGGTAGATGCCGCCCACCGCGCCGCCAGCTAGCGTGGCCAGTGGGGCGTAGCAGCTGTGGGCGGCGCCCAGGAGCAACCGCATGGCTTGTTCGTTCCAGGTCCAGGTGCTCTCCGTACCCACGCTTGCCGCGTATCGGTGCAGATGGGCTGCCAGGTCATCGAGGCTCAGTCGATAGTGCAGGCGGCAAGGCATCCCCAGGCGCGTTTCTTGAAGCAAACCGAGGGATAGCAGTTGGCGGCGTGCCGAGGCCTGTTCGCGCGCGGTGAGGCCGGTGGCATCGGCCCAGTCCTCGCGGGTCTTCCAGAACCAGCCATCGCGCTCGGGTGCGCGCGTGGAGAGATCCCGCGTCACGTAGAGGGCGTGCCCTAGTAGCAGTGCTGCCTTGGGGCTACCGGTGACGATGGCCAGCGTTGGAAAGTACGTGACGAAACGATGGCCAAGGATGGCCATCAGTTGGGACAGGCCGTGCGCACCCTGCATGCGCGCGCTGGCAAAGGCATCGGGCCGCAGCTGTGCGGTCATTGCACGGGCTAGCTACGTGGCCCGCGCTGGGCGGTATGCGCGACGATGCGCTCCCACAGCCGCGTGGCGTCGACGCGATAGATGGGCACCGGCGGCTGGCCGCGTGTCGCCTCGGCTAGCAGGCTCAGGCGCGTCAAGGCACGGCGCGCGGTCTGTTGCTCGAAGCGGTTCAGGCCGGTATCGGCTTGCCATTCGTCTGGACTGCAACGGAACCAGCCGTTGGCGTCCGCCTGGGTCTCCGAGAGCATCACGGCATGGCTGAGCATGAGTGCGGCCAGGATACTCTGGGTAATATCGACGAAGACCCGGTGGAAGGTGACAGGTGGCTGCAAGACTTCGAGAATGACGGAAGGCGTGAAGGGGGTGGCGTCGGCCATCAGCGCGTCGGCGGCATCGAACAGGTCGCCTGAGGGGCCGGATGTGGGCAGGCGGCTCATTCGGCTTGCTCCTGGGAGGGGAGCCGGACCAGACCGAGTTCCGGGTGTTCGACCACGAAGGCGGCCATCTTCAGATACGCCAGGGTCGGCGCTCGCTCGCAGGCTGCGAATGCATCAGTCAGGGTGGCGGCCTTGCCAGTGAGCAGGGGTACGGCGATCGAGTTGCCCAGGACGCCGTCGAAGGCGGGATGGGCGCGCTCCCACTGGAAAGGCAGGGCGGGGGCGATCGTGCACTCCAGTTGAGCCACGCTGGCTTCGTGCCCGGCGATGCTGGCCTTCCACGTCCTGTGATCCACGGTGTGCCAGGCAGCGTTACCTGCGACGCGGGTCTGGATGCGCGCCCCGAGTGCGGCCTGGCAAGCGGCCTCGACCGTGGGCGCTTCGCCACGAGCGCGCAAGTAGTTGCCCTCGTCGAGCTTCTTCCACAACTCCCAATAGAACCCAGCGCTGCGATCGTGATAGTTGCGGCGCACGGTTAAATGGATGCCGCTGTCCTCGTCGTGGCGAGTGAGAGAGTCGCCAGAAGCGGAGCCCACGTGGCCCCGCCATGTGTGGCCGTCCACGATGACCAGCGGGAAATCGTCGTGCTGATGGCCTTCTGCGCGCGGCAAGTCGTTGACGAAGGGAAGGTATTCGCGCTTGCTCATGGTTGCTCTCCTGCTTCGTTGACGACGGCGTAAAGCGTTTCGAGGGAGTAGGTGTGGAATTGCTGGTGGAGCTTGCGGTAGCGAACCCGCAGGTCGGTGTTCTCGCGCAGGGCGGCCCACGATCTGTCGATCTCCTCGCGAGTGTCCGCGTCAGGCAGGCTGGGCCGTCCGACACGGCGCTCGCTGGCGTAGCTGGCGCGGTAGCCATCGATCATGTCGCGGCTGAGTGTGAAGAAGCGGCGCAGCATGGCGATCGAGGCGCGGTTGGCGACGAAGTAGAACAACAGCTCTTCCTGTTCTGCGCGAGCGCGCAGGGTGCTGAAGGCAAGGTCGAGGCCATCGGGATCGACCAGGACGCCGATGACCGGCTGCTCCATCTGGCCAAGGCGCACGATATCGGCGGACTGGAGGGCGCGTAGCCGATCAATCTGGGCCGGGTCCAGGCCCGCCTGGACGAGCGGGGCCAGGTTCCCGCGTTCGAGGTGCTCCATCAATTGCAGGATGACCATGACCCGCAGATTGGGGCTGGAGATCTGGATCAGGCTCATGGCGTCACTCCTGTTTTAGCGTGCTGCGTGAGGGGGTGGAATTCGTGGAAGGCTTGGATGGTCAGGAACAGTGCCTTGCGCACTAGTGGCCCGGCTCGGTAGAGCAGGGCGGGATCCATCTGGCCGAGGACGACACTGGTGTCGGCGAGAATGCGGGCGTGGAGTGCCTCACCAGCGAGGGTGGGCCAGATGAGACCCTCCGGCATGCGCCGTGCGATCTCGGGATCGAGCTGGCCGGAGAGGCTGACCAGGAAGTGCCAGACCAGAGGGCGATCGGGGTCGTCGGCGGTCCCTCCAAAGGTCTTGTCCTTGGGCAGGTCGATGAAGAAGCCATAGGGCGCGGCCTCGACCTCATGGAAGCAGTGGCCGATGGGGGCGAGCCGCGCCAGCTCGTTGAGCCTGGACATAAAAGCGGCGCGGACCTTGGCGTAGACCTGGTCGGGGGTGACGGCGATACCGCCCGGGGTCTGCATGGCGCTGGGCGGGGGCACGGCGGAGCCCGGCGATGGCGGCATTGTCTCGGCGGTATCGCCTGGCGTCCCGGTCGTTTGACGCGTGGCGGGCACGTCGGAGCCATACTCCGGATCGATGGCATGCTCGCCGGGCATCAGCGGATCGACCCAGTCCGGGGGGCTCGTGTCGGGCAGGATTGGGACGTCCGCAGGGCCGGATGGCTCGGTCGCGGACGCAGGTGCGGTCTCACGGCCGTGGGCCTGTAATTCACCGAGGGTCATCTCCGGGAATTGCTCAATCAGGCGCAACATGGTGGTCACGCGCTCGGGATCCACGCCGAGCCAGGGGGCGAGCCGCGCCGCGGAGAGATCGAGCAGTTGATTGACATTCACAGGCGTGCCGGCTTCAAGCCCGGCGGCCAGATCCTGCTGCGCGGGGACAAAGACCTCCGGGACGAACGTGTTTTCGTCACCGACAAAGCGGGACGCCAGGCGCTTCTGGAGGGCAAAACCGGGCTGGATCTGGCGCACCGACAAGCTGGTGAGGTGGGGGCCGAGGGATGTCAGCGTATGGGTTGCGAAGATGTACTGGCTAAGCGTGGTGCGATTGGTGGGTAAGCCGATACGCTTCAAATGGCTTTCCAGGTCGCGCAGCGAGATGGTTGTGCCGGTGTCCACCTGCAGGGCATCACGCAGGTTCAGGATGCCGGTAGCCTTGTCCCAGAAAGACATTTCGCCCCTGACGTCGTTCTCGATCAGGTGGCTGGCCAGCACGTCGCTCTCGCTTTTCCAAGTGCGGTAGATGCACATCACCGTCCCAAAGCGCGGATCCTCGGTTTCGAGCCACAGTTCCTGCAGCGCGCGCAGCCGAGTGTTGCCACCCTTGCCCAGCATGTAGCGCAACGTATTGGGGCGGCGGGTCACGATCAGTGGGTTCTCCAAGCCCTTGGCCCGGATAGATGCCTTGATGTTCTCGTACTCGGGGTTCGGCGTGGTGCGTGGATTCCGGTCGTAGAAGTCGATCTCCATCACCGGGAGGTCGATGGTGCTCGCATCCGTCATGGCATACGGCGACAGCCCGGTCACGGCCGCCGGCGGATTGGGAACCTGCAGGCTGTCGTGGACCATGGTCTTGAGCCGCTGGCGCACGTCGTCCTTGGAGACGGCCTTGAGGCCTTGCTTCTCGGCGAGTTCGACGGCGCTCATGCTGCGTGGCACGGGAATGGCCTTAGCCTTGCTCATGGCCGCTCTCCTCGACAGTCGGGGCGGCCGGCGCCGTGGTGACCGTAAAGCCACCGGCGTAGACGTCCTTCAGGCTGGGAATAAGCTCCCAAACCAGCTCGTGCATGACTTGGGAGGCACTCTTCATCGTCCCCGGATGGCGGGTCTCATGGCGATGGACGGGGATGCGCTTGGTGGAGGCCTCGGTGTAGGCCTTGGCGAGGGGGACGGGGGTATTTAGCAGGGTGACGCGCCCGCCCATGGGGATGAAGTCCTCGCGCAGGGCCTGCGCGACGTGCTTGGCATCGGCCGTGCGGCTTTGCTTGTAGAGCACAGCCCTGACAGGCCCCAGGCGGAAGCCGAACTCGGGGCCGACTTCCAGGCGCTCGAGCAATTCCATGGTGCCGGTGGTGAACTCGCGAGCGGCGAGCGTCTCGGGAACGACAGGGAGGATGATCTGGGAGGCGGCGAGGGCGGCGTTGTTCTGGAGGTGACCAGCAGCGCCCTGGGTATCGATGATGACGACGTCGTAGTTGTCATCGGACATGATGGGGGAGGCGAGCGCACGGGACAGGCGGAACATGCCGTCGGCCCGGGTGGCGAGCTTGTGCTGGATGGCACCTTCCGGGTCATCGCTGAGGATGATGTCCAGGCCATCGATCTCGGTGTGGGAGATGCATTCCTGGGTGATGGCACCGTGGTCGATGACGTAGGTCAGGCCTTTGGGGGCCTGGTGGGAGAGGGGGTAGTACTTGGAGAGTGAGGGCTGGATATCGGCGTCGATGAGGAGGACGCGCAGGCCCATATCGGCGAGCAGACCGCCGAGGGACGCGGCGAGCGTGGTCTTGCCGACCCCGCCCTTGGTGGACAACATGCAGAACTTGATCATTTTCTAGCGCTCCGGAAGTGAAAACTTCGGGCGGCGGAAGATGTCGGGCGAAAAAAACAGAAAAGCCCACATCACTGCGGGCTAGTTTTACGATACAATTCGCGTCCCCCCGATTTGGGGCTCAAGTCAGCGAGGCCTCGGGACTGTTAATCCGTAGGTCCCTGGTTCGAGCCCAGGTCGGGGAGCCAAATAAGCGGGAGTAGCTCAGTTGGTAGAGCGCAACCTTGCCAAGGTTGAGGTCGCGAGTTCGAGCCTCGTCTCCCGCTCCAGACATGATGTCCACGGACTTCCATCGAAGTCCGCTGGTCTTTGAAAAAAGGGGCTTCGGCCCCTTTTTTCATTCCATCTGCCACAACGGCACTACATCGTCGTGTTGAGACTCGTATGTCCAGGCTGAAGTCGTTGCCTGCGGTTCCGATGATCTTTTGTCCTGCAATCGAGGCCGCCACGACGATATGCAAGGATTGAGCGGCGCTCGACCCCGCATGGTCAGTGGCGGTGACTTCTAAGTCCGGATTCCCGGCATCGCCGCTGCTCGCTTTGCCGCTGAACGTGCGGGTAGCCGCATCGAAGCTCAGCCAGGCCGGCAGACCGCTGCCATCGCTGCGCGTTGCGCTATACGTCAACTTGTCGCCCGCATCCACGTCGACGAACAGACCATCAGGCAGCGTGTACTTCCACAGAACCGCTCCCGCAACAGTCTGCGCAGCCATCTGCGCCCCGACTGTGGGCGCGTCGTTCGTGTTGGCAATGGTGATGCCCGGTGTCGTAGCCGCACTCGCGCCTGTCGCGTCAGTGGCGGTCACATTGAGAACAAGGCTGCCGATATCTGCGTTGAGCGGCATACCAGTGAACGTCCGCGTCGCCGCATTGAACGTCAACCACGAAGGCAATGCGGCATCATGGCGAGCGTCGCATTGAAACTCAGGGCGCCGCCATCCCTCGCAGCAAATGTGTCAGCGGGCAGCACGAAGATCCACGCGGCATCTTCCGTGACATTCTCGCGCAGATAACCGCGAGGGACGAGACAATCAGCGTCGCTGATTGTAGGAGAGGCAACAGTCTTATCTAAGTAGGGCCAGCCTCTCGCCGCCTCTTAGCGCGTGTCTGGCACTCGGGGGCAACTCAATCTGGAACCGTTCAACGACGAGCCGGATGTGGCAGAAATCGACGGGGCTTACGAGCCAATGGTATCTGACGACGCGCTCGAGGCACGCCACCTCCTAAGACGCCGGATGAGACGTTGACTCGCAGTACGTCAGCGCAAGTTGCTTGCACGCTCTTGGGGGCTATCTATTTCGGTGGCGGCTCACACCGCGCGTCTGGTCGACTGGCATACGCGCCTCCGCGTTGCCGCCGGCGACCACGCGCTGCACCCGAAGCGCGAAAAGACCGGCATCAGGCCGCCGACGATGTAAATGCCGCACGATGTCGCCAGCTCGGAGCTCGGAGCTCAGGCGTCAGCGGCGATGTCAATATCGCGGGTCTCGCGGAAGAAGCACAGCGCAACCAGGGACAGGATCGTCCAGCCAACGGGATACCACAGGCCGCAGAGACTGTTGCCAGTCTGGGCCGCGATGGCGAAAACGAAGGTCGGCAACAGCCCGCCTACCCAGCCGGTAGCGAGGTTATACGGTACACCCATCGAGGTGTAGCGGATGCGGGTCGGGAACATCTCCACCAGCGCGGGACCGATCGTCATCACGGTCAGTATCGAGCTGGCGAAGAAGAGCGCCAGCAGGAGAAGCACCACCGTTACGTTAAAGGCCTTCGGATCGCTCTTGCCGGGATAGCTGTACTTTTCCAGCGCCGCGTGCAGCGCCTGCGACAACTGGCTTGATTGTGCCTTTGCCTGATCCGCAGACATGCCGCCTGCATCGTAGGCGTCCAGGACGTCATCGCCGATCCGGATCCTCGCGGTCGTGCCAGGGGCGGCGTCGATGATCTGGTAGCTGGCGCCCGCGTTGGCCAGGGCTTGCTTGACCAAGTCGCAGGACGAGGCGAACTTGCGATTACCCAGCGGATTGAACATCAGCGAGCAGGCCGCACGGTCCACTTCGATAGAGATAGGCGCCTTGGCCTGTGCGGCGGCAAGGGCGTGATTGGCGTAAATCACGAGTCCCTTGAACACCGGGAACGCCAGCAGCGCGCTGGTAAGAAAACCCACCAGCAATACCGGCTTGCGGCCAAATCGGTCACAAGCCCATCCGGCCAGAGGAAACACGGGGACGCAGAGTGCGGTAGCCAGCAGGACGACCGTATTCACCGTGGTGGGATCCACTTTCAGGGACTTGGTGAGGAAGAACGTCGGATAGAGCGCAGCCATGTAGTACATGGACGTCATCCCGGCGCACAACGCGAAGGCGATGACGATGCGGCCGAGATTGGCGCGATCCAGCAATGCGTCGCGCAACGGCGCCTTCGACAGCTTGTTTGCGCTGCGCAGCTTGCGGAACGCGGGCGATTCATCCATGCGAACGCGCAGCAGCAGTGAAACCAGCAGCATCACCGATGCGGCGAGGAACGGCAGGCGCCAGCCCCAATCGTCGAAGCTGTCGCCGGCGATGGTGCGCGAAGCCAGGATCACGAGGAATGACAACAGCAGGCCGACGGTTGACGACGCTGTGGTCCATGACATGTTGAGCCCACGGCGGCGACCGGGGGAATACTCGGCAACGTAGGTCAGGGCGCCAGTATACTCACCGCCCGCGGAAAATCCTTGCAGAATGCGCAGGCAGAGCAGCGCAATTGGCGAGACGATGCCCGCCGAAGCATAGGTGGGCAGGCAACCGACGCCGATCGTCGCGCCGCCCATCATGCAGATAGTGATCATGAACGTCCGCTTTCGGCCGATCATGTCGCCGATGCGTCCGAACACCAGTGCGCCCAGTGGACGCATCATGAAGCCGACCGCGAACGTCAGCAGCGCAAAGATGAAGGCCGTGGACGGATCCACGCCAGCAAAGAACTTATCCGCCAGTACCGAGGCCAGCGCGCCATACAGGGCAAATTCGTACCACTCAAAGATGGTGCCGATCGAAGCGGCCCAGATTGCCCGCGACATCGGGCTGGTTGCGTCGGGCCCGTGGGCGATGGCTGTCTCCGTTCTGACGGGACTGTTCATGGTCATGGCTCCTGGAATTGCGGTATGTCCCGCAATGTGAGGATCCAGTGGCCGCCAAGCGGCCGTCAACGTACGGGCCGAAGCCATTCCGTACTTTGAAAGGGCACATGGCGCGAAGGACTGCGTGTATTGCCCCCGCGTGCGTCGCGCAAATTGCCCACCGGCGCGCAACATCACCTATTTCATGTTCTACCTGAAGTTGCGCATGGCTGTGGCGCATCCGTTGTCGTGAGCGCGTAGTTGCCGTCTGCGTAGTCCACGGCGACTCGCCACTTCAATCCCTCGGAATCGCCGTTTCGAAGGAGGCCAGTTGGAGAGACGGTGGCGCACCTCTACGCTTCGCGCATGCGTCAGGTCCAAGCAGATGCAACGCAACGCATATCCAGCGAAGGAGCGTATCAGCAATGCATGACTTTCCTCTTGACGGCGTGGTGGTGGTCGAGCGGAGTGACAGCGCTTCGGCGCCGTTCGCCGGCCAGATCCTTGCGGCGCTCGGCTTGGGGGCCGAGCAAGTGGAAGGGCAGCGGCGCGGCCTTCCATGCCATCAACTGCGGCAAGCGCTTCATCAGCCTTGACATCAAGGATCCCGATGATCTTGCCACGCTTGCCGGACATGCGATATGGCGCAACCAACCTGGGCGCCATCAGCTTGACGGTATGTCCGTGCACGCGAAACAGCCGAGTTCAATGATGCGCGCCCGAGCAAGCCTCCATGCCAATCAGACAAGGGGGTAACTCGGCAATGAGCATGGCCAACTGATCATGGGCAACTCTCGGCTTGACGAGAAGTGGTTTGCCTGCCGCATCGACCCCATGAACGGCAAATATGGTCTTGGCCAGATCGATCCCCACGGTAACAATGGACATGGACTTCCCCTCCTGTGGTCTTGATGGCGTTTCGACAAGCCATCATGCACCTCGATGCCGACTTGCGGCTTCCGCCGCTGCCTCGGGACGGGGAAGTCCCTTCCATTCGATTACCCCAAATAGGGCCAACGCGGAGCAACGGAGAGCGCTGTAGCAGCTTGTACGCGGGTAGAGGTATCGATGCTCACGGTAAGCTTTATGTTGAAACGGGAGGCGAGGAAGTCAAGCCAACCCGCTTCGTACGCCCCACATCGAGCACCTTACTAGCGAACTCCGAACCGTTGTCCACGTTGGTGGGCGTCGACAAGCCTTGCGTCTCCTTCAGTCGTTCAAGCCCGCATACACGGCAACGAGGTGTCTACCTCGAATGGCGAGTGCACACACGTGCAAACACTGCGCTTGAACAGCCGCGACTGCATGTCCCGCAACACGCCCAACTAACTCGACTCGACATCAATTGCGCCTGAGCCGGTTGGTGTTTTCCCTAGCTTCTGCCACATTGTATTTAGGCCATTAAGACGCTAATATTTGGCCATGACAACGTTGTTTATAGGCCGGTGATACGCAACTAAGAGGCAGTTTGTCGAGACTGACATCTTGCATGGTTGCACTGCCCTGACTGTCTCTTTGCACCTATGCCAAGGCGTCGGCGTTTGCGAAGGTCGCTGCACATTGGCTCGCCGCGGAGGTGTAGCAGAGCCTTCCAACCAGGGTGGGCGTGCGGTCGAAGCGTTCCGATATCTGGTTCGCCGGCCTCTGTATAGCTTGCCCAGCCGCTTTCTGCGAAGCGTCATCCACATCATATGCAGTTCAAAGTAATGAACCACGATACGCAAGTTACTACAGCGCTCCAAGCCCGCCTGCGCGACCCTTCACTGCTGGAAACGCGCGCCTGGTTGGCCTCGGGATGGCAAGAGGCATCCGGCGGACGCTCGTTTGCGGTGACCAATCCTGCCACGGGCGAGATCCTGGCCCGCGTGGCCAGCCTGAGCGGTGCCGAGGTTGAGTCCGCGATCACGGCCTCCGCACAAGCGCAGGCCGTGTGGCAGCGCCGCAGCAGCCACGAGCGGGCTAAGCTGCTGCGTGCCTGGTTCGATCTGATGATTGCCAATGCCGACGACCTGGCTCTGATCATGACCTCGGAGCAGGGCAAACCGCTGGCCGAAGCGCGCGGCGAGATCCTTTACGCGGCGTCGTTTGTTGAGTGGTTCGCGGAAGAAGCCAAGCGCATCTACGGTGACGTCGCACCGCATCCGCAGACCGACAAGCGGATTCTCGTCATTCGCCAGCCGGTCGGCGTTTGCGCGGCCATCACGCCGTGGAATTTCCCGGCAGCGATGATCACCCGCAAGGTGGCACCAGCCCTTGCCGCGGGCTGTTCGATTATCGTGCGGCCGGCCGACCTGACGCCGCTGACCGCACTTGCGCTGGCAGTGCTGGCCGAGCGTGCCGGCATTCCCGCCGGTGTGCTTCAAATGGTGTGCGGCCCATCGCGCGAGATCGGCGCGGTCCTGACGGCCAGCCCGGTCGTGCGCAAACTGTCCTTCACAGGCTCGACCGAGGTTGGCCGGGTGCTGATGAGCCAGTCGTCGCCGACGATCAAGCGGCTGTCGCTCGAGCTGGGCGGCAACGCGCCGTTCATCGTGTTCGACGATGCGGATCTCGATGCCGCCATCGAAGGTGCGATGGCGTCGAAGTACCGCAACAGCGGGCAGACCTGCGTATGCGCCAACCGTTTCCTGGTGCAGGACGGCATCTACGATCGCTTCGTCGAGGCGCTGGTGCGCCGCGTGGCGGAGCTCAAGGTCGGCAATGGTGTCGAGCCAGGCGTGCAGCAGGGGCCGTTGATTCAGAAGTCCGCGTGCGAACACCTGCAAGCCATGATCGACGATGCCGTCGGCAAGGGCGCGAAGGTCGTCGTCGGCGGCAAGGGCCATGCATTGGGTGGCACGTTCTTCGAGCCAACCGTGATCGCCGGCGCCACGCCGGACATGCGCGTGGCTCGCGAGGAACTGTTCGGTCCGGTAGCTCCTGTGTTCCGCTTCCGCGATGAGGCCGAGGCGATTGCTCTGGCCAATGACACCGAGTACGGCCTTGCCGCCTATCTCTACACCCGCGACAACGCGCGCATCTGGCGCGTTGGTGAAGCGCTGGAGTACGGCATGGTGGGCCTGAACACCGGTCTGATTTCCAACGAGGTGGCCCCGTTCGGCGGCGTGAAGCAGTCCGGCCTCGGCCGCGAAGGCTCGCGATACGGCATCGACGAATACCTGGAAATCAAGTACCTGTGCGCACAGGTCTGACCACGGCGCAACCGACAACACCAAAGAGCAAGAGAATGGCTCAATTCCAACAGCCGGTACGTTTCGACACGGTCCCTTCCATCCTCCAGGAATGGGGCGCCGCGCGCCGCCTGGGAGAGATCCTGGCTGCATGGACCGAGCGCCGCAGTGTGCTGGTCGTCACCGATGGTGGCCTGCACAAGGCCGGGGTGCTGGAGGGCGCCAAGGCATCGCTGGCGGCAGCCGGCTTCCGCGTGACCGTGTTCGACGAAGTGGTGGCCGATCCGCCTGAGGCGGTGCTGCTGCGCTGCGTCGAGCATGCGCGCGCGGCCCGTGTCGATCTCGTGATTGGTCTGGGTGGCGGCTCGTCGATGGACATTGCAAAGCTGGCGGCCGTGCTGGTTGTCTCCGGGCAGCCGCTGGCCGAGATGTACGGCATCGGAAACGTCAAGGGCGCACGCGTGCCGCTGGTGCAGATGCCGACCACGGCCGGTACCGGTTCGGAGGTCACCAATATCTCCATCGTGTCGGTCGGCGAGACGACCAAGATGGGAATCGTCGCGCCCCAGCTTTACGCAGACCGAGTGATCCTGGACGCCGAGCTGACCGTCGGCCTGCCGCGGCAGCACACCGCGGCCACGGGGATCGACGCCATGGTTCACGCCATCGAGGCTTACACCAGCAAGCACAAGAAGAACGCCATCTCCGATGCGCTCGCGCGTGAGGCGCTACGCCTGCTATCGGCCAATCTGCTACCTGCATGCGAGAACGGTAACGACCGGGGCGCGCGCGAGGCGATGCTGCTTGGCGCGACGCTCGCCGGCCAGGCCTTTGCCAATGCGCCGGTTGCGGCCGTGCATGCGTTGGCGTATCCGCTGGGTGGGCATTTCCATATCCCGCACGGTCTGTCGAACGCGCTGATGCTTGGGCCGGTGTTGCGCTTCAACGCCGCAGCAGCGGCTGCGCAGTACGCAGAGCTGGCTGGTGCGCTGGGCATCGGTCAGGCAGACGGCGATGACGAAGCCCGCACCGCGGCCTTTATTGGATTCATGGAGGATCTGATGGATCGGTCCGGTGCGCCGCGGCGGCTGCGCGATGCCGGTGTCACGCGCGAAAGCCTGGCGATGCTTGCTGCGGACGCCATGCAGCAGCAGCGCCTACTGCAGAACAACCCGGTCGAGGTGCAGCAAGCCGACGCCCTGCGGCTCTACGAACAGGCGTACTGAGGAGGGAGTGGGGCGCTCGCTGGACCGGCGCAGACCGGCGCGCCACTGCCTGGAGAAACGCGTGTTGGCCCACGCCAGGCGCGAAGCCTGAACTTGGCCTGCGATGCGGTCGGGCACGGGGCAGGCTGGCATCTACCAATCCATTGCAATAGAGGGGCCCGTCGTCGGGCGGGGCCCGCAGCACAGGAAGTGAAGCATCATGAGTAACGTGGAAACCAACGGTCACTACAAGGTTGTCATCCTCGGCGCCGGATTCGGCGGGTTGGGCATGGCGGCCCAGTTGAAGCAGGCGGGCATCGATGATTTCGTCGTGCTGGAAAAGCGCCCGGCGCTGGGCGGCGTTTGGCGTGACAACTCCTACCCCGGCGCGGCGTGTGACACCGAATCGCACCTCTATTGCTACAGCTTCCATCCGCATCTGCGCGTGAGTGCCATGTACGCGGGCCGCGACGAGCTGCTTGGCTACATGGAATCGCTCGCAGCCCGTTTCGGACTCGATGCCCACCTGCGCTTCAACAGCGAAATCCGCAGCGCGGTCTGGGATAAGGCCGATCGCCTCTGGCGCTTCGAGCTGGCCGACGGCTCGCGCCTGACTTCGCGCTTCTTCGTGCCGGCCTGGGGCCAGCTCAACCGACCGTTGATTCCCAAGGTGCCGGGACTGATCACCTTCAAGGGGGAATACTTTCATTCCGCCGACTGGCGCCATGACGTGGATCTGCGTGGCAAGCGCGTCGCCAGCATTGGTAACGCGGCCAGCGCGGTGCAGTACGTTCCCGAGATTGCGCCGGTGGTGAACCATCTGACCGTGTTCCAACGCAGCGCCAACTGGATCATGCCGCGCAATCAGATTGTCTTCACCACGGAACAGCTCGATGAATTTCAGCGCGATCCGGTACTGTTCGAGAAGAGCCGCGAGAGGCTGCATGCATTCCGAGAGTCAGGCTTCGAGCGCACCCGCGTCGGCACCGATGCGCAGCGCGAAGGCAAGCGCCTGGCGCTGGAGCATTTGCAGCGCAGCGTGGCCGACCCGGCCCTGCGTACCAAGCTCACGCCTGACTATGAATTTGCCTGCAAGCGAATTCTGCGCTCCGACGACTACTATCCGGCCCTGACACGCGACAACGTCACGCTCGAGACGGCCGGAATCGAGGCGTTTGTCGAAGAGGGCATCCTGACCAAGGATGGCCGCGTGCACGCTTTCGATGTCGTGGTGTTCGGCACCGGTTTTGAGAGCCAGGCATTTCAGGGTGACCTGCAGGTCAGCGGCCTCGACGGTTCGCTCGCCGATGCCTGGGCCGACGGCCCGGAAGCCTACCTCGGCATGGCGGTACCGGGCTTCCCGAATCTGTTCATGATCTATGGCCCGAACACCAACCTGAACCACAACTCCATCCTGTCGATGCTGGAGATCCAGCAGCGCTACATCATCGATGCGATTCGCGGCATCGAGGCTTCGGGCGTTGGTGCGTGCCAGGTCAGCAAGGCGCGATCCGACGACTACAACCGTGCGCTGCAGGCGGCGATGGGCGGCTCGGCGTTTTCCGCCGACTGCTCAAGCTGGTACAAGAACGCCCAGGGCAAGGTCATCAACAACTGGTCCGGCACGGTGGACGAGTACCGCGCGGCGGTGCGCTGGGATCTCGGCGCATTCGAGCAGGTTTGACGGGGGCAGGGACTTGTCTTCGGAACTCTCCTGGCAGCCGCTAAGCGAGGTGGCGGAGGATGCGCGGCCCATGGTGCAGGCGTTCCGCGAGGCGGGCGGCCTGCACTACGGCAGCCAGGCGCCGGAGCCTTCGCGTGCGAACTTTGCCCGGGCCTGCGGCCTGCACGGCTTGAAAGACATCGACGGCGTTGACCACCGCGACATCATGGTGCCAGTGACCGACGGTGAGATTCGGGTGCGGCTGTACCAGCCCGACGAGGCGGAGTGCGCGGGCGGCAAGGGGCCGTTGGCCGTGTTCCTGCATGGCGGCGGCTGGGTGATTGGCAGCATTGACACGCATGACGGCATTTGCCGACTGCTGGCGCGGCAAAGTGGCTGCATCGTCGCGTCGGTGGAATATCGCCTTGCCCCGGAACATCAATGGCCCGTGCCGCTACGGGACTGCGAGCAGGCACTCGGCTATCTGGTAGCCAATGCGGCTGCGTTGTCCATTGACGCCAGCCGCGTGGTGCTGGCTGGCGATAGCGCGGGCGGCAGTATGGCGACCATCATCAGCAACGCGCCGGCTACAGGGGCGTACCAGGTCGTAGGCCAGGTGCTGCTCTATCCGGTGACGGACCTTACAGCAAGCCGGCCGTCCTATGGCCGCTTCCAGGGCGGACTGCCGCTCGTCGCAGAATCGATGCAATGGTTCCGTGATCTGTACGTGCCCGCAGGCACACCGCTTGACCAGCCTGCCTTGTCGCCGCTGCTACACGCAGAGGGCCGCCGTCAGCCTCCGATGTTTATCACCACGGTTGGCCTGGACCCACTCTGCGACGAAGGCATTGAATACGCGGCAATGGCGGCGCGGGCAGGTGGCTTGCTGGAGCATCACCACCTGCCTCGTCACATGCACGGCATCTTCACGGCGGCAGGGCGCATCAGCACTGCGCAGAATCTGCTAGAGCGTGCGGGCTTATTCATTCGCCGACTTTCTTCGCATTCGTGAAGCGTTGCTTCTGATGGGTGACGATGAGGTCGCCTTCTCCTGACGTGTGGCACGCGAGCTAGCGCGTGTGCTGATCGCTGCGCCAGGCATGCCGCGCCGATCCTGCCGGTCTTGACTCGCACTTCGGCAATTTGCCAGGCGTGCAAGGCATGACCCCATTCGCCTTACCATGCGCGGATCGGTTCGGTCGACCGCCCGCGTGAATCTCAGCCCCCTTGAACACGGAATTCTCGACGCTCCTGGCGATGGAGCCGGCGTTGTCGCGAGTGCGCCTCCCTCAGTCGCTCCAGTTCCGGCCCTCCCTCCGATGGCAACGCGACACTCGCGCGTGCTGAAGCGTTGCGCTGCGGCGATCGAACCGCCGAATCCACACCAGCACGCGTAATGAACCGGTTGGACATCGTTTGCGTCCCGCTTGGTTGGTATTTTCCCTAGCTTTTCCCACCTTGCAGATAGGCCAGTGCAACGCTAATATTAGGCCATACAAACGCTATGTGTAGGCCGTCAATACGTACTCGTAAGGCGATGCACAGTTGGGTGTCGCCCAGGTCGGTACCGCACCGCGCGTCACGCGCCCGTGCTGGCTTTCTTGGCGGCGAGGCGATCTTCAAATGGCAGCCCGAAAACACACGCCGGGGCAACAGCGCTATTGGCGTTTTCTTCCACTCCGCGCACCTGTTTCCATCAACGCATCTATGCAGGGAGGCTCAAGCCATGGCAGCGAGCAATAGGCGTCAATCGATCGTCCCGGCCCCTTTCCAAGGGCACTACGACGCGTATCACTTCTCGCCGGCAACGCGTGTGGGCGACATGGTGTGGGTGTCTGGCCAGGTTGGGGTGGACGCCGACATGAAGCCTGCGCAGGGGATGCAAGCGCAGGCGCAGATCGCATTCGAATGCCTGAAGCGCGTTCTCGAAGAGGCGGGCGCAAGCCTGGCCGATGTTGTTGAGCTCACGACGTTTCACACGGACCTGCATGGCGACATCGATGCATTTGTCGCCGTCAAGGACCAGTACTTTCCGAGCCGCTATCCGTCGTGGTCAGCGGTGGGGGTGACGCAGTTGGCCTTGCATGGATTGCTTATCGAGATTCGCGCAATGGCCGTGGCCGGATCCGGAGAGGAATGAGCGCTTGAGGCGGCCGGACATGCTGGCTGCAAGGCGAGAGATATTGGAAGGAGCCCATGATGAAGAAGCAACGCATTGGAGTCGTATCCGCTATCGCGGCCGCAGTATGTTGTGTGATCGGCACCGCCGCCATGGCGGAAGACCTCACACCCGAGGGCGCTGATCGCTCTGCCAGCAAGGACGGTAGCGTCTCGGCCTACGCTGGCAAGCAATCCCCCGAAGCCGGATGGGAGTGGGGCAAGTACCGCGGCGATTTCTGGAAGCACAAGAACGAGAAGCCGCTGTACTCGATCGATGCATCGAACATCGACAAGTACGCAGACAAGCTGACGCCCGGCCAGATCCAGCTCCTCAAGCAGAAGAAGGGCTATCGCATGGATGTGTATCCGTCGCATCGCGAATGCCAGGTGCCTGACTTCGTTGCGCAGAACTCTAAGGCGAACGTGACGGGAGCGAAGCTCGATTCGACGGGAGAGCAGATGCAGACCGCGACCCTTCCTGGTGTTGCGTTCCCCCAGCCCAAGAACGGCGCAGAGGCGATCCTGAACTATATGTATCGCTACCACGGTGAGGGTCTGGAATGGCCGAAGATGGTCACCTCCATTTCCCCGCGCCCGGGCAGCAACGAATGGATCGACGTGATCTCTCCGCAGCATGCCTTCTTCCCCTGGGGCAAGCCGGGCAAGACGACGCCGCAGGATGTTGATCAACTGAGCAGTGCGGCCTTCTTCAAGATGGAATCGCCACCGGCGCTCGCTGGGCAGGCGTTCGTGCAACGTCAGTATTTCAACAAGCCTTCGGAGACGTTCTACTACTTCCCGGGCCAGCGACGTGTTCGTCGCATGCCGGCCTATACGCACGATGCGCCGGTCATTGGCATGGAGAACCAGTACCTGATCGATGAGGCCAACATGTTCTACGGCACCATCGACCGGTTCAACTGGAAGCTCGTCGGCAAGAAGGAACTGCTGGTGCCGTACAACGCGTTCGGCATGTACAAGTTCAAAACCAACCTGCACGACGTTGCCACGCCCGATGGCATTGCTTCGGCCAACCGTCGCTACGAGATGCACCGCGTCTGGGTGGTTGAGGCCACGCTCAAACCGAGCGCGCGCCACGTTGCATCCAAGAAGGCCTTCTACCTCGATGAAGACAGCTGGCTAGCCCTCATCGGCGAAGACTATGACGCCCAAGGCAAGTTGTGGAAGGTGCGCGAGAGCTACCCGATTCCGGTGTGGGAGTTGGGCGGCACGTGCGACAACATGCCCTTCGCGATGTACGACCTCAGCAATGGCCGTTACGTGATGGATCAAACGACGTTCGGGCAGGGCAAAGACATCCATTGGTACGAGCAGATCAATGATCCGCGCTTCAAGACGGACTTCTTCACGGCCGAAACCCTGCGCGCGGTGAGCGAGCGCTGAACGTGGCCGCATGAGCGGGGACCGGCACGCACTTGAGGAGGGGCGTACCGGTATCAAAACGGGTTGGAGGAATCACGATGAAAACAACGACGATGTTTCGGCGGAGCGCGATCTCGCTCGCCGTTCTGGGGGCCACTGCGTCAAGCGCATATGCCTACGATTTCACCTTTGGCGGGGACGACGCGGTCAAGGGATCACTGGTAAGCAACATCACAGCCGGTGTGGCAACGCGGACAAAAAGCCCGAGCTGCGCACTCACGGGCGATCCGAACGCAAACGGCTGCGGTGCGGCGGCCAACACCGACCAGTGGGGCGCGGGCGACAACGGCGATTTGAACTATCGCCGATGGAAGCCCTACAGCACGTACCTGAGCGCGACCAGCGAGCTGCTGCTGACGATGCCCAGCGAGGGCCTGAAGTTCATGGCGCGCGGCACCGGCATGTACGACTTCATGGCCAAGAACACCGAGCGCACGCCACTGTCGAGTGATGCGAGGGCGCAGGTGGTTTACGACGCGCGCGTGCTTGATCTATGGGCGCAAAAGGACTTTACCGTGGCGGATCAGAACGCCCACGTCCGTATCGGCAACCAGGTCATCAACTGGGGCGAGAGCATGTTTGCCATGGGCGGCATCAATGCCACCAACTCGCTTGATATCCAGAAGTTGCTGATTCCGGGCTCGCAGCTCAAGCAGGCGCTGCTACCCGCGCCGATGGTGAGCTTTGCCACGAATCTCTCACATGGCTTCAGCACCGAGGCCTACTACCAGTTCATCCAGAACGGCAACCGCATGCCGCCGGTTGGCTCCTTCTGGTCGGCGTCCAACGTTGTGGGCCGTGGTGCTGAGCCGTTCACCGTGAACACGACCAATTTCAACGCGAATGGCCCGAGCGCGGGCACGGTCGCAGGCCAGAACGGTTTGAACAGCCATGACCCGGGCACTATTGCGGCAATCAACAACGGCCTGGTCAATGGTGACTTCGCCGGGGCCCCATCGTTCTCGATCGGGCTGCCGGTCTCCAACAAGCAGCCTTCGAAGTACAAGCCGCAGTTCGGTGTGAAGTTCAACTACGTGCCGACCTCCATCGACGCGAACTTCGCCTTCTATTACGAGAACTACACCGACAAGTCGCCCGTGTTGACCTCGTTCGCGAACAACACAGCGCAGTGGTCGTATCAGCAGAATCGTCAGCTGTTTGGTATCAGCGCGAACTTCCCGGTTGGGCCGTGGGCAGTGGGGACGGAACTGTCGTATCGCCCGCGTGACGCGGTGGCGCTCTCGGGCTGCTACGGCGCAGGCGGACCGATGGACCTGAACGTGAACCCGGCCGGTGTCGACTGCCAGCAGTGGGTTGATCGCAAGAAGCTGCAGTTCGGCATCAACGGCATTCTGGCGCTCACCCGCAGCGAGTATCCGTTCCTCAAGATGATCGGAGCGCAGTCGGCCACGCTGACCGCCGAGGCCACGATGGTCTACTACCCAGGCCTGGGTGGCAGCGTGACACGCACCGTAAACGGCGTGCAGGTCATGCAGGCACCCCAGGCTGGCTACTTAACGTGGCTGAACAACAACTCGGGCGCGGGCTACCCCATCGGCATGCGCCAGGGTACGGCCGCCTCGGGCGGCGTGACGGTCGACTTCAACTGGACTTATGACGGCACGCTGATCCCGGGCTGGCAGGTCACGCCGGGTGTGACGTTCAACGCGGGCCTGTACGGCTATACGCCCACCTTCAACGCGAACTACATGCAGGGCGCGAAGTCGGCCAACTTCTACGTGCTGTTCAACCAGAACCCGACGGTGTGGCAAGCGGGCATCAACTTCACGGCGTTCTGGGGTGGCCACAACACGGTCGGCAATCCGTACTCGGATCGCAACTTCATCGGCGCATTCGTCACGCGCAACTTCTGACGCGTTCGTGTGGGCAGCGGCGCACGCGGTGCGCAGCCAGAAATACTTGAAGGGGTAGTGTCGTGTTGAATCGTCTTGTTGCGGGGCTGGAAAAACTTTTCTTCGGCCACCGCGCGATCGTGCTCGTGGTGATCGGTCTGTTCACCGCAGGGATGGCAGTCTTCGCCGTGCAACTGCGCATGGATGCGGGCTTTGAGAAGCAGATGCCGATCGGCCATGAATACATCCAGACGTTCCAGAAGTACCGGAACGATCTGCTTGGGGCCAATCGCATCACGGTGGTGGTACGCGCGAAAAAGGGTTCCATCTGGACGCCGGAGGGGCTCACACGTCTGTACAACGTGACCCAGGCCGTCATTTACCTGCCGAACGTGGATCGCATCGGTGTGCGCTCGCTGTGGACGCCCAACGCGTTCGTCAATGAGATCACCGAAGAAGGCTTCCGCGCCGAGCCGATCATCTCGGGCAACATCACGCCGGATCAGCTGACGCCTGAAGTCGTTGCGAGCATTCGTCGCGCGACTACGCTCGGCGGCTATGTCGGCACGCTTGTCTCGCACAACGAAGACAGCGCGATGATCACCGCTGAGTTGAACGAGCGCGATAGCGCCGGCAAGGTGCTCGACTACGTGGCGTTCAACCACACGCTCGAAGACAAGATCCGCAAGCCGTTCGAAGATGCGGGATACGAGGTCCAGATCATCGGCTTCGCCAAGCAAATTGGGGACATTGCGGATGGCGCCAAGGGTGTGCTCGTCTTCTGCGCGATCGCGCTGCTACTGACGGCCCTTTCGGTGTACTGGTACTGCCATTCGGTGCGCTTCACGGTGCTGCTGATTGTGTGCTCGCTGTCGTCGCTGGTTTGGCAGTTCGGCACGCTGCGGCTGCTGGGCTTCGGGCTTGATCCGCTGGCGGTGCTCGTGCCGTTCCTGGTGTTCGCCATCGGGGTGTCGCACGGCGTGCAGCAAGTGAACTTCATCGTGCGCGAGATTGCCCGCGGCAATAGTTCCTACGACGCCGCCCGCCACAGCTTCAGCGGCTTGCTGATCCCCGGTGTGCTGGCCCTCGTTACCGCGTTCGTATCCTTCATCACGCTGCTGCTAATCCCGATTCCCATGGTGCGGGAGCTGGCGATCACGGCATCGCTGGGTGTGGCCTACAAGATCGTGACGAACTTGATCCTGTTGCCGGTGGCTGCCTCGTGCTTCAACTTCACGCAGGCTTATGCGCAGAGCGCACTCAAGCGTGCGGCTTGGCGCTCGGCGGTCCTGCGTCCTCTGTCAAAGGTCGCCCAGCCGAAGTACGCCGGCGTCACGCTGTTGATCACGTTGGTGGTGTTTGGGCTCGCGGTCTGGCAGAGCCGCGACCGTGTGATCGGCACGCTGCAGCCGGGCGCGCCGGAGCTGCGCGAGGAAGCGCGTTTCAACCGGGATGCGGCGTCGATTGCCGGCAACTACGACATGGGCCTCGACTGGTTGTCGGTGGCGATCGAGTCGAGCGGCAAGGCTTGTGACAACCCGGCGGCCGGCCTGTATGAGGACGAGTTCACCGCCGCCATGCGCACCGAGCCGGGCGTAGTGTCCGCCCAGTCGTACTCGGGGATGCTGCGCACCTACAACGCGGGCTACAACGAAGACTATCCAAAGATGAACGTCGTGCCGATCGACCCCGAGAACTATGGGGCTGTGTCGGTCGATGTGGCACGCCTGAAGGGCTTCATGACGGCGGATTGCAGCATGACGGCTGTCCATCTTTACCTGACCGATCACAAGGCGACGACGATCAACCGGATCCTGGATGACATCAAGCAGTACCGCGCATCGCATCCGTTCCCGGGTATCAAGATCCGCCTCGCAGCGGGTAATGCCGGCGTGCTGGCCGCCACCAATGACGAGGTGGAACACAGCGAGCTGCCGATGATGCTGTACGTCTACGCAGCCATCGTGATCCTGGTGTTCCTGGCCTACCGCGACTGGCGCTCGATGCTGGCGTGCTGCGTGCCGCTGACGGTGGCCACCTTCATTGGTTACTGGTTCATGAAGGAACTCAAGATCGGCCTGACGGTGGCGACCTTGCCGGTGATGGTGCTGGCGGTGGGCATCGGCGTGGACTACGCGCTGTACATCTACAACCGCCTGCAGCGGCACCTGGCCGAGGGCGACCCGATCGAGCGCGCGATGGAGCGTGCGCTGGAGTTCGAATGTGTGGCGACGATCTTTACTGCCATCACGCTGGCCGTCGGTGTGGCGACATGGAGCTTCTCGGCCCTGAAGTTCCAGGCGGACATGGGCAAGCTGCTGGCTTTCATGTTCATCGTGAACTTGGTGATGGCGATGACCGCACTTCCAGCGCTGGCCTCGGTGCTGGGGCGCTGGTTCCCGCGGCGCAAGCCGGCGCGTGCACCGGGCCTGTTGAACCACTGATCCGGAGGCAACCATGATGAAAACTATCTTTACCAGCATTGCACTGTGCGCGGCTTCTGTGGTCCTTGCACAAGCACCCTCCGAAGGCACGGTCGCGACCTGGAGCGCCAAGCCCGCGCATACGTGGCCAGTGCCGACCAACAGGATGCTGCTGGACGCCACGCGCGCCGGAAAACGCATCGTCGCCGTGGGCGAGCACGGCATCGTTCTGCTCTCCGACGATGAAGGCAACACGTATCGGCAGGCGCGCACGGTGCCGGTGTCCGCCACGCTATCCGCTGTCTCCTTTGCCGATGAAAAACACGGCTGGGCAGGCGGGCAGTGGGGTGTGATTCTCGCGACGAGCGATGGCGGTGAGACATGGCAAAAGCAACGGATGGACACGGCCGTCGATCAGCCGCTGTTCTCTGTGCTATTTACGAACGACCACGACGGCATTGCGGTTGGGCTGTGGTCTTTGATGCTGCAGACTCATGATGGTGGCAAGACGTGGACCAAAACGACGTTGCTAAAACCACCCGGGGGTGGCAAGGCCGACCGCAATCTGTACCACGTGTTTGCGGATGGTAAGGGCGCGCTCTACATCTCGGCCGAGCAAGGGACGGTGCTCAAGTCGGCCGATGGCGGTGCCACTTGGGACTACCTGGCAACGGGCGGCAAGGGCTCGCTGTGGTCGGGTGTAGCCATGCCCGATGGGCGGATTGTGGTGGGTGGTCTGCTCGGCAGCCTGTTCCAAAGCAGCGATGGCGGATCGACCTGGCAACCATTGAAGGCTGAGACCAAGAGTTCGATCACCGGTCTTGTGGCATCGGGCAAGGGGCTCCTTGCGGTTGGGCTGGATGGGTTGGTGATGAAGCAGCGCGAGGACGGTGCGCCGTTCGACGTAGCTCAGCGCCCCGACCGAGCAGCGGTCACGGCAGCGGTGATCGATACGGGCGGCAGGCCGATTCTGTTTTCGAAGGATGGCGTGCTCGCTGGGCTTTGAGCGCGTTTGTGATGCTGTTTCGCACACATCGGTTTAACGAGGCAAGAGGAGATTGACATGCAAGTGACTGCGCAGATGAAGCTGGAATTGGCTAGTGATGGTGCGACCGTCGTCCGAGGCTTGTTTCGCTCGGAGCGACTCAAGCAAATGCGCGAGGCGTTCGACTACGGGGTCGCCCATCCGAGCGCACAGCACGGCTACGCATTCGAAGGCACGCCGGACGAGCATTTCAACGACTACGGCAACTTTGACAACCGCGATGTGCACGTTGCGACGGTCAAGGCGTTGGAACTCGATGCACTTGTGGCGTCGCTCTGGGACACCGAGCATGTGTGGTTGATCGGTGAGGAAATCTTCATCAAGAAGGGCGGCAAGGCTGGCCGGTCGCCGTGGCACCAGGACACTTCGTACTATCCAATGAGCGGGCCGCAGATGCTCAACATCTGGACCTGTTTCGAGAGGATTCCCCGCAAGAATGCGCTCGAAATCGTGCGAGGCTCCCACCTCGGCATTCAGTACAACGGTACCTCCTACGACGACCCGAACAATCATACCAAGCCGTTGTGGGCCAATACCGATTGGCCCCAACTGCCCAACATTGAGGCTGAGCGCATGAAGGATCCTGTGTCGTGGGATGTCCTTTCCTGGGATCTTGAGCCGGGCGATGCGCTGGTGTTCCACTCCGGCTCCCTGCACGGTGGTGCTCCCGTGACCCCGGATTGCCCGGATCGCCATACGCTGGTCTACCGGTTCCACGGCGACAAGCTGTTCTACCGGCCCCTGCCGACTGGGGGATGCAACTTCGGTTATGACATTAGCGAGCTCAATGATTCGTCGCTGACGCCGGGCGAACCGTACCGGCCCCCATATTTCACGCAGTTGCGTTGACGCATGAGAAGTGCCTCGGCAGCGGTGGCGTAGCACCTGGCTGGGGTCGCGTCTGACCACAACGACGCCGAGGTTCTTTAGACCAGTGCACAGCGATTCGGTGCAATTGAATGTGTGCGCTGGTGACGTCTCCTGGATCCTAGGTTCGGTCTCCTCTGGGGTCTTTCGATGCCGTGGCAGCACGGCATCTTTTTTCCTAAGCGGGTCGGATTCTTCTTGAATCTGGCGCGCGACCGCGTCGGCGGTCAGACATACAGCCGCGATCTCGAGTCCGGGTTGCTTCCGGGCAGCCAGCCAATGGGCGTATCCGTGCGGCTTGTTGATGCTCTTGCTTTATGGAACGTCGTTGGTAGCGATGCGTCCCTGCGCGATAAGTGCTGTCATCACCATCACCAGTTCGAATGCGCGGTCCTCGCTCACGGATTGATGCTGAGCGTCAAACCGCAGCATCGTTACACCGTCCAGCAGTGCTGTGATGAGTGTCGCGCGAGCAAGGCATTCCCGCGCGGTTGCCGACGCGTCGAGTTCGCGGATGAGATCGGCCCAGATCACCCGATAGGCGGCATAGCCGTTTCTCACATACTCACGCGTGATCTCTGAATGCTGGGCCAGCGCCCACATCTCCGACCAGAGTTGCTGTACCGCAGGAACACAGGATTCGTTGAAGTTTTCTGCGGCAATTTCGAGCATGCGCTCCTGTGTCGGCTTGTCGCTTGGTTTGCCGATCTCCGAGTAGCGGTCCAGATAAGCCTGCCCCACCGCCTCCATCGTCGAGCGAAGCAAGTCGTCATGGGTCGGGAAATAGTTCTGAAGCACTGATGGCAGGACGCCAAGTTCTCTTGCCACCCGTGCCAAGGTGAAGTTTGCATAGCCTTCCGTCGCCAGCAGGTTGGCGGCGATGGAGATGATCTCGTTAATCTTGATCTCTCTACGCTTCCCCTGGGCTGTCGGCCGATAGTGGAAGGTGTCTTGAGCCGACTGACGCACGCGCAATTCCAGTAGAGCCGGTTGTAGATACCCGTCAGATCCAAAAACGCTGACACGGAGATCGCTACCGTCGTGAAGCGTGCGTGGACGACGAAGGGGCACCTCGTTTTTCAGCGTCGCTGCTGAAGCACTCACGACCATCTTTACGGCGCGCTTCGCAACACGAGCGAGTTCGACATAGTCTCTTCCCGGGTAGTCGCCGTGCGATGCAAATAGCGTCATGCCGTCCATCTGGGCGCCGATGACGGCGGCACGCACCAGACATTCTTCGCTGTTCAACGTGGGGTGAAGCTCCGACAGTAACTTCGCAAAGATGCCTCGAAAACGCGCCTGCATATCGTCCAGCAGTTCCGCGACAAAGGCGTCATGCGAGGCGAATGCCCAGATCTCCACCATGAATTTCGGCAGATCGGTCTCGTTGATGTTCTGGAAGATGCGATTGATCAGCACGGAGCAACGTTGTGCTGCCCCCGTGCCCGGACGATTCGCAATCGCTGTGTAGTCCTCCATGACCTGGCTCATATAGGCCGGGAGCGCGGTGCGCAGCAATTCTTCTGTCGTTCGAAAGTAGTACTGGAGATTTCCATGGGTGATGCCCATGCGATCCGCTACACGACGTATTGCGAACCCGGCATAGCCGTCATCCTGAAAGACCTGGCGGGCGGTATCAATGATCTCCCGAATGCGCTGTTCCCGATTGCGCCGCGTTGACGGCCGCACCTCGGACTTGGCTCCCTCCGAATGGTCAGGGGCTCCTCGCTTGATCGCGCTATTTTGCACGTCGACTCTCCCATGGCTTGTACAAGACTTCTGCAGATTATAGGCCTATCCGACGGAAGAGGAAAAACGCCGCTTCTTTCTCCGCTGCCTTTGTGCATAAGAGATGACTGCTTGCGTGCGCCGGGCGCTCGCCAACGTCTTTAACTCAAGCACGTAGCGGACGACTGTCCGCGCCAACCTTGCACTGCGAAGCCCCTTAGTTGGTCTGCTGCGCTACGCAGCAGCTTGCAGCGTGCGAAGTTGAGTCGGCATGACACCGTTTGCGTCGCGCTTGGTCGGTGTTTTCCCTAGCTTGTTGGCCCTTGAATGTAGGCCAATGCACCGTTAATATTAGGCCATAAGAACGTAATTCTAGGGCCGAAGATACGTTCATGCTTGATTGATATCAAATGCGGAGGAGCCGGTGGATTTCAGTCATCGCAGTGCTGCTTTGCATGCGGGTTCCGAGAGGTGCTGCACGCCTTCCCAACTTGGTGGTGAAACAGGAGAAGGGCGGCGTCGCTTCTCTTTCCCCCGGACATGAGAGCCGGCTTCAACGGATGTGCAGTGCACCGTCGCGTATCCATTCACGCCGGCACCGGCCAGCTCTATGAGCCGGTTACACCACTGCGTGGCGAGGCCGGTATGCGCCAGGGTCAGGGCATCGAAGAGGCGGCACAGGTTGTCCACATTTTGAGCAAGGATTGAGGGAGTCTGAAATGAGCACGGTTGTCGAGTCAAAGCAGGAAAAGCCAGCTGAGCGTGCGGGAATGACCCGGCGCAATTTCGTGAAAGGTGCGGCAGCCGCGGCCGTTGTCGTGCCTGCCGTGGCGGCGATGCAAAGTGCGCGCACGGAACCGGTGGAGGACGGCAAAGAGCGAGCCGACCTCGAAAAGTATCGGGCGCTTGGGGGATGGGTTGAAAAGCCCGACGACATGCAACCTGCGCTCGAAGGCGATGTCAGCGCGGATGTGGTGATCGCCGGCGCCGGTTTCGCAGGCCTTTCCGCGGCAGTGGAGCTCGCCAAGCAGGGCGCGAAAGTGGTTGTCATTGAGCGTGAGTTTCCCGGCTTTGGCGCAAGCGGCCGCAACGCGGGCTATCTGGCCGGCGCCATGGGGCTCGAATACGATCTGATGCTCCGGGATATCAGCAAGGAGCAGGCGACGCAGATCGTCCGCTACTACGACGACGCAGTCGGCTTCGTCGAAGGCAAGCTCAAGGAACACGATATCGACTGCGAGTACGTGCAGTCCGGATGGATCCGTGTGGGCGTGCATCCATCGCAGGAAAAGAAGATCCGCGAGGAGATGCAGATCGGTGCCGAACACGGCCATAAGTCGGAGTTTCTGGATCAGGCGCAGATGCGCGCGCGCGGGATCCCCCCCGCGTTCCTGTTTGGCGAATACACACCGACTGGCGGCACGCTCCACCCCGGCAAATACGTGATGGGGCTGCGGCGTGCGGCACTGCGGGCCGGCGTGAAGCTTTACGAGAACACGCCGCTGCTGTCTTACACGGAAGGCCCCGTCATCCAGGTGAAGACCCCGGGCGGTAGCGTCAGCGCCCCGGTGCTGATGTTTGCCACCAATGCCTACACCCCGCAGCTCGGCTTGCTTGCAAACAAGGTGGTGCCATTGCGGATCTCGGCAATCGAGACCGAGCCGCTGTCCAAAGCGCAACTGGCGTCGCTGGGTTGGCCAAGGCGCGAAGGCATCATCACCGGCCACTACGCCATGGAAAGCTTCCGCCTGACGGCACGCAACACGATCATCTCCACCGTCAAGCGCATCCACTATCCATACGGCTCAAAGACGCCGAATGTGCCCGCCTACGATCAGTATCGTGAATTGAGGACGAACCTCCATGAGCGCTTGCCGATTTTGAAGGACGTCGCATTGCGGCACTGCTGGAGCGGCTATATCAGCGCCGCCGGCGACGCACTTCCCGTGGTCGGCAGAAGCGGCGCGAACCAGAACATTTACTACACCGCAGGGTGTTCTGGGCATGGTGTAGCCAGTCAATCCATGGTGGGGCACATGATTGCCCAGCACATTCGCGGCACCGAGCCGCCGCTGCTGACTGCGTTGCACCACGACACGCCCTCGCTGCCGCCCGAGCCGTTCCGGTGGTGCTTCATCAATGGGCTACTGGTCGGCGCGAACGCGATGGACGATTGGGTGAACCGCAAGGTGCGCGACGCTTCAGCCTGAAGGTTCCAGAAATCGATGCCTGACAAGGTACTCGAAGGATTCCGCTCCAACTGCTGGCAGCGCCGCCTGGGCTCGCCAAATGAAATCGCAAACGTCTATGCGTTCCTTGCCTCCGGTGAGGTCAGCTTTATCAACGGGGAAGCGATCGAAGCGGGTTCGCAGTTGTTCAGTCATCAATATCATCGTGAGGTAACACCATGTCCGTTAAGCGTTTCCCCAATTCAGCCGCGCCCTCTGAACTCGCGTCCGCCATTGAAGCGGACGGCGGTGTGATCGTGAAGGGCTTCCTCAGCCCCAGCCTGCTCGAGAACCTGAAGCAGGAACTTCTTCCGATGCTCGAAGCGACCCCGAACGGGGTGGACGAGTACTTTGCCGGTGCACAAACGCGGCGGCTGTCACGTCTGTTTGCACGCACCGACCATATCGTCGACGTCGCGCTGAACCCGCTGTATCTCGAAACCGCGCGCCTCATCCTGCAGAAGCCGATCAAGCTCTGGAGTGGAGAGAACCAGGTCGAGGTGGCGCCCGATATTCAGGTGGGTGTGACGCAGGCCATTCAGATTCGCCCTGGTCAAGGCGTGCAACCGTTGCACCGTGACGATTCGGTCTGGCTTTGGCGGCACCCCGGCTACAACCGGGAAGCTCGCGTGCAGATCATGATCGCCATCACCGATTTTTCTGAAGAGAACGGTGGGACTTTGGTCATCCCGGGCAGCCACAAGTGGGATGACGAACGCATGCCAAAGCAAGAAGAGGCGATCCCGACCTCGATGGACGCGGGCGATGCGCTGATCTTCATCGGTTCGACGTACCACGGAGGTGGTCAGAACCGTAGCAATACGCCGCGCACGGGACTGACCATGTCGTATGACCTCGCGATCTTGCGACAGGAAGAGAACCACTATCTGACATTGCCGATCGAGCGCGTCAAGCGCTTTCCTGAGGAAATGCAGCGGCTGCTTGGGTGGTCGTGTAGCACGACCTATGCGGGATTTGTCGAGCGCAACGGGGTGATGACTGACCCGCAGGCGTTGCTCCAGCAGGACGACTTTGTCGAGGTCGGCCACTTCGACTGACTCCAGTGCATCCGTCCCTCCCATGGATCGCATGGGCGGGGGCTCTATCGCTTCAAGAGCGGTGCGGGCCGGATGCCACTGGAGCGATGCCCGAGGGCGTCAGCACGCTGTCGCAACAGGATATCGACGGCTGTGCGCGATACATCGCAAGCCAATAGATCACGCAGATTTTTCAAGTTGGGCACGGGGAGTCAAGGTGGACGACATTGCAAAGAAACACGATGAGGCGCCCGAGGCGGCTGCGCTCACGCGGCGCGGCTTTCTCGGCATGGCCGCATCGGTGACGGCAGTGGCGACGGCAGCAGTATTGCCGAACGTGGCGGGCGCTGTGAGTGCCGCCGGTGACGAGCGCGACGTGCTCGAAGTGGCCATCATCGGCGCCGGGCTGGCCGGCCTGACCGCGGCACGTGACCTGAAGCGTGCGGGGTGCGAGTCCTTCGTTGTGCTGGAAGCGCGCGACCGCGTCGGCGGACGGACCCTCAACCACGATCTCGGCAACGGCTACTTCTCGGAAGCGGGTGGCCAATGGATCGGGCCCGGCCAGACTGCGGTTGCCGATCTGGCTCGCGAGCTGGGGGTCGGCTCCTTCCTAACGTACTGGGAGGGCAAGGCCGTGATGCTTGCCGGCAACGCACGCGCGACCATCGCAATCGATGGCGGCTTTGACACGGATCCGAAGCTGCGGCGCGAGCTCGAGGAGATGGCCAGGAGCGTGCCGACCGCCGCGCCGTGGACGTCACCGCGTGCTGCCGAGTTCGACGCCATGTCGCTAGCCGACTGGCTGGCAACCAAGCACCTCACACCGGAAGACCAAATCGGCTGGGCGCTCGCCGCGCAGCTGACGACGGGTACTGCACCGGAAAAACTATCGATGCTGCACTATCTGTCCCTGATCAACTCGGCTGAATGCAATTACCGGCAGCTCGAAGCAGTCAAGGGCGGTGCACAGGAGAGCCGCATTGCGGGTGGCTCGCAGATCCTGTCGATCAAGATGGCCGAGGCGCTGGGCGACAAGGTGCGCCTGTCGACCCCGGTGCTGCGCATCGAGAACTGGCAGAACGGACCGGTGACCCTCCACACCGCGAAGGGCGTGATCCGCGCGCGCAGTTTGATCGTCGCGCTCTCGCCATCGCTGTGCAATCAGATCACCTTCGATCCGCCGCTGCCGGAAAAGCGCCGGGAAATGCAGCGCCGCTGGCCTGCCTATGCACCGATGCGCAAGACGGCGCATGTCTACAAGAAAGCGTTCTGGCGCGACAAGGGCTTGAACGGCATGGTCGTGCAATTGAAGGGGCCGGTCCAATGGGCCTTCGACAACTCGCCGGAAGATGTCTCGTTCGGCGTGATCTCGGCCTTTGCGAACAACGGCGTGCTGCCGTCCGACCCCAAGGCTGCCGAAGCCGAGCTCTCGCGCATCTATGCCCAGGCGTTTGGCGACGAGGCGTTGCATCCTGTCGCGTACCACGAGCACGACTGGGGCAAGGCTGACAACTGGTCACTGAGCTGCACATCGCCCATCCCTCCGGGCTTTCTCACCAAGTACGGCGATGTGCTGCATCCGTCAATCGGCCGGCTGATCTGGGCAGGTACGGAAACCGCGGAAATCTGGATTACCACCATGGACGGTGCCATACGGTCGGGCCACAAGGCGGCATTGCAGGCGCTTCAGGCCGTGGCAGAGCTGAAAGCATGACGAACACGAAAACGAAATCACGCGGCCGCGGCAAGCGGATTCTGGTGCTGGGGGGCGCGCTGCTGTTGGCCGCAGTGGTAGTCGGCGGCGTCATGTACGGGCCGGAGCTCTATGGCCTGCTGCAGTTTGGCAAGCAGCTCGATCAGATCACGCAGGAGGACACGCGTGTCGGCGGTCCATGGCCGCGCGCCAGCGAAGCGTGCGTGTCTTGCCATGGTTATGGGGGCAATGCACGTGCACAGACCTATCCGCGCTTGGCGGGTCAGCCGGAGGCCTACCTGAAGAAACAGCTCACCGCCTTCGCCAGCGGCGAGCGCAGCAATCCGACCATGACGTCGCTGGCGGTGAGCATGTCGCAACGCGAGCTTGACGGCTTGGCGGCGCATTTCTCGAAGATGACGCCGCTGCCGAACACGACGTTCCAGGCGGATCCGGCACGCGTGGCGCGCGGCGAGGCGCTGGTCAAGGCCAACAACTGCGCCGCTTGTCATGGTCAGCAGTTGGAGGGCAAGGACCTGTATCCGCGGTTGGCCGGGCAGGGTTACGGCTATCTGCGCGATCAGCTGACCAGCTTCAAGAGCGGCGCACGCCGCGATGCCACCGGCTCGATGCCGGTAGTCGCCAGAGCGCTGTCGCAACAGGATATCGACGACCTGGCGCAATACATCGCAAGCCGATAGACCACGCAGATTTTTCAAGCTAGGCGGGAAACAAGATGGACGTTATTGCAAAGAAACGCGATGAGGCGCCGGAGGCGGCCGCGCTCACGCGTCGCGGCTTTCTCGGCATGGCCGCGTCGGTGACGGCCGTGGCAACGGCGGCGGTACTGCCGAAGGTGGCGAGCGCTGCGAGTGCTGCAAGCGATGAGCGCGGCGTGCTCGAGGTGGCCATCATCGGCGCCGGGCTGGCAGGCCTGACGGCGGCGCGTGACCTGAAACGTGCCGGATGCGAATCCTTCGTTGTGCTGGAGGCGCGCGACCGCGTCGGCGGACGCACCCTCAACCACGATCTCGGCAACGGCTACTTCTCGGAAGCAGGCGGCCAATGGATTGGGCCAGGCCAGACCGCAGTCGCCGATCTGGCGCGCGAGCTCGGCGTCGGTACGTTCCTCACCTACTGGCAAGGCAAGTCCATGATGCTGGCCGGCGATGCACGCGCCGCGATCGATATCGGAGGCGTACCCGGTACGGATCCGAAGTTTCAGCGCGAACTCGAGGCGATGGCCAAGAGCGTGCCGTCGGGGGCGCCGTGGAAGTCGCCGCATGCCGCCGAATGGGATGTGATGTCGGTCGGCGACTGGCTGGCGAAAAAGAACATCGCGCCGGAGAACCAGATCGATTGGGCATCCAGCTTGCGACTGACGAGCGGCACCTCGCCGACGAAACTATCGCTCCTGTACTACCTGTCGATGATCAACTCGGCCGATTGCAAGTACGAGCGGCTCGAAGGCACCAGTGGTGGTGCGCAGCAGGCCCGTCTCTCGGGCGGTTCGCAGATCCTGTCAATCAAGATGGCACAGGCACTGGGCGACAAGGTCCGATTGTCGACTCCCGTGTTGCGCATTGAAAACTGGCAGAACGGGCCGGTTGCCATCCACACCCCGAATGGCGTGATCCGTGCGCGCAACGTGATCGTCGCGCTCTCGCCGCCGCTGTGCAACCAGATCGCCTTCGATCCGCCGCTGCCGGAAAAACGCCACGAGATGCAGCGGCGCTGGCCCGCCTATGCGCCGATGCGCAAGACAGCCCATCTCTACAAGAAGCCGTTCTGGCGCGACAAGGGGCTGAGCGGCTGGATCGCTCAAATCAAGGGGCCGGTGCTATGGGCCTATGACAACTCGCCGGAGGATCTCTCGTTCGGTGTGATCAACGCGTTTGTGCACACCGGCTTACTGCCATCCGATCCGAAGGTGGCCGAGGCCGAATTGACGCGCATCTATGCCGAGGCGCTCGGTGACGAGGCGCTGCATCCCGTGGCCTATCACGACCGCGACTGGGGCAAGGCAGATCCATGGACGCTGACCTGCGTCTCGCCGATGCCACCCGGCTTTCTCACCCAGTACGGTGAAGCCTTGCATCCGTCGGTTGGCAGGCTGATCTGGTCGGGCACGGAAACAGCAGACATCTGGGCGGGCTACATGGATGGCGCAGTGCGTTCCGGCCACAAGGCAGCATTGCAGGCGCTGCAAGCCTCGGCAGCGAAGAGGGCATGATGAATACGACGACGAAAACGAAACCACGCAGCCGCGGCAAGCGGATGCTCATCCTCTCGGGCTGGCTGCTGTTAGCTGTCGCCGTGATCGCCGGCATCATGTACGGGCCGGAACTTTACAGGCTGCTGCAACTGGGTCATCAGGTCAACCAGATCTCGCAGGATGACACGCATGCCGGTGGTACCTGGCCACGTCCGAGCGAAGCGTGCATTGGCTGTCATGGCTACGGAGGCAATGCGGGTAGCCAGATCTATCCGCACTTGGCGGGGCAGCCGGAGCCTTATCTCAAGAAGCAGCTTGCGGCATTCGCCAGCGGCGAACGCAGCGATCCAAACATGACGCCGATGGCGCTGAGCATGTCGCCGCGCGAGCTGGACGGTCTGGTGGCGTTTTTCTCGAAGACGGCGCCGCTGCCGAATACGACCTTCCGTGCCGATGCAGCGCGCGTGGCACGTGGCGAAGCACTGATCAAGGCCAACAACTGCGCCGCCTGTCACGGGCAGCAGTTGGAGGGGAAGGACGTCTATCCGCGATTGGCCGGGCAAGGCCATGACTACCTCATCGATCAGTTGACGCGCTTCAAGAGCGGTGCGCGACGCGATGCCACCGGCGCGATGCCGGCGGTCGTCAGAGTGCTGTCGCAACAGGATATTGAAGACCTGGCGCAATACATCGCAAGCCGCTAGAGCGCCCAATTTTTCAAGCTAGGCAGGAGACAACATGGACGATATTCCAACGAAGCGCGATGAGACGCCAGAGGCGGCCGCACTCACGCGTCGCGGCTTTCTCGGTATGGCCGCATCGGTGACAGCCGCGGCGACGGTAGCCGTACTGCCGAAGGTGGCGAGCGCCGCAATTGCCGCGAGCGATGAGCGCGACGTGCTCGAAGTGGTCGTCATCGGTGCTGGGCTGGCCGGCCTGACCGCGGCCCGTGACTTGAAGCGTGCCGGATGCGAGTCCTTCGTGGTGCTGGAGGCGCGCGACCGCGTCGGCGGACGTACCCTCAACCACGACCTCGGCAACGGCTACTTCTCGGAATCGGGCGGCCAATGGATCGGGCCGGGTCAGACCGCGGTTGCTGATCTGGCACGCGAGCTGGGCGTCGGCACATTTCCCACCTACTGGCAGGGTAAGACCATGATGCTGGCCGGTGACGCTCATGCCGCAGTCGATACCGAGGGCGGGTTCGGCACGGATCCGAAGATTGCGCATGAACTCGAGGAGCTGGCCAAGAGCGTGCCGTGCGGCGCGCCGTGGAAATCGCCGCGCGCCGCCGAGTTCGACGCGATGTCGGTCGGCGACTGGCTGGTGAAAAAGAACATCGCAAACGCAGACCAGATCGGTTGGTCGACCGGCTTGGCGATCACGGGTGGCGCCTCGCCGGCGCGACTGTCGCTGCTGCACTGGTTGTCGATGGTCAATTCAGCCGAATGCAATTACGACCGGCTCGAAGCGGTCAAGGGCGGCGCGCAACAGACCCGCATCTCCGGCGGTTCGCAGATCCTGTCGATCAAGATGGCGCAGGCGCTGGGTGACAAGGTGAGGCTGTCGACCCCCGTGCTGCGCGTCGAGAACTGGCAGAACGGACCGGTCGCCATTCATACCGCGAACGGTGTGGTTCGTGCGCGCAACGTGATCGTCGCGCTCGCGCCGATGCTGTGCAACCAGATTGCCTTCGACCCGCCGCTGCCGGAGAAACGCCACGAAATGCAGCGCCGCTGGCCTGCGTTTGCGCCCGGGCGAAAGACGACGCATGTCTACAAGAAAGCGTTCTGGCGCGACAGGGGCTTGAATGGCTGGATTTTTCAACCGGGGGGGCCGGTACTTTGGGCGTACGACAACTCGCCGGAGGATGTCTCGTTCGGCGTGATCAACGCGTTCGTGCACATCAGCATGCTGCCGGCCGATCCGAAGGAGGCCGAGGCCCAACTCTCGCAGATCTATGCCCAGGCGTTTGGCGACCAAGCGCTGCACCCCATCGCGTTCCATCAGCGTGATTGGCTCAAGGCAGATAAATGGACGCTGAGCTGCGTGTCGCCGATGCCGCCCGGTTTTCTCACCACGTACGGTGAAGCCCTGCATCCGTCCGTTGGCAAGCTGATCTGGTCGGGCACGGAAACGGCGGAAATCTGGGCGGGTTACATGGATGGTGCGGTGCGTTCCGGCCACAAGGCAGCGTTGCAGGCGCTGCAGGCCGTAGCCGGGCGGGAGGCTTGATGAATACCACAACGAAACCACGCAGCCGTGGCAGGCGGATGCTCATCCTGTCGGGCTGGCTGGTCTTGGCCGCCGTCGTGGTCGCCGGCATCGTCTACGGACCGGAAGTCTATGGCTTGCTGCGTGTAAGCAATGAGGTCGACAAGATCTCGGAGGACAACGCACGTGTGAACGGCCCTTGGCCTCGTGCCAGCGACTCCTGTGCGTACTGCCACGGCTTCGAAGGCAACGCCGTTACCCAGGCCTATCCGCGCCTGGCGGGGCAGAAAGAGGCGTATCTCAGGAAGCAACTCAAGGCATTCGCTAGTGGCGAGCGTAGCGACCCGACCATGACGCCATTTGCGCTCAGCCTGTCGGAGCACGAGTTCGAGTCGATGGTGACGCATTTCTCGCAGATGACGCCGCTACCGAACACCAGCTTCCATGCCGATGCGGCCCGCGTGGCACGTGGCGAAGGGCTGGCCAAGGCCAAGAATTGCGCCGCCTGCCACGGGCAGCAACTGGAAGGCAAGGACGCGTATCCGCGATTGGCCGGGCAGGGCTACGACTACTTGGTCGTTCAGCTCACGAACTTCAAGACCGGTAAGCGCCACGAATCCACCGGGGTAATGGCGGCGATGGCCGGCCCATTGTCGCAACAGGATATCGAAGACCTCGCGCAATTCATCGCCAGCCGATAAGAAGGAGACAGGCCATGACACAACGCGTGATTCATCCCACGTGGTTGTGTCTCTTCGGCATTAGCTTGCTGCGCAAGCGCGCACCAGCCTTCGTTGGCACGGAGATAGCGCCAGCCGCCTGACATACCTGAACGAAGCCCACATGGATCGGCAGTGTCATCTCGCGTCGGGGTGATACCAGGATTGATGTTGATGTGAGCAAGCGTAATGGTGATTCAAATTAAAAATGACCATTGGAATGCATCATGGAACTCAAATTTTATCTTTATTGCCTCGCTGATCTTGCACTGATCACGACTTCGCTCATCTATGGCGTGAAGCTTCTCAAGAAGCGCAACTTCCTCCTCGGGCTCGAGTGGCTGGTTGTGACGTTTTCGGCGTCTAATATCATGCTCAATGCCTTAACTGGAGAAAACGTCTTTTATAGCATCGCTCTTTTTTGCGATGCATTTTCCAGGGCCGCCGGCATACCCATTATCGCCATTGCGGGCATGATGGCGGTGACGCATCGATACAAGCCATCGGTTCTCGCTGATGTCCTGTATGTGTTGGGCGCGTTGGTGCTGACCGTCATTGTGTGGGGAGCCGACTTTATGGTCGAAGTCAAACCCTATTTCTATCTGGTGATGTGGTCGTTGTTCTCGGTTTACCTTGCTTACGTTGTCAAGAAATTGCTCAGCGTCGGAGAGAAGTTTCACGCCGTGAGTGTGACCCTGGCACTGGTATCTGGGCAGATTATTGCGAGCACCTATGACTTCTATCATATCCCTGGTGATGAAAATCACGTGATCTTTTATATCTTCGCGTTGCTTACTTGGTCTTATCAATCTGTTTCGGCGTATTACGCCTACTGCGCCTTGGAGCGCGCGCAGGAAAAGGAACTGAACCTGAATCGAGGTTATGCCGTCGGCGGCCTGGGGCAGATTTCGCGGTGATCACGCCGCTTTCGTAGAGATTCCTTTAAAGGCTCTCAGAACGAGTGGGGCATGCACTTTTGGAGTGAGTGCCGTGAAGCGTCAAAGCTGCGTGCCGTCCGCTAAACGCTGGGTCCGACGCGAGGAAACCCGGCCGCAAGAGCTGGTCTCCGCTGCGTTGGTCCTGTTCGTTGCACGCGGCTATGCGGCCACGCGGCTGGAAGATGTCGCCTCTGCTGCCGGGGTATCCAAGGGCACGGTCTACCTGTATTTCGCCAGCAAGGAAGCGCTGTTCAAGGCAGTGATCCAGGAAAGTCTGTTGCCTGTGCTGGCTGAAGGCGAGGCCTTCATTGATACCTTCGAAGGCACCAGCGAGGCGCTGCTGCACGAGATTCTGATGGGCCGGTGGGAGCGAATTGGTGAATCCTCTGCCTCGGGGCTGACCAAACTGTTGATCGCCGAATCGGGCAACTTCCCCGATCTCGTGCAGTACTACAGCGTGGAAGTCATAGAGTGCTATGACCGGCTGTTTGCATCCATCCTGGCACGCGGCGTGGCGCGGGGCGATTTTCGAGAAACCGACGTGCATCAGACCACGCTGGCACTGGTCGCACCGATGCTGTTTCTGAAGATGTGGAAGCACTCCTTCGGTATATGTGCATCCAAGGCGCTGGAGCCGAAGGTGTTCATCACACATTTGGTATCGCTGGTGTTGCACGGCCTGCTACGCGATCCCGCTCCGGGTACAGTACTTCCCGCGCCTCCACCAATTACGGCTCAGCCCTGGGGCATCTAGCGGCGAAGTTTCCACATGCTGTATCCGAGGCTTATTCGAATCGAGTGTGGAAAGCTGCAAGTTGCCACACGCCAGCATTGCAGTTTTGTTTGGGAGAGAGCGTTGCAACCAGCTCCCCAAAAGCCAACGGGGTGGTCTTCCAGACCACCCCGTTGGCTTTAAGAGATCGACGCAGTGCAGGTCCTGCATCAAGACCTGCGTTGCATCAGGAGTGCGCGACAGATCCGGAGGACTCGCCGCTGCGGCGTTGTTCCAGCCAGCGCGCCAGCCGGCCGCCGAATAGCAGTTCGTAAAGCACCGGCACCAGACCCAGCGTGATCAGTGTGCCCAGCAGGAGCCCGCCGACGATGGTGAGCGCCATGCCCGCCCACAGGCTGCCGCCAAACAGCAGCAGGGGGATCAGACCCGCCACGCACGTCAGCTTGGTCATCACGATGGGGCGCAGCCGAGCCACGGCCGCAGACACTACGGCTTCGCGCCGGGGCTTGCCGGTGGCCAGTTCGGCCTCGATGCGCTCCAGCAGCAGCACCGCGTTGTTCACGATGATGCCGGCCAGCGACAGGATGCCGAAGTTGGCCATGAAGCCCAGCGGCTCGCCGCCGAGCAGCAGTGCCGGCGCCACACCGATCATCGCAAACGGGATGATGCCCACGATCAGCGTCAGCTTGCGGAACGAGTTGAACTGCCAGACGAACAACAGCAGCATGGCCACCACCGCGAGCGGCAGGTAGGTCTCGAGGGATGCGTTGGAATCGGCGGCTTCCTCGATCTCCGCACCCATTTCGATACGGTAGCCCGGGGGCAGCGTGATTTTTGCGATGCCAGGGGCAGCGCGGTCGACGGTCTGTTGCGCAGTGGCCTGCGTACTGCGGCCTTCCACGGTCAGCGTACGCACCAAGTCGCGGCGACGAATGGCCGACGGCTCGGAAGACAGCGACACACTCGCCAGTGCAGACAGGGGCACGGGTGCCGCACCGCTGGCCGGGTGGATTAGCGTGTTCGCCAGGTCTTCGGGGCGAGCGCGTTCAGCATCGCTGCCACGCACCACCAGCGGCACGAGCGTGTCGCCGTCGCGCAGGACGGACACCTCCACGCCGGTATAGCGGGCGCTCAGCGAGGTGGCGATATCTTCACTGCTGATGCCCAGGCGGCGTGCCTTGCGCTGGTCGATCTGCACGTCCACAAGCGGTACGCGGGGGCCCCAATCGTTGCGCACCTGCACCATCCCCGGCAGCGGGCGCAGTACGCCTTCGATCTTGCTGCCAATGTCACGCAGTACGGTTTCGTCTGGGCCGCTGATCCGGTAGGCCACCATGCCTGCATCGTTCGTACTGCGTGAGAAGCGCTTGGCATCCACGCGCACATCGGGATAGCGCTGCGCCATCCACTGGCGTGTGCGCTGGATCATGGGAGCAACATCCTTCGCACTCTGCACGCTCACCGTGAAGTAGCCCACGTGCGAGGCTGGCAACGGCGGATTGAGCACCAGCACAACGCGAGGGCCGCCATCTGCCACGTAACCGATGCTGGTCGTGACTTCGGGGTTCGCTTTCTTGTCGCTCAGCCAGTGGCTCAGGTCGCGCACCACAGCTTGCGTGCGTCGTGCATCGCTGCCTGGCTGCAGCTCGATTGCAACCTGGTACTGCGGGCGTTCCGACGGGGGCAGGAACCCGGCCGGCACGCGCGAGAGCAGCAACATCGAGCCGATAAACAGCACCGTCATCGCGGTCAGCATCGTGCCCTTGTGGTCGAGCACCTTGCGGATCGCGCGGGCATAGCCTGCGTAGAAGCCGGTTTCTTTCGGCGGTTCGTCGGCGTTGTGGTGGCCGGGCTTCAGGAAGTAGTAGCACAGCAGTGGTGTCACCGTCAGGCACAGCAGCCAGGAACTCAGCAGCGACAGCGCCACCACGATCACCAGCGGCCGCAGGTATTCATTGACCGTGGTGTTGCCGAAGAAGAATGGCGAAAAGGCGAAGATGATGACCAGCGAAGAGGTCAGCAGCGGAATCCCCAGCGTTTGGCCAGCGCGGATGCAGGCCGTTCTGCGGTCTTCGCCCATGGCCAGGCGTCTTTCCACGTCTTCGGCAATCACGATGCCGTTGTCCACTAGCAGGCCCAGCGCAATGATGATGGCCGCCATTGAGACAATATGCAGCTCGATGCTCAAGGCGCGCATCACCAGCAGCGTGGCGAGAATCGTCAGCGGCACGATGCTGCCGACGATGATGCCGGCTCGCCAGCCCAGGAACAGCACCACCACCGTCATCACGATGATGATGGTCTCTTCCATCACGCGGTTCATGTTGCCCATCTCGCGCTCGACCACGTCGGCCTGGTAGGTCACGAAGTCCAGCGAGAAACCGGCGGGCAACTGCTGCTCCAGCTGAGCCACGCGCTCCTTGAGTTCCTGGCCCAGCATCTTGATGTTTTGGCCGGGGCGCATCGACACACCCAGCACCACGGCGTTATCGCCGCGATAGATGGCTGCAGACTCCGGTGGGTCCGCCGGCAGCACGCGTATCCGGGCGATGTCACCCAGACGGACGGTGGCCGGCGCCGTGCCAGCGCTGGCGGGCACGGCCAGCACGAAATCGCGCAACGCCTCCAGCGAGCGGATCTCACCTGAGGCGACCACAGCACTGTTCAGCCCCGAGAGCACGACTTGCCCGCCCGAGAGCACTACGTTCTGCTGGTGCAGTTGCCGCAGCACAGCGTCGGCACCCAGGCCCAGGCCGGCGAGGCGCGTGCGGTCGAATTCGATATAAACCCGTTCGTCCTGCAGCCCGTGGAAGGTCACGCCCTGTACGCCCTTGATGGCGTAGATGCCCTCACGCAGGCGCTTGAGCGGCTCGCGCATCTCGCTCATCGAGAAACCCGGTGCGGTGACGGCGATCGAGGCGATGGCCACGCGGCCAAAGTCGTCGTTGATCTGCGGCGGCAGCGTGCCGGCAGGGAAAAGTGGGCGAGCCTCTTCGATCTTGGCGCGCATGCGCTGCCAGACCGGCATCAGATCGCGGAGTTCATCGCGCAGGTTGACCTGCAGGATGACGGTGCCGGGGCGCACCGTGCTCGTCACGTGCTTGAGCTCGGGCAACTGTCGTAGTCGCTCTTCCAGCAGACGTGCTACCAACTGCTCCATGCGCTCTGCAGGCAAACCTGGGTTGGCCACGATGACGATCGCGTCACGGACGGTGGTAGAGGGTTCCTCTTGCGATGGAAAGCCTAGGAAGGCGAAGACGCCCGACACCAGAATCAGCAGCGCGGCGAAGAAAGTCAGGCGGGTACTGTTAAGCGCGCTTTCGGTGAGCTTCATTGCGCGGCCCCTTCCGCTGTACCTTGAAGCAGGGTCTGCATCGGCTGCGCTTGGGCGAGCTGGCCCTCATGCAGGAAGGCAGTGCCTGCCACGACCACACGGTCGCCGGCCGTCAGACCTTGGGAAACCGTGACGCGGCCCTCTCGCTGCACGGCGGTGCCCGCTTGCACGGGGCGGCGCTGCAGCTTGCCGGCTTGGTCCAGTACAAAGACGGTAGCATGGCCCGGCTTGTCGCCCCACATGACGGCAGGCGCCGGCACGGTGACAGCATTGGGCGCGTTGCGGTTAGGTAGCTCGACCGACACGACGCCGCCGCTGCGCAGATGTTTCGAGCCAGCCGCACTTTGCGGCACGCGGAAGATCGCCTGCACCAGCGAGCCGTTGTCGCTGCGGGCGGACAACCGTTCCAGCGTAAGCGGAAACGACTCGGTGTCGCTCTTGCCTTGGGCGCTGTCTCCGGAAGAGAGGGGGGCGGCGACGCTGTCGGGCAGCATGGCAACCACCTCCAGTGCGTTGCCGGCTTGAATCTGCAGGATGGCCTGGCCCGGCGCAACATCAGAGAAGGGCTGCGTCAGGCGTGCCACGACTTCGCCGTCAAACGGGGCGGTGATGTGGGTGAGCGCCAGATCCCGGCGGGCCGTAGCGAGTGCTGCATCGACTGCTGCTAGCTGACTTTGCGCAAGCTGGTGGGCGGCCCGTGCAGATTCCAGCGCCGTCTGCGAAATGATCTTGTCGCGTGCCAGCGCCTCTTGCTGCTGCAATTGGGTGCGGCGCTCCACCACGGCTGCTGCGGCGGCGGCACGGTCGGCTTCTGCCTTGTTCAGGCGCCAGCGGGCTGGAGACTCGTCCAGCCGTGCGAGCACCTGCCCCGCACGCACCCGGTCACCGACCTCGACGGGGATGGCCACCACCCGGCCGGCGGCCTCGAAGCCCAGGTCGCTGCGCTGGCGCGCGCGCAGCGTACCAACGAAGCTGTCGGCCGATGCACGGGCTCTGGAGGCCCCCACCACCTCAGTCTTGACGGGCTTGGGAGGTGCGGCCACCTGCGTGGCAGATTGGGTGCAAGCGCTCAAGGCGAGTGCTGACGCCACGGCCGCGAGGACTATAAAACCAGCGGTGGGCTGGGAATGGGTACGCATGGGATAACCTTCTAAACGAAGCGGTGAGGCAAGGGGTTAGGGCAGATCGCGTGCCAGTTTTTCCACCGTCTTGCGCATGGCCGCGCGCTGATCAGGGGTGAACTCGTGCAGTTGGAGCAGTTCGAGCAGCAGCAGGCCGTCCAGCGCAACTGACAGCAGTTGCGCCAGACCTGCCTTGGGGCCGCGGTCCAAGGCTTCATAGCTGCGGGCAAACAGCGCTTGGACCGGCGGTAGCAGGTGAGGGTGAGCCGAGGCCGCCGCCAGCATATTGGTCATGAGCTGCTTCTGGCTGGCGGGCATATCAAAGGTGAAACTTGTCAGCTCGGCCATCTTTGCCCGTGGCGAGACTGGTTCAGCATCGTTCGGCGCTGGTACGCCGACTTGTGCGTCCAGCTCGGCCACCATGCGCTCGACAAGGGCGGTGAGCAGATCATCACGTGTCTTGAAGTGATAGATCAGCCCGGCTTTGGTGATGCCGACGGCATCTGCCGTAGCCTGGATGGTCAATTGCGTCACACCGCGCTTGGCCATTAGATCTGCCGCGGCATCGAGAATCTTGTCGCGAGAGTTGGAGGACTCAGTAGGTGCTGCCATGGGATCTCCTGCGTGTTGGAACTTTACCATACGTATAGTATAGTTAAAGAAATCGACTCGTCAATGCCCGGAGCTATTGCATGTACCCTCTGATTTCTTCCGCTGCCCCCGTATTCCGCCGCTCCACCTGCCAGACGCTGCTTGGCGCAGCGGTGTTCATTCTGATTGGGTTGGCCGGCTGCGCCACGGCCCCGGCCGGCTCCGCACCGGCGGCAACCACCGTCAACGTGCCTAGCCAATGGAGCGAAAGCGCAATTGCCACCAAAGGCGTCGTGGCCGCCGAGTGGTGGCGTGACTTCGGTAGCAATGAACTGGATGCGCTGATTGATACAGCGCTGAAGTCGAACCGAGACCTGAAGATCGCAGCGGCCCGCTTGGCCCAGGCACGCGCACTGACGGATGGTGCGCAGGCCGAGCGCCTGCCTCAGTTGGGTGCCGTGGCAGGTGCGCAGCGTGGCCGGGAGACGGGGATCGATCCACGCGCCGAGCGCAGCTTCGGTGGCCTACGCGCGAGCTGGGAAGTCGATGTCTTCGGGCGGGGTGCTCTGGCTGTCGACGCGGCTCAGGCGGATGCACAAGCGGCTACTCAGGCGTTGCGGGCAACGCAGATCGCGCTCGCGGCTGATGTGGCAACCGCCTACTTCGAGCTGCAGACACTTTTGCACCGAGTGGTGTTGAACCGCCAGGCGATTGCCCTTGCACAGCGCCAGGTCGAAGTGGTTCGCCGCAAGTTTGAAGCTGGGCAGGCCACTTCGGTGGATGTGGAGCGCTGGCAGGCAGAGCTGGCGCAGGAGCAGGCCGTTACGGAGCAACTGGATGGTTCCCTGCGGGTGCGTCATCGACAACTGGCCGTGTTGCTGGGCGTGAGCGAAGCACCAGTGCTGAATTTGCAGGCGACCGCCAGTACACCGCAGCCGCCGGCCACCTTGCTACCTGGCGAACTGCTGGAGCGCCGCCCGGATGTTTTGCGCCAAGCTCGCGCGCTGGATGCTGCCCTGGCACGTGTGGGCGTGGCACGTCGTGAGGTCTATCCCCGGCTGCAGATCGAGTGGGCTAACACGCGTGAACGGACGGCGATCGTTGGCCAATCCGCGTCTCCGCAGGTTGTATTGGGCTACGGCGTCTCGTTGACGTTGCCGATCCTGGATGGCGGGCGTATCCGTGCCAACATCGCGGTCAACGAGGCCAGGGCCAACGAAGCGATGGCCGAGTATGAAAAAGCCATGCTGGCCGCATTGTCGGACGCCGAGGTGGCCTTGGCACAGTGGTCCACCTCGGAGGCCTCTTTGAGCAAGTGGCAGCAGGCGCAAGCTGCGGGCGAGACTGCGGCACTGCGCGCGGAACGCCTGTTCGAGGCCGGCCTGACAGATGTGAGCTCGGTACTGGATGCGCGGCGCAGCTACCTGCGTGCGCAGGATGCCGTCAGTCAAGCAGAAGGCGCGCGTTGGGCGGCTGCAGTGGGCCTGCGTCGCGTGTTTGCCGGCGCGGTTTGACATGAATATGAGACAGCTACTTCGCCATTCAGGAGACTGCGCATGAGCCAGGCACGAGCGTCGGAAGACCGGCAACTACGTTTCGAGGCATGCCGCTTCGCGATCGATACGTTCGTAAAGATCCACCTGGAACATATTGAGGGCGCAAGACTGCTGCTCACGAGCCATCTGCGCATGATGTTCACGCTGTCGCTCGGGGCACTAGCGGGGTTGATCACGCTGTACGCGTCGATCCTGCGCTTTGGCGCCGTCGACCTTCATGCGCCTGGAGGCATGGTGCGCGTGTGCTTTGCGATGGCCGCGCTTGCTTCCATGGTGGTATCGGCGCTGCTGTCCGCCGCAAGCCTGCAGCGTGCTAGTGCCGATGCGGCGCAGCTCCTGCGCGATCCTTTCCCGGATACGGACAACGCGTTGACGAACATCTTCGACAAGGTCGACGCGAACGAGCGTCAGATCCTCCAGTCTGTGAATCAGGCATTGGAGGCGCGTGTGGCACGGCACCCTGGCTTCGATGCCAACACGCGTACGCCGACCATACTGCTGGTGGTAGGGGTTGTCATGGCGGGGCTGTCGTTCTTTGAGGCCACTATCTGAGCCACCGAGCGATGTTTGCGGCCCGGGGGCACTTCGCGATCAACGCGGGCGGCGTGCAGCATCGGCCATCGGCTTCCAGTGCAGGACACCGAAGAGCAGCGTCAGCAGCACGCTATCGAACAGCGGCCCCTTATGCAGTGCCACCTTTCTGAAGCAGACCAATACCTCAAGAAAATGCACGCCCAGCAGCACCGCCGCCATGATGCGCACCCAGTGGATGACGTCCGGCGATAGTGGCAGCGCCGTCAGGTAACTGCAGACTGCGACGCCGTACACAATGAGCAGCAGCAACTTGCTGGGGAGGGTGAACACGGGGGAATCTCCAGAGAGGGGTGCGGGCTGCGGTGATCGGCTCAGCTTGCGGTTCTTGCGGCCTTCGCGGCTTCGTGATCCTGAAGCTCGCGCCACATGATTTTGCCGGTGCCCGATTTAGGCAGTGATTCGACAAATTCAACAATGCGCGGTGCCTTGTACGCCGCCATGTTCTCGCGGGCCCACGTGATGATGTCGTCCTCGGTCACGGCTTGCGCGTGCCGCGCATTGCGCACGACGAACGCCTTCACCGTCTCGCCGCGATGCGTGTCGCGCGCGGCAATCACGCAGACCTCCTGAATTGCAGGGTGGTAATACAGTGCGGAGAGGTTGCCGGGGGCATGTTTCGACTCCAGACTTCACGTGGGTGGTAGACGAGGGGTTAAGCCCGAATGACATTCGGCACCGCAAGCGTCGGCGCGCGACGCAGCAACTGCCAGCCAAACACCAGCATCCAGAGCGGCAGGGCCAGGACGCCGACGGTTTCGCCCGCATCCGTGACTGCAGCAAGGCTAGGGAAGAAGCCGCAGACGAAAAAGACGCCGAAGCCCCAGCCGACGATATGGAGAAGGAACGATCCGCGCCAGCCCGACTGTTTGAGCAGTCTGGCGGCAATCGATGTCCAGAAGAACACGAGCGGGCCTTCCACCCACCAGAACCCGTTTTGCGTGGCATTGGCGATGGCGGTCCACACGGCTGCCGCTGCAACCTTCGCACCTTCGTCCCCGCTGGCATACACATGCGCGAGCGGATGGAGGGTCGACAACTGGAGCACCGCCCCGGCGACCCCGCAGACGATATAGACCGCGACAGCAATGGCGATCATCTCGCGGAGCGCCCCAAGCTCTTCACGGAACGTGTGCAGGAAGTAGCCTCCGATGGCCACGAACGGCAGATAGAAGCCCAGCACGTCGGCCAGCATCCACCAGCGGAACAGGTTACGCCCTTCGGCGGACAACGCCAGCATTGCCGGGCCGTGGGGCACCATTTCGATGTCTCCGCCCGTGACGACCACCGAAAGGCCGAGGGTGGCGCAAGCCGCGAGACCGCCAAAGATGGCGTTCCAGGCCGTGAACCTGGCTACGTTATACGAGTTCATATGCATCAATCTCCGGGGGCGCCTCAGGTGGTTACATGACTGGTTTTTTGGTGATGTGACGCGGACTGCGCGGCGGCGGCTTCCGCCTGCGCGCGCACGTCGGACGTGACACGGCTGACACCGCGGATCAGATCGACGGCCTTCTCACCGATCATGATGGTGGGTGCGTTGGTGTTGCCGCCGATCAGCGTCGGCATGATCGACGCATCGACAACACGCAGTCCGTCCAGGCCGTGCACGCGCAGCTGCGGGTCGACCACGGCCATCTCGTCCTGGCCCATGCGGCAGGTGCCGACGGGGTGATAGACGGTATCGGTGCGCTGTCGCAGGACTGCGCGGATGTCGTCGTCGGTCTTCACGTGTGAGGTGAAGAGGTCGCGCGTGGCCCACTTGGCAAGTGCGGGTGTCTGCATGAGCCTGCGCGTGATCTTGAAGCCGGCCACCATGTCTTCGACATCCAGCGGGTCATCGAAGAAGGCCGGGTCGATGAGCGGTGCGGTGAGCGGATCGTTGCTGTGCAGCGTGACCGAGCCCGTGCTGCGCGGACGCAGCAGGCAGACGTGGCACGAGAACCCATGGCCCAGGCGCATGCGGCGCGCGTGGTTGTCGACCATCGCCACCACGAAATGCAGCTGGATGTCGGGTGCCTCAAGCTCGGGGCGCGTCTTCAGGAAGCCGCCGCCTTCGGCGAAATTCGTCGTCAGCATGCCGCGCCGCTCTCGGCGGAAGCGCAGGATCTCGCTCAGGATGCGCACGCTGCCGAGTAGCGAGACGCCCATCGTGTCGAGACTGCCGGTGCGGTAGCCGAAGACGAAGTCGGGATGGTCCTGCAGATTGCGTCCCACGCCTGGCAGATGCTGCACGGTCTGGATGCCCACGCGTGCAAGCTCCTGTGCCGGCCCCACGCCGGACAGCATCAGCAACTGCGGCGTCTGGAGCGCACCTGCAGCCAGCACCACTTCGCGCCGCGCGCGCAGTGTGCGGATCACGCCGTGCTGCAGCACCTCCACGCCAACGGCGCGCTTGCCCTCGAGCAGGATGCGGCGGACTTGCGCGTGGGTTTCGACTGTAAGGTTGGCGCGTCGGCCGATGTGCGGGTGCAGATACGCGCGCGCTGCGCTCCACCGTTCCCCCTGCTTCTGCGTGACCTGGTAGATGCCGATGCCTTCCTGTTGCGCGCCGTTAAAGTCGTCGGTGAGCGGCAGGCCGGCCTGGCGGGCGGCTTCCAGATAGCGTGCCTGGAAGGGGTTGTCGGTGCGCAGGTCGCTGACATTGAGCGGGCCGTTGCGGCCGTGCCAGGCGTTGTCGAAGCGCTCGTTGTGCTCGCTGAGGCGGAAGTAGGGCAGTACGTCGTCATACGACCAACCGCTGTTGCCCAGCGACGCCCAGCGATCGTAATCGCTGCGGTGGCCGCGGATGTAGACCATCGCGTTGATGGCGGAGGAACCTCCCAACATCTTGCCGCGAGGCTGGTAGCCGATGCGCCCGCCAAGCCCGGCCTGCGGCACGGTATCGAATGCCCAGTTGTTGAGGCGGGTCGGCATCATGGCGACCGCGCCCGCCGGCACCTTGACCACCATGCCGTCGCCATGGCCGCCTGCCTCGAGCACGCAGACCGAGAGGTTCGGGTCTTCGGATAGACGGCCCGCGACCACGCAGCCGCCCGAACCGCCGCCGACGACGATGTAATCAAACTGTTGATTCATGAGGTTTCTCTCGACAAGCAACGGACGGGATCAGGCAATGCGCGACAGCACGCGCAGCAGCCAGTTGAAGGTATGGCCATAGGGTGGGTGGAACAGCACGGTGCCATTCCAGCGGGTCTGATGAAAGACTGGCTTGAGTTTGCTGAAGGTATCGAAGCCCCACTTGCCGTGGTAGGCGCCCATGCCGCTGGGGCCGACGCCGCCGAACGGCTGGCTCTCTTGCACCAGATGCCACAGGCAGTCGTTGATCGTCACACCACCCGATACGGTTTCGCGCAGTGCGCGGTTGCAGTGCGATGCATCGTCACCAAACCAGTACAGCGCGAGCGGGCGTGCGTTGCGCTGGACGTACGCCAGCGCGTCGTCGAGATTTGCATATTCGACAATGGGCAGCACGGGGCCAAAGATCTCTTCACGCATGAGCCGCGTGTTGGCGGGTGCGCCAATCACGAGCGTGGGCGGGAACTTGCGTGATGCCGCATTGAACGCTTCGCCAGCCGGGTTAACTTCAATCACGCGGGCGCCTGCTGCGCGCGCTTCGCCGACCATGTCCGCCAGACGCGCGCGATGACGTTCGCTGATGACGGCGGTGTAGTCTGGGTTGGCAGCGAGCCTCGGATACAGCTTTGCGATGGCCTGCATCAAATGCGAGGCAATCTTTTCAGCGGTGCCCGCTGGTACGAGCAGATAATCCGGCGCGACGCAGGTTTGACCTGCGTTCAGCAGCTTTCCGAACGCGATGCGTTGCGCCGCAACTGCGACATTGCATGACACATCGAGAATAGCCGGCGATTTGCCGCCGAGTTCCAGTGTCACCGGCGTCAGGTTGGCCGCCGCCGCTTGCGCCACGTCACGCCCAACCTGGGTTGAGCCTGTGAAGAACAGGTGATCGAACGGCAGGCTGGCAAAGGCCTTGCCGAGTTCAACATCGCCGATGGCGACATCGAGCTCATCCGGGTTGAATATCTCGCGCGCCATCGAGGCGAGCAACGCAGACAACCGGGGCGTGAGCTCCGACGGCTTGATCAACACCCGGTTGCCGGCCGCAAGCGCGGCAAGCGCAGGCCCCAACGACAGCTGCAACGGATAGTTCCACGGCGCAATGATGCCCACCACGCCCAGCGGCTGTGGCATGAGCCGGTTGTAGCCGGGGCGGAAATGCAATGCGGTCGGCACGCGTTGCGTGCGCATCCACTGCTTCAGGTGGCGCCGCGCATGACGGATGCCTGCGCGCACGACAAACACCTCGGCAAGTCGGGTTTCGTGTGCCGAGCGGCCTTGAAAGTCGGCGTCGATGGCACGCACGATGTCGGGCTCGTGCGAGTCGAGCCAGGTCGCGAGCCGATCGAGACGCGACAGGCGCGTGGCCAGCGTCGGGTCGGGGTCCAGCGCGAAAGCCTGGCGCTGGCGTTCAAAGCTGGCGACAAGCTCGGTTGGGGAGCCTTGCAGCATGGTGTCTCCTATGCGCTCTCGATTGAGAGATCGCAGCAACGGCTGTTCTTGTTTTGGTTGTGCGTGGATTGCATGCCGACGAGGTGGTCATGGCACGCCGAAACGTACTCAGGCGGAATGCCTGCTGGCGTTCATCTGTTCGGCTGCGGAACCTGCCGTGTTGCGTCTTGCATGTCCGGCGATCAGGTCGACCAGCAGCGGTACGACACCTTCCGAGATGTCGTGGCCCATGCCGCGGATGGTGACCATCTCCGCATCGGGGATGGCAGCCGCAGTCGCGGTGCCGCCGCTGGTTGCCACCATCAGATCCCGATCGCCGTGTACCACCAGCGTCGGCACCCGGATACGGCAGACGTCTGCCGTCCTGTCGCCCGACTTCATGATGGCCTCGAGCTGGCGTGCCATGCCTTCGGCATCCTTCGCCTGCTCGCCGCGGTCCCACGCGTCGGCGGCGTAAGCGCGTCGCGCGTCGTCGTTCACGGGGTACGTCTGCGTGCCGATGTGGGCCATGGCCGCACTGTAACGCTGCACGGCTTCGTCGCGCGTGCGTGCGGGCGGCTTGATCAGCATCAGCATGCTGGACATGGCCAGTTGGCCGACTTTTCGCGAGCCGGTGCTGGAGAAGATCGAGGTGAGCGACAGCGTGCGCTGCGGATGGGTGCCGGCGATGATCTGCGCGATCATGCCGCCCATCGACATCCCCACGATATGGGCGCGCGCCACACGCAGATGATCGAGCAGGCCAACCGTATCGGCGGCCATGTCTTCGAGGTCATAGGCCGAAGGCTTCGGTAACCACAGGAATTGCCGCAGCAAGCCGGGAGGCTTCTGCGGGATGCGCGAGGAGCGGCCGGCGTCGCGGTTGTCGAAGACGATGACGCGAAAGCCGTGTTGTACCAGGCCGTCGATCAGGTTGGCGGGCCACGACGTCAGTTGCAGGCTCAGGCCCGCGATCAGCAGCAGGGGTTCTGCGCTCTCGAGGCCGTACGTGCGATAGCACAGGCGGACACCGGTCGGCACGTCGCAGAACAGATCGCGCGCTTCATCCATGGCGTGGATCGACATGATCAGGCTCCCACCGCTTGCCGGGCCTGCGAGCGCGCCGTGCTGCTCGCTTGGTGGGCATGCCCGAAACGCAGGAACGGGTTTTCGACCGGGCTGTTCCGCAGGTTGGCGACGTCGAGGTTGTAGTCCTCCGACATGACCCAGGGCGTTTCCAGGCCCTGGCAAGGCATGCTCTGGACGGCGCGCTTGACGTAGCCGGCGCCGAGATTGAGCAGCGGAAGCTTGGGCATGTCAGCGTCGGGAGCCTCGGGCACGCAGATCGCGGAGCCGGTGCGATCCATATGGTCGAGCATGCGGCAGAAGTGTTGCGCCAGCAGCCCCAGCTTGAGTGTCCACGACGAGTTCGTGTAGCCGATAGAGAAGACGTAGTTCGGCACGCCGCTGAGCATCATGCCCTTGAAGGTCACCGTGCTGTGCAGATCGACGGGCTCGCCGTCGACCGTCAGCTGGATGCCGCCGAATAAGCGAATGTTGAGCCCGGTGGCCGTCACAACGATATCGGCGGGCAACTCCTGCCCCGACTCCAGCAGGATGCCGGTCTCCGTGAATGTCTTGATGCGGTCCGTCACCACGGACGCCTGGCCTTGGCGGATGGCCTTGAACAGATCGCCATCGGGCACCGCGCACAAACGCTGATCCCACGGGTCGTAGGGCGGGTTGAAGTGCACGTCGATCGGATAGCCCTTGGGCAACTGGCGCTTGTTGAGGAAGCGGATGAGACGCCGCGCGAATTTTGGCCGCTTCTTGCACAGGTACCAGATGCCGCGCGAAATGGCGATGTTCTTGCGGCGCACGAGCGCGTAGGCCCACGCGTGCGGCATCACCTTGCGCAGCGTGTTGGCGATGACGTCTTCCGAGGGAAGGCTCACGACATAGGTGGGCGTGCGCTGGAGCATCGTCACATGCTTGGCCTTGTCCGCCATGGCCGGCAACAGCGTGACGGCGGTGGCGCCGCTGCCGATCACCACGACACGCTTGCCAGTGTAGTCGAGGTCTTCCGGCCAATGCTGCGGATGCACGGTGCGGCCCTGGAAGCGTTCGATACCTTCCAGCTGCGGGGTGAAGCCTTGATCGTGGTGGAAGTAGCCGGCGGCGCTGAACAGCCATTTGGCCAGGATCGTTTTGCGTTCGCCCGTATCCGTGCGCTCGACCTCGACCGTCCACAGGGCTTGAGCGCCGGACCACGATGCTTGAATCACCTTGTGGTTCAGGCGGATGTGGCGATTGATCCCGTACTCCGCGGCAGTCTCGCGCAGGTAGGACAAGATATCGGCCGCCCCGGCAATCGACTTCTTGTACGGCCATGGCTTGAACGCGTAGCCGTAGGTGTGCATGTCCGAGTCGGACCGGATGCCGGGATAGCGGAACAAGTCCCACGTGCCGCCGGTGACCGCGCGCGATTCCAGAATGACGTAGGACGTGTTCGGGCGCTCCGTTTCCAGGTAACGCGCAACACCGATGCCAGACAGGCCGGCGCCAACGATCAGGACATCCACATGCTCTGTGGGCGGAAGGTGATGTACGGTCACAGCGTGTCTCCAGATTGGATCGAGGTGCCCAGGGGGTGGGGAGTTTTGGTTGGCAGCGCTGTGGTCCGACCCCGGTTTTCGGGCTGCACTCCGGACCCCGCGTCGCTGCCATACGCCGCTCCTGCCCAAAAACGGCATTCGAAGTACGTATTCTCGGCCTACAGTTAACGTTTTGATGGCCAAATATTAGCGTTGTTGCGGCCTAAATACAAGGCGGCGCAGGGTAGGGAAAACACCCAGCCGATCGGGCGTAAACGATGTGCATGCCGTCCACTCCGTGTGCGGCAGGACACGCGCCGGTGAAAGGCGCCGCCATGCCGCAGAATCCAACCCCACCCGTAAGTCCATCCTGGTCGCTGCCTTTGCCACGTGTTCAGGAACTGATCCGCAGGGCGCCAAAATCGTGCTCACTGTGCGAGCGGCATGGCTGGAGGAGGTCGATCGGCTGAACGTGGTCACGAGCTAGGAGATGGGCCGCCCCGTGGTGGTGGCGGCGATCCGCAGACTCAACCGTATGGACGGTCAAGATCATCTGGCATTCCTAATCGCAGTCGGTGAGTCATTCTGCGACGCACTATCAGACGAACCCGGCTTTGAAGATGCATCGCCGCACGATTTTCAAGAGGTGTTGCGCGCGGCTGTCGGCGACCCGCTTACCCCCGAAATACTTAGCAGTACAACCAGTGGTGAGTACCTTGCGAAGATCGTCGCCGAGTGTGTCCGCTGCTTCGAAGTTGACTTGACCGCGACAGCGAAGGTCGAGCAAGCATTAGGTCAGTCCTTGTTTCGATGGCCAGTTGGAGACCACTGACCACGTCGGGGCCGTCTCGGTGGTTGCCATCCCTTGCCGCGTACGGCAAGTAGCAGTCAGTCGAGATAGACTCCCGGTTTTGAGTCGAACCGAAAATCTAATCAAAAAAGCCGTCATCGGCGATAAGCCTGGGGACTGCGGCGGCGCTGATGTACCTAGCGCCCGCATAATGTCGAAACACGCCCCCAAGGAGACTACAGAATGATTGTCGATGAATTGCTTGCGGAAGGCGAGCGTCTGTGCCGCCCGTGCTTCCGGCTCAACGTCGAGGGCGAAGTCGTTGGCTATTGGCAGGGCGAGCGTGCGGACCGGCCGAATGCGGTACCGCCGGAAGCAACGGAGTTGCGTTCGATCAGGCACATCATGCCAATAGACACTGGCCTGCTCGAAAGGGCGGGTCTCCGCGTACGTTCGTCCACCATCGGTTTTGCCGAAGTCGAGTCGGCACGCGGCGACACCGGCTACCGCTTCTTTGAAGCCGACGTTCCCATTTCAGACCTGCAATGCGACGGACTTCGACTTCATGCCGCCGAAGGCAAGTCTTTCCCGCCATTTGAGGCGGTCTGCCTCTATGGCGGAGAATGTGTCGCTGCTTGGCTGAAAAATCTCGGGCTGGAACGGCACGAATATGAAAAGGCTGCGTCCGAGCCGGAAGCCGTAGGTTACTTCGACGCCTACGCGGCGCGTTCCCCAATCTACCGAGGCGATGTGGATGTCGTCGTCGGCGGCTGGCATCAATGCTGGCCGGACGATGAATTCTACATGCCGCTAGAGATGCGATTGGCTGTGCTCACATTGCGTGACTCCGAGCCTTGGTACGAATTGTGACAGGCGACCAGGCGCGGCAACTGGAGCGTCAAGGCGCGGATCACCTGATCTGCGGGCCGATCTAGCCATCGCGGGAAAATAGCAATCAATGCGGACAATCGGCTCCACGGCTCCACCGATATCCACGCATCCTGCCGAGCGCAGGGCGCGGCCCGCACCGCGTGGAATTGATCGCACCACGTAATACGGGTTGCAGCCGCCATCCACCTGTCACGCGTGAACTATTTCAGCTTGTACTCTCATTACGAGACCGGTGGAACTCGGACGGGGCCGCCGTGGCCGTCCGCTAACGGGAACGGCGAAAGGCCGTTGTGGGTTGCGGCTACGGCCGACCGCCCCTCAATCGCGGCCGTCGCAAGCCGGCCATGAGCCGACATTCCATGGTAAGGCAGAATTCGCTTTGACCGCTCGACAACAACCGTTCGGTGTGGACGTCGGGCGTCGCAACGTCAACTCTCGCGAGAATCCACCATGAATCAAATGAGTCAACCCGAAGACGTGCTCCACGCGTTTCAGACCGCTTGGAACAGCCACGACATGCAGTCCCTCGGCGCATTGTTCCATGAGAATGCGACATTTGTGAACCGGTTCGGGCACTACGTGCGGGGCGTCGAGGCGATTGTCAAGCTGCATGCGCCCATCCACGCAACTATCTACGGCGATTCCACGCTGGATAACGAGCTGATTGACGTGATCCCCATCGGCAACGATGCGGCGGTCATTCACTTCTGGAGCCGCCTTACGGTCGGTGCGGCTCATCCGGCGGGCCCGCACGCTGTCGACACGCTGATCCTTGCCGTGCTGACGCGACAGGTTGACGAGTGGCGAATCAAGGCGCTCGAGAATGTTACTCTGACGAATCCTCGCACGGGAGAAGCTGTCTTGAGAGACGTCCGGAGTCCTTGATCGAGCAGCGAAGTTACTTCCACGACGCACGGGGTTGTCTGCTTGCTGGCGGATCGCGTGTCCGCCATTGGTGCGGCCGTCCACCCCGTGGTTGGACGTTGGCTTTTTCGGCCGACGCGGACATTCGGCCTGGCATCTCCCAACGACCGAGACGGTCGGCCACGGTCGTTGACATCGTCTTCAGACCGGATCAAATTTCAGATGGATGAGTCAATATCTCCGGGGGAAATTGGCATCGCTCGCGGATGTCTACCTAAAAGAAAGTACCTGGAGGCTGATATATCCCCTTTGAAGTTCGCCCTACCGTTAGGCCCTTCCATTTCCCTTGAGTCCTTTTCCCTTTTGTTCCACTTCCGGCTGCAAGGAAGTGGAACAGCCCTTTGGGTAAGGCCCTTACCGTTACGCATTTAGGATAATTTTTCATATCAAACATTTACGTTAGAAGATATGTTTGATTCCGACCATGCTGCCAAACTGGGACCCACCCGGCTTAGGGCTGGAGTTTGGTGCACCGGTGCTGACAGACGTGGCAAGCTGCCCTTCATTTTTAATATGGCCTACTGTGACATAAACAGAAGAGCGCTTGGAAAGCGCGTAGGACCCACGCAACGCGTACAGGATTGCCTTGTCTCCACTGTTGTGGAACTTGAGATAGTAGACCTGCCCCGCCAGCGTGAGTGCCGGTGTGACATCGTAGGCGGCGCCGGCATACCATAGTTCACTGCGTGGCGTAGTGCTGCCGTCATTGTCGCGGCGAATCACCCCCACCCCGAGCTTGGCTTGCGATAGAAGGACATATCCGCTGACCAGGAGGCGGTCGTCAGTCAAATTCTTGCTAGTAAGGCCGGCAAATGCCCCGGGACCACCGCGCAGAGAATCATAGCTGGCAGCGACGCCCCACCAACTGGACTCGTACTGAATCAGAGTCGACCACTCGCGGCAAGCCGACTTGCTGGCAGCAGCCTCACCCGCGCAGTTCGTGCCGGCCGGGCTTGGACCAGCATTGACTGTGTCACGGCCGAAGCTGTAGGTTGCACCGACGGTCAGTCCCCCAAATTTTCCCTTGTATGCCAATGCGTTGTCCGCACGAGTATTGGGAATGTAGCTGTCCAGCGCGCCGGTGCCATAGATATTGGGGCCAAGAATGTCAGAATCCAGGTTCGCCCAGAACATCATCGTGTATTGTCTTCCGAGCGATAGTTGTCCCCACTGCCCGGATAATCCCACCAGCGCCTGCCTGCCGAAGAGTCGCCCACCTTGATTAGCGGTACCAGAATCCGGAGCAAAACCCGACTCGAGGACAAAGATGCTCTTCAGACCGCCACCCAAATCCTCGGAACCTCGTAGACCCCACCGCGAAGGCACCATTGCAGTCAGTGCAGGCATGCGCACCAGACTATCGCCGGCTGGACCGACGTTATTCACATATTCGACACCAGTGTCGATCACGCCATATATTGTGACGGACTGGGACCAGGCAAGCATGGGGGCTGTGGCAAACAATGCTGCAGCCAGTCTTCGATAACTCATCGTCTTCTCCTCCTTGTTGATATTTATATTTCGCTGACGATCTACGTCGTCGTTGAGGCTTAAAGAAGCCATAGTCATAGTATTGATATGACCTGCTCCACAGGTTGACGCAGATTGGCTGGAAGCCACGTCATCCCGCTTGTTGCTTAACGATTAACCCGCTTTGCGGACAAGGTGAACGCGAGGGCGGGCTCCAATGAGGAGAATTGCTCAGAACATCCTCATTGCCACTGCCGCACGACCAGTAAGGTGCATCACAACGCCGATGATTCCGTTATTGAAAAGGATAGGTATCCTGTAAGCCGGAATTTCGAATGAGCGTCGCTATCCAGAAACTGATTGCATAGATGCAGAGGAGAATGACGAAATCGAAAAAAAATTGCCAACAACCACACCCTCACATCCTTTAGTCAATCCACAAGGCGGAAGGTGCTATGTCCGCTTTCGGCGGCGTCGGTGGCTAATATGCCTGCCACGATCTCCATCTCCCTCTGCGAAAGCAATTTCGCCTCGTTGGGCGAGTTCGCGAGTACAAGAAAGTCATGAATCCGAGTACGACGTGGGGACCGCTTCGAGCAGAAATAGCCACTGCCACCCATAGAGACCGCTGATCTTATGGAAGTGAATCAAGATCCAGCCAGAAAGGGGCCACCTATCACGCCAAAGAGAGCTGCCCCGAGAAAGAACAGACTCATGACACGAGCACGGCGATACGATGGGAACCAACTAGCGAGGAAAAACGCGACACCTGGATGAAGATATCCATACGACGCATCGCACCCGAGGCTTGTCTCGGAGACTATCGTGAAAGCTATGCTGATGATCGCGGCGCCAACCCGCAGCTCTCGATCGGACGAGTGCTGTGCGTCGGGCAGGACATGCGTGCCGCGATGGACAGGGAGATCGACAATCTCGCGTACCTTTTCAGGCTACCACGGCAAAGGCACCACTTCTCCGTTGGCACGCTCCCCAAAATAGAGCGATGGCAGAAAGCGCGAAAGAAAGGTGAACTCCGTATAGCAATGACGCATTAGCGCCAGGCCCATGGCGTCCGTCGGGCCACTGCCCGTGGATTGGTCGTCAAGGCCCAACACGAAACGACTGCGCAATACGCATCCCCAATCGGTGTCGCGAGCAACATGAAGCATTTGACCATTGAGAGGGTCACCCGAATCATCAAGCTGCACGTGCTCGCCAAAGCCAATTCTGGCCGCAACCACCGCCGATACGTGCGCGTCGCTCAGTGCTTGCTTCAATGTTATTTGGTTAAAGATGGTTGCGGGATCATGGAACTTCAGCTTCGCGGACACCGGAGGAATCTCTGCGAGCGATTCAACCGCGTGAATGCTCGCGCCGTAATAGTTTTCGCCCTTGCGCCACTTATCGTCCCACCCACGGTGTTCGACGTGGTCAACCGGATGCCACCATTTAATGTGTTGGGTCGTCTCGAAGAACTTGAACCACCAGTCGAACATACGCCCTTTGCAGCCGTGTAAATCTGTTCGCACGGCAACCATTAGTGCACCGCTCTCTAAACGTTGAACACCTGTTTCAATCATCATCGGCGACGGGTCAAGAAGTGCAGAATGATCGAGCCAAGGGGTAGCGCTTCGTTTCGAATCCATGTGTGTACTCCATAGACGGGGTAGGGTGAGTATATAGGAAACGTTCACCGTTTCCAACTGTGATGCATACTCTCGGCTATCGTTTTTTGAGGGGTAAAGATGACCGTCGAAGCGCGACGCGGGCGAGGTCGGCCTGCGCAACGAGACGAGGAAATTCGGCAGCTTGTGGTTCGAAGCGCGATGCAGCTATTGTTGGACGTCGGGTACGAATCGACGACGATGGAAGCGATTGCTGCGCATGCAGGCGTGGCGAAGAAGACCGCCTACCGATTCGGCGCAAATCGCGATGAGTTGATTGGACTGGCTGTGCGCGAGTGGACAGACTTGTACGCGCCAGCACTATTCATCCGACCGGACTCGGTGCAGGACGTACCTCGAGTGCTGCGAGACATCCTGGAGAGCATTTGTGCGCACGTGTTGTCGGACTCTGCGGTGAGGATGTTCCGCTTGCTGACTACTGAGTTTCCTGGAAAGGACTCGCTACTCATCCAATATCAACGCAATGGTGTCGAGCGCGGTCGGAGGATGCTCGCGGACTGGCTTGCGGTGCAACACGAAAGGCGGCTAGTACATGTGCCCGACGCAGTCATGCTGGCAGAGCTACTACTTTCGATGGCAGTTGCGGAGCCGTTGCGTCAGATCGCGCTCGGCGTTCAACCGCCGCTGCCGGTTGGCAGCGTTAAGGCCCATCTCGACGGTTGCCTTTCCTTGATATTGCCGCTAATCCAACGGAAAAGGTGATGGGGGCTTGGGGTCGGAAATTGTCCGCTGCGGGGGGGAAGCTCCGACCCCAAGGATATTCAGGTAGTCCCAAAAACGGCGAGTCCGGATCTTCCGCCCTCCCAAGCTGAAAGGCGGTTCATCGGCTTTTCCGGAGATACAGACGGCCGCTATCTCGTCGCTACTGCTACTTGCGCGTCACAAAGCAATGAGCAGAACGGTGGTTTAAACTGTAGAGGCGCCTGCGGTGTCCGGGTTATCCTGAAGCCTGCTCACGCGGGCGCTACGTCGTATCGGCAGGCAATGCGCAGGAGCAGCGCGTCCATCTCTTGCAGGATCGGCCGGTAGTCGTCCACACGCCGTACCAAGGCCGAGGGCATGGCTGGAAGGTCGATCTCGACAAAGGCCATCTGAGGGGTCGCGCAGTAGCTGGCGGCCCGTTTGGTCAGCATGAGCAGGCCCTGCTTTGTGCAAACCACGGAGATGGCTTCGCGGATCGTGCGTATCACGGGACCACCACCGATCTGCTTGCCTTGCGGGGTGTGGCGCGGGAAATGATAGTCCTGCCATTCATGGTTGACCGATCCCGGCACCATGCGCACGAGCCGCTCCATCGCGCCGGCATTCTCCCATGCGAACTGGTTTGACTAGGCATTGGCGGAGGGCAGTGCCAAATGCTGCACTGCGGCAGTCTTGCCAAGCGCAGGGATTGCGCCTCTAATGAGTTCGTGGCGGCCAAAGGCAGTCAGGTGACGAGATGCGCTGCACTAATTGCCAGTTCGAGAACCCCGCAGGCACCAGGTTCTGTGAGGAGTGTGGGCAAAGGCTTGCACTGATCTGCGCGCAATGCGGCCACGCGTCCAGCCCCGCCGCGAAATTCTGCGGGGCGTGCGGCGTGCTGCTGGCGAACCCGGCTTCCGCCTCGCCGCCGCGTCCGCTACCTGCGCCAATCCTCTACACGCCACCGCACCTGGCCGACCGGATCCGTGCCGAGCGGGCCGCCATGGAGGTAAAGGGCGCGGACGCCGCCGGCGAGCGCAAGACCATCACGGCGCTATTTGCGGACATGGCCGGCTCGACGGCGTTGATCCAGGACCTGGATCCCGAGGAAGCCCGCAACCTGATCGACCCGGTGGTCGCGCTGATGATGGAAGCCGTGCATCACTACGAGGGCTACGTGGCCAAGTCGCTCGGCGACGGCATCCTGGCGCTGTTCGGCGCACCGATCGCCCACGAGGACCATGCGCTGCGCGCCCTCTTTGCGGCCCTGCGGATGCAACAAGCCATGCGTGCGCACAGTGACAAGGTGCGCCTGGAGCAGGGCATCCCGCTGCAGATCCGGGTCGGCGTGCATACCGGGGAAGTGGTGGTCCGTTCGATCCGCAAGGACGACTTGCGCACCGACTATGATCCGGTCGGCCACACGATCCACATCGCCGCCCGCATGGAGGGCGTCGCGACGCCGTCCTCTATCCTGGTCAGCGAATCGACCCATCGGCTGGCCGAGGGGTACTTCGAATTCAAGCCCTTGGGAAGAACGCAGATCAAGGGGCTGCGCGAACCGCTCGCAGTGTATGAGGTGCTCGGCCTGGGGGCACTCCGCACGCGCTTGCAGGTGGGCGCGCACCGGGGCCTGGCCCGATTTGTCGGCCGCGAGGCCGAACTCGAGCGCCTCGGGGAGGCGCTGACCCTGGCTAGGGGCGGGCATGGGCAGATCGTCGGCGTGGTGGGCGAGGCGGGCGTTGGCAAATCGCGCCTGTTCCACGAGTTCAAGGCTCGCGCGCAGCAAGGCTGCATGGTGCTTGAAACCTTCTCGGTGTCGCATGGCACGGCATTCCCCTACTTGCCGCTGATCGACCTGCTGCGGAACTATTTCCAGATCACGGCGCAGGATGACGAACGCCGCTATCGCGAGAAGGCGACCGGTCGGCTGCTGATCCTGGATCGCACCCTCGAGGTGCATTTGCCTTACCTGCTGTACCTGCTCGGCTTTATCGAACCCGGTTCGGCGCTGCCCACGATGGACCCGGCCATCCGGCGCCAGCGCACGTTTGAGGCGATGGTCCGGCTGCTGGTGCGCGAGAGCCAGAATCAGACGCTGATGGTGCTGTTCGAAGACCTGCAATGGCTCGACAGTGAAACGGAAGCGTTCCTCAATGTTCTCATCGACGCTGTGCCGGGCGCCCGGATCCTTCTGCTCGTCAACTATCGCCCCGAGTATCGGCATGACTGGGACCGCTTCTCCTGCTATACCCGGTTGCAACTGGAACCGCTCGGGCAGGCCGAAGCTGAAGGTCTGCTGTCGGCCCTGCTGGGCGACGATGCCTCCCTGGTGCCGCTAAAGCAGCTGATCATGTCCAAGACCGAGGGGAACCCGTTCTTCATGGAGGAAGTGGTCCAGACCCTGGCCGAGGAGAACGCTTTGCTCGGCCAGCCCGGAAACTACCGGATCGATAAGGCCCCGTTGGCGCTTCATATCCCAACGACCGTACAGGGGGTGCTGGCGGCTCGTATCGACCGCTTGGAGGTCCCGCAGAAGGAACTGCTGCAGACGCTGGCGGTCATCGGCACGGAGTTCCCCTCCAGTCTGGTCCGGCATGTCACGGGGCAGCCCGACGACGCGTTACACTCGTTGTTGGCGGACCTCCAGGCGGGGGATTTCATCTATGAGCGTCCCGCCTTTCCCGAGGTGGAGTACGCGTTCAAGCACGCGCTCACGCAGGAGGTGGCGGGCAATTCCCTGCTGTCGGGGCAGCGTAGCATCCTGCACGAGCGCACGGCCCAGGCCATCGAGGCATTGTTTCCGGAGAGGCTGAAGGAGTATTGCAGCGAGCTCGCGCACCACTACAGCCAGAGCGGCAATGTTCCGAAGGCGGTCGAATACCTGCAGCTGGCTGGAAAGCAAGCCTTGCAGCGTTCCGCTCAGCTCGAGGCGATCGGGCATCTCAGTGCGGCCCTTGAATTGCTCAAGACGCTGCCCGAGACCCCGGAACGCCTGCGCGAGGAACTCTCGCTGCTGCTGGTCCTCGGTCCGGCATGGATGGCCGCGCGAGGCTATGGGGCGCCGGAGGTGGAGGCGACCTACACACGGGCGTCGGCGTTGAGCGAACAGGGCGGCGACACCCCGCAATGCTTCTCCGCACAACTTGGCCTATGGTCATTTTATTTGTTGCGCTCCCAACTCAGAACGGCGCAAGCCGTGGCGGAACGGCTGCTCTGCCTCGCGCAGGACGCGCAAGACCCGGAACAGCTCGCCGAGGCGCATCGTGTGCTCGGCGCGACCGTGTTCCGGCTGGGCCAGATCAGCCAGGCCCGTTCTCATATGGAGCAGGCACTGGCATTGCACCGCCCCGACCGCCAGTCATACGGTCATTTTCTACGCTATGCGCGAAATCCAGCTGTCCACATGCGGAGCACCCTGAGTTGGATCCTCTGGTACCTGGGCTTGCCGGATCAGTCCCTAAACCGCTGCGAAGAGGCACTGGCGCTGGCCAGGAAGGCTTCCGATCCGTTCGCCCTTGCCCTGAGCCTGATCTTCGCGGCCGAACTGCATCAGCGCCGGTGCGAGCTGGAGCCGGCGCTGGAGTACGCAAATGCCGCGCTCGCACTTTCGAGCGAACAGGGGTTCCCGCATTACCTTGCGTGGGCAACGATCCTGCGCGGCTGGGCGCTCGCCAGGCAAGGTAACAGCGAGGAGGGAATCGCACTGATACACCAAGGACTTCGCGCCCACGAAGCGACCGGGGCCGCACTGGGACGACCATCCCTCTTGGGACTGCTCGCCGATGCCTATGGACGGGCCGGGCAGCTTGAAGCCGGGCTGCGCGTGCTGGGTGACACGCTGGTGCTGGTGAGCAACACGGGCGAGTGCTTCGATGAAGCGACGCTGAATCGCCTCCAGGGAGAGTTGACGCTGCAGTTGCCAAGTGAGAATCGCAATGCGTCCGTCAAGGCCGACGACGCGCAGGTATGTTTCCAGACTGCGATCACGCTCGCCCGTCACCAAGGGGCCAAGTCCATCGAGTTGCAAGGGGTACTGAGTCTTGCGCGGCTTTGGCACCGCCAAGGCAAAAATGAGGCAGCGCGGAAAATTCTGACCGAGACTTACAATTCCTTCACGGAAGGATTTGATACCGTGGATGCGCGTCAGGCAAAAACACTGCTGGAGGACCTTTCGTAAGAGCGGAGCGAGCCGGAAGGATCGGATTTCACAATGCCGCAGCATTCTTTCCAAGTCGATACCAGACCCCGGTGAGTGGCAGGGCAAGTCACTGACTCGATAGCGTGGATGTTCGCGCCATGGCGGGCGGTGATGCGAGTGAATTTCTTCGCGATAGTGAGCGCCTAGCAATCTGGCTACCGAATCGGATCAGCGAGCGATCGTAGCCGTCGTCAAGATGGCACGCGCGGTGCTTCAGGCGCGCCCGTTCGCCGCGCACAACGTCGACGAGGTGTTCCCCGGGAACGATATCCGCACCGACGACGAGATCCTTGACGTTGCGCAGCAGCGCGGGGGCACCGTGAATCATCGCTATGGCACCGCGCGGATGGGTCCGGACAGCGATTCGCAAGCGGTCGTCGACGCGTCGATCATGCCGGCACCGATTTCGGGTCCCACCAATGCATCAACGATCAGGATCGGCGAGAAGGCGGCGGACATGATCCTGCAGGACGCCGCTCGGCCACGCGTTCAGGTAGTGGGGTAGTGGAATATCCGTCGAAGCATCGTGGCGCAACCGACACGTTGGATTGGGCTTCGCCTGCGGGGCGCCGCGGAAGTATTAATCGCCAAGAGAAAAAGCCAGCCGACCACGAAGCTCGCAGGCGAGGGCGCCGTCCGCGATGTCCCGTCGCGTTGATGTGATCGCAGACTCGGATGAAAATTTCACCATCGTGAAATTAAAAATGCGGGCTTCCGGCTGGCTTGCCGTCGTCGAGACAAAGCTGGCGGGCCCTACGCCTTGTGCGTTCAGCCAATCCGATGCCGCTCCTGGGTTGCCTCATGTTTCACATCGACTTCGGTGTGCAGGCAGATGCTGGTCGTGGCGATGGAGGCGTGACCGAAGTTGTCGCGCACATGGCGCAAGTCCACCGGGCGGTCGCCGATGTGCGAGCCGGCTGTATGCCGCAGCCAGTGCGCCGACTCGCTGGCGAGTACCTCGGCCTGCGCCTGCCACTCGGGCCCGCGCGCCGTTGGTGGTCCGTTACCAGCGAGACACGGTCTTGCGCCGAATGGCGCCCGCCAGCTGCAAATGCTTTATGCTGCGTCCGGCGCCGCCACCAGCGCCATCAGCGGCGCCATGCATGGGCTGGCCGCCGCCAGCGCGCGCTGTTCGTCGAGGATGTTAGCGGGCGTTATCGATGCTGCGATCGATCAACTGCGCCAACCCCTTGCGACCGAGCAGGTGCAGGTTTGCGTAGAGCATGACTGCCGCAGCGCCCCGCGATCCCTCGAGCGTATGGCGCCCCAGGTCCACCGAGCCCTTGCGCACAATATAGTTTGCATGCTGGATGATTTCCTGCGTCCACGCCGGGCTCCGGAACAGCACCATGCCGGCGCCCATCGGCACGTAGAACTGCTTGTGCGCATCGATGACGACGGAATCGGCACGCTCGATGCCCGCGAAGCGCCAGCGCTCGCGCTCCGACAGTAGCGTTGCGCCGCCTCAAGCGGCATCCACGTGGAAATGGCAGCCGGCCTCCTGGGCCACATCCGCGATCGCGTCGAGCGGATCGACCGCGCCCGTCTCCGTCGTCCCCGCTATGCCGACGATTGCCATCGGCCGGATGTTGCGCCGCTGCAGGTCACGCAGGGTGTCGCGCAGCAGGTCGATGCGCATGCGCCCGTCCGCATCGACCGCGACCGGTACAAGATTGTCGCGCCCGATGCCAAGGACATCGGCCGCTTTTCGCAACGAGTAGTGGCCGCGCTCCGAGACGACGATCGCGAGCCCGTCATGGCCGTAGTGCCGCAGCGCGGCTACCATTCCGGCACGATGGATGCCGGCGAAGCCACCACGCGCGCCCAGTAGGTTGTTGCGGCTCGCCCATAGCGCGGTGAGATCGGCTTCACGGCCTGATGTGCGCATGTAGGCCACCTATCCCCGCGCGGATTCACCCTAAAGCGCAAGCAACGGTTTCTGCTTGGCGCACCGGAATCCACCCCGGCGCCGCTTCGACCGCCCGCCAAAGACCATCGGGAATTGACCACTCGGCGCGCTCAGCCGGATCCAGTTCCTGGCGAATTTGCGCACCGCAGCCCGACTCGGCCAGCCCCACCCAGTCGGGATTCATCACCAGCCCCTTGCCCACGGCCACCAGCGACAAGCCCAAATCCAGGGCTGCCTGGGCCTGCTCCGGCGTGCGAAGCATGCCTGCCGCCAGTACTGGCACGCGGTTGGCTACATGCGTAATCACTTGCTCCACGGTGAGGCGGGTGTCGGTCCCCAGCGGGCGCGCACCGAGAACGTCGTTGAGCGAGACATGCAGGTAGTCAATGCCTTCGGCGATCAGTCCATCCCCCAGAGCGCAGATGTCCGGCACGCGGTAACCGCCATCCTCGCGCTCCTCGGGCGAGATGCGATAGCCCAGCAAAAACGGCCGTTTGGCATGCGCCGCAATCACCCGCTTGGCCTCCCGCACCACGGCCAGCGCAAAGCGCATGCGGTTATCTTGCGAGCCGCCCCATTCGTCATCGCGCTGGTTGTAGCGTGGCGAGAAGAAGTTCTGCAGCAGGAAGCCGTGCGCGCCGTGTAGTTCCACGCCGTCGAAACCTGCCCCAATGGCCCGGCGCGTCGCCTCGCCGAAGGCGTGCACCATCGCCAGGATCTCGTCTTGCGATAAAGCCCGCGGCGTCACGTCGCCCCGGTTGAAAGGACCTCCCAGCGCATTGACGGCGCTGGCGCTCACCAACTCGCCTTCAGGCACCGCGTCCACCACGGCCTTGTTGCCTGCGTGGAAGATTTGCAGAACCGCCGGAGCGCCGCCGCTCTTGGCGGCGTCGGCCAATCGGCGCAGGCTGGGAATGAAACGGTCGTCATAGGCGGCGAACTCATCGGTGAAGCCAATGCCGTTCTCCGTTACATGCGTGCAGCCCGTGATGACCATGCCCACGCCCTGGACGCGGCGGCGGTAGTAGTCCAACTCCGCATCCGAGATGCTTCCATCGGGATTGGCCGACCAGGTGGTCATGGGCGCCATCACCACGCGGTTGCGCAGCGTCAGGCCGTTACGGAAGGCGATGGGGTGAAACAGGGTGGTGTGTTCAGAAGTCATGTAGAAGGCTTGGCGCGAGGCGGGCGCCTGGAAGTCAAAGTCGCAAGACTTCCAAGCTGAGGCCGGAGCGCCAGCGCGGCAAGATTTCCAAACTACACAACAGTATTCAGTCCAAATTGACAATGGCGCATGAGAAGGCTGCTCAGGACCCCCGCTTCTTCCTGGAAGACGGCTGCCGCAGGGGCGCCATGGCCTCGCGCTTCTCGACCAGAAAATCAATCAATGCCCGCACCTTGGCGGGCATTTGCGCTCGGGTCGGGGCATAGATATAAAAGCCCGCGAAAGGCTTGCACCAGGGTTGCAGCACGCGCACCAGCGCGCCGGATTCCAGGTGCTGCTGCACGGCAATGTCGATATGCTGCATGAGGCCTGCGCCTTGTAAAGCGGCACGGGTCATTCCATCGTCGTCGTTGGTAATGATGCGGCCCTGCGGCTCCACGGTGAAGGTGTGCCCGCCAGCCTCGGGCGAGGTAAATTCCCACGGCAGGATCGCGCCGCCCGGCAATCGGAACCGCAGGCAATTGTGCTGCGCCAGATCGGCGGGTGTGGCGGGTTGCCCATGGCGCTGGAAGTACGCAGGCGTGCCCACCACCGCCATCTCCAGCGCCGGCGTGATCGGCACCGCCACCATGTGCTCGGCCAGGCTCTCGCCCACGCGGATGCCCGCGTCGCACCCGTCGGCCACGATGTTGGCCAACGCATCGTCCATGACCAGTTCAAATTGCAGCTTGGGGTAGCGCGCGCCAAACTCCTCCAGATGCGGCTCCACCAGTGTCCTGGCGGCCACCCGCGAGGTATTGACACGCACCAAGCCTGAAGGCTCGTCGCGCCCATCGTGCATCTCATGCACGGCGCGCTCCACCGCCGTGAGCGCCGGGTACCACACGTCATAGAGCCGCTGGCCTTCTTCGGTCAGCGACATGTCCCGCGTCGTGCGATACAGCAGCTTGACGTTCAAGCGGCGTTCCAGCGCCTTCACGTTCTGCGACAGATTGGCTCGGGAAACTCCCATCTCCGCCGCCGCCTTGGTGAAGCTGCGGTGGTGGGCCACATGGGCGAACCAGGCCAGGGAAGGAAGCAGTGACGGGTCCATGTGGTAATCATTGTCAATTTAAAGATACTACTGTAGCGCAGATTGATACCTATGATGGATCAAATATTCAGCCTACAGTGCATCCATCGGTGGTCGGCTGCCCTCCCGTTAAAGGAATGTGGCCCTGCCATTTCCATTCAGCAGCCATAGGGAGCACATCATGCAAAGCGTCAAGATCAAGCACACGTACTGGGACATTGCGGCGGACCTGTACTTCCCGCCGAACTTCAACGACAACAAGAAGTACGCGGCCATCATCAGCGCCCACCCCATCGGAAGCTGCAAAGAGCAGACTTCAGGCAATGTCTACGGCGAGGCGCTGGCCAAGGCAGGCTTTGTCGTCATCGCCTTCGACGCCAGCTTCCAGGGCGCCAGCGGCGGTGAGCCGCGCTTCACCGAAGACCCGACGCTGCGCGTCGAGGACTTCCGTGTGGTGTGCGACTACCTCGTAACGCTGCCCTATGTGGATGAAGAACGCATTGGCGTGCTGGGCATCTGCGGCGGGGGCGGCTACGCCATCAACGCGGCCATGACCGAGCGCCGCATCAAGGCGGTGGGCACTATCACCGGCGCCAACTATGGCCGCCTGATGCGCGAAGGCTTCAGCGGCTTCGATCCGATCGGCGCGCTGGAGGCAATGGCCAAGCAGCGCACGGCCGAAGCCCGGGGTGCCGCGCTGCGCGTGGATGACCTGCTGCCACCATCGCCCGAGGCGGCCAAGGAAGCAGGCATCAAGGAAATCGACGTATTGGGCGCCACCGACTACTACCGCACCGACCGCGGCCGTGCCCCCAATGGCCTGAACCGCGCGCTGTTCTCGCACCAGGCCGCCGCCATCGGCTGGGATGCCTTCCACCTGTGTGAGACCTTGCTGACGCAGCCCCTGATGGTGGTGGTGGGCGATCAGGTGGGGGCCTTTGGCGCCTACCGCGACGGCTGCGAAGTCATCGGCCGCGCGGCCTCGAAGAAGAAGGAACTGGTGGTCGTCGAAGGCTGGTCGCACTACGAGCTGTACGACCAGCCGGAGCCGGTCGGCCAGGCGCTGGCCAAGCTGATTCCCTTCTATCAAGAGAACCTGTAAGGCCAGGCTCAGAACCAAATCCGCCACCGGCCCGGCCAGAAACGGTGGGGCCGATCCATTTGGAGAACAACACAATGACCAAAACCACCACCAAGGTACTGATTCTGGGCGCCAGCGGACAGATTGCCCGCCGGGCCATACAGATGCTGGGTGAGCGCCAGGATGTCGAGCAGACCCTGCTCGTGCGCGATCCCAAGAAGCTGGCCAGCACCGAACCAGCCAACGCCAGGATCACCATCGGCGACGTGATGGACAAGAAGCTGCTGCCCGAGCTTATGGAGGGGCAGGATGTGGTCTATGCCAATCTGGCGGGCGACGTGGACAAGCAAACCGCGCACATCCTCACGGCGATGAAGACCAAGGGCGTCAAGCGCCTGATCTTCGTGAACTCGCTCGGCGTTTATGACGAGGTGCCGGGGAAATTCGGCGAGTGGAACCGCAACGAGATCGGGCAGTACCTGCCGCCTTACCGCAAGTCGGCGGATCTGATCGAGGCATCCGACGCCGACTACACGATTCTGCGCGCCGCCTGGCTGCAGGATGAGGACGAAGTGGACTACGAGATCACCCGCCGGGACGAGCCCTTCAAGGGCACCGAAGTCTCGCGCAAGAGCGTAGCCGCGCTGGTGGCCGAACTGGTGGTGAACCCCGACCGGCTGGTGCGTGCGAACGTGGGTGTGAACAAGCCCAATACCGACGGCGACAAGCCCGCTTTCGTTTAAGCGGAAAGAGTCCTATGCGGATTGGCTTGCCGCGGATGGCACCAGTCTCCGGCTCGACAAAAGGAACCTGAAAGATGTACTCGGCCAGGTCGATGGCTACTACTGTGGTCGGTTCCATGTGGATCCGCCTTGGCAAATTGCGACGATGTGGCGCATTCACCCTCAGCTTGTAGGAGGCTTGCGCTGCAAGCCACGGTATGTGTTCCGCCGAGGGCGGGAGGCGACCATTCCATCGACCCGAACGGAACCAGGCAGAGCACCTCGGCTTCGGGCTGCACGACGTTCGGCGAGCGCCGGCCCAAAGCCGCTTCGACCGCAACGAACCGTCGCTTCGGAAAAGGCCAGTTGGCCTGTCCGGTCATGCGCCCTACGCTTTGGCCTCATGGCGCCTCCCCCCGCCTGGCTGGCGCCGAGGCGTGGCATGGCAGAGGGCGTCTCACAGGTCAGCGCCGCCGGCTTCCGCGTGACGCGGCGCGAATGGCACCGGGAACCGGTCTCGATCGCCGTGCCGGTTAGTGTTCCCGCCCGCCGCCGGCGCTCCCATGCATCGGACAGGAGGCGCGGATGGGACGCACCCGCATCGCAAACGAAATCGGACTGAGGCTGGTGAATGCCGCACGGCGCGCCGCGGCGAGGCGTAATATCGACTTCATCACACGGTTCCCAACCCCCGACAATTTGGCACAAAAATGGGCACTTTCAACCGCCTGCACCTGATCCGCCAGATCGACCTGTTCACGCTGCGCCTATTCCTGTCCGCTGTCGAAGAGCAGCAGATTCAGCGTGCTGCACTGCGGGAAAACATCGCCGCCTCGACGGCGACCAAGCGCATTCAGGACCTTGAGGACATCGCGGGCGTCAAGCTGCTCGAACGCGGCCCGAAGGGCGTGGTGCCCAGTCCTGCCGGCGCTGTGCTGGTCCACTACGCGCGCCGCATCTTCGAGAACGTGGAGGACATGGGCTCCGAGATATCGGCTTTCACCGAAGGGATGCGCGGCAAGGTCGTGGTGGCCTCGGCGCGCTCGATCATCGCCCCGTTCCTGGCCCGGGAGCTGGGCGACTTTGCCCGCGATTTCCCGATGGTGGAGCTGGCCGTGCGCGAGCTGGAGAACGCCCAGATCCTGGAAGCGGTGTCCCGCAGCGATGCCGACATTGGCGTGTTCGCCATGGCCCACGAGCTGGAACTCGGCGGCGTGGATGTCACGCCGTACCGTCGCGACCGGTTGGTGGCCGTGGTGCCCCGATCCCATGCGCTGGGCGCGCACGAGACCGTCACGTTCGACGACCTGCTGCCCGAGCGCGTGATTCCTGTCGACGCGATGCTCGGTGCCTTTCGGGTCGCCGCAAAGCGGCTTGGGAAGGAGTTCGCGCCGGCGTTCAGTGTCCGCAGCGCCGGCACGGCGATCAGCCTCGTGCAGGCAGGACTCGGCGTGACGGTGCAGCCTGAGTGCCTGGTAAGTCATCAACTGTTCGGCGACGTGAGCTGCATTCCGCTGGACGAACCGTGGGCCGTACGCACCATCCACATTGCCACGCCACGCGGCCGCGCGCTGAGTCCCGTCGCCGCCGCGCTGATGAAGCAACTGCTCGACCGTCCCGGCGAACAGACGCCCGCGCAGGCACAGGACTGACGGCTTTTTCCGGATCGCCGCCAGGGCGGGCATTCGTGCCTGCCCTTTTTCATTTCGATCGCACCGAAGCGCCGCTTCAGAAATGGCCAGTTGGCCTCGCGGTGGCACGACTCTACTCTTCCAACACGCGCCGCACTAATGCAAGCCGGCGCAACCCAACAACGGAGAGACGAAGTGCAACCCAACTTCCTGAACGAATCCCAGGCCCTCTGGCTCGACACCGTGAACCGCTTCATGGACAACGAGGTCACGGTCGAATACGTGCGCAAGTGCGACCAGAATCGCGACTATCCTTACGAGGCTTACGACAAGATCGCCAAACAGGGCTGGCTGGGTCTGCTGTTCAGCGAGGAAGAGGGTGGCGCGGGCGGCGACATCTTCGACTACACGCTGATGGCCGAGGGTCTCGGCAAATTCGGCTTCGACTTCGCGGCCGCGGTGCTGGTGCCGACCTTCACGGCGATGAACATTGCCAAGTACGGCACCGCCGCGCAGAAGGAAAAGTACATCCAGCCGTTCATCGACGGCAGGATCCGCTTTTCTGTGTCGATCTCCGAGCCCGACGCCGGCTCCGACGCCTCCAACACCAAGACCCGCGCCCGCCGCGCCGAGAACGGCGACTGGATCGTCTCCGGCCAGAAGCTGTGGTGCAGCGGCGCGGCGGCGAAGGACACGGTCATCGCCATGCTGGTGCGCACCGATGCCGACAACAAGCACGGCGGCCTCTCGGTGTTGCTGATCCCCAACTCCACGCCGGGGCTGGTCATCAACAAGCTGCCGACGCTGTCGCGCCACGCCACCGGCACCACCGAGATCTTCCTCGACGAAGTGCGCGTCCCTGCCGAGGCCCTGCTGGGCGAGGAAGGCCAGGGCTGGGAAATCATCACCAAGCATCTCGAACTGGAGCGCTGCGCCGTGGCTGCTGCCTATGTCGGCAACGCGCAGACGGCGGTGTCGAAGGCCACGCAGTACGCCCACGAGCGCATCCAGTTCGGCAAGCAACTTTGGGACTTCCAGGTGCTCAAGCACATGCTGGCAGATTGCCAGACTCAAGTCGATGCCGCGCGCCTGCTGTGCTACCGCGCCGCGCAGATGGCAGCAGCCGACGTGCCGTGCAGCCGCGAGGTGTCGATGGCCAAGCTGTACGGCTCGGAAACGCTTAAGCACTGTGCGCTGACCGGCATGCAGGTGCTTGGCGGCTACGCCAACCTGCCCGAAGCCGACATGGAGCGCTACCTGCGCGAAAGCGTGCAGTCGACTATCGGCGGCGGCACCTCGCAGATCCAGAAGACCATCATCGCCAAGTCCATGCGGCTCGGCTGAAGCAGGCGAATTTCAAGGAGATACAGACATGAGCGACACGAGCAAGCGCATCATCAACAACCGCATCGACCAGACCTTTGACGAACTCCAGATCGGCCAGGTCTTCCGCTCGGGCGGGCGCACCGTCACTGAGGCCGACGTGGTCAACTACTGCGCGCTGACGGGCAACTGGATCGAGATCCACTCCAACACGCACTACGCCTCGAAGACCCGCTTCGGCCAGCGCCTGGTGCAGGGCTCGCTGACGTATTCCATCGTCACCGGCCTGATCCAGTTCGGCCTCGGCATCCAGGCCAACTACGGCATCGACAACATGCGCTTTCGCAACCCGGTGTACATCAACGACACCATCTACGCGGTATGCGAGGTCATCGGCAAGAAGGAGAAGGACGAGAAATACGGCGTGATCAAGTTCCGCATCAGCGCGATCAACCAGAATGGCGACCTGCTCCAGCAGGGCGAGTGGAGCCTGCTGATGTTGCGCAAGCGCGATGACCTCGACGCGCTGATCGCGTCGTCGCTGCCCGAACTGAAGGCGGCTTGAGGGCGACATGATGTCGACGAAGCCAGTTGCCGCGATTGTCGGGATGGGGGATGCCTACGCCTCCCGGCAGGATCGCAAGGACCCCCTTCAGCTTGCGGCCGAAGCCACGCGGCGCGCGCTGCGTGACGCGGGCATCCGCAAGGAGCAGGTCGATGCGGTCTACACGGGCCGCTCGCCCTGGGCCGACAAGCGCTCGCAGTGGAGCAACATCTTCATCTCGCACATGCAGATGCCGGTGAAGCGCACGACCGAGATCACGATGCACGGCGCCGGCCTCACGGCGACGCTGGCGGTGGCCGCGGAGATGATCGCGGCCGGACAAGCCGAGTACGTGTTGTGCCTGCAGAGCGATGCGACGGAGTTGTTCGTCGACGCCGTCGCCATGGGAGCCGAAGCCGACGCCGACCCGCAGTTCGAGGTGCCCTACGGCCCCATCATCCCGGCACTGTACGGGCAGGCTGCCTGCCGGTATCTGCACGAGTACGATCTGACCGAGGCCGACCTCGCCGACGTGGCAGTGTCGAACCAGCGCTGGGGCGTTCACCATCCGCACGCGGCCAAGGCGCGCTTTGGGGAGGTGGATCGCGAGACGGTGCTGGCGTCGCCCTACGTCGCCAGTCCGCTGCGGCGCTGGATGTGCTCGACGTGGGGCGGCGGCACTGGCGGCGCGCTGGTAGTCACATCGCCGGAACGGGCGCGGGCGATGCACGCCGATCCGGTCTACCTGCTCGGCTACGGGTCCGCCACGACGCATGAATACCTGACGGATCGCATGAACATGCGTGCGTGCCGCTTCCCCGAGCTCGGCCCCATGCCCAACCTGACGCATACGGCCACGGCCGCGGCGGCGAACCAGGCATTCGACATGTCGGGGCTGTCGCGCGGGGATATCGACATGGCGCAGATTTCTGTGAACTTCGCGCACATGGGGCCCATCGTCGTGGAGGACCTGGGCTTTGCGAAGAAGGGCCGGGGGATCGACCTGTACCGCGAGGGCCGCACCGGCGTCGACGGCGACCTGCCGACCGATACCAACGGCGGCTGGCTGTCGTTCGGCCAGCCGGGCATCTCCTGCAACATGGACAGCCTCGTCGAGGCCGTGCGGCAGTTGCGCGGCCAGCCGCTGGGCGCGGCGCCGAAGCGCAGGCCGAAGACCGTGCTCGTGCAGGGCGCGGGCGGCATGCTGGCGGCCGGCTGCGTGATGCTGCTGTCTTCGACAACCTGAACGGGAGCACGTGATGATCCAGACCAAAGACGGCTGGCCACAGCCATACGCGTTGCTCGACGCTCAACCCTACTGGGAAGGGCTGGCGGCGGGACAGTTGAAGTACCAGCGGTGCACCGGCTGCGGTGAAGCGGTCTGGCCGGCGCATTCGTTCTGCCCGCATTGCGATGCCGATGAGCTTGTGTGGCAGGCGGCGAAGGGCACCGGCACGCTGTATTCGTTCAGCACGGTGATGCGTGGGCCCACGCCGGCCTTCTCGTCGATTGCCCCCTACACGGTGGGTTTCGTGGAGATGGACGAGGGCTACCACCTGTTCGCGCAGATCGAGGGAGCGCCCGAGACGTTGCGCATTGGCGCGCGCATGACGGCGCGGTTGATCGAGCGGGGCGGGCAACGCCTGCCGGTCTTTGCCGCAGCCTGACGCTGCGCCGCGCAAGGCATCTGGCAAGACATCCATAAAGAGACATAAGGAGGAGACCCATGAGAGACCCCCGTGAACGGGATCACCGGCGGCGCTGGCTACGCAAGGCGGGTGTCGCCTGCGTGGCCGGCTGTGCGGCGATGCTGCTGCCCCGGCTGGCATCGGCGGCCGAGCTGTGGCCGACGCGCCCGGTGCGCATCGTTATTCCGCTGGCGGCCGGCTCCAGCGGCGACTTGCTCGCGCGCCTGCTGGCGCAACGGCTCGAAGGCATTTGGAAGCAGCCGGTGATCGTGGAGAACCGGCCCGGCGCGGGCGGTGTGATCGGCACCGAATACGTGGTGAACGCCACTGACGGGCACACGCTGCTGCTGGGCACGCAAAGCTCGATCCTGCCGAAGTTCACCACGAAGAACCTGAAGTTCGACCCGACTGCCGACCTGGTCCCGGTGTACAAGGTCATCAATTACCAGCTTGTGGTGGCCGCCAACGACGGCACCGCGGGCAGGGCGAAGACCATGCGCGGACTGGTCGACCTGAGTCGGCGTGATCCGGATGGCCTGTTCTTCGCGGGCACCGGACGCACGTCGATCTTCAACCTGACGATGGCGCTGCTGAACAAGTCGCTCGGCATGAAATATGCACCGATCGACTTCAACAGCGTGACGGCAATGAACATGGCCGTGATGCGCGATGATGCACAATTTCTCGTGAACACGCCAAGCTCGATGAAGTCTCAGATGGAGGCTGGCAAGCTGCGGCCCATGGCCGCCATCAGCGCCGAGCGGTATGCGGACCTGCCCAACGTGCCGACGTTGTCGGAGGCCGTGGGCTACAAGGGCTACCTGCCGCTGCTGTGGGCCGGCATCTTCGTGCCGAAGTCCACGCCGCCGGCCCTGGTGGACCGGATCGCGCGCGATCTTCGCGCGCTGACGGCGGACGCGCAGTTCAGGAGCCTGGTGGAGTCGCGCTTGAGCGGCAGCATGGTGGCTTCGTCGCCGGGCATGTTCGCCCAGCAACTGAACGAAGAGGTCTCGGTATGGAAAGGCCTCTTCGCCGAACTCAACTACAAGCCGGAGTAAGCAGCCATGCGTGACCTTCCTCTAGATGGCGTGGTGGTCGTGGAACTGAGCGACAGCGCCTCGGCGCCGTTCGCCGGCCAGATCCTTGCGGCGCTGGGCGCCGATGTGTGGAAGATCGAACGCCCCACGGGCGATTCGGCGCGCGGCTGGGGGCCGAGCAAGTGGAAGGGCAGCGGTGCCGCCTTCCATGCGATCAACCAGGGCAAGCGCTTCATCAGCCTCGACATCAAGGACCCAGACGACCTTGGCACGCTGCATCGGCTCATCGCCGAGCACGCCGACGTCTTCTTCCACAACCTGCGCCCGGGCTCGGCCGCGCAATACGGACTGGACCCCGACAGCCTGCGCGTGACCAAGCCCGAACTGGTTTGCTGCGAGGTAGGCGCGTTCGGCAATGTCGGTCCGCTGAACCAGGCGCCCGGCTACGACCCGTTGATGCAGGCCTTTGCAGGCATCATGAGCATCACCGGCGAGGAAGGGCAGGCGCCGGTGCGCGCAGGCGTGTCGATCGTCGACTTCGGCGCCGGCATGTGGGCGGTCATCGGCATCCTCGCCGCGCTGTGCCGGCGGCAGCGCAAGCACGTGGGCGCCACCGTCAACAGCTCGCTGCTGGAGACGGCCATCGCCTGGATGACGGTCGGCATCGCCAACTACAACGCCGATGGCGATACGGGCGGCCGGCATGGTTCGGGCGTCGGCTTCATCGTGCCGCACCGCGCGTACGACACGGCCGATGGCCATCTGGTGGTCAGTTGCGCCAACGACCGGCTCTTCGCGCGCCTGTGCGCCGCGCTGGACCGGCCGGAGTGGGCCACCGACCCGCGCTTTGCCACCAATGACGGGCGTCTGCGCCACCGGGCGCAGATCGATGCCCTGATCGGGGGGCGGCTTGCCGAGTATTCCCGCGCGCACTGGCAGGAAGTGCTCGGCGCCGCCGGCCTGCCGTGTGCGCCTGTGCAGACTACCAGCGAACTGGTCAATCACGAACAGACGCGAGCGCTGGGCATCATCGGCAAGCCGTCCGGGGACGATCTGGCGCTGGTCGGACTGCCGCTGCTGTTCAATGGCAGGCGGCCGGGACCACTGTCGGCTGCGCGCGACGTTGGCGAGGACAATGCGGACCTCGACAGGCTGATGGCGTCGCGGCGCGGCCGGCGCGAGGCGCAGTCGTCGGGCGGCGAGGCAGTGTTCGACGCGGGGGCAGCTCAGTAGAAGTGGCGGTTATGACCGCCATGACCGTCGAATGCGTGACCGCGGCCACCCGAAGGGGCGGCGCGGCGCGCGATGCAGGCCCGGCTCGTCCCAGCGAGCCGGGTTTCAACGTTTGAGGAGACCAAAACGATGCGCAAAACCCAGGGCCCGCTCGCGGGTGTCAGGCTCGTTGAGCTGGGCGGTATAGGGCCTGTGCCGTTCTGCTGCATGCTGCTCGCGGACCTCGGCGCGGACATCGTCCGCATCGACCGTCCGCCCGGCCACGACGGCGGTCAGCCCGGCGATCCGCGCTTCAACCTGCTCAATCGCGGCCGGCGCAGCGCCGTACTCGACCTGGAGAAAGCCGAAGCGAAGGATGCGGTGCTGAAGCTCGTCGGCCAGGCCGACGCGCTAGTCGAGGGATTCCGGCCGGGGGTCGCCGAGAAGCTGGGCCTCGGCCCGGAAGACTGCCTCGCGGCGAACCCCGCGCTGGTCTACGGCCGCATGACGGGCTGGGGCCAGGACGGGCCGCTCGCGCACGCGCCCGGTCATGACATCAACTACATCTCGCTGACCGGCGTGCTGCATGCGGTCGGCACCTGCGGCGGCCCACCGGTGATCCCGCTCAATCTGGCGGGGGACTTCGGCGGCGGTTCGCTCTACCTGGCGCTCGGCGTCGTATCGGCCATCCTCGAAAGCCGGCGGTCGGGCAAGGGGCAGGTGGTGGATGCTGCGATGGTCGACGGCTCCGCCTCGCTCATGACGCTCTTCTACGGCATGTTCGCCAGTGGCTACTGGAAGGACGAGCGCGGCAGCAACCGGCTCGATTCGGGGGCGCCTTGGTACAACGTCTACGAGACGCGGGACGGCCGCTGGATCAGCGTCGGCTCCAATGAGGCGCGCTTCTGGCGCCATACGCTGGAAGTGCTCGGGCTGGATGAGGCGCAGATGCCGGACCAGCACGACCGTTCGTGCTGGCCGGAGGTGCGGGCGAGGTTCGCGGAAATTTTCCGCACGCGCACGCGCGACGAATGGTGCGCGCTGGCCGAAGGACGGGAGGCCTGCTTCGCGCCGGTCATGTCGCTGGCCGAGGCGCCCGGTCATCCGCATCTGCGGGCGCGCGGGACCTTCGTCGAGCGGGACGGTGTCGTGCAACCCGCGCCCGCCCCGCGCTTCAGCCGCACGCCGGGCGCGATCCAGAATTCCCCCACACGCCCCGGCGAGCATACCGACGCGGTGCTGGGCGACTGGGGCTTCGGCTCGCAGGACATCGCGGCCTTGCGCGCGGCCGGCGCCATCGTGTGAGGCGGCGGGCCGCGCGGCCAGTCGTCCGCGTATCGTCAGTGAATCGTCAGTCCGCCGGTCGGGCTGACGGTCGCCCCGGTCAGGTAGCGCGACTCGTCGGAGGCGAGGAAGGCCACCACCTGGCCGATATCCTCCGGGCTCGCCACGCCGAGCGGGCTGCTGGCAATGATCTTCTCATACTGCTTGCGGTGCCGGTCCGACACGCCATCGGTGCGCTCGAAGGCGGCCTTCCACGACGGACTGTCGCGCACCACCGTCACGCACACGCAGTTCACGCGGATCAGGTCGCGCGCCAGCTCCTTCGACAGGACCTTGCTTGCGCTGATCAGGCCGCCGGCAAAGGTGGCCACCGCGGTCTGCGTCGGCGTCGGCACGCGGCCGCCCTCCGAGGTCACGAAGACCACCGCGCCGCCACCACACTTGCGCATGAAGGGCAGGGCCGACTGCACCGGCAGCAGCTTCGCGGCGGTGTTCTCCGCCACCACGGCGCAGACGCGCGCGAGATCGATGTCGCCAAACGGGCCGCGCACGTCCGGGCGGCGTGCCTCGTCGTCGTTGCCGCCGGCATTGGCGACCACGATGTCGATGCCGCCGTGCCGGCGCGCGGCCTCGGCGGCGAGCGCATCCATGTCGGCCTTCACGCGGACGTCGCCGGCGATGAAGTCGCCCTGGCCGCCGGCCTCGCGCAGTTCGGCGAGCACCGCGTCGGCCTTTGACGCGCTCCTGCCGCTGATGACAACCAGCGCCCCGCGCGCCGCGAGCTGCAGTGCCACGCCCCGGCCGATCCCACCGGTGCCGCCAGTCACGATTGCCACTTTGCCTTCAAGACTTTTCATTGCTGTTTCCTTGCTGGGTTTCGCTGTCTTCCGGTCAGACGATGCCGTCGGCGCGCAGCGCCTCGACCTGCCGCGCATCGAGGTGCAGCCAGTCGCGCAGCACGGCGTCGGTATGTTCCCCGAGCCGCGGCGGCACCCCAGCCTCGGGCTCGGGCACGTCCGACATCTTGATCGGGTTGCCGACGACCTGCACCTGGCCCCACACTGGGTCGTGGACCGTCATCAGCATCTCGCGTGCCGCCACATGCGGGCAGTCGAACAGGTCGGCCACGTCGTTGACCACTGACGCCGGCACGCCGCCCGCGCGCAGCAGGTCCACGGCTTGCGCGCGCGTGCGAGTGGCGAGCCAGGCGTCAATATGCGGATCAAGGCCGGCACTGTGCTTGCGGCGGGCAATGCCGTCGGCGAAGCGCGGGTCGTCCACCAGGTCCGGCTTGCCGATCACCTCGCAGAAGCGGCGCCAAATGTGCTCGCCGAGCACCGCGATGACGATATGGCCGTCGCTGGCGCGGAACGGCCCGAACGGTGCCGTCACCGCGGGTACGCCCGGCGGCAGCGGCTTGTGCAGGGCCGAGTACATGGTGACCGAGATCTCGTTCTGGACCAGCGAGGCGTCGTACAGCGAAATGTCCACCTTCTTGCCCCGCCCGGTGCGCTCGCGCTGGTACAGGGCCAGCAGCGCGCCCTGCGCGGCGAGAATGCCGCCCTGCAGGTCGGTCATCGAGAAGCCGAGATAGGTCGGCCGGTCGTCCTGCCGCTCGGGACGGTACATCAGGCCGCTGAGCGCCTGGCCGACGATGTCGAGCGCCGGGTGGTCGGTGTAAGGGCTCGGCTTCACATCGGTGTGGCCAAAGCCGGAAATGGCAACGTAGATCAGGCGCGGGTTGCGCGCGCGCAGGGTGTCGTAGCCGACGCCGAGGCGGTCCATCACGCCTGGGCGCAGGTTCTCGAGCACGATGTCGGCGCCGGCGGCCAGTTCTAGGAACAGCCGCTTGCCCTCAGGCTGCTTGAGGTCCAGCGTCAGGCTTTTCTTGTTGCGGTTGGTGCGCAGGAACGACAACGCATGCGGGCTGCCATCCGCTGCCGTCCTGACGGGGCTGGTGCTGCGCGCGAAGTCGCCGCCGGCCGGCGCTTCGACCTTGATGACCTCGGCGCCCGCGTCGGCGAGCCACATCGACGCGAACGGTCCTGCGACGAAGTTCTCCACGGCCAGCACGCGCACGCCCTGGAGCGGGCGGTCGGGGGTGGGGCATTGGTCCTGCGTGGCCGCCGTGGCGCGGCCGGTTTCGGTGTTCAAGGCTGTCTCCTTTGCATCTTCCGGATGGGTTTGATGCAAGGGTAGAGCGCTCGGGGCGCGCGTCCAACTTGCCATTTTCGAAGCTGCGATTCGGACGGCCCGAAGCGGGCGGTGGACATTCGCCCGCTCCGGCTGGCCGCCACCGTCAGGCCAGCACGATGGTCTTTGACTCCATGAAGGCGGTCAGTCCTTCAACGCCGCCCTCGCGGCCGATGCCCGACTGCTTGAAGCCGCCGAAGCCGATGGAGAAGTCGGTGCGCGGGCCATTGTGGCCCACGGTGCCCGCGCGGATCTGCCGCGCCACCGCGAGCGCACGCTCACGGTCGTTGGTGAAGACGGCGGCGTTCAGGCCGAACGGCGTGTCGTTCGCCATGCGGATGGCGCTGGCCTCGTCGTCGGCCGGAATCACGCTCAGCACGGGGCCGAAGATCTCCTGCTGGGCGATGCTCGAGCGGTTATCGACATTGCCGAACACCGTCGGCTCGAAGAAGAAGCCGCGCGCCAGATGTGACGGCCGCTTGCCGCCGGCCGCCAGCACCGCGCCTTCCTCCACCCCCATGGCGACGAAGCGCTCGACGGTGTCGCGCTGGCGGGCACTGGCGAGGGGGCCGGAGGTGGTCTCCGCCGCGAGCGGGTCACCGAGCACGATCTGCCGCGCGATGGCGGACAGCGCCTCCACCATCGTGCCGTGCTTCGCGCGCGGCACGATGATGCGGGTCAGGCTGTGGCAGATCTGCCCGGCGTTGTAGCCGAAGTAGGAGTTGCCAAGCGTGGCGGCGGCAGTTTCGACGTCGTAGTCGTCCAGGACGACGGCAGGCGACTTGCCGCCGAGTTCCAGCGTCACGCGCGCCACGCGGTCGCCGGCGATGGACGCGATGCGGCGGCCGGCCGCGGTCGAACCGGTGAATGTGATCTTGTCGACGTCCTGGCTGCGCACCAGCGCCTCGGACACGTCGCGTTCGGCCGTAATGACGTTGACGACGCCCGGGGGCAACCCGACTTCCTCGCAAACCTGCGCGAACAGGTAGCCCGAGCATGGCGCCTCGGGCGGCGACTTGATGACCAGCGTGCAGCCAGCCAGCAGCGCCGGCGCCGTCTTGTAGGCGAGCAACCCTGCGGGACCGTTCCAGGGAATGATCTCTGCGACCACGCCCACCGGCTCGTAGACGCGATATGCGTCGTTGCCGGTGACCGACTGGCACGGCTGCGTGAAAGGGAAGGTCGATGCCATCGCCGCGTACTGCCGGAAGGCGCCGCTGATGAACAGCCCGATCCGCGGCTGCGCGACCTGGTAGACAATGCCGGTTTCCAGCGACCAGATACGGGCGAACTCGTCGTTCAGGGCTTCGAGCCGCGTGGCAATCCTCTCGAGGAAGGCGGCGCGCTCCATCGGCGTCATGCGTGGCCACGGGCCATCGTCGAATGCCCTGCGCGCGGCGGCGACGGCGCGCTGCATGTCGGACGACTCGGCGCGGGCAACCGTCGCGACGACCTGCTCCGTTGAGCAGTCCAGCACGTCGAAGACGCCGCTGGTAAAGGGTTCGACCCATTCGCCGTCGATGTAAAGCTGACGCGGGTGCTTGAGTTCAATGGTTCGGTTCGTCATGGGTTGGATCTCCGTTGCCGGCCAGCGGCAACCGTGAAAGGGACGGCAGGGTCAGAACAGGAACACGCCCTTGCCGCCCGCCTGCCTGTCGAAGTGGGCATAGGCCTGCGCGGCCTGGTCGAGCGGCCAGGTATCGGTAAACAGCCGGTCCACCTCGATGCCGCGTTTGGCGATAAAGCCGGCGCAAGCCTTCATCTCAACTTCGGAGAATGTGAACGAGCCGAGCAACAGCCGCTGCTTGCCGATCACGTCCTTCATCGCGTCGAGCACCAGGTTGCCGCCCACGGCGACCAGCGCGACGCGGCCCCACACCCTGGTGCTGCGTACGGCCTGAGCGCGCGGCAGCTCGCCACCGGCACACTCCACCGCGCACGACGCGCCCTTGCCCCCGGTCAGCTTCAGGATCTCGGAGACGGGGTCGAACTGCGTGGCGTCGATCGCGTGGGACACGCCGAAGTCTTTCGCGCGGGCCACGCGCGCCGCATTGATGTCGACGCCGAACACCTCGACGCCCATCGCCGCGGCAAGCTGGGCCACCGACAGGCCGACCGGGCCGAGGCCGTAGACGGCCAGCGTGTCGCGGGCACTGATGTCAAGCCGCAGCAAGGCGCCATAGGCGGTGCCGGTGCCGCACGCCACGGCGGCGCCGCCCGCGAACGACATTTCCTGTGGCAAGTGCACCAGCGACGACACCGGCACCTTCATGTAGTCGGCATGGCCACCATGCGCCAGCACGCCATGGATGCGCGCGCCGTGGTCGCAGAGTTGCGTCCAGCCGGTGCGGCAGTGGTCGCAGTGGCGGCAGCCCTCGTAGTGGAAGACCATCACGCGGTCGCCCACGCGGAACGCTTTTCCGTCCACGCCTGGGCCGAGCGCAGCCACCACGCCGCAAGGCTCGTGCCCCCCGATAATCCGATCGGACGCAATGCGGTCCTTCAGGCCAAGCATCTCCAGCGATGCCGCCATGCCATGCCGGTAGTAGTGGAGGTCGGTGCCGCACATGCCCGACGCCTTCATCTCGATCACGGCCTCGCCGGGGCCGGGCGTGGGATCGTCGAAGTGCGCCAGCTCGACCTCGCGGGCGCCCCGGAAGATCATTCCGCGCATCAGAGCTGTTCCCGGTAGAACGGGATCAGCTTGTCGAGCGCCTTGCGCACGGGCTCGGGCTTGTCATACAGGTCGTAGTGCGACCAGCCATCCAGTACGACGAGTTCCTTCTTCGCCGAGCGTGCGCGGCCCACGATCTCGCAGCCGTCGCGGTAGGCGCCGAAAGCACCGACCTTGTCGCCGACCACCACCATCAGCGGCTGCGTCAGCAGGACCTCGGCGAGATGGAAGGCATCCCATCCGGTCGCGGCGCCCTGGTGGGAAAAGAGCGAGCGGTTGGCGCCGTGTGGCTTCTGCCCCCGCGGCGTCCGGTAGTACTCGGTGGCCTCATAGACGTCGATCTCTGTCAGGCCACGCTGCTTCGCTTGCTCGGGCGACGGCGGCAGCAGGTCATCCACGCGCAGTGTGGCACCACGTGCCTCGGCGGTGCGCTGCTGCGCCATCGCTTCGAGCGCGCCGATCGGATCGTAGCCGCTGAAGCCCTCGCGCATCAGCCGGCCGTAGTTGACCCCCGTGATGGTACCCACCGCGCGGATGCGGCGCTCTGTCATGGCGGCATTGATGGAGTAGCCACCACCGCCGCAGATGCCGAGTACGCCGATGCGGCGGTCGTCCACGTAGTCGAGCGTCACGAGATAGTCGGCGACCACGCGGAAGTCTTCCACGCGTAGCGTCGGATCCTCGATGTAGCGCGGCTCGCCGCCGCTGGCGCCCTGGAAGCTGGCATCGAACGCGATGACAACGAAGCCGGCCTCGGCGAGCGCGGTGCCGTAGACGCTTCCCGAGGTCTGCTCCTTGCAGCTACCGATCGGATGGGCGCTGATGATGGCGGGATATTTCTTCCTCTCGTCGAAGTCCGGCGGGAAGTGGAGATCGGCGGCGATATTCCAGCACTGATGCTTGATGCTGACGGTTTTCATGGTTTCACCTCATGACGAAGAAGATGGCGGACTCAGTCCGCGGTACGGTAATCCGCAACGGGTGTGGCGTCGGGCTCCAGTGCCGGCTTCGGGATCAGCGGCACGAGCATGATCGCGACGACGGCGGGTACGACGAACGCGTAGAAGTTCCAGTGCAGCGCGAGGTTCGAGCCGACGATCCACCCGCCGATCAGCGGGCCGAGGATGGAGCCGAACCGCCCGAACGCCTGCGACGCCCCGAGCGCCGAGCCGCGGCACGAAGCCGGAAAGTGCGTGGCGATGTAGCCGTAGATCAGCGTCGTGGTGCCGATGGAGCCGATACCCGCGCCGAACACCGCGAGCATCAGCCAGCCGAGATCCAGCTTCTGGCTCAGCGCGAGCAGCGACAGTCCGCCGATCATGAAGAACGGAATGATCACTCGTTTGGAGCCCAGCCGGTCCGCCAGCAACGCGCCGCCGATCATGCCCACCACGGCGCCGAACTGCATCACCAGCAGGAACTGCAGCGACGACCCTAGCGGATAGCCCGCCTTGCGCATCAGTTGCGGCAGCCAGGCGTTCAGGCCATAGACGATCAACTGGACGCAGAAACTCACCAGCGCGAAGAGCAGCGCCGAGGTGCGCATTGCGTCCGTCGCCAGCAGCCGGTAGCCGCGCGCGCCGGAGGCGGCCGCGTGCACGGCCTGGCCTCGTTGCTCCCGTATGATCCGTTCCAGGTCAAGCGAATGCCGGGCGGCCAGGATGCGCGCCTCTTCCATGCGACCGTGCTCGACGAGGAAGCTCACCGACTCGGGGAGCCACAGGTACATCCCCGGCAGGATCAGCGCGTAGAGCGCGCCGAGCGCATAGAGCATGCGCCATCCGTGTTCCTGCAGCAGCGTGATCGCCAGCAGCGCGCAGATGACGCCACCAACGGAATAGCCCGTCAAGGTCAGCGCATTGTACAACTGACGCCGGTTCGCAGGCGCGTACTCGACCGTCAGCGCCACGGCGGACGGCACCACGCCGCCCAGCCCGATGCCAGTGAAAAAGCGCGCGGCACCCAGTGAGAACGGCGAGGGGGCGAGTGCGCAGAGGATGGAGCCGATGGAGAACCACAGCACGCCGGCCATGATGAGGTTGCGCCTGCCCACCCGGTCGGAGAGCGGGCCGGCCGCACCCATGCCGACCATCAGGCCGGCGAGCGTCCAGCTCCCGATCATGCCGGCCGCCGCTGGCGTCAGGCCCCAGCCCGGCTCTTCCAGCAGGCGCGGGAGGGTGGCCCCGTAGACGATGAGATCGTAGCCGTCCGCCACGATCGTCAGAAAGCACAAGATGACCACGAATAGGCTGTTGCGAGCCGGCAGTGTTGCTTGTTGCACATTGTCTCCTGGATGTCCTTGTTGTAAGTTCCGCCGCCATGCAGGGTGCGGTGTGCGTCGGGTAGTGACCGCGCCACCGGAAGGGTAGTGTCGTGCCAGTGCCGAACCAATTGGCCTTTCTCGAAGCGCCGATTCGGCCGAGACGAAACTGTCGGGGGGGCGACGCGTGAACCGGCGCTTCGGAAATGGCCAGTTGGCGCGCGCAGCGGGAGGCCCTACGCTTGGTTCATGGCGGCCCACCCGAAAGCCTGTTGGCACGAGAGGGGGGATGTGGAGGGGCGATGCGGAGGGGCGATGTGGAAGCAGTGCGCGGGGTGAACCGGCAGGCGGGCTGGTCGTATGTAGCGGATGCGGCGTGCGCATGGCGTGGCGTGAGCGTTCGCCATGGGGGCATACTCCATGGAATCATCGCAGCTCTCCTTCCCAGATCTACCCAACGTTTGTCAGATGGATTTTGGAAGCCATCACCGTATCTGAGTGATGGTTCGGGCGCCGGACGCGCAATCAGGCACGGAGGAGTCCATGTTGCGGCACACGACTGCGAGGCCATCGAGCAGCCAGCCACGCACCCGGCTGGCGTGGCCCGCGCCCGATCCAGCTGCGGCGGAAAGCCGGATCAGGGTGATGCCATTGGCCCGCGGCCTGGCAGTGCTGGCCGCCTTCGGCCCCGGAGCAGACGTGGCTGGGCAACCAGGAAATTTCGCACGAAACCGGTATCCCCGCATCGACGGTGACGCGGCTGCTGCAGTCGCTGGTGGCGCTGGGTTACCTGCACCTTGACGAGGTGAGGCGCAAATACCGGCTGGCGGCGGCCTCGCTGGCGCTCGGCTACGCGGCTATTGCCGATTCGGCCGTGCAGCGCGAGGCCAGCGTCGAGATGCGCAGAGTTGCCGAGGCGACCGATACCTACGTGGTGCTCGGCACGGGGGACCGGCTCGATGTGATCGTGCTCGACAGCCGCGTGGGGAGCCGGGCGAGAACTTATCCGCCAGTACCGAGGCCAGCGCGCCGTACAGGGCAAATTCGTACCACTCAAAGATGGTGCCGATCGACGCGGCCCAGATTGCCCGCGACATCGGGCTGGTTGCGTCGGGCCCGTGGGCGATGGCTGTCTCCGTTCTGACGGGACTGTTCATGGTCATGGCTCCTGGAATTGCGGTATGTCCCGCAATGTGAGGATCCAGTGGCCGCCAAGCGGCCGTCAACGTACGGGCCGAAGCCATTCCGTACTTTGAAAGGGCACATGGCGCGAAGGACTGCGTGAATTGCCCCCGCGTGCGTCGCGCAAATTGGCCACCGGCGCGCAACATCACCTATTTCATGTTCTACCTGAAGCTGCGCACGGCTGTGGCGCATCCGTTGTCGTGAGCGCGTAGTTGCCGTCTGCGTAGTCCACGGCGACTCGCCACTTCAATCCCTCGGAATCGCCGTTTCGAAGAAGGCCAGTTGGAGAGACGGTGGCGCACCTCTACGCTTCGCGCATGCGTCCGGTCCAAGCAGATGCAACGCAACGCATATCCAGCGAAGGAGCGTATCAGCAATGCATGACTTTCCTCTTGACGGTGTGGTGGTGGTCGAGCGGAGTGACAGCGCTTCGGCGCCGTTCGCCGGCCAGATCCTTGCGGCGCTCGGCGCAGACGTCTGGAAGATCGAGCGACCCACGGGCGATTCGGCGCTCGGCTTGGGGGCCGAGCAAGTGGAAGGGCAGCGGCGCGGCCTTCCATGCCATCAACTGCGGCAAGCGCTTCATCAGCCTTGACATCAAGGATCCCGATGATCTTGCCACGCTCCAACAGGCGAGTTCAACATCGCGCATGGCCCGACGCCTGCGTCATTTGCCGTCCCCCGCACCGCTCCCAGCGCGATCTCGATTTGCAATCTGGCGGGCGTGAAGAACGCCGTTGTTCAGCTGTCACCACCAGGAGGAAGCTGCTCCCGGTTCAGCTTTTCGCAGCAGCTCACCATCGCCCTTTCTTCCACTGTACGGGACATCCAAGGCTCCTGCGTTGAACTTACCGACGTCCATTTCTATGCTTAGTCGCCGAAGCCTGTTTTCTCATCCGCGCGACAAGGAGACAATCGAAGCCGATCCATAACAAGTAAACGCAGGGAGTGGGACCACGGAACGAGCGACGGTCGAGAAGCTGTCGCAACAAACTGGACGGCGTTTCGATCTGATGGATCTGGTGGTACTCAATGCACCTTGGCATGCCAAGCGCTCGCTTATGTGAAAGGGTGGGACAACTCCATTGACGAAATGGAGGGGCGGCTGAGCCTAGACGGTTGCACCATTGCCTTTGATCACTCGGTGGGCGCCGCTGGCACACGGTTCATGCCATCGCTGTTGTACGAACTGCGGCGTCGCATTCTTTTAAGGGCGCGAACAGGTACCTCCACTCACCGAACGCTCCGCCACAAGCTCTCCGAGAAAGCGGCCGGTCATATCGGCTACATGGCTGCAGCAAGTCAAGAATTGGGACGTCATTCGAATTCCATTCTCGAGTGGGTCTCAGTGACTTGGTAGTGTCAAAAAAAAGATGAGTAGCGAAGTCGTTACCAAACCGGACGGGAAACCCACGTCCAAACCAGAAAGAAGGAGGAGGCGATTATGAAGTTGAAGTGCATTGCTGCGGTATCAATGCTCGCTGGTGCGGGAAGCGCATTTGCGCAGACAAATGTGACGCTCTATGGCGTGGTCGATGCCAACGTCGAGTATGTCAATCATGTTGGCGCGGTGCCTCAGGCAACAAACGGTTTCAACCCTGGGACCGCCAATAGTGCTTACCGCATGGGCTCGGGTGGCCTGTCCGGATCGCGCTGGGGTATTCGTGGCACAGAAGACCTGGGAGGGGGGCTGAAGTCAGTCTTCGTACTCGAAAGCGGCTATGCCGCGGATACGGGTGTCGGCCAGCAAAGTGGCCGGATGTTTGGTCGTCAGGCTTTCGTCGGCCTGCAAAGCGCCGGCCTCGGGCAGCTGACTTTTGGTCGTCAGTACACCTCGATGTTCGACGCGCTGGCCAACTTCGCCCCGGCTTCCTACGCGACGCTCTACGAGCCGACGGTGTTGCAGAACGGTGGCAACTACCGGGAGGACAATACCATCAAGTACACGGGGCAATTTGGTCCTCTGTCGGCATGGGCTCACTGGTCGTTCGGTGTCGGGTTGACTCAGCCTCAGGTCGCCGCGGGAGTGCCTGCAGTCGGCGGCAACGGAGAGGTTCCCGGGCAGTTCCGCCGCGACAGCGCGTATGGTGCAGCCGCGATGTATGCGGTGGGTCCGTTTGCCGGAACCATCGGCTACGACCAGTGGAATCCGTCGATTGGCATCGCCAGCGGATCAGTCAAAAAAGCGTCGGTTGCTGCGAGCTATACCGTTGGCCCGGCGAAGATCATGGGGGGCTACCGTTGGGGGCAGAGCAAGAATGCAACGGACGTCGTGATGTTGCGCGACGATTACTACTGGATTGGCGCCAATTATCAGGCAACGTCTGCCCTGGGTTTCACGCTTGAGTATTCGTACGACAATCTGAAGAACCTTTACGGCAATACGAATGCAGCCAATCCCTGGCAGATCGCATTTATTTCGACGTATGCCTTCTCGAAGCGCACTGATGTCTATCTGAGCACCGCATACTCCAAGAACGCCGGCCTGACACTTGATTCGTTGGCGACCGGCTACCTCACCAGCCTTTCCCTTGGCTCCAGCTACGTACTGCCAAGTGGGGGGAGTTCGATGCTGGGCGTGGCTGTCGGCCTGCGCCACAAGTTCTAAAGTCGTTCGATATCTGCCTGGCGGGCCACGTTGCCTTGCCAGGCGGATCGCGGCTGTCTTCACTAACCACCAGGGCGACGCGATGCAGGTGGCGCGGGAAATTCGCTCGGGCCTAACGGCTTCCATGGAATCACATGCAATCGCATCGCTCGCCCGCATTCCACAGATGCGTAATGGCAAGCTGCGGCGGGTGTGTAGCTTTCGCATCTCGCGGGTTCCCGCGGGATGCAGCGCGCAGCACCGTTGGCCTGACGGTGAGGGTGAGGCGCTCATGAAGTGGGTTAACCCCCATGGCACTCATGCGATTCACCGTTCAAACTACACCTAACGTTTGTAAGGTAATTTCGAATCCGGATGTGGATTTTCCTCGGACGGGACGACACCTCATGCACACGGAGACGCCCATGTTGCAGCCAGCCGGCGCAAGGTTGCGGGATCACCAGTACGATATCGGCACGATCTTTCAAAGTCCGGGCCGATCAGCTACCGCGGAAGGCCAGGTGAGGGTCATGCCGCTGGCCCGCGGCCTGGCCGTGCTGGCAGCCTTCGGCCCGGAGCAGGTGTGGTTGGGCAATCAGGACGTTTCCCTCGAAACCGGCATCCCCGCGCCGACGGTCTCCCGCCTGATGCAGTCGCTGGTCGCACTGGGCTACCTGCACCAGGACGAAGGGCGCCGCAAGTACCGCCTTACGGCGGCCTCCTTGTCGCTCGGTTACGCAGCCATCGCCGACCCCGCGGTTCGGCGGGAGGCCAGCGTCGAAATGCGGAAGTTCGCCGAAGCTACCGATACCTACGTGGTGCTCGGCACACGGGACCGGCTCGATGTGATCGTTCTCGACAGCCGTGTAGGCAGCCAGGTAGTGCTGGACCTGCGCCTGACGCCGGGTACGCGACTGCACATTGCGTCTTCCCTGATGGGATCGGCCTTGCTGGCCGCGATCCCGGAACTGGAACGCTGCTACCTGCAGGGCAACGTGGAGCGCAAGGCCGGCCGCGAGTGGCCGACGCTACGGCGGCGCATGGCCGAGAAGATCTCTCAGGTCCAGGAACGGGGCTTCTGTATGTCGCTCGGCGAGTGGGAGCCGGAGTTGGCCACAGTCGCCGCGCCAGTCTGCGTGCCGGACCAACCGCCCCTGGCATTGGCCTGCATTGGCCGTACCGCCCGCATGCAGCGTGCCCGAGTCGAGCGGGAGCTCGGGCCGCGGCTGGTCGCCACGGCACAATTGCTGCAGGAGCGGCTTACGGCACGTGAGTGACGCGAGCCAGATAGCCGCACCGAAATCCATGACGAAATTCAACCGCCTCCACGTCATCCGCCAAGTCGATCGTCTCACGCTGCGGCCGTTCCTTTCCGCCATCGAACAACAGCAGATCGGGCGCGCCGCAATCCGCGAGAACGTTGCCGCATCGACTGCAATCAAGCCTGCAATCAAGCGTATCCGAGACTTGGAGGATATTGTCAATCGTAAGGCTCATGTGGCCGTGGATGCCCAATCCTGCACTCGGGCGCGTCCCCCGGCCTGATGGCGCGTTTCCTACCTTTTGTAAGGCGCACGGAGTGGCAATGACTCAATCCTCACCGGTCACCTTGACGCTGGAGCGTGGCCTCAAGGTGCTGCGCGCCTTTCGCGCGGAGCGGGTGCCCCTGACCAACAGTGAGTTGGTGCGTCGAACGGGGCTCTCAAAGTCCACGGTGTCCCGGCTGACGATGACGCTGGTCGGCCTGGGCTTCTTGCGCAGGGTGGCGGGCGGGCCGCAATTCGAGCTGGCCGGCGGTCCGCTTGGCATCGGGCACGCGTACCTGGAAACCAACGCGGTGACACGGCTCGCCCATCCGTTCATGCAGCAACTGGCCGACCGGCTCAACGCGTCCGTTGCACTTGCGGTGCCTAACCAGCTTGACATGCTCTACATTGCCTATCGGACCAGCACGCGCATCGCCACGCTGCGGCTGGGCGTGGGGTCGCTGCTGCCGATGGGGTTGACGGCGATCGGGCGCGCCTGGCTGTGGGGGTTGCCCAAGGACGCACGGGCTGACTACGTGGCATCCGTGATCGAGGCCGCGGGTCCGCAGGCGGGAGACATCAGGAAGAACATAGAAGCCGCATTCGATGACTTGCGCGAGACCGGCGTCTGCATGTCGGTCGGCGAATACCAGCGCAACGCATACGGCATTGCATTGCCGCTAAGCGTGGGCCGCGCCGGCATGCTGATGGCGCTGAACTGCGGCGCGGTCGAACTTCGGCCGGACGTCGAGTCGATACGGGCGAGCATGGTGCCGGAACTCAAGGCTGCTGCGGTGGAACTGATGGTGCTGCTGCGCGATGTCGGTACCGAGGCTTAAGGCGCTGGTAGCGGGGATCGTGTATCCGTCCCGCATCATTCGTCAGCGTAGGCCTGGATTGTGTTCCGTACTTCGGAAATGAAAATTGGGGCAACGGATTCAACTACGCCGGCGCCCGTGCGGGGTAACCCCCGTCAACGCCCGGATGCATGCCGCGCCGCGGCATTCCAAAGTACGGCACAACCCCGCCGGGACGATTGACTCGCGCAGGCGCGTCGAGCACGCTGGTTCCATGCGATGGAGATGGCGCGGCGTGGAGCCCCCGATGCTGCATGGGGCCTGCCTTGCCCACATCGCGCCGCAGTAACCGTGCAACCAATACGCTGGATTTTCAATGAGTGACTCTCTGCACAATGACTGGATCCCTACGGGAGACGATATCGCCACGGCGAACGTGTCGGCGCTGGTCGCGCGCCTGGGCCTGAAGGACTACGATGAACTGCTGGCCTTCTCGAACGAGAAGCCCGACGCCTATTGGGATGCCGTGATCGACTTCTGCGGCATGGTCTGGGACGTTCCCTACGAGAAGTACGTAGATGCGTCGAAAGGACAGCCGTTCCCGAAGTGGTTCCCGGGTGGGCAGCTCAACTGGGTCAAGTCCGCGCTCAAGTGGGCAGATGATCCCGCGATGGCATCGCATGCCGCGGTTGTTGCCGAGCGCGAGGACGGATCCGCCCAGCGCCTGAGCTATGCCGAGCTGGCGCAAAAGGTCGCCGCCTTCGCCGGCGGGCTGAAGGCCCTGGGTGTGAAGCGCGGCGACCGCGTTGGCCTGTTGATGGAAAACGGCGTCGAGGCGACGGTGACCTCGCTGGCCATTGCCTGGATCGGCGCGGTGACGGTGCCGCTGTTCAGCGGCTTCGGCGTCGATGCGATCGTGTCGCGGCTGTCGTCATGCTCGGCCAGCGCGCTGGTAGCCACCACCGGCTTCTCGCGCCGCGGCAAGTGGGTCGATACGCGCAGCTTGGTCGACGAGGGCCTGTCGCGCCTGCCGGACCTCGGCATCGTCGTCTGGAAGCATGCTGGCGAGGCAATCGACTTCAGCGGCAAGGTGCTGGACTGGCAGCAGGTTGCCGCCTCGCAGCCCGACGCAGCACCGGCGCGGATGTCGCCGGACGATCCCTTCATGATCATCTATACCTCGGGCACCACCGGGAAGCCCAAGGGCACCGTGCATACCCACGGCAGCTTTCCGATGAAGATCGCGCACGATTCCGCCGTCCATTTCAATGTCAGCGGGAAGGATGTGTTCTGCTGGCCCGCGGACATGGGCTGGGTGGCCGGCACGCTGGTGATGTCGTGCGCGCTGCTGCGCGGCGCGACGCTGGTCTGCTATGACGGCGCCCCGGATTTCCCGGACTGGTCGCGCATGTCGCGCATCGTCGAGCGCTATGGCGTGACTCACTTCGGCTCCGCGCCCACGCTGATCCGGGGCCTGGCCGCCAACGAGCCTATCGCCACGCAAGGCGATGTGTCGACGGTCAGGTTGCTGATCACGGCAGGGGAGGGGATCGATCCCGAGCACTTCCTGTGGTTCCAGAAGGCGTTCGGCAGTGGCCGCAGTCCCGTCATCAACTACACCGGTGGCACCGAGGTTTCCGGTGCGCTGCTGTCCAGCGTGATCGTCAAGCCGATCAGCCCGGCCGGGTTCAACACAGCATCGCCATCAGTGGCGGCCGACGTGGTGGATGCCGATGGCAAATCGCTGACCAACACCGTGGGCGAACTTGCGATCCGCCGGCCCTTCGTCGGCATGACGCAGTCGTTCTGGCAGGACGACGAGCGCTACCTCGACGCCTACTGGCGCACGGTGCCGGGCATCTGGGTGCACGGCGACCTGGCGCTGCGCCGCGACGATGGCACCTGGTTCATGATGGGGCGCTCCGATGACACCATCAAGCTGGCAGGCAAGCGGCTCGGGCCCGCCGAGATCGAGGACGTGCTGCTGGAACTGCCGGAGATCGCCGAGGCCGCCGCGATTGGCGTCGAGGATCCGGTCAAGGGACAGAAACTGGTGGTCTTCCTGGTGCCATCTGCCGCCATGGCGCTGTCGCAGGAAGCGCTGGCGTCCGTTGTCAGCAAGCATGTCGATGGCCGCCTGGGCCGCCCGTTCCGCCCGTCCGTGGTCCACGTAGTGGCGCAGCTGCCGAAGACGCGCAGCTCGAAGATCATGCGGCGCGTCATCCGCAGTGTCTACACCGGCGTGCCTGCCGGCGACCTGTCCGCGCTGGACAATCCGCCGGCGCTTGATGAGATTCGTGCTGCCGCAGCGCATTGATGGCGTATTGACGCCGCATCGATTAACGGGGGCATGTGTATTTCATTGTTCGCTGCACACTCCCCCGCACTTTTATTCAGGAGATCCCATGTCGAAAAGCAATGCCGCGCCGGGCGCGGCCTACGAACAGTATTCGAGCCTGGCGTTTGACCGCCCTAGCGAGGGCGTACTGCGCATCACGCTGAACCGTCCCGAGCGCCTGAACGCGCTGGATGCACGTGGCCACGACGAGATCGCCCGCGTTTGGCGTGATATCGACGCCGACCCGACCGTGAGCGCCGTGGTGCTGTGCGGCGCGGGCAAGGCCTTCTCGGCCGGAGGCGACTTCGAAATGGTCGAGGAGATGATCGATTCCTTCGATGCGCGCGCCCGCGTCTGGCGCGAGTCAAAGGACCTGGTCTACAACATCATCAATTGCTCCAAGCCGATCGTTTCGGCGATCCATGGCTCCGCAGTCGGTGCGGGACTGGTCGCTGCGCTGCTGGCGGATATCTCGGTGGCGGCTCGCACCGCCCGACTGGTGGACGGCCATACGCGTCTCGGCGTTGCCGCCGGCGACCACGCAGCGATCGTGTGGCCGTTGCTGTGCGGCATGGCCAAGGCCAAGTACCACCTGCTGCTGTGCGAGCCGGTGAGCGGCGAGAAGGCGGAGCAGATGGGCCTCGTGTCGCTGGCCGTGGATGAGGCGGATCTGCAGGACACGGCGGTCTCGATCGCCACCCGTCTTGCCAATGGTGCACCGTCGGCGATCCGCTGGACCAAGTATGCGCTGAACAATTGGCTGCGCCAGGCAGGCCCGACCTTCGACGCCTCGCTGGCGCTGGAGATGTTTGGCTTCGGCGGCCCCGAGGTCAAGGAGGGAGTGGCCTCGTTCCGTGAGAAGCGCGGTCCGGTCTTCCCGCGTACGACCACCGCCTGAGTTTGCGCCTGACCGCCGCGGCACGTCACCGCGGCGGATCATTCAGTGGCGGACCAGCCAGCCGGCGTCCTTGTGAGTAACAGGGTCGCTTAGCCGGGCGCTGCCGTCGCACTGGCACTGACCAGGTCGCCATTGCTCTCGATCCAGTTGACGGAGAGCAGGGCGCCAGTTACAGCGACGAGAGCCGGTCCCAACGCAGCAACGAGCCATTGCATGATCGGCATGGTCGTTCTCGCCATTCCCCGATCCGATCAGTTCCGGCTTACATGAAATACGGCTTGTCGCTGTCGGTATTCGGCTTGTTCACGCCAAGACTTGCGCCGGCGTGCAGTTGCGGCGACTCAATGACCTTGACGATAAGATCGGCCACGCTCCTGCGCGACACGACGGTGCCCTTGAAGGGATCGTGGCGCCCCGTCAGCTCATAGTCGACTTCGTCCTCATCGGTCAGCCACGCCGGGCGGATGATGGTGTAGTCGAGCCCCGAGGCTTCGATGACATTGGCCGCGCGGCGGAAAGGTTTCAGGTCTTCGCCGATCGTGGCGTCGTTCCACTGGCCGAACTTGCCCGGCACTTCGTCGTAGATGCCAAGTGATAGCACAAAGACCAGGCGCTTGACCCCCGACGCCCGCATCGCCGCGATGACGCTTCCCGCCTGTACGTCGAGGTTCTCGCCGGTCAGGTTGGCATAGGCGATGTCCTGGCCGGCCATGGCTTGCGTGAGCAGCTTCCTGTCCAGAACATCGCCAATGACGATCTTCGAGTTCGAGGGCTCGTTGCCTGAGAGTCTTTTCGGATTGCGCAGGAGCAGCGTTAGCGCGGTGTCGCTGCGGTTGGCCAGCGCCTGGATCACCCATTGCGCGATCTGGCCGCTGGCGCCAAGAACCAGGATATTGTTCATGCTTTGTTCCTTAGATAAGCGGGAGGGCGCCAGGCATGAGCCGGTCGTCCAGGGCGGGCTCGCCGTGGGCAACGACGCGGCTCATCTGGCATGGGTTACAGGTGTTCCTTGAAGAACGGCACGGCCCTGGCCAGTGCCAGGGCCACCGGCTCCGGCTTGTCATACAGGTCGTAGTGCGACCAGCCTTCCGCGATCACGATGTGCTTGTCTTTTGATGCCGCGCGGCCGTAGATCTCCCAGCCATCGCGGTACGCGCCGAATCCGCCCGGCTTGTCGCCGATCACGATCATCAGCGGCTGGGTCAGCAGCACTTCAGCATGCAGGAACGCATCCCAGCCCATGGCGGCGCTGTTGAAGGAGAAAAGCCCGCTGGTGGCGCCATTCGGCTTCTGGCCGCGAGGTGTCTTGTAGTACTCGGTGGCCTCCAGCACGTCGATGTCCGTGACGCCGTTCTTCTTGCCTTCCTCCACCGACGCTGGAAGGTAATTGATGACGTTGCGCGCTCCGCCCTGGGCCTCCGCGGTGCGCTGCTTGCCCATGGCTTCCAGTGCGCTGACGGGGTCGAAGTTGCTGAAACCTTCGCGGATCAGGCGGCCGAAGTTGACGCCGGTGATCGAAGTCAGCGCCTTGATGCGATGGTCGGTCATCGCGGCGTGGATGGTGTAGGCTCCGCCGCCGCACACGCCGATGGCACCGATGCGCTTCTCGTCGACATACGGCAGCGTGACCAGGTAGTCGATGGCAAACCGGATATCCGATACGCGGATCGCCGGATCCTCGATGAAGCGGGGCGAACCGCCGCTGGCACCCTGGAAGCTCGCATCGAAGGCAATGACAACGAAGCCTTCCTTCGCCAGTGCCGCGGCGTAGACGTTGCCGGAGGTCTGCTCCTTGCAGCTGCCGATCGGGTGCGTGCTGACGATGGCCGGATACTTCCTGCTTTCGTCGAAGTCCTGCGGCAGATAGATGTCGGCCGCGGATTCCCAGCCCAGGTTCTGGTAAGTAACGTGCCTGATGACGCTCGAAGTCATGATGGCTCTCCTGTTGATAAACCGTTTTGAGTACAGCCGGCCCGGCGCAGGGGAGCGCGATGCGCGCAGTCCCTGGCGACGGGAGGGGGGGCGAGGCGTGGTTACTTCAGCGTGCGCTGGAAGAACGGCACGAGCACCGACACGGCCTCGTCGACGTACTTGGTGACGTCGTACATTGACATGTGGTTGGCGCCCTCGACCACGTGGAAGCTCTTGTCCTTGCTGGCGGCGCGGTTGAACAGGTCGTCGCTCATCCACTTGCTGCCGGCCACGCTGCCGGCTACGATCTGGAGCGGCTGCGTCAGGAACGCCTCGGCCTTGTTGTAGGCGTCGTAGGTGATGATCTGGTTGAGGCTGCGCGTCGTCATGAAGCCGGGCGCGTTCGGATGCTCGCAGCGCGGCGTGTGATAGTACTCCCACGCTTCTTCCAGCTCCTTGTTCGGCGCGTCTTCCTTGCGCATCGGGGCCAACGGGAACGTGGCCAGTTCCGCCTTGCCGGCGTCGCTGGTGCGGGCCTTTGAGCCGAGTTCCAGCACGGGAATGGCGTCGGCGTCGCGGATCGTGTTTTCCCAGCCGTTGCGGAACATCTGGCCGATGTTCACCGCGCTGACCGTGCCGACCGCCTTGATGCGCCGGTCATTGATGGCCGCGTTGGCCGTGTAGCCGGCGCCCGCACAGATGCCCATGGCGCCGATCCTTTCCACGTCGACGTATGGCAGCGTCGTCAGGTAGTCGACCACCGCGCTGATGTCCTCCGTGCGGACGTACGGGTTCTCGAGCTGGCGCGGCTCGCCGGTGCTTTCGCCCTGGTACGAGGCGTCGAACGCGATGGCGACCAGCCCGTTTTCGGCCAGCTTCTTCGCGTACAGGCCGGCGGTCTGCTCCTTCACGCCGCCGCCGGGGTGGGTCACGACGACGGCCGGATATTTCCCGCCCTGCTCAAAGCCCGCCGGGAAGTGGATGACTGCGGCGATGGTGATGCCCTGGCCGTTCAGGTTCTTGATATTGACTGTTTGCATGATGGGTCACTCCGTGTGTGAACGGTGATGGGCGTGTGGATGAGGCAATGATAGGAACTGGATTGCGAAAGATAAACGGGGTGATGAAGACATCAGAGTTAAGCCTCGCTTAACAATGTGCAGTGCGGTGCGCACCCCTCCGACCTGCTGCGGGTCGCGTGACGCCGACACTGCGTTCCTTGGCTGGGTACCGGCGTTTGCGACATTGATGCTGATCCAGTTACTGGCACCTATCAATAAACACCATGGCAGCGTTCCGAGCATCGAAATCCGCGCCCGGCAAGTTGAAGTACGGAACACTGAAGGCTCCGGCGTTGACCTCCGTGCAACGCCGCGTTAATCCTAGGTGCCTGGCCCCCACGGACCGGCGCATCAAGGTCGTGAAGCCGACACGTAAGGGCAAGGAAGTTGCCGAGCGTCTGGAGAAGGCCGCGTCGGCGCTGCGCGTGAAGCTCCTTGGCGACATTCCCGAGGCGGACATAGAGACCGCGACGCGTGTGCTGCACCTGCTGGAGGAACGGTCGATCCGGTACCTTGCGGAAGAAGCGCTGCAATGGGTGCAGGCGCCGGGGGGGGCGGAGTCCGGGGCACCAAGGTAAGCAGGAAGCAAAGGGATGAACATCATATCGGCCGGGTTGCAGAAGATCGACGGGAAGCAGCCGCGCATGAATGTGTTCGCCTGGGCGATTGCCCTTGCCACCGGGCTGGATTATTTCGACAATGCGATGTTCGGCTTTTTCACGCGACACATCGCGGGCGGCATCAATGCGTCGCCTGATGAGCTGGTCTGGGCATCGACGGCATATGCCATGACTTCGGTGCTCGGCATTTTGCAGCAGCAGTGGTGGGTCGAGCGCATCGGCTACCGGCGCTATGTCAGCGCCAGCCTGCTGTTGTTTGCCGCCGGCTCGGTGGCGACCGCACTGTCCGAATCGTCGAAGGAACTGGCAGTGGCTCGCGGGCTGCAGGGGTACTTTATCGGCCCGATGATGAGCGCGTGCCGCATCCAGTTGCAGGTCAGTTTCAACCCGCAGCAGCGCCCGGCTGCCATGCAGGTGTTCCTGGTGATGATCTTGCTGGCGAGCGCGCTCGCGCCACTGTCCGGCGGCTATCTGATCGCACACTTCGGCTGGCGCGCGCTGTTCGCCGGCACGGCGCTCGGCGGTGCCGCTCTGGCGCTGTTTGCCTGGCTGGCCGTGCCGCATTCCGGCCAGGTGCACCCCGAAGCGCGCGGCGACGCGCATTTCTGGCCGTATATCCTGTTTGCCTCCGGACTGGGTGCGCTGCTGATAGTGATGCAGCAGGTGCGCTTTGAGGTGTTCAGCGCCTCGCCCGCACTCGTGTTCCTGACCGTGGCCGGCCTGCTGGCGCTGGCGTGGTTCGTCTGGCACCAATGGCATCACCCGCGGCCGCTCGTTCGCCTCCATGCCTTGCGTGAAAAGACGTTCCAGGTCGGGCTCGTGCTGTACGTACTCTTTTACTATCTGAGTCACTCAATGGGTTACCTGGTTTCGCGCTTCCTGGAGGGCGGCCTTGGGTACCCGGTGGAGAACGCGGGGCAACTCGTCGGCATCACCTCGCTGGTGTCGCTGACTCTGGCATTCGCGTACTTCCGGTACGCATCGCTGGTCCGGCACAAGAAATGGATGATCGTCCCCGGCTTCCTGCTGGCGGTGCTTTTCGGCGCCTGGATGACCCGCATGCCGCCCGGCGCCAGCATGTCGTGGCTGGTGGTGCCAATGGTGCTGCGCGGCCTGCTGTTGTTGTTCGTGGCCTTGCCTGTGGCCAACGTCACCTTCCGGATCTTCGCGGTAGAAGAGTTCAACCATGGCTACCGCTTCAAGAACATCGTCAAGCAACTGACTTACTCGTTTGCGACCGCGACCATGATCATCCTGGACCAGCACCGGTTCGCTCTTCATGAAGCTCGTCTTGCTGAGTTCGTGAACCCGTTCAACCCGACCTACCAGGCCACGCGCGATCGGATGGTCCATGCCTTCGAGAGCATGGGCCACACCAACAATGAAGCCGCCAGCCTGGCGCTGCATGAAATCGGCCGTATGGTCACGCAGCAGGCAAGCTTCCTGAGCACGCTGGATGGCCTCTATTTTTTGACGTGGGTTGCCATCTGCGGCGGCATCTTTGCGATGTGGCAAAAGCGGATAGACTGAAGATGGCACCCGAAGAAGCCGACGACGCCTGCGACTGGCGCGACTGGGACAATTTCTGCAGGGTCGTGGAGGCCGGCAGTTTCACGGCCGCCGGCACTCGGGCTGGGCTGCCCAAATCTTCTGTCAGCGCATCGGTGACGCGGCTTGAGCAACAGCTTGGCATCAGGCTGCTGGAGAGAACCACCCGCCGCGTGCGCGTCACCGAGGCCGGCGAGGCGCTCTATGCGCGTGCGGCGCCGCTGTTGATAGCGCTGCGTGACGTCGCGGCCGACGCGAAGTCGGCAACGCTGGAAGTCCGGGGAACGCTGCGGGTGAGCGCGCCGTACGAGAGCGGATGGCTGCATTTGTCCCCGGCACTCGCCAGGCTCCTCAAGGCGTATCCCGACCTGCGCGTCGAGATCGATGAATTACGAGGGGTGCCCGATCTCATAGAGCAGGGGTACGACGTTGCCTTTGTCAGGACCACCACGCAACTGCCGAGCAGCTCGCTGGTGAGCAAGCGGGTGGTGGCAATGGAGCGGGCCTTCTATGCATCCGTAGCGCTGTGCAGCGCGCGGGGGCTTCCCCAGGCGCCGGAGGAACTTGAAGCATGGCCCGCCATCGCGGAGCCCGCTGATCAGTACTGGGAGATCTGCCAGGGCGGCGTAGAGGTAGCGCGCGTGCCGGTGCAGCCACGCATCCGGACCTCCAATGCCGAGATGCGCGTCCGGGCGGCCGTTGACGGGTTGGGGGTGGCGCGCCTTGCGTCAAGCTTTGTCGAAGACTATGTCAAGCGCGGCGACCTTGTGCGGGTCTTGCCCGCATTCAACTCATCGCCATCCAGGATCTATGCGTTAACGCCTGCGCGTCGGCTGATGCCGGCAAAGGTGCGCGCCTTGCTGGACGCCGTCGGCAGTGCCGACGAATAGCGACGCCCTGCCGTCGCGGTAAACGGGGTGTTCGGAAATTGCATAGGCGGGAAACCGGCCTGGCGGCGATGATATTCATCGTCCCTGACCGTTTTCCGAGCCTCCATGCGCGTTCATCTGCAGTCCCACATGCACGTCAGTCTGCGTCGGCAGTTGCTGGCCTTCCCGCTGTCTGTCGCCGCCACGCACGGGAGGCTGGTGATCAGGCGGCGCGGGTATGAACGCATGCTGCTGCCCGGGCAGGAGGTCACCATCGAGCCGTTCGATGCCATCGACCTGCATCTGGACGGCAGCAGCGTGCAGCCAGCCGCCTGCGTCCTCGAGATCCGGGATATGGTGCCGGCGGCGCCGCACGCTTCGCTGCATCACCGTATCTGCAAACGTGTTTTCCTGCAGCCACAGTACGCGTGGAGCGCCGCCTTTATCGCTGAGCGGCTGAATCTGTCGACTGCGCAGGTTCGCCGCACGCTGTTCGCGCAGGGGACGGCCCTGACCGATCTTTGCCGCACGCAACGGCTGATGCGGGTGCTGTTCGAAGCGATGGCGGGCGATGTTGCGGTGTCCGCTCTGGGGCGCTTCGCCGGCTGGCCTGTCACCAGTGACCTCGACTCCGCTTTCTACGACCGCTTCGGCTTGTCGATGGATGCGGCAAGGCGGCTTGCGACCGGCCGCTCGTCGGGCCGTCGGCTCTCGGTCGCCTGAGCTGGGCGACGTGGCACGCCAGTTCCGGGTGCCGACCCGGCCAAACCATTTCGATGCACGGAACGTCTTGTGAGCCTTGATTGACCGGCGAAGGGCCGGCCGTCAGGATCGATTCCATCAGCCGTCGTCTCACCCGGACGAGGCAGCCAGTGAGATGGAAGCTAAAGAATATGTCCAAGGTGCTTGAAGGTATCCGCGTCCTCGATTTCGGGCGCTTCATTGCCGGCCCGTTCTGCGCAGCGTTGCTCGCCGATTACGGTGCCGACGTCATCCGTATCGACCGGGTCGGTGGCAGCGAAGACCGGTTCATCGTGCCGGTCACGGACTCGGGGGAAGGGGCGCTGTTCCTGCAGTGCAACCGCAACAAGCGCTCGATCACGCTGGATATCGACAGCGAGGAGGGCCGTGAGGTGGTGCGCCGCCTGGTCGAGACGGCTGACGTGGTGGTGGCGAACATGCCGCCGAAAACGCTGGCGAACCTGGGGCTGGATTACGCGACGCTGAGCGCGATCAACCCCGGCATCATCCTGACCGCTTCGACGGCCTTCGGCTCACATGAAGCCGCTGGCCACCGGGTCGGCTTCGACGGGGTGGGGCAGGCGATGAGCGGCGCAGTCTACATGTCGGGCACACCGGACAGTCCCACCAAGGCGATGGTGCCGGTGGTCGATTTCTCGACCGCCCTGTCGTGTGCGCTAGGCACAATGATGGCGCTGTACGAGCGCCGCAACAGCGGACGCGGGCAATGCGTCGAGGCGTCGCTGCTGCAGACGGCGCTGAACCTGTCCAGCGGGGCGCTGATCGAGGAAGCGGCGCTTGCCATCGACCGGCAGGCGATGGGCAACCGCAGCCCCTCCTATGGACCCTCGGACATCTTCCGCGTGGCCGACGGCTGGATCATCGCGCAGGTGATCGGGCAGCCGCTGTTCCGGCGCTGGGCCAATCTGATCGATGCGCCGGAACTGGTGGACGATCCTCGCTTTAGCGACGACCTGCGGCGCGGCGAGCACGGTGAGTTCCTGAGTGACCTGATGAGCAAATGGTGCGCCACCCGCACTCGCGATGACGCGCTGCGGGAACTGGAGAAGGCCAAGATCCCGGCGGCGCCGATCTATTCCCCGCGCGAGGCGCTGGATGATGCGTCGATCCAGGAGTCCGGCGCCTACATCTGGCTCGACTACCCTGGATTGCCGCGCAAGGCACCGATCGTGGCGCCGCCGGCAGTCCTGTCGCGTACGCCGCCCGATGTCGCGCGGCGGCCGCCCACGGTTGGCGAACACACCGAAGAGGTGCTGGCTGAGGTGGGCTACGACCGCTCGCAGGTGCAAACCATGCGCAAGGCCGGCATCGTCTGACAGCGCGATCCGCACCACGAGCAATTCGCACAATGCGAACTGGTGGTTCGCCAGTGACTACTTGAGCGCAACCGCCCGGTTCCACTAGCATCGAATAAGGGCTACCGGGACCTGTCCCGGGCCAAAGGCCCGGAAAGCACGATGCCCTCGCGTAGCTAACAGTTGCAAGGCAATGGAAGTCGAAATGGCCCGGCCGCATGACGCCGGACCGACAAGAAAGGAGACAGCAGTGCAAGCAAATCAATCGCGGCCACTCGAAGGCATCCGCGTACTGGACCTGACCGTGGCGCTTGCCGGGCCGTATGGCTCGCTGCTGCTTGGCGGAATGGGCGCGGAGGTGATCCGCGTGGAAGCGCCCGGTGGTGGGGACATCGCACGAACCAACCCGCCGTTCGTGGGCGGCCACGGCATCCACTTTGGCCAGCGTGAAGACGGCGAGGTATCTCTGACGGTCCTGAACCGGGCCCGCAACAAGAAGAGCATCACGCTGGACCTGAAATCGGAGCAGGGCCGCGAGCTATTTATGCGGCTGGCCGAGCAATGCGACGTGGTGCTCGAGAACTTCAGCGAGGGCACCACCGCCAAGCTCGGCGTGGACTACGAGCAGGTGAAGCAGCGAAATCCGCGCATTGTCTATGCGTCGGTCAAGGCGATGGGCGAGCCAAGTGCGTTCCCAGGGCTCAAGGGCATGGACATCATCGTCCAGGCGCTCAGCGGCCTGATGGAGGTCACTGGCTACGCCGATGGCCCGCCGACGCGCTGCGGCCTGCCAATCGCGGACCTGGTCGCGCCGATGTATGTCGTCAACGGCATCCTGGCCGCGCTGATCCATCGGGGCCGCACCGGCGAGGGCCAGCGTGTGCAGGTGTCGATGCTGGATTGCCTGGCATCGTGGGTGGCTGAAGAGCACTTCGACGTCATGGGACGGGAAGGCTATCCTTCGCGCACTGGCAACTACCATGACCGGCTCGCACCGTTCGGGGTCTACCCGACGCTGGACGGGCACGTGGCAATTGTCGCGTTCCAGCCGGACTGGATGCGCGGGCTGCTGGAATCGATCGGTCAGCCCGAGCTGCTCGAGGACCCCCGTTTCAGCGGCCGCGGGCCGCGCATGCGCAATGCCGCGGCACTCAATGAGGTAATCGCGGGCTGGACGAAGCAGCGCAGCTCGGCCGAGGTGGTGCGCGAACTGCTGGACAACCGCGGCGTGCCCTGCGCGCCGGTGCGCAAGCCCAACGAGGTGCTGCACGACCAGCGTCTGCATGACAGCGGCGCGCTGATGAACCTGGCCCACCCCGAGTTCGGCCCGGTGGACGCGGTGGGCATGGGCCTGCCGATCCGGTTCTCGGCGACGCCTTCGCAGTTCGACCAGCCTGCTATGGAGTTGGGCGGTGCCAACGAGGAGATCTACGGCAGGCTGCTCAAGCTCAGCCCCAAAGAGATCCAGGCATTGCGCGAAACGGGGATTGTCTAACCATTGCCCCGCCGGCTGATACAACAGGAGATAACGCAATGATTTCACGCCGTACCTGCCTGCAGTTGCTACCCGCGCTGGCAACGCTTCCGCTGTCTGCACTTGCGCAGGCCTACCCGTCGCGCCCGGTCCGCTTTATCGTGCCTCTGAGCCCGGGCTCCGGTACAGACGTCGTTGCGCGCTACATGAGCGCGGAGTTGACGAAGACGATGGGCGGGTCGTTCGTCGTCGAGAACCGCATGGGCGCCAGCGGGATCATCGGCACAGATCTGGTAGCAAAGGCGCCCGCCGACGGCTATACGATCCTGTTCAACTACGCGGCGCACTACTCGAACCAGTTCGTGGAGAGGACGCCGTATGACGCGGTCGGCGACTTCGAGCCAATCGCCCGCCTGGCGACCTCGGCGATGGTGCTGGTCACCGCGGCGAACTCACCGTTGCACACAGTGCGGGATCTCATTACCGCCGCGAAACGCAAGCCGGACGAGCTGTCGTATGGCTCACCCGGCAATGGCACCACGCCGCAGATGGCTGCGGCGCTGATGAGCAATATGGCCGGGATCCGGATGAACCACGTTGCATACAAGGCGCCGGCGCAGGTCGCAATCGATGTGGCGGGCGGACAGCTGGATGCCGGCTTCGGCGGCGTGGCCACGTCGTTGCCGCTGGTAAAGGCGGGGCGCTTGCGGGTGCTGGCCGTGACCAGCAAGCAGCGGTCGGGCTATTTTCCCGACGCGCCCACCCTGGACGAGGCCGGCCTGAAGGGCTATGAACTGGTCACCCCGATCTGGGCGTTTGCCCGCCGCGGCACGCCGCAGGCAATCGTCACTCAGTTGTCCGACGCCATGACTAGAGCCGCCGCGGCGCCGGCCTTCAAGGCGTTCTGCATCAGCCAGGGGCTGGAGGTCGACATCCAAGACGCTGCCAGAGCCCGCGCCAATGCGCCAGCCGAACTTGAGCGCTGGAAGCATCTGGTGGCGCTGTCTCAGGCGAAGGCAGGATAACCATGCCGGCATGCTGGGGGCATTCCCCCCCTCTCCCGCATGACGAAGAGGGGGAATCCTGTCCGCGATCGGGAGGTGCTGCTGCTGTATTGGCTCACGAAGCCACAGCCTGCTCCCGCCGCGCCGGCTTGCGCACCTGCTTAGGCCGGACGCCTTCAAATAGGATCGCGCAGAGTTCGTCGATCACCTTTTCGGGCGAACCCTTCTTCGGGTTGAACCAGGTCTGCACGGAAGTCATCGTGCTCAGGACGAACACGCGGCACAGGGCGATGTCGACGTCTTCGCGCAGGTGTCCTTCGGTGCGCAGGTCTTCCAGCATGCCGCTCCAGAATGTCTGATGCTGGGCGCGTCGCTTGAGATGGCGCTCGCGCACCTTGTCCGGCAACTCGGCCAGTTGGCGCCCATGCGCCAGGGTGTAGTCGCCGTACTTGATCATTGCGCTGAAGAGGCCGAGCAGGCCGGCGCGGAAGCGCTGCTCGGAGTCGGCGCCTGGCGGGAGCGCCGCGATGCGCGCCTGCGTGTGCGCAAAGATGCTTTGGGCGCCGTGTTCCATCACCGCGTCGAGCAGTTCTTCCTTCGAGGAGAAGTGGTAGTAGATGCTGGCCGCTTCGATGCCGGCCTGGTCGGCAATCCCGCGCATGGTCGTGGCGGCATAGCCTTGCGTGCCAAAGGCGCGCGCCGCCAGGCGCATCAGGTTCTCGCGGGTGTCCACAGTGGTGGCGTTTGCCTGGCGTTTTGTCATGACTTATGAGGGCCTGAGCCGGGTTCCTGACAGGGTTGTGGAGATACTCCCCATGGAAGTTACTGCATCGGGCGCACAAAATCTACCTAACGTTTGTGGGGTTACGCCCGCGCGGGCGGACTGGAAAACGGTCAGGCCTGTAAGCGGGCGGCAATTCACGCCCGGCGGGTCGGGAATTGGCACTGCTCTGGCGTACTGCGCGCTGCCCTGGGAGATAATCCGGTACAAAGTTTGGGAAGGATGTGATGCGCTTTGATCTGGTCGATCTGAAACTGTTCACGCATATCGCGGAGGCCCAGAGCCTGACCGGCGGTGCGCAACGCTCGCATCTGTCCCTGGCCGCGGCCAGCACCCGCATCAAGAACCTGGAGGAACACGTCGGCGTCAAGCTGCTGAGCCGCAGCAGCCAGGGCGTGAAGGTGACCGGTGCGGGGGAGACGTTGCTCGCCCACGCGCGCCGCGTACTCCGCCAGCTGGAGCAGCTGAGCGGCGATCTCCAGGAGTATGCGGCGGGCGTGAAAGGCCATGTGCGCGTCTTCGCCAACACCACGGCGATGAGCGAGTTCCTGCCAGCCGTGCTGCGCACCTATCTTGTCAACCATCAGGACGTGACCATCGACATGCACGAACGGCTGAGCCCGGACATCGTGCGCGCGGTGCAGGACGGGATCGTGGACATCGGCATCGTCGCCGGCAACGTGCGTACCGAAGGGCTCGAAGTCATGCCATACCGGAACGACCGCCTGGTACTAGCCGCTGCGCTGAGCCATCCGCTGGCCGAGCGCAGCAGCGTGGATTTCGTCGATACGCTGGATTACGACTTCATCGGCTTGCCGGAAGCGAGTGCGATCCACAATTTCCTCAAGCGGGCGGCGGCGGATTTGCAGCGCGCGTTGCGCTGGCGCGTCCAGGTCAGCAACTTCGAGACAGCCTGCCGGATGATCGAGGCGAATGCCGGTGTTGGCGTGCTGCCGGAAACCACCGCCCGCCGCCATGCAAGTACGATGGCGCTGCGGATCGTCCAGCTCAACGATGAATGGGCTGAGCGCAAGCTGCAGATATGCGTTGCGGATCTCGGCGCATTGCCGCTGTTTGCGCGCAAGCTGGTGGACCTTCTGGTCGAGGATGGCCTCGGTCGTCAGGACTGAAGGCGCCCACGAAACCCTGATTCTGCTACTTCTGCGCGGCGACCATCTGCCGGAGCTGGTGCTTGAGCAGCTTGCCGCTGGCCGTCGTCGGAATCGCGGCCACGCGCAGGATCTTTCCGGGGCGCTTGTATGGCGACAGGCGATTGATCAGGTAGGCGTGCAGAGCCCCCGCATCGAACCTCTCTCCATCCTTGATTTCAACAAAGGCGACCACTTCCTCGTTGCCGTCCGCGGCGGGCTGCCCGACCACGGCAGACCGGCGTACGGACGGATGCGTGTTGATGACCGATTCGACTTCATTCGGGTAGACGTTGAAGCCGGAGCGGATGATCAGCTCCCCGGTGCGGCCGACGATGAACAACGCGCCGTCGGGACCCAGCCGGCCGATATCGCCGGTGTTGAGCCAGCCGCCGGGGAGCAAGGCGTCGGCGGTCAGGTCCGGGGCATGGTAGTAGCCGCGCATGACACCGGGACCTCTTACCCATAGCTCGCCCGGTTCACCCTCCGGCACCGGCTTGCCGTTCGGCCCGACCACCTGCAGCTCCGCGCCTTCGACGATCTCGCCCGCCGAGCAATCGGTGCGCGGCCGGTCCATGCGTGTCACGAACAGCGAACCCGCATACTCGGTCATCCCGTAGCCATGGTGCAGCGGTTGGCCGAACATCGTCTCGACCTCTTGCTTGAGCGTCGGATCGAGCGGCCCGCCGCCCGTGTAGAGATAGCGCAGCCGCGGCGAGGGCAGCAACGGCAAGTCGCTCGCACGCACGTGGGCGACGATACGGCTGAACATCATCGGTACGCCCTGTAGCAGCGTGATTGCACCCTGCCGGATTGCCGCGGTGACATCCGCCGCATTGAAGCGCGCGCACAGGTACAGGCTGGCGCCGGCATGTAACGTCGATAGCAGCAGCGTCCCCAGCCCGAAGACATGCGACATGGGCATGACCGCGTAGGCGCAGTCGTCGGCCTGCATGCGGCGGGAATCGACCGTGACGCGCGAAAAGTGCAGCAGGCCCCGGTGCGTGACCATCGCGCCCTTGGGCTGCCCCGTCGTGCCGGAGGTATAGATCAGCGCGGCGACATCGCGCGCGAGTGCTTCAGGCTCGCGCTCGCTGGTTTCGTCGACGGCGCTCGCCATCAGCGGGCCCAGACCGGCCGGGGCAATCTCCCGGGCCCGATAGCGCACGCCGTGCCGCAACGCATCCGGCGACGCAGCGTGGGTGAACAACATCAGGCGTGGCCGGCAGTGCGCCCGGATCACCTCGATTTCCCGTTCTGTCATGCGGGCATTGACGACGACTGGCCACGCCCCCAGTTCCGACAAGGCGAACACTAGTGTGATCACGGCCAGGCAGTTCTCGGCCGCGATCAGCACCCGGTCGCCGGTGCCGACGCCCTGCGCCTGCAGATAGCGCTGTGCATCCTCGATACCCGCCCACAGCTGCGAGAAAGTGGTGGTGCGGCCATCCTCGAAGACCGCCACATGCCCGGGTGCCTGGATGGCCCAGTGGCGCGGGATTTCGCTGATCCGTTGTGCAGGTTCTCGGTCCGGTGGCATCTGGCGGAAATCCTTGTGCGGGTGGAAAGCCGTTCCGCAGGGCGTAGCGCAAGCAGAACGACGCCAGTGGATGTGCGCCGGAAGTGGGGTGCAATCCCGGCGGTACACCACGCCTGACACGCGAGGCGTCCCGTTGCTCCGGGCCGGCTACGGGCGACCTTCAGGCGTCGCGCGCCTCGCGGATCATGTTGCGGGCAATGATGATCTGCTGGATCTGCGTGGTCCCCTCGTAAAGGCGGAACAGGCGCACGTCTCGATAGAAACGCTCGATGCCGTATTCGGAGATGTAGCCGGAACCGCCGAGGATCTGTACTGCGCGATCCGCCACGCGGCCCACCATCTCCGTGGCGAACATCTTGCAGCACGAGGCTTCGGTGGAAACGTTCCGGCCCTCGTCGCGACGGCGAGCGGCGTCGATCACCATGCATTCGGCCGCATAGAGTTCGGCCTGGCTGTCGGCCAGCATGGCCTGGATCAGCTGGAACTCGCTGATGGGCTGGCCGAACTGCTTGCGCTCCAGCGCATAGTTCAGGGCGTCGCGCAGCACGCGCCTGGCCACGCCGACGCTGACGGCGGCGATGTGCAGGCGCCCCTTGTCCAGCACCTTCATCGCGGTCTTGAAGCCCTGGCCTTCCTTCAGGCCGATCAGGTTAGCTGCGGGCACGCGCACGTTCTCGAAGATGACGTCGCAGGTGTGCGCGCCTTTCTGGCCCATCTTCACGTCGCGCTTGCCGAAGCTGATGCCCGGCGTCTTGGCGTCGACGATGAATGCCGAAACCCCGGCCGATCCCTTGATGTCAGGATTGGTACGCGCCATCAGCGTAAACATGCCGGCTTGCGGCGCGTTGGTGATAAAGCGCTTGGTGCCGTTGACCACATAGTGGTCGCCATCCTTGATTGCGCTAGTGCGCAGCGAGCCGGCGTCCGAGCCGGCATCGGGTTCGGTCAGCGCAAACGAGGCCAGGATCTCGCCGGTGGCCAGGCGCGGCAGCCAGGCGGCCTGCTGTTCGGGAGTGCCATCCATGAGGATGCCCTGCGAGCCGATGCCCACGGTGGTGCCCAGCAGCGAGCGGAACGCCGGCGAGGTCTGGCACAGCTCCATGACCACGCGCACTTCCTCTTCCATGGTCAGTTCCAGGCCGCCGAAGCGCTCGGGGATGGTCATGCCGAACAGGCCCATGTCGCGCATGTCCTGCACGATGTCCTGCGGGATCTCATCGGTTTCGGCTACCAGTGCCTCGGCGGGCACCAGGCGTTCGCGCACAAAGCGGCGTACGCTGTCAAGCAGGGCTTCGAGGGTGTCGTTATCACGGATCATTTCAGGTCTTCCTAGATGGCGGGACGGCAGGCGCAGACCGGCCGTCTTCGTCACGCTGTGAACAGGGCCGTGCCTTGGCCAGGCGTAATGGGGTCGCTTCAGTAGCGTTCAAAGACCGCGGCAATGCCCTGGCCGCCGCCGATGCACATGGTCTCCAGTCCATAGCGGCCGCCGCGGCGCTGCAGTTCGTGCAGCAGCGTGGCCAGGATGCGCACGCCCGTGGCGCCGATCGGGTGGCCCAGCGAGATGCCCGAGCCGTTCACATTGAGCTTTTGCTCGATCGCGTCCTGGTCGTTCCAGTCCCAGCCCTTGAGTACTGCCAGCACCTGGCAGGCAAAGGCTTCGTTCAGTTCCACGAGGTCCATCTGGTCGAGCTTCAGGTTCAGGCGCTTGAGCAGTTTCTTCACCGCGGGCACCGGGCCGATGCCCATATGGGACGGCTCGCAGCCTGCCGCAGCCCAGCCGACCAGCGACGCCATCGGGGTCAGGCCCAGTTCGGCCAGCTTGTCCTCGGCCACGATCAGGCAGGCGGCCGAGGCATCGTTCTGCTGGCTGGCGTTGCCGGCGGTGACGGTGCCGTTCGGCATCAGCGCGCGCAGCTTGCCCAGGCTTTCCATTGTGGTGCCGGGGCGCAAGCCTTCATCGCGCGCGAACGTCACCGGATCGCCCTTGCGCTGCGGCACCTGCACTGGAACGATTTCGGCATCGAAGCGGCCGGATTCCCATGCGGCCGCAGCGCGTTCGTGGCTGCGCACAGAGAAGGCGTCGGCCTGCTCGCGGGTAATACCATAGTCGCGGGCCAGGTTCTCGGCGGTCTCGATCATCCCGGAGATCTTGCCGAAGCGCTCGGCCGGCTGCGAGCGCTCGCGGCCGCGGTCGAGGCGGTCGTAGAACCTCACGTTGCCCGAGCGCGAGCCCCAGCGCATGTCGGTGGTGTAGTACTCGATATTGCTCATGCTCTCGACGCCGCCGGCGATCACCACGTCGGCGGCACCGCTCTGCACCATCATCGAGGCCGTGACGATGGCCTGGAGGCCGCCGCCGCAACGGCGGTCCAGCTGCATGCCCGGCACCTCTACCGGCAGGCCGGCCTGCAGCGCGGCCCAACGGCCTACGCAAGGCACCTCGCTGCTGGCGTAGGACTGGGCAAAGACCACGTCGTCGATACGCGCGGGGTCGATGCCGCTGCGTTGCACGACGGCACGCACGGTGGTGGCGGCCAGTTCCTCGACGGACACGGGGCGCAGGCTGCCGCCGAAGGTCCCGACGGGGGTACGGAGGGGAGTGACAATAGCGGCTCGGCGCATGGAAGTCTCCTTGGAAATCTCTCTTGGGTAGATGAAGAAGGCAGTCGGTCAGGCAGTGCCCGCAACGGCCACGAAAGCGGCGCCGCACTGGCACAGCAGGGCGTGGGCCTGGCGCTCCAGGTCCTCGCGGTGTTCGGGGGCGGCGATGTCCAGCATGCGGCGCACGCGCTGCGACAGCGTCTGCCCGCGCAAGTCGGCCACGCCGTGCTCGGTGACGATCAGGCCGGCATCGGAGCGGGGCGTGCTTACCGGGCCGGACAGCTGCGCCACGATGCGGCTTGCGTCCTTGGCGGTCGCCGGCAGGGCAACGATGGGCAGGCCGCCGCGGCTGCGCGCCGCGCCACGCAAGAAATCCACGGCACCGCCAACGGCGCCGACATAGACGCCGGCGGCGACTTCGGCGTTCACCTGGCCGGTCAGATCGACCTCGATGGCGGAGTTGATGGCGGTCAGCTTGTGGATGCTGGCGAGCACCTCGGGGTGATGGGTATAGCTGGTCTCGCGCAGTTGCAACTGCGGATTCCGGTGCGCCCAGCGCCGCAGGCGCTCGCTGCCCATCAGGATGCCGCCGATGCCAACGCCCGTATCGATGTTCTTGCGCGCATTGGTCAGCACGCCGGCTTCGGCCAGCGCCGCAATGCCGTCGCCGACCGCGCCGCTGTGCAGGCCCAGGTCGCGACGGTCGTGCAGCGCCGCCACCACGGCCTCGGGCAGGTTGCCGATGCCCATCTGCAGGGTGGCGCCATCCTCGACCCAGCCGGCGATGTGGCCGGCGATCGCCAGTTCCGCCGGGCCGGGGGCGCTGCGCTCCAGGCTGATCGGCGCATGCGCGGCATCGACCAGCAGGTCGATCTCGTCCACGGTCAGATGGCGGCTGCCATAGGTCCACGGCACCTCCGGGTTCACCTCGGCGATGATCACGCGGGCCCGGTCCAGCGCGGCGGGAATGTACTCATGCACCAGCCCCATGCTGTAGCGGCCTTCCTTGTCGGGCGGCGACACCTGCACCAGTACCACGTCGGCACGCAGCGTACCCTGCCGTATCAGCCCGGGCAGGTGCGAATAGTGGCTGGGTACGATGTCGAGCACGCCGGCCCTGGCCAGAGCACGGTGCGGGCCGCTGGCGGCGTAGCCGAAGAAGTCGAGCACGTCGGCCTGAGCCGGCTGCAGCGTGTCGGACTGGCCGATGCCGACAAAGACGCTGAGCCGCCCGTGCCGGGCAAGCGCGTGGCGATGCTTGACCAGTGCGCGCGTCAGGGTCAGCGGCTCGGCGGTGGCCTGGCCCCACCAGATGTGGTCGCCGGGGCGCAGCAGCGCCTGCAGCCCGGCGGCGAGGGAATTCGGGTCCATGGCAGTGGGATTCATGTGCGGATTGGGCGGGTGCCGGCTCAGGCGATCTCGGCCCAGCCGTGGCTGAGCACGACCTTGTCGCGCTCGGCCACGCGGGCGCGCACCTGGTAGTGGTTGGGGTTCTCCGGCGTGCGCCAGATATCGGTGACTAGGGTCTCGCCGGGGAAGACCGGCGCGGTGAAGCGGATATCGAGCGCGCGCAGGCGGGTGGGGTCGCCCTGCGCGCACTGGCGCACCAGCGCATGCGCCGCCAGGCCGTAGCTGGCGAGGCCGTGCAGGATCGGGCGCTCGAAACCAGCGGCCCTGGCCACCGCCGGGTTGGCGTGCAGCGGGTTGAAGTCGCCCATCAGGCGATACAGCAGCGCGGCCTCGGGGCGGATCGCCTGCGTGTCGGAGAAGTCCGGCGCGCGGTCTTCCGGCGTCGGGCGCAGCGCCGGCAGCGGCTCGTCGCTGGGCTGGCCGCCGCCGAGCTGGCTGTAGCCACCGTCGCCGCGCAGGAAGCTGACCTGTTGGACCGTCGCCAGCAGTTCGCCCTCGGCCGTTTCCAGGCGGCGTTCGGTAACCATGATGGCGCCTTTGCCTTCGCCCTTGTCGGTCAGGTGCGTGATGCGGTTATGGCCGACGACGTCTGCGTTGGCCGGCAGCGGGCAGTGCAGGCGCATGCGCTGTTCGCCATGCAACAGCTTGACCCAGTCGATGCCGGTATCGGCCTCGCGCGCCCAGAAGCCGGGATAACCCAGCACCACCGCCTGCGACGGCAGCGTGCGCAACCCGCCGGGGGCGCCTTCGAACACAAAGGGCAGGGCTGCCTCGTCCAGCGGATCGCTGCCCAGTCCAAGGCTGAGTGCATACAGCATGGTGTCGCGCTCGGTGTAGGTCTGGCGGACGGGGGCGAACGGACGTTGCTTGAGATGGTGGTAGCTGACTGCCATGTCCTTGTTCCTATGTGATCGTCAGGAAATTGTCCAAAGCATGTCGTCAAAGCGGGTTTTGCGCTATTTGACAATGCCAATGGCGGCCTTCGGCGATTGCGAAAACGCGGGCTTAAGCGCGCTTGAAGGCGCGCTTTGGCAAAGGCTGATTGTCCGAATGGCGGATAGCCGCGACTATTGCCACATCACGCTGGGATGGCCCATGGCATTCCCGGCAAGAGCAACGATGTTGACCGCCAAAGACTCCCCATGATCGAACAGACCCAATCCAACAACTTCCACGACATCCGCGATGCCGTACGCGCACTTTGCGGTGAATTTCCCGACGAGTACTTCCGCAAGGTGGACGAGCAGCGCGCCTATCCGGAGGCGTTCGTCAATGCGCTTACGGAAGGCGGCTGGCTGGCGGCCCTGATCCCGCAGGAGTACGGTGGCTCCGGCCTGGGCCTGACCGAGGCTTCGGTCATCATGGAGGAAATCAACCGCTGCGGCGGCAACTCCGGCGCCTGCCACGGCCAGATGTACAACATGGGAACGCTGCTGCGGCACGGTTCCCAGGCGCAGAAGGAAAAGTACCTGCCGAAGATCGCCTCGGGGCAATGGCGCCTGCAGTCGATGGGCGTGACCGAGCCCACCACGGGCACCGACACCACCAAGATCAAGACCTCCGCCGTCAAAAAGGACGGACGCTACGTGGTCAACGGCCAGAAGGTCTGGATCAGCCGCGTGCAGCACAGTGACTTCATGATCCTGCTGGCGCGCACCACGCCCCTGGCCGACGTGAAGAAGAAGAGCGAGGGGATGTCGATCTTCATGGTGGACCTGCACGAGGCGCAGAAGAAGGGCCTGACTGTGCGGCCCATCCCGAACATGGTCAATCACGAGACCAATGAGCTGTTCTTCGAGGATCTGGAGATTCCGGAGGAAAACCTGATCGGTGAAGAGGGCAAGGGCTTCAAGTACATCCTGGATGGCTTGAACGCCGAGCGCACGCTGATCGCGGCCGAGTGCATCGGCGACGGCTACTGGTTCATGGACCGGGTGACCAAGTACGTCAAGGAACGCGAGGTCTTCGGCCGCCCCATCGGCCAGAACCAGGGCGTGCAGTTCCCGATCGCCGAGTCGTTTATGGAGATCGAGGCCGCGAACCTCATGCGCTGGAAGGCTTGTGAACTGTTCGACAAGCACGAGCCCATGGGCACCCAGGCCAACATGGCCAAGTACCTGGCCGCCAAGGCCAGCTGGGAGGCCGGCAACGCCTGCCTGCAGTACCATGGCGGCTTCGGCTTCGCCTGCGAATACGACGTCGAGCGCAAGTTCCGCGAGACGCGCCTGTACCAGGTGGCGCCGATCTCGACCAACCTGATCTACTCCTTCGTCGCGGAGCACGTGTTGGGGCTGCCGCGGTCGTTCTGAGCGACCAGGCGGTGCGCGCCTGGCCCATGAGCCAGGCGCTGAAGGCATCCGCCGGCAATGCGGCTGCGGCCATCTGCAGGAACGGCTAGCCGCGAGGCTCGTCATTCATGGTTTCCCTTCCCGAAGCAACCCCCCCCCCCACGTAGCCGTTCCGGGCGTCGAAGTGCAGCCCTCGGAACGGATACCAACCTTCCCGACGTTCATTGTCGACCTGTCACCGAAGCGACTCCAGGTCCGGCTTCTGGTGGCTCGCCACTGCCTTCTTCTTCCAAGGTACGGGACATTGGCTTTCAAGACGATTGCGAAGCAAGTCAATACCACAGAGTATTGGTCATATGGCGAACAAGACCTGAAGTGCTGTAGATCGAATCTATGGAGAATCCGATGGGTATCAACGGTATCAATGGTATCAATGGTATCGAAGGAAAATCGATCATCGTCACTGGCGGCGCCAGTGGCATCGGCGAGGCTGCGGCGCGGCTGCTGGCCGCAAACGGGGCACTACTGACGATCGCGGACCGGGGTTCCAACGGAGCGGCTCTGGCAAAGGAACTGACTGATCAGGGCCTGCGGGCGCAGTTCGTCGAGACGGACATATCGTCCGAGGCGGATGTCATTGCCATGGTCGAGGCGGCGGTACGAAGCTATGGCCGACTGGATCGCGCATTCAACAATGCCGGTGTACCCAATGCCGGCAAGCTGCTGGCCGAGCTTACCGAGGAGGACTTCCGGCGTTGCCACGACGTCAACGTTATCGGTACGTTCCTTTGCATGAAGCATGAGATTCTGGCCATGCTCAAGACCGGCGGCGGCGCCATCGTCAACTGCTCGTCGATCCACGGCCTGATTTACACCGCCCGCGCGGCCGAATACACCGCGTCCAAGCATGCGATCACCGGCATGACCAAAGCCGCGGCCGCCGACTATGGCCTGCAAAACATCCGCGTCAACGCGATCGCGCCTTCCTCGACGCGCACGCCGATGTACCTGCACTACTTGAAGACCAAGCCCGATCACGAGGAAAGGGTCAACGGCCTGCACCTGCTCGGTCGCGCCAGCGAGCCGATTGAACAGGCGCAGGCTGCCATGTGGTTGCTGTCCGATGCCGCGTCGTTCGTCACTGGCGTGACCCTGCCGGTGGACGGTGGCTACACCGCCGTGTGAACGCGAAAACCCGTCCGGTATGCGCGCCATGTGACGGCACGCATACCGGATGGATGAGCGTAACCGCGCTCAGAAGAGGAATACGCCCTTGCCCCCGGCCTGGCCGTCGAAGCGACGATACGCCTCCTCGGCTTGTTCGAGCCGCCAGTGGTCAGTGAACAGCTTGTCCACTTCAACGCCACGACGGGCGATGAAGTGGGCGCATTCCTTCATGCCGACCTCCGAAAATGTGTAGGAGCCAATCACGGTCCGTTGCTTGCCGATCAGGTCCTTCATGGCGTCGACGTTGAGATTCCCGCCGATCGCCACCAAGGCGACCTTCCCCCATGTCCGGGTGCAGCGCACGGCCTGCTGCCTGGGCACTTCACTGCCCGCGCAGTCCATTGCGCAGCTCACTCCCTTGCCACCGGTGAGCCGGAGGATTTCCGCCACGGCATCCACCTGGCTCCCATCGATAGCATGGGCGACCCCGAACTCCTTAGCCTGCTTGACGCGATCCGGCGAGATATCCACCCCAATGACCTCGACGCCCATCGCGGCCGCGAGTTGGGCGGCAGACAGGCCGACGGGTCCCAGCCCGAACACCGCCAGGGTGTCGCGCGCGCTGATATCCAGCCGTTGCAGCGCACCGTAAGCGGTGCCCGTGCCGCAGGAAATGGCCGCGCCGCCCGCGAAGGACACCTCTTCTGGCAGGTGGACCAGGGACGAGACCGGCACCTTCATGTAGTCGGCATGGCCGCCGTGGGCGATCACGCCGTGCACAGTGGCACCGTGATCGCACAGCTGGGTCCACCCAGTGCGGCAGGAGTCGCAGAAACTGCAGCCTTCGTAGTGGAACACCATGACGCGATCGCCAACCTTGAACGCTTTCGGGTTCACGCCCGGGCCAACTGCAGCGACCACGCCACACGGCTCATGGCCGCCGATGATCGGTGCATTCTCGTCGATACCGCGCGACGCCAGGTCCTTGAACCCCAGGGACCGGATCACCTCGGCGGGACCGTGCCGGTAGAAGTGCAGGTCGCTGCCGCACATGCCAGACGCCTTCATTTCGATCACTACCTCGCCCAGGCCCGGGGTCGGGTCGGGGAAGTTCATGATTTCGAGCTTGCGATCACCTTTGAATACAACACCACGCATAGATTTCTCCGTTTAGACGGTATTCAGACAGACAGGCGCCCCGGTCCGGGGCCTCAGTCGAGATTCATGTAGACGGCCTTCTGGTAGAGGTAGCTGTCCACCTGTTCGGCGGCGCCCTTCCAGCCATAGCCACTCAGCTTGTAGCCGCCGAAACCGACCTGTGGATCCAGCACGCCATAGCAGTTGACCCAGATGGTTCCGGCCTGGATGCCCTGCGCAAACCTGTGCGCGGTGGACAGGTTCTGCGTCCAGACACCCCCGGCCAGACCAAAGCTGGTGTCGTTGGCGATGCGCAGTGCCTGCTCCGGTGTGTCGAATGGCATGACCGAAGCGACCGGGCCGAAGATCTCCTCGCGTGCAATGGTCATGTCGTTGTGCACGCCCGTAAACACGGTCGGCTCGACGAAATAGCCCGCGGCCAGCTCACCGCCCAGGCGCCGGCCGCCACAGGCGAGCTCTGCGCCTTCCTGGCCGCCCACGTCGACGTAGTGCATCACGCGATCGAGCTGGCGCTGCGAGACGATTGGTCCCAGCTGCACTTGCGGATCGAGGCCGTTGCCGATCTTGAGCGAGGTACTGAAGGCCTTCAGCCGTTCGATGAATTCGTCGTAGATCCGGCGCTGCACCAGCACGCGCGTACCAGCGGCGCAGATCTGGCCGGTGTTGGTGAACACGCCCATGGCCACGCCCGGCACCGCCTTGTCCAGGTTGGCGTCATCGAACACGATATCGGGCGATTTGCCGCCGAGTTCCACCGACACCCGCTTGAAGTTGCCGGCCGAAGCCCGGACGATCCTGCGCCCGGTCTCGGGTGAGCCGGTGAAGGCGATGCGGTCCACGCCAGGGTGTTCGGCCAGGGCGCTGCCCGCTTCGCCGCCGTAGCCTGTCACCACGTTGATTACCCCCGCTGGTACGCCTGCTTCCTGCAGCAGTTCGGCCATGCGCAGCGCGCTCAGCGAAGCATCCTCGGCCGGCTTGAGCACCGCGGTACAGCCGGTGGCCAGGGTCGCGCCGAGAATCCACCATTGGCTCAACAGCGGGCCGTTCCAGGGAATAATGCCGGCGACCACGCCCACCGGCGCCTTGATCTTGAGCGTCGCGAACTTGCCGGGCAGCGCGTTGAGCGGAGTCTGCACACCACCGGCGGCCGTCTGCGACGCGTAGAACAGGATCAGCTGCAGCAGGAATGACTTGAGGCCGCGCGTGCGCACCAGCGGCGCGCCCATGTCCAGCGTCTCGATCAATGCCAGTTCATCGAAGTGCTTCTCCACCACGTCGTGGATGCGGATCAGCAGGCGCTGGCGATCGCTGTGCGTCCACTGGTTCCAGGGGCCCTCGAAGGCCTGGCGCGCCGCGGTGACGGCCCGGTCGATGTCGGTCTGGTCCGCCTGCGCCAGGCGCGCAATGACTTCGCCAGTGGCTGGATTGACCGTGTCAAAGGCCTTGCCGGATGCGGCTGGCACCCATGCGCCGCCAATAAAGAGGCGTTTGGTGCCGCCGACGAACGCCGGCGTCTGCACGCCGTATGTCGTGCTGCTCATGCAATGTCTCCTGAAATATTCTTGTGAAGGGCAGGGGGCTTGCCCCCGCGCCCGTGCCGCTTACATCCTCAGCATCACAGCCTTGACCTGGGTATAGGCGTCGATGGATTCCTGGCCGAATTCGCGCCCCCATCCGGATTGCTTGTAGCCGCCGAAAGGCATGGCGGGATCGGCCTCGCCATAGGTGTTGATCCATACGCGCCCGGCCTTGAGCGCGCGCGCCACCTTGTGCGCCCGCGCAACATCGCGCGTCCATACGGCCGCGGAGAGGCCGTATGTGGTGTCGTTGCCCTTGAAGACGGCGTCGTCTTCGTCCCGGAACGGGATGATGGAGAGGACGGGCCCGAAGATTTCCTCCTGCGCGATGCGCATGCCGTTGGTCACGCCATCGAACACGGCCGGCGCGACGAAGTAGCCGCGGCCGCTCCACTGAGAGCCGCCCAGTTGCAGCGAGGCGCCGCCCGCCTGGCCGGCCTCGATATAGGACAGCACCCGGTCGCGCTGTTTGGCCGAGATCAGCGGGCCGAGCTTGGTGTCCGGCGCCAGCGGATCGCCTACCGTGTAGGTGGCGGCCAGGCGGGTGACGCGTTCCGAAACTTCGTCATGCACGCTTTCATGGACGAACAACCGGGTACCCGCCGAACACACCTGGCCGGAATTGCCGCAAAAGGTCTTGACCGCGGCCTGGACGGCCTTGTCGAGATCCGCGTCGGCGAAGATGACGTTCGGCGATTTGCCGCCGAGTTCCAGCGTCACCTTCTTCAGGTTCGAGGTGGAGGCCTGCACAATCTGCTTGCCGATCGCCGTGGAGCCAGTGAACGCGATTTTGTCGACATCCGGGTGGAGCGCCAGCGCTGCGCCGGCGGTGGCGCCGAAGCCGGGCAGCATGTTGATGACACCCGGCGGCAGGTCCGTCTCCTGGATCAGCTCTGCCAGCCGCAAGGACGTGAGGCAGGCCAGTTCGGCGGGCTTGAGGATCAGCGTGTTGCCGCAGCACAGCGCGTTTGCCAGCTTGATCGACGCCATCAGGATCGGCACGTTCCACGGGATGATCTGTCCGCACACGCCGAGGGGCTCGCGCAGCGTATAGACGAATCCGGAAGCATCTGACGGAATCGTGGAGCCCAGGATCTTCGTACACCAGCCGCCGTAATAGCGGAAGATGTCGGCCGCCGTGGTGGCAACGGCGGTACTGAACCACAGTGGCATGCCGTTATCGAGGGTCTCGATCGCGGCAAGCTCGTCGGCGTGCCGATCGATCTGATCGGCGATACGCAGCAACGCACGGGTGCGCGCGTGCGGCGACATGCCGACCCAGGATGAGTTGTCGAAGGCGTGGCGCGCCGCGGCCACCGCCGCATCGATATCGGCACTGTTGGCTTCCGCCACATGGCAAAGCAGTTCTTCCGTGGACGGGTTGATGACCTCGAAGGTCTTGCCGGATGCCGCCTCTACCCACCGCCCGCCAATGAGCAGGCGCTTGGGTCCCGAGCCGATCCACGCCAGTGCCCTGGCCAGTCCCGTGTCGGCCTTGTTGGCCGCGGCGGTTGCCGTTGCTGTTTCATTTCCCATATTGCACTCCTTGTCTTCGGGGCGATCGTACGATCGCTACATTCGGGTTGGCAGATGTACCCGGCATCCCTGCGGGATCCGGCCGATGCAACGCCATCAGGCGACGGGCACGTCCACCCGGGTTGACAACACCTGGCTCAGCGGATGGTTCCTGCGGATCTCCGGATTGAACTCAGCCGGCGTGGCGCACAGGAACAGCGTGTGCCCGTCCTCGCCGCCCAAGGCACAGGCATAGCAGTTGAGGTCGCCCGTCGAAACCTCGTCGACGATCTCACCGCCCGGAAGCACACGGATCGCGCGCGTCCTGATAAAGTCGGCAACCCAGATCGCACCCTCGGCGTCCGCCTGCGCGATGCCATCGGGCGCCACCACGATCTCGGCCATCGCCTGGATCGGATCAGGGTTCTCGGGCACCGCGCCAAAGCGCGCCCAGTCCCGGCGCCCGGACAGGGTCCCGTCAGGCCGGATATCGAAAGCCGACATGCGGTTGCCAAACGACTCGGCGACGACGAGCGTGCGGCCGCCGTCCATCACGACCGAGCCGTTCGGGAAATGCAGCGGTTCGCTCACCGCGGTTACCGAGCCGTCCGGATCCACGCGTACCAGCCGCGCGGGCCGGCGCGGGGCGAGGTTCATGACGTCGAACCCCAGGTTTCCGACCCAGGCGCGGCCGTTGCGGTCCACCACCATGTCATTCGGTTCGAACTCAAGGTGCGCAGACAGGTCTGCGTGCGTGACGACCGTGCCGTCATGCTCGCGGCGCAGCAGCTTGCGATCGTGCATCGACACCGCCAGCAACCGTCCATCCGGCAACCAGCCAGTCCCGGACGGGCAACCGGGCACCTCCAGTTCGGTGCGCAGGTCCGACCCGTCCTCTTTCACGGAGTACACGCGGTAGGTGTACAGGTCACTGAACCAGAAGCGCCCTTGGTGCCAGCGGGCACCTTCGGTATGCGTCAGGCCTTTCAGCAGGACAGTCATCTTTCTCATGATTCGTTTCGCTTCAGGTTGCGGCCGCCTGGCCGAAGTAGTGGTCCGCGATCACGGGGTCGTTGGCCAGGTCGGCCGCCATGCCCTGCCGGACGATGCGCCCCTGTTCCAGCACTGCGGCCCGGTGGGCAGTCTCCAGCGCCAGGCGGGCGTTCTGTTCCACCAGCAGGATCGTCATGCCCTGCGCATTGAGCCGCTTCACCGCGCGGAACACGTCGGCGACGATCACGGGCGCCAGGCCCAGGCTCGGCTCGTCGAGCAGCAGCACATGCGGATTTCCCATCAGCGCGCGGCCGATGGCGAGCATTTGCTGCTGCCCGCCGGACATGGTGCCGGAGGCCTGGTTGCGGCGTTCGGCAAGGATCGGGAACAGCTCGAAGACCCGTTGCAGGTCGGCCTCGAAGTCGCCGCCACGCACTCCGGCCGCCTCGCAGCCCAGCAGCAGGTTGTCCATCACGGACAGCGGTGCGATGACGCGGCGTCCCTCGGGCACCTGGATCACGCCTAGGCGCGAGCGCCGGTGCGCGGGCAGGGCATCGAGCGGGCTGCCGTCGAAGCGGATCGAGCCGGAGCCGGGCACGATGCCGCAGATCGCATTGACCAAGCTGGATTTGCCAGCCCCGTTGGGGCCGATCAGCGTGAAGATCTCGCCGCGCCGTACCGTGAGCGAGACGCCGCGCAACGCGGTGATGCCGCGATAGTGCACTTCAAGGTTCGTGATCGACAGGGCGTCGGCGCCGGCCTGGCCAGGAACGGCCTCCGGCGCGGCAATGGGAGGTGGATGGCTCGTCATTCAGGTCCCCAGATAGGCTTGCATCACGACTGGGTCTTGCAGGACCGCCTCGGGCTGACCCTCGGCGATCTCGCGCCCGGACGCGAGCACGTACAGGTAGGAGCAGACCTGCGTCATGAAGCGCATGTTGTGCTCGATCAGCAGCACCGCCACGCCTTCGGCCGCCACCTCCTGGAAGATGCGGCCGAGGCTGGCCGCCTCGACGTCGTTCATGCCGGCCACGGGCTCGTCCAGCAGCAACAGGCGCGGCTTCATCGCCAGCGCGCGCATCATCTCGATACGTCGCTGGTGCCCGTAGGAGAGGTTGCCGGCCCGGTGCTGCGCAAGTTTGGCCATGCCGAAGCGTTCGAGCAGGGCTATGGCCTCGGCGCGGTGCGCGGCCGTCTCCGCGCGCGCCGCGCGCAGGCCCAGCAGGTTGGCCCAGAAGCCGGTGGTCTGGTGCCGGTGGAATCCGGCCAGCACGTTGTCGAGCACCGTCGCCTGCGGCACCAGGCGGATGTTCTGGAAGGTCCGCGCCACACCGGCGCGTGCCAGCTGGGACGCCTCCATGGTGGAGACATCCCGGCCATCCAGCAGCACCCGGCCGGAGGAAAGGTGCAGCAGGCCCATCACCAGGTTCACCACCGTCGATTTGCCGGCGCCGTTGGGCCCGATCAGGCCCGTGATGGTGCCGGGCGCGGCGGACAGGCTCAGTCCGCTCAGCGCCGGGACACCGCCGAAGCTGCGTGCGACCTCATCGAGCCTGAGCATGGGGTTGATCGTCGGGTTCATGCGCCTGCTCCTCCCGTTTGTTGGGAAGCTGTCCGCGCACCCTGCGCCGCCACGCGCTTTACGCGGCGGTCATGCGCGAGTCCGGCCAGCGTATCGGCGATGCCGTGCGGCAGGTAGATGATGATCAGCATCAGCAGCGCGCCCTGGGCCACATCGCGGAATTCCTCGAAGACTCGGAACAGCTCGGGCAGCAGCGTCAGCACGGTGGCGCCGACCAGTGGCCCCCACAGGGAGGTCTGGCCGCCGAGCACCGCCATGGCGAGCGCTTGCACCAGCATGTGGAAGCCGAAATCTTCCGGATTGACGGCGTAGGCATTGCAGGCCGACAGTGCACCGGCCAGGCCCGCCAGCAGGCCGGAGAGCGTCATGGCCAGGCGCTGGTGGTAAGCCACCGAGATGCCGAGCGACACCGCGACCGTCTCGTCCTGCCGGATCACGTCCATCGCCCGCCCCAGGCTGAAGCGGCTCAGCGTGTGCACCAGCGCCATGGCCATGGCCACGATCAGGATCAGCCAGCCTGTGGTCGCTGCCTTGGGAATGCCGGTGATGCCCAGCGCGCCGCGCGTCACGTCGTCCCAGTTCATGGCCACCGTGACGATCACCTGCACCAGCGCCAGCGTCGCCACCGCCTGGAATACGCCGCGCAGGCGCGACAACGGGAACGCCATCATCAGGCTGATGCCGCCGGCCAGGGCAACGCCGCTCGCCATCGCCAACGGGGGCCACCAGCCCAGGCGAGTGACGAGGATGGCGGTGGTGTACGCCCCGATGGCGGCAAACGCGGCCGACCCGATCGAGAACGTGCCGGCACGCAGTGCGATCGCCTGGCTCATGGCCAGCAGCGAATAGATCAGGATGTGGTCGAGGACCGACTGGTAGGAAAGGAGATAGTCAATCATACGCGCTGCACCCGCACGACCGCGCTGGCCTGGCCGAACAGGCCGGTCGGGCGGATCAGGATGATGAGAAACAGCACCACGAAGGCGATACCGTCGGCGGCGGCCGACGAGATATAGGCATAGGCCAGCGACTGGACCACACCGATCAGGATCCCGCCTGCCAGGGCGCCGGGAATGCTCCCGAGGCCGCCGACGATGATGACGACGAAGGCCCGCATCAGGAAGGACTCGCCCATCATGAAGTGGATCGAGTTGAAGGCCACGCCGATCAGCACGCCTGCAAGGCCCGCCAGGGCGCCGGAGATAAAGAACACCTGTGCGTTGACCCACTCGGCATTGATGCCCAATAGCCGCGCGGTAGCTTCCGAATAGGCGACGCAGCGAATCCTGCGTCCCATGCCGGTGCCGTACAGCGCATAGACCAGGCCAGCGACGATCACCATGCCGGCGCCGACGATGATGATCTGCAGCAGCTGGATCTGCAGTCCCAGGAACTCATACACGACGATGGGGAACGTCCCTTCGGGAAACTGCATCACCGACGTGTTGGACACCTTCTGCGCGAGCGCCAGCATTACCAGGCTAGCGCCGATCGAGGCCAGGATGTAGGAGAAGTCGGGCGCATGTCGGCGACGCAGGGGGCGGAATGCCACTAGGTCAAGCGCGATGGACAGTACACCGCCGGCCAGCATGCCAACCAGCATCGATACAAAAAAGGGTGCCTTGAACAGGGTGGCGGCGTAGAGGCCGGCGAAGCTGCCCCACATGAACAGGGAGCCGTAGGCCATGTTCATGATGTGGTTCACCCCGAACAGCAAGGTGAAACCGAGCGCGAACACGGCGTACGTGCTGCCCATGACCAGGCCGTTGAGAAGTTGCTGGATCAGCACGGCGTCTCACCTGTCAGCCTGGACGAACTTGCCGTCCTTGACGACGAGCACGACGCTGCCGTACCTGGGGCGGCGATCGCTGTGGTTCCAGCTACCCGAGCCGACCACGACCGGCACGTCGCGCACCGTCATCAAGGCGTCGCGCACCTTCTGCCGGTCGGGATTTGCCCCCGCATTCCTGAGCGCTGCGAGCGCGACCTGGACGGACGAGTAACCGGTCGCGGCCCAGCCATCAGGCTCGGCGTTGTAGCGCGCCTTGTAGGCAGCCTCGAAGGCTTTGTTCAGCGGCCGGTCCATGCCGTTGACGAACTCCGACACGGCCAGCGTGCCTTCGGCTGCCTTGCCGACGATGTTCAGGAAGCGCGGGGTGACGAGTGCGATAGTGCCGATGAAGCGCACCTTCTCCGGCAAGCCGGCCTGGCGCAGCTGGAGGATGATGTTGGCGCTCTGCTCGGAATAGGTGGCGAGATACACCGCATCGAGGTCCATGGCCTTGAGCTTCGTCACCAGCGGCAGGAAGTTGGTGTCGCTGGTGACGACCGCTTCTTCGGCCACCACCGTTCCGCCCCCCGCCTTGAACGGGTCGCGGAAGTAATTCTTGTACTCGATCAGAGCTTCATTGCCGCGGTCGTACACCATCGCGACCTTGCGCACCGGCGTCTTCTCGAGCACGTACTTTGCCATCCGCGGGCTGATATCAGTCGCGCTCTGCTGGAACTTGAACACCCACGGTCCGGGGGCGATGATGGCGTCCGAGCTGGCCATCGACATCATGGGAGTGCGCTTGTCATTAAAGACCGGCGCCGCGCCGACGGAGTCGGAAGTCGCCGAGGGCCCGAGTGACAGCACCACCCGCTCCCGGTCGATCGCCTGGTTGGCCAAGTTGATGGCCTGCCCCTTGTCGCTCGCGTTGTCGCGTTCGATCAGCTTGATCCTGGCGCTGCCGAGCACGCCCTTCCTGTTGGCTTCGTCGACTGCCAGGCGGATGCCGTTCTGGTAGCTCGCGCCAGCGAAGGCAGCCGCGCCGGTCACCGACTGGATGGACATTATCGGGATTTCCTGGGCTTGGGCCTGCGCGACAGCGCAGGCGGCAAGGGCAGCGAGGCTAGCTAGGCGCAGCGAAAGAAGGCGTTCTAGGCACATGGTCTTTGTCTCCTGGATATTGTTTATGCTTGGCGCAGCCGCACACTCGTCGGATAGCCGCCGGAAACCATTTCACTTGAGGTCGTACAGCCGCGCCAAGTGAGCAACGCGGTTTGTCCCGTACTTTGAATTTTGGGGAGGGAGAAGCCCGCGAGCTCAGGATTCCTTCGACAGCTGCGCGATGCGCTTCCAGTGCGCATCCTCCTTCGGAAATGCAGTGAGAAACTGGCGGCGATCCGCGATATCGACGTACATCGACTGATGAGCACAGAACGCCTTGAACTCGGGCGACTGGGCGATTCGAACCAGTTCCTCGGACAAGCGTTCCACAATCGGCGCCGGCGCTGCTGCAGGCGCCAGCGCGCCGATCCACGACGAGACCTGGAAGCCCGGCACGCCGGCTTGCGCGGCAGTCGGAACTCCCGGGATCTCACTCCAGCGCCCGGCGCTGGTGACGGCGAGGCCGCGCAGCTTGCCCGCCTTGATCATCGGCACCACGCTCGGCGCGCCCTGGCAGGTGAAGTCCACTTGGCCGGCCATGACGTCGGTCACAGCTGGCCCGTTGCCCTTGTAAGGGATATGCTTGGCCCGCGTTTTCGTCAGGTCATTCAGCATCACCGAGCAGAGATGAGACGTGCTGCCCGCCCCCCCGGATGAGTACGTGATCTCGCCCGGCTTGCGCTTCATGGCGGCGATCAGGTCGTCCAAGGTCTTGTAAGGCGAGTCGGCTCTGACCACGATCGCCAGCGCGGAACTGCTCACTTTGGCAATCGGCGCGAAGTCCTTGACCGGGTCAAACGTGACAGGCCCGGCGGTAAACCATCGCGTGGTCAGGTGGGGAACACCGGCGAACAGCAGCGTGTAGCCGTCAGCGGGAGCCTTGGCCACGGCGTCCGTGCCGATGAGCCCGCCAGCGCCGGCACGGTTGTCCACCAGGACGGGGGTTTTCAGGCTCTCTGCCAGTGCCTCGGCCATGAATCGCGCAGTAATGTCCACCGCCGTGCCTGGAGAGGCCGGCACGACAATTCGAATCGGCCGCGACGGATATTGCTGCGCAAAGGCCGACGGCGCGCAGGCGACCGCAGCTAGTGATGCCAGTGATTTCAGGAAATTCCTTCTGCCGAACATAATGTCTCCTCTCTTATGCTTTCGACGATAGGCGCGGCCGGCGGGCTGGGCAATTGGCGCTGGTGTGCCGTTCCGTGCTTTGAGAGCAGGCGCAGGCCCGCCTCTCAAAGCACGGAACGGCACGGGCTGGCGAGTTGAGTTCCGGGGGGAGGGCGCGCACGATTGGTATGCGGCGGAAGTACGCGCGGGGAGCATCGGCGAGCCTGAGTCAGGCAGATCGCCCCCCGGTGCAGTACTGACCGCTCTCGCGCTCATTACAGTTGGCGCGCGGAAACCGGGCATAGCTATCAGGAGACCATCGTGGGACCACTTGCTGGAGTGCGCATCGTGGAGCTGGCGGGCATCGGGCCGGCTCCCTTTTGCGCCATGTTGCTTGCAGACCTTGGCGCGACGATCATCCGCGTCGACCGGAAGGAGCCGTCGGGGCTGGGGCTATCGCGGCCGCTACAGTTCGATCTGGTGTTGCGCAACCGAAAGTCGATTCAGGTCGACTTGAAGGACCCGGCCGAACTGGAACTGGTTCGCACGCTGATCGACAAGGCAGATGGGTTGATCGAGGGATTCCGCCCCGGGGTCACCGAGCGGCTCGGGCTCGGGCCTGAGGTGTGCCTCGCGCGCAATCCCAGGCTGGTGTACGGCAGGCTGACGGGCTGGGGCCAGGATGGGCCGCTGGCCCAGACCGCGGGGCACGATATCAACTACATCGCCATCACCGGGCTGCTCAACGCGATCGGGCGTGAGGGCCAGCCGCCGACGGTGCCGCTCAATGTCGTCGGCGACTATGCCGGCGGCTCGGTCTATGCCGCACTCGGCATCGTGAGCGCGATCCTGGAGGCGCGTTCCTCGGGTAAAGGACAGGTGGTCGACGCAGCGATCGTCGATGGCGTGGCGTCGCTGCTGGCCGTACATACCGGGCTACGGGCTGCGGGCCTGACCGGACCGGAACGAGGCACCAACCTGCTGGATTCGGGGGCGCCTTTCTACGATGTCTACGAGTGCGCCGACGGTAAATACGTGTCGATCGGCCCGATCGAGTCCAAGTTCTATCAACAGTTGCTTGAACGACTGGAGTTGGATCCGTCCGCGCTGGGCAAGCAGGCAGATCGCACTGACTGGCCAACCGCACGCCGCGTGTTTGCGGCGCAGTTCAGGACGCGGACGCGCGCGCAGTGGACAGAGCTGCTCGAAGGCAGCGACGTGTGCTTTGCGCCCGTGCTCGACCAGGAAGAGGCGTTTGAACATCCGCACCTGAAGGCGCGCGGCACCTTTGTCGAGGTCGATGGCGTGATGCAGCCGCGCCCGGCGCCGCGCTTTTCGCGTACGCGCCCGGCCGATCCGGCTCCCCCCGCTGCGGCAACGCCGGAGAACGCGGCGCTGGCACTGGCGCAATGGCTCTCCAAGGAAGAGCTCGACAACCTGGCGGCCGCCGGCCGCATCCAGAATGGAGCAGCGCAATGATGAGGCGCCGCACCTTCCTGCAGTCGCTGGCGGCGCTGGCGGCCATCCCGGCATCGTTCCCGGCTTCGGTGCTCGCCCAGGCCTATCCCTCCCGCCCGGTGCGAATCATCGTGCCCGTCAGCCCTGGCTCGGGCAGCGATGTCGTGGCGCGTTATATGAGCGCCGTGCTGACGCAGGCCCTGGGCTCTGCGTTTGTCGTGGAGAACCGCCTTGGCGCGAGCGGGATCATCGGCACGGATTTCGTGGCCAAGGCGGCACCGGACGGCTACACGTTGCTGTGCACGTATGCCGCGCACTATTCGAACCAGTGGGTCGAGAAGACGCCATACGATGCGGTCAGGGACTTCGAGCCGATCGCGCGGCTGGGCATGTCCGCACTGCTGCTGACTACCGCGGCAAATTCGCAGTTCCGCACGGTCAAGGACGTCATCGCGGCGGCGAAGCGCAAGCCCGGGAGCGTGTCCTTCGGGTCTTCCGGAAATGGCACCACGTCGCACATGGCGGCGGCGCTGATGAGCAGCATGGCCGGCATTGAGATGATCCACGTCCCGTACAAGGGGCCGGCGCAGGTCGCGGTCGATACGGCGAGCGGCCAGGTCGACGTCGGCTTCGGGGGCGTGGCCTCGTCGCTGGCTCTGATCAAGGCGGGACGATTGCGCGTGCTGGCAGTCACCAGCCTGCAGCGTTCGAGCCAGCTTTCGGGTGTCGTGACGATGGACGAGGCTGGCCTGAAGGGCTATGAGCTGATCTCGCCGATCTGGGTCATGGCTCCACATGGCACGCCGCCTGCCATCGTCTCGCAGCTGTCCAGGGCAATGACTGCGGCGGCTGCGACGCCCGCTTTTAAGTCTTACTGCATCGGGCAGGGGCTGGAGGTCGATATAGCGGATGCCGCCGCGGTTCGCGCCAGTGCGCCGGCTGAGCTGGAGCGGTGGAAGAAGTTGGTGGCCCTGACGGAGGCCAAGTCAAAAACTGGCTGAAAGCCGGCCGATAAGTCTCCGACAAAGAGAACGAGCCGACCAGGTCGGCTCGCTTGCTTTATCACGAAAACGCCGGTAGTTACACCAACCGCATAATCTCTTCGTCAGGCGCCCGGCTCGTCCTGAAGCTGTTCGCCGCATGATCGGGATCCGCGTAGCCAAACGAAATCGCGCAGATCATCTTGCGGTCGTCGCCGATGCCAAAATGGGAGCGCACAAACCTGGCGTGCCGTGCCAGCGCCCCCTGCGGCGTGGTGGCAATACCGTGCGCGTGCGCGGCCAGCAGGAGCGAAGCGATAAACCCGCCGCAATCGACAGCCGCGTACGGCCCCAGATCCGCAGCCATCGTGACGATGGCCACATGCGGCGCCCCGAACAGCCGGAAATTCTCGAAGCCCTGGCTAGCGCGGCGCTCGCGGTCGTGGCGCTCGATGCCCAGCGCTTCATAGAGCCGGTAACCCGTTTCCTGTCTGCGTCGCGCGTGGACGCCGCGATATTCTTCCGGGAAGGGCAGGTCCGAATCGACTTCGGGTGAGCTGGCGGCGTGCTCGAGCAGCGCATTGCGAAACTGCTCCGTGGTCGCCTGCGAGCCGATGACCAGGTGCCAGGGCTGCACGTTGCACCAGGATGCGCTCTTCTTGGCAACGTTGACGATGCTTCGGATCACCGCGTCGGGCACGGCTTTGTCCAGGTATGCGCGGCACGTGAAGCGCTCGGACATCAATCTTGTGAGGGTGTCGACGTCGCTGCCGGACGGGCGGCTGACGGGGTGCTGCTGCATTGCTATCTCCTGACTATCATGAGCGGCCGACCTGGCACGCTGGGCCGTGTCGGCGCGCGTCCTGCCTAGTGTCATTCCTCAGTGCGTCAATGCCACCAAGTCTGCGGTCTTGAGGCGCGGATCCATCTTCCTGAGCGTGGCCAGCAGCGTCTGCGCCCGGTCTTCGCCGAGCACGTCAACCGTCAGCTCCATGAACTTCGCGTCCTGCTCTGCCTCCGACATGGGGTTGGCCAGCGAGCCAATCGGGTCCTCTACGAAGACATGCTCGGACGAGCCATCGCGGAAGGTCACCGTGACATCGGCGACGAACTTGCCGGGGTAGCGCTGCTCGAGTTCCGGTGCTTCCGTAATGCCGATGCCGCGCGCGACTTCCTTCACGGGGCCCATGTCGAGCTTGCCGTCCAGGTAGTCGCGGTGCACCTTGTAGCCATTGCCCATGCCGAGCACGGCAAATGCCATCTGTGTCGGCAGGCTGAACTGGACGTGCTCGATGTTCTTCGGCTCATACGCATTGGCGTTGGCGGTGCCGACGACCACGTTGAAGGCGGGATGGATGCGGGCTTGGATATCAGCAATGTCGGCGCGGCGCGCCGCGAACGGGCGGATTGCGTCGATATATGCATGGGTGCAATAGCAGGCACAGTACGCCTTGAGCCAGACCGTGCCGATCTCGAACGGCTGGTCGAGACGGAACCGCTCCTCGGCCCGATCGCCCGGGCCACGCTGCAGGAGGGTGCGGAAGAATCCTTTGTTGCCGCTCAGGAAGGCGCGCGGCCCGGTGATGCCGACCTGTGCCATGTCGGCCGAGACCATGCCGCTGCGCGTGCCGATGCCAGCGTGCACGCGCTTGACCGAGCCGCCGGTGGAGGTGTACTCGGTGGTGCCGGCCGCATGGCTCAGCGCGATGGAGAGCGCGTGCAGGGTGGTTTCCGCATCGAACCTGCGCAACTTGGCCGAGACTGCCGCGGCGCCGAAGCTGGACAGTACGGCATGCGGGTGATAGCCGCGCTTGAGCAGGTCCGGCGCCGCCAGCACGCCGATCCGGGTGTAGACCTCGTAGCCGGCCACGATCGCGGTGATGACCTCCTCCAGGGTCGAGCCCAGTTCCTCGCCGATCGCGAGCGCCGCGGGAATCACGCAGCTGCCGGGGTGGCTAGCGCTGGCGCCGTGGGCGTCGTCGTACTCGAAGCCATGACCATAAGCGCCATTGACGAAGGCGGCGTCCGCCGCACTCATGGTGGCGGTGCTGGCGGCCACCCGGCTGCGCCCGGGGCGTTGCTGGGCAATGGCGAATGCCAGCACCTGGTGCGACCAGGGCATCTGCGAGGTGCCGACCTGCAGCGCGAGCTGGTCGCGCATGAGCCGGCTGACGCCGGCATGCGCCGGCGCATCGAGCTGGTCGAAGGTCAGGTCCTGGATCAGGCGAACCACTGCCTGCTCGAGGGGGGGGCAGTTGGGCGGCGAACTGGAATCGGATTGGGTGGTAGTCACAGGTGCGTCCCCTGGGAAAAGTGTCGTTGATGCGTCGCCCGGTCGATGGCGACATGCGCTGGCATGGTGACCAGATTCCTCGCAAGTATTGGGGCTGTCAATCCGAGGCGGACTCCGGTTCCGTACAGTGAGCGCAAGACGCGCCCCGGGGTGAGCGGATTATTCGCCGGTTGGTGTCAGGGCGATTGCGGGCGGGTTGCTGCGCCTGCCGACCCCCAGCGCAACGGCGGCAGCGACGAAGGCCACGGCGGCCAGGATCATGAGCCCGCCAGCATAGCTGCCGGTCAGGTCCTTGGACAGCCCGAGCAGCGACGGCCCCGCGAAGCCGCCCAGGTTGCCGACCGCCCCGATGAAGGCAATGCCGGCGGCGGACGCGGGTCCGCTGAGCAGGGTGGTGTTGATGGCCCAGAACGCCGGCAGGGCGCCGAAGATGCCAAAGGCAGCCACGCTGAAGGCGATCATCTTCAGGATCGAGTCGTCCACCAGCGCCGCGGCAATCAGCGCCACCCCGGCGATAAACGCGGGCACCGCGATATGCAGGCGGCGTTCCTTCCGCGCGTCCGAGCGCCTGGCCCAGAACACGATGCTCAACGAGGCGATCACGTACGGAATCGCGGCCACGAACCCGGTCTGCACATTGCTGAGGCCAAACGACTTGACGATCTGCGGCAGGAAGAAGCCGACGCCGAAGATGCTCAGGAAGAAGCCGAAGGCCATCATCGACAGCAGCCACACCTTGGGGGTGAAGAACACTTGTGCCACCGAGAGGTGATGTTCGGCGCGACGCTCACGGTCCTCCGTCGCCATGCGCTGGGACAGCCAGCTGCGCTCGTCCGCCGACAGCCAGGGGGCATCCGACGGTTCGCCGCTCAGGTGCCTCAGCGCGATGAATCCGAGAATGACGGCGGGCAGCGCTTCCAGGATGAACATCCATTGCCAGCCATGCAGGCCCATCACGCCCTCCAGGTTCAGCAGCCCGCCTGAGATCGGGGCACCGATCACGGTGGACATCGGCGCCGCGACCAGCAGGTAGCCCATCACGCGCGCGCGGTATGCCGAAGGGAACCAGAGCGTGAGGAAATAGGCTACACCCGGGAAGAACCCGGCTTCCGCCAGGCCGAGCAGCAGGCGCACGATGTAGAAGCCGGTCGGCCCGGTGACGAACGCGGTCGCAGCCGAAACCAGTCCCCACGTCACCATGATGCGCGCGATCCAGCGGCGCGCCCCGAAGCGGACCAGCAGCAGGTTCGACGGCACTTCAAAGAGGAAGTAGGTCAGGAAGAACAGGCCGGCCCCCAGTCCGAATGCCGTGGCGCTCAGTCCCAGGTCCTTGTTCATTTGCAAGGCCGCGAAGCCGACATTGACGCGGTCCAGGAAGGACACGAAGTAGCAGAGGATCAGGAGCGGGACGAGGCGCCGGAACACCTTCGGCATGACGCGTTGTTCGAGCGTTTCCATTTGAACATTGTCTCCAGTAGTTTTGCCATGCCTGTTGGTTCAGGCTTCGGCGGGGGTCAGCGGCGCGAGCAGGGCCTGCGCCACGTCGTCGATCCGCTCCAGGTGCAGGATGTCGTCAATGAGCGTGTCAACGCGCTCTTCGCTTAACGGGTACGCGGAATAGGGCACGCACAGCCTGAACTTGGCAATGAAGTCCTGCTCGCTGAACGGGTTCTCGGGGTGGCCCTTCACGTAGACGTATTCCTTGCTGACCACGCGCCCGTCACGCAGCCTGGTGGTCAGCCGTGCGCCCCAGTCGGACACGGAGGGGTCCTCCGATGCGGTGATCCGCGTCATCAGTTCGCGGACGTCCTCCCGCTCCCTGGCCTTGGCGCTGTAGGAGTCCAGGAATACCTTGTCGTCGAACGCCGCGGTGGCCACGGCGTAGGGCAGGCTGAACTGGCATTCCGGTACGGTCCGTGGCTGCCATTTCTTTTCGGTCGGTTCGCAGACCGCGCGCCAGCCAGACGTGGAGACATCGATGTGGATGCTCGCGATGTCGGCCGCGCCAAAGCCATTGCTGCGCATCTGGTCACGGATGCCGTCGATGGAGGAATGCGAGAAATAGCAGGCGCTGTAGCCCTTGGTGATGATGCTCGCCAGTTCCCAGCGCCCGCCGAGATCCCGTGTCAGCGCTTCGGGTTCCGTTTCCCAGCGGGCCGTGTTCAGGTAGCCGTTGGCGCCTAGCAGCACCTCCTCGCGCGGTCCGGTGATGCCGCGCGCGGCCAGCTGGCACGCTGTGATCGCCGCCTGGCACACCAGTCCGTGATGCACGCGGACCATCAGCGTGGCGGGGGCGTAGATGGCCATCGTATGCGGCTGCGTCATGGTGCGCGCGATGCCCTGGGCGTTCTCGAGCTGCTCCTGGGTCAGTCCCAGAAGTTTGCCGACCGCCGCGACCGCGCCAAAGATGTAGTGGCCGCCGCAGTCGTTGGCCTTGACTGCCCGGCTGATGACCTTGTAGGCCGAACCAAGGCGGATCAGGATCTCCTGGCCGATCACCAGCGCAGCGAGGAACTCCTTACCCGTCACTTTCTGCCGCAGGCCCGAAGCGGCCAGCAGGCTGGCAACGATGTATTCACTGACGTGCCCGGCCTCTTCATGGAGGTCGCCGCAATCCATGGCGCGCGGCATCGGCCCGATGGCCAGCGCCGCCTCTGCGGCAGGGACCTTGCCGCCATAGAAGGGCAGCATGGTTTCCGCTTTGCCTCCCTTGTCTTTCACCAACTCAACGATCGCCGGTATGCCGTCCATCGCCGAGCCGCCGATGGTGACGGCCATGGCGTCCAGCAACGTATGCCTGGCATGCCGGATGACGTCTGCCGGCAGGTCCTCGTACTGCGTTTGCAATGCCATGCGGCACAGCGTGGCCATCGGGTCTTCGGAACTCTGGCGTGGAAATCTCGTCATGGCAGATTTTTGTGGGTGGTTAGCCATCATGGGGTCGCGCGCCAGCAGTCCGACGGGTGACCCCACGGCATGAATCGGCCGGTCGCCTGGCTGGCTGATGAGAAGAGGCGGGCGCTCGTTGCGAACGATTAGAGCGTCGGGTACCGCCCCCGGCAATCCGATTGCCGCGCTTGTTCCGGAAATCGAAAGCACAAGCCTCTTGCATCACGTAGCTATCGATGTTTCGTGGATAATTGCCGCAACACCGAACCCCTGGGGGAAACGCCATGTCGCCGGTTCTTGCCTTCAAGCTGGTGCTGCTATCGCTGGTCGTCATCATCGGCCTGGATCTGCTTGCCAAACGGCTCCGGTTGCCCCCTGCAGCCGCCTTCCTCGTTGGCGGCATCGCCATGGCTTTCATACCTGGGCTGCCCGACGTGGAGCTTGACCCGGACCTGGTCCTGGTCGTCTTCCTGCCGCCGCTGCTGATGGACGGCGCTTACTTTTCGGTCTGGGATGAGTTCCGGCGCAACCTGCGCGGCATCCTGATGCTGGCCATCGGGGCCGTGCTGTTCACCACGCTGGTCGTCGGCGTGGCAGTCCATCTAGTGGTCCCCGGTCTGCCGTGGGCCGCATGTTTTGCCCTGGGCGCCATCGTGTCCCCGCCCGATGCGGTCGCGGCAAAGGCGGTGCTGGAGCGCGTCGCGTTGCCGCGGCGGATGATGGCATTGCTGGAAGGCGAAAGCCTGCTCAATGATGCGTCAGGGCTGGTGCTCTACCGCTTCGCGGTCGCGGCCGCGCTGACCGGCGCATTCAGCATCCAGCACGCCGCGGCCGAATTCGTGGTGCTGGCATTGGGCGGGGTCGCTGTCGGCGTCGGTGTCGGTGTCGCGCTAATACGCGTCATCACGGTGCTGACAGATGAGTACCTGATCATCACGGCATCGGTCCTGCCGGCCTGGATCAGCTACATCTTGGGGGAATGGCTGGAAGTCTCCGGCGTGATCGCCACGGTCACCACGGGCATGATGCTGGGGTGGCATCAGCACCGGGTGTTTTCGGCAACGACCCGGATCCGTGGCACGGCGTTCTGGCAGATGATGGTGTTCCTGCTGGAAGCGCTGGTCTTCCTGCTGATTGGCTTGTCGCTGCGCGGCGTGATTGGCCGGCTCGGCGGCACGGCGGATGCGGTGGCTTATCTGGCGCTGCCGGTCACCATCGTCATGGTGGCAGTGGTGCTGTCGCGCTTTGTGTGGGTCTTTGCCACGGAAGCGCTGAAGCCGGCCTGGCACCGCCTGTTGCACAGGCACCAGGCACGGCCGGACTGGCGCTCGGCAACGATCGTGAGCTGGGCGGGGATGCGCGGCGTGGTGACGCTTGCGATTGCGCTGGCACTGCCGGAGGCGATGCCGGGCAGGGACCTGATCCTGGTGGCGGCATTCGCCGTGATCCTGGTGACGGTGCTGGTCCAGGGCACGACCATTGGCCCGCTGATCGGCATGTTCGACGTCGGCAAGATGAAAGCGGGCGGAGGTGTCGTCAAGTTGACCGAACCCCAGGCCTGGGCCCGGCTGGAGAAAGTGCAGCTGGATGCCATTCGCCCGCTGGTATTCGACGCCGACGGCAAGCTGCTGCACCCGCGCTTGTGGGAGCAGTACAACTACCGGGCGCAACTGACCGAGCGCTTCAAGGACAGCGTCTTTCCCGACGAGGCACGATCGGCCCACTTCGCCGTGGTCCTGGCCGGGCTTGCCGCCGCCAGGGCCGAACTACTCAAGATGCATCGCGCCGGACAGCTCAGCGACGAACTGCTGCGTCACCTGGAACACGACCTGGACCTGCAGGAAGTCTCCAGCTTGCATGGCAGCGGCGGCGTTGGCGCGGGCTGAGCGGCACGCGCCTGGCCGCGGCAGCCGTGCAGGTCCGCCTGACATGGCGGTATACTCGCGGTACGATTCGCGGCACACGTAGCGCATGCTGCCATGCAGCATGCGCGCGACGCCCGACCCGGCGACAGACCGGTTCCACCATTGAAGGAGACACCATGAGCACGCTGAGTGTGCATGGCCTGACCCGGCGGGTCGACCTGTTCACCCTGCGGCTGTTCCTGACGGTGGTGGAAGAGCGCCAGATCCGGCGCGCCGCCATCCGCGAGAACATCGCCGCCTCCGCGGCAACCAAGCGCATCCAGGATCTGGAAGACATTGCTGGCGTGCAGTTGTTCGAGCGCAATCCCAGCGGGGTGGCGCCGAGCGCGGCGGGCGAAGTCCTGGCGCGCCATCTGCGCCTGCTGTTCGAGAACCTCGAGGACATGCGCCGGGAACTCGGCGAATTCTCCGAAGGGGTTCGTGGGCACGTCACCGTGGGCACCACGGGTGCCGTCATCATCCAGTACCTGGCGCGCGAGATCGGCGAGTTCTCCCGCAATTTCCCGCTGGTCGAGCTGGAGCTGAAACAGGACGCCAATACCAACCTGGTGCGTTCGGTGGTGGCGGGGGATGTCGACATGGCGGTGTATATCGTCAGCCCGGATATCGACGATGAGCCGCTGGACAGCCTGCCATATCGCGTCGACCGTCTGGTCGCGCTGGTGCCGCATGGCCACCCGCTGGGCGAGCAGCCTGAAGTCGCCCTCGCCGACCTGATCCGCGAGCCGTTCATTGCCATGCACCCGAACACCACGCTGATGTCGGATGTCAACCGCGCCGCGCGCGCGATCGGCCGGGTGTTGCATCCCAAGTTCACAATCAATGGTCCCGAGGCGGCGCGCAGCCTGGTTGAGGCTGGCCTTGGCGTGACCATCCTGCCGGAGTGCATGGTCTCGCTCGAGGCCAGCACACGCTCGACGGTGCTACGGATTCCCGAACCATGGACGACGCGCAGCGTGCGCATCGGCACGCGTCGCGGCAAGACGATCACGGCGGCGACGCGCGCGCTGATCCGCCAGCTGACCGAGCAGCCTGAGCAGGCGTCATCCTGAGCCGTCCGGCATGCCTGATGCCGGATCGCGGTTGGCGAATCGCCGCGTCGCGGAACACAACTTGGCGCCTCGCCGCTTGCTGATTACCCTTGACGCGTGACGGGACGCTGCGTCGTGGCATGCGCGTCAAGTCCCGCCTTTCAAGGGAATGCACCCATGTCCGATGCCGCGACCGGCCGCTACTTCGAGGACTTTGTGATTGGCAGCGCCTACCGGCACGCCATCCGCAAGACCCTCTCGGAGGCCGATAGCCTCCTGTTCAGCACGCTGACCTATGGCATGGAGCCATTGCACGTGGACCAGGCGTATGCCGAAGCCGCGCCATATGGCATGCGTGCAGTAAACAGCATCCTCCTGCTGGGGCTGGCATGCGGCATCGGTGCGGCCGGACTGGCACGGGACGCGGTGTCAGGCACCGTGGCCTTCAGCGACGCGCGCTTCACGCGGCCCGTCTTCATCGGCGACACCATCCATGTGGAAAGCGAGGTGCTGGACAAGCGCGACGACCCCGAGTGCCCTGACGCCGGCCTGATCGAACTGGAACGTCGCGCCTATAACCAGCGCAACGAGGTGGTGGCCAAGTTTCGCTGCCTGCAACGGTTGCCGAGGCGCCATCCGGCGGGCTGAAGCCGTCCGTGCATCGCCGATTCGCGCAATGCGAGTCGGTGGTTCGCCAGTCACTACTTGAGTAAAACCACCTGGCCCATCTAGCATCAAGGCCACGGGAGCTCCCAAAATTTTTTCGCCGTTTATCTAACAGTTGTAAGGCAGTAATCATTACCAGGAGACGAGGATGAGTGTAAGTGCCATGAAACCGATGCGATCCATGATGTTCGTGCCGGGCAACAAGCCAGACTGGATCGAGAAATCGGTGGCAGCCAAAGCGGATGCGCTGATCCTGGACTTGGAGGACAGCGTGCCGCCGGCCCAGAAGGTCGAGGCGCGTGAGATCGTCAAGTCCAAGCTGGACTGGCTGGCTGGGCAGAAACCGCGCATCTGGGTGCGCATCAATCGCAGCGCACACCTGTACGACTACGAAGACATCCTGGCAATCGTCAATCCGGTGGTCGAGGGCATTGTGATTTCCAAGCCCTGCGGCCCTGAGGACATTCATACCGTCTCGTCCATGCTGGCCGAGGCCGAATACCGCGCCGGCGTGCCGGTGGGCCACACCCGGGTGATTCCGCTGCTGGAGACCGCCCGCTCGCTGCAATACGCCTACGAGATCGCCCAGCACGAGCGCGTGCCCGCCATTGTCGGCGCCACGGCCAAGAACGCCGACGTGGCCCGTGCCCTCAAGACCGTCTGGTCGCTCGAAGGGCGCGAGACCCTGTACCTGAAGTCGCGCATCGTCATGGCCGCACGCGCCGCGGGCAAGCTGCCCATCGGCGGAGTATGGCAGCAGGTGCATGACCTGGAAGGGCTCAAGGTCTCGTCCGCCAACGACCGCCAGCTGGGCATGAGCGGCGAGCTGGTGCTGCACCCCTCCAACGTCGAGATCGTCAACAAGACCTACAGTCCCACCGAGGAAGAAGTGGCGTTCTACCAGGGGATGATCGACGCGCTGGAAAAGGCCCAGGCCGAGGGGCGCGCCTCGTGCATTTATGACGGCGAACACATCGACATCGCGCATGTGAAGACGGCGCGCGAAATCATCGAGCTTGCGCAATCGTTCAACAACTGATTGTGACCACCTAAGGAGATAGAAAAATGGCAGGCCTTTACTTCGAAGAATTCAAGCCCGGCATGGTGATCGAGCACGCCATCCGCCGCACGGTCACCGAGACCGACAACGTCCTGTTCTCGGCCATGACCTACAACTGTGCACCGCTGCACATCGACGCCGAGTACAGCAAGAATACGTTCTACGGCCAGCGCCTGGTCAACAGCATGTTCCTGCTGGCGCTGGTGGCCGGCATCACGGTGTATGAGACCACGCTGGGCACCACGCTGGGCAACCTCGGCTTTGGCGAGATTGCTTTCCCCAAGCCCACCTTCCACGGCGACACCATCCGCGTCGAGACTGAGATCATCGAAACCCGCATCTCCAAGAGCCGCACAGACTCTGGCATCGTCACCTTCAAGCACGTTGCCAAGAACCAGCGCGACGAAATCGTCTGCACTGCCGTGCGCACCGGCCTGATGATGCTGCGCCCTGCCGACAAGGCCTAATCTGACACCTGCAGGAGTGAAGCGATGGATTACCAACTCAGCGCCGATCAGCTCGCCATTATTGATGCGGCAGAAAAGATCTGTGCGGACTTTCCGCTCGAGTACTGGCGGAACAAGGACAAGAACCACGAGTTTCCGCACGAGTTCTTCGAGGCTGTCGCCAGCGGCGGCTGGCTCGGAATCTGCATGCCAGAGGAGTTCGGCGGCTCGAACCTTGGCGTGACTGAAGCTGCGCTCTTCCTGCGTACCGTGGCCGAGTGCGGCGGGCAAGCGGGCGCGTCCACTATCCACATGAACATCTTCGGCTTGCAGCCGGTCGTGCATTTCGGCACGGATGCACAGAAGAAGGCCTGGCTGCCGCCCTTTGCCCGGGGCGAACACAAGGCGTGTTTCGCAGTCACCGAGCCGGACACGGGCCTTGATACCACCAAGCTCAAGGTTGTGGCGAAGAAGCAGCCCGATGGCAATTACCTGATCTCGGGCAAGAAGGTCTTCATTTCGACCGCGCAGGTCGCCGACCACATGCTGATTCTCGCGCGCACCACGCCGGTCGAGGAGGTCAAGAAGCACGGCGAAGGGTTGAGCCTGTTCTACACCAAGCTCGATCGCAAATATGTGGAGATTCGGGAGATCGACAAGCTTGGCCGCGCCGCCGTCGACACCAACGAGTTGTTCATCGACGATCTGCCGGTCTCCAAAGACTCGCTGATCGGTGAGGAAGGCAAGGGCCTGAAGTACATCTTCCACGGCATGAACGCGGAGCGCGTTTTCGTCTCCGCCGAGCAGGTCGGTATCGGCCGCGCGGTGCTCAAGCTTGCCACGCAATACGCCAAGGACCGCGTCGTCTTCGGTCGTCCGATCGGCAAGAACCAGGGTGTCCAGCATCCGCTGGCCCGCAACTGGGCGGAGCTCGAGGCTGCCAACCACATGCTGCTCGCCGCTGCCGATCTCTACGACAAAGGGATCTCCTGCGGCTCGGAGGCCAATGCGGCCAAGCTGCTGGCATCCGAGGCCTGCATGAACGCTTGCCAGACCTCGATCCTCACGCATGGAGGCTTCGGCTACGCGAAGGAGTATCACGTGGAACGATTCATGCGGGAAGCCTGGATCGGCTACATTGCGCCCGTCACCCCGCAGCTTATCCTGTCGAACATCGCCGAGCGCAAGCTCGGGCTGCCGAAGTCTTATTGAGCAGTTCGTGGCCCACAACGTGCTGGGTCTGCGCAAGTCGTGCCGATAGGCCATGGCGCCAGCCTTTTCCTGTTCGGGGAAGGTTGGCGAGCATCGCCGGGCCGCTGCCCGGCACGAACTGACTCCTGGAAGGATTGGTCCCCATGACCGCACTAAATGCCGATATTGATGCGCTACGGCGCTTGATCTTCGGGCGCGCCACGTGCCGCGCCTATTTGCGCGAACGGGTGCCAGAGGACGTGATCCGCAGCATCGTCGACGCCGCGCGCGGCACCGCCTCGTGGTGCAACACGCAACCCTGGGATCTGGTAATTACTTCGGGCGAGAGCACTGAAACGTTCAGGAATGCGCTGATGGAGCAGGTGCGGCAGCACCCCGAACTGGACTCTGACTTTCCGTTTCCGGACGAATACCGGGGCGTCTACCTCGACCGTCGCCGCCAAGCCGGCTTTCAGCTCTATGAAGCGCTGGGGATTGGCCGCGGCGACAAGGAGAAGCGCGAAGACCAGTCGTTCGAAAACTTCCGCCTGTTCGGCGCGCCGCATGTGGTGATCGTCACCGTGCCGGAGGAGCTGGGAACGTATGGCGCCGTGGACGCGGGCGGTTTCGTCAGCGCCTTCCTGCTGTCAGCCCAGGCTCATGGCGTGGCCACCACGCCGCAGGCCGCGCTGGCCATGCAGTCCAGCTTCATTCGCAATTACTTTTCCATACCGGAGGGACGCAAGGTGGTGTGCGGCATCTCCTTCGGCTACGCCGACAGGGCACATCCGGTGAATGGCTACCGCACCGAGCGCGCCCGGGTCGACGATATCCTGCGCCTGGTCTGACGCGCGCGCCGAGTTCTCAGCTGGCCGGGCAGCCTGGGCCGGCGTCATCCTGAGCCAGTTGCCCGGCACGCGGGGTGCTGGATCGCGGTTGGCGAATCGCCGCGTCGCGGAACACAACTTGGTCCATCGCCGCCAGCTGATTACCCTTGAGGCGTGATGAGAATAGCGGCTCGGTCCAATGAAGGCCTGGCCGGAAAAAATGGAGACAGCCATGGCAACCGTTCAAGCCGTGAAGCAATCGAACCGTGATCTCGACAAGGGTGACGTGCGGGTGGTGCCGCTGGCCCGCGGCCTGGCCGTGCTGGCTGCATTCAGCGCTGAGCATCCGTGGATGGGCAACCAGGAGATTGCCGTGGCGACCGGCATTCCGGCGCCCACCGTGTCCCGGATGGTGCATTCCCTGGCAGCACTCGGCTATTTGCGCTACGACGAGAGCCGGCGCAAGTGCCGGCTTGCGTCGGCCGCATTGACCTTGGGCTACGCGGCCGTCTCGGGCGACAGCGTGCAACGCGCCGCCCGCATCGAGATGCAGAAATTCGCCGACGCCAGCGATACCCATGTCATCCTGGGTGCGCGCGACCGGCTCGATGTCATCGTCAATGAATCGCAGGTTGGCAAGAACGTCAATCTCGACACGCACCTTGCCGCCGGGCTCCGCGTGCCGATTGCTTCGTCCCCGATGGGCTGGGCATTGCTGGCCGCATTGCCGGAACGGGAGCGTTTCTACCTCCAGAGCAACGTTGAGCGCAAGAGCGGCCGTGACTGGCCTTCGGTGCGCAGGCAGATGGCCGAGGGCATGTCACAGCTCCACCAGTATGGCTTCTGCATGTCGCCTTGCGGGCGCGAGCTGGCATCGGTTGCGGTACCGCTCAGCGTGCCGGGACATCCGTCAGTGGTGCTGGCCAGCGTTGGCCGCAGCGCGGGCATGAATCGGGCCAGGATGGAGCGGGAGTTGGGCCCGAGGCTCGCCGCGACGGCGCATGCCCTGGAGGAGCGCTTGAGCACGTGTCACTGATGCCGCCATGGCGCCTGGGAAGGCGCCGCGGATCGGCCGTCAGATCAGCGTATCAATATCCCGCAGCAGTTCGACGAGGTCGGCTGCCGCGGCCTTCAGCACTGGCGCGAGGCGTTCTGTGATGGCTGCCATGTCCGGCTCCAACTCAACCGCGCCGCAGCTCAGCGACATCAGTGTTGCCGAACGTCCCACCGTGACCGGCAGGGCAATCCCGTAAGCACCGCGCTGATACTTGCCCAGGGAAGTGCAGACCCCAAGGCTCTGCAGGTCCTGAAAGGCTGCAGCGATGCCGCGTTCGAGCTCGGCGACGCGCGCGCCGTCCGCGCGCTTGAGGGTTTCCAGGTATTCATGTCGGGCCTCGGGGTGCAACCCCCACAGCCAAGCACGGCCGGTCGCCGTCCAGCCCATCGGCAGCAGCGAGCCCACGCCGAGGCGCAGGGTCGCAATGCGCGAACTGGTTCGATGTGCGATATAGAGCATATCGAGCTGATCAGGCACGGCAAGGGCGACCGACACATTGAGTCGGTCCGCCAGTTCCTGCAGGAAGGGGTGCACGCGATCGGTGACCGGGTTGGTTTCCAGGTAGGTGTCGCCGATGTGGAGGGAGGCCGGGGCCAGCTCGAACTGCGTGCTGCCGGCAACGCGGCGCAGGAAGCCCAGCGCGATCAGGGTGGTGGTCAGGCGTGACACCGTCGCTTTCGGCAGGCCGGTGCGCTTGACGATCTCGCTGTTTGTGAGCGGCGTACGCTCGGCACGGAAGGCACGAAGCACATGAAGGCCCCGTTCGAGGGTCATCGTGATCTGTGCGGGAGGTGTCATGATCGGGTTGCCCTTTCAGTGCACCACTCCGGGAGGGTGCTTGTCTGCTCTCTTGTCCGCGCCTTGCGGTGCGTTTTCCATACCGCTCGAACTGATGGTAGAGGCGGCAACCGCGCGGCTCAAATGCCGATTCGCGAGCCGGCGATTGCCGGAACACGAACCAGGCCGGCAGGTGTTCGCGGGCGGCGAATCGCGGCTTCGCCGATCGCCATTTGATGCGGCGCGGTACGACTTATACGATTCCGGTATTCGTTCGGCCCCGTTGCCGGACCGCCTGTCCATCGCGATGGCATCCGCCGCCGCGGCTAATGAAAAGGAAGGAAATGGATCTTCAGATCAAGGACCGTGTCGCCATCGTTACCGGTTCCGCACGAGGCCTGGGTGCGGCAACGGCGCGCCGGCTGGCGGAAGAGGGCGCGCGCGTGGTCGTGACGGACGTGCTCCGCGAGCGGGCAGAAGAGACTGTCGCGGCGCTGCGTGCTGATGGCCTGCAAGCCCATTGCGTAATCGCCGACATCACCAAGGCTGAAGACGTGAGCCGGCTGGTGGAAGAAACGGTTGCCCAATTTGGCGGGGTGCACATCCTCGTCAACAACGCCGGATTCCCGCGGGACAAGTATCTGGTGAAGATGAGCGAGGAAGACTGGGACCTCGTCATTGCGGTCATGCTCAAGGGGGCGTTCCTGGCGACCCGGGCGGTGATGCCGCATTTCATCGAACAGGGCTGGGGCCGCGTCATCAACATCAGCTCGCGCGCGCACCTCGGCAATCCCACACAGGCCAACTATTCGGCTGCGAAGGCAGGGCTGATTGGCGTGGCCAAGGCACTGGCCATCGAGGAGGGGCGCTATGGCGTCACGGTGAACTGCGTGGCACCGGGCTTTATCGAGACGGAAATGGTACAGGCGTTGCCTTCGTACGAGACCATCAAGGAGCGTGCGGTGCAGATGCAGCCTATCAAGCGCGTTGGTCGTCCGGGAGATATCGCCGACGCGGTTGCCTTTCTGGCCTCCGAGCGCGCGGGCTTCATTACCGGCGAGGTACTGCATGTGAGCGGGGGACGCTTTGGCTGAGCCATGCAAGGGGGGCGTGAACTGCCAGGTCGGCCGGCGCGGACAGCCGCGAGCTTGCTGGCGATGACAGCCAGCCGCGTGCGGGACAGACGCGAAGCGAGCGTTACGAAAGCAAGAAGCGGTCGCCAAGGCGGAAGAATTGGGCGTGGGCGGCTGCGACAGGGCAATACGACTGGATGGATTCGCCCCCCCCATTTTTCCCATTACGACTGACGGCAGCGCGGAGCCTCAGGCCCGGCGCCGCATCCCCGATCATCTGACACGCCGTGAAGCTTGTGCACGGCATGGCCCACTTTCTTGTGCACCCATGGACTACACCCCAATCAAATCCCTGTTGATTGCCAACCGCTCCGAGATCGCGATTCGTGTGATGCGCGCCGCTGCGGAAATGAACATCCGTACGGTGGCGATCTATTCGAAGGAGGACCGGCTTGCGCTCCATCGCTTCAAGGCCGACGAGAGTTACCTGGTTGGCGAGGGCAAGAAGCCGCTGGCGGCCTACCTCGACATCGACGACATCCTGCGCATCGCCCGGCAGGCCAAGGTCGACGCGATCCACCCGGGCTATGGCTTCCTCTCGGAAAACCCGGATTTCGCGCAAGCCGTGATGGACGCCGGGATTCGCTGGATCGGCCCGTCGCCGGAGGTCATGCGCAAGCTGGGGAACAAGGTAGCCGCTCGCAATGCGGCGATCGAGGCGGGCGTGCCAGTGATGCCGGCGACCGATCCGTTGCCCAGGGACCTCGACGAGTGCAAGCGCCTGGCGGCCGGCATCGGCTACCCGCTGATGCTCAAGGCGAGCTGGGGCGGTGGCGGGCGCGGCATGCGCATGCTGGAGAACGAGCAGGATCTCGAGACCGCGCTGCCGGCCGCGCGGCGCGAGGCATTGTCGGCATTCGGCAATGATGAGGTGTATGTCGAGAAACTGGTGCGCAACGCGCGCCACGTAGAAGTGCAGGCGCTCGGCGATGCTCACGGCAACCTGGTGCACCTGTACGAACGCGACTGTACCGTGCAGCGTCGCAACCAGAAGGTGGTGGAGCGCGCGCCGGCGCCATACCTCGACGATGCCGGCCGGGCCGCGCTGTGCGATGCGGCGATGCGGCTGATGCGCGCGGTCGGGTACACGCATGCAGGCACGATCGAATTCCTGATGGATGCCGACTCCGGCCAGTTCTATTTCATCGAAGTCAATCCGCGCATCCAGGTGGAGCACACGGTCACCGAGCTGGTTACCGGGGTCGATATCGTCAAGGCGCAGATCCGCATCACCGAGGGCGGTCATATCGGCATGACCGAGAACACGCGCGACGCCGACGGCAAGATCGTCGTGCGCGCGGCCGGCGTGCCGGAGCAGGCGGGAATCTCTCTGAACGGGCATGCCCTGCAATGCCGGATCACGACCGAGGACCCCGAGAACGGCTTCCTGCCGGACTATGGCAGGCTCTCCGCCTACCGCAGCGCTGCGGGCTTCGGCGTGCGCCTGGACGCTGGTACTGCCTACGGTGGCGCAGTGATCACGCCGTACTATGATTCGCTGCTGGTCAAGGTCACCACGTGGGCGCCGACTGCCCCCGAGTCGATCCGGCGCATGGACCGCGCGTTGCGTGAGTTCCGCATCCGCGGCGTCGCGTCCAACCTGCAGTTCCTCGAGAACGTCATCAACCATCCGGCCTTCCGGTCCGGCGATGTCACCACGCGCTTTATCGACAAGACGCCGGAACTGCTGGCCTTCACCAAGAGGCAGGACCGCGCGACCAAGCTCCTGCGCTATCTCGGCGATGTGTGCGTCAACGGGCATCCGGAAATGAGCGGCCGCTCGCTGCCTGCGCTGCCGCTGCCCACCCCGGTGCTACCTGCGGTGGATACCACCGGCCCGCTTCCCACCGGTACGCGCGACCTCTTGCGAGAGCTCGGCGCGGAGAAATTCTCGCGCTGGATGCTGGAGCAGAAGCGGGTGCTGCTGACCGACACGACTATGCGCGATGCGCACCAGTCGCTGTTCGCCACGCGCATGCGCACTGCTGACATGCTGCCGATCGCGCCGTTCTATGCCCGCGAACTGCCCCAACTGTTCTCGATGGAGTGCTGGGGCGGGGCGACATTCGACGTGGCGCTGCGCTTCCTGAAGGAAGATCCGTGGCAACGTCTTGAGCAACTGCGCGAGCGCGTGCCCAACATCCTGTTCCAGATGCTGCTGCGCGGCTCGAACGCGGTCGGCTACACGAACTATGCGGACAACGTGGTGAAGTTCTTCGTCCGCCAGGCCGCCAGCGCCGGCGTGGACGTGTTCCGCGTGTTCGATTCGCTGAATTGGGTGCGCAACATGCGTGTGGCGATCGACGCCGTATGCGATAGCGGTGCACTGTGCGAGGGCGCAATCTGCTACACCGGGGACATTTTCGACGGCTCCCGCCCTAAATACGACCTGAAGTACTACGTCGGGATCGCGCGCGAACTGCAGGCTGCCGGCGTGCACGTGCTTGGCATCAAGGACATGGCGGAGATCTGCCGTCCGCAGGCTGCCGCCGCGCTGGTGAAGGCGCTCAAGGAAGAGACGGGCCTCCCCGTGCATTTCCACACCCACGATACCAGCGGCATTTCGGCCGCTTCCGCGCTGGCTGCCATCGATGCCGGCTGCGATGCGGTCGATGGCGCGCTGGATGCGATGAGCGGGCTGACCTCGCAACCCAACCTGTCGAGCATCGCGGCGGCACTGGCCGGCAGCGAGCGCGCCTCCGGACTCGACCTGGAGCGTCTGCATGAGGCGTCGATGTACTGGGAGGGCGTCCGTCGCTACTACGCACCGTTCGAATCGGAGATCCGCGCCGGCACGGCCGATGTTTACCGCCATGAGATGCCCGGTGGCCAGTACACGAACCTGCGCGAGCAGGCCCGCTCGCTCGGCATCGAGCATCGCTGGACCGAGGTGTCGCGCGCGTACGCCGATGTCAACAAGATGTTCGGCGACATCGTGAAGGTGACGCCGACTTCCAAGGTGGTGGGCGACATGGCACTGATGATGGTGGCCAACGACATGAGTGCTGCCGATGTCTGCGATCCGGGCAAGGAGATTGCCTTTCCCGAATCGGTGGTCTCCCTGTTCAAGGGGGAACTCGGCTTCCCGCCAGATGGCTTCCCGGCGGCACTCTCGCGCAAGGTCCTGCGCGGGGAGCCGCCCGCGCCTTATCGGCCGGGCGACCAGATACCGGCAGTCGATCTGGCGGCGGCGCGTGCCGCGGGCGAAGCGGCCTGCGAGCAGGCGCTCGACGACCGGCAGCTCGCTTCTTACCTGATGTATCCGAAGCAGGCGATCGCCTACCACGCGCATGTGCGGACCTATAGCGATACGTCAGTCGTACCGACGCCGGCCTTCCTGTATGGCCTGCAGCCGCAGGAAGAAACGGCCGTCGACCTCGAGCCGGGCAAGACGCTGCTGGTGTCGCTGCAGGGCATGCACCCGGACGCCGAAGAGGGCAACATCAAGGTCCAGTTCGAGCTGAACGGCCAGTCGCGAACGGCGCTGGTCGAACAGCGCAGCGCCGCGCATGCGGCGGTGGTGCGCCACAGCCGTCCGGTTGCCGAACCTGGCAATCCGCTGCATGTTGCCGCGCCGATGCCGGGCGCGATCGTGACGGTGGCGGTGCAGCCGGGACAGCGCGTGGCCGCAGGCACGACGCTGCTTGCGCTGGAGGCGATGAAGATGGAAACCCACATCGCGGCCGATCGCGATTGTGAGATTGCCGCAGTACATGTGCAGCAGGGCGACCGAGTGGCGGCGAAGGACTTGTTGATCGAACTCAGGCTTTGAGGTTGAGCGCCTATTTGCGCCGATCCGAAAGTAGGGATCCGGAATGGGGCGGCAGGGGCCTCTCGCGGCGTCACCAGGGCCAGCGCTTCGCGAGCCTCTCGTGGCGTACGGACTTCACCGGCCGCCATCAAGGGAACGCGGCCATGGCGCTGGCGCTGATCAGTTCGCCGTTCGGGATCAGGCTGGGAATGAATCGGTCGTCGTAGGCCGCGAATTCCTTGGTGAAGCCGATGCCGCCGGCCTGCACGTGGGTGCAGCCTGTCAAGACGAGACCCACACCTTTTGCGCGAGCGCGGTACCAGGCCAGCTCTTGGTCGGAGATGCTTTCGTCGGCGTTCTAGGACCAGGTGGTCATCGGCGCCATCACCACGCGATTGCGCAGTGTGATGCCGTTGGCGAATGAAAATGTTTGGAACAGGAAGTCGTTAGATGATGTCATGCTTGATCTTCAAATCTGATGTCTTACGCCGATGTCTTACGCCGATGGCGCAAGTGCCGAAGCCCTGAAAGAGCATCAACGCCCGGATTGAGGCGCGAACCATTCGTCGTCGATGGCGCGCAGCATCTCGTCAGGCGGCATCCGGGAGGCGGCGTGAAGGAGCAGACCACCTGCCTCTACGCCAGGAAGCTGGCAGATAATGGCTTCGTCGCCATTGCCTACGACGCTTCCTACCAAGGCGAAAGCACGGGCGAGTTCAGACCTGCGGTGGCATATGGGGCACCTAATTCACCCTGGGGCATGGCCCGAGCCTGTCGCTTGAGTTCGAATGGTAGGAAGCGTATTGACAACCAGCAAGCCATTGGCATCTACTGCACATGTAAATCTGGCTTAACAATGAGGCAAGATGGATCCGTCCAAAATACCCTCGCTCGCTTGGTTCTCTCTCATCGCACAGCACGGTAGTTTCACAAAGGCTGCAGCGGAGATGGGGATCACGCGGGCGGCGCTGTCGCAGAGTCTTAAGACCCTGGAGCGGCAACTGAATGTCAAGCTCATTTACCGCACGACGCGCGACATGTCGTTGACAGAGGAAGGGCAGCGCCTGTTCGACCAGATCCGTCCGGCATTCGGGACCATTGAGCAAGCCGTGCGCAGCGTAGGCGAAGCCAATACGTCCCCATCGGGTCTGTTGCGAATCAACACGTCGAGGATTGCATCCCGGAACCTGATTGAACCGCATCTTGCGGAATTCCTGGCGCGCTATCCCCAGTTGAAGCTGGAAATCTTGCTGGATGACGGGTTTTCCAACATTGTGGCGGATGGATGTGACGCAGGCATCCGCATGGGAGAAAGCCTGGCGCAACATGTCGTGGCTGTCCCGATTTCGCCGTCGTTGGAGATGGCCGTCGTTGCGTCGCCTGACTACTTCAAGCGCCGCGGTGTGCCTGAGTCTCCCGCTGATCTGGCCAAGCATGACTGCGTGGCTTACCGACACACATCGAGCGGAGCCATCTTTCGGTGGGAGTTCAGTTCCCCGGAGCCGAATGGCCATGCGTTCGTTGTGGTGCCTCAGGGGTCCTTGATCACCAATGATGACGACAGCATGATTCGCATGGCCCTTCAAGGCGCCGGACTCGTCCAACATGTGGATATTGCGGTGCGCCACCTGATAGCGGACGGTTCATTGATGCGCGTCCTTCAGCCTTGGTGCAAGCCTTTTGCGGGGTTCTACCTCTATGTTCCCTCGCGCGCTCAGATGCCCCTGAAGGTTCGCGTCGTCATGGACTTTCTGATTGAAAAGAGAGGCCTCCTGGAGGCCGAAAAATCGGCTTTGGAGAATAGGCGGCGAAACATGAAGAAGCGACGTGCAACGGGATAAAGGCGCTGCCGAAGCGGCCCCTGAATCAGTGCGCCTCTCTGAGCATGAAGCGGGCCATTGAAGGAGACACTGGCCGTCGCGCGCGTGGCGCCGACCAAAACACGTGGGCAGCGTGCTGCTTTGGGAGAGAATCCGGCACGACGCGTGGAAGGGTTGGCGCTCTACTTTTCCTGCTGCCGCGCCAGCAGGCGCATGAGCTTGCCAAAGTCATCGACCTGCTCGAGGTGCAGCACGCTGTCCAGGACCTTGTCGATGGTCGCGACTGGAAGAAGACCATCGACGAAGGTGCGGAACTTGCAAACCAGTTCCTCCGTGGTCATGTAGGTCTGCGGGTCGGCGGAAGGGGTGCCCTTGGGGAAATGCTTCTCGGCAGCGAACGTCTGGCCACGTGCACGAATCTCGACGCGTGACGGGCGGCTGGTGATGTCTGCGGAAATGGACTGGAAGTAGGTCGGGTGTGTTTCCAGTTTTACCCGGTGCATCAAGGTCATGACCGACGGGTCGAAAACGACGGACGGGTCCTGCCATTGTCTGCCGGGTGGGATGCGGTGAGCAGCGACAGCCAGGCCATGCGCGAAGCAGAACTGCGCGTCATGCAGTTCAGTAATCTCGTGGTTCGTGAAGCAAGGTAGCTCGTAGGCCCAGCCCTCTCCGTAGGAAGTGATGCCCTCGATTTCCTCGACACGTATGTTGTGCTGCGCCACGAGATCGATCAGGATATCCAGGGGTGCGTGCATGACGCGGCAGTGCGGATAAGGCTTGAACATCTGGAAGGCGGGGAAACGCCATTCCTCGCCGAGGCCCGTGGTGAGAAGCTCGGGTGACCAGCGCGCGGTGCCGATAAAGCGCGGATAGCCGAATTCCTCGTCATCGAGCATCTGCAGGTCACCGCGGTGGCCGAGATCGCCCATGTCGGCCGCCGACAGGGCAGCATTGGTCAACGCGCCGGCCATCTGGTACTTGATGGTCGCTGTCGGCGTGTGCATGAACCAGGCACGCTGCGAGTTGACGGGCGCCGTGGCGGCGGCGATGCCCAGTGCATTCGCCAGTCGGTCCACGGCAAGCCCCTTGAGCTTCGCGGCCGACGCCGTCGCGCCGAACACCGTGCTGCTGTAGCCGACGACCGACGTATGCGCAGCCGTACCGTCCTTGGTGTCGCGATAGCCGCTCATGGCGGCTCCCAACCGGCAGGAGATTTCGTGGGATACGGCGACGGCAGCGATCAGGTCACTTCCCGAGCGCTGGTGCACCTCAGCGGACGCGAAGGCTCCGGGCAGCACATAGGGGCTCACGTGGCCAGGCAGCAGCACGGAGTCCGCGTCCAGGGCGTTGATCATCTCGCCGTTGGCAAATGCCGCGCCGTGAGGGGTGGACTTGTCACCGGTGCCGATGATTGTCGCGCTGCCTCCGGTGCCACCGAGCCGCCGGCCGGCCTCAATGCCGATGCGCCCCTTCGGATGTTCCATGCCCGCCAGCGCGCAGCCGATGGAGTCGAGTATGTCGCGCTTGCATTCTTCAATGACATTCGCCGGCAGCCGCGCGATATCGGCTTTCGCCGAGAACTCTGCCAGGCGTTCGATAATGGTCTTGCCCATGGGCGTTCACTCCTTTGCCAGTTCGAGGTCGGCGACGATCTTCATCGTGCGTTGCAGATCCTGCTGAAGGAAGCGGGTGAAGGCTTCCGGCGTCATCGTGCCGGGCTCTGCGCCATCGCGGCGGAAACGCTCTCTCACCGGGGCACTTGCCAGGGAGGCTAGCAACGCCTGGCTGAGGCGCTGTACGACCTCTTTCGGTGTGCCGGCAGGGGCGAGCAGGCCAAGGTACACGGTGTAGCTATACCCGGCGAGTCCTTGTTCGGCCAGCGTGGGGATATCGGGGAATGCCGGGGAACGCTTGGCGGATGTCACGCCCAGGGCGCGCAACCGGCCGTCCTTGACTTGCGGACCCGAGGAATTGCCGCCATCGAATGCAAAATCGACGCGGCCTGCGATAACGTCGCTCATGGCCGAGGCGATACCCTTGTACGGCACGTGTACGAAATCCAGGTTTGCCTGGTGCATAAGAATCGCGGCAGCCACGTGAGTGGTGGTGCCGCTGCCGCCTGACGCGTATGAGAGCTTGCCAGGCCTGGCCTGGGCCGCGGCTGTCAGATCAGCCACGCTGCGATATGGCAAGCTCGGCGAGGTGACCATCAGTAGCGGTGCTTCGTTCATCATGCCAATGCCGACGAAGTCCTTTAGCGCGTAGCCAGGGTCCTTCTTCATCGCCGGCAGTTGCGCAACGGTGTTGGCGCTGGCCAGCAGCGTGTATCCGTCGGCCGGTGCGGCCTTCGTGGCCCGAATGCCGATCTGGCCGTCCGCGCCGGGACGATTGTCGATGACAAGGGGCTGCCCCAGGTTCTCTGCCATTTGCTGTGCCACGGCCCGCGTGGTGATGTCCAGCAGCGCGCCCGGAGCAGAGTTCACGACGATTCGGATCGGGCGATTGGGATAGTGCTCCTGCGCTATGGCGGCAGCGGTTCCGGTCAGCAGAAGCGTGCCACACGCGATTTGGTTGATGAGTCGGTACATGAAGAATGTCTCCGCAAGATAGGGCGAGGCGGTCAAGCCACTCGATCGCCCAGCAGGGTCATGAGGTCGCGGCAATCTTTGAGCGACTCGATCTCGCGCAATAGCGCAACCGCGCGCCTGGCCGAGGCACTTCTTATGCCGAGCCGCTCCGCTGCCCGGTAGAGGATGTCTTCGATTTCCGTAGTCGGTAGCGGATTCTTCGGGTTGCCTCTCGATCCCGTGATCACCGGGGATTCGAGGACTGTGCCGTCGGAGAGCGTGAGCGTCACCACGGTTCCATTTGCCTCGTCTCGCATGTGTACATTGACCAGTCCTGCCAGATGCCGCAACTCCGGGTCGCGCTGGGCTGCGTCGTCGTAGTGACTGATGGAAAAGTGACCATCGCGGATTGCGCACGCGGCCGCCCATGGAATGCTGAACTGGGCTTCGATGACGCTGGCGGGTGCGCGCTTACGGTCGATGGGGCTGGCCATGATGGCCAGGCTGGTTGCTCCGAAGACGTCGATCGACTGAACCGGGCGACCGTTCAGCGAGGCACGAGTCTCCAGCACGGCGTCGATGACGGGGTGCGCCACCACGCCGCAGGGATATCCCTTGAATCCCAGATGGACGTTGAGAAAATCTTCGCCCAGGCGATGGACGATTTCATCGGCTGCAACCGTGCAACGCGGAAAATGCATTGCATAGAGGCCGCAGCGGCCGGTCAGCGATCCTCTGGGGCCAGGCATGCCGACCGCGGCCATCCGGGCCGCCGCAATGCCATTGCGCACGGCGATGCCGGCCTGAGTTGCCACCCCGCGTCCTTCAACCTGCCCCTGGAAGTTGCCGCAGGCCTGGCAATGCGCAAGTCCGAGTGCGTCGAGGAAGCCATCGGCATTTAGACTGAAGATCTTGGCCGCTGCCACCGCGGCGCCGTAGGTGCCCAGCGTAAATGTCGCGTTGGCTACGGCCTGGCCGGGCACAAAACCCAGGCCAAGGGGCCGCAGCAGCCGAATCTCCAGGTCGATGGCCAGGGCGACCGCCGTCGCCAGGGCAGGGCCACTTACGGCGCCTCGCGCCTCGGCCGCTGCAATGGCCGCGGGCACAACGCAACAACCGACGGCAAAGCCGATGGTCTCGTCAACCCAATACTTGTCCTCGTGCTCCCAGGCCTTGCCAGCTCGGCCATTGACCAGGCCTGCGAGTTCGGCAGTCGTGCGCTGGCTGGTGCCCAGTATCGCGGCTTCGGCTGGCCCCGCCAGTTGTTCAACATAGCGCAGCAGCGTTGCATGGTTCGCTTCGGTGACGCCCTCCAGTCCTGTCGCCAGCCACCACAGGATGGCACGCAACGCACTCTCACGCGATGGCGCCGGCAGATCGTCCCAGGCCGTCGCAGCAAGATGCGTGGCAACGCGGCGCTCGATGGGGAAATCGTCAGTTGCGTGTGGCTGCATGCTTCTCCTTCGTAGTGGCCGTCAGGCGGGGCGCAAGCTCGTCGTCGTCACACAGATCCAGTGAGGCGTTGGCGCAAACGAGTTTCGAGGCCGCCGCCAGGAACCGTCAAGCGGTGGCCCTGCCATGTTCCGTACAAAGAACAATGCCGCCATGCGCCAATGGAATGGGCCGGAGCTCCAGGAGTCGCAGCCTCCTGGGGGCGGGCCGGCAATAATGAAGTGCGGTGGTTAGTCCGAAGCGGTTGGACTGGTGCCTGCCGAAGCGTTGCCGGGGGGCTGGTAGAAGTCCGGGGCCCACCGCCTTATCACTTCGCCGTCAAGGCGCCAGCCGAGGCACTTGCCCCAATGCGGCTTGGGCGACGTCGCCATCGGAGGTCTGATGCGCGGTTCGGGCAGGGCCTCCCATTCCTGGCGCCGCGTTTCTCCGCCCACGGTCTGGTATGCCACGGTACCGAAATTCATCAGCAGTTCGCGCAGATGCGTGCAGCCTCTGGTGCCACCCAATGTGGCTTCCAGCGCCTTGCGCCAGCCGCGCGCGATGCTCGCGCCAACCAGGCCTTGCAGCGGCGGAATGCCCCCGGTGCATTCGGGAAAAGGAGTGGAAGGCAGTGCCGCTGCGATGGCCCGGACGGTATAAGTGTCGTCCAGCGTGATGCGGACCCGCATGTGGTGTATTGGCACGTCGGGCGGTTGCTCACCGCTTTCCCAGCTGGGCCAGGGCGCGGTCTTGCTGTCCTTCATCTCACCTTCGATATCCCATAAGCCGTCATCACGGCGAAAGCCTTGCATGATGACAGCGCGGGTATGCAGGTGGCGTCGTGGTGCCGGTGGCGGCAATTCGTTGGCAAACGTTGGCGCGGAATGGTCGGCGGGCGCGTGGTCTTCGTGCATCGGGTCTTCTCGATGAGGGGGCTCCGGCTATTGGATAGGCGGTGCCTCCGGTGTCGGGGAAAAGTGGTGCTGCAGAATCTGCCACACGCCTAGGCGCTTGACCAGCACCCAAGTCGTCCGCAGTGTCGAGTCGGTTTCGCGCCCGTCTGTGAGCACGAAGCGGAAGTTTGCATGCCCCTGCGCCAGCAGCGTGTCCTCGCCGAGCTCGACCAGGGTCTGGTCGGCCAGGGACATCGATGCCGAGCGCAGCGTCCCGGTGTACGAGGCAAAGTACCCCAGGATCGCCGCGTGGCCCACGGCGTGGCCCGGGCGGCCCCCGAAGAACAGGGCTTCGGGTGCGTACAGCGCGGTCAGCGCGTCGGCGTTCCATGTCAGTGCGGCAGTATTCCAGCGGCGCTTGACATCTTGCAGTATGGCCTGCGCGCGTGCGGCGTTCGTGCTTGTGGCGTGGTGTTCAGTCATGGTTGCCTTGTCATGTCATAGCCAGGCCCAGCCCGGGTGTTCCCGGCCATGCCTTCCCTGTGCCATTGCCGGCAATGCTACGGCGACGACGCCCGCCAGCTCAACCGAGAAGTCCGGGAGTTCCGTACCTTGGAATGCCACGGCGCGGCTGCACAGTGGGAGCTTGCCTGGATCTTTCAAAGTACGGGAGAGTTCGCACAGAGCGATTGGTAATCTTCCTGCGATACAGCATAGTGAACGCGTACACGCCAGAATGCGGTAGCCGTTGTCTCCATGCTCGCCTCAGCGAGCTTATGCCCCGCGGCTCGCCGCGGGGCTCTTCTTTTCGGTGCCCCCGTCAGGGCCCACTGACTTGAGGGTGCAAGTCCCTTACACGCCCGGCAAGGGGAAGTGTCAGCCTGAGACAAGGGTTTCCCGGGCGACTGGGAGTTTGAAGGAAGTCCGAGGCAAAGCGCTGGCCTGACGAACAGGAAGCGGATGAGGCGTCGTATCGGGGTGAGGTAGCCGAAATTGCCAAAGCCCAGTACTTGCACGGAACGATCCGATCGGCTTGCCGAACTGGACACGATCCTTAGCAAGGCGTGCCGCCGGCTCGTAGGCCACTTCGGCCACACGGTATTCCCCCCCATTTCTAGCGGTCGTTGGAAGTAGAGGCTAGGCCATGATGGCCAATCGTTGTTTCGGGGTAATGCCGTCGAGCGCCATATTCGGGCGCTCGTGATTGTAAGACCACAACCATCTGGTAGCGTAGTCCTGAACCTCGGCAACGGTGTCGAACAGGTAGTGCGCCAGCCAGTCATACCTGACGGTCGCGGTTGTACCGCTCGATGTGAGCATTCTGCTGCGGCTTGCCTGGCAGGATGAACTGCAGCTTGACTCCTCGCTTGCCGGCCCAGTCCTTCAGCGCTTCGCTGACGTATTCCGGGCCGTTGTCGCATCGGATCGCCTGCGGCTTACCCCGCCACTCGATGATCTGATCCAGGCAACGGATCACCCACGGTGATGGCAGCGAGAAGTCCACGTCGATACACAGCCACTCACGGTTGAAATCGTCGATAACGTTGAACAGCCGGATGCTGCGGCCGTCGGCCAGTTGGTCGTGCATGAAGTCCATGGACCAGCTTTCATTCAACGACTGTGGCACTGCCAAAGGCTTCGGCTGCTCGCGTACCAGTCGTCTGCGGGGCTTGATGCGCAAGTTCAGCTCCAACTGGCGGTAGATGCGATACACGCGCTTGTGGTTCCAGCCAAAGCCCTTCACGTTGCGACGCCGTCGCCAGTGAGTTGCCCACCGCCGGGCGGCGTCGTGGTCGACAAAGGCGACTCGCCGCCCGCCTGCGGACAACTCGAACGACGCCATCAAAAGGAACCCAACTATCGACATAAAATTCAGATGTAAGACTGTCCGACGAAGCGGGGTACCCTCGGACAGGCTGTCGGCGTTGTGCCAATGCTGCCGTCAGCGGCTCCTGCAGCGCCCGGGCGCCTAGCGGGTGGGGCACTACCTACGTCGCACTGGCGGGCACCGGCCCACCGATAACGAACTCGGCCTGGACCGGTGGCACGACGCGATGTCATGGCACTGCCAAGCAAGTGGTGGCACCCCGATGCAATCGCCCGCGGCGACGTTCCGAGAGACTGAAGCCTCAACAGCCCTATCTTCACGGAGACACAACATGCCCGTCATTGTTTGCGAATGCAAGGTCGGAATCGAAGCTGGCGTCAAGGCCAAGATCGCCAGCGAGTTCACGAGCGCGATCAGGGAGATCATCCTCTCGCCGCTCGACTTGATTAGCGTCGTATTCCATGAATCCACGCCCGAGAATACCTACCGTTCGGGAGAGCCCACTTCCGAAACGCTGATCTTCTGCCACATACGTGATGGGCGCAGCGACGGCGCCGTGCTATCGCTGGCCAAAAAGGTGAGCACGATCTGGAGCGCGTGCACCGGGGCAACGGAGGACGAAGTCGAGGTTCTCGTCACACTGTATCCCGCCAAGTACGTCGTGCGCGGCGGTGAACGCCTGCCCGAAGCCCCTCGCGTGTGAGGGTGGGTCAGCCTGCACGGACCAACGGGAGCGACCTTGTCTATGCACGGGCGGTCGTTGGCCGTGAGGTCTCGGCCCGGAATGTGTGTCTGCGCCGCATGCCGAACCTCAAACTGAAGATAAAAAGAGACAAGTCAATGAAGTCAACCCGCCCTAAGCCGGTAATCGCAGATTCAGGCCACCGGATGCGGACTTCCGGATTCATATTATGAGTAAAGTCATCATCACATGCGCTGTCACCGGTGCGATTCATACGCCCTCAATGTCACGGTATCTACCGGTCACACCGGAAGAGATCACCGAAGCCTCGGTCGGCGCGGCCGAAGCGGGCGCCGCGATCATTCACCTTCATGCACGCGATCCTGTCACGGGCAAGCCGGACCAGAGCCCCGATGCATTCGGCCGATTCTTGCCGCAAATCAAGGCACGCACCGACGCCGTGTTGAATATCACCAGTGGCGGCTCGCCCTACATGACGATCGAGGAGCGCATTCAGCCGTCAATGCGCTTTGCGCCCGAGGTGGCTTCACTCAACATGGGCTCCATGAACTTCGCGCTGTTCCCGATGCTCGCGCGTTTCAAGGAGTTCAAACATGCATGGGAGCGCGAAGCGCTGGAAGCCAGTCGTGACCTGATTTTCCGCAACACCTTTAAGGATATTGAATACGCCCTGGCGCAATGTGCTGCCAATGACACGCGCTTCGAATTCGAGTGCTACGACGTGAGCCACCTCTACAACTTGGCGCACTTCGTCGAGCGCGGGCTGGTCAAGGCGCCGTTCTTTGTCCAGACTGTGTTCGGCATCCTGGGCGGTATCGGCACGCATCCTGAAGACGTGTTGCACATGAAGCGGACGGCCGACCGACTGTTCGGCAATGACTATCGCTGGTCGGTGCTGGGGGCAGGCAAGGATCAGCTTCGCCTTGCAGCAATGTCTGCCAGTATGGGCGGCAATGTGCGCGTCGGATTGGAAGACAGCCTGTGGCTTGGGCGGGGCACGCTCGCCGAGAGCAATGCAGCGCAGGTGCGGCAGGTGCGGCAGATTATCGAGGGGCTTGGACTCGAAATCGCCAGCCCGAACGAAGCCCGAGACATCTTGCAATTGAAGGGCATTGGGAAAGTCGGGTTCTGAGAAGGAACAGGGTCGACGTTTTTGCCCAGGCAAACCGCGTGGCCAGGCCCATGGGGCCGCGCGCCGAGATCACGCGCGCCCGGTGCGGCCGACGCCGCAATCGGTCAGCAGTGCCTTTCACCGGGATGTTGGGACGCCATCGGCCAGGCCTGAGTCGCGGATTTACCGTGCTTGATGCCATTGCGCCGCGGCCTCGTTGAGCAACGCATCTCGGCGACCTACCTCGGCTGCGCTGACCGCACTTCGATCGCCTGCCGATGGGCCGGGATTTCCTGCTTTAGCGTGCGGCACATCGAGGGGCGCGGACTATCGTCTTGGGCAGCAAGTGCGATGCTGGATGGGATGCGTCAGCGACCCCCTCCCCATAAGGGGTCTTCACCCGCGACTGATTCGCTTGCGAGGCCAAGGGGCCGCGCGCACAATGAGGCCGGAAGCAAGGTCGAAGCGGAGGTAAGCAATGCATGGTCACCTAGACTCACAAGATGAATACCGCGAGGTAGGGGGCGAACTCGTATCCGGCACCATTGTTGACTCGCGCACCACACATGTTGAAGTCCTCGCGCGCCGGGCGACCGGGCCCATCTCCTGGCGTTTTCGTCAACCGCGGCTCGCGCTGTTCTGGTTTCGGAACGGCCTCAAAGAGTTGCATCTGGAACTCGACGGCCGCCGCATCCACTCGGGAATAAAACAAGGAACAAACCTTGCTCTGTTCCCGGCCTCGATTTCAGTCGAAGGCGAGTTCGACGTAGCCCCGAACTTCGACTACACGGTGGTCTTCCTCGACCCGATCGTTGCCTCCGACGCCGGCTGCCACTTCAATCGGCCGCTGATTGCCTTTGGCAACGAAGATCTGCAACGTGGCCTTTCAGTCCTATGCCGTGAGGCGCGCAATGCAGACAGCCTTTACGGGTTGTTCGCCGAGGGCTGGGCAATGCAAGCACTCGCCCTACTGGCGCGGGTCGACGGCAGCCAGCCAGCCACCATTCGCCAGTGCGGTGGCCTCGCACCTGGCAGCTTGCGGCGCGTTATCGACTACATCGAGGCCGACTTGTCGAGGCCGTTCACGATCAAGGGCCTGGCGCAAGTCGCCGGTGTCAGTCCCCGGCATTTCATGCGGGCTTTTCGCGAAAGTGCCGGGCAGACGCCCTTGCGCTTTGTGTACGGTCTGCGTCTCGAGCGTGCCAAAGAGTTCCTCCTGGATCCTCGTCGCACCGCAACCGAAGTCGCGCTGGATTGCGGCTTCAGCCACGCTCAGCACTTCAGCACCGCATTCAAGAAGGCGACCGGCGTCACGCCGTCCGATTTCCGCAGGGCTGCGACGCGCTAATGCGTTACGCGGCCCCGGGTGCCATAGTGGCGTTGGTCATCGTGATTTCCTTCAAGGACAAAGTTCGGTGGATCGCACATCAAACGAATCCAGACTTCACGATGGCCACCCCGAGCGAAGTGGTCGCTGCGCGGCAAGCTGCTTCGGGCTAAGCCCTACGCGCTTTGCCGCGCAGCGAGTGGCACAAGACTTACCTCACTTCCTGGGACACCAACCGATGGAGAGCTCACGCTCGAAATACGTCCAGGTTGTCGGTCAACCATTCGGTCAACGAACGTGGGGCCTTTCCGGTCAGTTCCTCGACCGTCGACGTCGTTTCGGCGATCACAGACTCGCGGAACATTTGGTCGAGTCCAACCAAAAGATCGGCTACGAGCGGAGAAAGTCCGGCGCCGAGCAGCGCCTCTCTCTGCTCAGCAGGCGAACGGTCGACGTAAGTAACCGGATGTCCAAGTAGGCGCGCCAACTCCTCTGCCACCTGGTTCATGGTCCACGCACGCGGGCCAGACAGGTGGTACGCACGTTGCGACGCCGGCTCGATCTCCTCGAGCAATGCAATGCGGGCTACTTCAGCAACGTCGCGGGTATCGATGAAGTTCACACGCCCATTACCTGCTGCGCCGGCCCAGGAACCGGCGGCGACGTGTGGCCCCAGGCGCTTGAGCACGTGGCTGAAAGTGCCAGGGCGCAAGACGGTAGATGCGATTGGCTGCTGCGCCAGATGCGCTTCGATCTGCATGTGCCAAGCGATGGGAAGAAGTCGGGTCGCGGGACCGAGGGCGGACAGTTTGACGATGTGCCGAACGCCTGATGCAACTGCTGCATCGATCAACGCGATTTCGTTGGCGACCTGTTCGAGGGAGGTGCCATGCGCGATGAAGAGCCGGTCGACGCCGCGCAGGGTCTCCTCAAGCGTGTCCGCGCGTTTGAAGTCGGCCTTGAGTGTTACCACCCCTTCGGGCAGTCGCGCTGTGCTGGGTTGGCGCGTTAGTGCGACCAGGTCGATCGGGTCAGCGGCGAGCAACGCCGTCAATGTAGCGCCAACGCGTCCTGTTGCGCCCGCGATGGCGATCCGCGGTTTTTTGATATTAGGCTTCGAGAGCAATGTCAGTACCTTTAGGATGTATCACGGAACGTTCGTTCCAATTTGTCAGGGGGTGCCTGGTTGTAGAGCCAAGCTTCTTCGGCGCCCGGCAGGCAGCAAACTCTGTATGTTCTGGCGGCAGCGCATTCTGCTGCGGCTGCCGCCAAAAAGACCATGGCGAAAGTGGAGGCGTTAGCCGAAATCAAGCTCCATGATCGGACCGGAGCCGGCAGCGATAGCCGCTGCCAGAGAATGTATTTCGGGTAGCAGCTTCTTGAAATAGAAGCGCGCTGTCGCGACTTTCGATGCATAGATCGGGTCGGCAGAGGCGGGGTTGACGAGCCCGATCGCAGCCATGCGTGCCCACATCCATGCTAGACCGACATGGCCGGCAAGCCGAAGGTAGGATGCAGCAACGCTTCCCAAGACATGAGGATCCGTTTTGGCTTGCATCAGTACTTCGTGCGTCGCGTTCCGCAACACTTCGGTCGCGCTCGAAAGCGGGGCGGTAAATTCCCGCAGGACTGGATTGTTGGCATTCGCGTCGATGAACTCGGTGACGATTGCAAGGAACATCTCCAGCCGTGTGCCCTGGTCGGGGAGAACTTTGCGTCCAAGGAAGTCCATGGCTTGAATGCCGTTGGCACCTTCGTAGAGCGGGATGATACGTGCGTCACGAAGATGCTGTTCGACCTGGTTATCCACGATATAGCCATGTCCACCAAAGACTTGCATTGCCAAGCTGGTACATTCGACGGCGAGGTCGCTGCTGAATGCTTTAACGATCGGAGTAACCAGCGCAGAGAGTTCTGCCGCCTGATGCCGGACGCCGGAGTCATCGGCGAAGTGCTGGGTGTCGGCCAGCTGGCATGCCCACTGCGCGAATGCTCGTGTTCCTTCGACATATGCTTTCTGAGTCAGCAGCATACGGCGCACATCAGCATGCTCGATAATCGGATCCGCAGGGACGTTACGGGTCGATGCTGTCGGGGACCTTCCTTGTGTGCGGTCCTTGGCATAGCCCAGTGCCTTCTGGTACGCCGCCTCCATCAGTCCGATTGCGTTGACCCCGACAAGGAGCCGCGCGTGGTTCATCATGACGAACATAGCCGCGAGCCCCTTGTCTGGCTCGCCCACCAGATAACCTGCTGCACCATCGAAGTTCATCGTGCAGGTGGCGTTCGCATGGATGCCCATCTTGTGCTCCAGGGAGCCACAAGTGACTGCGTTGCGTTCGGCCAAATCTCCTTCAGGCGACACCAGGAACTTTGGAACAAGGAAGAGGGAGATACCCTTGACGCCGGGGGGCGAGTCCGGTAACCGGGCGAGTACCAGATGGACGATATTGTCCGTGAAGTCGTGTTCGCCTCCCGAAATGAAGATCTTCGTACCGGTTATGCCGAAGGTGCCATCGGCATTCGGTACTGCACGGGTGCGCAAAAGTCCGAGGTCGGTGCCGCAATGCGGCTCGGTCAAACACATGGTTCCCGCCCATTCGCCGGAAGCCAGCTTCGGGAGGTAGAGCGCCCTCTGCGCGTCCGAACCATTAGCCGCCAGGCATGTGTAAGCCGCCTGCGACATACCAGGATAGGCCGCCCAGGCCATGTTAGCGCCAGCGAATATCTCCATGACAGCCGCATTGACCGCGTTCGGCAGTCCCTGGCCACCATGCTCCGATTGACATGCCAGTGCGGTCCAGCCTGCTTCAGAAAATTGCTTGTACGCGTTCTTGAATCCATCAGGCGTCGTCACCACACCTGACGAAGGCATGGTGCAGCCTTGACGGTCTCCAATGCCGTTCAAGGGCGCCAGAATTTCTGTAGCGAACTGACCTGCGGCTTCGATTACCTGGTTGATCGTGTCGGGATCGGCAATTTCGGCAATTGGGGAACCGGCGGACACGTCGAGCAGTTCATGCAGCACGAACTGAAGATCGCGGACGGGGGCGTGATAGTAGTTCATATGGTTCGGATGTGGTGGCAGCCGCATGGCAGGCCAGAGAGAAATCGAGAAGGGATGAGCGGGGCGTTATGCATTGCTTTGCTCGGCAACCAAGCGCGAACGCAAGTCTCTACGCAGGATCTTGCCAACCGTTGATTTGGGGAGGGCATCGATCAGCGTAATGTGTCGTGGCACTTTATAGGCCGCAAGATGGGAGCGACAGTGTGCCTCCACTTGTTCCGTGGTGAGCGCCATGTTGCGTGGCACGATGAAGAGGTGCGGGGCCTCGCCAGAACGCTCGTCAGGCACCCCGATACAGGCTGCCTCGAGGACATCGGGCATCATTGCGACGACGGCCTCGATCTCATTCGGATAGACGTTGAAGCCTGAGACGAGAATCATGTCCTTCTTGCGGTCGACCATTGTCATGAAGCCCAATTCGTCCATGACAACAATGTCGCCCGTCCTGAACCAGCCACCATCAAGGAACGCTTTCCGTGTTTCGTCGTCTTGATTCCAATATCCGCTGAAGAGTTGTGGTCCCTTGATCAGAAGTTCGCCTGCAACACCAAGTGGGACGTCGTGCCCACTTTCATCTACCAGGCGAACGTCGGTCGAAGGCGCAGGAATGCCGATCGTCCCGCTTCGCCCAGGAGGATTGAAGGTGGCGCTCGGTGAGGTCTCTGTAAGACCATAGGCTTCGGTAACAGGGGGAGCACCGGCCGCGAGCCATCGCTTTGCAATAGCGTCCTGGATTGATGCCCCGGCGCCAATCACCAAACGCGTGGCGCTGAAGTCTACGGAAATGAGTTCCGGTGTGTTCACCAAGCTGTTGAACAAGGTGTTGACCCCGATAAAAATCTGGAATGGCCGCCGCTTCAACTCAGCAAGCACAGCACCAGCCTCACGCGGATTGGGAACCAAGCGATTCTCACAACCGAGCAATAGCGCCAGTAGTGCAGTTGCAAGCGGGAAGATATGATACAGAGGCAGTGGTGTCACCATTGATGCCTCCGAGCCTGCTAGAGGCGGTCCAACCCAAGTCGAAACTTGCGCCAGACTCGCGCAAACTGACTTGTGCGTGAGGACTGCCCCCTTGGACACGCCCGTCGTGCCACCGGTGTATTGCAGAATGGCGATGTCCTGAGCGGTCTGTGCGACCGGGGAAAGACTGCCCCTGCTTCCCTGCAGAATCGCGTGGGCTAAAGGTTGGCACGTGCGACCACCGGTCGTGCCGGCATGTTGAACAGCGCCAGCATCTTTTGCGAGTGCCGCGAGTTGAACGGCAATAGGCTTCATTCCAACAACCGGTGCCGTCAGCACCTGAACAATGCTGGTTTCCTCCAGCACTTGCTGCAGCGACTGCTGTAGTTGGTCGGCGACGATAATGCAGGTGGCGCCAGAATCCTGCAGCTGATGCTTCAATTCACGCGGTGTATACAGGGGGTTGACTGGAACCGCCACCATCCCTGCTTGAAATACCGCTGCCAGGCCGATCAGGAAAGCTGGGCAGCTTGGCAGCATCAACGCTACACGGTCCCCCTTTTTCAATCCCGATTGCTGCAGGAACGTCGCGAGCGCCTCGGACAGAATACCGAACTCTGCGTAACTAAGTGATTCCTCCAGGCAGGTTACCGCAGGACGCGTGGCGAACGAGGCGACCGCGCGTGCAATCATGGGCCCCAGTGTCGCTGTCGCGTCCACCTCAATGTCAAGCGGTATCCCGGCGGGATAGGAGCTATGCCAGCGTCTGGCTTCCATATTCATGTCTCTCAGTTGTTATACCCTGGTTAATATCCAGGTTGTTTCGCTCTGTTGCCATCCGCCCCACGGCTTCCCGAACGAAATCGGGTCCGTGTAGTGAGATGCATCGTGACGAACGCGCAGCTCACCGGTAGGCCTACCGACCGAATACTCGTGCCGGGGATTGGCGCCAACAGATTCCGCGTGATCCGTTAGTTAACGATCGTTTTGCAAACGATGCTAGGTTGCACACTGAGTGATGTCAACAAGTATTTACGGTTTGTGATCTGATCTGCGTATGCCGTTGGGTGCCCCCCAGCACAGGAGTGGGACGCGGGCAGGGCGCCTTCGTGTCCCGAGGAAGGCACTCAGTCGGGCCGCGAAGAGACAGCGCTTAGACGGGCTACGACGGCCGGTGTGCAGGACGGCATCCGCGGCTCCCGGCCCTGCCTGGCGCAGGCCAGTATCTTGGGGATCGGCAGACCGTGCGCCGCAGCATACAACGGAGGCAGAACTTTCCTGAACGATCGTCATGCTACAATTCCTGCCATGTCCTGAGTTCGAAGTGAGCCGAAAATGCGCTACTCAAGCACGCACAAGCAGGAGACGCGGGAAAAACTCCTCAACAGTAGTCAAGCGATTGCCAAAAAGGGAGGATTCGATTCCACGGGAGTCGATGCCCTGATGGGGGCCATCGGGCTTACGGGGGGCGCCTTCTATAGTCATTTTGGCTCCAAAGCGGAACTGTTCGCGGAGGTCATCCAGCGGGAGTTGGCCAACAGCGCTGAAATGCTCGCGGGCGAGGATGAGACGGCAGAAGATCATTTCGTGAAACGCATCCGAAGCTATCTCAGCAGTTCTCATGCGCTGCATCCGGAATCAGGCTGCGCCCTGCCGACCTTGGGACCTGAAATCGCGAGGTCCGGGCCAGCAGTCCGCGCCTCAGTGGAGGAAAGCGCGAAGAAGCTGCAGAGCAGTTGGAAGCAGCGTCTGGACGATCCGGACGCGGCCTGGGCGTTGATTGCGCAGTGCGTGGGTGCCATTTTGCTGGCCCGGGTGGTTGAAACCGACCGGACCAGGCAGCAGATTCTCGCTTCCAGCCGTCGTTTTCTCGGGCGGTCTATTGAACGGCTCGGACCCCTCAGCAAGACCTGAGCGGTGCCAATGTAGCACCCACCCCTCCGGGCGCTGTTCTGCGCCCTTCTGGCTTCTTCTCGATGCGCGCAGATAGGTGCGTGCATGCCGCGGTACCACGCTTTCATTGCGACGGCTTCGATTGTCGGACCCGGCCGCACCGCACGTGCTGTCGATGCTTGCGCTTCGGGCCCCAGCGCGCGAAGCCATGCAGCCAAGCGCCGTCGCGGCTTTTCTTCTTCCATCCTTACAGCTTCGCCACTGCGCGTGCCGCGCGGTGCGTGCTCCTGAGCTTTCTCATCATAGGTGCGTTAGGGTAAGTTGCCCTTGACTCCTGCACAGGGATGAAATAACCTCCTTTTACTAAACGGTCGTTTGTTAATAAAGGAGACGATGATGGATGTCAAAGAGCAGAGGGTCGCGCTCGTGATCGGCGCGGGGGACTCAACGGGTGGTGCAATCGCGAAGCGTTTCGCCGCGGAAGGCATGGTCGCTTGTGTGACGCGTCGTTCAGCGGACAAGCTCCAACCGCTGGTTGACTCCATTCGCGATGCCGGCGGGATGGCCTACGCGTTTGGCACGGACGCGCGCAAGGAAGAGGAGGTGGTCGCCCTCATCGACAAGATTGAGTCCGAGATCGGTCCAATTGACGTTCTCGTATTTAACATTGGCGCCAATGTGCCTTCTTCCATCCTTGAGGAGACAGCGCGGAAGTACTTCAAGATCTGGGAGATGGCCTGCTTTGCAGGATTCCTGAACGCAAGGGAAGTTGCCAAGCGCATGGTGCAGCGTCAACGCGGCACGATTCTCTTTACCGGCGCTACTGCGGGTCTGCGAGGCAAGGAAAACTATGCCGCGTTTGCGGGCGCCAAGCATGCACTTCGCGCGCTTGCGCAAAGCATGGCCCGCGAACTCGGCCCGAAGAACATCCATGTGGCCCATATTGTGGTGGACGGCGCGATCGACACCGACTTTATCCGCACCAATTTTCCGGATCGTTATGCATTGAAAGACCAGGATGGCATTCTGAATCCGGAGCATATCGCGCAGAACTACTGGTATCTTCATTCGCAACCGCGCGATGCCTGGACCTTTGAACTCGACCTGCGTCCCTGGACAGAGACCTGGTAATCAAAACGTCTGACCACATGGGATAGAGACCGCTTGCGCACGATCGCAATGCCTTGCCACCCGAAGACATTCTTCATTCTGTCTGTTGATGGCCCAACTTCGCGATGTGCCAGAGACAGACGCGGTCATAGCGGGACGTCTACCCCGGTATTCACATCATCAAGAGGGCAGCATGAGGGAAGCAGTCATTGTCTCGACGGCACGGACCGGGATCGGTCGCGCCTATAAGGGTTCGCTGAATCACACAAAATCGCCGACCCTCATGGGGCACGTCATATCGCATGCGGTTCAGCGTGCCGGAATCGCCGCGGAAGAGATTGAGGATGTCGTGATCGGTACATCGATGCCGGGAGGCACGGCTGGCATGAACATTGGCCGTCTTAGCGCGCTAGCCGGCGGACTTCCGGTCAACGTCGCGGGCCAGTCCATCGATCGACAATGCGCCTCGGGCTTGATGGCGATGGCCACCGCAGCAAAGCAAATCATTGTGGACGAGATGGATGTGGTAGTGGCAGGGGGGCAAGAGAGCATCTCATTGGTTCAGGACCGTTTTGTCGAATGGATGACGAGTGCGGCCGACTCGGAATTGATCGAGCGGGTTCCACATGCCTACATGCCGATGCTGCAGACTGCTGAACTCGTCGCAAGGAGATATGGCATTTCCCGAGAGGCGCAGGATACTTACGCGGCGGAATCACAGCGGCGTACGGCACTTGCCCAGGAGGAGGGCCGCTTCGCGGCCGAGATAGTACCGTTCCAAACGTCCATGGCGATCCAGGATAGGGAGACGGGGGAGATCAGTTTCCGTGACGTGCTACTGGACCGTGACGAAGGGAACCGTCCCGACACAACGGTTGAGGGGTTGGCAAAGCTCAGGACAGTCATCGACGGCGGCGTCGTCACCGGGGGCAACGCAAGTCAGCTTTCAGATGGTGCCTCGGCTTCGGTCCTGATGGACCGCCGCCTGGCCGAGCGGCGCGGATTGCAGCCTCTTGGCATCTACCGCGGCATCGCGGTGGCGGGCTGTGCGCCCGAGGAAATGGGTATTGGCCCGGTTTTTGCGATCCCGAAACTCCTGGAGCGGCATGGGTTGAAGGTTAGCGATATCGGTCTGTGGGAACTGAATGAAGCGTTCGCGTGCCAGGTTCTTTACTGTCGCGATCGCCTTGGTATCGATCCAGACCGATTGAATGTGAACGGTGGCGGGATTTCCATCGGGCACCCGTATGGCATGACGGGGGCAAGGCTTGTCGGTCACGCCCTGATCGAGGGAAAACGCCGTGGGGAGAAATATGTTGTCGTCACGATGTGCGTCGGTGGTGGAATGGGGGCCGCGGGGCTGTTCGAGGTAGCGTAAATCCCCGTTGGAAGACGGGAGAGTTCCGCCCGCGATCTCGACAAGGATCGTGCAAGTCCGTCGTCAGATCCGCACAGGTAAACGGGCTTTGCTACGCCTTCCACACAAATTTCATCACGTCTATCTATTAGGAGACACCATGAGCGACGTACGAGCTCAGTTCCACTTTGATTTCGGCAGTCCGAATTCCTACCTTAGCCACAAAGTCATTCCGAGTATTGAGGCACGGCAGGGCGTCAAGTTCGAATATGTTCCGGTGCTTCTTGGGGGGCTGTTCAGGCTGACGGGGAATCGTTCTCCTGCGGAGGCTTTCGCGGGTATCAAGAACAAGCCGGAGTTTGGGCGTCTGGAGATCCAGCGCTTCATCACCAAGCACGGACTCACTGCCTATCGGGACAATCCGTTTTGGCCCGTCAATACATTGCAGATCATGCGTGGGGCCGTGGCTGCCCAGAAGAACGGCACCTTCATGCCCTACGTAAATTCCGTGTTCGCAAACATGTGGGAACAAGGCTTGAAGATGGATGATCCCGCCGTCATCTCGGCGGCCCTGGATGTCGCCGGTCTGGACGGGGAAGGCTTCGAGGCACGCATTGCGGATCCCGAAGTCAAGCAGATCTTGCTGGCGAATACCCAGAATTCATTCGAACGCGGTGCGTTTGGCTCGCCGACATTCTTTGTCGGCGACGAGATGTTCTTTGGGAAGGATCAGTTGCGGGAAGTGGAGGACGAGATTGAGAACGCGAAAGCACGCCTAAGGTAAGCGAACCGTTGCCCACGGCGCCTCAAGACGCCGGGGCGGCGCGCACGCTCGGTGAGCGACAACCATGGCCCTCAAGAAGGGCAGCAAAATCTAGAATGGAAGGCTGGCCCCGCCGGGTACCACGCCAGGAAAAAATACATCATGAGGAGACGAGATGCAAATCGGTATCCCGCGGGAGACGCGGGCCGGCGAGACCCGTGTTGCCGCCACCCCCGAGACCGTCAAGAAGTACGTCGCGCAAGCTCACGAAGTCATTGTCCAGGCGGGCGCCGGAGTCAGGGCAAGCCAGCCGGACTCGGCCTATGAGGCCGCGGGCGCCCGCATCGGCACCGCCGCGCAGGCACTCGGTGCCGACCTGGTGCTGAAGGTGCGCGCGCCGGACGAGGCCGAACTCGGCCAGATGAAGCCCGGCGCCACGCTGGTCGGCATGCTCAATCCCTTCGACACCGAAAACAACGCGCGTATGGCCGCGGCCGGCATCGTCGCCTTCGCACTCGAGGCCGCACCGCGCACCACGCGCGCGCAGAGCATGGACGTACTGTCGTCGCAGGCCAACATCGCGGGCTACAAGGCAGTGCTCGAAGCCGCCCACCACTACCAGCGCTTCATGCCGATGCTGATGACCGCGGCCGGCACAGTGAAGGCCGCGCGCGTGCTGATTCTCGGCGCCGGCGTTGCCGGCCTGCAGGCGATCGCCACGGCCAAGCGCTTGGGGGCGGTGATCGAGGCCTCCGACGTGCGCCCAGCGGTCAAGGAGCAGATCGAGTCGCTCGGCGCCAGGTTCCTCGACGTGCCTTTCGAGACCGAGGAGGAGCGCGAAATCGCGCAGGGCGTGGGCGGCTATGCCCGCCCGATGCCGGCCGGCTGGATGCGCCGCCAGGCGGAGCTGGTGCACCAGCGTGCCAGCCAGGCCGACATCGTGATCACCACTGCGCTGATTCCGGGCCGCAAGGCGCCGGTGTTGCTGAAGGAAGAGACCGTGATGGCCATGAAACCCGGCTCGGTGGTGGTCGACCTGGCCGCCGCGCAAGGCGGCAATTGCCCGCTGACGGTGGCCGACCAGGTGGTCGAGCGGCATGGCGTGGTGCTGGTTGGCCATACCAACCTGGCCAGCATGGTCGCGGCAGACGCTTCGGCGCTGTACGCGCGCAATGTGCTGGACTTCCTCAAGCTGATTCTCGACAAGGAAGGAAAGCTCGTGATTGACCGACAGGACGACATCGTCGCCGCCTGCCTGATGACCGGGCAGGAAGAAGCGGCGCTGGCCGGCTAAGGAGACACAAATGGAAATGACTAATCACACGGTGATCAACCTGATCATCTTTGTGCTGGCGATCTATGTGGGCTACCACGTGGTGTGGACGGTCACGCCTGCGCTGCACACGCCGCTGATGGCGGTGACCAACGCGATCTCGGCCATCATCATCGTCGGCGCCATGCTGGCTGCCGGCCTGACCGAAGGCGGCGTGGGCCGCGCGATGGGCACGCTTGCTGTGGCGCTGGCCGCAGTCAACGTGTTCGGCGGCTTCCTGGTGACGCAGCGCATGTTGGAGATGTTCAAGAAGAAGGAGCCCAAGGCTAAGGCGGCTAGCAAGGAGGGTGTGTGATGGATGTCGTCAGCATGAATCTTGTGACCTTGCTCTACCTCCTGGCATCGATCTGCTTCATCCAGGCGCTCAAGGGACTCTCGCACCCAGCGTCGGCCCGCAAGGGCAATGCCTTCGGCATGCTCGGCATGGCGGTGGCCGCAATTACCACGGTGGCGCTGATCGTCAAGCTCAAGAACGAGTTCCTCACGGCCGGCACGGCGCAGTCCTCGGTCGCATCGGGCCTGGCGCTGATCTTCGGCGCGCTGGTGGTGGGCGGCGGCATCGGCGCCTACGTAGCGAAGAAGGTCGAGATGACCAAGATGCCTGAGCTGGTCGCGGCGATGCACTCGCTGATCGGTCTCGCGGCGGTGTTCATCGCGGTGGCGGCAGTGGCCGAGCCGTCGGCCTTCGGCATCGCGCCCGCGGGCTCGCATGCGATCCCGTTGGGCAACCGCGTGGAGCTGTTCATCGGCTGCTTCGTCGGTGCCATCACGTTCTCGGGCTCGGTGATCGCCTTCGGCAAGCTCGCAGGTCGCTACAAATTCCGCCTGTTCCAGGGCGCGCCGGTGGTCTTCGCCGGCCAGCACATGCTGAACCTGGCGCTGGCCGTGGCGATGGTCGGCTTTGGCGTGGCGTTCTTCCTCACGCAGGACTGGCAGCCGTTCCTGCTGATGCTGGCGATCGCCTTCGTGCTCGGTGTCCTGATCATCATCCCGATCGGCGGCGCGGACATGCCGGTGGTGGTGTCGATGCTGAACTCTTACTCGGGCTGGGCGGCGGCCGGCATCGGCTTCTCGCTGAACAACCCGATGCTGATCATCGCCGGCTCGCTGGTGGGTTCCAGCGGTGCGATTCTGTCGTACATCATGTGCAAGGCCATGAACCGCTCGTTCTTCAACGTGATCCTTGGCGGCTTCGGCGGTGCGGCGACGGCCGCGGTCAGCGGCAGCGCCGAGCAGCGCAACGTCAAGTCGGGTTCGGCCGATGACGCGTCTTTCCTGATGAGCAATGCCGAGACAGTGGTCATCGTGCCGGGCTATGGGCTGGCAGTGGCGCGCGCCCAGCATGCGCTCAAGGAACTGACCGAGAAGCTGACGGAGCAGGGCGTGACGGTAAAGTATGCGATCCACCCGGTGGCAGGCCGCATGCCGGGTCATATGAACGTGCTGCTGGCCGAGGCCGAGGTGCCCTACGACCAGGTCTTCGAGATGGAAGACATCAACAGCGAGTTCGGCCAGGCCGACGTGGTGCTGGTGCTGGGCGCCAACGACGTGGTCAACCCGGCGGCCAAGACCGACCCGAACTCGCCGATCGCCGGCATGCCGATCCTGGAGGCGTACAAGGCCAAGACCATCATCGTGAACAAGCGCTCGATGGCGGCCGGCTATGCTGGCCTGGATAACGAGCTGTTCTACATGGACAAGACCATGATGGTGTTCGGCGACGCCAAGAAGGTGGTCGAGGACATGGTCAAGGCCGTGGGATAGCCGCATGTGGTGACGGCCGACAAACCGGCCTCAGCCCGCCCAGGTGGCTGCCTGCCTTCGATTGCGCCGCCATGCCGTCAAGGCTTTGACGAACGTCGCAGCGGATGCGGAAATGGGGGCGCAGCCCATCTGGTCTACATAGCAAAAAGAATCGTTATCTGAGGCAATGCAAATAGCAGGAATTGCCGGCGCTGGAACGATGGGAAATGGTATCGCACAAGCTGGCCAAATCGGCGCGGTGTTTAGGAGACAGCAATAAATTCGCGCTGTGGTGATACACGGCCGCGAAGAAGCATTCGCGAGCGGAAAATGCAGGGTCAGAACCAGGCCGCCGGAGACGGCCGGATCCATTCACAGAGGCTTGCCTTGCAGTGCGTGACAGACCCATTCGAGGCGGTCTTGGCCGAAGAACATATGCTCGCCGACGAAGATGGTCGGGGCGCCGAACACGCCACGCTTGACGGCCTCTTCCGTCGTCGAGCGCAACTGCGACTTCACCTCGGCATCGTTGGCGAGCGCCAGGATCGCCTCGATGTCGAACCCCGCGTCGACCAGCGTTTTGGCGACAACCTGGGGCTCGTTGAGGTTCAGCGCATCGACCCACAACGCATGGAGGACGCTGCGCAGATAGTCCTGGAACCGTTCGGGCATTCTCATCTGTACGCCAGTGGCGGCTCGCATTAGCGTGAGCGAAATGACGGGAAAGTGCGGGTTGCTCTGATAGGGAACGCCGTAGAGCCTTGCGTGCCGGGCGGAATCGATGTTGGTGTATGCGCCCTTGGCCGGGATTGTCGCGGGCGAGGCATTGCCAGTAGCCTGGAATACCCCGCCGAGCAAGATGGGCTTGTAGACAAGTGTGCCACCAGTTTCTTCGCAGATCGTCGGCAATTGCGTCCATGCGAGGTACGATGCCGGGCTGCCGACGTCGAAATAGAACTCCGCGGTCCTGGACATGAGTTTTCTCCTGAGTCTGATGGATTTCCGATGTGTACGTCGAGCTTCGTCAGGGGGCAACGCTGTCCTCGGGCATCTGTTCGGACCCGAGAATTCGGCAGAGGCGCTGCCCGATCAGGTGGCTGGCGTCGGCCATGATGCGATCGATGAGCTCGCGTACGCTCGGAATGTCGTCGATGAGGCCGGCGACCATCCCGCAGCTCCAGGCCCCTGCATCCATCTCACCGTCGACCATCACTTTCGGATAGACGCCTGCGACCTGCTCAAGGATGTCGGAGATCTGGATCTGCTCACCCTTGTCGCGCTCGATATCCAGGATCTTCTGGACGCCCGCGTTCTTCAGCACACGCTCCGTGTTGCGCAACGGGCGCATCACGAGTCGTGTGTCGAGCTCGGTGGCCGCGACGATGGCGCGCTTCACGTTCTGGTGAACCGGCGCTTCCTTGGTCGCCACGAATCGTGTGCCCATGTTGATGCCATCGGCGCCAAGGGCGAGGGCGGCCACCAGGCTGCGGGCGTCCGCCATGCCGCCGGAGGCCACAAACGGGATCGAGAGCTCGTCGGCGGCCCGGGGCAGCAGGATCATGTTCGGGACATCATCCTCGCCGGGATGGCCGCCGCACTCGAAGCCGTCCACGCTCACCGCATCACACCCGATCCTCTCAGCCTTCAGAGCATGCCGGACTGACGTACACTTGTGGATCACCTTGATGCCGGCCGCCTTCATCGCCGGCATGTACTCCTCAGGGCTGCGCCCTGCTGTTTCGACGATGCGCACGCCTCCCTCGACGATTGCCTGGATGTACTCTGCATAGGGCGGGGCGGAAAAAGTCGGCAGGAAAGTGAGGTTGACGCCGAAAGGCTGGTCCGTCATGTCGCGACATCTGGCGATCTCCTTCTCCAGCAGTTCTGGCGTGCGCTGCGTCAGCGCGGTGATGACGCCCAGCCCGCCGGCATTCGAGACGGCGGCCGCCAGGTCGGCCAGTCCAACGAAGTGCATGCCGCCTTGCACGATGGGGTGTCGAATGCCGAACAGCTCAGTGATTCGTGTCTTCATGGGATTGAGTCGTAGTGGTTGTGGGTCGGGTCCGTCTCAGACGCGTTTCATGCGGGGCCTGAGATCGAGTTCGTAAGTCCAGGCATCACGCGGCTGCGTGTGCAGGTACCAGTCCGGCATGGGGGTGTTGCATCTCCTTGGCATGTGCCGTCTTTCGGATGTCGCTATCCCTTGCCGTGCGACGACGGGCTGCTGGCGCCCGCGAGCCGCGCGATCTGAAAGACATTGTCTGGCGAGACCTGGACATAGTCATTCAGTCCGCCGGACCGCATGATCGGATAGGCGTCGGCTGTCTGATAAACGCCGTCTTTCAGGAGTGTCTTGTCGATGTACACGGCCACCACTTCGCCCAACACGAGCCAGCCACTTACCTTTTCGCCTTCGGCGTTTCGGAATTGCACGATGTCGATCACCTTGCATTCCATGGCCGCGCGGCTTTCGCCCACTCGCGGGACGTTGACCTTGCGACCCGCCACGGCCGTGAGGCCGGCGAACTGGAACTCGTCCTCGCCGCGCGGAAGTGGTGATGAGGTCTGGTTCATCTGGTCACCCAGTTCGCGGGTGACCAGGTTCCAGGTGAACTCGCGTGTTTCCGATGCGTTTTGAACGCTATCCTTCCAGGAGATCGAAGAAAATCCGATGATCGGCGGGTCGTAGTTGAACGCGTTGAAGAAACTGTAGGGCGCGAGATTGACCCGCCCCTGCGCGTCGCGTGACGAGATCCAGCCGATGGGCCGCGGGGCGACCAGTGCATTGAGCGGGTTGTGGCTCAGCCCGTGGCCCTTGGCGGGCTCGTAGTAGTGAAAGTCTCGAACGGTCATCGTATGGGCCTTTCCGGTGCGGTGGCGTTATTGCGCCACCAGATTAAGGGTCTTCGCGATGTTGATGAACTTTTCGTTCTCTACACGCAAGAAGGCCGCTGCCTGCTGCGGCGTCATTGAGTCCAGCTTGCGAAAGCCCTGCACGGTCGCGAGCGCGAGGAATTCCGGGCTGTCGTTCCACTCCTGGAAGGCCTTGCTAAGGCGCGCGACGATAGCATCGGCGGTGCGCGCGGGCGCGAACAAGCCCGTCCAGATGCCGAATTCGAAGTTCTTGAATCGAGCGTGCTCGCTCAACGTCGCGACGTCCGGAATGAGCGGATGTCGCTTGGCGCTCGCGAAGGCGACGGCCTTGATCCGCCCGGTCTGAATCATTCCCAGGATCGGCCCCGCTAGAGGAACAAACGCGAGGTCCACCTCGCCACCGGCGACGGCCGTGGCCATGGGAGCGATGCCTTTGTACGGCACCTCCAGCAACTTGACACCGACTCGCTTCTGGAATTCAGCGGCCGCGAGATGAGCGAGCGTGCCCTGGCCCCAGTGGGCAATGGAAAGCTCCTTCGCGCCACGCTTTTGCATCTGTTCGAGGAGCGCGTTGAGATTGTTGAAAGGGCGGTCGGGATGACTGACGAGGACCATGTCCGAGATCCCGAACGAACCGATGAGCTTGAAGCTGTCGAAGGTGTACTTGGCCGACGCGACCGTTAGGGGCGCCACCAGTAAATCCGGGCCGGCCGTCGCGAGCAGCGTGTATCCATCGGGCGACGCCTTCAACACATTCATCGCCGCGATGGAGCCGTTCGCACCGGGCATGTTGTCGATCACGAGAGTCTGCCCAAGGGCGCGCTCCAGCACGGGTGCGGATGGACGCACTGAAGCGTCAACCCCGAACCCGGGCGGGTAAGCGACCTTGATCAGGATGGATTTGTTCGGATAGGGCTGCGCCGTCGCGGCGGCGGCGCTGCAAAGCGCGACCATGACAGCGGCATCAAAGAGTCTGCGAGTCAGTGTTTTCATGTTTGTCTCCGTGCGCCGGTCAAACCGGCAAAGTGTTGTGAATGAACAAGCCATGTCATAGACCCTGCGCCCTCGATCCTGAAGGGCGGTCACTGCCCTTCAGGCATCAGATCAGCGAGGCGTAAACGCTCTTTTCAAAACCGTAGAACACGTCCACGGTTCTCGGATCCACGGACGGCAGCGACTGCATCATGGCCAGGCCTGCGATGTTCAGGGTGGGGTCGATCCAGAAGTACGTATTGGCCAGTCCCGCCCATGCCAGGCTGCCGGCGCTGCGGCCCGTGGGCGTCGCGCTCTCGTTGATCATGAAGCCCAGGCCCCAGGTCTTGGGCACGCCGGGGAAGAATTCCATGTCGCGCGAGAAAAAAGGAAGCTGCGTCGGCAGCTTGCTCACGCGAAGAGCGCCCATGGCATTGCGCGACATCAGGGCCACCGTCTCCGGCTTGAGGACCTGGTTGTCATTGCCCCGCCCCGCATTGAGGATCATGCGCATGAACTTCAGGTAGTCGTTGGCGGTGGAGTACAGGCCTGCGCCGCCCGACTCGAACTCGGGATCCTGCACTGTTCCGAGATCGATCACGGATAACTCGCCGTCGTCTCCGCGCGAGTGCATGCCGGCCAGTCGAGTACGCATGGCCGTGCTGATCTTGAACGCCGTGCTGTCCATGCCCAGCGGTCCTGTGATATTGCGCTGGAAGTAGTCGCTCAGGCGCATGCCGCTGGCGGCTTCGACCAGCTGGCCCACCCAATCGATGCCGATGCCATATTCCCAGCGCGTGCCGGGGTCGAAGCACAGAGGCACCCGCAGCGCCGCTTTCTGCCCCGTCAGGACGTCTGGGACGTTCTGCGTGCGGTAGAAGCGCTCCAGGTCCGCGTTCCAGATCTCGTAGGTGAAGCCGGACGTGTGGGTGAGCAGATGCCGCAGGGTGAGCTGGCCCTTGGCATCTCGCAGCTGGGGTGCGCCATTCGTGTCCCAACCCTCCAGAACCTTGAGAGCGCCCAGCTCGGGGATCACCGCGGCCGCTGGTCCGTCCAGGCTCAACTTGCCCTGCTCGACCAGCTGCATGGCTGCGGCGCTGGTGATCGGCTTGGTCATGGAGGCGATGCGCATCACCGTGTCCAGGTCCATCGCCGCGGAGGCGCCCAGCGTGCGCGCTCCCTGCGCCGCGGTGTAGAGGGTCTCATCGCGAGTGATCACCGCGGCGGCTACGCCGGCTGTGTCGCCGGATGCGACGGCACGGATCAGCACGGGATCGGCGTTGGCTTTCAGTGCGGCGCTGTCATCCGATGACGAGCGGCAACCGGCGACCGGCAAGGCCGCCGGCGCGACGGCGGCCTTGAGAAATGTGCTGCGACTTTGTGCCAAGGTTTGTCTCCGTACGCCGGTCAAAGCCGGCAAATTGTTGTGAAAGAAGGAGTGATACGTTGAAGGCTTAGCCAGAGACGCGGTCCCGAGTCATGCGTGCATATTCGTGACGGCGTGGGCGAAGCGCTGAGAGGGGTACGCGCGGGCCATGCTTTGCGCCGGCGAATGCGGCGAGACCTTCGCGTCCGCGCAAGCTGGCCGTTGCGCCCGTAAAGATCATGGTGCCGGGCTCCCGTGGCAGCATTGGCGGTCCTCCTTGCGCACGTCGGAACCGAAGCCGTTCGCCTCGCCGCGTTCGATCCTGATCTCGTCAAACTGGGGCTTGAGCTTGCCGACGGTGCGGCGGGTAACGCACGCGATGTAGCCTTCCTTGGCAAAGCGCCTGGCGATGGCGCCGCCGGTAGCGTCGCCGGCTCCAATCACCAGAATGGCTTTCTTTTCTGCCATGTGAATTGCTCCATGGATGAGTAAGAAGACGCGCGTCCACACCTCAGGTGCGTTTAACAATACGATCGTTTAGTAAACGAAGCGTATGTTATCGTCAGTTCCCTGTCAACGAGGGTTTCCTCCATCCATTCTTGAGCGTGACTCGCGGCGCTAGCCGGTCGGTGCTTTCCCCGACCCCGGGGACCAGGGTAAGGCAGTGCTCGCTGGAAGAACGTTCGCACGAAAGGCCAAACGCGTGGGCGCTGTTTGGTGCACGTCGCACTGGCGGGCACCGGCCCACCGATAACGAGCTTGGCCTGGAGCGGTGGCACGACGCGATGTCATGGCACTTCCAAGCAAGTGGTGGCATCCCGATGCAATCGCCCGCGGCGACGTTCCGAGAGACTGAAGCCTCAACAACCCTATCTTCACGGAGACACAACATGCCCGTCATTGTTTGCGAATGCAAGGTCGGAATCGAAGCTGGCGTCAAGGCCAAGCTCGCCAGCGAGTTCACGAGCGCGATCAGGGAGATCATCCTCTCGCCGCTCGACTTGATTAGCGTCGTATTCCATGAATCCACGCCCGAGAATACCTACCGTTCGGGAGAGCCCACTTCCGAAACGCTGATCTTCTGCCACATACGTGATGGGCGCAGCGACGGCGCCGTGCTATCGCTGGCCAAAAAGGTGAGCGCGATCTGGAGCGCGTGCACTGGGGCAACGGAGGACGAAGTCGAGGTTCTCGTCACACTGTATCCCGCCAAGTACGTCGTTCGCGGCGGTGAACGCCTGCCCGAAGCCCCTCGCGTGTGAGGGTGGGGCAGCCTGCACGGACCAAGGGGAGCGACCTTGTCTATGCACTGGCGGTCGTTGGCTGTGAGGTCTCGGCCCAGAATGTGTGACTGCGCCGCATGCCGAACCTCAAACTGAAGATAAAAGGAGACAAGTCAATGAAGTCAATCCGCCCTGAGCTGGCAACAGCACCTTCAAGCGTGCACCGGATCGATGTTCAAAAACTGGCCGATGAGGCCGAGTTCAACAGCTTTCACTGGTCCGTGCTGATCTGGTGTTTCGTGATCCTGGTGCTCGACGGCTACGACCTGGCGGTCGCCGGCACCGCGCTTGCGTCAATCATGAAGGCGATGAATGTGGATGCCGCGACCGCGGGCTTCATGGCCAGTTCGGCGCTGTTCGGCATGATGTTCGGAGCGATCGCGCTCGGCGCGCTGGCCGACAAGATCGGTCGCCGCTGGGCGATCGCGATCTGCGTGTTCCTGTTCAGCGCTTTCACCGCGGCCGCCGGGTTCACCAACGACCCGATCACCTTCAGCGTGATGCGCTTGCTCGCCGGGCTCGGCATCGGCGGCGCGATCCCGAATGCAGCCGCGCAGATGACCGAATACTCGCCAAAGAAGGTGCGCAGCGTGATGGTCACGCTGATGTGCTGCGGCTACGCGGTCGGCAGCATCCTCGCCGCACTGCTCGGCAAGCAGTTCATCGAGACCTATGGCTGGCAATCTGTGTTCATCGCCGCGGGCGCCGCGGCGGTGCTGATCCCGTTCATCCTGAAGTACATGCCTGAGTCGCTGCCGTTCCTGATGAAGCAGCACGACGACACGCATCTGCGCGAAGTGGTCCGGAAAATCCGGCCGGACATGCGGCTCGAGCCGCACGAAGAGTTCCTCGTTCCGGCCGAGGACAAGGCCGAAGGTCCGACCGTAGGCAGGCTGTTCCTGGACGGCCGCGGCTTCAGTTCGGTGATGTTCTGGGTCGCCTACATGACCTGCCTGTTCATGCTCTATGCGCTCAGTTCGTGGCTGGTCAAGCTGATGGGCATGGCCGGCTACAGTCTCGGTTCGGCGCTGAACTTCCTGCTCGCCTACAACGCCGGTGCAGTCGTCGGCGCCGTCGGTGGCGGATGGCTCGCCGACAAGCTGAACATCAAGTGGGTGACGACCGCTTTCTTCGCGGTCGCGGCGGTCTCGCTGACGCTGCTCGGCTACGGCGCGCAGCCGCTGTTCCTCATCGTTGCCGTCGTCGGCGCGTCGACGCTGGGCACGCAGATCCTGCTGTACGCGTATGCCGGGCAGTTCTACCCGACGTCGATCCGTTCGACGGGACTCGGCTTTGCCTCGGGGGTCGGGCGTATCGGCGCGATCGCGGCGCCGATCGTGATCGGGCTGCTGGTCTCGATGAAGCTGCCGCTGGTGCAGAACTTCCTCGCGATTGCAATGGCCGCGGTGATCGGCGGTGTCGCGGTTGCGCTGATCAAGCACAAGTCGTCGGCCTCTTCGCACAGCCACGACGCGAGCATGGTCGGGCAGCGGACTTGATGCGCGTTGCGAGCGTACGAGTCGGCATGGTAGTAGCGCAGGATTTTCGCTTCGAGTCCGGCTCCAATGGTCATGGGTCGCATCCTGTCGCAGGAGTTTCAAGGAAGACCCGACGGCGCAACGGCCCGAGGCGTACAACGCCTGAACAGACGCAGTGGCAGAAGTGGCAATGCTCAGGAACCGGTGCGGCGGGGTGGCTGCTGCTCTCTCTCTCTCTCTCTCTCTCTCTCTCTCTCTCTCTCTACTGCTCCGCCTGGCTTTTTTCTGACAAGTGGGCGACGAGAAGGCGCGCCGCGGGCGACAGAGCCTCAAAGTTGCGGAAGCAAAGTGAAAAGCTTCGCCGCGCCCACGCATCGTCAAGGGGAATCACTTTGGCTCCGAAGGCTCCAGCTATGGGCAGTACCGTTTCGGCCGGAATGATGCAGACCCCGAGGTTTGCCTGGACGCATCGAAGAGCGCCGTCGAACGTGGAGACCACTGCTCTATAGAGCATCCTTGCGCCAAGAATGGCCGCCTGCCTGCCTAGTAATGCCTGAATGGCGGATTGCGCGGGCATGCCTATATGGTCGAACGCGAGCGTTTGTGCAAACGTGCATCGATCCGCGTTTGCGAGGGGGTGTTCGACAGGGACAACTGCCGCCAGATGATCGCTGCGATAGGGTCTTGTCTGAAACCCCTCCAGGCCCGCCGCGTTCCAGCATATGCCCAAGGGAACGGTGCCTTCCCGCAGAGCCTGAGCAATGTCATTGCTCAATCCCTCATCGACCGTCACAGCAATGTCTCGATGCTCCGGGATCCGTAAAAACGATGCTATGTCCTGCGGCAGCGACTCCGCCATCGATGACACCGTAGCGATTAAACGTACGTGACCTCGTATGCCGCTTCCGAAGTCCGCCAGGTCGCGAGCGGCGCGGTCCGCTGCAGCAATCATGGCACGCGCATGGGCTAGCAGCGCCTCGCCCGCAGCCGTCGGAATGACGCCGCGCCGGCCCCGCTCGAACAGCTTCGCTCCAACCAGATCCTCTAGCTGAGTGAGGCGCTTGCTGACACCGGAAGCAACCACGTGCGATTGTTCCGCCGCACGAGCGATGTTCTGGTTTTCGCACGTGGCGACAAATAGGCGCAGCGATGTTAGGTCAAAGTCTCTCATAGGCCATATCGGAAGAGCTGCATAGAGAGCAACCTAGGCATTCCCCCAAGTGTTGGCTGAGCTTCAGTGGTGGGTCAGCCGTTCCAGTTCGTCACGATAGCCTACACGAATGATCGCTGTTCGTCGTGTCGTTAACGTCATAAATTGATGGCCAACAACCCAATCTCATCTAAATCACACATGGCAGCTACGTTCCCACACCGCGCTGTGATCCGCGAAGTCGGCTTACGCGATGGACTTCAGAGCATCCAGACAATTCTGCCGACCGAACGGAAAAAGGAATGGATCCGCGCGGCCTACGACGCAGGACTCAGGGAGTTGGAAGTCGGCTCCTTTGTGCCAGCCCGCCTTTTGCCACAACTCGCCGACACGGCGGAGATCGTAGCGTTCGCCCGCACTTTCCCAGGCCTCTTTGTTTCTGTTCTTGTACCAAACCTGCGCGGCGCAGAAGACGCCATCGCCAGCGGTGCGGACTTGATGATCGTGCCTTTGTCTGCAAGCCACGCTCACAGCCTTGCGAACCTGAGAAAGACCCCCGACGAGGTGGTAGCGGACGTCGGGCGCATTCGCGCTGCACGAGATGCCGCTGGTTCGAAGACGGTTATCGAAGGCGGAGTAGGGACCGCTTTCGGCTGCACCATCCAGGGCGAAGTGAAGATCGCAGAAGTCCTTCGATTGATGCAAGCGTTGTTTGATGCTGGTGCGGACCGCGTCTGTCTCGCCGATACGGTTGGTTATGCCGATCCCCTGATGGTCCTGGACCTCTTTGAGCGAGCGCGCGCTGTCGCTGGCGACAAGCTCTGGTGTGGTCACTTTCACGACACTCGCGGCTTAGGCCTCGCCAATGTGTTTGCTGCACTTCAGACAGGCGTTACGCGCTTCGACGCCTGTCTGACCGGTATTGGCGGCTGCCCGCACGCACCGGGTGCAAGCGGCAATGTGGCCAGCGAGGACTTGGCCTACATGCTGGAGAGCATGGGCATTCAGACGGGAGTCGACATCCCTGCACTGCTGACCTTGCGCGAAAAGCTTGCCGCATGGCTGGCAGGCGAAATCATGCATGGAACCTTGTGGAAAGCCGGGCTTCCGAGAACTTTTGAGCCTACCCAAGTCACCGCAGCAGCCAGAGAGGCAACATGGAATACGAAGTGAAGCAGTCGGACGAACAGGGGCTCCCGCTGGCCGGCATCCGGGTGCTCGAGTTTTCACACATGGTCATGGGCCCAACATGCGGGATGATTCTCGCCGATCTTGGCGCCGAAGTCATCAAGATCGAGCCGCCTGGTGGAGACAAGACGCGGCACATGCTTGGCGTCGGTATTGGTTTCTTCCGGACATTCAATCGCAACAAGAAGAGTGTTGTACTGGATATCCAGACCGAAGAGGGGCGTGCCGCCGCCGCCGAGCTCGCGGAGCAGTGCGACGTCATGATCGAGAATTTCCGCCCCGGCCTGATGCAGAAATTTGACCTCGACTACAAGACCCTTGCCGAGAAGAATCCTCGGCTCATCTACGTGACCCACAAGGGCTTCTTGCCGGGACCCTATGAACATCGGCTGGCGCTGGATGAAGTCGTCCAGATGATGGCTGGCCTTTCCTACATGACGGGTCCGGTCGGTCAGCCGCTGCGTGCTGGCACGTCCGTGAATGACATCATGGGTGGGATGTTCGGTGCGATTGGCGTGCTTGCGGCGTTGCGCGAGCGCGACCATACGGGGCGCGGACAGGAGATCCAGAGTGCGCTGTTTGAAAATTGCGTGTTTCTGTCGGCACAGCACATGCAGCAGTATGCAATGACTGGCGAAGCGCCACCCCCGATGCCTGCCAGGGCACAGGCTTGGAGCATATACGACATCTTTGCGCTCGCCGAAGGAGAGCAGCTCTTCATTGGCGCGGTGAGCGACAAGCAATTCGTCGCACTGTGCAACGTGCTGGGGCATCCTGAACTGATCGGCCGGCCGGAGTATGCGGACAACACGCTGCGCGTGGCAGCGCGACCGACGATGCTCCAAGAACTTGGCCAGATTTTGAGTCAGATGTCCGTCGCTGAGCTGGCGCCGAAACTGGAAGCCGCCGGTGTCCCATACGCTCCCATTGTCCGCCCTGATCAACTGATCGAGGATCCGCACCTGAAGGCGAGCGGCGGCCTTGTCCCGATGCAAGTGGAGGACGGGTCCACGGCGCCGGTCGTCTTGTTGCCGCTGACCATGAATGGTCGACGCCCCGGGGTGCGCAGGCCTCTCCCGAGTGCCGGTGAGCATAACGCCGAGATCCTGTCGCGACTACGTTCGACTGTCTAGCAGGGTAAAGAACCCATACATCAATAAAAAGGAGACAACTGATGCTTTTTCATTCGACGCAGTGGCCGTCGCTCAGCCGCCGCAAATTGCTCTGTGTCGTTGCCACGTCATCCTTTGCGGCGGTGATGGCAGGCATGCCTAGCCTTCCCGCCCTTGCGCAGACCGGCAAGCCAGTGCGACTCATCTTGCCATTGAGCGCTGGATCTGGAACCGACACCATCGCAAGAGCTGCTGGTCCCGCGCTCAGCAAAGCCATGGGGCAGCCGGTCGTGATCGAGAACTTGCCGGGTGCTGGCGGAGTAACAGGAACCGCACAAGTTGCCAAGGCCTCTCCTGACGGTTCCACGCTGGGTCTTGTGTCAAACAACCACGTCATTAATCCAAGTGTCTACAAGTCGATGCCCTTCGATGCGTTGAAGGACATCACGCCGATCAGCATCATTGGTGCCGTGCCCTTTGTCCTGGTTGTGAATCCGAAGGTGCCTGCGAAGAACATGAAAGAGCTCGTGGCTCTCATGAAGGCCAAGCCCGACGGATTCAATATGGGTTCGTCTGGAAATGGAACAATTCTCCACCTTGCGGGAGAAATGTTCCTGTTCGAGGCGGGCGTCAAGGCGCGTCACATTCCTTACAAGGGAACCGGCCCAATGGTGACCGACATTCTCGGCGGCCAGGTCGAGATGGGCGTAGTTGCACTCAACGCGGTGCAGCCATTTCTCAAGGCAGGCAGTCTTCGCGCGATTGGCTTGCTGAGCGATAAGCGATCCGCCGCTGCGCCCGAAATTCCCACGCTCGCAGAACAAGGACTTCGCAACTTCAACGTTGAAGGCTGGATTGCAGTCATCGGTCCCGCAGGAATGAAGCCGCCCGAAGTCAAGCGAGTCCATGACGCCTTCGCAGCAGCATTCACGAGCCCCGAAGTCCTGAAGGCCATGGAGGAGCAAGCAACCAGCGTGAATCCGAGCACCCCGGAAGCTGCGATCAAGTACTTCAAGTCCGAAGCCGAACGCTATGCCGCGCTTGTCAGGAAAGCCAACGTCACCATCGAATAGCACTGTCGTTGGTCTCATTACTAGAACAGGAAATTAGCATGTCCCTATATCAGCTCGGCGAACATTCACCTTTCGTTTCCGACTCGGCGTTCGTCGCAACGGAGGCCACTGTCATTGGCCGCGCGGAACTCGCAGAACACGTCACCATCTGGCCGGGCGCCGTCATTCGGGCTGACAACGAACCCATCAAAGTCGGGCAGGGAAGCAACATTCAGGAAGGCGCCGTTCTGCACACCGATCCCGGCATCCCTCTTACCATCGGCGCGAACGTCAGCGTTGGTCATCAGGCCATGCTACACGGATGCACTGTGGGGAGCGGGTCTCTGATAGGCATCCAGGCAGTGATTCTGAACAAGGCGGTGATTGGCGAAGACTCGCTGGTCGCGGCCGGTGCGCTCGTGACGGAAGGTAAGCGCTTCCCTGCGCGGTCGCTCATTCTGGGCTCACCGGCGAAAGCGGTTCGGGAGCTTTCCGACAGCGAAGTCGCGAACCTGCACGCCAATGCTGCCGACTACGTCAAGCGCGGCGCTACCTACAAGACTTCGCTGAAGAAGATGGTATAGGTCGAGCCAGCTTCTTCTGGCGCCTTTACACGCTTCCGGTTCGTATCTTCCGAACCGGAATGGCCGCGCCTTGGGGTCACGGTCCAGAGTCCAGGTTCGTTTGCTTTGAAACAAGATACGGGCACGTGTGAGCGTACCCAAAACAGGAGGGGGCATGAGAAAGAAGTTGCCGTTTGTCGCTTTGCTTGCAGCAGTCGCGCCAGCCGCATGGGCGCAGTCTTCCGTTACGCTGTACGGCGTCGCCGATGCGGGCTTGGAGTACCTTACGCACGCCAACGCTGCTGGCAACAGCCTCGCGCGTGTGACGTCCGGCACCATGTCCGGGTCGCGTTGGGGCTTGCGCGGTTCCGAGGATCTTGGCGGTGGGCTGCGTGCCGTATTTGCGCTTGAAAGCGGATTTGAACTCGATACCGGCGTCTCTTCACAAGGCGGCCGGCTCTTCGGGCGGCAAGCCTTCGTTGGCTTTGAAAACCAATGGGGCCGCCTGACACTCGGCCGGCAGCAGAATGCGTTCTACGATCTGCTGATTAACTATGATCCGATGATGCTCGGCGGCAAATACTCCGCGCAGCTCGTGGAGCCGAACTTCGTTGGCCGATACGACAATTCGGTGAAGTTTGCTGGAAAGTCTGGTCCCATATCCGCCGTTGCTGTGTATAGCGCAGCGCGTGGCACGTCCCTGGCTGGGGGCGGCTTCGCGAGCGAAGTGCCAGGGGATCCCCAGAGCGATCGCGCGTTCAGCGCAGGCGTGGAGTACGCCACTGGCCCGTTTGGCGTGACTGCCATCTTCGAGCAGCAAGACGGCACAGCAGGCGTTGTCGGGCAAAACTCCGGCCAGCGCGATCGGCGGTTTGCCACCGCCGCCAACCTGGCTATTGGAAGCTCCAATGTCTACGTCGGATACCGCTGGCTGAACGGTGGTATTGCCGCCCCCAAACGTAACGACGTGTACTGGCTGGGCTATCGCTACCAGTTGCTCCCCGCGCTCGCGCTGACTGCCGCAGGCTACTACTTTAACGACAAGGATACGGCGCGCGATCCTTGGGCAACCGTTGTCTCCGCCAACTACGTTTTTTCGAAGCGTACTGATGCGTTCCTGACGGTCGGCTACGTGAAGAACAAAGCGGGTTCGAACCTGGGCCTGAATGGCTTTGGCAGTGCAATCGGTCAGGGACAAAACCAGACCGGCGTATCCATGAGCATCCGCCACAAGTTCTAGTCCAAACCGGGCCGGCGCCTACTCCGAGCCTGCGAGCCGACTTACCGGCTGTGCGGGCGGCCTTCATGCTGCCCTGGAGCAATGGCGAGACCGAGGGGCACGTCAACCGGCTCAAGTTCCTCAAGCGCCAGATGTATGGCCGCGCGAATATCGAGCTTCTACGGCTGCGGGTATTGAAGCCAAGTTAAACCCGCCTGCTTTGTCCTGCCGGACCGGATAGTCTGGTCGCCATCGCAGGCGGGTGAGTTTGTACGGCCAGGACGAAGCTGGCGGCCTCGCCCACGTTTGTCAACAGGCAGAAGAGTGGTGGTGGGGCGGGAAAGACGGCGGCGAGGTCCTCCACGCGAGTTCGCCGTCGTCACACAAATTGCGGAAGACCCGCGATTGCTTCACTTCACGAGCTCGAAACGATTGGGTACTGGCGGCTCAACGGGATTGGCAACTTAAATCAGTTGCCTCGCACAGCGAGCGCAAAACGCCACCGGGACCTCGTTTCGCATTGAAAAGCTACATTGGCATGAGTGATGCGAGCAAAAAGCGATGGTCGCTTGAATGATGAGCGCGGGTCGCACGAATGACGATCTTCAACAAAAGCTGATGATGCCCGCCGAGCGCCCGAGTGTGCGGGCCATGGCCAGCACACTCGAACGGCTCTGGCTCATGCTCGCGATCGTCATGCGCTCCTCAGGCTGAAGTTGTTGGCTCACGCTCAGAAAGTCGGGCGAATCACGACTATGGCACCCATGTTATTGTCGCCGTTCGACCTAGCAAAAAGTCCCGATTCACTTCTGCGACTTCGCGAATGTAGTCCCAGAGTGCCTTGACCCGCGCTACCTCTCTTCGCTCAGGCGGAGCAACCAGCCAGAACGTTCTGGTGACGTCTACCTTGTCCGAGAGAATTGGCACCAATCCCTCAGTCACGCTGCCCAGAAAGCAGGGAAGGACGGCGATGCCTAACCCGGTTTTCACTGCCTGAGCTTGAGCAATGACGCTTGTACTACGCAGGAATGGCTTGCTGGAGGGCAACCACTTCTGCAGTGAGAATTGTTGCGGCGAAAAGATCAGATCATCAACGTAGTCAATCCATCTATGGCTTTGAAGATCTTCCACCTCTCGGATTGGAGGATGTTCCGCCAAGTAAGCGGGCGTTGCATATGGCAGCAAGCGGTAGTCGGAAAGCTTGCAGGTCACAAAGCTGTTTGCACTCGGCCGGTCAATGGCCACTGAAGCGTCCGCTTCCCGCTTTGAGAGATTCAGGGAACGAGGCATTGGGAGAACATCAACCGCAATGGCCGGATGTCGAGCGCAAAACTGGCCAACATGCGGTGCGAGGAAGAATGTTCCGAAGGCCTCCGTGGCGCCCAAACGGATCTCACCGGTTAACGCCAGGCTGTCGCTGAACACGCTTGTCTCGACAGCGGACAACGTGCTTTCCAGCTTCTCGACATGCTCTAAGAGCCGATGACCAGCGCTTGTCAGGCTAAGGCCCAGAGAGCTACGTTCGAACAACTTCGATCCGGTATCGCGTTCCAGGCGCTGGATTCGTCGCGATATCGTCGACTGGCTCAACTTGAGCGTGTGCGACGCCTCCGAGGCCGACTGTGAGCGGGCCGCTGCTAAGAAAATTCTGAGATTATCCCAATCAAAGTGATTCATAGCTATCTTTAGTATGCATTTTTGGATACCTATCTTCCAATTTATCTTATACCAAATGCAGAAACGCTGAAATAAGATGCCTCCTACCGAGGGCCCGGGTGTCACTGGAGCCCGAGACCGACAGTCCATAGAAACCACGGAGGCACGTTTCCCATGTCCAGCCTGATCGAGCACTTCATCGCCGGCACGACCTATTCCGAACCTCGTACGCGTACCGGCGCCGTACACAATCCGTCCACGGGCGAAGAGATCGCCCGGTGCGCTTATGGCTCTTTCGCGACCGTAGACCACGCGGTGATGGTGGCCAAGGAGGCCGGGCGGCGCTGGGGGCGTGCCTCGCATGCTGCGCGCCAGGCAGTAATCTACAAACTGCGTGAGCTGATGATCGCCAATCTGGATACGTTGGCAGAGGCAATCGGGCGCGAGCACGGCAAAACGATCCCGGACGCGAAGGGCGAACTGGGTCGGGCGATTGAGGGCATTGAGTTCGCTTGCAACGCCCCCCATGTGGCCAAGGGGGAATATGCGAACAACGTCGGCGGCGATATTGAGGTCTTCTCGATGCGTCGACCAATCGGTGTCGTTGGTTGCATTACCCCGTTCAACTTCCCGATTATGGTTCCTGCCGTGATGATGACGATGGCGGTCGCTGTCGGAAATGCCATCGTATGGAAGCCTTCCGAAAAGGTACCCAGCGCGGCGCTCGAATTTGCCCGCCTGTGGAAAGAGGCCGGCCTGCCGGACGGCGTGTTTAACGTCGTGCAGGGCGACAAGGAAGTGGTGGACGCGATTCTCGAGCACCCGGGAATCGCCGGTGTGAGCTTCGTGGGCTCCACCACTGTCGGGGAGTACATCTACCAGAAGGGTACCTCACACAACAAGCGGGTCGCGGCCTTCACAGGTGGAAAGAATCATATGGTCGTGCTGCCCGACGCCGACCTGGAAGCTGCAGCAAGTGCCTTTGTTTCTGCCGGTTTTGGGTCGTCGAGCCAGCGGTGCATGGCGGTCTCGCTTCTCCTTCCCGTGGGCCATGAAACGGCTGAACGCCTGCGGGATCTCATCATTCCGAAGATCCAGGCGCTGAAGGTCGGACCCTACAACGATGCCAGCGCGGACTTCGGCGCGGTTGTGTCCAGGGAATCGAGGACGTCTGTCGAACGCGCCATTTCCCGCTGTATCGAGGAAGGTGGCGAGCTGGTGATTGACGGACGAGAGATCGAGATTCCCGGCCATCCCAATGGCTTCTACCTGGGCCCGACCTTGTTTGATCGCGTCACAACCGACATGCACCTTTATAAAGAGGAAGTGTTTGGCCCCGTGCGAGGAATCATGCGGCCAACAAGCTTCGAGGAGGCAATCGAAATCACTAACATGCATGAGTATGGCAATGGCTCGGTGATCTTCACCCGCGACGGAAAGTCGGCACATCGCTTCATGATGGAGGTCGAGTCCGGCATGATCGGTGTGAATGTTCCCGTTCCGCTGCCGTCCGCCTACTTCAATTTTGGTGGTTTGCGCCGCTCCAAGTTTGGCGAAGGACACCTCTACGGCCCGGATGCCGCCCGCTTCTACACGAAGATCAAAACGGTCTCGCAACGCTGGCCCGAGCCTGACGACCGCGCACTGCCTATCTCTCTCGCATTCAATCCCAGCGCGTAAATCCCATACGCGGCGGCCGTCAGGCCGCCCAGGCCATGGAAACATCGGATCTACATAGAGGAATGGAGACGAATGATGAAAGCAGTTGTTATTGTGAATGGAGCAGGACAAGAGCGTCCGACGCTCGAGTACCGAACCGTTGAAGATCCAGTACCCGAGGCCAACGAACTCCTGGTGTCAGTGCGTGCCGCCGGGATCAATCGCATCGACCTGCATCGTTCCACTGCGCACGGTGGGCCCGCAGCTGGCAAGCCCTTGATCGCCGGGCTCGAGATGTCCGGTGACGTCATTGCGGTCGGCGCCGCCGTCAGCGAATTCAAAATCGGCGACAAGGTAATGGGGATGACGACGGGCGCTTATGCTGAGCTCGCCACGATCGATCACCGTGTCGCACTGCGTCTGCCGCCAACGTTCACTTACGACCAGGCGACCGCGGTAGCAACCGTGTATCCCACCGCGCATAACGCACTTGTCACGAATGGTCAATTCTCGTCCGGCAAGACTGTCTTGATCCAAGGTGTCGCTTCTGCGGTAGGGATTGCCGCGCTGCAAATTGCGAAGGCAATGGGGGCAAAGCGGGTGATCGGCACGGGACGACCCAATGCCAAAGCAGACCGTCTGGCGGAACTGGGCTTGGATCGGTTCTTGATCAACGGACAGCACGATATCCCGACAGAAGTGCTCAAGGTCACCGATGGGCGCGGTGTAGATGTTGTGGTCGACATGGTCGGCGGTCCTGTCATTTCGGACAACCTCGAATGCGTCGCCCTTGGGGGGCGAATTGTGAACGTTGGCTGGGTTGGCGGCACGAAAGGCGAGATTGACCTTGACACGCTGGCCAAGAAGCGGATCAGCCTTGTCGGCGTCTCCTTCAGAACGCGAACCATCGAGCAAAAGACCGCGCTGTTTGCGGAGTTCGCGCGCGACGTCTACCCCTTTTTCGTCTCCGGGGCGTTAGTGCCAGTCATCGCGGCCACCTACCCATTGTCTGAAGCACTGACCGCGCAAGACGCCATGGCAGAGGACAAACACTTTGGGAAGATCTTGCTTCATCCCTAATACCGCCCAACGCGAATAGAAAATAAACGATCAGGAGACGCTATGAAAATCGGCTTTATCGGTCTTGGCCACATGGGTCTGCCCATGGCTTCCAACCTGCTGCGAAGCGGGAATGCCGTACACGTATTTGACACTTCATCCCAGGCCATCGGCCTTGCCGTTGAGCGCGGGGCCATCGCCACCGGATCGATTGCCGACCTTGCGGCAGCCGTGGACGTCGTCATCACCATGCTCCCCAATCCGGCCATTGTACGCAGTGTCGTTGCCGGGCCGGACGGTGTGCTCGCACATGCCAAGGACGGCACGCTGATCATCGAGTGCAGCACAAGTGACCCTCAAACGGCTCGTGACCTGGAGTCGATGGCTCAATCGTCCGGCAAAGCGATGATTGATGCTCCGGTTTCCGGAGGTGTGCCGGGCGCTGAAGCAGGAACGCTGACGTTCATGGTCGGTGGCACGGAAGAGGCTTTCGTTGCAGCCCGGCCAATCCTAATGGCAATGGGCAAGAATATCGTCAACTGCGGGCCTGCAGGAAGCGGGCAAGCGGCCAAAATTTGCAACAACCTCCTGCTTGGCGTATCCACGATCGCCGTGTCCGAGTCGATGTGCCTCGGCGTGAGCCTCGGCTTGGCTCCTGACGTGCTGGCCGCAATTATCAATACGTCCTCAGGCCGTTGCTGGGTATCCGAAGTCTACAACCCATACCCCGGCGTGGTGAAGAGTGCGCCTGCATCGAACGACTTCTCCGGAGGCTTTGCCTGCGATCTGATGATCAAGGATCTCTCTCTTGCTCTTGATGCAGCGAGTGGCACGAGGCAACCGCTGCCCATGACAGCGTTGTCCAAGCAACTCTTCCAGTTGCTGAGTCTGAAGGGTGAAGGATCGAAGGACATCACTGCGATTGTGCAGATGTTCAAGATGTAGAAGAGACAGAACTAAAGAAAATAAGGAGACAGGATGAAACGCTACATCAAGTTTGGCGCTGCGGCGATCAGCGTCGCGCTGAGTGTCAATACGGCGCATTCACAGCAGTCGAAGGTGTCGGACGACGTCATCAAGATCGGTGTGTTGACGGATCTGTCTGGCACCTACTCCGAGTTCTCCGGGCCTGGAGCAGTGACAGCCATCAAGATGGCAGTCGAAGATTTCGGTGGGAAAGTCTTAGGCAAGCCGATCGAAGTCGTGGTTGCCGATCACCTCAACAAGCCAGATGCGGCGTCAACCAAAGCGCGGGAATGGTTCGACACGCAGAAGGTAGACGTGGTAGCGGATCTGACGAACTCTGCTGTAGCCATTGCGGTAAGCAAGCTCGCATACGAAAAGAATCGCATCGCGATTGTGACCGCCGCGATGACCGAGAAGCTGACCAACGAGGAATGCACACCGAACACAGTCCACTACGTTGCAGATACATACGCGTTTGCCAACGGAACTGCGAAGGCGATGCTCGAGCAAAATGGCGACACCTGGTTCATTCTGGCAGCTGACTACGCTTTTGGCACCCTCATGCTGGACCGACTCGCTGGCACCGTAAAGGGCGGAGGAGGAAAAGTCGTCGGTTCCGCAAAGCACCCGCTCGGTGCGTCGGATTTCTCTTCATTCATATTGCAAGCACAGGCTTCGAAGGCAAAAGTTATCGGCCTGGCCAACGCAGGTGTTGACACTGTCAACGCCATGAAGTCCGCCCAGGAGTTTGGCGTAACCAGAAGTGGAAAGCAAAGCCTCGTCGGGCTTGCAACCACCATTACCGACGTTCACGGGATGGGGTTGAATATTGCGCAAGGCCTCCTGCTGACGACGCCGTTCTATTGGGACATGAACGACGAGACGAGAAAATGGTCGAAGCGTTATTTTGACAAGATGAATAAAATGCCGAATATGGTTCATGCCGGCGACTACTCATCGATCATGCACTATCTCAAAGCGGTTCAGGCCGCAGGTACCGATAATGCAAAGGACGTCATGGCCAAGATGCGCGAGCTTCCCATTAACGATTTCTTCGCGAAAAATGGAAAGATTCGCGAAGACGGACGAATGGTGCATGACATGTATCTGATGCAGGTGAAAAGTCCTGCGGAGTCAAAGTACCCGTGGGACTACTACAAATTCAAGAAGACGCTGCCCGCGAGTACCGTGACTATTCCGGTTGAACAGAGCAAGTGCCCCTTGCTCAAGAAAGGCTAGACCTATAGCCGGACGCCTATTCTCAAGCGCGAGCGAAGCGTGGTTCCGCACGATTTTTGTTTTCGATCAGGCTGGCACGCGTTGGAGCCAAGTTCCTCCAGCGCTTGAGATTCCAGGACAGATATCACTCCCTGCTCCCAACGCGTCGGAATTGGCCCTACCGCCAACCCGACCCGCGAGCGGCTCATCGCTGCGGCCGCACTGCACGGAGCGACCTACATTCATGATTGGGAGGTGACGATGATGGACGTCATCCTAGAGACGCGCAGCCTTACGAAACAGTTCAAAGGCTTTACCGCCGTATCAGACGTGAATCTGAAGATTCAACGTGGCCATATTCACGCACTGATTGGACCAAATGGCGCGGGAAAGACAACCTGCTTCAACCTTCTGACGAAGTTCCTTGCTCCGAGTAGCGGAGCAATCTTGTACAACGGTCGAGACGTCACCGGCGCCAAGCCCGCACAGTTGGCGAAAGACGGGATCATCCGCTCGTTCCAGATATCTGCGGTGTTTCCCCACCTTACGGTCCTGGAGAACGTGCGGATCGGCCTTCATCGCGCGCTTGGTACCTCCTTCCACTTCTGGAAGAGCGATCGCACACTGCATCGTCTCAATGAGCGAGCCATGGCGTTGCTGGAGGAGGTTGACCTCGCCGCTTATGCCGACGCCATCGCTGTAGACCTTCCCTATGGACGAAAGAGGGCGCTCGAGATTGCAACCACTCTGGGCATGGAGCCGGAGCTGATGCTGCTCGATGAGCCGACGCAGGGGATGGGGCATGAAGATGTCTCCCGGGTAGCCGAGCTGATCAAACGCGTATCTGCAGGCCGAACCATCCTGATGGTTGAGCACAACATGAATGTTGTCTCTGGCATCTGCGATCGAATTTCCGTCTTGCAGCGTGGAGCGCTACTGGCCGAAGGAACGTATGCGGAGGTATCCGCGATTCCGCAGGTCATGGAAGCGTATATGGGAACGACAAGCGGGTCCTTGGTGGGATCGCATTGAACATAGGGCGAGATTGCTCGCAGGGGGGAGTGCGGATGGAAAAGGCGCTTGAGGTCGTCGATTTGCATGCCTGGTATGGGGAGTCCCACATTTTGCACGGGCTCAACTTCTCGGTGAACAAGGGGGAGGTTGTTACGCTGCTTGGCCGAAATGGTGCCGGCCGAACCACAACACTCCGGGCAATCATGGGGCTTACAGGTAGCCGGAGGGGTTCGATTAAGGTGAGTGGGATCGAGTCAGTGCATATGGCAACCCACAGGATTGCCCACCTGGGGATCGGCTACTGCCCGGAGGAGCGCGGCATCTTCTCCGGTCTCACTACGCAAGAGAACCTGATGCTGCCGCCTACGTTGTCGAGATCCGACCGTGGCATGTCGATCGATGAGATCTACGGCATGTTTCCGAACCTCGCGGAGCGAAGAAATAGCCCTGGCACGAGATTGTCTGGAGGAGAGCAGCAAATGCTTGCTGTGGCGCGAATTCTCCGCACCGGCGCGAGGCTACTTCTTCTTGACGAGATATCCGAGGGGCTGGCCCCCGTGATCGTTCAAGCTCTCGCGCGCATGATACTCAGGCTTAAGGAAAAAGGGTACACCATCGTCATGGTAGAGCAAAACTTCAACTTTGCGGCGCCGTTGGCGGATCGCTTTTACATCGTCGAGCATGGCGAAACCATCGAACATTTTACCGCGGGCGAGCTTCATGAAAAGACCTCGTTGCTAGGTGAACTACTGGGAGTCTGATGAGATGGACGAGATTCTTGGAATTCCAATGCCAGCCCTGATGAGCCAACTTTTGATTGGCCTCATCAATGGCTCCTTCTACGCGATGCTTTCGCTTGGGCTGGCAGTCATTTTTGGGTTGCTCAACGTCATCAACTTCGCGCATGGGGCGCTTTACATGGTAGGAGCGTTCCTCGCCTGGATGGGGATGAATTACTTTGGTATCAACTATTGGGTGATGCTGCTCGCATCGCCACTCATTGTTGGCGTTATTGGACTCCTGATCGAGCGGACCATGCTGCGTTGGCTGTACAAGGTAGACCATATCTACGGCTTACTGTTGACCCTTGGGATTACCTTGGTTGTGGAAGGTGTATTCCGGGCCGCCTACGGTGTCTCGGGGCAGCCTTATGCCGCACCGGATGCGCTGTCCGGTGGCATAAACCTTGGGTTCATGGTGTTGCCTACCTATAGAGCATGGGTCGTGGCAGCCTCACTTCTGGTCTGCATGGGTACCTGGTACGTGATTGAGCGCACGAAGCTTGGAGCCTACCTCCGGGCGGGGACGGAGAACCCGAAGCTCGTTGAGGCATTCGGTGTCAATGTGCCAGTCATGGTCACGCTGACATATGCGTTTGGCGTGGCGCTTGCCGCGTTCGCCGGAGTTCTCGCTGCGCCCGTGATCCAGGTGTCTTCGCTCATGGGTTCGAGCCTGATCATCACAGTCTTTGCGGTGGTCGTCATCGGGGGGATGGGGTCGATCATCGGTTCGATCCTGACAGGTCTCGGACTTGGCGTAATTGAGGGTCTGACACGCGTTTTCTACCCTGAATTGTCCGCGACCGTGGTCTTCATCCTCATGGCGATCGTGCTGCTGGTACGGCCATCCGGGCTGTTTGGTAAAGAGAATTGATGGAGTAGTCGATGAGTAAGATAGCGTTCTGTTTCATCGCGCTGTGCGGCGCCATTTTCCTGCCTTCACTGATCTACCCGGTGTTATTGATGAAGATCATGTGCTTCGCACTGTTTGCCTGCGCCTTCAATCTGTTAATTGGCTTTACCGGACTCCTTTCGTTTGGACATGCCGCGCTCTTCGGTGCAGCCGGCTATATGGCAGGGTACGCAGCCAGGGACCTGGGCATTCCGATTGAAGGATCGATCGTTCTTGGCGTGTTGGCATCTGCGTTGTTGGGGTTCCTTATGGCGGGTCTGGCAATTCGGCGAAAGGGTATCTACTTCACCATGATTACCCTTGCGCTGGCGCAGATGGTCTACTTTGTCTTCCTTCAAGCTTCCTTCACGGGTGGCGAGGATGGAATGCAGGGAATTCCGAGAGGGAAACTGATGGGGATGATCGACCTCTCTGATGATACGGTCATGTACTACGTCGTCCTGGTCATCTTTGCATTGACACTCGCACTCATTGCCCGCATTGTCCATTCTCCGTTTGGGCAAATCCTGCGAGCGGTGAAGGAGAACGAGCCTCGTGCCATCTCGCTCGGGTACGATGCAGATCGCTACAAGCTTGTTGCCTTCATTCTTTCCGCGGCGTTGACGGGGCTTGCGGGCGCGACAAAAGCGTTTGTCCTCGGGTTCGAAACGCTCGTTGATGTTCACTGGCAAATGTCGGGACTAGTGGTTTTGATGACCTTGGTCGGCGGTGTTGGCACGCTCACCGGGCCGATAGTCGGTGCAATCATCATTCTCATCCTCGAGAACAAGCTTGGCGAAATCGGTGTATTCCTCGCAGATCTCACGCATATTGAATGGTTCGGAGCCCTCGGCGAATCGGTGACTATCGTGACTGGTTTGACGTTTATTGGCTGCGTGCTAGTCTTTCGAAAGGGCGTAGTCGGCGAACTCAATACATTGATACTGAACATGCGCAGAAGCGGAGCCAAGTCTGCCGCCCGGAAAGATGTGAGTGCGGTACAGGAGCCTTCGTGACTTAATTGAGGCTGACACAGGCGGGGCACTATTGGAACCAGAAGAGTCGATTAAGGTCGATATCGGTGAGGCGCGGTCCTGAGTTCAATTGGCACAGTACCGGTTCAACGATCCAGTGGAAGAGCTGACAAGAGAGGTGGAATTGATGCGCGCGTTTCAAGTAGATCAGGCGTGGTCCATGGATAACGTCAAAATGGCCACCCGTACGCGACCGACACCAGGGCCTGGCCAGGTGCGAGTGAGAATGAGCGCTGCGGCGTTGAATTATCGTGACCTCATCATTCCCATGCGTGGATACGGTAGGCGAATGCAGGATCTGCCATTGATTTTGCTTAGCGATGGTGTGGGCATCGTTGACGCTATGGGTGATGGTGTGTCAAGCGTGGCATTGGGTGATCGAGTTTGTCCGATTTTTTACCAGACTTGGCTGGCTGGAAAGCCCAGCAACGAGACAATGCTCTCCAGCTTGGGTTGCGAACAGGATGGAACCATGAGTGACTACATGGTGCTGCCGGCCGAAGGCGTTTGTCACGTCCCTTCACACCTTAGCGACTTTGAGGCGGCCACACTGCCCACCGCGGCTGTCACTTCGTGGCGTGCTTTGGTGACTGAAGGGGGACTGAAGGGGGGAGACAGGGTCCTGTTGCAGGGCACAGGAGGCGTTTCGCTATTCGCTTTGCAGTTCGCCAAGTCGCTGGGTGCGCATGTGATCATCACTTCGTCGAGTGACAAGAAGCTGGCGCGGGCACGAGAGCTCGGTGCGGATGAGACCATCAACTACACCACGGATCCGCAATGGGGACGCTCCGTCAAAGCGATGACGGACGAAGCCGGGGTTGACCACGTCATCGAAGTCGGAGGAGCGGGGACGCTCGAGCAGTCGCTGCGTGCAGTTCGCACGGGGGGCACCATCAGCATGATCGGCGTGCTCTCCGGTTCCGAACCCAGGATTCCTCTCGGCCAGGTTGTCACGCGCCATGTTCGGCTACAAGGCATTACCGTCGGAAGCCGGGCGGACTTCGAATCCATGTCGGCGCATATTGCCGGACAACGGCTGCGCCCGGTCGTCGACAGCGTATTTCCGTTCGAAGCATTGCGAGACGCCATGGATTACCTGGTTACTGGCCAACATTTCGGGAAAATCTGCATCAGTCATGCAGGCCAGATGGCGAATAACTGATGCTCCGAATGGCGACGAGCGACGAGCGACGAGCGACGAGCGACGCAGCTGACTATCGTAGATCGCGGACAGTGCCCTCAATCTGTGTGATTGGCAGCCAGTTCCGTGATCGCTTCCCGGCTGCCCGCTAACGCACGCAAGCGATACTTCTGAATCTTCCCGGTTCCCGTCTTGGGTAACGCCCCATACACAACCCTGGTCGGGCACTTGTAGTGGGCCAGACGGCTGCGGCAGAACGCAATGATCTCAGCTTCCGTCGGCGCTGCCACACCGTTCTTGAGTTCGATGAACGCGCACGGCGACTCGCCCCATTTGGGATGAGGTTGCGCCACGACAGCGGCAATCAGCACGGCGGGATGCTGGTGGAGGACGTCCTCGACCTCGACCGACGAAATATTCTCTCCGCCTGAAATAATCACGTCCTTCGACCGATCGGTGATCTGGACGTACCCGTCCGGATGCACGACGGCGAGATCACCCGTGTGGAACCACCCACCGGCGAAAGCCGCCTCGGTGGCCTCGGGGTTCTTCAGGTAGCCTTTCATCACGATGTTGCCGCGCAAGAGCAACTCGCCCTGTGTCGTGCCGTCCCAGGGGACCGATTCCATCGTGTCCGGGTCGGCCACACGGAGCCCTTCGAGGCCTGCGGCGCGGTTTCCCTGGCGAGCCATCAAGCGGGCCTTCTCATCGCCGGACTTTTCATTCCATGCGGGATTCGCGTACGAACTCACCGGCGTTCCCGACGCTTCGGTGATGCCATACACATGCTCGACGTCAAAGCCCTGCTCGATCACTGCCTTGAGCACGCTTGCAGGCGGCGGAGACCCAGCGGTGCGGATACGCACAACGTGCGAGAAGGGACGGCGCTCCTCCTGCGTCGCGGTGGCAAGTGACGAAAGCACGATCGGCGCGGCGCAGAAATGGTCCGCACCGTATGCCTCGATTGCACTAAAAATGTTGGCAGCGGTCACCTTGCGCAGGCAAACGTGGGTGCCGGCGGCCGCCGTGACGGCCCATGAAAAACACCAGCCGTTCGCATGGAACATGGGGAGCGTCCACAGGTACTTCGGCGCGCGCGGCATTCCCCAGTCTGTCAGCTGCAACATGCTCATGAGATATGCGCCGCGATGACTAGGCACCACGCCCTTGGGGTCGGATGTCGTGCCGGACGTATAGTTCAGCGCGATCGCATTCCACTCGTCATCGGGCCAGACGCCGGGGAAGTCGATGTCGCCCTCGCGCAGGAATTGCTCATACTCCATTGCGCCGATCGGTTCGCCCGCCGGCGCCAGCGCGTCGGCAATGTCGATCACCAGTGGCGCATTCGGCAAGCCTTGCAAGGCCTCGGCAGCCAGTGCCGAGAACTCACGGTCCACGAACAACACCTTGCATTCTCCGTGCGCGACGATGAACCGCACGCCGTCAGCATCCAGGCGACAGTTGATCGCATTCAGCACTGCACCGCTAAGCGGAATGCCGTGATGGGCTTCGACCATTGCGGGTGTATTTGGCGCCAGAATCGACACCGTATCTCCGCGGCCGACGCCGCGCTTGACCAGCGCGCTGGCCAGTTGCCTGCAACGCTCCCTTGTTACCTTCCAGGATTGGCGAACGGGGCCATGGATGATGGCGGTGCGGTCCGGATACTGCTCGGCGCACCGGTCAAGAAAGTGCAGGGGGGTGAGCGGCATGTGGTTCGCGGCGCGGCGATCCAGTCCGACCTGGTAGATGTTCGTGTTCATGCGTTGTCTCCTGCAGATTTTCGAGGCTGTCGGGCGTGCTCCGCCAGCGATTGATCTTAGGTGCTTAAGTGGGTGACGATACCGCTCATGGCGCGCAAACAATGTCTTGCACAGGACAATGCCGTGCTCGAAGCATCCGCAGCCATCTGACGCGATTGTCGGCTACGTGACAGTGAGAACGCTGGGCCGGCACTACGCTCCTTCCCACACGCTCGTGTGAGCTGGTGAGAAGGGAAGCGAAAGTGAAAGTGAAAGCGAAAGCAAACAGATTGGCGTCGCCGCCTGGCGAGTTGGCAACGATTCGTCAGGCCGTGGAATGGGCCATCGTCACCCGCCGCAGCGTGCGGGCCTTCCTGCAGAAGACGGTCCCGGTCGAAACGATTGAAGCGATCCTTGACGTGGCTCGCTACGCCGCAACAGGCGTCAACATTCAACCGTGGAGGGTCCACGTGGTTGCCGGAGAGGCAAAGGAACGCCTTTGCGCAGCGATCCGGCGCGTCGATGACGATCCTGCGCTTTCCACCAGCCATTCCGATGAATGGGACTACTACCCGGAGCAGTGGGTCTCGCCGTATGTGGACCGTCGCCGTTCATTGGGATGGCAGCTCTACGGGCTGCTTGGCATCGAAAAAGGCAACAAGTCGCGGATGCAGCAGCAGCATGGCCGCAATTACCTGTTCTTTGATGCGCCGGTCGGATTGCTCTTCACCGTGGACCGAGTGATGAGCGAGGGCAGCCTGCTTGACTACGGGATGTTCCTTCAAAACATCATGGTGGTCGCCCGTGCACACGGTTTAAGCACCTGCCCGCAGGCGGCGTTCATGAAGTACTACACGATCATCGAACAGCAGCTTTCCCTGGCGCCAACCGAGAAGTTCCTGGTGGGAATGAGCCTCGGCTACGCAGACGAGAGCCGCGTGGAAAACACACTCGTGTCCGAGCGCGAGCCGGTGTCGAGCTTCACCTGTTTCCACGGCCTGGAACGCGCTTGACCGAAGATTTCACAACAATGACTTGATCCATCACGAATGGAGGAGACGATGAAAAAAGATATCGATGTGCAAAAGGTTGCAGAGAACGCCCGGTTCTCCGGGTTTCACGGCATCATCCTGTTTTGGTGTGTGGTGATTCTCGTGCTCGATGGCTATGACTTGGCGGTCGTCGGCGCTGCACTTCCTTCGATCATGAAGGAAATGGGCGTGGACGCCACCAAGGCCGGATTCATGGCCAGTTCGGCTCTGTTCGGCATGATGCTGGGCGCTATCTACCTGGGGACGCTTGCCGACAAGATTGGTCGCAAGCTGTCGATTTGCATCTGCGTGGGGCTGTTCAGTGTGTTCACTGCCGCTGCAGGCCTGACCAGCGATCCGGTCAGTTTCAGCGCGATGCGCTTTCTCGCCGGGTTGGGGATCGGCGGTGTCCTGCCGGTGGTCACTGCCCAGATGGGAGAGTTTGCCCCTGGCAAGGTGCGGGCGAGATTGGTGACGATCGTATTCGCCGGTTATTCCATCGGCGGCATCCTGGTCGCCCTGACCGGCAAGCAGCTCATCGGCGCCTACGGATGGCCGGCCGTGTTTTTGGTGGCGGGCCTGCCGGTCCTCTTCATTCCGTTCATCCTGTGGACGATGCCGGAATCGATGGCCTTCCTCGCCAAGAAGAATCGGCAGGAGGCACTCCGGCGTGTTGTACAGAAGATCGCGCCGGAGCTACGCATCGCCGATGACGATCGTCTTGTCGTACCGCAGGAAGCGATGGCGTCCAACGCTCCCGTCAAGGCATTGTTCGCCGATGGCCGTGCGCTGAGCACTGTCATGCTGTGGACGGCGTTCTTCACCGGGCTTTTCATGGTCTATTCGCTCAGCTCGTGGCTGACTAAGCTGATGGCGATGTCTGGCTACAGCCTCGGATCGGCGCTGAACTTCGTGCTGGTGTTCAACATCGGGGCAGCATGCGGGGCGATTGGCGGTGGGTGGCTGGGCGACAAGTTCAACATCAAGCATGTACTGGTGGCCTTCTACGCGACCGGTGCGGTGTCGCTCACCCTCATGGGATACACGAAGGCTACTGAGCTGCTCTTCGTACTTGTCTTCGTCGTCGGCGCATCGACGCTGGGTACGCAGTTGCTCGCGTACGCATACGCTGGCGAGTTTTACCCCGGCTCCATTCGATCGACCGGCGTCGGCTTCGCCTCGGGAATTGGCCGTCTTGGCGCCATCGTGGCACCGGTGCTGATTGGGATGCTGGTCGCTATGAAGCTGCCGCTTGAGCAGAACTTTCTTGCGATCGGTATTGCCGGTGTGATTGGAACGCTTGCCGTCACGCTGGTCGACCACCGCCGCAGCGCCTCCGTGCGGACGAAACAAGGTAGTTCGCTCTCCTCGCTGGATGTACGGTCGTCCACTCATCACTAAACCACTCTTACCGATTTACCGATATGCAAATTCAGGACAATGTTTTTATAGTGACGGGCGGCGGATCCGGGCTGGGCGCTGCCACGGTACATGCCCTTGCCGAAAATGGCGCCAAAGTCGTGATCGCGGACCGCGATGCGGATGCCGGCCAAGCTGTCGCCAAAACATCAGGCGGCGCCTTCGTGCGGACCGATGTCACGGACGAAGAAAGCGTGCAGGGCATGTACGCATTCGCAACGCGATTGGGCGTACTGCGCGGCGTGATCAACTGCGCTGGCGTGGCGCCCGCTGAGAAAGTCATTGGCAAGAGCGGGGTGCATGCCATGGCTTCTTTCAGCCGGACCATGCAGATCAACGTCGGTGGCACCTTCAACGTGCTGCGCCTTGGGGCGGAGATCATGGCCGGTCAGGAGGCGCTGGCGGATGGCGAGCGGGGCGTCATCGTCAACACGGCCTCCATTGCCGCATTCGATGGCCAGGTTGGGCAGACCGCCTACGCCGCCTCGAAGGGCGCCATCGTCGCCATGACGTTACCGCTGGCCCGCGAGCTGGCGCGCTTCGGCATCCGGGTCATGGCAATCGCGCCGGGAATCATGGAGACGCCGATGCTACTGGGTATGCCGGCAGAAGTGCAAAAGGCGCTTGGGGACGCCGTGCCCTTTCCACAGCGTATGGGACGGCCAACGGAGTTCGCGGACCTTGTGAAACACATCATCGGCAGTCCATATCTGAACGGCGAAGTCATTCGTCTCGATGGCGCAATCCGCATGGCGGCAAAATGAAGGAGATTGGCATGACGAACACAAACGATCCCGTGGTGATCATGTCCGCGGCCCGCACACCGATCGGTGGCTTCCAGGGCGCGTTGGCATCGTTGACAGCGCCGGAGCTGGGGGGCGCTGCCATCCAGGCCGCCGTGGAGCGGGCAAAGATCGATCCCGCGTCGGTCCAGGAACTGCTGATGGGATGTGTCCTTCCCGCCGGACTTGGGCAAGCCCCGGCGCGGCAGGCGTCCATCAACGCAGGCCTGCCGCTTGGCGTGCCATGCACGACGATCAGCAAGGTCTGCGGTTCGGGCATGAAGTCGGTGATGTTAGCCCATGACCTCCTTCTTGCTGGATCGAACGACCTCATGGTGGCAGGCGGCATGGAGTCGATGTCGAACGCGCCGTACTTGTTGCCGAAAGCGCGTGCGGGATACAGGCTTGGCCACGGCAAGCTCATTGACCACATGTTCTTCGATGGCCTCGAGGACCACTATGGCGACGATACGCGTGGCCGGTTGATGGGAACGTTTGCGGAAGATTGCGCCGACGCATATCGCTTCAGCCGGCATGCACAGGACGAGTGGGCGGTTCTCTCGACGCTGCGCGCGCAGGCGGCCATTCAGGCGGGGCACTTTGCCTGGGAGACCGTGCCGCTAACCGTCGCGGGGCGCAAGAGCAGTGTGACGGTCCGGGAGGACGAGCTGCCGCTCAAGGCCGACCTGAGCCGCATTCCTACCCTGAAGCCTGCTTTCAGGCAGGATGGCACCGTGACGCCGGCAAACTCCAGTTCGATTTCGGACGGCGCCGCGGCGCTGGTGCTTACCCGCCAGTCCGTCGCCGAGCGCATGGGCGTGCGCCCCCTCGCGAGGATCGTCGGTCATGCGAGCCATGCCCAGGAGCCCGCCAAGTTCGCGACGGCGCCGATTGATGCCATTCGCAAGCTCCTGGATCGCACCGGATGGGCGACCGCCGATGTCGATCTGTGGGAAATCAATGAGGCCTTCGCGGTGGTCCCAATGGCGGCTGTTCATGATCTCAGGTTGGATCGGGACCAGGTGAACGTCCACGGCGGGGCGTGCGCATTGGGACACCCGATTGGCGCTTCGGGCGCGCGAATTCTCGTCACGCTGCTTGGTGCGCTTCGAAGAATCGGTGGCAGGCGAGGTATTGCAAGCCTCTGTATCGGGGGCGGTGAGGCTACCGCTGTGGCTGTCGAACTCGTCTGACGCCATCAATGGCAACGTGGCGCGCCGCCATTTGTCTTCCAGCGCGCGTCACGGGAGCCCCTGCGGCGGCCTTCAGTCACCGATGTGGGCAAACTGCCGCATCCCTTCGAGATCGAGGATCTGTATGGAGCCATACTCGATGGCAAGCATGCCGGCGTCGGCCAGTTCGCGAAGCGCCCGATTGGTGTTCTGCCTTGACAGGCCGGACAGACGGCCGACTTCCTCCTGAGACAGGCTCAGTGTCCGGTCGGTGGACGGGTAGAGTTGCTGGTGAAACAGTTCGGCCAGGCAGAATGCGACGCGAGCTGCAGCTTCATGCAGGCGCAGGTTGTGGACCAGGCCAACGTAGTAGCCGCACCGGGCATTGAGCTGGTCGATGACATAGCGGCTGAAGGCGGGATTGCGGTCAAGGAGCCAAAGGAAAGTCGCACGGGGCACAAAGGCCACGCGGCTCTCCTTGATCGCAACGACCGAATATGGGCGCGGCTCGCGCTTCAGGACCGCCCCCTCACCAAACCATGATCCGGCCGGAACGCCGGCGAACGTGATAGCCCGCCCGCAGGCCGATGCGGTGTCGACCTTCGCCATGCCTTCGATCACGGCCAGCCAGTGATCGGCGGGGTCCCCACGATGGCAAGCCACTCCGCCGGCGGGATATTGGCGCTCGTAGGCGTCGGCCTGCACTCTGGCTTGTTCCTCGGCCGTCAAGCCAGCAAACCACGTAGCGCTTTCGACGAAGGATTCTAATGAGGCGGAGCGGGACGAGCGCGTGCGCAGGAGAAATTCGGGGGTAACGGATCGTTCCCGATGCGGGTTCGACAGCGTTTGCATGACAACTCCTTTCTTGCGTGGGTGGCACGATTGAGTGTGCATGCGTGTCTCCTTGCATTCAGCGCCGGTCAGGCTGCCGTAGTCTTAAGTGAAATTGTGATTTCACTTAAGACTACGGCGCGCCCCATCCACTGTCAAGGATTAGCTAGGCAGGGAAAATCCTAACAAAACGGGATCATTCGGAAGATTTGCGGCGCAAGAGCCACAAATCGTGCGCGTCGATAGTTCGCCGTAAGTGAAACGGAGGTTCATTTTATGCGAAAGGAGTGTCGCACATGCCTGCATGAGCCGCGAACGACGCACTCTTAGGGCGGGAAACTCAAAGGACGACCGGAAACACCGCGAAGGCAGAAAGTGATAATGGTTGCCGCCTGAGGGATCAACGGCGCGGTATCTGGCCGGGGTTCGGAACTCAGCGGCGCGACGAGCCCTTCGAACAGGCAGCCGACGATGCAGTCAGCCGACGCCGCAACATCCTGGGCTGGAAACTCGCCGTCGGCAACACCCTGCTCGATGATCGTCTTGAATACCCTGGACAGCGCACGGTGATAGGTCAGCCTTGCAGCCTCCACCTCTGGCTCTACCGGCTCAGCAACCAGCGCGTGCGCGAGCCGGCGACCTCGCAAGGCACGACTGGCGAAGGTCCAGGCGGCCGCACCGAGACGCTCGCACGCGGTCCCGTCGCCCATGGCGATGCCTGCGACCACATCCACTTCCCGTTGCGCCGTGGTCTTGACGACTTCGACCATGAGTTCGGTCTTGGAGGGAAAGTAGCGGTAAAGCGTGCCAATGGCGATGCCCGCGGCATCAGCGATAGCCGTCATCTGTGCCTCGCGAAATCCCGACCGTGAAACCAGGTCCCGCGCAGCTTTGAGAATAAGCGGATGCTTGTCGGCGCCGCGGCGCCGGATGCGAACACGCTGGGGATTCAGAAGATCTTGCATGCCAGGCTACTCGTCGCTCTGCTCGCACCAGGAAAGTGCGAAGTCATCGATAACGCTGAGCCAATTATGCCACCGGATCAGGGCAAGGCGCCTACGCCGGCTCGCGCCAGGGCCGTGATCAGAATCCTTGGGCCGAGCCGGTTCGCTGGACTAGGCGGATGGCGCGGTACCGCGGCAGGCCAAGCAAGCTGGCCAACTCCGACAGCCCCTCGAAGAGGTGTTCCCAGCTCGGATTGTTGTCCTAGGCAACGAGTGCGATGCAGGCTTGTCCGTCGCCGGGGTGCGAAGCGTAGAGCTGGACGGAATAAGATGAGAAAGATTAGGAAACCTCAGCTAACCGATTTCGCTTCGATCTCTATAGTTCTCCTGAGTCTGGAGCCAGGATGTCCGCTACGCCAGCGGAGGATAGTCAATATAGCCTTCTTCGGAACCGCTGTAGTAGGTAGAGGTGTCCGAGGTGGCCAGAGGCGCGTCCAAGCCGAAGCGTTGCGGCAGGTCAGGGTTGCTTATGAACAGGGTTCCAAATGTAATTGCATCGGCCAAGCCAGTTTGCAGCGCCTGTTCCGCGGACTTCTGATCATAGCCAACGTTTAATACGAGTAGCCCTGAGAAACGCTTTCGAGCCTCGGGCGCCAGCGGTTTCAGACCTTCCGGTAGGGTCGCAGATTCCATGAAATGCAGAATGCCAATCTTTTTCTTTTCCAGCGCTTCCACCGCGAACATGTAGGTCTGCTCGAGATTGGAGTCGCCCATGTCATTGTACGGAATACGGGGCGAAAGCCTGACCGAGACGCGGGCCGGTCCGAAGACCTTTATTGCAGCGTCGGTGGCCTCAAGCAGGAACCGAGCTCGCTTCTCAATGGTGCCGCCATAATCGTCTGTTCGTTTGTTTGGGCCGTCCTCTAGAAACTGGGCGGGCAGGTAACCATTGGCACCATGAACCTCGACACCGTCAAAGCCCGCCTCTTTCGCGGCCTGTGCAGCTTTTTCGTAGTCTGCGATGGTGGCTTTGATTTCATCGATTGTCAGTTCGCGTGGTGTCACTGACGGTTTGACGCCTTCTGGCGTGAACGCCTGGCTATGGAAGGGGACGGCCGATGGTGCGACCGGGAGTTTTCCACCATGAAAATCAGGGTGGGATGCTCTTCCGGTATGCCAGAGCTGGGCGAAAATAAGACCGCCGGCTTCATGAACAGCCTGGGTTACCTTCTTCCAGCCCGCAATCTGCGCAGGAGCATAGATTCCGGGGGTATTCGCCCATCCGATCGCCTGGGGACTGATTTGAGTGCCTTCTGAGAAAATAAGACCCGCCGATGCGCGCTGCGCGTAATAGGTCGCAGTTAATTCGTTGGCAACCTGATCCTTGGATCGACCTCTTGTCATCGGTGCCATGAAGACTCGATTCTTGAAGGAGAGATCTTCGTTGCCCACGGCAGTTAAAAGCTTTGAGTTTTTCATTCTTTCCTGAGATGTTCAATCTATGGGTGTCCGCTCGCGCTCAACGATTGCTCACCCACGGTTTAATCAAAGAAGTGCCTCCTGTCGGATGACTATTGGCGGGTGCAAACCGCCAGCAAGCGTGGCGAACGAGGGTGACGGCTCGGACCGTTTTTCCTCAAGGTGACAATGGGCATGGTATCAATAACAAACCTAGTGTCAATTAGGCACTCTTGATCGCCCTAGTAGGTCGGAGGATACCTACTGTCAGGGTGCGGGGCTGAACCCATGTCCGCATAGGCGCTAGTGACATCCTGTCCAGACCAACTGAACCAACACCAATTGTGGCGACTCCCTTCACTTTCTTCGCCCAACCTGCGCAGTTCGGACCCTCTGCCCCGCGGCGAGGGTAGGCGGCACTCGGTTGGTATCAGATTTGACATCGACATGAACCCTATTGCGTCAGGAGGGCATGTAGTATATTTGGTAAACCAAATTTCAATTAGGCGTCACTAGTAGCCTAGGTATATCAGAGGAAACCTCCAGTGCTCGAATTAAAGCCGCAATGCTTCTCGTCGGATTGCCCTAGCCGGGCGCTTTTTGACCAGATCGCAGATAAGTGGTCGATGATGGTTCTGGCCGTCCTCGATGACGGGCCACAGCGCTTCAACGCCATCAGGCGTCGACTTGAGGGGGTAACGCAGAAGGCGCTCACGCAGTGCCTCCGGCGGCTTGAACGTAATGGCCTGGTCTCGCGGCACGTCATCACGTTTTCGCCGGTGGCGGTGCAGTATGAGATCACTCCGCTTGGCCGAACCTTGCAACAACCGTTTCGAGCGCTGCACGAATGGACGCTTGCCAAGTTGCCCGAGGTCGAAGCCGCTCGGTTGCATTTTGACGAGTCGTCGCGGATCTCAGGATCTAGTCTGCACACCGAAAGTCCGAACGGTATAGGCTTGTGACGCAAGGCTGACAGCGGTGGGCTCGGTGGACTCGGTGGGAGCGAAAAGGGGTGGGTCCGGCGCTTTGGAGCAAACGCTTCTCCCCGGCCCACCCGTAAAACCTGCGCAAAGTTCGCTCCGTTCTTAGGTCCTGCGCCCCTCCAAAAAAATGCCTGGCACTACCCCTAACGCCATGTGACAAAGGTCTGGAGACCTCGAGCAACCATAGGCGGCTAGTTGGACGGCATGAATGCCGGCGCCGCAATGTAGCACCGTGGAGGTATCGTCAACATGCTTTCGTCGTTATTGTGCGCAGGTAAAGCTAGCCGCGGAATTCACGTCGCCGCTGACGTACTTTGGCCACGTCGGATATTCGCAAAGGGGACGCGTGCGGTTGGCTGTCGGCCCATTCGCATCCGTGATGACGAGTTGGTTTGGCGGATTACCGCTTGTCACCCAGTTGTCAAGGACAGTCAGGGCGTCATAGGCACCCCCAAATTGGCCACCAGAGCCATGCGCCGCCCCTGGCACCAGATAGAATTTCACAAATTCATTAACGGTCGCTTGCCCATATCGTGTCAAAAGACGATTGTAGTAATCAACTGACATCTGGGCAGGGATGAACTGGTCGGACTGCCCGTGCTGAAGAATCAGCTTTCCGCCCCGCGCCTTGAAGGTGGCCAGATCGGTGCTCGTGGCATCCATCATGTTACTGACCGCCTGCGTCCGCGCCGTGAGGGTGCCGGGATCGGAAAAGTTAAACGACATGAGGTCTACAAGTTGGGTGCGGGAAATCGCAAAATTCACAAGCGCATTTGGGAACGCATAGAAGAACGATCCTTGGCCCGAGGCAGGATCCGCCAAGGCCTCTGTTGGGGACAGACCCAGAGGCGCCACGAGGCCGTTCCAGAAGTCGGTCCCGGCGAGGATGTTGTAACCGGGGATCGTATGGATGCCGTTAGCGAAATCAAAAGTGATCGTCAACGGCGTAGCGATAGTGTTGACGGTATTAAGTTGTGCGTCAGACAAGCAGGTATTGCCTGTATCAGCCCCCCCTGGGCACCGCAATGTCGACGGATCGAAGTTGCAGGTCGACGGGTTGCTAATGAGACCATCTGTTGCGCCGTCCAGCGCATCGCATTGGGCCATCACAGCCGCTTTAAGAACTGTCGCCTTCGCCGATGTAATAAATCCTCCAGGTGCAAGCGAGGCCTGCGAGACCCGTCCCATGGCAAAGGAGAGGCCCAGAAGCTCGGAGGCCGGGTAAGTTGAAATTACGCCATCATAGTCGGCTGGATATCGCTGGGCGGCCACCAGGCCTTGTCGGCCGCCTCCCGAACCACCAATGTAGTAGCTGTGAAGGAAGGATTTTCCATAGCGGCTTTGCGCCAGAAACGCAGCGACGTCGTGCGTCTTCTTGACGTGCTCACCGGCGTAGTTCGCCAGAGCTTCATCGTTCTGCAAGAACACGCCTTCAGAAAAGGTTCCCTGGTGCCCGCTGTCACTGCCGAGGGTCACGAAGCCCCGTGCCAACGGCGTCTTGGTTCCGGTGCGCTCCGTGAGAGTGAGCGCGGAGCTAGCGAAACTGGCAGTTGCCGGAATGGTACCGTCCAGGCCACCGCCACCGAAGTGAACGGACTTTTCATTCCAGTTGCTCGGAAGGTCCACTTCAAAGCGGATATCAGGCGCCTGAAAATCCACCGGATGAATCTTCCCCAACACTTTGCAATATTCGCCCGACTGGTTGCCGGTTTCAGTTGACGCTACCAACGTCGCGCTGGATACAGATGCGCCAGTTGTGGGAAGACCTATCGCCGAAGCGGGAATCTCGAGATTTTGAAAACCCGCACACAACTCGGCAGGAGTCTTGCTTGGCGCGCTCGGGCTACTTGGTGATGTCGTGGTCGCCGCAGACGATGCCGTATTATCGTCTCCTCCACATGCAGCAAGTATTGCGGTCGATCCAATAGCGAGAACAAAGCCCTTGCGGACTGTGTGCATGAATGCATGGTACTTCATGTGTCTGGTCTCCTCTGATGTTTTGTAGCAATGGTCGGCCACTCGCCCCTGACCATTGCGTCTCGTCAAGACGCTTCAGTTATTCTCTGTGTCCGTTGTATAAGCGTCAGGCTGAATGCTACTGCTCGGTGAGACGCCACATTGTCATGTGCAAGACAGTACAGTTGGCGATGCGACGGGATGGCGAGGAATGGAATCCGGGAGAGCGTGAACGGAATGGCGAACCACAACATCTTGGAATGACCCGATTACTGCGTGGTCACTGCGCGGAAATCATTTTGGCTTGCAGCCAAGCCAAATCGTATTCGCGCCTGGATCGTCATTGCCCTTGCGACCAAGGAATCCGCCAAGGCGAGCAATCGGGCGCAGCACTTCGTTCAGGCTTGGCTTGGCGGGCTGCCTGACACGGGTCAACAGGTACCTTTGGCCCACTGCACTTGCCAAATTTGTCCCGCTTCTCGCGTGCCCACATCCACGCGTCCAGCACGCCAAGCGGCTCGCGTTGCGGTGTGACGGCATAGGGCGGGTCAAATTCATGCCGCGCTGCGCTTCATAGCTCAGCGGCCCCAGACCGATCGCCCCTTGGCCGTTGAAATCAAGTTCCGTCGTGTCCTGAAGACGCAGCACGACCGGCTGAGCCTGCATTCTCTGTTGGGTCTGCTGCCAATGCGGCGCCAGAATATCGCGCCAGTCAACGCTGTCGTTGCCCAAGAAGCGATAGGCTTCCATCGTCTCTCGCCAGCCGTGACATGCCTTCGGAACGCTGGCCATCGGATCGGCCGCCAATCGCTCCATGAATATCCTCGTTCGCTTGTCGAGGCGCGCATCACCGAGATCCAGTTGAGCAAATTCAGTCGCTGCCCAGTGCGTCGATTCAGTAGATAATACGTCGCCAAAAATGCGAGAGTAAGCGCGAGGCTCGGGGAGTTTACAAGTGCCGTCTCAAGTCATTGAAAGTAAACAGCTTTCCTGCGTCCCCTCGGTCGCCTTGATAGGTCAGAGATGTGTATAACCGCATGGATTATGATCGGGTTATTTGTTTTCTGCGTGGCGTCCGCCGTGTTTTTTGCTTACAAAGAATTTAGAGGTAATTATCCTGATCGTGGTTTGTCATTGACTGAAAACATTGGTCTCAGCCTTTTTAGTAAGACACTTCTACGTCGTCTCATGCGCAAGCAGCTTGCACAGGTCGTCATTCTCTTCAATAGCAGCCTTAGCGAAGGGGCTGCTCAATCTGGATCCGTGTTACGCCTTATCAAGCAGCCGTAGCCTTCTCGCCTCAGCAATCGCTTGACCGCGGCGCGCCACACACAGCTTATTGAATATCGATTTAAGGTACCACTTGACCGTATCAACGCTAATGCTCAGCGCTCGCGCGATCTCTTTGTTTGAGTGACCTTGATCAATAAGTTTGAGAATTTCGATTTCACGACCTTTCAGGCGATCATCGAAGGGTGGCTTTGGATCGTCTCCAGCATCTAGCTTAGGAATTGGCTGCTTCATTGGCAATTGTAGAGGCAGACCTCGAGCAGGGGCTCTACTAGCTGTGATCAACAGGTTTGCTGCCGCGCCGACATCGGAGTGCGCGCCGGAGGATCCTTGGTGACGGCGTGCTTTCTCACGCAGCCGCTCCAGAAGCCTGATGACGCGCTGTCCCTCGTCCAGGAAGATTCGAACGAAGCCGAGCGATACCCCTTCTGTTACCGCTCTTGTCAACACGTCTTCCGCTTCCGATTCCTTTCCAGAGAGACTGAGTGCAATAGCCATCAAGACGCTCACTACGATCTCGTGATACATGCGTCCAGTTGCTCTGGCGCGCTCTGATTGGAGGCGCAGGATAGCGATCGCCTGTTCCGGATGACCCTGCTCACAGAGTAGACGAGCTCTCGCAACTTGGAGGGTATCCCAAATTTGCCCCCCTATCCCTGCGGCTGGCACCTCACCGTGGTATTGCTGGAAGTGCGAGCCGTCTAGTATTTGCTCGGCTGTGTGAATGTCGCCAGCCAAGAGGCTGATCCGTGCCTGCTCGCAGGCAACGGCCACACCGAGGCGAGTGAGTCCCACATGCTTGGCTGTTTCCTGACCTTCCTTGAGGATAATGCTTGCGGCGCCGCGATCACCCTTCAGAACCATCAACCTGGCAGAGGAAATGAAAGTCGCCATATAGAAGTCTACAACTCCGCCTTCGAATCCAAGTACTCGGCTGTCTTGAAGGAGTTGTTCCGCTTCTTCAAGCTCATTCATCTCGTATTTCATCTGACCCAGGAGGGAACCTGATAGATGGGCGGCGTGTGATTCTTTTCCGGCGGTGTTTTGAGCCAGTACAAATGCGTCAAGAAAATGCTTCTTGCCTAGGTGGAGGTTTCCGGACAAGTAGGCTGCAATACCGGAGAAACAACGACCATATACCGCACTGAATAGCCCCTGCGCACGGTCCTGGAAATCGCGAGCCCAAGTCTGCAATGGCGGAACCTTGTCAAACTGGAACGTATGGATGTATCGGTAAGTCAAGATATTGGCTGCGACCCCAACGACCCAGGGTGGGTATTCGGAGCTGGATTCAAGGCATGGTTGGACCATTCGCTCCACGTCATCGATTTCGTCCGCATATATGGCAATGCAGGCGCGAATGACATCAGCCTCATGAGTCAGAAGTTTTTTTTCCGAGGGAGTAGCATTGGCCGCAATTCGCGCAACATGCGATAGTGCCTCCTCTGCCGCGTGAGGATGATGTGTGAGGCAGTTAGCCCACGCTATCGCCGTCTGGAGTAGAGGCCTGTCGACAAGCAGGTCTTTCGGCAGTTGGCTCACGAGGCCGAGCAGGGAACCCATATAACTGTTCTGCACCAGCGACATCGCATCTTTTTCAACCAGCTCGATCGCACGATGTTTCTCACCGGCGGCCAATGCATGACTCAGAGACTCCATGGTCTGCCCATGCAGAGAAAACCAGACTGAGGCGGCAAGATGAAGGGACGGGATGAGTGTGGGAAAGTCCCTCTCCAGTTTTCGCTGCAGGAACCCGGCGAACAAATGGTGATAGCGGAACCACTGCCTGTCCTCGTCCAAGGGCAGCAGAAAGAGATCCTGTCGTTCGAGCACATCCAGAATGTGCGCGCTGTCCTGCCGCCCGGTGACAGCGTTGCACAGGCCAGGAGATAGTCGCCCTAGCAACGAAGTCTTGAGCAGGAAGTCGATCATGTCATTGGGCAGGCTGGCCAGCACATTTTCGGCGAGATATTCACCGATATCGCGAGGTGTGCCGGAAGCCCAGTGTAGGAGGCTCTCTCGGTTCCCGGCACGTCGCAACGATATTGCCGCCAGTTGAAGTGCTGCGACCCATCCCTCCGTGCTGCGCCACAACGTGGCTAAATCCACTGGGCTAAGTTCGAGCGCCTTGGTATTGGACAGGAACATGCTCGATTCTTCGTAGTCGAATCGCAGATCCGTCGCGTTGATTTCGATGAGTTCGTTTTGTACTCTGAGCCTCGCTAGCGGCAAGCCAACCCGAGTCCGACTTGCGACGACCAGATGGAAGTTCGGTGGAACGCGTGAGAGGAAGAGTTCCAATGCCGCATGAATCTTTGGCTCGCTGACCAGGTGCCAATCATCCAGGAAGAGCACGAATTCCTGATCATAAAGCTCGAATTCATTAATGAGACTACCCATGACGAATTCCGTGGCATTGCCAGGATTCGATTCAATCACTTGTGCCAGACCGGAGCCGATATCCGGCTCAACGGTGCGGATGGCTTCGACGACATAGGCAAGAAGGCGCTCAAGGTCGTTGTCCGACGCATCTACAGAGAGCCAGGCAACCACTGCGCCTTCTTGTGAAAGCCGTGCGTACCATTGTGCTGCCAGCGTTGTCTTGCCAAAGCCGGCGGGGCCGTGGATCAGTACCAGCTTATGGGCTAGTGTTTGCCCGAGAATCCCCACAAGACGCGCGCGTTCAATCAGCTTCGCCTTGTTGAAGGGCGGTTTTAGCTTTGTTGTAACCAGCGGGCTTTGGCGGATTCCGACTCTCTCTTCCTGACTGGGATTGCCCACACCCGTCGTGGGCGGAAACTTGGGTACTCGTTCAGTCATGAGGTCTGTCTTCTGTCTTGCATGCGAGGGAAATTGACCGACGACTGACGCGTCATTGTTGACGTTGCGGGAAGAATGTGAACTCTAACGTGCACATCGCCGACGGACTGGCGGGCCTTGACGGGGGTGCTGACGCTGTCATTCAACTTGTCTCCGATGTAGCAATTTTTGAGGGACCATGCTGCGATGCGGCATTTCCGGCCCTGGTACCCTTACTATAAATCACCCCCAGAGTCCGTAAAACCCCAAGCGGACGCGCACATAGCCAACGCTGCTTGACCACGTTATGCCGCCGTCAGGGTTCCCCCGGAAGTTTCTCCATTGCACTCGCACTCTTGCTGTTGGCAGGCTGGTAGCGCGCAGGTTTCGAATGCAGACCATCGCGGATAGGCGAGAGGACCGGGTGAATTCCTCGCCGACTCGTCGCTGTTGCCCAAGCCTCAGGAGGTGGGTGTGCTGTCAGCGGCGCCAGTACTACCCAATGTATCCAGCCATACCACTCTTTTAGGTGGTGATCCAATTCGCCACCGGCTCTAACCTACGGTTGTCCGGCTGAATGATCAGACTCTGGTCGATGAGAAGTGAACGACACACGCAGGAGACAACCAGAATGCCCGCCAGAGCTTTAGAGCAGATGTTCTCGCGACCGGAGAATGACGGCCGCGTCATGTCCGCTTGGGAACGATTCCAGTGCGGTCGCGAAGCCGACTCGAGCACCCTCCGGCGGCTGATCGACGATTCATGGCGCCGCTGCCAGCAAGCCAGCGTCAACCCGGACCGCGCCAACGCACCGCTACCGATGTCCGAGGACAAGCTGCATCTACTGCGGGATCAATGCGCCGAATTGCTCGGCGCCAGCACGCCGGTGATGGCACTGGCGCGAGATTTCCTGACTGAGACGGGTACGGTGATGGTCCTGACCGATGCCCGCGGCACGGTTCTGAATCTGGAGGGCGATACCTCAACACTGGGCGCCGCGGAGAACGTCCATCTGATCTCGGGGGCCAACTGGAGTGAGCCGGCCTGCGGCACCAACGCGATCGGCACAACGCTGGAGATCGGGCAGCCCGTGCAGATACATTCGGCAGAACACTATTGCGAGGGCATCAAGCGCTGGTCGTGTTCCGCCACGGTGATCCGCGATCCGCTCGACAACAGCACGCTGGGGGTGCTCGATGTGTCGGGTCTCACCACGTCATACAGCCGCCACGCGCTGGCGCTGGTGGTATCTACGGCGGCTCGCATCGAGGGAAGGCTGGCGCAGACCGAATTGGACATCCGCTGCAGCCTGCTTGAGGCTTGCATCGAGCGCGTTACGGACAATATGAGCGATGGCGTCATTCTGTTTGATCGCAGAGGCAGGGCAATCAAGGCCAACGGCCTCGCCACGCAGATGCTGGCCGAGCTAGGGCGCGCAGATGGTCGCCCCGCAGGACCGCGGCTGACCGAGATCACGATCGGTGGCAACGGTGTGCCGATCACGCTGCCGGCGTGGGCGAGTCGTGACTGGCTGGAGCCGGTGATGGTTAGCGGGAGACAGGTCGGGGCGCTGCTGACATTGCCCTTCCACCAGCGCGCGCGCGGCACCGCCCGGTCGGTTCCTGAGCCCGTGGCTGCGTCTTCCGACCGCTCGTTTGAGCGCGTTATCGGCCACTCCGCGGCGATTCAGCAGACCATCTCCCGAGCAAGGCATCTGGGAAAGTCACGCGTGCCGGTGCTGCTGCTCGGCGAAACCGGAGTCGGCAAAGAGGTGTTCGCGCGCGGCATTCACGAAGCAAATGCGGACAAGAGCGCGCCATTCGTGGCACTGAACTGTGGCGGCCTCTCGCGCGAACTGCTTAGCAGTGAGCTGTTCGGTCATGCCGAGGGTTCGTTCACTGGCGCAAAGCGTGGCGGGATGATTGGCAAGATCGAAGCAGCTGACGGAGGCACGCTGTTTCTCGATGAGATCGGCGAGATGCCGATCGACCTGCAGCCGCATTTTCTACGCGTGCTGGAGGAGAGCGAGGTTTATCGCCTCGGCGAGAACAAGGCTCGCAAGGTCAGCTTCCGCCTGATCGCCGCCACGCACCGTGATCTGCGCAGGCAGATCAGCGATGGCAACTTCCGGATGGACCTGTTCTATCGTATTGCGGTCACCAGCATCAACATCCCGCCACTGCGTGAACGCGCCGATGACATTCCCTTGCTGGCCGATCACTACCTGAAACTACTGTCGCGGCAACACGGACTCGAGTCTGTGCAGGTGACGCCCGGCGTGCTCGAGCGGCTTCAGGATTATGCCTGGCCCGGAAATGTGCGCGAGTTCAGGAATGTGATCGAGAACATGCTGTTGACGGCAGGCAATACCCTGATCACCGAGGCAGATCTGCCGGTGGAGCTTTTTCAGCCCCAGGCAGGCGATCGCGAGCGAATGGCTGTCGATAACGGCCGTCGGCCGCGTGTTCTGACGCGTCTAGAGGCAGCCGAGCGGAGGGCGCTGTACGAGGCCATTCGGCAATGCCAGGGCAACATGACTGCCGTGGCGCGTCACCTGGGGATCGCCAGGAGCACCCTATACCTCAAGCTCGAGCGCTTCGGTCTTGACGGCGTAGTTGATGAGTTGCGCAGCAGCGCGTCCGGTGGGCAAGTCATTCCGGATAAGCCGCCAGGTTGCTTTGCGGCCAGCTTCGCCTCGTAGGCTTGGGGCGATCGAGCGCATGGGCGTGCATGCAAACGCGTCGGATTATAGATGCCCGGCAATGTACCAGGTGATATCACGCCGGGCGTCGGTTTGATTCGCATACTGCCCCTGCCTCTCCATCGTCAGATCCAGCAAGTAGCGCCCAATAAGGGAAGGTCCGGCACCCCTTGCAGTTCACACTGCAAACGATCGCGCGGCGCGCGTGCATCGCCCGGTGCTCAGTGCAGGCATATGGACTGCCACCGCCTGGTACATCCAGCGCCGGGCGGAGCAGATCTACGCGACATACGATACTCGGGCACAGTATTGCTCGAACCAATCGCACTGCCGGTCAATTGCATTCCCCGTGAATGGTTGATCATGTTTACCATGGGGCGCCATCGAAAACTAGCGCGTCCCGGCAGAACGCAGCGCACGATTCCGCCTTTATCCATCGGTCTATTTCCTTAACCGATAGGGCTAGAGTCTTGAAAATCCATGCGACTTCTCGCTTTCGGCTGGCACCGGATTGTCGGCGGTGTCTTGTCATCTGTTTGCCTCATCGATTGAGGTTGCGCTCCTGTCGGCCTGTCCTGGGGAATCCAGCCACTACCCTGCTCTGGACAAGATCGCAATGAATTCTCGGAATAACGTTGCATCCTGTTCATTACCTCGTCAGGGTATTTGCCGGGTTTTTCGGCAGCTGCACTTCCGGTCTCCCAATGTTGCGTCGCAGAATGTCCAGCGAGGCTCATGATGTCTGTCCGGGAATCGGACAGTAGATCTGAGGCGGTCTTTTCTGACGGGAGTAAAAATACAGTGAAATCAAGTAGATAGCTTTTTTTGTCGGCCTCTCCAGATCTGGCACGGGTTTCGCGTTATAGGGACTGCGGAACTCAACCGACGCTACCCGGACATCGGGGGCAATGACTGCGAGATCAACGCTAGGAGACGGCACGACATGACGTTGCAAATCAACATCGATAACGGCGGGACGCTCACCGATATCTGCATATTGGATGACTCGACGGTCAGGAAGACCAAAGTCCTGACCACGCCATACGACCTGAGCAAGTGTTTTTTCGAGGGGCTGGAAAAGGCATCGGGCATTGTCTACGGAAAGCCGGACGTAAAGCGTCTGCTGGAAGAGGTAGACCTGATCCGTTATTCGACGACGCAGGGCACCAACGCCATCTGCGAACGCAAAGGGCCGCGGCTGGGGCTAATTGTCGACGCGAAAGCGCGCGATCTGCCGGTGCGCTTGGCCGAGCATGACCCGGATGTATTCGAGGCGCTGGTCGGCGACCGCGTGGTTTTTCTCGATTCCGCGGTCGTGATGGGCGACCAGGCCGAGATCGACGTGGTCAAGGCAATTAACCACCTCACCGCGAACGGCGCGAACCGCCTGGTGGCGAGTTTCGGCGGCAGCAATTTCCTGGCGGTGGAAGACCGCTTCAAGAAGATCGCGTTGCGCAAGTATCCCCGGCACCTGCTGGGTGCCGTACCGATTCTGTACGGCAGCGATCTGACCTCCGACCGTGACGTGGTGCGCCGCACCTGGACGGCGCTGATCAACTCGTTTCTCCATCCGGCGATGGAGGCGTTCCTGTTCAACGCGGAAAACCGCCTGCGCGCCTATCGGACGAAGAATCCGCTGCTGATCTTCCGCAATGACGGCGACGCCTCGCGCGTCGCCAAAACGGTAGCAATCAAGACCTACAGTTCCGGCCCGCGCGGTGGCATGGAAGGCGTTAAGGCTTTCTCGAAGCGCTACGGCTTCAATGACACCGTTTCAATCGACGTCGGCGGGACGACCACCGACATCGGCCAGTACCTGAATGGCGCGGTTGCAGAGGTGCGCCGCGGCCACGTGGAGGGGATCAGTGTTTCGTTCCCACTGTGCGAAATCCTGAGTGCAGGGGCAGGCGGCAGCTCGATTTTCAAGGTTGTCAACGGCCGCATCACCATCGGCCCCGAGAGCGTCGGCGCGGTGCCCGGCCCGGCCTGCTTCGGTCGTGGCGGCAAAGAGGCGACGATCACCGACGCCGGTTTGCTGTGCGGGTTGCTGGACCCGAAGTCATACTTCGGCGGCGATATGGCGCTCGATCTGGATCGGGCCGCGACTGCCATTTACATCAACATCGCCGAGCCGCTGCAGGTGAGTCCGGACGAGGCGATCCTGCAGATGGAGCACGCCTACGAAGAGAAGATCGCCGTCGAATTGCATCGGTTCACAACGATCTCGAAGGACACCGTGATGCTCGCCTTCGGTGGTGCTGGCCCGCTAAACGCCTGCGGTGTGGCGGAGAAGGCCGGTATTGATCAGGTGGCGATTCCGCAGATGGCAGCGGTGTTCAGCGCCTACGGCATCGGCGCCTGCGATATCTCGCAGCGCTACACGGTGACGCTGGGGGACCACAGCACGGATTGCTTGAAGGAGGTGCTCAACGCACTGGAGGTTAAGGCATCGCGTGACATGTTTGCCGAAGGCTGCGCTGCGGGATCCTACACGGTCGAGGCGAAGCTGGTGGCCGATTTGGGAGATGGGGAGGAGGCGGTGCAGTCGCTCGATGCGTCGCCGGTCTTCCCGACTGCATTCGCCAGAGCCCGCTCGGTTGAGCTGGAATTCAAGGCGGTCAAGGCGTTGCGTTCCAACGCGTCCAGGACTGCCTCCTTCGCTAAGGCTAATCCTGCCCCGTCCGACGGGGTGCGCAACGTCCTCACGCGAGATAGGGGCCGCATTGACGTACCGGTCTACAAGTTGGCGCAATTGAAAGCCGGGGACTGGGCGACCGGGCCAGCGATTCTCGAAGAAGATTATTTCACCTGTCGGGTGCTCGATGGCTGGGCATTCGCCATCAGCGATGCCGGCGATATTCTGCTTAACAGGAAAGGCTGAAGCCATGAAAGTGCTAATGACGGAGTATCTCCAGATCGATCTGGAGACCGAGAAATGGGAATGCCGCGTCTGTGGGCATGTGATCGGACCAGCCAGCGAAAGCTACAAGGAAGGGCTCCTGGTGCATAACCGGGATCCGCGCGAGATCCACCCACCGATCATCGATCCCGAGAAGTACCGCTTCACTTTCAGCCCCGATCCGGAGTGGGTACGGATTCTCGAATATTGCTGCCCGGGCTGCGGCACGCAGGCCGAAGTCGAATATGCGATTCCTGGCCACCCGCCGCTGCACGACATGCAGCCGGACCTGCCCGCCCTGAAAGCACAGTGGGCGCGGCGCGGGGAAATGGGCGAGGCGGTGGTCGGTCCGGCCGTCGTGCCCGACCAGGGACACAACCACTGAACCCCTGCTGAACTGACTACCTGAACCGGCTTGGCGAGCCGACGCGGAGGAGGGTGTACGCACCCGCCGCCGGGTCGGCGCACGCCGGTACCCACGAATTGAGGAGATAGCATGAGGCGAGTTTCTGTCGACATCGGTGGGACGTTCACCGATTGTTTCGTAGTCTGGGATGGCGAGTACATTGAAGCCAAGGCCCTGACCACCCATCACAATCTGGCGTTGGGATTCAATGAGGCGCTGGGCAAGGCCTGCAACGTGCTGGATCTGCAATTGGAGCAGATTCTGTCGCAGGTCGATTCGGTACGCTACGCCACCACGCTGGGCACGAATGCGCTGATCGAGCACAAGGGCCCGAAGATCGGAATGCTGGTGACAGCCGGCTTTGAAGCCACGGTGCCCCTTAGCCGGGCACGCGGCTATGGCGAAGGTTTGGACAACCTCGGCCAACAGGACATGCCCAACGCGCAGCGTCCGGACCCGCTGGTGCTGCCGCACATGATCTGCGGTGTGCGCGAACGGGTAGATTTTCAGGGCAAGCTGGTGATGCCGCTGGACGAAGACGATGTACGCACGCAGATCCGTTTGCTGGTGGACAGGGGTGCCGAGATCATCGTTGTCGCCCTGGTCAATGCGGTGGTGAGCCCGACACATGAGCAGCGCATCGAGGAAATCTTGCTGGAAGAATACCCATCGCACCTGCTAGGCGCGATCCCTGTCATCTTGTCGCATCAAGTGGCGGGACGCAAGGGTGAGTACGTGCGCGCTACCTCGGCGATTGTCGATGGCTACCTGCACTCGACGATGTACCACGCGTTGTCGGCGTTGGAGCAGAACCTGCGCGCGCACCGCTACGAGAAACCGATGCTGGTGATCCACAATTCCGGCGGTATGGCGCAATTGAACTCGACCGATGCGCTGCAGACCATCCACTCCGGCCCTGTCTCTGGCATAGGCGCGTCCGAGCACCTTGCAATGCAGGCCGGTCTGGGCAACGTGGTGGCCACCGACATGGGCGGCACGAGCTACGACATCGGCATCGTCGTTGACGGCGGCATCAAGCACTACGACTTCAACCCGGTGATCGACCGTTGGCTGGTGTCGGTGCCCATGGTGCACCTGGTGACGCTGGGCGCTGGCGGCGGCTCGATTGCCAGCTATGACCGCATGTACAACACAGTGAAGTGCGGTCCGGAATCGGCTGGCTCCGACCCCGGTCCCGCTTGCTACGATCGCGGCGGCATGCGCCCGACGGTGACGGACGCAGACCTTGTGCTGGGCTATCTGGACCCGAAGAACTACGCAGGCGGATCGATTCCGCTAAACCCGCGCCGCGCGAAGGCGGCAATCGAAGACACGCTCTGTGACGACCTCGACTGCTCGGTCATCGAAGCGGCGCTGTTAGTCCGCGAGAAGGTGGACGACAACATGGCAAACGGGTTGTTCACCGAGTTGCGCGCGCGTGGCTACAACCCGAAAGACTTCACGATGCTGGCCTACGGCGGCAATGGCCCCTTGCACTGCTGTGGCATCGCACAGAATCTGGCTATCGACAAGATCCTGGCGCCGCCGCTTAGCTCGGTGTTCTCGGCGGTAGGCGCCGGCAACATGCATCAACTGCATATCCACGAGCAGTCGCTGTACATGGTTTTGTACGACTCTAACACCCGTCACCTGTTCGATGACTACGACCGCTTCAACAGCATCGTCACCGAGTTAAAGGAATTGGGCACGCAGGACCTGCTACGCCAAGGCGCTTCGCGCGAGGACATTTGCCACAACCTGGAACTGGACATGCGATATGGCAATCAGCTGGTGCAGACCACGGCGGTGATTCCCAATCATGAGGTGCATGGCCCTGGCGACGTGCTGGCGCTGATTTCGCAGTTCTCAAATGATTACGGCAAGCGCTTCGGCGAGGGTTCGCAAGCACCCGAGGCGGGCATTCGCATCAACACCATTCGCGTGGCGGCCTTCGTGCGGCATGAAACGGTGCAATTCGAGGACATCAAACCACTACCTCCCGAGCAGCGTAAGGCGCCGCCGCCTCCGGGTAGCTCGCGAAAGTGCTACTTCGTGGGCCATCAGGGTTCGCTGGACACCCCGGTGTGGAACCGCGCCGACATCAAGCCGGGTGTGCAGATCTCGGGGCCGGCCGTTGTCGCTTCCGAGGTGACTACCTTCTTGGTCAACCCGGGATGGAACTTCGTCGCAGCGCGCCAGGGCGCCTCCTGGTTTCTGCGTGCCTGAGCGCGGCCGCAACCTCATCCAACACTCACAATTGCAGGACTGAACATGAGCGAACTTAATGTGCCGGTCAAGGCAAAGATGCCCAGCGCCGAGGAAGTGGCGCTGATCAAGAAATTTCTCAACGACACAACGCTGTTCCTCGGACCCGACCCCGAGATCATGCAGAACCACGACCTGATGCCGCGCACGGCGGACGAGGACGTAGCCATCCACCAGGTCAGCGACGCTCACACCGTCGCAAAGATCCGCGACCGCATCCAGGCTGGCTGCGACGAGGGCTACGAGATGGTCGAGCAGATGGGCGCGGCACCCGGCGCCAAGTGGGGCGACGTGATCACCGGTGTGTATTCCGCCTCGGGCGATCTGGCGATTGCCAGTGCGGGCGGGGTGCTGATCTTTTCGGCGCTGGTGCACCATCCGATCAAGTTCATCGTCAAGAACTGGATGAACGACCCGACTGTGGGCGTGCGCGAGGGCGACGGATTCATCCACAACGACTCACGCTACGGTAACGTCCACAATACCGACCAGAGCATGATCCTGCCCATCTTCCACGAAGGGAAGCTGGTATGCTGGGTCGCGTCCACGGTGCATGAGGGTGAGAACGGCGCCATTGAGCCCGGCGGCATGCCCTCGATGGCCGAGAGCCCTTGCGACGAGGGGCTCAAGATGTCGCCCTTCAAAGTGGTTGAAAACTATCAGATCAAGCGCGACATCCTGACCTTCCTGCAAAACTCTGTGCGCGAGCCCAAGCTGCAGTACGAGGATATGAAAGTCAAGCTCTTTGCCTGCCTGCGCATTAAGCAGCGCCTCGAGGAGACACTGAATACCGACGGCCCGCAGGCTCTGGTTTCAACGCTGCGCCTGACAATGGAGAATGTCCGTGCCGAGGTCAAGCGCCGCATTAGCGAGTGGCCTGACATGACGGTGCGCACCTATATCATCCAGGACTCGACGCTGCGTGAGAACTGCGTGGTGAGAATCAATTGCCAGCTCACCAAGACTGGCGATAGGCTGATCTTCGACTTCCGAGGATCCAGCCCGGAATTCACCAATCGCGCCACCAACACGATCGTCGCCGGGCTCAAAGGCATGCTGGCACAGGTCTTCCTGTGCTATGTCTGGCCGGATCTGCCGCGCGGCCAGGCGGCGTTCGCGCCAATCGAGGTCATCACCGATCCGCATTCGATCGTCAACTGCTCGTATGCAGCGCCGAACTCGCAGAGCCTGATGTCGATCTTTACCGGCTTCACCGCCGGTCAGCATGCGGTGGCCAAATTCCTCTACAGCTGCCCGGAGAAGTACACCAAGGTTCATGCGCCAACCTTTAACATGATCAACACCTTCATCTGGGGTGGGGTCAGCCAGCACGGCGAGACGCTGGGCAATCTGTGCGCGGACCTGAATGGCATGGGCGCGGGTGCGACGGTCGATCGCGACGGCGAGCATGCGTTGGCGCCGATCTTCGCGACCATGGCAGACATCGGCGAGCAGGAACTGAATGAAGAGGAAGTGCCGTTTCTTCAACTCGTCTCGAAGAAGATGACGCGGGACGCCATCGCCCCCGGCAAGTACCGCGGTGGTCAGGGCTACACCATGATGGTGGCCACCAAGGACAGCGACCAGTGGGGCTTCATGACCGTTTGCCAGGGCGCCAAGATCCCGCCCATCCAGGGCCTGTTTGGTGGCTACGCCTGCGGCGCATATCCACTGTGCAAGGTGCAGGACGTCGATGTGTACGACGTACTGATGAACGAGCCGGAGAAGTTCAAGCACTCGATTGAGGAGATCATGAACGAGCAGCCGTTCGAGGGCGCAAGCTATACCACCCACCACATGGGCATGGGATTCGAGATCTCCAAACGAGGGGAGCTTTTCATGATCTCGCAAGGAGCAGGCGCCGGCTACGGCGACTTGCTGGAGCGTGACCCGGCTGGTGTCATCAAGGACATTGAGGATGGCCTGATCTCCCCGGGCGTAGCCGAGCGGCTCTACAAGGTGAAGTTCGACCCTGTGACACTGGCGATCAATCACCAGGCAACTCAGGCCGCGCGCGATGCTGAGCGCAAGGCGCGCATCGCTCGCAGCGTGCCGTTCAAGGAGTTCGTCAAGACGTGGAACCAGCCCAAGCCGCCGTCGCACATGCAGTATTTTGGCTGTTGGGGCGATGACGTGGACACGCTCTACGTTGGCAGCCCAGATAACACTCGTAGCGCAAGGGAACCCAAGCCTAACTACATGCGCAATCCCAAGGACGTGCGCATCGAGGAGTTGGAAGCCCGACTGGCCGTTGCCGGCGTGCTGAAGGACGCGAAGCAATGAGCACGCCATTCGCCGAGTTGTTGCCGCGCTCGGCGGGCAGTAGCGCGATCCGTGTGTGGCTGAAATCCTCGGCCTACACGAAGCGCCTGCTGCTCGGCGCGGACGATGCGGACCCGTGGGGAAGTGCCGCGGGCTTCCTGGCCTACTTCTCACAAGCACACGGCCTGCTGAAGCCGGACGTGGCGGTTATCGAGGTCGGTGATCTCTTCGAAGCCTGGAGCAGACGCGAGGGCGGGCTAGAGGCTCGACTTGGAAGCCGTCGCCGGCCGGCGACGGCGCTGCGCAAGCTGCTGGAGCCTGCGGCACCCAAGGCAGTGCTGGCTGAGGTGGTAGAGGCGGTGCTGGCGCACTTGCGTGGTCAGACGCCGCTCGTGTTGGCGATGCCATCGCCGCGCGCGTGGCTGATGCACGCCAACCGGCTGGCCGGCGGCGCTGACGAAGACCTCGACCCCGATGCCATCGAGGATGCAGCGATGTACGTGGCCGACCTGATCCGCTCGGTCTCGACCTTCCCGATCTCGGGCCTGTTGCTGGAGGAACAGACGGATGACAGAGACCTCGGGACGGCCTTTGTCGAGCCTTACAGGTCGGTGATCAACGTTGCGCGTCACTATCGCTGGTCGGTGGCGCTGCGGCTGCCCGCTTTTACCCAGGTGCCAGCCGAGGCAATGGCCGGGCTCGACGCGGTGATCGCCGAGGCTGGGAGCTATGACGGCTCACTTCCGTTCGGAAGCGACATTAGTGCGGCGTTCGCGGCCGGTCAGACCATTGCACCGCCCCCGACCGGACAGTTCCAATTCGTTGAGATCGCGCCGGGGCTCCGACCCGAGGCGGTGCTTGAGATGTTGGTGCGTCTGCGGGCACTTTCGGCGTGATGCTGTGCATGCTAAGACGTTACGCCAGCCAGGGATCGTACCTGCAATGACATCCGCTTATCAGGAGGCTTTTCGATGAATCTCATTTCCGCCACGCCGCCCGTAGCGGGCAAGGTCCCCGTCGATCGCATTCCGGTCAGCTTGCTTACCGGCTTCCTGGGCGCGGGCAAGACCACTTTGCTGAACCATTGGGTCCACCAGCCAGGCATGGCTGGCGTGGCCGTACTGGTCAACGAGTTCGGTGAGGTCGGCATCGATCATCACCTTGTCGACGCCGTCAGCGATCGGATGCTGCTGCTCGATTCGGGCTGCCTATGTTGCAATATGCAGGGCGATCTGGTTGCCGCGCTGAAGAGCCTGTTCACGCGTGTCGCGCGCCGCGAGATTGCGCCGATCACGCGTGTAGTGATCGAGACCACCGGTCTCGCGGACCCGGTGCCCGTGCTCTACACACTGATGGAAGAACCCTTTGTCTGTGCGCGATATGTGTGCGCTGAGGTCGTCACGGCGATCTCGGCGACCCATGGGCTGGAGCAGTTGCACGAATACGCCGAGAGTCGGCGACAGATCATGGCAGCCGACCGGGTGCTGATCACCAAATGCGACCGGGCGTCTACGGCGGAACTGGGCCGGCTTGAGGAGGAGTTGCAGTCGCTAAACCCACAGGCGAGCCGTGTCCTGGTGCGTCACGGTGTTGCCGATCTTGGCGTGCTACTGTCATCCACTGGTGTCTACGGTCGCACCGACCTGGCACCTGGTTTGCAGGCGTGGCTGGGCACCGAGATTGCGCACCAGAACGAGGCCGCAGGGGGTATCAGTGGCGCTGAGGTGGCCGGATCGGGACGTTATCTGCCCCAAGCACACAAGCGCGGACGCCATAGCGCCCATGTTCACAGCTTCGTCATCACTTTCGACCGGCCAGTGCCGTGGTTCGGCTTCGCGGTCGCGATGGGGCAGATCCTGCGCCGGCATGGTGCTGCGCTGCTGCGTGCCAAAGGCTTGATGTGCGTGGCAGGCGATGCGCACCCTCGGGTCGTACAGTGCGTGCAGGACGTGGCCTATCCGCCGGTGCGCTTGCGGGCCTGGCCGCGCGAAAGCCCGTTCGAGGATGGTCGCGGGCGGCTGGTCTTCATTGTCCGGAATCTCGCTGCGGCGCAGATTGAGGCGATCCGAGCCACGCTCGCCGACCTGCCCAGTGACATCGCCGCGCTACGCGCAAGTGTCGCCGACTGGGAACTGCCGACGCGCTGCTGGCTCTCGCAGCGCGTGCCGATGATTGCATCTTCGACAGTGCAGCACGACGCATGGCTGATCCAGCCACGCCACTTCCGCACCCTGACCAACGACCGCTAAAGGGAGCAGCATGGGTGTATCTATCGAGGACAGTGGACCGTGTCCGGTCCGCAGTCCGGGCGAGGAGGCGATGGAGTCGTCGATCATCCAGGTCAAAAGGCAGGCTGAGCGCTGGCGTGCATTTGCCGCCGAGGCCGATGCGGTCTGCCTCTGGCAGAGCCACTCTTGCCGCTCCTCGCTCGAAACAACACCGCGCACCGGTACGTGAAACCGGACCGCGCCTGGCAACTGAAACTGTGGAGATGAGAGATGACACGTGAAGTGGTGGTGGTAAGCGGCGTCCGGACCGCGATCGGTACCTTTGGCGGCAGCCTGAAGGATCTTTCCCCGACCCAGATGGGCGCCATGGTGGTGCGCGAAGCGCTGGCCCGCGCGCAGGTCAGCGGCGACGACGTCGGCCATGTGGTGTTCGGCAACGTCATCCAGACCGAGCCCCGGGACATGTACCTTGGCCGGGTGGCGGCAGTGGAGGGCGGCGTCACCATCGACGCGCCGGCCCTGACCGTCAACCGCCTGTGCGGCTCGGGCCTGCAGGCCATCGTCAGCGCCGCGCAGACCATCCTGCTGGGCGATGCCGATGTGGCCATCGGCGGCGGCGCGGAGAGCATGAGCCGCGCACCGTACCTGGCGCAGTCGGCCCGCTGGGGCGCACGCATGGGCGACGCCAAGATGCTCGACATGATGCTGGGTGCGCTGCACGACCCGTTCCACGGCATCCACATGGGCGTCACCGCCGAGAATGTGGCCAAGGAGTACGACATCTCCCGCGTCCAGCAGGACGAAGCCGCGCTAGAGTCGCACCGTCGTGCATCGGCGGCGATCCGCGCCGGCCACTTCAAGGACCAGATCCTGCCGGTCACGCTCAAGGGCCGCAAGGGCGACGTGACCTTCGATACCGACGAGCATGTGCGCCACGACGCGGTCATGGAAGACATGACCAAGCTCAAGCCGGTCTTCGTCAAGGAGAACGGCACGGTCACCGCGGGCAACGCCTCGGGCTTGAACGATGCCGCCGCCGCCGTGGTGCTGATGGAGCGTGCCGAGGCTGAGAAGCGCGGCCTCAAGCCGATGGCGCGCCTGGTCTCCTATGCGCATGCCGGCGTCGATCCCAAGACCATGGGCATCGGCCCCGTGCCGGCCACGAAGAAGGCGCTGGAGCGTGCTGGCCTGACCGTGGCCGACCTCGACGTGATCGAAGCCAATGAAGCCTTTGCCGCGCAAGCCTGCGCGGTCACCAAGGCGCTCGGTCTCGATCCGGCCAAGGTCAACCCGAACGGCTCGGGCATCTCCCTGGGCCACCCGATCGGCGCCACCGGCGCGCTGATCACCGTCAAGGCCCTGTACGAGCTGCAACGCGTGCAAGGCCGCTATGCACTGGTGACCATGTGCATTGGGGGCGGGCAGGGCATCGCTGCCATCTTTGAGCGGGTCTGAACCAAGGCCAAATGGTTGCGCTTGGCGCTGGACGAGGGAGGGGCGGTCAGGGCGTGGAAAAAAGGGGGAAATCCGGCAGGAAGCGCGCGGGTTTCGTACCCGCGTCCCTCAGTTCTTTTCGGACCCTGCTAGGCTTGCAGCCAGTTGCGTTTGTAGCGATTCTCGATGATCTTGGCTGCTGTCATCACGCGGGGGCGAACGTCCGAGATGAATGTCTGCGCTGATACCGTCCTGGCGGGCGCAGCGGCGTTGATCACTACCGGGGGCAGCGCATTGCCGAGCTTCAGGGGCACTGCGACAGCATTGATTTCCTTGTTCCAGTCACCGAACGACGTCACGCACCCGAGTTCCGCAATATCAAGGAATGCCTTCGAGATGCCGTGCTCGAGCGCGGGCCAGTTGGCCTCGCTCAACGCTCGCAGACGATCGAGAACGATTCGACGTTCGGCAACGCCCATGATCGTTATGTGCGCGCGGCCCATTGCCGTTGTTCCAAGTGGCAATCGCGAACCGATATCCAGATTCAGCGTAATCGCAGTTGACTGGCTTCGGTGACTGTCGATATACAGGACCGAAAGATCGTCGCGGATGCCGAGCGAAATCATTGTGCGAGTGCTGTCTGCGAGCTCCTGCAGCAATCCCTCGCTCGCTTGCATGAGATCCAGCCGGGAATGGGTCATGCGTCCCAGCGTGAGCGTGGCCAGACCGATACGGTAGCGTCCGAGTTCGTGGATGTGATGCAGAAAGCCGAGCGTCGTCAACGTATAGGTCAGGCGGGTCACCGTCGACTTCGGCAGCCCGCATCGCAGGGCGATTTCGAGATTGCTCAGGCGCTCTTCGCTTGAATGGAATGCCTGGAGGATGCGCAGCCCTCGGGCGAGGGCTTCGACAAAGTTCCGATCGATGCCTTCCTCGCTACCGGATGCAACGGGGTCAACCTTTCCGATTGTCTCGGTTGACGGGTGCTCCTTCGCCATTTTCTTCAACTTGGTCCCCTGACATGCTGGTAGCGTTCGCGCATAGCACGCTTGTCGTACTTGCCCACGCTGGTGCGCGGCAACTCGTCGACAAAGTGTATCGTCTCCGGGATAGCATACTTCGGAATGTGCCCCGAGGTGACGTAGTCTGACAGGTGGTTCCGGATGGCGGCTGCATTGAACGAGCTTGGGGAGGGCGTCGTTGCAACGACGATCGCCATCGGACGCTCACCCCACCTGGAATCGGGGACGGCGATAACGGCGGCTTCGCGAACATACTGATGCTGGCGAATCAGGTCCTCCAATGTGCTCGACGACAACCATTCACCTCCCGTCTTGATCACATCCTTCAGGCGGTCGGTGATCCGCAAGTATCCGGCTTCGTCGAGAATACCAATATCACCTGTATGGAGATAGCCACCGCGCCAGAGTTCTTCCGTGGCAGACGCATTCATGTGGTACGCCTGCGTAAGCCACGGGGCGCGCAGCACGATTTCCCCTTGGGTATGATTTCCCTCAGGCACCGGCTGCATCGCCTCATCGACGATCTGTATATCCATAAGCGGCAATGCGCGCCCGGCGCGTGTCCGGTATGTCATCGCCTCGGCTGAATCGTCCGTAGCGCAAAGGGACGGTCCCAGATGCGAGGTGGTGACGAAAGGGCAGGTCTCCGACATACCGTAGCCGGCAAATGCATCGATCCCGTGTTCCATCGCTCTGCTTGCCAGACTCGTGGGGAACGAGGCGCCGCCGACCACGATCTTCCACCCCGAGAGGCCGACGCGATCAAGGTCGGCCCGATCGAGAAGCATCTGCAGGATAGTGGGAACGCAATGGGAGAACGTTACGCCCTCCCGAGCGCGCAGTGCCAGGATCCCTTCGGGTGTATAGCGCCCGGGATAGACCTGTTTCACCCCCATCATGGTCGCGACATAAGGCATGCCCCACGCGTGGACGTGGAACATCGGCGTGAGTGGCATGTAGACATCGCCCCTGTGAAAGCGCCCCTGGCTGGCTGGCATGGCAAACGCCGCGCAGACGGCGAGCGTATGGAGCACGATCTGGCGATGACTGTAGGAGACTCCCTTGGGCAATCCCGTCGTGCCGCTCGTATAGAACTGCGTGGCGCAGGTGTTTTCATCAAAGTCGGGGAATCGGAAATCGGCGCGACTCCGGGCCAGCAGCGCTTCGTAGCCGCCAGCCGCGGTGCAGTCCTCCTCGTCATCCAGGATCAGCAGGCACTTCGCGTTCCTGACGACCTCGCTGAACGATTCCACGAGTTCGAGAAAGTCGCGGTGAACCAGCAGGACTTTCGGCTTCGATTGCTCAAGCGTATATTGAAGCTGCTGCGGGCTCAAGCGGATGTTGGCCGTCATCAGTACGGCACCCATCATCGGCACCGCGAGGAAGCACTCCAGGTACCGGTGACTGTCCCAGTCGAGTACCGCCACGGTATCGCCGTGGCCAACCCCCAGCGATTGCAGTCCGAATGCGAGCCTGCCGATCCGCTCCCTGAGTGCGCGGTATGTATACCGGTGATTATCACGGTAGACAATCGACTGATCGGGGGCTTGCGTCAATGGTGAAAGCAGCAGTTGCTTGATTAGCAAGGGGTACTGGCTCCCCGCCGGTGGAGAGGGTGTCTCGCTGGATTGCATCCGAATGTCTCCTGTTTGTTGTCGCCAGCAAGTCAGCGTTGATCTGCAGTCTGTCCTGGCAGCGTGCGGATGAAGTTCGTCAGTGTTTGCGCCAATGCTTCCGGCTGTTCCAGTTGGGGCCAGTGGCCGGCGCCGGCCACCCTGGCCATCGTCCCGTTTGGAAAACGGGCCGCCGCCGCTCCCACAAGTTCTTCGCTGAAGAACTTGTCGTCAGTGGCAATGCAGAGAACGGGATGGTCAACCGATGACGGAGACCTGCCGGCCGGATGGCCTCCGGTCCATGCGCGCAGTTGCGCAAGCGCTTTGTCGCGGCTCGTTGCGAGCGTGCAGCGGACCAGGATATCCAGCCCCTCTTCATCCAGCGCTACGGCGAGGCTTCGCTTTCCTTGGCGGATTGCATCGCTGTCCTTCATGCCTGCGCGCGACATGAAGCGCTCCATGACCGGCGGTGGCAAGGCATAGCCGGCCAGCGGGGCAGAAGTGACCAGAGCCAGCCCCGCTGCGCGAGACCCAAGACGACGGGCCACGAGCTCGCCGATCTGGCCGCCCATGCTATGGCCTACAACAACGACGGCTTCCGAGCCCGAAATGCACGCAAGCCGGACTTCCGCCAGGACCGCGCTGGCGTACTGCTCGAGTTGCAGTTCGGACGTGGATGGCGGTGGCTGGTCTTCTCCCCATGCAACGCAGAGGATGCGCCAGCCGGGCAGCTCGAGTCTTTCGACAACGCGAGCCCAGACATCGGGGCCGTCTAGATAGCCGTGCACGAGCACAAGGATGCCCTCCGGTACCGCAGGATCGAGTGGCGGCGCTATACCCGTCATAGGTGTGTCCCGGGCATCAGGTGTTTCTGATACCAATTCAACGCGGCGCTGCTGGAAGCCTCGAACTCCTTGCGGTAGGCGTCGAAGTGCCCACCGCCGATAATCCTGAGCTGCTTTGGCTCCACGGCCCGTTCATAGGCGGCCAGCGCGAGATCGGTTGGTGTCACCGTGTCGTGCTCCGCCACCACCATGAGCAGCGGCTTCGGCCCAATGCGTGAAATCCACTGACCCGGTTCATACATCTGGGACAGCCTTGTCGAGCGCACGGTAACGAATTCGCTGTGATCGACGCCGTCCGGAATCTCGAAAGCGTCATGGAACTCCATCATCTCCCTGGACCGGTAGACGGCACGCACGGCGGGGTCGAGACTCACCACACGCTGCATCATCGGCGCTTCCCCACGCAGTTGCGCAAGATCGTCCTCGTTGAAGAGCGCTTGCTGAGCGGCGCGGGCGTCAGGTGCGACTCGTCGCAGGCTCTGTTCGTAGCCGCTGACGATAGGGACCTGCGCCGCCACTACCTTGATCCGGGCATCGGTCGCGCCAAGCACCACCGCGTGACCTCCGGCATAACTTGTTCCCCAAATGCCGATGCGTTGCCGATCGATGCCGTCGAGCGTCTCAAGGTAGGTGATGACACGGCGCCAGTCTGCGATTTGTCGCCAAGGATCGATATCGCCGCGAACCTCGCCGCCACTGAGGCCGAAGTTGCGATGGTCGTGGACGATCACGGCAAAGCCGGCTGCCGCAAACCGCTCGGCGTACGCGCGTAGGCCCCGGTACTTGAGGCCGGAAAAGCCGTGCGCCATCGTGATCGCTGGAACTGGTCCCGTGCCGGCTGCCGCCCGGAACACCCATGCGTGGAGTTCAATGCCGCCTTCGGCGGCGATGTAGTGTTCTTCTGCTTGCATGAAAAATGTCCTCACTGCCCGTTGAACGGAATCTCCGGCCGGGCCACGCCCGCGTCGATCGCCTGGATCGCGGAGCTGACGCCACGCTGCACATCGTCGGTGGCGAGCAACACCGAGACATGCTCGATCATCACTTCATCGGCGCTGCGCACGCCGCCCGCGGACCATGCGCCGAGCACCGATTTGGTTACGGCGTGTGCGCGCGTGGGACCTGCGGCAAGTCCTTCGGCGTGAGCGAGTGCCACCTCTGCGAGTTGCTCATCGGCGACCACCTTGGCGACGATATTCAGGGAGAAGGCTTCTGCCGCCGTGATTTCCTCCGACAGCATCACCAGTCGCGCAGCCACGCTGCGGCCACAGCGCTCGGCGATGCGTTGTACGCCGCCTGCCAGCGGAGAGACGCCCAGTGTCGCTTCGGTAAAGCGGAACCTTGCCGATTTGGCGGCGATGATCAGGTCGGTGTGCAGCGCAAACTCGAAGCCGCCGCCATATGCCCGGCCGTTGATCTGGCTGATGGTCGGGATCGGCAGCGATTCGATCGCGTTCAGGATGCCGTTCGAATAGCCAAAGCGTTCGCGTCGTGCGCTGTGTGTTTGGAGGTGAGGCCACTCACGGAAGTCGCCACCGAGGCAGAAGTCATCGAGGTTGCTGCGAAACAGCATGCATCGCGCACCTTGGCGAACGCCCTGGCGCACCGCGGCCTCCAGCTCGGCATAGAGCGGGCGATTCAGGCGGTTTTGGGGCGGACGGTTGAGCGTCACGATGGCGACGCCCTGGTGCAGTTCGTAGAGAACGAGCGCTGCATCGTTGGGTTGCGTCATGTTTTCTTCTCCTCGTTTAAACGGTTTCCCAGATCTCGCTGAGCGCTGTACGGTCGGTCAGCGTGCTTGCCACGGTGACCACTCGCCAGCCCTGGCCGGTGCGATGGATGTCGAAATGGACCGCGCGGCGTTCAATCTCGGTTTCGTCCGCACGTCGGCGCGACCAGATCACATCGATGGAACCGGCGTTGCTGTTGTAGCCCTTCACGTGGCGATCGAGTACCACGGTATGCGTGTACTGCTGCGCCTGCAGTGGCTCCTGGTTCGCGCGAAGCAGGCCGATGACTTCGTCGCCGGTGAGCAGGCACCGCGTCATGTTGACCGACGCGGCGTGCAGCGGCGCCCCCCAGTATTCGAGGATTGCCCCGTTGTTCAAGGTGGCATCGGAACCCATCCGTACCCACGCAGGCAAGTAAGTGTCGAAAAACCAGCTATTCATTTCCCTGACGGCCGTGCGATCGGCTGTCATCGCGGTTGCGGCATTGGTCATGTTGTGTTGTCTCGTATGGGCGGGGATGGATCAGTCCAGTTTTGCGCCGGATTGACGTACGACTTCCTTCCAGACCGGGGCTTCGCGGCGGTATGTCGCGGCGATGCCCTTGGGGTCCTGGTAGCTGGGTGTCCAGCCGAGGTCCAGGATGCGCTTCCGGATATCCGGCTTCTTCAGTGCCTTGTCGATTTCGTCAGCCAGTCGCTGGACGATGGGCTCAGGCGTTCCGGCCGGAGCGGCCACGCCAACCCAGCCCACCGCGCGTAGCGTCGGGTCATTCATGCCGACCTCGCTCAAGATCGGGACATTGGGCAAGGCTGCCAGGCGGGCCGGCCCCGTCACCCCGATGGGCTTCAGCCGTCCGGCCGCAATGAACTGTGGCGCCTGTGCACCGGTGACGAAGGAAAGCTGGATGTTCCCTGCGACGAGGTCGTTGATCATCGGCGCTTCACCGCGGTAGGCGACGTGCGCCATGTCGCCGTCAAGCAGGTCGTTGAGCCGGCTCGCGCTGAGGTGAGAAATGGTCCCGACTCCCCACGACCCATACGACATCTTGCCCTTGTGGGCCTGCACGTACTTGCGCAGGTCCGCGAGGTTGTTGACGCCGAGATGCGAGTTCACGACAAGCACGAGCGGGGCGTCCGCGACTTTTGCAATCAGCGTCAGGTCCTTGCCCGGGTTGTATGGCAGCTTCGCATACAGGAACTGGTTGATCATCAGGTTGGAGCTCAGGGCCACGGTCAACGTGTAGCCGTCTGGCGCTGCCTTGGCGACGGCATCCACGCCAAGGTTGCCTGCCGCCCCTGTCTTGTTGTCGACGACCATGGGTTGTCCGAGCGCGCGGCCTACCGGGTCTGACAGCGTGCGTGCAACGATGTCGATCGCTCCGCCAGCCGCGTACGGGGCCACGACCTTGATCGGGCGAGAAGGGTATGTATCGGCAAAGGAAATCTGGGTCAAGGCGAGCAATGCCGTGCCGAGCATGGCCGCGTAGCGGCGGCGCGATTTCGCATTCATGTCTGTCTCCACGTTGTTTGTTTGAGGTTTTGCTTACATCCAGCTAAGGACTTGTCCGCCGTCGACAGGAATGACCGCACCGGTCATGTAACGGCCGGCATCGGAGGCGAGAAGCAACGTCGCGCCGTCGAGATCGGAGGGCTCGCCAAAGCGGCGCATCGGGATTCGCTTCATGATGCCGTCCTCGATGCCGCGCTCGGTGAATTCCGCCTGCATGTCTGTCTGAATGTTGCCCGGTGCCAGGGCGTTGACGCGCACCCCCTTCCTGGCGAGTTCAAGGGCCATGATTTGCGTCAGGTGTATGAGTGCGGCCTTGGATGCGCCGTAACTCGACATCTGGCCACCGGCGCGCAACCCCGACGACGAGGCGATATTGATGATGCTGCCCTGGCCGTGCGTCGACATATGGCGTGCGGCCTCCTGCGCGACCATGAAGGCGCCTTTCAGGTTGGTGTCGAAGATGCGGGATACCGCTTCGTATGACTGGGAGGTAAAGCGCTCGATGTAGATGACACCGGCGTTGTTGAACAGGATGTCGATCGGCTGGCCGAGTTGATGTTCGGCTTCGCGCCATGCCGGCTCAATGGTCGACGGGTCGGTGACGTCGAGTCTTACTGCACAGGCCTTGTGTCGCTCAGACCGTAGTTCGGCTACAACCGCGTCGAGACGATCCGTTCGGCGAGCCGCCAGGGCAACGGCTGCGCCCGCTTTTGCCAGCATACGGGCAGTGTGTTGACCAATACCGCTTGATGCACCGGATATGAAGGCGGCCTTGCCTCGCAGGTCAAAGATGGAAATTGGACTAGTCATACCTGTGCTTCTAGATTGTGGCTGGACTTCCATTGAGGTCTGGGCGTCGCACGTGGTCGCCTGCATGCGCGAGTACGCGCGGCCGGCCCGCGCGGCTGTGACGCACGGGGCCTGCCAAAAGCCTGTCTCCGAATAGTTTTCTGGAACGCCGTGCAATCGCGCGACGGTGTGGAAAGTCTAGTTGGCCCGCTGAGGCGAACCAATGGTGCGTTCCGCTCTGCGGTCTGCACCTTGGGTAGGGGGAAGGGGGGATATCTTCAGCGTGCTATTGGCGATTCCGGGACAGGTGCCGGAACGGCTGGGGGAATCTGCGCCATGGCGTACTCGGCTAGCGCAGTGATCGTCAGCGCCGGATTCACGCCAGGATTTGCCGGCATCGCGGCACCATCGCACACCAGCAGGTTCCGGTAGCCAAAAATATGCAGATGACGATCGATCACGCCGCTCGCGTCATCGGCGCCGATGACGGCTCCACCCAGAACGTGAGCGGTGGTCGGAATGTTGCCCAGCGCCTCCAGCACGTTGCTTTGAGCGATACCGCCGGTATGCTTCGCCAACCATTGAGCGGCTTGATTGCCCACTTCGATGTACGTGGGGTTGGGCTTGTCACGATTTTGCTCTGTCACCAGCCGGTAGCCTCGGCCGAACCACCGCTTCCTTGCCCGCAGCTTGATGGCGTTGTCCAGAGTCTGCATCACCAGCAGCATCACCATGCGGCGGCTCCAGCCGACTGGCCACATTGACCTGCACCATTGCAGCGGATGCAGTACGACGTTACCCAGCCACTTAAGGGGTCGCGTCAAGCGATTGCCGTTGCCGACCAGCAGCGTGCAAAGCAGACTCAAGAAATCGGCGTTGCGGCCGTAAGTAAGAAATTCGATGTGCGTATCATGATCGACGTGAACACTGCTGCTGGCGGTGACATCGTTCCAGGTTCTGCGATCCTCGGGCAGGCGAACGTTCAGAACCGATTCGCTGTTGGTGCGCACCAGTTGACCAAGACGGTCGCTGATCAGGGGCAGTGACCCACCATGCTTGCAGTTGGCTAGCAAATCATTGGTGCCAAGTGAACCACCTGCGAACACGACGCCGCGTGCGGTGTGAATCTGGCGATCGCTACCGAACCAGAGGCTGCCGGGGCGTTGGGTAGTCACTCGGTAGCCTTCGCTGCCATCCGCCGCGCCCAGCGGGCGCACATCAACGACCTCACGCTCTGCCAAAATCTGCACGCCTCGCTTCTCCGCGAACCAGAGATAGTTTTTCAACAGCGAGTTCACGGCACCCACTCGGCAGCCCACCATGCATGCACCGCAGCGCGTGCATCCTGTACGGTCGGGTCCTTCGCCGCCAAAGTAAGGATCCTTGACAGTCTTGCCGGGCTCACCAAAGAAGACGCCGGTTGGCGCCCGGGTGAACGTGTGTTCGGTCCCGAAATGTTGTGCCATTCTTCGAGCCAATTGCTGGTTTGGCGAATCGAAGGGCACGGTCTTTACGCCGAGCATGCGTTCGGCGGTGGCGTAGTGCGGCTGTAGCAGCTCCTCCCAGCGACCAAGCTCGCGCCACTGCGCGTTCTCGAAGAACTCTTGCTTGGCACGGTACAGTACGCCGCCATAGACTGTGCTGCCACCGCCAACGCCGGACTGACTCGGGAAGAAGACATGCCGGAATAGCGACATGCGCATGATCCCCTTCAAACCAAGACGGGGTGCCCACAAGTACTTTCTGAACTGCCATGCGGATTCCGGGAGGTCCTTGTCTCGATAGCGCCTGCCGCGTTCGAAGACACCGACCCGATAGCCTTTTTCGGCAAGTCGCAGAGCAGAAACACTCCCGCCGAAGCCTGAACCAATGATGAGCCAATCAAAGTCGAAGGGAGTTTTGCGCATAGCAATCGTGTTCGGTACTACAGTCGTTGCCATCCTGATGACGTTCAGGGACGCATGACATGCACTGACATGCACTGACATGTTCTGTGCCCTGACTCAAGGAGGAAGAGGAAGCTGTCAGAACTTATATCCAAGGGTCAAGCCGAATATCTGCGGATACCCCTTGATGTCGATCCGACGGGAGATGGCGCCAATACCTGGCGTTTGTGTGACAACAGTTGCCACAGTTTTCATGCGAAATCTGGAGTACTCCATATTGATGGCCCAGTGCTTGTCAATCGGATACTCAAAGCCGATTCGTGCATAAGGACTCCAGGAGTTCTGCAAGTGAATGGAGCTACTGGTGCCTTGTACTGCCGCTGTATAGGTGCTGCTCGATTTCTCATCGGTAAAGAATGTGTAGGTGACCCCGGCGCCAAGATACGGCCGGATAACAGGTACGTCGGTAAACGTGTAGAGCGCCAGGACGGTTGGAAACCAGATGCGCGCCGTCGCAACCGTTCCTACGGATTGACCAGTGCCCGCGCCGACAGCAGTCAAGGTTGGGGGAACTCCCGCCTGGAGCTGCACTGCCCAGTTGCGGGAAAGCCGCCGCTCAACGCTGATCGCAAGGATGTCCAGATCCTTGACCCCCATCCTGAGACCGGGCGGCGTAGTGCCCGGGGGACCAGTCAGATCGCCAGACTTGAGATTCAAGTTGACATAGGCATAGCCGATTTTGATGGTGTTGTCGGGCTCATCGGCGTGGGCCGCATTGCATAGCGCGAATGCGATTGGAATCGCCGCGAAAATATTCCGGACAATGATCCTTCCTTGCATTTTGTCTCCTGCTTGAGTTTTTTATATTTTCTTGCCATCACGGAGAACGCCGGTTTTCAACATCGGCCCTTCTTCTTGACGAAAGGGAAAGACATTCGAAATGGCGTTGTTCTTGTTGTCTGGCAAGCTGGCGTTCAATGCGGAGCATCGATCGCATTGACGGTTTTGAACGCGCGTTCTTCCTGTGCTTGCCGGACGGCTATCGCGCGAAGTACCGAACCGCCTGCCGGCTGAACGCAGGCGGTGCGATTCGCGTAAGGGCGGCCAGGAAGCCGGCCTGCAAGCCGACGGTCCAATGGGTCTTGTGAAGCCGTGGCCTGGTCACCGCGCAGGCCCACACGGCGGCCGCAACGTCGGCCGGCTTCAGACGAATGCCCAGCGACCTCGCACTGGCGAGCTGCGCAAAGTTCTCCGCCATATCGGTCTTGACAAAACTCGGCCAGATGTCGCAGACGCCGATGCCGAACTTGCTCCACTCGAGATCGAGCCCCTCGGTGAAACCGCGCACGGCAAACTTCGTCGCCGAATAAGTCACCAGTTCGGGCTGGCCGTAGATGGCCGTGGCCGATGCCATGTTGATCACGCGGGCACCTGGGGAGCGTTGCAGGTAGCGAAACGCGCAGTGGCAACCGTTGATCATCCCCTGCACGTTCACGGCCAGCATCGCTTCATGCCGCGCCAGGGCCACGGTCTCGAACGGCCCCGTGGCGAGGATGCCGGCGTTGTTGAGGAGCACGTCAAGCCGTTCGCCGCTGCGCACCCAGAACTCGGCCAGCGCTCGGTGCCACGCGTCGGCGTCGCTCACGTCAAGCGCGCCAGCGACGGCGTTGCCCTTGCCCAAAGTGGCTGCGACCGCTTCGGCGCCTTCCACGTCGACGTCGTAGAGTCCGACGAACCAGCCGCGTTGCGCGAAGAGTTCAGCGCAGGCGCGTCCGATTCCGGAGGCTGCGCCAGTCACGAAAATCGCCGGCCGGCTTTCGTGCAGCATGCCATTCTCGCTCATCCGCGTAGCCCCTTGGTCAGCTCGCGTAGTTTCGGCTTGTCGATCTTGCCCATGGCATTCTTCGGCAGCGTGTCGACGACGTGGATCATCGCGGGGCGCTTGTAGCGCGTCAGGCGGTCGGCACAGTGTTCGTTCAACGCGTTCGAGGTGCCCCTGGCGCCCGGTCGGAACGCGACGCAGGCGATGACGATTTCGCCTAGCGTCTCGTGTGGTGCGCCGATCACCGCAGCCTCGAGCACGCCGGGGAAATCGTGGAGCACATCCTCGATCTCCTTTGGATAGATGTTCTCGCCTCCGCGGATGATCATCTCCTTGATTCGCCCCACGATAGACAGATAGCCGTCCGCGTCGATGCGGCCAATGTCCCCCGTGTGCAACCAGCCGTCGACCACGGTTTTCGCCGTCTCCACGGGCTTGCCCAGATAGCCGCGCATGACGTTTGGACCTTGCACCAGCACCTCGCCGGTGGCGCCGGGTGGCAGGTGAACGCCCCGCGCGTCTGCGATCGCGATGCGCTGGCCCGGGAAGGGCAGGCCAACGGTACCGGGCTTGCGCAGACCGGCAATGGGGTTCAGCGTCGAGGCGCAAGTGCCTTCCGACAGCCCGTAGCCCTCGACCAGCGCAAAGCCATAGCGTGCTTCGAAGTTCTTGAGCAGGTCCGCCGAGGCGGGCGCCGCACCGCAGACGCCAAAACGCAGGCTTGCCGTGTCGGGACGCACCGTGGCCGGCAGCGCATTGAGCATGGCGTAGATCGTTGGCACCGCGGAGAAGTAAGTTGGGCGCAGTTGCTCGACGTCATTGAAGAACGCCTCGATGTCGAAGCGGCGCCGGAGCGTGACCCGTCCGCCGGCCGACAACGGTACCAGGATGCTGACCACGATGCCGTTGACGTGGAACAGCGGCAGCACCAGCAGGCAGTGGTCGGCAGCCGTGACTTGGAGCGCCTCTCGCCCCATGCTGGTCATCGCCTCGATGTTCGCATGATCCAGCATCACGCCCTTGGGCAGCCCCGTGGTGCCGCTGGTGTAGATCAACAGCGCCAACGCGGCCGGGTCGTCGAGAGGCTCGCCCACGTGGAGCGGCCCATCCTGCAATGACTCGGCAGGGATGGTGGACAGGTCCGCGAACAACGGCTGGCCGCTTTCGTTAAGGAGCAGTTTCGCCTGCGAATCGACAATCTGATGGGTTGCCTCGTTGATGGTCAGGCCGGGGTTGATGGGCGTCACCGCGGCCCCGAGACGCCAGGCGGCGAACATTGCCACAACGAACTCGACCTGGTTGGGCAGCATGAGGGCGACGACATCCCCGGCGCCGATCCCCCGGTCGGCGAGCACGCTCGCCGCTGCGAGGACGCGCGCTTGAAAGTCGCGGTTGGACAAGGAGGTGCGCGCATCGGCAACGCACGGTGCATCCGGCGCCGAGGCCGCACGAGAGTCTGGAAGTAAGGAAAGTCGCATCTTTGTTCACTCTAGCTAGGGAGTTGGTGGGAATGGACGCTCGAATCCGTTCAGCGGTCCCCGAGCAGGTGCCTGGTCAGGAAGCGTGTCTGGTCGGCCACCAACTGCTCGAAGGCGGCGCCCATGTAGAAGTCGAAGTGGCCGGCGTCGTAGCGCTTGATCTCACCCCGCGGCGCTCGGCGCGCGAGGGCGAGGGTCCTGCCGGGCGGTGTCACCGTATCGGTGTTGCTGACGCAGAAGAGGATCGGCACGGTCACGCGGGCGGCACAATGCCCTGGCCGGTAGGTGACAATCTCGGGAAGCACACGCGCCGCGACGTGGTTGACGAACTTCATCCCCGTCGGCATCAAAGCCATGTAGCCCGGCAACGCGTCATGGGCGTTCATCAGCGCCGGTTGGCCAGGTATCGCGGCGATGGGCACCATCACCGGCGCGCGCCCCATGAGTTTGGCCATGAAATCACGCAGGATCACTGGGGTAACCTTTAGCGTGCCCTTCAAGCCCAAGGCTGTAGCAGAGGCCAGGCCGTCCGTGAATGGGCACTGGCTGATGGCGGCAAGCAGTTCGGGGTGGCGGCTGGCCACAGTGATCGCATGGCCTCCTCCGAACGAGCTACCCCAGACCGCGAGGCGGCGGCCGTCGACATCGGTGCGGCGCTTGACGAAAGCCAGCGCCGCCTCCCAGTCCGCTAGCTGCCGTTTCACAGACATCAATTGCCGAGGCTGACCGCCGCTGTCGCCGAAGTAGCGGTAGGTGAAGGCGAGGGTTGCGATGCCTGCTGCGGCGAAACGCTCCGAGAAGGCGTCGAGGCGCATCTCGCGGATCGCGCCCAGGCCATGGCCAAGGACAACGACCGGTGGGCGCTCGACACCGGCGGGCAGGTAGAGCCAGGCCGAGCAGTAGGACTCGCCAGAGTCGAAGCTGACGTCCTGACGGGTGAACGCGCCAGTAGTGGCGGCGCAGGATTGGGGCAGGGCGCTCATTGCTGTATTTCGCTGCGTTGTAGAGGGAATCGACCGTTGGCAAGCGCCTCGTCGTAGATCGCGGGGGCGTACAGTGGCAGGTCGCCGTCGTGTGCCGTGCGATCGAGGTAGCCGACCATCAGTGATTGCGCCGTGGCGGACGGTGCAATCGTGATGAACTCGGTCCGCTCCAGATGAAGGCCCTCGTCGAGCGTCATTGACCCGCCAAGGTAGACCGCGCGCTTGATGGCAGCGATGGAGTCGCGGGGGCGCGAACCGAGGTATCCGGCCAGTTCAAGAGCGCGCTCCAGCAAGGCGTCGGCAGGCACAACCTCGTCGATCAGGCCGATTTCTAGCGCCTTCGCGGGCGGCACCGGCCGCCCCTCAAGCATCATCATGAGCGCGCGATGGGAGCCGACAAGGCGTGTGAGCCTCTGTGTGCCGCCCCCGCCGGGAAGAATGCCAAGGAGTACTTCAGGCTGACCGATGAAAAAGTCTCCGTCCGCCATCAGGCGCATATCGCAGGCTTGTGCGAGTTCGCTGCCCAAGCCCAGTGCGGATCCGTTCAGCGCCGCGATGAAGAGCACGCCGCAGCGGTTCATGCGCAAGAACGTGTCGTGCAACTGGTCCAGTTCCATCCCGCCCTCCAGCGGCGTGACCGATGCCGCCGCTGCCAATGGGGGCATGCCGCGGACCGTCTTTGCCACCCGGGCGATAGCCGAAGCGGCCCCACGCCCTACCTTCGGAATGCTCTTGCCGCCCTCCTGCAACCAACGCACATCCGCATGTCCAATGAAGCGCCCGGGATGCGTGCCGGTGAGTACCACCGCCCTGACCGCCGCATCGGACTCCACCTTGTCCACCAACGCCGCCAGATCTCTGGCCATGTTGAGCCCCATCAGCCCCTGCGGTCCACCCTCCAAACGCGCGATCAGAACGGCGCCGCGGGTTTCTACATCGAGGTGGCCGGGCATCGCCGGTGTCTTTTTCATCTCTGGTTCCTTTCTGCTTTCTGTGTAGGCGTGGAGCGCGCGTGCACTGAGCAACTCGTCAGGTCCGACTGTGTTTGCAACGCCACTCACACGGGCGCAGGTCACTAAATAACAGTGTTATTTGTGGTAGCATAACGTTGTTATTAAGGGCTTGCAATATGACCACTGATAGGACTTTCCCTGATGCGCGCACCCGCCTCGTCGAGGCAGCGATTCGTCTGCTCACGACGAATGGCCCTTCCGAAGTCAAGGCCCGTTCGGTTTCAAGTGAGGCAGGACTGTCAACAATGGGGGTCTACACGTACTTTGGCGGCGTGCCTGAATTGCTTCAGGCCGTTGCGGATGAAGGATTTGAACGGCAGGCTGCGATCTTCAAGCAGGTTGCAAACACAGACGATCCCATGGTCGATCTATGTGCGATGGCTCTCGCGTGCCGTGACTTCGCGAGAAGCAACCCGCATCTGTACGACCTGATGTTCGGTCTTTCGATCCACGGCAGGTATAGCCCCTCGCGAGGCACGCCGGAGTCGGAGTCGAGAGGGCGCTCGGCATCGTTTACCGCGTCCTACGCGTATCTGCATTGGGAGTGCACCCGCCTGGTGGAAGGCGGCATCGTGCGCAAGATCGATCCCGATCGGATTGCGGCCCAGCTATGGAGCGCCTTGCACGGATTCATCATGCTCGAACTCGGCGGTCACTTCGCGGCCATCGACGATCCCTCTGCTGAAATCCTGGTGCCGATGTGCGTCAACGTCGTCGTCGGGCTTGGGGCGGATCGCAAGCGTGCCGAGACTTCGGCCGCCAATGCAACAGCCGGATGGGGAGGTTCGCCGAGCGCTGAACCCGATGGCAAGCGAACCAGGAAGGCCGGTTGAGGGAACGCTGGCTAGGCAGTTGTCGTCTGCGGGAAAACCGCGGCACACGCATCGCGCAAATTTGATATGATTCGCATCATGCGAAATATGAAAATCAACGCTAGAAGCGCTGCCAAGGAAGCGTCGCACGAACGCATTGTGGCCGCGGCTGCCAGGGCGATCCGACGCAGTGGCTATGACGGCGCTGGCGTCGCCGACATCATGAAGGACGCCGGGCTGACGCATGGGGCGTTTTATGCTCATTTTCCCTCGCGCGAAGCCATGCTGGCAGAAGCTGCGGATCGAGCGTGTGCAGAGTCCGCGGCCGTCGCGCAAGACGTTGTTGCGAATGCGACCCCCAAGACGGCCTTGGAATCCATGTGTCGAGCCTATCTGTCCAAGGAACACCTCGAACTTGTCGAGATGGGATGTCCCTTGGCCGCGCTAGGCTCGGAAACGCCGCGGCAGGCGCCCGAAGTGCGCCGTGCGACGACTCGCCACATCAAGGCGATGACGGACCTAGTCGCCCGACAATCTCCCGATTGGGGACAACCCGATGCGCACGAACAAGCACTCGTGACCGTCGCTACCATGGTCGGTGCCTTGGTGCTGGCTCGTGCAGTCGACGAGCCAGCGCTGTCCGATCGCCTGCTCGAAGCCGCGCTGAAACGCCTGCTCGCCCCGGCATCAAAAATCTGAACTCTCGCCAATGCAACCATCTCGCTCGCCAATTCATATGATATTCATCATGCGAAATAACGATGGCGCTCGTATTGGCGTGCCGCGTCGAATCACCCTCAACGCGCATCCCGGACGATCCCGAACTCCACGCTCTGACGGAGAAACTTCATGAACATGCGGGGCAAGATTGCCCTCGTTACAGGGGCCTCCTCAGGCATCGGCCAAGCCACCGCGGAGCGGCTCGCGAAGGCGGGCTACAAGGTGTATGGGACCAGTAGACGCGCCGACACAACCAGTCAGCGATCGTTCGAGCTGCTGTCTCTCGACGTAGCTAGGGACGAACACCCAGTCAACCAATCTGTGAGAAAGGAATGCCCATGTCATCACGCATCGCCAGGCGGCCACGCGCTGGCCAGGCAACGTTAACCGTTGAGGCCATGGCAACGCTCCGTTTGAAACAAGCGGCCGGCGTCGCTCTGATTCTCGCCGCGGCGCTCGCGGCGGCGCCGGTGCGGGCCGGCGACGCGTCGCCCGCCGGCCTGTGGAAGAATGTTGACGACGCCAGCGGCAAGCCGCGCGCGCTGATCCGCATCACTGAATCGAATGGAACGCTTCAGGGCAAGATAGAAAAGGTGTTTCCCGCCCCGAGCGAGGACCCGAATCCGAAGTGCGAGAAATGCGAGGGCGCAAACAAGAATGCGCCGGTCATCGGCCTGGTCATCCTGAGTGGCCTGAAGAAGGAGGGCGAAGAGTATGTCGGCGGTCAGATACTTGATCCCGACAACGGCAAGGTCTATCGCAGCAAGGTCCGCCTGGCCGACGATGGCAAGACGCTCAGCGTGCGCGGCTACATTGGCGTGCCAATGCTGGGCCGCTCGCAGACCTGGGGGCGTCAGGAATGAGAGCGACCATGAATGCATTTCTTCTCGATCGGTACGGGAAACAGCGCGTGTTGCGTCGCGCGGAGGTACCGAGCCCGATGCTGGGTGAGGATGAGGTCATGGTCCAGGTCCATGCGGCAGGTGTGAATTTGCTGGATTCCAAGATCAGGGACGGCGAGTTCAAGCTGATCCTTCCCTATCACCTGCCCCTTGTCCTGGGCCACGACGTCGCCGGCGTCGTAGTCGAGGTCGGTTCTCGCGTCCGGCAGTTCAAGCCGGGCGACGAGGTCTATGCCCGGCCTGATGATTTCCGCATCGGCACCTTCGCCGAGTACATCGCGGTCAAGGAAGCGTCTTTGGCGATCAAGCCCAAAGCACTGAGCATGGAAGAAGCCGCATCGATCCCCCTGGTGGGGCTGACGGCATGGCAAGCGTTGATCGAGAAGGCCAATCTGAAGAAAGGACAGAAGGTATTCATCCAGGCGGGTTCCGGTGGCGTAGGCACATTTGCGATCCAGTTGGCCAAGCATGTTGGCGCCACTGTAGCCACCACCACGAGCAGCGCCAACACCGACCTGGTAAGAGGTCTCGGGGCAGACGTCGTCATCGATTACAAGAGCGACGATTTCGAGAAAGTACTGCAGGGCTACGATGTTGTCCTCCACAGCCAAGACGCAACGGCGCTGGAGAAATCCCTGCGCGTCCTTAAGCCCGGCGGAACACTCATCTCGATCTCCGGACCTCCTGATCCCACTTTCGCACGTGGAATCGGAGCGCCGTGGTTCGTGAGATCGGCTGTTCGTCTCCTGAGTTACGGAGTCCGGAAGCGGGCGATAGGTCGTGACCTGAAATATTCATTCCTTTTCATGAAGGCCAGCGGGCACCAGTTGAGCGAGATCACTTCACTGATTGATGGCGGCGCAATACGGCCGGTATTGGATCGGGTTTTTTCATTTGATTCGACCAACGAGGCCATGGCCTATGTCGAGAAAGGCCGAGCCAAGGGAAAGGTCGTCGTCCGGGTCAGGTAGGCGCGATCACCCGTTGGTTCATTTCGGACTCTGCTCCACTGCATGTATGACCAGCCGTGGGGCAGAAACCGCATGCCGCCATCCCACGCCCAAGGGCTGATGCGATCCTTCATCGTGCAGTGTCAACTAAGCGACCAGACGTGCCCTGCCTCCAGCTTGATATGAATGGAAGCCATGCCCTCGCCGTACTGGAGGAGGCGATGCGCAGGCCGGGCGGCTCGCCCCCCCGGTAACAGAGCATCCTCAAATGTCGACGCCATACAAAGAACTCCTGGACATCTTTGGCGACCCGTGGTTCGAGTCGCTTGAACCGGCATCGCAAGAGGTATTGCTAACGCAAGGGCGCCCGTTTCGTGTCAGAAGCGGTGAGTTCGTCGTGCGCAAGGGGGATCCGGCGAACGGATTCTTCGGCGTTGTGAGCGGCGCTCTCGCTGCCTCCTCGGTCCTTGAAGACGGGCGGCAAATGATTTTCGGCTTGCTCGAGCCGGGGGATTGGTGCGGCGAGGCGTCGTCGCTCGACGGATTGCCCCGCACGCACGACATCCATGCCGTGCGCAATGCCGAAGTGCTGCACATCGCGCCGCCACTGTTCGAGCAATTGATGCTGAATGTCCGGTTCGCACGGGCGATCGCGGTCCTGCAGACGGCGCGCACCCGAACCATGTTCAGTTTCTTCGAGGATGCGGCGCTGCGTAGCACACGTGCTCGTGTCGTGAGGCGACTGCTCAGGCTGGCGCGTGGCGACGCTCCGGCGTTGCCCCGTTCCAGGCGGGTGATTCCCATCACACAGGAGACCCTCGCGATGATGCTGGGCCTCACCCGCCAGACTTTGTCCCTGGAGCTCAAGGCCCTGGCCGCGACGGGAGCACTGTCGCTGTCATACGGACGCATCGTCATCGAGTCGGAGCAGACGCTGAACTCGCTCAGCGAGGCCTGATCAGGGCGCCGCGAGCGACTTGCCCTAGGACTTACCCGTGGAATGTCAGCTGCATTGCATTCGCGCGTGCAAGCCCATCCCTACCATGTGCAATCCTTCATCGCATTGGTTGACACCTATGACTGAGCGCGCAACATTTCGCAGATTCCAAGAAAGCACGGCCCAGGATTGGATGGCGATCCAGGGGCACTACTTCTTCCATCATCTTGGCATGGATCGCGACATGCGCGAGCAGTTCGCCGGGCATCCGAACTACGACCGCACGGCGGAGTTCTGCGAGCTGTATGACAGCCCGGCCTTCGACCCGATGGCCGAGACGTTGCTGCTTGCGGAGTTCGAGCCAATGGTGCGCCGCCTGTTCAAGCATCCCGTCAACAGCATCTACAAGAAAGCGGCCGCGATGGCCGAGACCTGACGGGGCCTTGCGGACTGGCCCGCTCGGCCCTAGCCATCCCACGGCACGGCCCTGATGACCGATACGGCCCTTAAATATAAGAGGAATGTTGGAGACCCACGATGAACCGAACGGCAAAGCCCGCCCTGGCAGGTCCTATGGACCATGTGCATGAACTACGCAGGGAGAAGATGTACCGGAAGATCACGTGGCGGCTGGTTCCGCTGCTCTTCCTGGCCTACGTCATCTCGTATATCGATCGGATCAACGTCGGCTATGCCAAGCTGCAGATGAGCTCGGACCTGCACCTGACCGATTCCATCTACGGGCTCGGCGCGGGCATCTTCTTCGTCGGGTATGCGTTGTTTGAGGTGCCCAGCAACATCTTCCTGATGAAGATCGGCGCGCGCCTGACGATCATGCGCATCATGCTGTGCTGGGGCCTGATCTCCGCGGCGACGATGTTTGTCACTACGCCCTCGCAGTTTTACATTGCACGCTTCCTGCTGGGGGCGTTCGAGGCTGGCTTCTTCCCGGGCATTGTGCTCTACCTGACCTTCTGGTTCCCGGCTGCGCGCCGCGCGCGCATCATCGCCTTGCTCATGAGCGCGACGGTGGTAGGCGGCCTCTTTGCGGGCCCGCTGTCAGGCTGGATCCTGCAGAACCTCGACGGATGGCACGGGCTTCGCGGCTGGCAATGGATGTTCCTGCTGGAAGGCTTGCCCTCTGCCTTTCTAGGTTTCGTTGTCTACGCCTGCCTGTCCAACTCGCCTGAAGAGGCCAAGTGGCTGTCGGAGGACGAGAAGCGAATGATCCGCGTCGAACTGCCCACGCAAGCTGCCCCTCACGCCTCGACGCCGGCGCTGGAGGCCGCGGGTGCCGCACTGCGCGACCCCAAGGTCTACCTGCTGTCTTTCCTGTACTTCGCGGCCGTTTGCGGCGGCACCACCCTGAGTTTCTGGATGCCTACGATGATCCAGAGCTTGGGCGCAAAGAGCATGCAGATCATTGGACTGATCTCCGCCGTGCCTTACGCATTCGCGGCCCTAGCCATGATCCTGTACGGCCGCCACTCGGACAAGCGAGCCGAGCGTCGCTGGCACTACGCCGTGGCGGTCGCCATCGGCGGGGTGGGGCTGGCGCTCACAAGCTGGACCGGCGCCTACATGTGGCTGTCGGTCGCGTTGATCGCGATTGCGATTGCCGGCTCGGTGTCGGCGCTCCCGGTCTTCTGGGCGGTCGCGACCGCCCAGCTGTCCCCGCAATCGACTGCTGCAGGCATCGCGATCATCACCAGCTTAGGCAACCTGGCCGGACTTGCGTGCCCGTACGTGCTAGGGGTGATCAAGCAATCCACCGGCAGCCTGACCGGCGGCCTGTTCCTGATCGCCGGCGTCATGCTGGCCGGCGCCTTCGTGATGATCGGCAGCGGGTCGATTCGCCCCCGCGCTGATCATCGATCGCTTCCGGCCGGGAAGATGCCGGATGCCTCCGCGCGCTGAACAATGACCCAGGACCCATCGATGATGACCTTGCCGCTCGAGCCCGGCGTGCGCGCGTGCTATTCCGACAACGGCAATGGCCTTCGCATTCATTGGCTGGAGGCGGGCGACCCGCGCCCCGAGACGCCGATGATCGTGTTGCTGCATGGCTTCCCCGAGCTGGCGTTCAGCTGGCGGCATCAGCTGAACGCGTTGGCGCAAGCGGGATTTTACGTGGTCGCGCCCGACCAGCGCGGCTATGGCCGCACGACGGGCTGGATTGCCGAAGCCGACACGGACCTTGGCACTTTCCGAATGGACAACCTGGTGCGAGACGTACTGGGTCTTGTCCAGGCGCTTGGAAGGACGTCGGTCCACGCCGTGGTGGGCCATGACTTCGGCGCGCACGTCGCCGCCTGGTGCGCGCTGATCCGCCCCGACGTCTTCCGTTCACTGGCGATGTTGGCCACGCCTTTCACCGGGCCGCCGCCGTTCCGGCTCGGCGCACCTGATGCTCCGGACCTTCGTTCCAGGCAACTGGCGGAAGCCCTCGCGGGCCTGTCGGCCCTCGAGCGCCCGCGCAAGCACTACCAACTCTATTACTCCGGCCCGGACGCCAATGCCGAGATGCACGCCGCCCGCCAGGGTTTGCATGAATTCTTGCGGGGCTATTACTACCTGAAGAGTGCGCAGGGCGCCGACGAGCGGCCCGAGCCCTTGCCCGACCTGACCGCGCAATCCTTGGCCCGGCTGCCGACCTACTACGTGATGGACGCCGACGTGGGGATGTCCGAAACCGTCGCCCGCAGCCTTGCACAACGCGAGCTGCGGCCGAGCCCGTGGCTGTCGGATGAAGCGCTTTGCGTGTATAGCCAGGAATTCGGCCGCACGGGTTTCCAGGGCGGCCTGTTGTGGTACCGGGCCGCCACCAGCCGTGAGCTTCAGCAGGGGCTGCAGCTCTATGCCGGGTTGACCATCGACGTGCCCAGCTGCTTCATCGCCGGTGAGCAGGACTGGGGCGTCCACATGCTGCCGGGCGCGCTCGACGCGATGCACCGCGATGCCTGTTCCCGCTTGGTCTCATCCCGGTTCATCGCCGATGCCGGCCATTGGGTGCAACAAGAAAAACCCGAGGCGGTGAATGCCGCGCTCCTCGATTTTCTCAATAGAGGCTGTTGATATGCAATCTGCAACCGTGGAATCGGGTACCACATCTGACGCCTTTGGGCGGAACTCGTTGCTGATCAAGCAACTGCTGGAAGCTGGGCTGACCCGAAACCCCTCACAGGAGGTTGTGTACGGCGACGCCGTGCGCTTCGATTACGCCGAACTGAGCCGGCGCATCGGGCGCCTGGCGGCCGGCCTGGCGTCGTTGGGTGCGGGGCCCGGCAACACCATCGCGGTCATGGACTGGGACACGCATCGCTACCTGGAGTGCTTCTTCGCGGTCCCGATGGCGGGCATGGTGCTGCATACGGTCAACGTCCGGCTCTCAGCCGAGCAACTGCTTTACACCATCAACCATGCGCAGGACGACTTCATCCTTGTCAATGCGGAGTTTCTGCCGATGCTCGAGGAGATCTGGGACCGCGTGGTCCCAGGAAAACAGTTGGTCCTGATGACAGATGAGGCCCAACCGCCTGCGACCCGGCTTCCCATCGCCGCCGAGTACGAGGCGCTGCTCGCTCGCTCGAACGCGGTGACCAAATGGCCCGATTTGGACGAGTCGACACGTGCCACCACGTTCTACACAACCGGCACCACCGGGTTGCCCAAGGCTGTCCACTTCAGTCATCGGCAACTCGTGCTCCATACCCTGGCCAGCCGTTCCGCATTAGCTGGGCCGGGCGCGGGTCGCTTCAACCATGACGACGTCTACATGCCGGTGACGCCCATGTTCCACGTTCACGCCTGGGGACTGCCCTACGTCGCCACGATGATGGGCGTCAAGCAGGTGTACCCCGGGCGATACATTGCGGACCGTTTGCTCACCTTGTTCGAGCGCGAGAAGGTCACCTTCTCTCACTGCGTGCCGACGATCCTGCAGATGATGCTGGACGCTGCGGCCGCGAGGGGTCAGCGCCTCGACGGCTGGACCGTCGTCATCGGCGGGGCGGCGCTCGCGCAGTCTCTGGCCAAAGCCGCAATGACAATCGGGATTGATGTTTTTGCCGGCTACGGCATGTCGGAAACCGGGCCCATCCTCACTCTGGCACAACCCCGATCGGCACGGTCCGAGGTACCCACTGACCAGGAGATTGAAGCCCGCTGCCATGCGGGCTGGGCCATCCCATTCGTCCAGTTGCGTATCGTCGACGAAGCGATGAACGACCTACCGCCGGACGGCCGCTCGCCCGGTGAACTCGTGGCGCGATCGCCTTGGCTCACGCAGTCCTACATTGGTGATGAACAAGCGAGCCAGGCGCTGTGGGGCGGTGGCTGGCTGCACACAGGGGACATCGCCGTCATGCATGCAGATGGCTGCGTCCGGATCGTGGACCGATTGAAGGACGTGATCAAGACCGGCGGCGAATGGGTCTCGTCGCTGCAGCTTGAGGACATTCTCCTCAAGCATCCGCAGATCCAGGAAGCCGCCGTCATCGGTATTCCCGACCCCCGCTGGAGCGAGCGTCCTGCTGCAGTGATCGTGCCAAAGCCTGGCGCGGCCCTAGATGCTGACGCCGTGCGTGCATATGTCAAGCAGTTCGCGGACGCGGGCGCGATCTCGAAGTTCGCGATCCCGCAAGAGGTGATGTTTGCCGACAGCCTGCCCAAGACCAGCGTGGGCAAGCTGGACAAGAAGCTGATGCGGTCACGCCACGCGCAGCGGTCGCAGCCGCAGACCTCGGGCACCGTGTAGGTCAGAAATTGGCGCAGCCCCCCCCATTATTTAAAGGAGTCAATCGTGTATATCCCATCTCTCAAAGAAGTCGTCAGCGCTGAAGAATGGCAACTGCGTTGCGACCTGGCTGCCTGCTATCGCCTGGTGGCGCTGCACGGCTGGACCGACCTGGTGTTCACGCACATCAGTGCGCGCCTGCCGGGTGACGGCCATGACTTTTTGATCAACCCCTACGGCCTGCTGTTCGACGAGATCACGGCGTCATCGCTCCTGCGCGTCGACGCATCGGGCAACCAGCTCACCGAGTCGCCGTTCACGGTGAACCGCGCCGGCTTCGTCATCCACAGCGCCATCCATGCCGCACGGCCGGACGTGCAGTGTGTGTTGCACACGCATACGCGTGCCGGTGTCGGCGTCAGCGCGCAGCAGGCAGGGCTGCTGCCCATCTCGCAGCAGTCGATGGTAATCCAGGGTTCGCTGGCGTACCACGACTATGAAGGTATTGCGCTGCGTGACGCGGAGAAGCCGCGACTGCAATCGGACTTGGGCAAGGCCAACTACCTGATGCTGCGCAATCATGGCCTGCTCACGGTAGGTGCGACGATCGCGGACGCGTTCCTGGCGATGTACATCTTCGAGAGCGCCTGCCAGATTCAGATCGCGGCACAGGCGGGCGGGCCATTGACCATGGTCGATGAGTCCATCCAGGCGACCGCGCAGGCCGATGCGCGCGCGCAGACCGGCGGCATTGGCGGCCGTTTCGTGTGGCCGGCCCTGTTGCGCAAGCTTGAGCGTACCAACCCCGGGTACGACGCGTGATTGGTTCGATGGTTGCGCGAGTGGCCCTGTGCCTTCTCCTGCAAGCGTGGGACTTGAAACAAACAAGATGATGGAACACATGAATCCTCAATTGGCTGCCGGCACCAAAGTGCTTGCCTTCGATGTATTCGGAACAGTCGTCGATTGGTACAAGAGCGTCATGCAAGAGCTCGGTGCGATGAACCTCGACGTGGACCGCAACAAGTTCACGCTGGCCTGGAGAGCAGGCTACATGCCGGCTATCCAGAAGGTCATGTCCGGCGAACTTGGCTGGACTTCGATTGACGACCTGCACAGGATGGTCCTGGATGAACTCCTGGAAACGTTTCAGGTGCTGCACTTGACGGAGGCGGAGAAACGCAACCTGAACAAGGCCTGGCATCGATTGGAGGCGTGGCCGGATGCGGTGGAAGGCCTTACCAGATTGAAGTCGCGATACACGATCTGCACCATGTCGAACGGCAATATCGGATTGCTGGCCAATATGTCGAAGAGTGCATCTCTACCGTGGGACTGCATTCTTTCGGCAGAGGTCTTTCGCAAGTACAAGCCCGACCCGGCGACTTACCTGGGAGTCGCTCAGGTGTTCGATATCGCTCCAGGCGAAGTCATGATGGTGGCGGCTCATCAGGATGACTTGGCACATGCGCGCGCATGCGGACTGCAAACCGCTTACATCGAGAGGCCGCTGGAATACGGTCCTTTCCAGCACAAGGACGTCTCTCCCAATGCGGACAACACGCTTCACGCCAGGAATCTGGTGGAACTTGCTGTTGCGCTGGGCTGTTGATCGAAGGCCTGGGAACAATTCGGGCAGCACCGCGACAACCCGCCTTCGGGCATTGATCGCCCAGGCGGGTACGGATCCGCGCATCCCCCCAACCCTGCATCGTGGGGACGATGCAGGGATCACGTACGCGCTGCTTGGCTAGTCATCGACACATTGCACGCTGGTTCAGCGATTCCAATCAGAGAACGAATCTGGTTCCATCAGTAGTAACAAGAAGAGAAACGGAGAGAGACACCAATGACCCTCAGGAAAATCGCCTTTGCAGCACTGCTGGCTTGTCCGCCGGCTGCATTCGCGCAGTTGTCCGTCACGCTCTATGGCGTCGCGGACGTCAACGTCGAGTACGCCAATCACGTTGCCGCATTGCCCACGGCAAGCAACGGCTTTAATTCCGGTTCCGGGAACAACGTTGTCCGCATGGATTCCGGTGGTTTGTCAGGTTCGCGCTGGGGCCTACGCGGTACGGAGGACCTTGGCCAGGGACTTCGAGCGCTTTTCGTGCTGGAGAGCGGCTTCGGTCTTGATACCGGCACCCTGCAACAAGGCGGCCGATTGTTCGGGCGGCAGGCATTTGTGGGCGTGCAAGATGCGCGCTTCGGTCAGATCACCCTTGGCCGCCAGTACACCTCGGTGTTTGACGCACTCGCCAACTTCGTGCCAGGAGTCTACTCGACCCAGTATGAGCCCACTGTGTTGCAGCAGGGCGCCAACTACCGCGAGGACAATACCGTCAAGTACACGGGCAAGCTCGGTCCTGTTACAGCGCTCGCTCACTGGTCGTTCGGTGCCGGGGTGGCACTGCCGGCCGCGGCGGGTGTGGCGGTGCCAATCGGCGGCAACGGCGAAGTCCCGGGCCAGTTCCGGCGTGACACCGCGTATGGCGCCGCGCTGGTCTATGGAGCGGGCCCGCTCGGCTTGACTGCTGGCTACGATCAGTGGAATCCGACCATCGGCACCGGCAGCGGCACCGCCAAGAAGGCTGTGATCGCCGCAAGCTACACCTATGGGCCGGCGAAGGTGATGGGCGGCTATCGCTGGGGTCAGACCAAGAATGCGACCGACGTCCTGATCCAGCGTGATGACTACTACTGGATCGGCGGCACCTATCGAGTGACGCCAGCGGTTGGCCTGACGCTCGAGTACAGCTACGACAACCTCAAGAGCCTGTTCGGCAATGCGAACGTGGCCAACCCGTGGCAGATCGCCTTCATTTCGACCTACTCGTTCTCCAAGCGTACCGATGTCTATCTGAGCACGGCATACGCGAAGCACGCCGGTCTGATGATGGAATCAGTGGCGACGACTTTCGCCACCAGCCTCTCCGTGGGCAACAGCTATGCGCTGGGCAATGGCCAGACCTCAATGGTGGGTGTTGCCCTGGGCGTTCGCCATCAGTTCTGAGGGCGCGGGGACACCGGCAAGGAGCAGGTGGTGAAAGTCCACTACGATGAGGTTATGGCGAACCACATCGGCCCCGAGCCGGGCGCACGCCACCGTGCGCGTCGTAGGCGAACGTGAGGGCCAGCCTGGACTGGGGGCGCCCACCGGCTGCTGGCTGAACCAGCGCATGCCGATCAGGTTGGCCACGGGCATTGAGCAGGCTGGCAGGGCGATACAGGTACGGCGCTTTCGGCCGCAAGGTGCGCCGGTAGAGCAATAGGGACCAGAGATGGCGGCGTTGATCAAAGCCCTACTCGAGCTCCGAGCTCCGAGCCTCGCACCGGTCGCGCTACCTCCAGGGGCATCCTGTTGGCAGGACGAAACGCTGATCCCTCGTCGTTGACAGGGCGGAGGGGGGAACGTTTTAAAGCCACCAGAATTGCAAGTTGAGCCGGATCGCAAAACCCATGCTGTCAATGGGCATCGATTCCTGAGCCGGCGGCGGCTTGATTCGGTGTGGTTACCAGTTTTCCTTGAACGGTCTCAGGTCGAGTTCCTGCGTCCACGCCGATTTGGGCTGGCGGTGCAACATCCAGTAGTTTTCGGCAATGGCATCATACTCAAGGAGTCCTTCCGGACCGAGGTGCTCGATCATTTGTGGATAGGCGCCCTGAAGCCGATCTCCCAGGATGCCGCCATCAATGACGATATGCGCGACGTGAATTCCCCTGGGCCCGTATTCGCGGGCCATGCTTTGCGCGATCATTCGAAGTCCCGCCTTGGCGGCGGCGAAGTGCGCAAAGCCGGGCTTGCCGCGCAGACTGCCTGAGGCGCCAGTGAAGATGACTGTGCCACGGCCCAGCGGGACCAGTCGCCGTGCGGCCTCACGACCGACGAGGAAGCCCGAATAGCAGCCAACGCGCCAGAAGTCTTCGAACTGTGCCGCGGTTAGTTTCGTGAAATCGATCAGGGCGTTGTTGCCAGCGTTGGACACGATGACATCGGCAGGCTCGCGGCCCGGCCCTGGGTTCATCGCCCGGTCGAAAGCGGCGATCACCTGCGCTTCATCGGTCACGTCGGTCCGAATCGCTTCGGCACTGCCGATTCCAGACGCGGTAATCTGCGCAACCACCTCCTCAATTTTGGACAGTGTGCGTCCGGTCGCGATGACGTGATAGCCCTCGCGCGCGAAGCGCCTGCACACGGCGCCGCCGACGCCGCGGACCGATCCCACGCCGAACACGATTGCGGTTGGCTGATTCATGTCATTGTCTCCAATCAGTTAGTGTGGATGCCGATACTGGCGTCATCGCGCAGGCATGCCCCGGCGGCGGCCAGCATGAATCGGTCATTCATTCAAGAAGGAAAGGGCCTTTGATACGAAGTCGGCCTGATTCTGGAAAATTCCACCATGCCCGGCGTCTTCGTAAATGACCAGTTGTGCGTCCGGAATGCGGCGCGCCATGTCGGTACTGTTCACGGTGGGCACCATGATGTCGTTGTCGCCGTTAGCGATCAGGACCGGGATCCGGATGTTGCCGAGATCCTGCGGTGCTTGCCGGCCCCAGGCCTTGATCGCCTTCAACTGCCGCAGGAAGGCGACCGGTGTCGGGTCTTTGTCCCGGTTTCGCTTGCGTTCCTTCAGTCGATCCAGGAAGGCCTTCGCGGCTTGGCGACCATTCGCCGTGGACGTGAAGAACAGGTAGTACTTGGGATCCCTCCGCGTCAGCAGGCCCTTGATGATCAATGGCCAGGAGACCGCGCCGACCTTGTCGATGCCTTGGCCACCCGCCGGGCCCGTACCGGTCAGAAGGAGCTTGCGCACCAAGCCGGGCGCTTTCAGCACCATGTCCTGCGCCACGAATCCGCCGAGGGAAAAGCCGAGCAGATCCACCGTCTCGAAACCCAGTGCGTGGATCAGGGCGATGGCATCGCGTGCCATTTCATCGATGGTCACGGGCGCCGTTCCGCCCGACGCGCCGATTCCCCGGTAGTCGGTGGCAATGACGCGATGCCTGCCAGCAAGGCCATCGACGATCCGCGGATCGAAATTGTCCAGCACCGCGCCCCAATGATTGAGGAGAATCAGTGGCACTCCACTGCGAGGCCCCAGGTCGCGGTAGGCAAAGGCGGTGCCCCCGACGTCGATCAATAGGTTCGCGGCGTTGGCGTAGGTCGTGCCCGATCGAACGTGTTTGTCGGAATGGGTCATTGTTGACTCCGCGTCGCCGTATGGAACCGGAAATCTGGGGATGTGAGGGAGAAGGCCCGCCGTCAAATACGATGGGGCGCCCACGCGTTCATTCGACCATTGTGCGCCGTAGGTTTCTGGAGGGCGCTTTACGAGGCCGTGCGATACCGCTCTGCGGCGTGCGCCTGCCTGATGTCCGGAAGCAGGCCTTGCCGCGCGGCATCCAGGGCGTCCCAGCGTGAGGCGTTATGCAGGGGCGGGATGGTCACGAGTTCACGGCGATCGAAGCCGACCAGCGCGGCATCGACCAGCTCGTCCACTTCCATCACTCCGGACAGGGTATTGAGGTCGATGCCCGCGCGCTCCCAGATCTCCGTGCGGGTGGCCGCCGGTAGCACGGCCTGGATGTAGACGCCCTTGGGTGTCAGCTCCAGGCTCAGCCCCTGTGAGAGGTACAGCACGAAGGCCTTGGTCGCCCCATAGACCGACATGCCGAACTCCGGCGCCAGGCCGACGACCGAGCCGATGTTGACGATGGCGCCTTCGCCAACCTGTGCCAGGCGCGGGGCGATGGCGGCCGCCAGCCGGGCCAGCGCAGTCGTGTTGAGCGTGACCAGCCGGTCAATGCTGTCGGCGGTCTGCTCGATGAAGCCGCCGGACTGGGCGACCCCGGCATTGTTGATGAGGATGCCAATCCTGGCGTCGTCACGCAGGCGCTTCTCGACCGCGGTCAGGTCGTCGGGGCGGGTGAGGTCGGCCTGGAGGACATCAACGGCGACGCCGGTTTCCTCACGCAGGCGGGCCGCGAGGGTATCCAGCCGCACCTTGTCGCGCGCCACCAGCACGAGATCCTGGCCGCGGCGCGCGAAGCGCTCGGCGTAGGTGGCACCGATGCCGGTGGATGCACCGGTAATGAGGACAGTCGAACGGGTTGTCATGTGCTTGTTCTGTGGCGAAACGTGAACAGGCCGCGATGGCGCGGCATGTTGGCCGGTGCCGCATTGCGGTGCGGCCCCGGAGAACTTACTGGGCGCTGGCCTCGGCCAGCGTCGGGTGGTCGGTATAGCCCTCCGCCCCGCCGCCGTAGAGCGTGGCCGGATTGAAGTCCGCCAGCGGTGCGCCGGTCTTCAGCCGTTCCACCAGGTCGGGGTTGGCGATGAACGGGCGGCCGAAGGCGAACAGGTCCGCTTTGCCCTCGTTGAGGCGGGCGGCGGCCAGGGCCAGGTCGTAGCCGTTGTTGGCGATGTAGGTGTTCTTGAAACGCTTGCGCAGCGCGTCATAGTCGAACGGGGCCACGTCGCGCGGGCCGCCAGTGGCGCCTTCGACGACGTGCAGGTAGACCAGGCCCAGGGCGTCGAGCTGCTCGACCAGGTAGTCGAACTGCGCCTGTGGATCGCTGCTGGAAACGCCATTGGCCGGCGACACCGGCGAGATGCGGATGCCGGTGCGCTCGGCGCCGATCTCGTTGACCACGGCACGGGCCACCTCCAGCACGAGCCGTGCACGATTCTCGACCGAGCCGCCATAGGCGTCGGTGCGGACATTGGCGGCATCCCTGAGGAACTGGTCCAGCAGATAGCCGTTGGCGCCATGGATCTCGACGCCGTCGAAGCCGGCGGCGACGGCGTTGGCCGCGGCCTGGCGGAAGTCGTTCACAATCCCCGGCAGTTCGTCCAGTTCGAGCGCGCGCGGCGCGGAGACGTCGGTGAAGCCGTTGTTGACGAAGGTCTTGGTCCCGGCCTGGATGGCCGAGGGCGCCACCGGAGCGGCACCGTTCTCCTGCAGGTCGACGTGCGAGACGCGCCCGACGTGCCACAACTGCAGGAAGATCCGCCCGCCCTTCGCATGAACAGCGTCGGTGACCTGACGCCAACCGTCGATCTGCGCCTGCGTGTAGATGCCGGGCGTGTCTTGGTAGCCCTGTCCCTGCTGCGAGATCTGCGTGGCCTCGGAGATCAGCAGGCCGGCCGACGCGCGCTGGCTGTAGTAAGTGGCGGCGAGTTCGCCGGGAACGAAGCCGGCGCCGGCGCGGTTGCGCGTCAGCGGCGCTAGCACGACCCGGTTGGATAGGGTCAGGGAGCCAAGCGTGTAGGGCTTGAACAAAGTCTTGTCGGTCATGTCTTTTTCCTTTTCAGTTGATTGATGGTCGTTGTTGCGAGTGCGCGTCGTCGCACGGTCGATCATCCGAATGGGGCTTGTGTCGAGCCCTGCGGGACCGCTCAATTCAGACCAACGCCTCGCAGTGACGGCGACTGCGCGCCAAGTACTACTCCTCCAGGAACTGGATCGCGTGCTTCAGGAAGCGCTCGGGATACTGGTACTGCGCGCCATGCCCGGCATCGGGGTAGATCAGCAACTGGGCGTTGGGGATGTTCTGGGCCAGGTACCAGGAATTGATCGAGGCGATCATGATGTCGTTGACGCCGTTGAGCACTAGAGTCGACTGCTGGATCGCGTTCAGGTAGGCATAGGGGTTCTCACCCGGCAGCGGCGCGAAGTACGCCACGTGCGCCTCGGCCTGGGCCTTGGCCACCTCGGCCGAGCTGGGCGGGTCCTGGTCGACGCGCTGGTGGCGCCGCTCCCAGAACGCCAAGCCCGCTTGCTTGGCGGCCTCCGAGCGGCCGAAGAACAGGTAGAGGAAGTCTTCCGCGGTCGGCACTGGATTCGGCGCGACCTGCAGCACCTTCGGTTCCATCGTCGGATCACCACCTCGCAGGCCGGTGCCGAGCAGTAGCAGCTTGCGCACCAGCCCGGGGTGGCGCAGCGCGACCTCCTGCACCTGCATTCCGCCTATCGAGAAGCCGAGCAGATCGACCTGCGACAGGCCCAGCGCCCGGATCACCATGGCGATGTCGTCGGCCATGTCCTCGATCCGGTTGCGAGGCGTACCGGTGGACGAGGCAACGCCACGACCATTGAACAGGATGACCTCGCGGCCCTCGGCCAAGCCATCGGTCAGCAGAGGATCCCAGTGGTCCAGGCCGCCTCGGAAATGCTGCACGAAGAACAGTGGGACGCCGGAGGGCTTGCCCCAGCGGCGGTAGGCGAAGCGGTCGCCGTGCACTTCGATGAAGCGGGTGGGTGCAGTCAGGTGAGTGTCGCTCATTGCCTAAGTCCTTGGAAAAAGACGAGCTACTATGATGATGACCGTAATCTAAAATGTCAATAGCTTTGATGATGGTCAACATCAATGTATATTGAAGCTTTATTTCTTGGCTTACAGAAAGAGGCTCACGGGCATGAAAGTCACCAAAGCACAGGCACAGGAGAACCGGGCGCGCATTGTTGAGACAGCGTCCACGTTATTCCGTGAGCGCGGCTATGACGGCGTGGGTGTGGCAGAGCTCATGGCGGCCGCCGGCTTCACCCATGGCGGGTTCTACAAGCACTTCCGCTCCAAAGCCGACCTGATGGCCGAGGCGGCCGCCTGCGGGATCTCACAAACCGAGGCGCGGACCGGGGGAGTGGACATCCCGGAGTTCATCCATCGCTACGTTTCCCGGGAGCACCGCGACGCCCGTGGCAGCGGCTGCACGATAGCGGCCCTTTGCGGCGATGCGGCGCGTCAACCAGAAGCCATCAAGGCCACGTTTGCGGCTGGAATCGAAAGCCTGCTGACTACCCTTGAACGCGATGGCGTGACGTTGGGTACGCTGGATCAGCGCGAGGCGCGCGCAAAGATGATCGACATGCTTGCCCATTCGGTCGGCGCAATCGTGCTGTCGCGAGCCTGTCCGGATGACTCCCCGCTGGCCGACGAGATTCTGGAAGTTTGCCGCTCGGAAATTCTCGCGCCATTGTCGACGTCGGTGGGCAACTAGCAAGCCGTGTCGAAGAGCCGCATCTACCAGCACTTCGAATCCCGCAGCGCGCTACCCGCAGAGACCGTCCTTGCTTTTGCTGAGGCCCTCTCGGCCGACGCGATAAAGGCTGCCGCGCAAGCGCCAAAAGGCTTACGCTGGCTAGTACGCATGCTGGACGTCTGGCTCGGCGACTATGTATTGCGCGGTGGTTGCCTCATCCTGCGCGCCGGCAGCGAATCGGCTGGGCGAGCAGAGAGCGCTGTCAGTCTTAGCGTGGCACAGGCGGTAACCACCTGGCGTGGCCTGTTGGCTTCGCAGCTAAAGGACGCCGCGCATATAGGGGAAATCACCCCGAGTGTTGATGTTCGACACCTCGTGTTCGAGGTTTTCCGCTTTGCTCTGGGTGTTCAGCATGACCACCTGTTCCTGGGTTATTCGGTGGAATTCCGGCATTCGGTTCTGAAGGGAATCTTCGGCCGTCATGGCATTGAGGTACCGGTAGCGGCGAGCCGCCGCGTCTTACCATCCGGCGCGCTCAGGCACGCTTGGACGACCTACTGAGGCATCCTGACGAAGCCGGCTTGCCTCAGCAATTCTCTTGGAAACAGCGGAAGTGGATCGGGGGGGGGCGTGCAAGGGAATCAGGTGTTTCCCACAAGCCGGAGCTCTCCCGATTCCCCCGCCAGCAGAGCGCGGTTTTCCTCGGCGGCCGCGCGTAGGTACTCCCACAATACCGTGATGCGGCGCAGCTTGCGCAGGTCCTCGCGGCAATACAGCCAGAAGCAGCGGGTTACCACTACCTCATCGGGCAGCACCGGTACCAGCGCCGGCTGCTGCGCGGCGATGAAGCAGGGCAGGATGGCCAGCCCGCCGCCCTGCAGCGCGGCGAAATACTGCGCGATCACACTGGTGGTACGAAGCCCGGCCGTGGCGCCTGGCACGGTGCGCTCCAGGTAGAGCAGTTCGCTGCTGAACGCCAGGTCGTCCACGTAGCTGATGAAGGCGTGATCGGGCAGGTCGGCCTTGCTGGCAATGGGCGAGTGGCTTGCCAAGTATTCGCGGGAGGCATAGAGCCCGAGCCGGTAGTCGCACAGCTTGGTGCAGACATAGGGACCGCGCTCGGGCCGCTCGAGGGCGATGGCCAGGTCGGCCTCGCGTTTGGTCAGGCTGACGAAATGCGGCACCGGCAGCAGGTCCACCGTGACATGTGGATGCGCGGCGCGGAAGCGGGTCAGCTGTGGCGCCAGGAAAAAGCAGCCGAAGCCTTCCGTCGAGGCGATCCGGACATGACCCGAAAGAGCCTGCCCGGTGTTGGCCACCTGGTCGCAGGCGGATTGCACGGTGCTCTCCATGGCGTCGGCATAGGCCACCAGCTGCTGCCCTTCCGCGGTAAGCGTGAAACCGCCGGAACGGGACTTGTCGAACAGCAGCGTGCCCATCGCGTCTTCCAGCACGCGGATGCGGCGCGCCACGGTAGTGTAGTCAACGCCTAGCCGCTTGGCGGCGCCGCTGGCGCGCTGGGTGCGCGCTACCTCCAGGAAAAAACGCAGGTCGTCCCAGTTGAGCTTGCCCGGGACCAGGTCAGGATGAATTGGCATGAGAAGGATTGTGGTATCGCAGCACCAGCATCGACAACTGGTTCAGATGTGCATTTTTACATATCGAACCTGTTTATTTGTGACTACATCATGATTGTTTGCATAACTATACTCGCCGAGACTTGCACGCCGACAGGCTGCAGGAGAACAACGGAGACACGATGCAAACACCATCCACACTCGACGACGGCGCAGCTGTCACCACCCCGACACGCACCACCAGGCACTATCTGCTTGCCGGCTGGGCCAGCATGGCGGGTACCACCATCGAGTGGTATGACTTCTTCCTTTACGGCACGGCTGCTGCGCTGGTCTTTAACCGCATTTTCTTTCCTTCGCTGGACCCCACCGTCGGCACGCTGGCCGCCTTCGGCACCTTTGCGGTAGGCTTCATTGGACGGCCATTGGGCGGTATCGTGTTCGGTCACTTCGGCGATCGAATCGGCCGCAAGTCCATGCTGATGGCTACCCTGTTGCTGATGGGCGTCCCCAGCATGATCATCGGGATGATCCCTTCGTATGACAGCATCGGCTACTGGTCCACCGCGCTGCTGGTGGCCATGCGGTTCCTGCAAGGCATGGCGGTGGGCGGTGAATGGGGCGGCGCGGTGCTAATGGCGGTGGAGCATGCGCCCAAGGGACGTAAAGGTCTTTTTGGCAGCTTGCCGCAGACTGGCGTGGGGCTTGGCCTGATCCTGTCCTCGCTGGCGATGACTTCCGTGGCGGCCATGGCCGAGGCCGACATGCTCTCCTGGGGCTGGCGCATTCCCTTCCTGGCCAGCATCGCGCTTGTCGGGCTGGGCGGGTTCATCCGCCTGAAGGTGCCGGAGTCGCCAGACTTCCAGAAGATGAAGACCCAGGGCAAGGCGGTGAAGGCCCCCGTGCTGGCAGCTATCCGCAATCATCCGCGCGCGATGCTAACCATCATCGGTGCGCGCGCTGCTGAGAATACCTGGTTCTACATGGTAGTGACCTTCTCGCTGGCCTATGCGGCGAACCATCTGCATCTCCCCAAAGCCGACGTGCTGCATGCCATCACGGCAGGCGCGGTTCTGTCTCTGGTGACGATGCCGCTGTGTGGACACCTGAGCGACCGGATTGGCCAGCGGCGCATGTTCGCCATCGGCCTGGTGCTGATGTGCTTGTTCGCCGCCCCTTTCTTCGCCATGCTCGGCACGCGCGAGCCGACAGCGGTGTGGTGGGCTATGGTGCTGGGCCTGGGCGTGGTGTTCCCGATCCTATATGCCCCGCAATCGCTGTTGTTCGCGACACAGTTCCCGGCGGAGATCCGCTACAGCGGTATCTCGCTGTCGGTGCAGCTGGCCGGCATTCTCGGCGGCGGCTTCGCGCCGATGATCGCGACCTCCCTGCTGGCGGCCGGCGGCGGCGATCCACACTATGTGATCTATTACCTGGTCGGACTCGGCACCTTTGCCATCCTCTGCACGCTCCTGATGCGCAGCCCTCGCGCCTGACATCCAGCCTTTTCAATCCCGTTGTCCAATTGCCTGATGTCGGCGCAGTGATGCGCCGGCTGGCAATCCCTTATTCCCAAATTCCCAGTCACGGAGACTACTCATGAATTCCGCTGTACCTCACGCCACCCTCCAACTGCCCACCGCAAAACTCCTGATCGACGGCAAGTTCGTCGAATCCGATAGCAATCAGTGGGGCAACGTCGTCAACCCGGCCACGCAACAAGTCATCGGCCGCGTCCCCTTTGCCACGGTGGAAGAAGTCGATGCCGCCATTGCCTCGGCCCAGCGCGCCTTCCTGGCCTGGCGCAACACCCCGCTTGGCGCGCGCCTGCGCGTCATGCTGAAGTTCCAGGACCTGGTGCGCCGCAATATGGAGCGCATTGCCCGCACGCTCACAGCCGAGCAGGGCAAGACCTTGCCCGATGCACAGGGCGACATATTTCGTGGCCTGGAGGTCGTGGAGCATGCCTGCTCTGTCGGCACACTGCAAATGGGCGAGTTCGCCGAGAACGTGGCAGGCGGCGTCGATACCTACACGCTGCGCCAGCCGATCGGGGTGTGCGCTGGCATCACGCCGTTCAACTTTCCCGGAATGATCCCGTTGTGGATGTTCCCGATGGCGATCGTGTGCGGCAACACCTTCGTGCTCAAGCCGTCGGAACAGGATCCGCTCTCGACAATGGAACTGGTGGAGCTGGCCATGGAAGCCGGCGTGCCGCCCGGAGTGCTGAACGTGGTGCACGGTGGCAAGACCGTCGTGGACATGCTGTGCACCCATCCCGACGTGAAGGCGATCTCTTTTGTCGGGTCGACCCATGTTGGCACGCATGTCTACAACCTGGGCAGCAAGCACGGCAAGCGCGTGCAGTCGATGATGGGCGCCAAGAACCACGCCGTTGTGCTGCCCGACGCGAATCGTCAGCAGACCCTGAACGCACTGGTGGGTGCAGGCTTCGGCGCCGCGGGCCAGCGCTGCATGGCCACATCCGTGGTGGTGCTGGTGGGCCAGTCGCGCGATTGGCTCCCCGAACTGGTCGCAAAGGCGAAGCTGCTCAAGGTCAACGCCGGGCATGAACCAGGCACTGATGTTGGCCCGGTAATGTCGAAGGCAGCCCATGCGCGCATCACCGGGCTGATCGAGGAGGGCGTACAGGCCGGCGCCGCGCTGTTGCTCGATGGCCGCAATGTGAAGGTGCCCGGCTACGAGAACGGCAATTTCGTTGGCCCCACCATCTTTTCGGGTGTGAGCCCCGACATGTCGATCTACACGCAGGAGATATTCGGGCCGGTGGTAGTAGTGCTGGAGGTCGACACGCTGGACGAGGCCATTGCCCTGGTCAACCGCAACCCGATGGGCAACGGCGTGGGCCTGTTTACGCAGAGCGGGGCCGCAGCGCGAAAGTTCCAGAGCGAGATCGACGTCGGCCAGGTCGGTATCAACATTCCCATTCCGGTGCCCGTGCCCTACTTCAGCTTCACTGGCTCTCGCGGCTCCAAGCTTGGCGACCTGGGCCCGTACGGCAAGCAAGTTGTTCAGTTCTACACGCAGACCAAGACCGTCACTGCACGCTGGTTCGATGACACGCCGGCCGAAGGCGTGAACACCACCATCGCGCTGCGCTGATAGGAGAGCACCTCATCATGGAAATTGCATTCATCGGTCTCGGCAACATGGGCGCCCCCATGGCTGCCAACCTGCTCAAGGCAGGACATGCGCTGACGGTGTTCGACCTCGATGCCAACGCCGTGGCCGCCGCCTTGCTGGCGGGGGCGACCTCGGCTGGGTCGCCGCGTGAGGCGGCAGCCCGGGCAGACCTCGTCATTACGATGCTACCGGCCGCGGCGCATGTCAGGCAGGTCTACCTTGGCGAGGACGGTGTGCTGGCTGGCGCACGACCCGGCGTACCAATGGTCGACTGCAGCACAATCGACCCGGCGACCGTGCGCACAGTTGCCGAAGCCGCCGCAAGCCAGGACAGCCCGTTTGCCGACGCGCCGGTATCCGGCGGCACTGGCGGCGCCCAGGCCGGCACGCTCACCTTCATGGTGGGCGCGGACCAGCCGCTGTTCGAGCGCATCCGCCCTGTGTTGCTCGCCATGGGCAGGAACGTCGTGCCTTGCGGCGCGCCCGGTACCGGGCAGGTCGCCAAGATTTGCAACAACCTCCTGCTAGGCATCTCCATGATGGGCGTCTCCGAGGCCATGGCGCTTGGGGCGGCGCTGGGTATCGATCCCGCCGTGCTAGCCGGCATCATCAACACCTCGACTGGCCGCTGCTGGAGCTCCGATAGCTACAACCCGTATCCGGGCGTGCAGCCCGCGGCCCCGGCCGCGCGGGGCTATGTGGGCGGTTTTGCCGCTGACCTGATGCTGAAGGACCTGGGCCTGGCCACCGATGCGGCGCGTCAGGCCCACCAGCCGCTGTGGATGGGTGCCCTGGCTCAACAGCTCTACCAGTCCATGAGCCAGCAGGGCATGGGTCGGCTCGACTTCTCGGCCTGCCTCAAGCTGTACGAGAAACAGGATCCTTCTGCCTGAACGACGAGCAAAGGCCGATCGTCGTCCCCGATGACCAGCCGCGGTCCGCTGCACAACACGCGGGCCGCCTCCGAAGACCCATGCTGTCACTGCCCCGACCCGAAAACCATAACTCCTACACGTTCCGCGTGCCGTCCACGCTGAAGTGCTCGCTCGACAGCCAGTCCTTGTTCTGCGCAATGGCCAGCACTTCGTTGAAGAACTCGATCACCGCGTCGTGCCGGATCAGCCGTTCGCGGTTCTTGCTGAACACGGTGGGCACCCAGACCGTATCGTCCATCGACAGACCGATGAACCGGCGGAACAGCAAGTTGTACTGCCCCTGTTCCCCATCCGTTGGCGTTCGGAACGAAGACTGTAGAGCACCTGCAGCAGCATCACCCGCAGCAGCTTCTCGGTTTCACAGATGAAATATTGAATTTCAATTATGAAATTCATTGAGCTGAGGCACGTGACAATCTCTCGCTAAATCAATCGGATACACGATTTGGCTGCCACTGGTCCATTTCTTGCGCAAGAAGATCGGGCGGGCACGCGTCTGGTTGTGTCCGCAAATTTGCCGTCGCCTGGCTATCGCGTTGCGTGGAAGGGCAGGCGCCCTTGATCTTGACGAGGAAAGCACCGCGATGTACTACGGAAGAAATGGAGCCGGCGCGGACAGCCGCGAGCTTGTCGACGATGACGGCAAGCCACGCGCTGGCCAGAAGCGAGGCGAGCGTTGCGATAGCAATGAGCAGTCGCCATGGCGAGCAAACTGGGCCTGGGAAGCGACGACCGGGCACTACGACTGGATGGACTCGCACACCCCGTTTGCTCACTACGACTAGCGGCCAGGCGAAGCCTCAAGCCATATCCTGCCCTCCGATCACTTGACCACGCCGTACCGTTGTGCCCGGCTGGTTCATTTCCTTGCGCGCCCCCTATGGACTACACCCCAATCAAATCCCTGCTGGTTGCCAACCGTTCCGAGATCTCGATCCGCGTGATGCGCGCGGCCGCCGAGATGAATATCCGCACGGTAGCGATCTATTCGAAGGAAGACCGCCTCGCGCTCCATCGCTTCAAGGCTGACGAGAGCTACCTGGTTGGCGAGGGCAAGAAGCCGCTGGCCGCTTACCTTGATATCGACGACATCCTGCGCATTGCCAGGCAGGCGAAGGTCGACGCTATCCATCCGGGCTACGGTTTTCTTTCTGAGAATCCCGAGTTCGCACAGGCTGTCATCGACGCCGGGATACGATGGGTCGGTCCTTCGCCGCAGGTCATGCGCATGCTTGGCAACAAGGTGGCTGCGCGCAATGCGGCAATCGCAGCCGGTGTGCCCGTCATGCCGGCAACGGATCCGCTGCCCCATGATCTGGACACGTGCAAGCGTCTTGCAGCCGGAGTCGGCTACCCGCTGATGCTCAAGGCGAGCTGGGGCGGAGGTGGACGGGGCATGCGCGTTCTGGAAGGCGAGCAGGATCTCGACACCGCGCTTGCCGCGGCCCGGCGCGAGGCGCTTGCCGCGTTTGGCAACGACGAGGTGTATCTCGAAAAGCTGGTGCGCAACGCGCGCCATGTCGAGGTGCAGGTGCTCGGCGACACGCATGGCAACCTCGTGCATCTCTACGAGCGGGACTGTACCGTGCAGCGGCGCAACCAGAAGGTCGTCGAGCGGGCTCCCGCCCCGTACCTCGACGATGCCGGCCGGGCAGCGCTGTGCGAGTCGGCACTGCGGCTCATGCGCGCGGTCGGGTACACGCATGCCGGCACGGTCGAATTCCTGATGGATGCGGACTCCGGGCAGTTCTACTTCATCGAGGTCAATCCCCGCATCCAGGTCGAGCATACGGTCACGGAGATGGTCACCGGGATCGATATCGTCAAGGCGCAGATCCGCGTCACCGAGGGCGGCCATATCGGTATGACCGAAAACACGCGCAACGAGAACGGCGACATCATCGTGCGCGCCGCGGGCGTGCCTGCCCAAGCGGAGATTTCGTTGAACGGGCACGCGCTGCAATGCCGGATCACGACCGAGGACCCGGAAAACGGCTTCCTGCCCGACTATGGGCGGCTCACTGCCTACCGCAGTGCGGCAGGCTTCGGTGTGCGCCTCGACGCTGGTACCGCATACGGCGGCGCGGTGATCACCCCATACTACGATTCGCTGCTGGTCAAGGTCACGACCTGGGCGCCTACGGCTGCCGAGTCGATCCGTCGCATGGACCGAGCGCTGCGCGAGTTCCGTATTCGCGGCGTCGCGTCAAACCTGCAGTTCCTTGAAAACGTCATCAAGCATCCCGCCTTCGGGCGCGGCGATGTCACCACGCGCTTCATCGACCTGACCCCGGAACTGCTGGCCTTCACCAAGCGGCTGGATCGGGCCACCAAGCTGCTGCGCTATCTGGGTGAGGTGAGCGTCAACGGCCACCCGGAAATGAGCGGCCGCTCGCTGCCGTCGTTGCCACTGCCCAGGCCGGTGCTGCCCTCTTTCGATACCAGCAAGCCGCTGCCTTACGGCACGCGCGACCGGCTGCGCGAGCTCGGCGCGGAAAAGTTCTCGCGCTGGATGCTGGAGCAGAAGCAGGTGCTGCTGACCGACACGACCATGCGCGACGCGCACCAGTCACTGTTCGCCACACGCATGCGCACCGCGGATATGCTGCCAATCGCGCCGTTCTACGCGCGCGAGCTGTCGCAGTTGTTCTCGCTGGAATGCTGGGGCGGCGCCACCTTCGACGTGGCGCTGCGCTTCCTCAAGGAAGACCCGTGGCAACGTCTTGAGCAGCTGCGCGAGCGGGTGCCCAACGTGCTGTTCCAGATGCTGCTGCGCGGCTCGAACGCGGTCGGCTACACCAACTACGCAGACAACGTGGTGCGCTTCTTCGTGCGCCAGGCCGCCAGCGCGGGCGTTGACGTGTTCCGCGTGTTCGATTCGCTGAACTGGGTGCGCAACATGCGTGTAGCGATCGACGCCGTATGCGATAGCGGTGCGCTGTGCGAGGGCGCGATCTGCTATACAGGCGATCTCTTCGACCCCTCCCGTGCCAAATACGATCTGAAGTACTACGTCGGTATCGCGCGCGAACTGCAGCGCGCCGGCGTGCACGTGCTGGGCATCAAGGACATGGCCGGCATCTGCCGGCCGCAGGCGGCGGCTGCGCTGGTCAAGGCACTCAAAGAGGAAACCGGACTGCCTGTGCATTTCCATACGCACGACACCAGCGGCATCTCGGCCGCTTCCGCACTGGCTGCCATCGGGGCCGGCTGCGATGCCGTGGACGGCGCGCTCGATGCCATGAGCGGGCTCACCTCGCAGCCTAACCTGTCAAGCATCGCCGCAGCCTTGGCGGGCAGCGAACGCGATCCCGGCCTCAGCCCGGAGCGCCTGCATGAAGCATCGATGTACTGGGAAGGGGTACGTCGCTACTACGCCCCGTTCGAATCCGAGATCCGCGCCGGCACCGCCGACGTGTACCGCCACGAGATGCCCGGCGGGCAGTACACCAACCTGCGCGAGCAGGCCCGCTCGCTGGGCATCGAGCATCGCTGGACCGAGGTGTCGCGCGCCTATGCCGAGGTCAACCAGATGTTCGGCGACATCGTCAAGGTGACGCCGACTTCCAAGGTCGTGGGGGACATGGCCCTGATGATGGTGGCCAACGACACGACCGCCGCCGATGTCTGCGACACCACCAAGGAGATAGCCTTCCCCGAGTCGGTGGTGTCGCTGTTCAAGGGCGAACTGGGCTTCCCGCCCGACGGCTTCCCGGAAGCACTGTCGCGCAAGGTGCTGCGCGGCGAGCCGCCCGCGCCGTACCGGCCCGGCGACCAGATCCCGGCAGTGGACCTCGACGCGGCGCGCGCCGCGGGCGAAGCGGCGTGCGAGCAGCCGCTCGATGACCGTCAGCTGGCTTCGTACCTGATGTACCCGAAGCAGGCCAGCGATTACCACGCGCATGTGCGCACCTATAGCGATACCTCAGTGGTGCCCACGCCGGCCTTCCTGTACGGCCTGCAGCCGCAGGAAGAAACGGCAATCGACATCGCGGCGGGCAAGACCCTGCTGGTTTCGCTTCAAGGCACGCACCCTGATGCCGAAGAGGGCGTCATCAAGGTCCAGTTCGAACTGAACGGACAATCGCGCACAACGTTGGTCGAGCAGCGCAGCGCCACGCATGCGAGTGTGGTGCGCAGCAGCCGTCCGGTTGCCGATCCCGACAATCCACAGCATATCGCCGCACCCATGCCGGGCTCGATCGTGACGGTGGCGGTCCAGCCGGGACAGCGCGTTGCAGCGGGCACGACATTGATGGCGCTGGAGGCGATGAAGATGGAAACCCACATCGCGGCTGACCGCGACTGCGAAATCGCCGCCGTTCATGTTAAGCAAGGAGACCGTGTGGCTGCGAAGGATTTGCTGATCGAATTGAAGGGCACGGAGTGACATCGGCTATGTGGCGAGCGTTCAGTTGCGCGTTCAACAACAACTACTGGCCCGCCGCCTATTTCGTGGATGCGCGTGGCAACATCCGCCATCATCAGTTCGGCGAGGGCGACTACGCCAACTCGGAGCGCGTGATGCAGACGCTGCTGGCCGAAGCGGGGCGTCCGTCCACGTCGCCCGATGTGGTGGTGCCGGACGGGCAGGGCGCGCAAGCCGCCCCCGACCTGCGTAATGCGCGCTCCGGCGAGACCTACGTTGGCTACACCCAGGCGTCGAACTTCGTGTCGCCGGGCGGTCTCCGCCATGACGCATCGCGCGCCTATGCCGTCGGTGACCTGCAACTGAATGAATGGGGCCTGAAAGGCGAGTGGACCGTTGGTGCCGAGCGGGCCACGCTCGATCGTGCTGACGGCAGCATCGCGTATCGCTTCCATGCGCGCGACCTGCACCTTGTGCTCGGGCCAGCCGCCGATGGCCGCGCCGTGCGCTTCCTGGTGACGGTCGACGGCAAGCCCCCCGGCGACAGCCACGGCGCGGACACCGATGCAGCCGGCAACGGCGCCGTTACCCAGACGCGCCTCTACCAGTTGGTGCGTCAGGCCGGCAAGGTCGGCGAACACACGTTCGAGATCCGCTTTCTGGACCCCGGTGCCCACGCTTACGCCTTCACCTTCGGTTGATGCGGGCTGGGTGCGGGCTGTGCGGCGGTCGCACGGCAACTTCACGGGAGATAGCAGGAAACGCCATCCCACAACAGTTTCAGTGCGGTCACGACCAGTAACCCGTAGCAGGTTCGATAAACCTGGCGCTGGTCCAGTGCGCCGCGAAGCCGCCAACCGAGGTAAACGCCGGTGGGAATGGCGAACAGGCAAATCGCCATCCATGCCCGGACATCCGCGGTTGGTCTCACCAGCAGCAGCCAGGGCACCGCCTTGGTCGCGTGCCCACGGTGAAGAACATGCTTGTCGTGCCCGCATACACTTCCTTGCCGAGGCCAAGCGGCAGGAGATACATCGCAAGCGGCGGTCCGCCCGAGTGCGCCACCATGTTAGTGACCCCCGAGGCGAACCGGCCGTGACCGCCTTCGGCGTCGAACGCGGACGCGTCTTCAGCTGCGCGCCCCCGGCAAGCCACAGGCCAACAAAGAACAGGGTGATCGCCGCCATCAGGATCGCGATGGCGCGGTGGTCAAGGAAGTTGAACAAGGGCGCAAGCAGGCCGCCGGCGGTGACGGGATCCATCATGAGTATCGGTGATGCGTCGGGAAGAGCCGATGACGACCTAGCTCACGAAGGGCGCCTGCCGGCAGTTCCGACCATTCGACGCCGCCCCAGTGACGATTCGCTGAGATGGGCGCTATCCACGTCCGAAGTGCGATAGGCGGCCGGGTGCTGCAACGGCAGAAGAACCACCCACAAACAGCTGTCTGGTCAAAGATACTTCTTAAAGAACTTCCACTGTATCCGCGCCAGGTGCCATGTACGGATCAAAGTCGACTTACGGTCAATCGACCGGTCTGATACGTCGAAAGGTGCCCAGGAGCGCCAGATCATAGGCAATTTTGAGCAGGCCGCAGGCGACCAGCGGTGCGCCGACCCAGCCCATGGCAAACAGCGCGCCCGCTAGGGTCGGGCCGAGTGCGGACGCCAGGCTCCTGGGCACGGCGGTCAGGCTAGCGGCCGCCGGTCGCTCCGGCGGCGTGACCACGGCCATCACATAGGCAGTCCGGGTCGGTACGTCCATCTGGGACAGCGCGCTGCGCACGAGCAACAAGGCCAGGGCCGCCACCAGGGAGGGGGAGAAGGCGGCGGCGATCAGGCAGAGGCTGGATGGAATATGCGTAAACACCATCGTGTTCAACAAGCCAAACTTGCGGGACAGCGGCACGGCAACGAGTTGGGAGCCGGCCGCGAGCATCCCCGCCGAGAAAAAGAACTGGCCAGCGGCGCCAAGGGAAAGACCGAAGCGCTGCATCAACCACAGTGCCAGCAGCGAGTTCACCACCAGTCCGCCGGCAAAGGCGTCGACGCTAAAGAGCAGTGCAAGGCGGGTAACGATCCGGCGAGACGGACCAAGCGGCACTCGCACCGATGTCGCGTGCGGGTGTGGCTCGGGGATGCGCGCATAGAGGAACCAGAGTGCGACACCCGTCAATGCATAGATCATGAACATCACGCGCATGGCGCTGAGGAACGATATCCCCAACTGCGGGGCAAGCCAGCCCGGCAGCGCTGCCGCCAGTGCGCCGACGGCGGCGGAGAAGGCGCCAGTCAGGCTATAGCGGGCGAATAGCGCAGTGCGAGCATCGGAGGAGGACGAGTCGGCGAGACGAGCCTGCTCCAGCGGCAGGAAGACACTGACGTCTCCGGAACTCGGGTTGAGCGTGCCGACGAATGCGACGGGCAACAGTGGCCATAGGGAGGACAGTCCGGCGAAGCCGATGCCGGTTGCGACCATCAATGCAGCCGCCAACACCAGCAGGCGGCGCTGCGGGTAGCGATGGCCGAGGATGCCTACCAGTATCGTCGCCAGTGCGGAGCCGATCAGGGTTGCACTGCTGATCAACCCCACGGCCAGTTGCGCGAAGCCGAGCGCTAGCAGGTACGCTGGCAGCAGGACGGCGATAAACCCGTCACAGAAGCCGCGTAACGCGCGGCCGACGAGAAGCGGCAAGGCGCCGGCGTGGACGCCTGTCGGCAACACCTGGCGCGCAAGCCAGCCTCGGCTGTTGGGTGCAACGGGGTCTTTAAGGGTATGCATCGCGAAGGTCCCGTCTACGTGATATGGCATCGCCGGCTGTGCCGAAGTGGATCAGGCCAATCCAGGTGGGTTCCCGAGCAATAAGATCCATGAGGGTCTCCCGATCGGCCGCTTGAACCGTTCTCCTGCGGCCAACTTGCGTCAATCATCTTCGTCATCATCATCGTCGGCACGGGCGGCGAGCTGTTTGCCGTCTTCGCCAATGAAAACGGTTTGTTTCTCGCTGCCGGTGCCGAGCGTAACCTCATAGCGGATCTTGCCGTTTGCTGTCTGCTTCTCGATCTCGCCGACCGTACGGCCCTGCGCTTGCTTCTCGATTGCCGCTTTGACCGGAGCAGGTACTTGCGCAATATCAATGGCCTGGTGACTGCGCTCACCGAATGGATTTTTCCCGCAACCAGCCACGATGAGTCCTATGGAAACTAGAACGGCTGCAGCGAGCTTAAGGATGGGATTCGACATGACACACTCCGCCACTTCATTTGTCCGCCAGCTCGCCCTCGGCGATGGTGACGTCATCCCGTCGATATTCGATCCGTTGTTGATGCCGCCAGACCTGATAGCACTCCTCGGCGTTCGCATTGCTTGTCGAAAAGGTCATACACAGGTCGTTGTTCCTCAGCCTCCAGTGCCCCTTCTGGATTTGGCCGTGCATGATGGATTCAAGGGTGCCGTCGGCCTTGAACTTATCTGACCAATGGGCACCGTCCGTGACAACTTTGCCAACGATCCCCTTCTTGATTTCAACGGCAGATAGGCGCTTGAATGCGCCCTCGGCCTGGGTCGCGGTAGCAGAGCAGAGAATTGCGACGCCGATCCATAGGCTGGCGCGCGACATCGGCGTCCGAGCGGGGCCGGTTTCGGCCGCTGCCAGCCGTGGCACGACCGCCAACGTCTGCCATTCCGGGTTGGCAGCGCTGTCCCGCACTTGTTCTGATGTGAGCATTGTTTTACGCTGCCTTGTTGTCACTTCGTGCTGGCGTTTCCGAATGAGACGGTGTCGAACAAGGTCACGCTATCCGCCTTGGTCCAAACGCCGACCCTGCCGGCGCCACTGATGTGATCGTCCGCCACATCGATATAGCGCTTGCCGTCCAGCGCCACCTGGATGCGGTTTCCCACGAAGTCCACGCGCAGCGTATGCCAGACCCGGGCGGCGACAGGGGCTTCCTGGTACTGGATCGTGTGCCGGCGGCCCCCCGTCGTGTAGTACAGCGAGACATTATTCTCCAGTGCGTTTGCCCGCGCGACATAGTAGGTATCGCCGTCCTTCCAACGCCAGACAACGCCGCCAGCTTGATCTTCGCGGCCGGAAACGGGCTTGAACTTCGCCTCCACGAAACCATCGGCGATAGAGACATCTTGCTTCACGCACCAGGGGAAATCTCCGGAGCCCGATTGCTTGAGCACGTTGGCGCCGTCCTGCGCGGTCGGGTCTGTCTCGACGGTCCATTTCGGCGTGCCGCGGCCGGTGACACCCGCCACCCATCCCGCCGGCAACGCACCTTGTTTGTCCTGGTTGAACATAAGCGTTTCTCCAGTTGCCGGCATGGCTGTCAGGAGCATCGATACCATGAGCAGGATCGGTTTCACGGAGCACCTCCTGGGCGATGAGGTAACGGAACGATTTACGCCGGCATCTTCGGCGGCCATCGACGCGTTTCCGCCCGGCAATGCTGGCACCAGGCATACAAGGCGTCGTACATCACCATGCCGTGTCGGAGCATCTCGTGATCGTCGGCGAACACTTGCGAGAGACCCAGTGACATAGCGTAGAGCCCTCCGGATTGCGGGGTGAGATCCAGCTTTGACGTGTCCGCGCCCCGCACAATGCCAGCGAGTTGTTGCAAGGCAGGATCGTTCAGATGGTACTTATCCAGGAACGCGTCGAAGCTGCACAGTTCGCCGACATGCGATAGCTCGACGCCGGGGATGTCATAAGGAACGGCGCCGGTCTCGCCTGCGACTTTCACCACGTCGCCGGTGGGCACATACAGAAATTCCGGCTCGTTGTCGATAAAGCGGGCGATCAGCCAAGGGCAGGCAATGCGGTCGATCTTCGGGCGTTCGCGAGTGATCCATTTCATGACACCACCTCTTTGGGCTGAAGCGGCTTGCCTGCTTCTCGCCAGGCATCGATGCCGCCGTTGAGGTAGCGAACATCGAAGCCACGCCCTCGCAGCCACAGCGCCGTGGAGCGACCAATGTCCAGCCCCTTCATGCAGTACACGAAGAGCGGCTGCGTGGCATCGATCTTGTCGCTCCACTGATCGACGGTCGCTGGGTCATGCCAAGTAGCACCGGCCACCATGTCCGGAGCGACGGCGAAGTCCTCCGCGCGTCGCACGTCGATGACATGCGGCGCGCCACCATCGAGGGCGCTGATGCCCACGCCGAGCGGCACGGCATCGCCCGCCACGGCTGCTCCATAGCGCCGGTAGATGGCATCCCAGCGGATGTTTCGCATGAAGGCATCGACGTAGGCCGCCGCCTTCGCGCCGAAGTCCATCTGGTACGCGTGTTCGTACATATCCAGGGCAAGCACCGGAGTTGCGCCGGCGAGCAGGTTCGTGTGGTCTGCGGCCCAGTGGTTTACGAGCCGACCCTCGCGCGCGGACCATGCCATGATCGCCCAGCCGGACCCACCGCCCATCGCCTTGGCCAGCGCAGTGAACTCGGATCGCCATTGCTCGACGGAGCCGAAGTCGCGCGTCAACGCCACCGAGAGCCCGCACGAGGGCAGCACCCCATCACCGCCGAGCGCATCGAAGTACAGCTCGTGCAGGACAGCAGAATTCGCAGCGACCAGCTCCTCGCGCTTGAGCCCATTGATCAGAAAGCCCTGCGTCGTGCCCCAATCCAGTTCGGCGAGTTGGCCGCGAATGGCGTTCAGACGTTTCACAGCGCCGGTGTAGTTGTTCTCGTAATGGCTGACGATCAGTTTTTCCGAGAGGCCAGTGAGCTTGCCTGGGTCGACGCCCAGCGGCTTCATTTGATAGGTCATGATGGATTCCTTGTTCGTGTGGCTCATGCGCGGAGGAATGGGTAGGCGACCAGGCCGATTAGTGCGGCGCCGACGACGATGACTGGCTCAGGCAACTTCTTGAATTTCCAGAGCAATGCGACCGTGACAAGCGCAAGCAAGACAGTGGGCAGATCGATAATTGAGCGTTTGGCCAGGACGATCACGGCGCCCGTGATGGCCCCGACAGCCGCCGCCGTCACGCCATCGACGAAGGCGATGATGCCGGGGCGCTTCCCGTACTTCTTGAAGTAGGGTGCCGGGATCACGGTGAACAGGTAGCAAGGCAGGAAGGTGCCCAGCGCGGCCACGGACGCCCCCGGCAGGCCGGCAACCAGATAGCCGATGAACCCGACCGTGATCACCACGGGGCCGGGCGTGATCATGGCCACTGCCACTGCGTCGACAAATTGCTTGTCGTTCAACCAATGGTGCTCGGTCACGACGCCGCCGTACAGGAACGGCACGATGGCAAGCCCGGAACCGAAGACGAAGGCGCCGGCTTTGGCAAAGAACACGCCGATCTGCGTCAGCAGCGGCCAATCCACGGTGCTGACGATCCCGCCCACCGTGGGTACTTGCGTCACCGCAAGGGCATTGAGGCCGCCTTGTCGTAGCCACTTCGGTGGCGCGCGCCAGAACCACACCACGATGCCGGCCGCCAGGAACAGCCAGGCGATCTCGGACTCGGTGACCACCGTCACCGTTGCCAGCACCAGGTAGATCACCCACAGCAGCTTGTCCTTGCCCACGCTCTTGTTCGTGAGCTTGTAAGCGCTGATCGCGATGATCCCGATGACCGCCGCACCCACCCCATAGAATACCGACTGCATCCAGGTGAGTCCGCCAAACCGGACGTAAGCCCAACCCAGTGCCACCACCATCAGGAACGAAGGGGTGACGAATGCAATGCCGACCAAGGTCGCCCCGACGATGCGGTAGTGCACATAGCCGAGATAGATGGCGAGCTGCGCGGCCAGCGGCCCGGGTGCCAACTGCGCCAGCGCCAGGCCTTCCTTGTAGTCGGCATCGGTAATCCACTTGCGCGTATCCACCAGGTCCCGGTGCATGTAGCCTGCGAGGGCCACGGGGCCGCCGAAGCCCAGCGTACCCAGGCGCAACATATAGAGCACAAGTTGCCAGAGCGTATAGCTCGGCCGTTCGGCCGCCGGGGCCTGCGGAATGTCGGTTTGCTGCAGGTTGCTCATTGATCTTCCTTGAGATGGGTTCGGTGACGGCTAGCGTTTCCGGTTATTCAAAAAGTGGGCATGCAGGGAATCCAGCACCAAGCCGATTTCGGCCAGCAGCGCATCGTCGTCGGCTAGCCGCTCGCGGGCGCCGGCCAGAATCGCCTCGAACCCGCTCGCTTCAGGGACCGTCGGGCCGCCGACATCCAACGCGTGGACCATTCCCGCCAGACGCTGCAATCCAGTGTCCGCGTCAAGGCCAAAGCTCGCTAGCAGCACTTCGAAGGAAACCTTCTCGCCGACATGGGTGAAGGTCGCCCCGTCGTAGTCAAAGCCCAACGCGTCTGAGGGGCAATCGCCGGGGCTTTCGAGCCACAGGAATCGGGCGTGGGGGTCAATAAAGCGCTGGATTAGCCAGGCGCAAGCCACCCGGTCGACCCAAATATGGCGGCGGGTGGCCCATAGCCGTCCCTGATACTGTGTGGGGTCACGCCGGGCGATTGACCCGGAAGCGAGATGCGGTTCTCCCGGCGACAGGATCGTTTCAACGGCGCCCGTGAAATCTCGCCACTGCGCTTCAGCACGCAAGGACGCCTCGTTGGGAAAGAAGTCGACCTTGCGGATCGCTTCATAAATGCGTCCAAGCCGTCGCAGCAAGCGGTTGAGTTCGGCCTCACTTAGTCCGGAAAGGGTCTGGCGGGCTTCCGAGACAGATGCAAGGAGTTCGGCGTATTCGCTCGCTCGGTCGAACAGTGCGCGATATGCGGCGGCGTCGTCATCCTGATGGGGATGCACCGTCAACAGCCATGCTTGGCCGTCCTGCTGCTGCGTTTCGTCGGCCAGCTCGCGGAACTGCTCCACCTGTTCTGCGCGGGCAGGCAGCAGATAGGCTCCGTCGCGCAAGGCGGCTCCGCCTAACGCCTTGAGGGTGCGCCAAATCCGCATGCGTGCAGTCGCGCCCGATGTGGGAAGGCTGACAATCAGCAGGATCCAGGAGTCTTGAGGTGTGGTCATGGAAGGCAGCATAGGGAGACATCGCACAGGTTTCAATGATGTAGAGATCATTACAAAAGTTCGTGCGATTATGGGATTTTGTCCCAGAAATCTTGATGGATCTATCCCTCGAGTGCCGACTGCCAGCGCGCAAAGCCATCGTGGTAGCCGCGCGGCGTGCGCGCCGGTTTTGGCGTGGTAAGTACTTGTCAGTGGGAGAGTAAGGCTGGATCAGATCACGTCTGATGCCATGCTGGGTGCGGCAAAAGGCAATCTGAGTTCCGAACTCTGGCGTTCGGGGTGTTCGCCGGCAAGTCGTCGGCGATCGCGGGCCAGAACCGTCGGACATCCTCAATCGACGCCGGAAACGTACCCTGCGCTATGTTTCTGGAAGTGGCGAGATCCAGGAAATGCTGCATCACAGCATTTCCACTAAAGGCGGACACCCGGCGTACGACAAGCGCACTGAAGGGCGAGTGTTTGCACCACGCGATTGGACGGCCAGTCGACGGCATTCCGCATGAACACGCACCTCGGACCGTACCGCGTGAGGTCGGGGTTCCGTTCGGTTGCGGTACAGACAGTCGCCAACAAGAAGTGCAACCGCTCCACTCCATCGCGTGCTCCCCAGCTTTCATGCTATTCGATCGGCCAGTGGATATATCTTCCATCGCGCCGCACCGAATATGCTTCCAACGGGCTATGCACTCGAGCCACGCAGCTAAAACCACGGAAAAGTGGATATGCGTAGATTCTCGACTTTCTTGTGCCTCGCACTTTCAGCGGGCACCGTGTTTGCCGATGATGTGCCAAAGGTGGATATTCGCGGAGTGATTGTCGTGACCAAGCCTGCTACCCGTGCTCAGGGATTTGACTTTTCTGCCCAACGCATCCGGATGATTCAGCTTCCAAACGGCAAGCAGCGGATTCCCCTAAGGGAGTTCATGCTGACGTACTGCCAGGGGAAATACTCGAACGAGACGTGTGCACGAGGATCAAAAATTCTCAGCATCGACAGTTCGTCGGGCCCGCGTGAGCAGTTGCCGGCGGACCTCTGATCCAAGGAACGGGCATGGCATCGAACATTCCACGCCCCTACCACATAGCCGTCGATGTGATGGCGGTGGTAATGGGTGCGATTACGGCTCGGGCAGCCTATGAGAGGCTTGGAGAAGGTCTCACGCCCACCCCTCATGAGGGGTGCCACTGAAAGCGGGTCATTGATCAGTTTCTTCATCGTGATGTTCCTGAACGGTGAGGTCAACGATGCGGTATCCGCATTGGTCTGTGCGCGACTCCTGCTCCTGGAAGCCGAGAATCCGGCGAAGACGATCCATCTCTACATCAACTCGCCCGGTGGGGTCATTACCAGCGGTCTCGCCATGCATGACACCATGCGATGCATGAAGGCGCCGGTGCATACGCTGTGCATGGGAGCCGCGCGCTCCATGGGCTCGTTTCTGCCGATGGCCGATGAGCCAGGCGAAAGGGCGGCGCTCCCCAATGCGAGTCTGCACGCCCATCAGCCGCTGGGCGGTTTTCAAGGGCAGGCCTCGGATTTCCTCATTCATGCCGAGGAGATGCAGCGGACCAAGCGCAGGAATGGGGGCTGATCGACCGCGTTCTCACGCAACGGGAGCTGACATCGTTGCGGTGAGCGAGCGAGCCGAGCTTCCTGGCGCTGGCCGGGGCAGCTTCGATCTTGATGTGGAAGGACGACAGTTGTCATCGCCGCCTGTAAACTGGCGGCATGCCTTGCACTGCCTTCCTTCCCACAGGCATGCCGCGCCTTGCGGGCGATCATGGTTGCGCATGTGGGGGTGCCGGCGAGCGAGAAGCGAAAACGGTTACCGCCTGACGACAATTTTCGTGATCCGGGGCTGGCGTACTCCCTCGCGCGCGCAGTTGCGAGGCAGCCTGGCCGCGCGACAGTGGCGCTGCCGGGAACGCATCAGCTACACACTCAACGGAGAGTAGACATCGAAGACATCGCGTTCGGCCTCGGCCTGCTTGTGGGGGGCATCTCCGCAACCGTGGGGAGCGTGCGGCTGCGCTCGGTAATATGGCGCGTGGTGTTGCCAGCCAGCATGGCAATTGCAGCATTTGCCGCTGCGACCATCTGGGGGCGGCCGTACTCTGGCCTTCTGGTTCTATTCGTCAGCGTGGCCACCGGCAGTGGCTATCTGATCGGGATGCTGGCAACGTTTTTTACGCGGCGCGCCATCCATCGAAGGACGGGTTGACGCGCGGCGCTGGCTTGCGAAGCGCCGCCAATCGCCATGGGCAAAGACTAGATAGATGACCAAGCAGACAGATCAAGCCATGCCGGGCGTTTCACTCTCCATCCGTTTTCTGTTCGCCTGCTTTTTTTTGGTTGCGACAGCCAATCACGTGCGGGCGGATTTTCAACATGGCTTTCTCTGGGACCACGGCTATGGGAATGGCGCGTATTGGGCCAGCCGGGTGTTCTGGGGCGCGCTGACGATTGTCGATCCCTTGGCGGCACTGCTTCTTTTCATCAAACCAAGGGTGGGCATTGCGCTCACCGCGGCGATCATCATTGTCGACGTCGTTCACAACACGTTTTACGTCGCATTGAATCGGCAATGGCTCGAGCCGTTCTATCTTTCGCAGGTGGCGTTCCTTCTGGCGGTGCTGCTGCTCTCGCCTGTGGCGTGGCATCGTACGGCTCGCAGTGATGAATCAAGCCGATATTGACCCGCCGTTCCCCAAACTGCGCTAGCGTGGCCTGCCGCGAGCGCTCGGCTTGATGCTTCCTGCGCGCGGCGCGTCTTTGCCCGCCATGGCGCCGCCGCCGTTCATCTGCTCCATCCACGACAAGGCGTCAACGTACGACAAGAACTGGTGGAGATATTCAGGCGACAGTTCACGCATCAGGCAGAGCGAGCGATGCACGAGGCGGCTCGAATTGAGCGGGCCGGCGTTATCGGGCACCTGCTCAAGCGACTGCCGTAACCGTCGATCGGTGCTGACCCTGGACCAGGTGTCCCGGAAGTAGCCGAGCACCTCCATGTCTGGTAAGGACGCGCGGCGGGGCATGCCAGCAATCGCCGCGGGGGGGGCGCCGCGATCCGACGGCGCCGGGATGGCGAGGTAGTTGACCAGTCCGGCCAGCGGCCCGCGAGGGGGAGCGCCTGGCAATGCCGTGCCGCCGACATCGCCGCTCTTGCCGTCTTTGCAACCGGCGCTTTCAAGATCGCCGGCATAGGCTTCGAGTAGTTTGGCCAGCCTGCCATCCAGGATGTGTCGCGCATCGCCGCTGTGGGCGGCTGCGCGTCGGGCCAGCGCCTCGATGAATCGAAAGCGGACAGGATTCAGGCGATCGGCGCCACGCGCGCGCCATGCGTCGAGCGTGGCAAGGGCGTCGCGGCTTTCGCCACCAATCTCGCCACCAATCTCGCCGCAAGTCTCGCCACTGATCTCACCACTAATCACGCGGCTTCCCCGTTTCGTTGGACGGCCTTGGGATCGGCGCTATTTCCACGCGCCGGTTCTTGGCTCGTCCTTCGTCGTTGGCATTCGAGGTCACGGGCTGCTCGGCGCCGAAGGCGGCCGCAAACACCGAGGAGGGCGGCACGCCCTCATCGATCAACGCGCGGGTTACCGTCAGCGCGCGCTGGGCGGACAGCTCCCAGTTGTCGGCAAAGCGGCGGTTGGCCTCGCGCATCTGGCGGTCGTCGGTAAATCCGCTCACCATCAGGATCTCCTCGCGGGCCTGGAGGTAAGCGGACAGCGGCGCGGCCAGGCTCTTCAATACCTCCCGGCCTTCGGGCTGCAGCTGATCGGAGTTGAGGGCAAACAACACGCTGCCCTTGATGCCGATGCGCCCGTTGACCAGCGTCACCCGGCCCGCCGCCAGCGGGCCAGCCAGCGCTTGCTCAAGGGCCTCGCGGCGATGCTTTTCCACCTGCCGCTGCTTGACCTCCTCCTCCAGCCTGGTCGAGAGCTCCAGCTGCACGCCGATGACGCTCACCAGGATCAGCACAAAGGCGCCCAGCAGCACCGACATCAGGTCGCCGAAGACGGCCCAGATCGGCACGGCCGGCTCCACGCCGGCATCGATCTCTTCGCTCATGCCGCTTCAGCGCTGGCGGGCGCCCGCTGTCCTGCGAGATGTTGCAGGTTTTCGACGATCTGCTTTTGCGACAGCATGCTCAGGTCGATGACTTCCCGGGCCTGAGCGACGTAATAGGCAAGCTGTTCGTCGCTACGCGCGACGGACTTGTCCAGTGCGGCTTCGATGCGCTGCAGGTGAGCCACCAGCTTGTCGTTCGACTCGCCGAACAGCTGCACCGCCATGCCGAAGGCTTCGCCCAGGCTTGCCACCTCGACGGCGCTGCCGGTGACCTGCGCGGCGACGGCTTCCAGCTTCCCTGCTTCGGCCTCGACCTTGTCGGTGAACCGGGTGCCAACACGATCCAGCAGATCCGCCGTCGTGCCTACCAGCGCGTCGACGGCCGTGCGCTGCTCGGTGGAGGCATGGTTCACGGCATCGAGCAGGGTTTGCAGCGTTTGCAGCAAGCGGCCGCGCTCCTCCAGCATCGCGTTGTCGCGGACCATGCTGTCGGAGAGCTTCTGGCGCAGTTCGCCAATGACATCGGCGGCTGCCTTGGGGGCTTCCGAAGCGGCTTGCACGAGCTGGGCGATCTCGGCGATGGTGTTGCTGGCGTGCGCCTGCGTCTGGGCCGAGATGTCGCGCGCGGTCTGTGCCAGCGTGTCGCAGACTTCCTGCTGCCGGCTGACGTTGTGCGTGCCTGCCTGCTCCCACTCCTGGCGCAGCGTTGCGGCCATCGCGCCGAGCGTATCGGTCCAGGCCGCCAACCGTTGCTGGTCGCGCGCAGCCAGTTCCGCTTGCAGGTCCGCATGCGACTGGCCCACGGTGCGCACCAGCGACGCCGAGTGTTGCTCGAACGTCGCCGCGGCCGCCGCCAGGGCGTGCTGGTTGTCGCCCGCCAGTTTTTCGCTGACGCGTTCATGCTGGGAGAGCGCATTGTTCCACGCTTGCGACATGCCGCTTGTCGCGCTTTCCAGGCGGGCGGAGACGCTTTCCAGCAGCTTGGGGGCTGCCGAGGCGGCTTGCACGAGCCGGTCGATCTCGGCGACGGTGTTGCTGGCGTGCGCCTGCGTCTGGGCCGAGATGTCGCGCGCGGTTTGTGCCAGCGTGTCGCAGACTTGCTGCTGCCGGCTGGCGTTGTGCGTGCCTGCCTGCTCCCACTCCTGGCGCAGCGTTGCGGCCATCGTGCCGAGCGTATCGGTCCAGGCCGCCAGCCGCAGCTGGTCTCGCGCAGCCAGTTCCGCTTGCAGGTCCGCATGCGACTGGCCCACGGTGCGCACCAGCGACGCCGCGTGTTGCTCGAACGTCGCCGCGGCGGCCGCCAGGGCGTGTTGGTTGTCGCCCGCCAGTTTTTCGCTGACGCGCTCGTGCTGGGAGAGCGCGTTGTTCCATGCTTCCGACATGCCGCTTGTCGCGGTTTCCAGGCGGGCGGAGACGCTTTCCAGCAGTTTGGGGGCCGCCGAGGCGGCTTGCACGAGCCGGTCGATCTCGACGAGGGTGTTGCTGGCGTGTGCTTGCGTCTGGGCGGAAATGTCGCGCACGCTCTGCGCCAGCGTGTCGCAGATTTCCTGCTGCCGGCTCGCGGTGTGCGCGCCCGTCAGTTCCCACTCCTTGCGCAGCGTCGCAGCCAGCGTGCCGAGCGTCTCGGCCCAGGCCGCCAGGCGCTGCTGGTCGCGCGCAGCCAGTTCCGCTTGGAGGTCCGCATGCGACTGGCCTACCGTGTGAACGAGTGCCGTCGATTGCTGCTCCAGGCTCGCCGCGGCAGCCGCCAAAGCGAGTTGATTGTCGCCCGCCATTTTCTGGCTGACGCGTTCGTGCTGGGAGAGCGCGTTGTTCCAGGCCGCCGACAGGCTGCCGGTCGTGGCTTCCAGGCGGGTGGAGACGCCCTCCAGCAGGCCTGCTGAGCGTTGCTCGAAGGTGTCGGTGAACCGGGAGAGCGAGGTGCGCAGGTCCTGGGTCAGCGCTTCGCTCGATCGCTGGTGCCCCGCCAGCGCATCGTTCCAGATGCCCGCCACGGTGGTGGTGGTCGCCGCGAAACCGGTCGACAGGCCATCCAGTTGCCGCTGCACGGCCTGCGTGACGGTGTCTTGCAGCGCGGCCGTCCCGCGCGCGAGGCTCGCCATGGTGGCCTCCACCGCCGGCTGGAGCGCCGCACCGGCGGCGCGGGCGCTATCGGCGACGCTCTCTTTCAAGGATTGCTCCACCGAGGAAGCCAGGCGGGTGTACGCGGCCTCGGCCTTGCCGTGGAAAGCGTCCTGGCTGGCGAGCTGGCGCTCGTGCAAGGCCAGGCTTTGCTGTTCCATGGCCGCCATCATGGCCTGCAGCCGATCGACCAAGGTGGGCATCACCTCGGCCTGCCGCTGCAGGAGCTTGAAGGTTTCCTCGCGCTGGTGGGGCAGCGAGTAGATGCGCAATGTCGTTGCGATCCTGGCGTCGAGCCTCTGCGCCGCTTGCGTGCGCTCGCGGCGGCACAACGTCGAAAGCAGCCCCAGCATCGCGGAGGTGGCCACGCCCGCGACCGAAGTGCCGAATGCAAATCCCAGGCCCTTGACCGGCGCGGCCAGCGAGGCGCGGATGGCCTGCAAGTCCGTGGCGCTTTCCAGCGCCATGCCGGTGCCTTTCAGGGTGGCCACCATGCCCAGGAACGTACCCAGCATGCCAAGCAACACCAGCAAGCCCACCAGATACGGCGTGAGTGACGGCCCCGGCAAGCCCACGCGCTCACCTTCAATGCGCAGGCGCGCCGCATTGCGCAGGCTCGCAGGCAATAGCGCCAGCCAGGCATCCAGGCTGGCCGGCGGCTCGGACAGGCCATCTATGGCCTGCGCCAGGGTGGACGTGGCCTGGTGATAGCGCCGCAGTTCGAGCGCGCCTGCCACGTAGCAGGCGCCAATCAGCATGGTGACAGCCAGCGCCAGGGTGTTCGAGCCGGCGTAGCCGACACCGATCCAGCACACCGCGGCCAGGCCGGCCAGAAAAACAGCGAAATTAAGATATCTGGACATGGCGTCCTGTTAGCTGGAGCGAAGGGCGGCAAGCAGCCCCTCGACCGGTTGAAAACGAATATCCAGTTCGGCAAGCAGTACGCTGCGCATATCCCTGCGGAACACGTCCAGCCATGCGCCGGACGTGACCGCCGCGGGCTCGCCCGAGGCCTGGGCGTCGGCCAGCGCTACCTGCTCGGCCTGGCGCAAGCGTGCGAAGTGACCTTCCAGCAATGCCGGCACGCCACCAAGCAGGCTGCGCTCGCGCGCACCCAGTGCCCCCTCCATGACGGCGTCCACCGCTGCGAGCTGCGACAGGGCGGGTGTCCTGGCGGCCAGCATCGCCCGCAGGCGGCCGCGCAAGCTGCCGATATCGGTCTCCATCGCCTGCTGCATCGCGAAATAACGCTGACGATAAGTCGCGTAATCGACCGCTGCATCCATGGAATCTCCCTGGGCAGGCGCTTGCGGTTGCCCGCGCCGCTTGGCGGAGGCAACAGCGCTATCGCCTGCGATGGCATTGGCCAGCGCGGTTCGCACGCGGTCGCACGCCAGCGCCTCGGCGCTGCCGAGGGCGCGCGCGCCGGGGGCTACCGACGGCGGGTTGCCGTTCAGGGCCGTGGACAGCCCGATGGCATCGGCCCAGCCGAGCCACTGGCTCAGTCGGTCCGAGAGCGATTGTCTGGGTTCGGGAACATCGACGTCCGCAAGGCGCGCAAGCAAGCGAATGAGCGTCGGGCCGCTGCAACCTGTGTGCTGTGGAGCTTGCACCATACCGGCTGAATCAAAAACCCTGCAGTTTACACGCCGGCGAGGGGTGGACCTACCGCATTTCGCTTTGAATTGCGAATACCCACGCAGAGTCACATCGGAATCACATGCCGCGAGATTTTGCGGCCGGAACAGAGATGGAAACTTTCGCGATTAAGGGGTTGCCGAGCAGGGTCGATTAGTCCATAATGCAGTCCATTGATTCGGCGGGAACTCAAAAAATTCCTTAAAAATCAATGGGTTAGAGTGATTTTTGGTGGTAAGGATAAAGCAGTAAGGTAGTAAAGCAACGCGTAATCGTTGCCCATGTGGCTCAGTGGTAGAGCACTCCCTTGGTAAGGGAGAGGTCGGCAGTTCGATCCTGCCCATGGGCACCATGTCTTTTCCCCATGTCCCCATGGTTCGCGTTCTTCGCGCGGGCTCATCAAGCTAGCTGGCGCCGACAAGCTGTCCCTCCCGGCCCACGCCACTTTCGCCAATGCGGAATCCCCGCACCGGCTGCCTGCAAGTTTCACATTTCACGTTTCAGGTTTCAGCTTCCCCCGAACATAAAGCTCGACACGGTGATGCCGCCGGCGAAGTCGTCTTCGTGGTAGACGCGCGTGGCAATGTCGTCTTCGGCCGCGCCCACGGCTACCATCAATGGCAACAAGTGCTCTTCTCGCGGATGGGCCTGCCGGGCGGCGGGCGCGCTTTCCCAGCCCGTTAGCGCGGCAGTGCGCTGCGCTGGGGTGGTTGTCGTCAGCGCTTGCTGGAGCCAGGCATCGAATGCGGCCGATGGCGCTTTCCCGGCTGGGCCGAATGCGCGCAGGTTGTGATAGCTCAGCCCGCTGCCCACGATGAGGATGCCTTCGTGGCGCAGCGGCGCCAGCGCGCGACCGAGTGCCAGATGCGTTTGCGGATCGAGCCCGCGCTTGAGCGAGAGCTGCACGGTCGGCATAGCGGCGTCGGGATAGATGGCGGCCATCGGCGCAAACATGCCATGGTCGAAGCCGCGCAGCGGATCGAGCCGCGCGGCCAGGCCGGCGTCCTCGAGCAAGCCTTGCACGCGCGCGGCGAGCTGCGGTGCGCCCGGTGCCGCGTACTGAATCTGGTAGGTGTAATCCGGGAAGCCGTAGTAGTCATAGATCATGGGCGGCTTCGGGTTGGCCATGACCGTGAATTCCGGCTCTTCCCAGTGCGCTGAAATCATCAGGACGGCCTTGGGTGCAATGCCTGTGCGTTGCACCAGCTGGGGCATCTGCTGCAGCGCGGCCTTGAGCTTGTCGTAGCGGCCGCCCATCTGGTCTTCCATCCAGGGCCAGGGCCCGCCGCCATGCGAGATGAAGAATGTGGGGAGTGCAGGCGTTGTCATCCGGGCGTCTCCTGTTGACGTGGTGTCAGTGTGGGTGGCGCTGCCCGGCGGCGTAGCCGAGCAGGCCGGACAAATCGCGCGCGGCGCGCTTGACCTCGCGCTCCACGCGTTCGCGAAGATCAGGGGCGCGCTCGAAACGGATGTCCGGGCCGGCCACGCTGATGGCAGCCACGGTGGCGCCGCTGGCGTCGAACACGGGCGCCGCGCAAGAGTCGATGCCGGGCTCGAACGCCGAGAAGCTCCAGGCGCAGCCCCGCTCGCGGTCGGCGGCGAGGATGTCGCCCAGGCGGGCATACGTGGCCGGGCTTTGCCCGGTGACGGTCGTCAGCGGTTCCTCGCCGAGCCTCTCGCGCAGCGTGTCTTCCGGCAGGCCGGCAATCAGCATGCGGCCGGGCGTGGTGAGGTGCGCCGGCACCCGGCTGCCAACCTGGATATTGCTGACCAGCGAGGTCTGCGGCATATCGCGCAGCAGGTAGAGCACGTCGCCGCCATCCAGCACGCCGAGATAGGCGGAGAGCTGCAGCGATTCGCTCAGGGCAGCCAGCACGCGCCGCGCAAAGACGGTGAGATCCTTGCCTGCCAGCACCTTTGCGCCCAGCTTGAGCAGAGCGAAGCCTGCCTGGTGGCCGCCCTGCGGCAGCCGCTCCACCATGCCTTCGTGCTCCAGCGTGGCGAGCAGGCGCATCACGGTGACGCGGTTCACGTCGATGCGCCGGCCGACTTCGCTCAGGTTGGCGGTGGAGCCGCCTTCCGCGATAAAGCGCAGCAGCCGCATGGCGCGGATCACCGGGCTGACCAGTTGCGTCTTGTCTTCGTCGCCGCCGGGATCGGCGGCATCGCTTGCGTCGGGCACGGGCTGGTTCAGCCTGGGGTTCTTGCTCATCGGTTCCGTGGAAGGGTGGGCGGCGAGGTCAGCCTGCGGACTTGGTGCTTAGCCGAGGGCTACCTGCCAAGCGTTGTAATCGTACACCCAGTCCGCGTTGCCGCCCTCCTTGAGCCAGGCGTTGCTGCGCGAGCCGATCTGGATGCGGCTGGTGCGCTCAAAGCGCGCAGCCCGGTAGCGTGCGAGCGCGCCGGGGATGTCGTCGCCATTGGCTTCGGCCAGGCACCGCGCCAGTACCACGCCATCCTCGATGGCCATGCCGGCGCCTTGCGCCATGAAGGGCATCATCGGGTGGCAGGCGTCGCCCATCAGCGCAACGTTGCCGGCCGACCAGGCAGGCAGCGGGTCGCGCACGTAGAGGGCGGAGATCAGTACGTCGTCGCAGGCATCAAGCAGCGCACGCGCTTCGGCATGGAAGCCAGCGTAGGCTGCGCGCACGTCTTCCACGCGGCCCGGCGTGGTCCAGGATTCGTTGCGCCAGGCTTCCTGCGCCACCGTGGCGAAGATAAAGATCTCGCGCCCGCGGTTGAGGGGGAAGGTGACGATCTGCGAGGTCGCCTCCGGGCCCCACCACTTGGTGAAGGCCTGCAGGTTCGGCACGCCGGCAAGGCGCTCGGCGGGCACCACCGCGCGGTAAGCCACCACGCCGGTGAAGACCGGATGCTCGGGCCCGAACAGCGCGGTGCGCACGGCCGAGTGGATGCCGTCGGCACCGATCAGCACATCCACGTCTTCCTGCGTGCCATCGGCGAAATGCAGCGTGGCACCGGCGGCATGCCGCTCGATCTGCGTCGCCTTCTTGCCAAGCTTGACGCAGGCCGCCGGCAGGGCGGCTTCGAGCGCGGTCATCAGGTCGCCGCGGTGCATGGTGAGTTGCGGCGCGCCGTAGCGGATCTGCGCCTCGTCGGACATGGTCAGCCGCGAAGTCTCCTCGCCGGTGTTCCACACCCGGCTGATGCGGTGGCTGGGCCGCGCGGCGGTCTCGCGCAATGCCTCGCCCACGCCCAGCCCATCCAGCGCGCGCACGGCATTGGGCGTGAGGTTGATGTCCGCGCCGACCCGCGCGAAGCGCGAGGCTTGCTCGAACACCACCACGTCCTTGCCGAGCTTACGCAGCGCAATCGCCACAGCGAGTCCGCCGATGCCGGCGCCGTTGATGCCAATCTTTTGTGAAGCCATGGTGCTTGTTCCTCTGGAGTCGCCTTGGTGTGGGCCCGGGTGTGCGCCTCGCTGCTCAGCGGCTGCGCTTGCCGGCGTGTATGTTCAAATATGAACGTAGTGTTCATAAAAGAATATAAAGGCGAGATGGGGATGTCAATCCGAGGGTTTACGCGGGGGAGCGAGAAAAGAGGCCGCATTGGGGCCTCAGGGGGGATGTGGAGCAGGGACGCCAGGATGGGTGTTGAATACAGGATCGTCGTTGACCTGCCGTCAGACGTCAGAAGGCAGAAGACATCGCCGAGAAGATTCTCGGCCGTGCGGGAGGCAGGGCAGGCAAGAAGAGTTCCTCCGGTTTTGATTTCAGGTCGCCAGCGCTTCCAGGCGGAGATGGAAAGCGTGCTGCCCCGGCAGCGCCTGTTCAGCCAGTATGGTCTGGCGAGTCCGGTGCTGGCAAAAAAGCAGTCGTTGGCGCTGCAGGCGAGCAGTCCGTCCTGAGCGCGCAAAGCGCGCCAGGAAAGGCGCGAAACGAGAGAGAAACCGGCTTGAGTCGAATCATCTCTCTCGCATGACGAAAACCCAGGTCATTGTGGCCGGACTACGCGCGTTCACGCGTAGTCCGACGACTGTCTGCTCGCTGCCGGAAGGCCGCCCATCCGGGCAGGACAGGCGAGACCCCATGGCACGGGATTCTATTTACATAGCCTCGAAGCAGTAAGTGCAGATCTTGTTCCCATCGGGGTCTCGCACGTAGGCCGCGTATGACGTCGGGGTAAAGTTTCGCGGACCAGGTTGTCCTTCGTCCTTGGCCCCGAGCTTGAGGGCGGCCTGATGGAATTCATGAACCGCGGCACGGGTCGGCGCGGCAAAGCTGACGGTGCCGCCGTTGGCGTATGTCGACGGTAGCCCATTGCCGGGCTTTGTGACCATGAATTCAGGACCCTCGATACCCCAGAGCGAGGCCGTATCCATGCTCATGACTCGCTTGATTCCGAGTGTCCCCAGTACCTCATCGTAGAAGGCGCGTGCGCGGTCCAGATCGTTGGTCCCAACTACAACGTGCGTAAAAATGGTCATTTCCAATGCTTCCGTGGTTGTCAAAAAGAAGAGTTGTATCTGGCGAGCCTGGACTGCGGCACACCCTATTGCTTCAAAGATCGCTCCCGCATGGCGGGCATTCAGTACAGCACGACCGAGCGGATCGACTCGCCGCGCTTCATCAGGTCGAAGCCCTCGTTGATGCGCTCCAGCGGCAGGGTGTGGGTGATCAGGTCGTCGATGTTGAGCTTGCCCTCCATGTACCAGTCGACGATCCTGGGCACATCGGTGCGCCCGCGCGCGCCGCCGAAGGCCGATCCCTTCCATTCGCGCCCGGTCACCAGCTGGAACGGGCGGGTGGAGATTTCCGCGCCGGCCTCGGCCACGCCGATGATGATGGACTTGCCCCAGCCCTTGTGACAGCACTCCAGCGCCTGGCGCATGACCTTGGTGTTGCCGATGCACTCGAAGGAGTAGTCGGCGCCGCCATCGGTCAGTTGCACGATATGGTCCACCACGTTCTCGACTTGGTTCGGGTTGATGAAATGCGTCATGCCGAACTTGCGCGCCATGGCTTCGCGGCCCGGGTTCAGGTCCACGCCGATGATCTTGTCCGCGCCCACCATCCTGGCCGCCTGGATCACGTTCAGGCCGATGCCGCCGAGGCCGAACACCACCACGTTGGCACCGGCCTCCACCTTGGCGGTAAACAGCACCGCGCCCACGCCGGTGGTCACGCCGCAGCCGATGTAGCAAACCTTGTCGAATGGCGCGTCCGGGCGGATCTTGGCCAGCGCGATCTCCGGCACCACGATGTGGTTGGCAAAGGTGGAGGTGCCCATGTAATGGAAGATCGGCTTGCCATCGATGGAAAAGCGCGAGGTACCGTCGGGCATCAGGCCCTTGCCCTGGGTCGAGCGAATGGCCTGGCAAAGGTTGGTCTTGCGCGACAGGCAGAACTTGCACTGGCGGCATTCCGGCGTGTAGAGGGGGATCACGTGGTCGCCCGGCTTGAGCGAGGTCACGCCCGGGCCCACGTCGGTGACGATGCCGGCGCCTTCGTGGCCCAGGATGGCCGGGAAGATGCCCTCCGGGTCGGCGCCCGACAGGGTGTAGTAGTCGGTATGGCAGATACCCGTGGCCTTGATCTCCACCAGCACTTCGCCGGCGCGCGGGCCGTCCAGGTCGACTTCTTCCACGGTCAGCGGGGCGCCGGCTTTCCAGGCGATTGCAGCTTTGGTTTTCATTGTCACTAATTTCAGTTGGACGGACCGGATCTGGCGGACCGAAGTGGTTTGCTGAAGGAATTCGAGTTCGCACTCAAGTGGTCAGCGAATGGCGACGCGATGCATTCGGCGCGGTTCGGGGTGGTAGTCGTTGACCGCGTAGTGCTGCGTGGCAAGGTTGTCCCATACGGCAACCGAGCCTTTTCTCCATCGGAACCGAACCTGCCATTCGGGAACTTTCGCCAGGCCGCTAAGAAAGGAAATCAACGCACGGCTCTCGTCATTCGTGACGTCGCGAATATGGGTTGTATAGAGCGAATTCACGAAAGCCACCGGTTTTCCGGTCACGGGATGGTCAAGAACCACCGGCTGCTCCAGAGGCGCATATTTCTCGCGAGCCGCCTTGTACAGCCCACCCGTTGCATCCCGCTTCCTGAGGTTGTCTGTCAGTGCCGGGGCCTCCCAGTTGTGGACCGCGCGCAGATCGCGCAAGTACATTTGCATGTTCGGAGCCAGCGACTCGAAAGCGGAGGTCATGCTGGCCCACATGGTGTCACCGCCGGTCTCGGGCACATCCACGGCGTACAGGCATGCACCAGCAGGCGGCGACTCTTGCCAGGTCAGGTCCGCATGCCAGATGTCCGTTCCTGTCCGTGTTCCTTGACTGACAAGAAGCTCGACATACGGATTCTCGGGATGCGCGGGAAATGTCGATGAAACCGCTTCCACGCGCCCGAAGATCTTGGCGAATCGAACCTGCGCTTCAGGCGTCAACTCCTGATCGCGAAAGAAGATCACCTGGCGTTCTGCGAGAACGGCGCGCAGGTCATCGGCACAACTGTTGACTTGATCGGCGTCGGCCAGATTGATTCCATGAATCTCGGACCCGATCGCCGGTGTCAGATTGTCGATTTTCATATGATGTCTCTTCCTTTTGATTTAGACGAAGTCCGTGCTGTATGTCGATGATCCGGCGAGCTGGAAAGCGCCAGTCGCGCGACGCGCTGCCAGGACCAAGCGTGGGGCGCAACTTGCGTGCCGGCTCCTCAGCACTTGTGCCCGACCGGCAATCCGTCTGCGGGCAAACGACTGACTGAGTTTAATTGCCATATGTGGCAATTAAACTCAGTTTAGTGCGTAACGGGAAGTTCCGTCAAGAGATATTGATTGAGGGGGAGGGGGCTGAGCGGGTTCAGCGAGGTGCTCAACGCGCCAACCGCGGAAGTGGCAAGTGCGCGAGCGTGCTGAGCGGCAATCCAGGCGCCTTGGCGTGCAGCGTAGCTTTCCAGGCTTATGGCTTTGTGCGCTCGGGCTGTTGATCGATCGCGTCCGCGAGCATGCGCGAGACGAACTGGAGATAGGCATCTACTTGCTGCTCGCATTCCTCCCCGGTCCCGAAGAGATGATGGAGCAGCGGTTGCGCGCTCGGAATGAATGCAGACACACTCAGTATCACCAGGTGAAGGAATCGGGCATCGACCTTCGCCCCCTGCGCATCCTCGAGAATCATGTCGGTCAGTTCCAAGCCGCGCTTGGTGATGCGCTGCAGCGCGCTTCCCGCAGGGTTCTCTTCGGTAGCGTCCTCCCCGTAGTAGATCTCGCCAAGCGCCAAGCGCTCGAAATACGGATGCTCGCGCATGAATTCCAGGCGTAGCAGAAGGCGCTGGTGTACTCGCTCACGCACCGAGCCTTGCATACGCATCACGACTTCCATGCGATCCTGCAATTGCCCCATCAGGCATTCCGTCACCTCGCGAAGCAAACCGTGGAGATCGCCAAAATAGTAGCGAACCAGCGTTCTGGCCACCCCGGCCTTCGCCGCCACCTCAAGCACCGTGAGTTGTTCTGGCGCCCTTATCTTCAGCAATTCCACAGTGCTCTGAATGATTGCCTGCTTGCCGACCGTGTCTTCACCTGTTGGTCGCCCGCTGACACGACGGCGCGCTTTGTCGGCAGTGGACACGGTACGCTTCAGTGGAATTTTCGTTGCCATATTGCTGGATGTGATCGCGAATCGAGGACGGGCACGGAGGCCAGAATACACGGCGTAGCGAGCCTGGATGCCGGATGGGCGTACCTTGCCGGATTCCGGTGCATCGGTGCACGTGTTGGCGTGCAGGAGCGCTCGCGCGCCAAGGCATTCTATCAACACCGCGACGTGAAGTCTTCATTACTCCGCCCGCGCCGGACGCGCGGGCTCAACGCGGCATGCCTTGCCGGCCCGCCCAGCGAATGCAATGGCGGTAAGATCGATGGGGGGGCGGCGCTCATACCGGCTACGTCCCGTAGCCGGCAGCCATACGCGTGGCCTCAGACAGACTGAGGCAGGGGCATGGACCGGAATCGCGTCCCTGTCGCATGGAACATGGCACTCGCTACGGCCGGCGCCGTCGGTCCGAGCACAACCTCGCCACAGCCCTGGGGCGGCCTGTCACTTTCAAGAATGGTAACTTCCACGTTCGGCATCTCCGCCAATTGCAGCAGCGGATAGTCGTGGAAGCTACTTTGCCGGATGGCTCCTTTGTCAAAGGTGAGCTCGCTTTTGAACGTATTGGTCAGCGCAAAGCCAATCCCGCCCTCCATATTGGCCTTGATCAGCCCCGGGTTGACCGCGCGCCCCGCATCGACTCCGCAGACGGCTCGCTTCAGCTTGACTCGCCCCTGCACGACCTCAAGCTCGATGACCAAAGCGACGTAGGTCTGAAAGCCCTCTCCCCGCCCCGTGTAGACATTGAATGCCATCCCGCGAAAAACTCCCGGGCCCGCCTCGCGTTCCCATTGCGCGGCCTTCGCTGTCGCATCCAGCACCCTAAGCGCCAGTGGCTGCTCGGCAAGCAGTTTTCGTCGATATTGGTAATCGTCAGCGCCCGCCGCATGAGCAAGCTCGCTGACGAAGCTCTCCAGGAAAAACACACTTGACGTACTGCCGACACTGCGCAGGAAGCTCAGCGGAATGGGTTGCTTGACATCGACCGCATCGACGAGGAGATGCGGCACACGATAGATCAGGTCGTATATCGACTCGACCATGGTCTCATCCCATCCACCGACCGCGGCCATCTTGTCCTGCTTGATCACACCGTACAGGGACTGGCCGGAAATCCTCGCATGCAAGGCAAGCGGCATCCCGCCATCACCCAGCACTGCACGAAAGCGGCCTGCGGCACCGGGCCGATAGTATGAGTGCCGCGTGTCATCCTCCCTCGAGCGGATAACCTTGACGGGCTTGCCGACAGCCTTTGAGGCGGCTGCCGCATGCAACGCGAAGTCAGGCAGGTATTTCCGGCCAAAGCTGCCGCCGAGATAGACTGTGTGGACGGTCACCTTGTCCGGGGGCAGTCCAAATGCCTTCCCCAGTTCCCCGCGAAGAAAATCCTGTCCCTGGAAGGGACCCCAGGCCTCGATCTCCCCTTCGCGGACATCGACGGTGGCGACGACCGGTTCCATGGTGGCATGCGCGACATATGGCGTGTGGTAGTCGGCGGAAACAACGACACGCTTGCCCGGTCCGTTCAGGATTTCTTCCGGGTTTCCGATCCTTCTCGCCACGGGAGCATCCTTGCTATCAAGCCCCTCGACGAATTGCTTGCGGATCAGGTCGCTCGATGTATTTCGTGCCGCACCGGCGTCGAACTCGATATCCAGCGCATCCAGGGCCTGCTTGGCAGTCCAATAGGAATTGGCAACAACGATTACCGTGTTGCGCGTGGGCACCGGCCACAGTGACGTGACCACGATGGCCTTCACGCCTTCGCGCTTGCGAATCTCGGCTTCGTTGCGAATGCGCACGATGCTACCCGTCACGCTAGGCGCCATGCGCACCGCGCCGATCAGCATGCCCGGCACCTCGACATCCATCCCGAAGACCGCACTACCGTCCACTTTCGGCGGTGTGTCTACACGACGGAGGTTCTTGCCGATCAGCGAATGCTCCGAGGGCACCTTCATCCTCGGATGTGGATTGATGCGCAGTTTGATGGCATCCGCAACCACCTCGCCATAGCCGATGCTGCGCCCGGTTGCGGGGTGAATCACACGCCCCGTTCGGGTCGTGCATTGGGACGAGCGGACCCCCAGCCGCTGCGCACCCGCGCGCAGCAGCACATCCCGGGCTTGCGCGCCGGCGAGGCGCATTCGCTCAAAGAAGTAGGTCATGGACATGGAAGCGCCGGTGTATTGCTGCAGCGGCTCGTCCCCGGCATCGTTCCGATATGCGTCTCGCGCAGTGACGAATTTGACCGAGATGTTCTCCCAGTCTGCATCCATCTCGTCCGCGAGCACTTGCGGCAATCCTGTATAGATGCCCTGGCCGAACTCACACTGCGACACGCCGATGATGGTATGGCCGGATGGCTCGATCCAGATCCAGTCGCTGACCTCGACCTCCGCGGCGGGCGTCCCGGAGTGCTTCTCGGACAATGAGTACACGACCGGTATGGCCAGGCTTCCTGCCGCGGGGATCGCGAGAAGTGCCACGGCGCTTTTCAGCAAGCGGCGGCGTTGTGGTGACTTCACATCCGAGCTTTCGTTGCTGTCATTTCTTTGAAGCGGCGTCATGGATGGCCTCCCGAATTCGGTGATAAGTCGCGCATCGACACAGGTTCGTCATTGCCTGGTCGATCTGTTCATCTGTAGGTTTCGGATAGTTTTTCAACAGTGCGGCAGCGGACATGATCATCCCTGACTGACAATAGCCGCACTGCGGTACATCCTTCTCGATCCATGCCAGCTGGATCGGATGAGATCGGTTCTTCGACAGTCCTTCAATCGACGTTACGGTTCTGCCGGTAACGTGCTTTACTGGGACCGAGCACGAGCGTACCGGCACGCCATCGAGGTGTACTGTGCATGCGCCGCACATACCAATACCGCAACCAAACTTCGTGCCCGTCAGCTTGAACTGTTCGCGGATCACCCACAGCAACGGGGTCTCGACGTCACCGTCGAACGTGACTTGCCTGCCATTGAGGTTGAACTTCACCAAACACCTCCACCAAATTTGCGCGCCATCGCAGGCACTTTCAGAATGAAGTATGAATACCGGCACTAACCACTGACTGGTTACGTCCGGAGGAGATACCCACAACGTTCATTGCCGCGACGCCATCGACCGCATGTTGGTACGTCCACAGCGCGTACAACTGCGTGCGCTTCGATAGGTAATACATGCTGCCAAGATTGAGTTGATGCCACTTTGTCCTCTCGAATTTGCTGAACGAGTAACCAATATTGACGGCTGTTGCAGGAGTCGCTTGCCAGCTCAATCCAAGGTCGGCAGCATTCATCGTGCCCTGGGACATCCCCACTCTTAGTGTCGAGCGCGAATACAGCGCATTGACGGAAATCGGCAGGGTCTCCAATCGATAACCGCCACCAATCCCTCCCGCCTTGAATGAATCGATCGGAAGGGCTCTGCCGGCGGCAAGGCCTTGACCCATGGCCTGCGCGATTCCGGTTGTGCCATTGATATCAAACGCGCGCCCATTGGCGTCGGTGTATGCAATTGCAAGGTTCAGTCTCGCGCCTGCATACGTGCCCGCAAAGCTATACGTGCGGTTTGCGCTTCTGTCTCCCGGTACCTCGCCGAGGCCATACATTGCACTGGCCTGCATGCCGCCAAAGACTGGTGTGCGATAGGTAATCGCATTGTCTACCGGGAACTGACTCGAAAGCCCATCCAGGTTGCCGGGGTGGTACAGATAGAAATTGAACAACTGGTAGCCGTTGCTCCACTGCCCAAGCTTGTCTGCCGTGAAGTCGACTTGCCTGCCGAGCTTGACGATCCCCAGTTTGCCTTCGAGCCCAATCCATGAAGCACGGTTGAATAGCTTCCCCGCTGCGATCATCGAACCACTGTCGGTGAGGAAGCCGTTTTCCAACTGGAACAGTGCCTTCATTCCTCCACCGAGGTCCTCTGTTCCGCGGATCCCAAAAAGGTCTGGCTGGGAGATTCCGGCATCCATGCGCACTGAGCCGTGGCCTTGGATATTGCTGATCCATGGGACGGATTCATCCATGCTTCCATACAGGGTTAGTTGACCCTGTGCGAGCGCCGCGTTCACACAACCGAACGTCAGCGCCAAGATAACTCTGAGTTTCATTCGATAGCCTTATGTGGAGAATTCGGTCTTCCTTGAGTCGTAATTGCCACAAATGGAAATTACTGTCAAAAAAATGCAAGATCAGGGCGTTTGTGGAACCGAGGACGCTTCTTCTAGTGTTCGACCGCTTGTCTCTTCCCCGAAGAGCCCCACCGCCAACGCCGCGGCAAATGCGACTCCGGCGATTGCGCCAAAAGATGTGTTGAGCGTACCCCTGGCAACGAACCAGCCGATCATCGAGGGGCAGACAATGGAAGCAAAGCGCAACATCGCGCTCGACACGCCAACACCCATGGTGCGGATCTGAGTCGGATAGAGCTCTGGCGTATAGACGTAACAACCGATAAATGCGGCGGCCGAGAAACCGAATGCCGTGGAAATGCAGAGGGCTGTGGATGCAGCGGTCATCGGCGCGAAAACGATGGGGGCAAGCATCGCCACGCCCGTGCATAGCCATGTCATGGTCATCCACAACCGACGCCCGAAGCGGTCAATCGCGATAGCGCAGGCCGCAGAGCCGATGATTCCTGCAAGAGACGTATATGTTCCAAACTTGAGCGCGGTCGCCAGGTCAACGTGAAACTCTTGCCGATAAATGGTGGGCATCCAGGCGGTAACCCCCGCCGTTACAAAACCGCCGGCGAACCAAAGGGTGAACAGCACAAGAGTGCGTCGCAGCAAGGGCGGACGGAACAGGCTCTGCCACGAGACTCCGGTTCCCCGCCGTACCGCACTTGCGTTCGGTTGCGCGGGGATGCCGGGCAGGCTGGGAACATCGACCGTCCGGCAGGATTTCCGGAAGCGATCAAGAGCGGCATCCGCTTCCTGGAAACGTCCCTTTGACGCTAGCCACCGGGGGGATTCAGGGAGGAAACGGCGCATGCACAGCGCGATCAATGCGGGCAACGCACCGATGAAGAACATGGCCTGCCAGCCCAGATTCGGGACGGCCCACATGCCGGCCAGGCTGGCAGTAAACAGTCCGATCGGGAAGATCAGTTCATAGAAGAGGACGAAGCGGCCGCGATGGCCGGCCTTTGCCAACTCATTGATGTAAGTCGCTGCAACTGGCAATTCGCCCCCGAGCCCGAGACCCTGAATGAATCGATAAACCATGAAGCTCACCGGTCCACCCGCAAAGCCGCATGCCAGACTGCCAAGTGCGAAGATGGCTACCGACAGGCTGGCACAGCGAAGCCGTCCAATCTTGTCCGCGAGATAGGAGAAGCCCAGCGACCCGAGAAGCTGACCTAGATATCCAATGGATATGATGTAGCCGACCTGCTCAAGGGACAGGGACCACACCTTGATCAGCACGGGCATCGCGGCAGCAATAGCGAGCACATCGAAGCCGTCGAAGAAGGTCGCGCTCCCGACAATGACACGCGCGAGCCGGTGCAGCGGCGTGAGTGGCATGGCCTCCACCTGCGCCACGATGCGCCCCTCGTTGTCGGCGTTGGCATCGCCAGGTCGCACGCCTGTCGCATCAGGGATAGTACCGTTGGATGCCCGGCAATCAGGGGATAGCCCCAGATCGCCTTTCGTGATTTTCGTTCCCGATATGTTCATAACTATCCCAACAGAATCAAAGTTAAACCGTCTGACAACACCAGGGCACTTGCCAGCTATGCCCGACTCAAATGCGCTCGGATGTGAGCCTTCGTCGACCTGCTGGCACCTCGCAATGCTGCCGATTTCAGCGCGCGCGCTTAATTGCCATATGTGGCAATAATAGGTGTTGGGCATTGACTTTATCTGTAGGGGTTTTCCTCTACGGGGTATTGGAATGGAAGGGACTTCCCCGTCGCAAAGTTGCGGTGGAAGCCGCCGGTTGGCACCGAAGCGCCATGATGGCGTGTCTAAACTGCATCACAACCAACGAAGGGGAAGTCCATGGCTATCGCTACCGTTGGAATCGATCTCGCCAAGAGGGTGCTGCCATTCATGGCGTCGACGCGGCCGGCAAGGTGGTGCTGGTCAAGCCGAAGGTCGCGCGCGAAGCGACTCATGCAACTGCGAGGGAGCGGCCCCACGAACTCTCGCGCCGATGCCCGGCTTGTTCGTGCGGTTGGGCCTCCCGAGCCGACTGGTGTTGACGCTTAGAGCTTGGCAACACCCATCAACTCCGCGACCGCAACGTCAAGCGCAGTCGCAATTCTCAAAAGATGCATCATTCCCAGGTTTTGTCCTCCCCGCTCCACCGAACTCATATAGGAGCGGTCGATGCCGGCCCGATGGGCAAGCTCTTCCTGGGAAAGGTCACGCCGAAGGCGGACCTCTCTGATCGCGGATCCCAACTGAACAAGAGGGGGGGGGGCGGCACCACCGTGCCTTGGGGAAGCTATTGGCATTTCAGAATTCACGCAATACCCAGCCACTGATGAACGCAAAGTACTCACGCAGCCAGGCGTTGTAGCGCAAGTAAAGCGGCGTTGGCGCTCCTGCGCCAGACACGGCCTGGAACCCGGCCTTACGCGCGATCCGCTTTGCGCGCACCAGATGAAAATCACTGGTCACCAGCACCAGCGGGTCTGCGGCGCTCACGCCCTGTTGCGCAAGCAACCGGTGGCTGAAGAGCAGGTTTTCCTCCGTGCTGGTGCTGCGGTCTTCCCGGATCAGGCGCTCCGGTGCCAGGCCGTGCGCGATCAGGTAGTCCGCCATGATGTCCGCCTCACTGCACTGCAGCCCGAAATCCTGGCCGCCACTCACCACGACTCGCGCCGCTGGCCATTGCCGCGCCAGCGCCAGCCCTTTGTCCAGCCGTGCGGCCAGGGTGGGCGACGCGGCGCAGCGCGGCGTGCCGGAACCCAGTATGAGGATGGTGTTTGCCGCCGGTCCGGTTGCCGGGAAGTTCGCGTTGCTGGCGCTGATGAAATAGAAGAACATCCCGAGCGTCACCAGCCATGCGGCAAATGCGGTGCGGCCCAGCGCCCAGATCCATCGGCGCCGTGGGCTGGCCGCGCGCCATCGCACGACCTGCTCCCAGCGCCATGACAGCGCGAGAAAGGCCGCGCCGATCGCCAGAGGGAGGACGACTCCGAAGTTGAACAGCCCCATCAGCATCAGGGCGATGGCATCGGCCACCAGCAGTGCGCCAAGCAGGGCAAGGCAGGCGCGCCGCCAGAATGCGCCAGTCTTCAAGTCATGCATTGTCGTTCGGACCCAAATTGGCGCAGTGCCGGCGTTCGGCCCACGCATCATTGCGCCTGGCTCTCACCCAGAGAGCGCAGGAGAGCCGGCACCTTGGCGCCGCTGGTGGCCTGCACGCGGGTGATGAGGTCGTAATCCACCCGGCGCATGCCGTAGGTCTCGGCGATATCGTGTTGCAGACGGTGCCAGAGGTGGCAGGTCATCTGCGCGTCGGCCATGGCCCGGTGGGCGCGTCCGGCCTTCGGCAGGCGCAGCATATCCACCAGCGTTGACAACCTGTGGTTCTGCGCATGCGGGTAGACGCGCCGCGAAACGAGCATCGTGCAGGCGAAGGCCTGATCGGCCGGCATGCCCAGCAGCGAGAGCTCGGCTTGCCAGAACCTGCGGTCGAACCCCGCGTTGTGGGCCACCACGGGATGCTTGCCGACGAACTGGGCCACCTCCCGCATCACCTTTGACGCGGCGGGTGCCGACGCGATCATGTCGTTGGTGATGCCGGTGAGGCGCACGACGTCCGAGGGAATGCGTCTGCCCGCGTTCATCAGGCTTTGATACTGGTCGACGATTTCGCCGCCGCGCAGCAGCACGACTGCGATTTCCGTGGCCCGGTCGCCTTGACGCGGTGACAGTCCTGTCGTTTCAAAATCCAGAACCGCAACGGTCTGCATGATGTTCTTTTCCTGTTTCCTGTTGTTGGTGAATCGCCCGCCCCGGCGTGGCCGGTCAGGACGGCTGCATCGCCCGCCGCCGCGCGCGCGCCGCCAGGCCGCTGCCCAAGGCCCAGCGCAATGTGGGCGCCAGCACGCGCATCCCGGCCAGCGAGACCGGACGGCGGATCGCGGTGCTGCCATGCAGCCCGAGTTCGCGCTGCGCCCAGCGCGGCAATAGCGCAATGCCAGCGTCTCCCATGACCCGCACCGCCGGCACCAGCAGCGGGCTGGCCACCGGCATGGCCATGACCAACCGCACCACTTCGCGGGTGCGCTCGCTCACCACCAGCTGAGGGCGCATGCGCTCCAGGTAGCCGGCGATGGCGTCGGCGCTGCGTGGCACGCCGGTGGCGCCCAGGCGCTCGGCGATCTGTGCCACCTCCGCGTAGTAGCGGTCCTGCTCGGTGACCGAGAGCGGGCCGACGTAGCGCAGGTAGGCGGTGAGAAAGCTCGACACCTCGGCCACATGCACCCAGGTCAGCAACGCCGGATCGTCGGCCGCGTAGGGGCGGCCATCTGGCGCCGTGCCCTTGATCGCCGCGTGGATGCGCCTGACCCGGTCAATCAGCGCTAGCGCATCGGCGCGGTTGCCGTAGGTGGTGCCGGCGATGAACTGCGCGGTGCGGCCGAGGCGGCCCTGCATATCGGTACGGAAGGTGGAATGATCCCACACTCCCGCCAGCGCCAGCGGATGCATGGTCTGCATCAGCAGGGCGCTGACGCCGCCGGCCAGCATCGCGGGGAAATCCGCGTGCACGCGCCAGCAGACCGCGTCCGGCCCGAACAGGCCGGGATCTCCGGGCGGGTTGTCGTAGTCGAGGCTGAGGCCGGAGTTGCTGCGGGTCAGGCCCCGCACCTGTGCGCCGGCACGGGCGCGCAGGCGGTCGAGCAGCCGCCGGGGGAGGGGGGCGGCCTGGGGCGTGGAGGGTGGGGTGCCGGGTTGTTGGCCTTGCGAGCCGCTCATAGGTGCCAGGTGTGCGTGATATGCGAGGTTGATCGACCGCCGCTCAGTCAATGCTCAGTAGCTATGCTCAGTAGTAATGCAGGTCGGTCGCCTTCCCCCAGAATACACGGTAGGCATACACCGTGTAACCCAGGATGGTCGGCAGCACCACTGCCGCGCCTACCAGGATCACCCCCAGCGACTCCGGCGCGCTCGCAGCTTGCCAGATATCGATCCTGTCCACCACCAGGTACGGGAAAATGCTGTAGGCCAGGCCGTTGAACGCCATCAGGAAGATCACCGCCGTGCCGGCGAAGGGCACCCAGCACCAGCGGTCGTTGCCGCGGTCGTGCATGGCCGGCAGGCGCCGCAGCAGGCGGTCGATGAGGATGAACAGCGCCACCGTGACCAGCGGGATCGGCGCCAGCAGGATGATGTTGGGCAGCGAGAACCATTTGTCGAAGATGCGCTGGCTCACCATCGGCGTGACCAGCGAGATCGCCGCCACGCCAATGCCTGTCAGCCAAAGGCTGCGGCGTGCCCAGTACATGGCGCGCCGCTGCAGGCTGCCGCTGGTCTTCATGATCAGCCAGCCCGCGCCCAGCAGGCAGTAGCCCGCCACCAGGCACAGGCCCACCACTACCGCAAAGGCCAGGTCGAGCCAGCCGTGCTGGAATCCCGTGATATACAGGCCGAGCATCAGGCCCTGCGAGAACGCGGCCAGCAGCGAGCCGGCGTAGAACGCGCGGTTCCACCACGGCTTGTGGTGCGCGCGTGCCTTCACGCGGAAGTCGAACGCCACGCCGCGCAGGATCAGCCCTGCCAGCATCAGCGCCACCGGCAGGTAGAGCTGGGTCAGGATCACGCCGTGCGCAATGGGAAAGGCCACCAGCAGCAGGCCCACGCCCAGCACCAGCCAGGTCTCGTTGGCATCCCAGAACGGGCCGATGGAGGCGATCATGGTGTCCTTGTCGGCATCGTCCGCGCGGCGCAGCAGCACGCCCACGCCCAGGTCGTAGCCGTCCAGGATCACGTAGACCAGCATGGAGATGCCCATCAGGGCCAGGAACACCAGCGGCATCCAGCCGGCGGGTTGGGTCAGGTCGGTCATTCTGCGCTCCGCGGTTCGCCGGGCAACACGGCTTGAGGGGGGGCGGTCCGCGGGCTGTCCACCTTCGGGTCGGTCCCGGCCTTGCGTGCCAGGTGGAACACCACCGAGACATAGGCCGCGATCAGCGCCAGGTAGAGTGCCAGGTACATCGCCAGCGTGGAGGCGATCATCGCCGCCGGCACCTTGGACGCGGCCTGCGCTGTGGTCAGCACGCCGTACACCAGGTAAGGCTGGCGGCCGATCTCGGTCACGTACCAGCCAGCCACCAGGGCCACCCAGCCGGAGAAGGTCATGGCAATCAGTACGCGCGCCATCCACGGCGCAGGCTGGCCGCCACGGCGCAACTGCCACGCCGCCGCCCATGATGCCGCCAGCATCAGCAGGCCCACGCCCACCATGATCCGAAAGGCGAAGAACAGCGGCGCCACCGGCGGGTGCTTGTCGCCAAAGGCATCGATGCCCTTGATCTCGCCATCCATGTGATGCGTCAGGTAGAGCGAGGCCAGCTTTGGAATGGCGATCTCGAAATCATTGCTTTGCGTGCTTGCGTTGGGCACGCCGAACAACACGGCGGGCGCGCCCTTCTCCGTCTTCCAGATCCCCTCCATCGCAGCGATCTTGGCCGGCTGGTGGTGCAGCGTATTCAGGCCATGCAGGTCGCCCGCCACGATCTGCAGCGGGATCAGCACCGCGGCAATGGTCACGCCGGTGCGCAGCGACGACAGCACCTCCGGCGCGCGGTCGCCACGCAGCCAGCGATAGGCCGAGATGCCCGCCAGCAGGAACGCCACGGTCAGCCCCGACGCCAGCAGCATATGCACGAAGCGGTACGGGAACGATGGGTTGAAGATCACCGCCAGCCAGCTCGTCACATGCACGCGGCCATCGATGATCTCGAAGCCCGCCGGGGTTTGCATCCACGAATTCAGCGCCAGGATCCAGAACGCCGACAACGTGGTGCCGCCCGCCACCAGCAAGGTGGCGATGGTATGCGTGCGGTTGCTCACGCGGCGCATGCCGAACAGCATGATGCCGAGGAGGGTCGCCTCCAGGAAGAACGCGGTGAGCACCTCGTAGGCCAGCAACGGGCCGGCCACGTTGCCCACGGTCTCCATATAGCCCGGCCAGTTGGTGCCAAACTGGAAACTCATGGTGATGCCGCTGACCACGCCCAGCGCAAAGGTCAGCGCAAAGATTTTCACCCAGAAACGGTACGCTGCCATCCAGCGTTCATCGCCGGTCTTATTGAAGCGCAGCTTGAAAAACAGCAACACCCAGCCCAGCGAGATGCTGATGGTGGGAAACAAGATGTGGAACGTGATGTTGGCGGCAAACTGCACGCGCGCAAGCACCACCGGGTCGAGCGACGAGAACATGCAACTACTCCTTCCGGGTGCGGGTCGTCCTGGCTTTCACGGCACTGGCGGGGGGTGTGCCGGCGCGGGCTTTTCCGCCGATGGCAAGGCTGAGCTTGTCCTTCACGTCCAGCAGCTTGTTGACCTTGGAGCCGAGCTTCATCAGCTTCTCCAGCGTGGCCACATCCAGCTTCTGGATTTCGCCGAACCAGCTCGTCACCAGCAGGATCAGCCCATACATCTCCTTCATCCGCTCCTGCGCATGGCGATCGCCCGGATCGCTCACGGCCTCCAGCTGGACCTCGCGCAGCATGGACAACGTGGGGTCGATCTCGCGCCGGCGGCGTTCCTCGGCCAGGGTGCGGAAAATCGCCCAGACATCGTCAGGTGCCGAGAAATACTCTCGGCGGTCGCCCGGCTGGTGAGACAGCTTGACCAGGTTCCACGACTCCAGCTCCTTCAGCCCGATGCTGACATTGGAGCGCGAGAAGCCCAGCGCCTCGGCGATTTCGTCGGCGTTGAGCGGGCGGGAGGCGGTAAACAGCAGGGCATAGATTTGCCCAACCGTGCGGTTGATGCCCCAGCGGCTGCCCATTTCACCGAAGTGAAGCACGAAGCGCTGGATCAGGGGCGACAGATGCATCTTGTTTGTTTTGAATTTTTAGGAAGTTGTGAAAGTTTAGTATGAAAAGGCGGGCTGTGCTGCGGTGCGGGGTGCGGCAACGGGTCGCTGCTGTCCGGCCTCGGTTGTCACCTCCCAAAGTTGTTGGGTACACCGAAGCTGCGAAGGCAAGGGGTTGCCTATTGGGATGGCGCTTTGTGACTGGAGGTCATGTTGATGAGATCTGCGCCAGCCTCCTGGCAGAGAGGTGGCAAGGCCCGTGAGCGGTGGACATCCTGAGGGGCACTGGGCGCGAAGGTCAGGGCTGCCGCAAGCGCCCATGACACGGTTCGGTCGACAGGCGTCTACAAAGTCCCCCCAACTATCGTGGCTCAAGCCATCCGTGCTCGCCTTGCTTCTAACAACTGAAAACGCTTTTCACATTGCGGGATTCGCGCCGAGTTTCCCCAGGATTTCGTTTTCGTTTCTCGAAAACACGTTCCACATTGCGAAATTCAATCGCTATCTCATTGAAAAATAAGGATAAACCAACTCTTATGTCTTATATAAGACTTCACCGCAGTGCACCAGAAGCGCCATACAATGATTCCACGCTGCTTGCTTCGATATCCGTAGCGGCACACGCACCCCTTTCTTCAAACGCGCTTAGGAATTTCACATGGCCCAGTATCAAGACGACATCAAGGCAGTTGCTGGTTTGAAAGAGAACCACGGCAGCGCATGGAATGCCATCAACCCCGAGTATGCCGCCCGCATGCGTGCCCAGAACAAGTTCAAGACGGGCCTGGACATCGCCAAGTACACCGCCAAGATCATGCGCGCCGACATGGCCGCCTACGATGCCGACTCGTCCAAGTACACCCAGTCGCTGGGTTGCTGGCACGGCTTCATCGGCCAGCAGAAGATGATCTCCATCAAGAAGCACTTCAACAGCACCGAGCGCCGCTACCTTTACCTGTCCGGCTGGATGGTGGCCGCGCTGCGCTCCGAGTTCGGCCCGCTGCCGGACCAGTCGATGCACGAAAAGACCTCCGTCAGCGCGCTGATCCGCGAGCTGTACACCTTCCTGCGCCAGGCCGACGCCCGTGAACTGGGTGGCCTGTTCCGCGAACTGGATGCTGCCCAAGGACCCGCCAAGGCCGCCATCCAGGAAAAAATCGACAACCACGTCACCCACGTTGTGCCCATCATCGCGGACATCGACGCGGGCTTCGGCAACGCCGAGGCAACGTACCTGCTGGCCAAGCAGTTCATCGAAGCGGGCGCATGCTGCATTCAGATCGAAAACCAGGTGTCCGACGAGAAGCAGTGCGGCCACCAGGATGGCAAGGTCACCGTGCCGCACGAGGACTTCCTGGCCAAGATCCGCGCTATCCGCTACGCCTTCCTGGAGCTCGGCGTGGACGACGGCGTCATTGTGGCCCGTACCGACTCGCTGGGCGCTGGCCTGACCAAGCAGATCGCCGTGACCAACACGACGGGTGACCTGGGCGATCAATACAATTCCTTCCTCGATTGCGAAGAATTGTCGGCCGACGAACTGGGCAATGGCGACGTCATCATCAAGCGCGACGGCAAGCTGCTGCGCCCTAAGCGCCTGCCTAGCAACCTGTTCCAGTTCCGCGCCGGCACGGGCGAAGCGCGCTGCGTGCTGGATTGCGTCACCGCACTGCAAAACGGCGCTGACCTGCTGTGGATCGAGACCGAAAAGCCGCATATCGCCCAGATCGGCGGCATGGTCAGCGAGATTCGCAAAGTCATCCCGAACGCCAAGCTGGTGTACAACAACAGCCCATCGTTCAACTGGACCCTGAATTTCCGCCAGCAGGTGTATGACGCGATGAAGGCCGCAGGCAAGGATGTGTCGGCATACGAGCGCACCCAACTGATGAACGTGGAATACGATCAGACCGAACTGGCGAAGCTCGCCGACGAAAAGATCCGGACCTTCCAGGCCGACTCGTCGCGCGAAGCAGGTATCTTCCACCATCTGATCACGCTGCCGACCTACCACACCGCCGCGCTGTCGACCGACAACCTGGCCAAGGAATACTTCGGCGACCAGGGCATGCTGGGCTATGTGGCTGGCGTGCAGCGCAAGGAAATCCGTCAGGGCATCGCCTGTGTCAAGCACCAGAACATGTCCGGCTCGGATATCGGCGACGACCACAAGGAGTATTTCAGCGGCGAAGCAGCTCTGAAAGCGGCAGGTAAAGACAACACCATGAATCAGTTCTGATAGCAGTAATACGCTTCAAACACAGCGCCAACCCAGAACGGGTTGGCGTTTTTCTTTTTGTGCGCCCGGCAGGGCGCACTCACTTGAGGGTGCAAGTCCCTTACACACCTGGCAAGGTGAAGTGTTAGCCAGAGGCAAGGGTTCCCCGGGCGACCGGGGGGCTGAAGGAAGCCCGAGGCAACGCGCTGGCCTGACGAACAGGAAGCGGATACGGGGCGACGCATCGGGGTAAGGCAGAAAAGGCCAAAGCCAGGTGCTTGCACGGAACGATGCGGCGTAAAGCACTTGTGGTTCGGTCGGCAGCAATGTGCCGAGCGGGAAATGACCGGGTCGAATGCCTTGCGTCAGATCGCGGGCGATGGTCGAGACGTCGAGCTTCGGCATGGTGCTAGGGTAAACCCATGGTTGCGAATATGTTTGAACATATTATAGTTTTATATGTTCGAACATATTGGAACGTGTTCGCGAAACCAGCAATTACCTCAGAGGCCGATATGTCCACTTTCTCCGTCCCCATGGCTAGCACCGTCGTTGATTCGATTTTGTTCCGCGATGCCTTTGGCACCGCCAGGATGCGCGAGATCTTCTCCGACCGGGCGCTGATCCAGCGTTACATCGACGCCGAGATCGCGCTGGCGAAGGCCGAAGCGCGCGTCGGCGTGATCCCGGCCGAGGCGGCGGAAGTGATTGCGCGCGAGTCGCGCATCGAGCGCATCGACTTTGACCATATGCGTGAGGAGACGGACATCGTCGGGTACCCGATCCTGCCGCTGGTGCATCAGCTTGTGGGCATGTGCGGCGATGCCGGCCGCTATGTGCACTGGGGCGCGACCACGCAGGACATCATGGACACCGCGGTGGCACTGCAGGTGCGCGACGCGCTAGACAGCATCGATACCGATATCCGCGAACTGCGCGCCATCCTGGCAGACCTGGCGGTCAAGCATCGTGACACGCCCATGGCCGGCCGCACCCACCTGCAGCAGGCGCTGCCGGTCACTTTTGGCTACAAGGTAGCCATCTGGCTCGCCATGTTCGACCGCCACCAGCAGCGTCTGGCGGAATTGCGCCCGCGGGTGGCCGTGGTGGAGTTTGCCGGTGCGGCGGGCACCCTGGCCTCGCTGGGCGACAAGGGCTTCGCGGTGCAGCAGGCGATGGCCGGGGAACTTGGGCTGGGCGTGCCGGCAACCACCTGGCATGTGGCACGTGACGGCTTTGCCGAGGCGGTGAACCTGCTCGCACTGATCACAGGTTCCCTTGGCAAGATCGCGCTCGACATCATGATCATGGCGTCGACCGAGTTCGCCGAGGTCTACGAGCCGTTCGTCAAAGGCCGTGGCGCCTCCAGCACCATGCCGCAAAAGCGCAATCCGATCTCCAGCGAACTGATGCTGGCCGCCTCGAAGGCAGTGCGCCAGCACGCGGGCCTGATGGTCGATGCCATGGTGCAGGACTTCGAGCGCGCCACCGGCCCCTGGCATGCGGAATGGATCGCCATTCCCGAGAGCTTCATCTTTTCCTCCGGCGCCCTGCACCAGGCGAAGTTCGCGCTTGGCGGCCTCGTCGTCGATACCGAACGCATGAAGCACAACCTCGGCATCACCCGAGGCCTGATCGTGGCCGAAGCGGTGATGATGGGCATGGCCCCATTCACCGGCCGCCAGCAGGCGCACGACATCGTCTACGACGCCTGCCGCACCGTGAACGAGAAGGGCGGCACGCTGGCCGAGGCGCTGATGGCACTGCCTGAGGTCACGCAACACTTCGATCGTGCGGCGATCGACCGTTTGACCGATCCGGCCAACTATCTTGGCCTGGCTCCGCAGATGGTGGACCGCGCCGTCGCTTTGTCGAGCGGCGTGTAAGAAGCAGCATCGAGGAGACAGCTATGGAAAACCACTCATCCGGCGCAGACGCGCTGATCTCGTCCCCGAGAAAATTACCCTGGTATCGCAAGCTGGGTATGCAAGTGCTGGTGTCGCTGGTGCTTGGCATCGCGGTGGGCTTCATCTTCCCGAAGTTCGCCTCGCAGCTCAAGCTGCTCGGCGACATGTTCCTCTCACTGATCAAGGCGGGCGTGGCGCCGCTGGTGTTTCTCACCATTGTCCACGGCATTGCGTCGGCGGGCGATGTGAAGAGTGCCGGCCGCGTTGGCTGGCGCTCCATCTTCTACTTCGAAGTGCTCTCGACCATTGCCCTGGTCGTGGGCATGCTGGCGGGTAACCTGTTGCAGATCGGCAAGGGCATGACCACGGTAGCCACCGGCGCCGCCCCGCCCGTGGTGGCCAAGGCCGGGCCGCACGGCTTCCTGGAGTTCATGGCCCACATCGTGCCAGACAACTTTGTGGGGGCGTTTGCCAAGGGCGAGCTGCTGCAGGTGGTGGTGCTTGCGGTGATGGTCGGCATCGGCATCCTCGCCATTCCGGAAGGCCGGCGCGAGAAGATCAACGAGGGCCTCGGCCAGATCTCCGAGGTACTGTTCTCCTTTATCAACCTGGTGATGAAACTGGCGCCGATCGGCACGTTCGGCGCAGTAGCCTATTCGGTCGGCAGCAACGGCACCGCCGTGCTGATCGCGTTGGCACAACTCGTGTTCAGCTTCTACGCGGTGGTGGCGGCTTTTATCGTGGTGGTTCTGGGCCTGGTGGCACGGCTGGCAGGCTTCAGTCTCTGGCGTTTCCTGCGCTACATCAAAGACGAGATCCTTATCGTGCTCGGCACCGCATCGTCGGAAAGTGCGCTGCCCCGCCTGCTGATCAAGCTGGAGCGATTAGGTTGCGCGAAGCAGACCGTGGGCCTGGTGCTGCCAACCGGCTACGCATTCAACCTCGATGGCACCTCGCTCTTCATGGCCATGGGCGTGATGTTCATCGCGCATGCCTACGGCGTGCCGCTGTCGCTGGATCAGCAGATTGGCATCCTGTTGCTGATGCTCCTGACTTCCAAGGGCGCGGCGACCGTCTCCGGCGGCTCCTTCGTGGTCTTCGCTGCAACGGTGACTTCGACCGGGATGCTGCCGGTCGAAGGACTGGCCGTTATTTTTGGCGTCTACCGCTTCCTGTCGATGGCGATCTCCACCTGCAATACGATCGGCAACAGCGTCGCGACCGTGGTCATCGCCAAGTGGTCCGGCACCTTTGACCACGAGATTGCGCAGCGGCATCTATATCCCGAGCGCTTTCCTGAAACGGCCAACGCCGATGCCGCGCTCGACGATGGCAACCTTTTGCCCGAGGACTCCGGGCAAGGCAATCCACACACTGCCGGTATCCCGCTCTCGAAATCCGGAGTGTGATCGGTCCATCCCGCCATGGAAGCGAAGGCGCCAATTCAAGCGCATTGGTTCAAGTGGCGCCTTGCCGCCCGTCCTTGCCAGCGGCTGGACGTTCCGCACGAATGCCAGACCAGCACATCACGGCACCCACCAGCAGCAGTGCTGCCGCGAAGCCGAGCGAGAGGTGCATGCCGCGCATGAAGGCTTGCGGGGCAGTGTCGTGCACCAGATAGCCGAACCCTGCCACGCCGAGCATGCCGCCTACCTGCCGCGCCGAGTTGAGGACGCCGGAGGCGATGCCCGCACGGGAGCCATCCACGGCTGAAAGCGTGACATTGGTCATGGTCGGCACCATCAGCGCAATGCCGCTGGCGGCCAGCAGCATCGGCGGAGCGAGCTGCCAGTAGGGGCCATCGATGCGCACCGGCAACAGCATCAGGTAGCCCAGGGCGGCCAGGAGCAATCCCAGCACCATCAAGTACCTCGCGCCCATCCGCGTGATCAGGCGGCCGGCGAGCACGTTGACTGCCATCAGCACCGCCGTCATCGGGAGGAACGCCAGCCCGGTCTGCTGTGGCGACAGTCCCTGCTGAAGCTGGAAGAACAGGCTGAAGACAAAGATCTGGCCATAGTAGGCAAAATTCACGATCACACCGGCAAGCGACGCCACCCTGAACGCCGGGATGCGCAGTAGCGCCAGCGGCAGCATCGGCGCGGCACTGCGGGATTCGATGCGGATGAAGGCGGCCGCCGATGCCAAGGCCAGCCACAGCCCCGCCTGCACCCAGGCGTGTCCCCAGCCGAGACGGCTGGCTTCGGTGACCGATGCGGTGAGTGCGGCCAGCGCCAGTATGGCTGCGCCTTGCCCGGGCCAATCCAGGCCGCGGTGGTGTCCGCTGCCATCGGCGGCGACATGGCGCAACGTCAGATACAGGCCAATCAGGCCCAGCGGCAGGTTGATCAGGAAGATGCTGCGCCAGCCGAAGTGGGTCACCAGCAGGCCGCCCAGCACCGGCCCGGCCGCCAGCGAGATGCCGCCGATCGCACCCCACCAGCCCACTGCGCGGCTGCGTTGTTCGCGATCGGGAAAGGCCCGCTGAAGCATCGACAGCGAGTTCGGCACCAGCAGCGCCGCACCAATGCCCTGGCCCAGCCGGGCCATCACCAGCATCGCCAGGCTGCCCGCCGCGCCGCACGCCACCGACGTTAGCGTGAATAGCGCGAGCCCCATCAGGAACACACGCCTGGCGCCCAAGCGATCTCCGATCGCTCCGCTGGTCAGTAGCAACGCCGCGAACACCAGCGTGTAGGCGTTGATCACCCATTGCAGTCCTGCCACATCGGTGGCGAATCCTTGCCGCAAGGTATCAAGGGCGACGTTGACGACGCTGACATCCAGCAGGACGACGACGAAGCCGAGCGCAGCGGCCAGCAGGGTGGCCCGTTGTGCATTGGTGGTGGTGGGCATGACATGGATTCCAACGATAGGATCCCCGGATGCTAGGTTGCAGACGTGTCTGCGTAAATTCCCTAAAATCTCCACCGAACCTGGAGAAAACGCACAGATGCTCGATTGGGAAAATCTTCGTCACTTCCTGGCGGTCGCCCGCACCGGCACGTTGTCCGGCGCAGCGCGCGATTTGCAGGTGGATCACGCCACGGTAAGCCGCCGGCTGGCCGCGCTCGAAGCCGGGCTGCAAGCGCCTCTGGTTGAACGCTTGCCGCGCTCGTGCCGCCTGACGCCGCTTGGGGTGTCGGTCTTCGAGCAAGCCAAGACGATGGAAGCTGCCGCGTTCGCAATCGAGCGGCAGACGCGTGCCAGCCACGAGCCCGTGAGCGGCAAGGTGTCGCTCAGTGCGCCACCGGTACTGACCACGCATCTGCTGGCCGGCCGGCTGGCGGATTTCCGCGCGGCTTATCCGGGTATCCGGCTCAGCGTGTCGGCGCAGGCCCGCGCGGTGTCGCTGACACGCCGCGAGGCGGACGTAGCGCTACGCCTGGTTCGGCCCAGCGAGTCGAGCAGTGTGGTGCGCAAGTTGGGGCAGATGCCATTTGCCTTGTACGCAAGCCTCGACTATCCGGCATTGCGCAATCCCCGCGACTGGACCTTTATTGCCTACGATGCGCAGTTCGCCGACATGCCGCAGCAGCGCTGGCTGCTGGAGCTGGCGGGGCCGCGGCCTGTGGGCTGCGAACTCAGCGATATCAGCAGCCATTTCGCCGCTGCCCGTGCGGGGGCGGGCGTGGCAGGCCTGCCTTGCTTCCTGGGGGATGCCGATGCGGGCCTGGTACGGCTGGAGCACGAGGGCGCTGCATTCTCGCGCGACATCTGGCTGGTGGTGCACAGGGACCTGCGGCGCTCGGCCCCCGTGCGCGCGGTGATGGACTTTCTTAGCGAGGTAGTGGCCGGGCACGGCGCATTTGGATCCGCTTCGGAGTAGGCACGTGGTAGGCACATGGACTCTCAAACGGCAGCTTGGGGCCGGCTTGATCCATGACGAGCAGGCGGCGGCTCATCCTCTGCCACAAACGGCAGGATTATTTCCCGGGTTCTCCGACATAGTTCAGGGGCACCCATTCATATTTGTTTCCCGCTCTTCGAATGTGCCCCAAGCCGGGGAAGGCGATGTGGGCCGCACCTACCGTGTAATGTGCTTGTCTGCCGCAGGTAAAGCGCGCATTGCACTGCACAAAAAATTTGCCGGATTTCAAGATACGCGCCATAAAAAATGACATTTTTTGCCATAATAACGACCGCTTCTGACCAGTCTCTGACCCGTTCCGGCAAGGGGTAGGTCAATCGTTTGTCGGCCGTAAGGCACTTTTTTGAATGGCGCATGGAAGAACAAATCACCGTCTACGCTTTCCCGGTATTCCTGCTATTGATGCTGGTGGAGCTGGGCTACGGCCTGTTCGTCGGTCGCAATACCTATCGCCTAAGTGATGCGCTCAGCAACCTGAGTCAAGGCTTGCTAAGCCAGCTGGTGGCCAGCGTCAGCCAGCTCTTCCAGATCGGCCTGTATATCTTGACGTGGCGCCGGGTGGCGCTGTTTCCCCATGCCGGCCTGTGGGGCAGTGTCTGGGGCTGGTTGCTGGCGATCGTGATGTTCGATTTCTGCGACTACTGGCTACATCGGGCCGGGCATGAAAGCGCGGTGTTCTGGGCCGCCCATGCCGTGCATCACCAGAGCCAGGATTTCAATCTGTCCACCGCGCTGCGGCAGGAGAGCACCGTTGCCTTCCTGGGATGGCCGTTTTACTTGCCGATGGCGCTGGCTGGAGTTGCACCGCAGCAGTTTGCGCTGGCCGGCCTCGTCGTGCTGCTATACCAGTTCTGGATTCACACCGAGCACATCGGCAAGCTGGGCTGGTTTGACCGGGTGTTTTCCTCGCCGTCCAACCATCGTGTGCATCATGCGGTCAACGACCAGTACCTGGACAAGAACTACGGCGGGATGCTGATCATCTGGGACCGGCTGTTCGGCACGTTTGCCGAGGAAGCAGAGAAGCCGGTGTATGGTACCCGCACCCCGCTCAACAGCTGGAGTCTGCTAGGGGCGGTGGCTTCCGGCTATGTGCCCCTGTGGCAGATGGCGCGCCGTGCGCCACGCTGGCAGGACAAGATCAAGGTGTGGTTCAAGGCGCCGGGCTGGCTGCCGCCCGGCGTGAGCGATGATAGTGCGCCCTTTGACTTGGAGCGTGCACGCCAGCGCTTCGATCCACCGCTGGTGGCCGGTGCCGCGCCAGTGGCTCTGCTGCAGTTCGCTCTGCTGATGGCGGCCGGTGCCGGCTATCTGTGGCAAAGCGATGCGATGGGCAGCGGCCTGCTGTGGGGGCTGGCACTGCTGCTGGTCACCGGTCTGGCTGGTCTGGGCGGCCTGCTGCAGGGGAGGTTGCGGCCACGCAGCCTGCTGGGGCTGGATGTGCTGCTGTTGCTGCTGGCCGGATTGCTGCTGCGCTGACTGGCAACCAGTCGCCGATTCGCCAAGTGGCCAAGTGGCCAAGTGGCCAAGCGGCCAAGCGGCCAAGCGGCAAAACGGCTGGGCAGCCCATGGCTCTGCCTATAAGCATCTTGCCGCATGCGGCGGGCTCAGGCCCCGCAGGCTGATTTCATGAAATGCCGCAGCAGCGTGCGTTCGCGCTCCAATAGCGACAGCATATGTTCAAGCCCGGCAATGTGGTCAAACAACGGTGGCGCGATCACCACCATGGCGTCCTTGCCCGCGCCGGCCAGCTCTTCCAGCGGCACGCACGTGCAGCGCCGCCATCGATAGGCGATCATCACGGGCCTCGGTTCAGGCGAGCAGCACCACATCGGCGCGCTCTCGACCTGCGCAGGTAGTGCTTGAGCCAGGACGCATGCACCCGCTCACCCGATAAGAGTGCCTCACGCAGTCGCCAGCCCGCCGCGGGCCTCTGCGAGTGCAACCGTCAGGTGCTGCACCTTCTTTTTCAGCTGATCGCGCTCTTCTGTGAGCTGTGCCACCAGTTGCGTCAGGCGATGAATTGCCAGTTGATCGGGGGTGGCGTCGCTGGGTGGGGGCACCGGCTCAGGCTTGGGTGGCACGCGGGCCTCGCGCACCTGTCTCGCCACCTGGCGCAGTTCCTTCTTGCCCCCGGCAACCGCCGCTACCTGCTTCTCGCCAGGCAAGGAGGCTACGGCAGCCGCAGCATTGATGGAAATCACGCCCGCCTTTACCGCGCTGACCAATTCGGGCGCAGCGGTCTTCTGGATCTTTTCGATCTGGCCAAGTGTCGCACTGCTCACCCGCGCTGTGCGCGCGACGGCCTCGCGAGTCAACACGGCATCGGTCCCGGATTGCAGGGCGACTTCAGCCCCGGCAGGCTTTGCAGGACCCGGCTGGGCTTGGGCTTGTGCTTGTGCCAGACGCGCGGATACGATTTCCTTCTTCCGCAATGCGAGTACACCGCGCTGGAAATCCGATACGCTGCGCCGCCCGAGGTGATTGTCGATCATCCACAGGTGCACGTCCTCCATGGACTGGAACGTCTGGTTTTGCACCGTATTGAACGGGACGCCGTGCTTCTGGCAGATGCTGTAGCGGTTGTGTCCGTCCACCAGGAGATCGCCCCACAACACCAGTGCATCGCGGCACCCTTCGGAGAGCAAGCTGCGTTCTAGTGCCGCGTATTCGTCTTCTGTCAGTGGATCGATATAGGCACGGAGGTCTTCGTTGATAGTGATCGTCATGGGTCAAGCGGAAAAGGTAGGGCGGTAGTGTACACACTGCTAGCCATTCCAAGACGTGTATGCCGCGCCGAGTGCTACCTGCCAGGCGACAGCCGACCTGCCGGCTGGGCGGTGGCTAACGGCCAGTACAATGTGCGCAAAATGCCATGTGCGTAAATCGCCACACTCGAAAATCGGCCGCCGTATCGTCGAGCCCGAGCAGGAAGTCAGCCAGATGTCGGATCAGCACGCTCATGCTCAACTGGTTCGGAGCCAAATCGCGTATGCTTCGCCCTGTCTCGCCCGGGCGCAGGAAGGTCTTGCGTCCGTAGTTTCCCTATGCATGCCTCTGCGGTGGGGTTGCCGATTGCCACTGCCATGCCGAGGCTTGCGGGGTTCAATGCCAGCTAGAACGGGCACACTGACATGACCGCACTTCCTGACAGCATCCCGACCGGTCAACGACCAAGGTCTATCCTGTACCTCTACGGCTGACCAATGCTGAACCTGGACCTGCGCTCCATGTCGGTGATGACGGGGATGATCAATATCGCCCTGGGCATCGTCCTGCTGGCCTTTCGCCGCGCCTATCCCGCCTCTATCAAGGGGTTGCTACCCTGGGCGCTGGCACCGCTGCTTTGCGCGCTTTCCACCGCCTTCTATGCGATGGACGGGCAGTGGCCGGCCGTGCTCGTCGCACTTGGCGGCAACGCGCTGCTGCTATCGGGCTGCGCACTGTTCTACTTCGGCAGCCAGCGCTTCTACGGGGTGCCCTGCACCTGGAAATGCTGGCTCGCCCTGGGCATTGGCTGCCTGGCTGGCATCACGTGGTTCCTGCTGGTCCAACCCGACTACCGGATCCGCGTGTTGCTGCTGACCGCGGTGCTAGCTGCGATATGCCTGACCCATGCGCGGCTGACCTGGGAGCACGGCCGGGGATTTGCGCCGCGTTTCATGGCAGGTGTCCTCGCTTTCCAGGGGCTGGCCTTGCTGATGCGGGCTGCGACGACGATTTTCCAGGATGCCGCCGATACTTCGCGGTTTGCCCCTTCGGCTATGCAGGCCGCGTACATTGCGGCGTATTGTTTCGCGTCGCTCTTCGTCTGCCTTGGACTGCTCCTGACTGTGAGCGAGCGGTTACGCGCGCAGTTCGAGTACCTGGCGCAACGCGACGACCTGACGGGAATCTTGAGCCGCCGCGCTGTGCTGCACGCAGGTAGCAATGCACTGAGGAACCGGCGCGGCGGCCAGCCACTGTCGTTGCTGCTGATGGATATCGACCACTTCAAGCGCATCAACGACCAGCACGGACACCTGGTCGGTGACCGCGTGCTGGCGCATTTCGCACAAATCGTAGGGCGGGCGCTGCGCCACACGGACCATCTCGGCCGTTTTGGCGGCGAAGAGTTTGTCGTGCTGCTGCCGCATACCGGCATGGAGACCGCGCTTGTCATGGCCGAGCGCGTGCGCCAGGCAGTCGAGCAGCAATCGGCCGTCGCGGGGCAGCCCGCCTGCACGGCAAGCCTGGGGTTGGCCAGCATCGAAGCCGGGGAAGCGACCCTTGACGAATTGCTGGCACGGGCCGATTCGGCGCTATATCGCGCCAAGGCTGAAGGACGCAATCGTGTTGAGGCAGGCTAAGCCGTGACTCCCTCGGTTCTGTGGGTGCCCCGTCTGCTTGGGCGGTGGCGCTGACGGATGAAAGACCGGGCGATATCCCAGGCTGGCGATGGGGCGGGCCTGCAATGACATGGAAGACAAACCGGGCGCCAGCATGCGATCATCGATACCCTCGGATTTCACGTAAAACCACGTGCCATGCCGGTGGCAGACAGGGGTGTTCGCTCTGCTGCCAATCCCCAACGCCAGCGAAGGAAGACGCGCGCTCATGACGCAACAAACCACTTTCAGCCTCGAACCCAACCCGAACGCGCTCGACGCGGCCACGCGGGATGCACTGATGCGCGACCCCGCGTTCGGCCGCGTCTTCACCGACCATATGGTGACGATCACCTGGCGCGAAGGACAGGGGTGGCAGGACGCCAAGGTTACCGCCCGCAAGCCGTTCTCGATCGATCCGGCGTGCTCGGTACTGCACTATGGCCAGGAGATCTTCGAGGGCATGAAGGCCTATCGCGGCGCGGATGGCGCCGTGACGCTGTTCCGCCCGCTCGAGAACGCGCGCCGTTTCCAGGCGTCGGCCAAGCGCATGGCCATGCCGGCGTTGCCCGAATCGCTCTTTCTGGAAGCGATCGAGCAACTGGTGCGGATCGACCAGGCCTGGGTGCCGCACGGCTCGGGCAGCCTCTACCTGCGTCCTTTCATGTTTGCAAACGAGGTGTTCCTCGGCATCAAGCCCGCCTCCGAATTCATTTTCTGCGTGATCGCCTGCCCGGTGGGCCCGTACTTCAAGGGCGGCGACAAGGCCGTCTCCGTCTGGGTATCCGAGAACTACACGCGCGCCGCGCCCGGCGGCACCGGCGAGGCGAAGTGCGGCGGCAACTATGCCGGCAGCCTGGTCGCGCAGAACGAGGCCACCGCGAACGGATGCGACCAGGTGGTCTTCCTGGATGCCGCCGAGCACCGCTGGGTGGAGGAACTCGGTGGCATGAACATCTTCTTCGTGATGGACGACGGCACCCTGGTCACGCCGCCTCTTAGCGGCTCGATTCTTCCTGGCATCACGCGGGCTTCGGTGATCGAGCTGGCCAGGGAGATGGGCATGGTGGTGGAAGAGCGCCGGTATTCGTACCCCGAGTGGGAGGCGGATGCCAAAAGCGGACGCCTGGCCGAGGCCTTTGTCTGCGGAACGGCGGCGACGCTGGTGGCCATAGGCGAAGTGCGGTCCGCGCGCACGCGCTTCGCGATCGGGAACGGCACCGCCGGCAACACCGTCAAGGTGCTGAGGGACCGGCTGGTGGAGATTCAGCGCAACCAGGCCGCAGGTCCTGCCGGCTGGGTCCATCACGTCGCTCTGTAAGGGTGCCTTGCGGCGCGCTTGCCGAGACGCTTACGTTCGGGCTTGCCTGATCTGCCGCCTGGCAAGCGGCAGGCCAGACCGGAAGCCATCGCACAGTCTGGATGCTAACCTCGCTGCGCCATGCCGGCCCCGCGCCAGCCGGCGGCCGTCATGCTGGCTCCGCGCTGTCCTCCATCCCGCATGACGCGCTGATCTTCTCGATCAGACCCAGCAGGAGCGGTGCATAGCGCGCCACATCACGCGGCTTTTCGCTGGGCTTGTGCGGGAAACTGATATTGAGTCCGTACCACTGGTGGTCCGGCCCGCGGAACGCCGCGCCCACGGCGGTCAGGTGACCCGGCTGGTAATTGGCGCTGCAATAGCCTTGTGCCTGGGCTTGGGCAATGCCACGCGACAGTTCCTCGTGCAAGGCCGGCCATTCGCCGCCGGCCTTCTCCTCGATCCGTGCGAGGAACTGGTCGCGCACGCCGGCCGGCACCGCAGCCAGCCACGCCATGCCGATCGAGGTCAATTCCATGGGAACGCGCGTGCCGGGCGCTACGCGCCGGGTGCGCGATACGCTGTCGCGGCTGTGGCGCACCGCGGCCAGGTAGACCATGGCGGTCTGGTCGGGCACGGCCAGGCCGACATTGACCTTTTCCGCTTCGGCGATCTTGCGCATCAGCGGTAGCGCGATATCGGGCACCGCGGTGGCGTGGTGGAAGGCGTCCGCCAGGCTCACCACCACGGCCGCCAGCCGATAGGCGCGCTCGGTGGCGTCGTAGCGCAGGAAGCCGCTGTCCACCAGCGAGCGCGTGAGGCGGCTGACGGTCGGGCGCGGCAGGCCGGTGCGCGCTGCCAGGTCCGCATTGGTCAGGCTGGAAGAGCCGACGCGGAACGCGCGCAGCAGCATCAGGCCACGTTCGAGCGACTGACTGCCTTCGGTCTGCCGCGTGAACCGGCCGGTACTGTGCGTGAGTTCGCGGCTCGAAGGCGGTTTGGCGCGCGAGTCCGGGTGGGAGCCGAGGCCGGAAGCGGGGTTGGAAGCGGGGTCGGAACAGGGGTGCGGATCAGGCATGTGGTTGGCCGCAGGCCCGCCAATCCAGCATCGGGGCGCTGCAAGTAATTTCGGTATCCGAAATTGTAGTGTAGCGCGGGGATCCGCATCGGCGAATACTGGGTGCCTTTCCACCCTCCCGGAGCCCTTCGCCATGACCTCGGCATCCACCCCCGAAATCGTCCTGACGCGCGACCAGCATGTTGCGCAGATCGAGATATCCCGCCCGCCCCATAACTTTGTCGACGCCGATGTCATGCGCCGGCTGGCTGAAACGCTGCTGCAACTCGACGAGGACGATAGCTGTCGCGCCGTTGTGCTGTCGTCTGGCGTGGGCGCCTTCTGCGCCGGGGCCGATTTCAGCGGCGCCGGCCAGGGCAGTGTCTCGCGCGACCCATCGGCCTTCTACGCACAGGCCATGAAGCTCTACCGCAACCGCAAGCCCATCGTGGCGGCGGTTGCGGGTGCCGCGATCGGCGCGGGGCTGGGACTGGCGCTGGTGGCGGATTTCCGCATCACATGCCGCGAAGCGCGCTTCAGCGCCAGCTTCAACAGGCTCGGCTTCCATCCCGGTTTTGGGATGAGCGTGACGCTGCCGCGCCTGGTCGGCGAGCAGCAGGCTGCGCTGCTGTTGTACACGGGCAGGCGCATCGACGGCGAAGAAGCGGTGCGCATCGGGCTGGCCGACGAACTGGTGGCGCAGGCCGAGGTGCGTGCCCGCGCGCTGGCGCTCGCGCACGATATCGCGGCCTCGGCGCCACTGGCCGTGGAAAGCACACGCGAGACGCTGCGCCTGGGGCTGGCCGACCGCATCGTGGCGGCCAACCAGCGTGAACTGGCCATCCAGCGCGTGCAGTTCGCCACCGCGGATTTCCGCGAAGGCGTGGCGGCGATGGCCGAGCGCCGCGTGCCCGTCTTCCAGCGCCGCTGAGGGGGCCGCATGCCACATCAGAAACCCGTCTGCGCGGGCCCGCTTGAGGGAATTCGCGTACTCGACCTGACTTCGGTGGTGCTGGGCCCCCTGGCCACGCAATCTCTGGCCGACCTGGGCGCGGACGTCATCAAGATCGAAGGGCCGGAGGGCGACCTCATGCGCGCCAACGGCGTATCGCGCAACGCCGGCATGAGTTCGATCTACCTGGCGCTCAACCGCAACAAGCGCTCGGTGGTGCTGGACCTGAAGACACCTGCAGGCGCGGCTGCGCTGCGCCGCCTGATCGCCGGCGCCGATGTGCTGATCCACAACATGCGCGTGGCCGCCATCGAGCGGCTGGGCTTTGGCTACGGCGCGGTGGCAGCGTTGAACCCGCGCATCGTCTACTGCGTGGCCACCGGCTTTGGCCAGGACGGCCCGCACCGCGACAAGCCGGCCTTCGACGACATCATCCAGGCCGCTTGCGGGCTGGTGTCGCTGGGCTGCGTCGCCGGCGGCCGGCCCGAGTACGTGCCTAGCCTGATCGCCGACAAGACCACCGGGATGGCGCTGGCCAACGCGGTGATGGCCGCGCTGCTGCACCGCGAGCGCCACGGCAGCGGGCAAGCGGTGGAAGTACCGATGCTGGAAACCATGGCCAGCTTCGTGATGGCCGAGCACCTGGCGGGGTTGACCTTCGAGCCCGCCACCGGCGCGGCCGGCTATGCGCGCCTGCTGCAGGGCGGGCGGCGGCCGGCGCAGACTGCGGACGGCTGGATCTGCGCGCTACCGTACACGGACCGCCACTGGAAGGCCTTTTTCCACGCCGTGGGCCGCGATGACCTGGGTGACAAGTACAACATCGCCAGCCGCGCGCAGCGCAACGCCCATATCCGCGCGCTTTACCAGCACCTCGCGGAAATCACGCCGACCCGTACCACAAAGGCGTGGATGGCGCTGTTCGAGACGCTGGATATCCCCGCCACGCCGATCTATGCGCCGGACGAATTGCCGACGCATCCGCACCTGGAGGCGGTCGGGCTGTTCCAGCAGACCGAGCATCCCACCGAGGGCCCGTTGCGCGAGATGCGGCCCACGGCGCGCTTCTCCGCCACGCCGCTGTCGCTGCGCCGGCACGCGCCCACGCTGGGCGAGCACACCGATGAAGTGCTGCGCGAAGCCGGACTAGCCCCTGAAGACATCGCCCGGGTGACGGGCGGCCGGGACGCCGCCTGAAGCGGCACGCAAACAATCAAGGAGATATTGCATGAACTTCGTACTGGAAGACGAGCACCAGATGCTCAAGGATCTGGTGGCGCGCTTTGTGCGTGAGCAGTTGATCCCGCTCGAAGCGGGCGTGCTGGCCCGCGAGGCAGAGGGCGGCCAGCTTACGCTGTTGCCGCAGGAGCAGGACAAGCTGGACGGACTCTCGCGTGAGCTGGGCCTGTGGGGCCTGGATGCGCCGGCCGAGATGGGCGGCGCCGACTTGCCAGTGGTGGCCATGGTCGGCGTCAACGAGGAGCTGGGCAAGACCGTCACCCCCTACGACCTGCCGCCCGATTCGCCGAACCTGCGCATGCTGCTCAAGACCGCCGACGCGGCCCAGCGAGCGCGCTACCTGGAACCGTACGCGCGCGGCGAGACCATCTCCGCCATCGCCATTTCCGAGCCCGGTGCCGGCGGCGACCCGGCCATGATGACCACCCGTGCCGAACGCGACGGCGACGACTGGGTGCTCAACGGCCGCAAGATCTGGATCAGCCGCGCTGCCCGCGCCGACTGGACCATCGTGATGGCCGTGACCGACAAGGCGCGCGGCGCCCGCGGCGGCATCTCCGCGTTTCTGGTCGACCGTGGCACGCCCGGCTTCAAGGTGGAACGGCGCATCCCCATGATCGGCGGCGCCTCCACCTACGAGGTGGTGCTGGAGGACTGCCGCGTTGCGCACACGCAGCTGCTCGGCGTGCAAGGCCAGGGCTTCGCGCCGATGCAGGCACGGCTTTCCAGCCGGCGCGTGCAGATGGCGGCCTGGTGCATTGGCCGCGCCCAGCGCGCGCTGGACATGCTGTGCGAGTACGCGCCGCAGCGCCGGACCTTCGGCGCCGCGCTGGCGGACCGGCAGGCAATCCAGTGGTGGGTGGCCGATGCCGCCACCCGCATCCACGCCTGTCGCCTGATGACTTACGAGGCCGCGGCACGCATTGACGCCGGCGACGAGGCGCGTACCCAGGTCTCGATGATCAAGGTATTCGCCACCGAGATGGCCTGGGACGTGATCGACCATGCCATGCAGGCCTTTGGCGCGATGGGCATGACCAAGGAAATGCCGTTGCAGCAGATGGCCAACGAGACGCGGTTGATGCGCATCTACGAAGGCCCGTCCGAAGTGCACCGATGGGTTATCGCGCGGGATCTGCTTGGCCTCAAGCGTTAGCCCGCCGCCAAAGCGAATCACTGAACCACGGAATCACAGACGCACCCGCACTGGCGGAACCCACTGCCAGGCGCAAGACCAAGGAGACAACATGACCCGAACCGTGAACGGTTCCCGGCGCCGCTTCGCCATCCTGGGCGGCACCGCCGTCGCAGCGAGCCTGGCAGGCGCGCCGTTCGTCGCGCTGGCGCAGCCGCAGGCATTTCCCACCCGGCCGATCCGCTTTATCGTGCCGTTCCCGTCAGGCAGCGGTACCGACATGACCGCCCGCATGTTCGCCAAGAAGATCGGCGAGCTGACGGGGCAGGGCGTGGTGGTGGAGAACAAGCCGGGTGGCAACGGCTTTATCGGCGTGCAGACGCTGCTCAGCGCGCCGGCCGACGGATACACGGTGTTTATCGGCAGCAACTCCACGCTGTCCACCAATGCCGCCACCTTCCGCAAGCTGCCTTACGATCCGCTGACCGACTTCACGCCCATCACGCTGCTGTCGCGTGGGCCATGCCTGATCATCGTACCGGCCAGCTCGCCGTACCACACGCTCAGGGCGCTGGTGGAGGACGCGCGCAAGCGGCCCGGCGCGCTCAACTACGGCACCGGCTCGGTGTCGTACACCCTGTACAGCGAATGGCTGAACGAGCAAAGCCGCATGAAGACCACCGGCGTGCCCTACAAGGGCGCGGGCGACGCGATCAACGGCGTGATGGCCGCCAACGTGGACTTCGCCGTGGTGGATGCCAGCGGCGCGATTGAGCTGGTCAAGGGCGGCAAGGTGCGCGCGCTGGCTTACACCGCGCCCCAGCGCTCGCCGCTACTGCCGGGCGTGCCGAGCGCGGCCGAAGCCGGCGTGCCGGACTTCCTGGCCTATAACTGGGTGGCAGCGGCGGTCTCCGCCAGGACACCTGCGCCCATTGCGCAACGCCTTGGCGAACTGTTCGCCCAAGCCGGCGCCGCCGATGACGTCAAGGAGTACTACCAGCGCCAGTCCACCTCGCTGATCCTGTCCACGCCGGCAGAACTTCGCGACTACCAGAAGGACGAGATCGCGCGCTGGAAGCGGCTGGCGGCGATCGCGAAGATCGAGCTGCAGTAAAGAGTGCGCGGAGACGATGGCGGACACCAGATCCGTTGTCATTGGGTCGCCACCAGAAAGCCGGCGCACGCCGGCAGCCCCCCCTCGCAGAAGTTCGCATTGCGCTCGGTGGCCATGGCCACCACGCAGCCGCCGCAGCCGCCGCAGCCGATATCGCGGCGGCTGTGCGCTCGCCAAGGCTGCGAGTCTCGCGTGGCCCGATGTCCGTGGGGCATCGCCAGGTTCTTCGAAATATCAATCAATAAAATTGAACAAGTTATCCGACGAATTCATCACATCGTCGGCCGGCGCTGCCATAAAGTTCAACCCATGGACGGATCGACGCCAAAGACGACGTTCTAAATAATTCAACCAAATCGCCAGTTCGCCAAATAGCCAAAGAGAGAGAAATCATGACCAACGCCAAGCTCGAAGTCCTGACCCCGCAAAACAGCCAGCTGATTTTCATCGACCACCAGCCGCAGATGGCCTTCGGCGTGCAGTCGATGGACCGCCAGGCGATGAAGAACAACGCGGTGGGTTTGGCCAAGGCAGCCAGGATCTTCAATATCCCCACCACCATCACCACGGTGGAGAGCGAGTCTTTCTCCGGCTATACCTACCCCGAGCTGCTTGACGTATTCCCCGGCCAGCAGACGCTGGAGCGCACCTCGATGAACTCGTGGGACGACCAGAAGGTGCGCGACGCGCTGGCCGCCAACGGCCGCAAGAAGATCATCGTGGCCGGCCTGTGGACCGAGGTCTGCAACACCACCTTCGCGCTGTCCGCAATGCACGACAGCGACTACGAGATCTACATGGTGGCCGACGCCTCCGGCGGCACCAGCAAGGAAGCGCACGACTACGCCATGCAGCGCATGGTGCAGGCCGGCGTGGTGCCGGTAACCTGGCAGCAGGTGCTGCTCGAATGGCAGCGCGACTGGGCGCGCCGCGACAGCTATGACGCCGTGATGAAGCTGGTCAAGGAACACTCGGGCGCCTACGGCATGGGCGTGGACTATGCCTACACCATGGTGCACAAGGCCGCGCAGCGCACCGCCACGCCGCACGAGTCGATCGCCCCGGTTCCGGCCCGCTGAGATTCGCGCCCTGAACCCGCAGGAAACTTCCCCAGGCAGTCAGACTAGTGCTACAGTTCCAAGCCATGCCGCCTGGTACTGCCGGGCGGCATCATGCAAAGTTGATATCGGGAGAGACTGCCTGGCCAAGCGCCGGGCGGCGCCGAAGGAGCAACCGCCCCGGAAACTCTCAGGCAAAAGGACCGGTATCACGTTTGAACTCTGAAGAACCCCGGCGCTCGTCAGCCGGCGGTACCGAAGGAGCAAGCGATCCCCGCCACCCCCAAAGTGGCGTATCGTGAATCTCTCAGGTCAAGGACAGAGGGGGCGTCTTTTGCGCATGCCGCGCAAGAGGCCCCCATCCGACGTCCTGGAACCATAGAGATGAAGACAATTGCCGTTATCGGTGGTGGCATCACCGGCGTGACCACTGCCTACGCGCTCGCCAAACGCGGTTTCTCGGTCACCCTGCTCGAAAAACACCGCTATGCCGCCATGGAAACCTCGTTCGCCAACGGCGGCCAGCTTTCCGCTTCCAACGCTGAAGTCTGGACCCACTGGTCCACCATCCTCAAGGGCATCAAGTGGATGCTCAAGAGCGATGCGCCGCTGCTGGTCAACCCGCGCCCGAGCTGGCACAAGCTGTCCTGGTTCGCCGAGTTCATCGCCGCCATTCCCCACTACCGCAAGAACACCATCGAGACCACGCGCCTGGCGATTGCCGCGCGTGACCACCTGTTCTCCTGGGCGGCGGCCGAAGGCATCGATTTCGACCTGAAGAAGGAGGGCATCCTCCATATCTATCGCGACAAGGCGGGCTTCGAGCATGCGGGCAGGGTGTCGAAGCTGCTGGCCGAGGGCGGCCTTGCGCGCCACGCCGTCACGCCGGAAGAAATGCGCGCCATCGAGCCGACCCTGGCCGGGCAGTACTACGGTGGCTATTTCACCCAGAGCGACTCCACCGGCGACATCCACAAGTTCACCAGCGGCATGGCCGCGGCCATCGACCGCCTGGGCGTGCGTTGCCTGTACAACCAGGATGTCCAGTCGGTCAGCACCGATGGCCGGCAGGTCACCATCGTCAGCGGCGACGGCCGGCAGGCCGAATCGCGCGTGTTCGACGGCGTGGTCGTCTGTGCCGGCACTGCCAGCCGGGCGCTGGCGGCCAGCCTTGGCGATCGCGTCAACATCTATCCGGTCAAGGGCTATTCGATCACCGTCAACCTGAACGACGCGCAAAGCCAGGCGGCCGCGCCCGTCGTGAGCCTGCTTGACGACGAGACCAAGCTGGTCACCAGCCGCCTGGGCGTTGACCGCTTCCGCGTGGCGGGCACGGCGGAGTTCAACGGCTATAACCGCGACATCCGCGCCGACCGTATCCGTCCGCTGGTGGAGTGGGTCAACCAGTGCTTCCCCGGTGTCAGCACGCGCAGCGTGGTGCCCTGGGCCGGCCTGCGGCCGATGATGCCTACCATGCTGCCGCGCGTGGGCCGGGGCCGTGCGTCCTGCGTGTTCTACAACACCGGCCACGGCCACCTGGGATGGACGCTGTCGGCGGTCACCGCGGACATGATCGGCGATGTGGTGCAGCAAGCCATGGGCGCCAGGCGTGCGCATGGCGTGCAGGAACCGGTGGCGCTGGTGACCCCGTAAGGGGCCGGCAGGGCGCGTTACGCGCCAAGCGCGGCCATATTCTCCACCCGCAAGGTCTGCGGGACCGACAGCGAGATATCGGCCGCGCGCAGCCGCTTCAGTATCTCGAACAGCAGGTCGCTCTTGGTCGCGGTGGCGATTCGCGGGCTGCCTACGTAGCCCGTCACGCTAAGCGTGATCCCGTTCGGCGCCAGCTGGCTGAACGTGACGGATGGCGCGGGCTTGTCGAGGATCGCCTCATTTTCCCGATAGGAGTCGAGCAGCAGTTCGCGCACCTGTTCAGGATCGATGTTCAACGGGAAGGTGAGCAGCAGCGTGGCGACGCCTTGCGTGCTGTTGCTCATCGTCACGTTGCGCAGGTTCTGCGAGATCAGCTGCGAGTTGGGCACGATCACGGTCGAGCGGTCGCCCAGCAGGATCTCTGTTGCGCGCACGTTGATGCGCTTGATGTCGCCTTCCACGCCGCCGATGCTCACCATGTCGCCGACCTTCACCGGGCGCTCGGTCAGCAGGATGAGCCCAGACACGAAATTCTTGACGATCTCCTGCAGGCCGAAGCCGATGCCCACGGACAGCGCGCTGACGATCCAGGCCAGGTTTTCCCATCTGACGCCCAGCAGCGACAGCGTCAGCAACACGATCAGCACATAGCCGATGTTGCTGAACAGCGTGATGAGCGATGCGCGCAGGCCCGCTTCCATGCAGACCTTCGGCAGTAGTTCCGCGTCCAGCCAGCGCCGCACCGAGCGCAGCAGGCAGGTGCCGACCGAGAGCGCGATGACCGCGTTCAGGATGCGCTCGGGCATGATGTTGAGGCTGCGCAGCCGCTCGCCGCCGAGCATCGTCAGCAGGCTGTTGAGCAGGTCGCTCGGCGTGGTGCCGAAGCCGCCGGTCAGCAGCGCGATGACGGCCACCAGGAGCAACAGGCTGGTGCCGATCCCCGAGAGCACCGTCGACGCCTGCGCGAGATGGCTGTCCCCGAGTCCGAACAACTGCTTGATGACCTTGCCGCTTGGATGGTGCGCGCTGAACACGCTTTCGCAGACGTCGCGGGTCAGTTGCGTCAACAGGTACAGGCTGCACAGGACGATGTCGATCCAGACAAGCTCGTAGGTCAGGAAGCGCGCGAACGTGATGTAGCCGATCAGCAGCGCCATCAGCGAGGCGACGACCGTCACCGTTACGCCGGCGTGGATCAGGCCGGCGAAGGTGGAGCGCGCTTCAGGCCGCTCGCCCGCCGCGGCGAGCTTCGTGCGCACACGGTTGGCGCGCAGCAGCGCCGCGCCGATTGTCAGTACCACCACAAGCGATACCAGGCCGCGGCCTAGCAAGGTCACCTGCAGGCTTGTGTCCGCGGTCCGGTTGAGTTGCTCGAGCGTGCCGGCGATCAGCAGCAGGCCCGCGAGGACACTTGGGAAAGGACGCATCGCCAGCGCGACCTTGTCGGCGAGCGCCGGCACGCGCCATGAGGGATGGTGCGTGCACAGCAATGCCCGTCCCAGGCCCGCGATCAGCGCGCTCGTCAGCGTCAGCTTGCCGAGTTCGCTGATCAGGTCCTGCACCTGAGCTGGCAGTTCGCCCGGCGGGACGAAAGCAAAACACACAACCTGCACCGCGATGGCGGTCGCCGCAACCGTCGCGAGTACCGTGGCAAGCGCGAGCGCGCTGCGCCGCAGCCGGCTCTCGGGCAAGCGCGTCAGGCAGAACCATGCCAGCGCCCGCTCGATCAGCCGTCGGCCGATGGTCCAGACGCCGATCGCAAGCAGCAGAAGCAGGGCGGTGACCGTCTGCCGCCCGGGCTGCCAGGCCATGCCCCACAACGGGGTGACTTGCCCCATGAACGCGCTCAGCCGCTGCTGGTCCTCCTGGCTCGGCGCGAACAACGGCTCCCAGAATGCCGTGCCGAGAATGCTGGCCGACCGCAGCGCGAGCTGGTTCTTCAAGCGGCTGCGCTGCAGCTTGGCGATCTGCTCGCTCAGGTTGGTGACATTGCCCTTGACCTCGGCCGCTTGCTTCAGTCCGCTGTCCAGTTGGGCCTTGCGCGCGTTCAGGTCCGCCCGCTGCTGTGCGACAGCAGCCGCCTCTGGCGTGGTGCCGGCGGCGGGCGGCGGCCCGAGCACGTCGAGCTGTGCCTGCAACTGCGCGCGCTGGGGCGTGAGCGCCGCGCTCAGCTTGTCGACGTCGCTTGCCAACTGGTGGATGGCGTCATCCAGCCCTTCGAGCTGCGTGCCGCTGGTGGGCGACGACGCCAGTTGCTTGATGCGGTCCTGCTCTGTCTGGAGCCGTTTGAGCTCGGCAACGGCATCCGCGCGCGATGGCGGCCGGGTGGCGGGCGCGTCTGCATTCAAGGTGGTGTCGGCGGTTGCGGCCGGGAGCGCGGTGGGGATCAGGTGCAATAGCGCAACCAGCACAAGGCTCAGCACGAGCCTGGGGAGTTTGCTCATGGAAAGAGAAATATCTTTGCTGATCGGCTTGCCGGGCCGGCAATCGCGCAGGTTCGCGTGAATTGCCATGGCTCGTCGGACGGTCGATGGCCGGCGGGCGACGATCAGGATGTTGGGCGGACGCGCGGCGATCGGCATGGGAGCCGATCGGAGCGCCGGGGGAGCGATCTTGCCGGCGCGTGCTCTATAGTCAGTCGGACTACTGGCGATGGCGCGTGATTGGCACGCCGCTTGATACGGGAGAATTGCCTGAAAGAGCCTGAATTATACAGAAGGCATCGCGCCCTTGGTTTTCAGCAGGCAACAGGCGCTTGCGTCACTCGACCTGTGCCATCCAAGGTTTCACGCGGGCTGCCTGCAAGCTCTGCTATTCTTGGTCAGCCGGTGCTGCCACGGCGTGGGTTTTCATGGCGGTGGTTTATTCCCGTCTGAGATCATGCCTGTCAACGCCAAAGCCTCCTTCCCGCACGCAGCTCCTGTATCGATCGACGCATTCGGGTGCGCCGCGGAAAAGCTCTCCAAGGATCAGAAGCTCACCGGCAGCGAGATCCATTTTTTCCGCAAGAGCTCGCCCGGCGAGAAGGCGAGCCAGGTTATCACTTCGGCGTCGCATCGCGGCTTTCTGGTGGGGATTTCGCTGTGCACGGGCCATCGCCGCCGGGTGTTTCATGAGCGCCGCGCGAGCACCCACGAATTTGAAAATAACTCCATCTATATCCGGAATTTCCTTGAAGACTATAAAGCCGATTTTTATGGTTTTTTCGACTTCATCCTGCTGGAGATTTCCCGCACCTTTATCGAGCGCACCAGCGCGGAACTAGGCCGCTCGCGCATCCTGGGGCTGCGCAGCGCGGCGGGAGAGCAAGACCAGGTGCTGGCGCATCTCGCCCAGGCGGCGGCGCCGGCACTGAGCCAGCCCGGGATGGCCAGCAAGCTGTTCGTCGATCAGCTGGGCTTCACGATCGGGACCTATCTCGTCGAGCGCTATGGGAATGGCTCCGTCGCGACGCCCAAGACAAACCGGTTGCTGTCGCAACGCAGCGTGGAGATGGCCAAGGAAATGCTGATCGCCAAGATCGATGGCGATCTGTCCATTGCCGACGTCGCCGACGCCTGCAACCTGTCGCGTAGCCATTTCACCCGTGCCTTTCGGGATACGACTGGCCAGACACCCCATCAGTGGCTGGCGGCCCAGCGCCTGGAGCGCGCCCGCGGGCTCCTGCGCGAAACCGGACTCTGCCTGGCGGAAGTGGCAATGGCTTGCGGCTTCTCCGATCAAAGCCATTTCACCCGCGTGTTCTCGCAAGCGGTCGGCGTCTCTCCCGGCAACTGGCGCCGCAGGGTTCACGCCTGACGCGCCGGGCGCAAGGCTGGTGCGCCGATGCCGATGCCGATGCCGAGGCACAAGACCATTGTCCCTTGGTATAGGTAGACGGCGCCCGCTGTGCTCCACACAATGCGGCTGTGCCACTGTTGGCATTGCCACCTTCAGTGCCTGAGCAACTTGCGACCAAGCCATGAATGACTCTCAAGCCGGCTCAGCCGGCACGCCCGCCGCGCAGCGCGGCAGCGCCGGTGCAGCCGGCTCGCCGTGGAGCCCGCTGCGGTACAGCACTTTCCGGATGCTGTGGATCGCCACGGTGGCGTCCAATGTGGGTACCTGGATGAACGACGTAGGCGCCAGCTGGCTGATGACGTCGCTCGACCCCGATCCCCTGATGGTCGCCCTGGTGCAGGCTGCGGGCAGCCTGCCGATGTTCCTGTTCGCCCTGCCGTCCGGGGTGCTGGCCGATATCGTCGACCGGCGCAAGTACCTGATCTTCGCGCAGCTTTGGACGCTGGCGGTGGCGACCACGCTGGGCGTGCTTGCGCTCACCGGCCTGGTCAACGCCCATGTGCTGCTGCTGGCTGCATTTTTGCTGAGCACCGGCGCGGCGATGAGCTCGCCGCCGTTCCAGGCCATCGTGCCGGACCTGGTCGACAAGGCGGACTTGCCGCCGGCCATTGCGCTGAACTCCCTGGGGATCAATATCAGCCGTGCGATCGGCCCTGCGCTGGGTGGCTTGATCCTGTCGTTCTCCGGGCCCGCGGTGGTCTTTCTGCTCAACGCGCTGTCGGTGCTGGGCGTGACGCTGGTGCTGTACCGGTGGAAGGCCGAGCCCGCCCGGCGGAACCTGCCGCCCGAGCATTTCCTTTCGGCGGTGCGTGCCGGCCTGCGGTATGTGGAGGCCGCGCCGCTGCTGCGGGTCGTGCTGGTCAGGGCGGTCGCGTTCTTTCTCTTCGGCAGTGCCGGCTGGGCGCTGCTGCCGCTGGTGGCCCGGCGGGAACTGGGCCTCGGCCCGGGCGGATATGGCTTGCTGCTGGCCAGCATCGGCCTGGGCGCCGTCGGCGGCGCGCTTGTGCTCCCCAAGCTGCGCGGCCGGGTCAGCGCCGATCGCATGGTGGTGCTGGCAAGCCTGCTGTTCGCGCTGAGCTTGCTCGCGCTGGCCTATGTGCGGCATTTCTGGCTGCTGGCAGCCGCACTGCTGTTTGCCGGGCTGGCCTGGATCGCGGTACTGTCCACGCTCAATGTGGCCGCCCAGCGCAGCGCCGCGGGCTGGGTCAAGGCACGCGCGCTGGCGGCCTACCTGACCGTGTTCTTCGGCGCCATGACCGCGGGGAGCGCGCTATGGGGCAAGACCGCCGCGCTGCTGGGCATTCCCGCCGCCCTGATGCTAGCGGCAGCCGGGCTGGCCCTGGCTTGCACCGCTGCGCTGCGGTGGCGCCTGGGCATCTCGCCGGAGCTGGACCTGGCGCCTTCAGGCTTTCTGCACCCGGGTGAACTGGACGTGGCCCACGACCGTGGGCCAGTGATGATCTGCGTGGAATACGAGGTCGCGCCCGAGGATGCGGCAGCGTTTGGCAAGGCCGTGCAGGAGATGCGCCGGATTCGCCGCCGCGGCGGTGCGCTGTCCTGGGGGGTCTACGAAGACCTGGCCGCGCCCGGGCGCTTCATCGAGACCTTCCTGGTGGAGTCGTGGCTGGAGCATCTGCGCCAGCACGAGCGCCACACCATGAACGACAAACTGATCCAGACGCGCGTGCATAGCTTTCACCGCGGTGCCGCGCCGCCCGTCGTGCGCCACCTGGCAGCACCCGATGGCAGCTGACCACACCTGCGCCGGATCAGGGCGGGGTGGCGTCCAGGCGCGGCAGCAGTTGCCTGGACAGTTCCAGGATCAGCAGGATCACGAGCGCGCCGCTGATGGCGAACAAGGCCGGGATGCCGGCCGTGTCCACCAGGCGCGCCGCTAGCAGCACGCCAAGGCCCTGGCCGGCGAACAGGCAGAACGCAAACAAGGCGACGGCGTTCGCGCGTTGCGAAGGTGCCATCTGCGTGGCGGCGGTCTGCATCGCATTCAGGACGATGTAGTAGCCACAGCCCGCGCACAGGCAACCCGCGGCAATCCAGAGCCAGTGTTGCCCAAGTGCGATGCAGGCCATCCCCACGCCAAGCAGCGCGGCCGCCAGCCTGGCCAGGCGCCGCCGTCCCACGCTGCGAATCAGCGCCGGCGCGAAGCCGGCGTACAGCAGCCCGCCTATGCCGTGCATCGACGTGATGGCGCCGGCCGCCGCCAGGGACAAGGCAAAGTGGAGCTTGAGGTAGGTCGGCACAAAGGCGAACACGCTCGGGCAGAGCAAGCCCAGCAGCAAGGTCATGCACAGTACCCGGCGCACCCATGCGGATTTCAGCAGGGTTGCGGGTCCTGGCCGCGGGCCGGGTGCCCCGCGCCGCCAATCGCCGGCCGTTTCATCGCGGCGTGCCAGGCTGGCCAGGATCGCGGCCACGCAGGCGAAACCGGCGGCCAGCAGCACGAAGGCGGCACGCCAGCCCAGCGTATCGGCGACGAGTCCGGATACCCATTGGCCGGTCATCAGTCCGCAGATGGTGGCCACCGAGTAGCGCGCGAGCAGGCTCTGCCGCGAGACCAGTGGTTCGGTATCGCCGAGGCGCGCCAGGCAGATCGGAATGACGCCAGCCGCCGCCGCGCCGGCGATCGCGCGCACTACCACCAGCCATTCGAAGCCAGGCGCCAGCGACTGGCTGAAATTGGCAACGGCGCAGGCCAGCAAGGCAGCCGCGATGACACGCAGCTTGCCGTAGCGTTCGGCCAGGGGCCCGTAGATCAGCTGGAATGCGGCATAGGCAAGCATGAAGCTTGTCACCGCCACACCGGTCTTTCCCGCGGAGATCCCGAAGTCGCGTGACAAGGCCGGCAGCAGGGTGTCGGCGGCCCGGATGGAGGCCGCGGCAAAAAAGCCGCTCAGGCCCAGGGCAAGCCGCTCGTGGCGCATGCCGAGTGCCAGGGGCACCGCGATTTCGGGCATCGTCTTCAGTCCCCTGGCTGCGGCCCGGACTTCGCGCTTCGCGCCAGCACGTTCCCGATGCAACGGATGATGTCGGCTTCCATGAACGGCTTGCCGAGAAAGCAGGCAGCGCCGATCGCCTCGGCGCGTTGCCGGTAGCATTCCTCGGGAAAGGCCGTCATGAAGATCACCGGCGTGGAAAACCCGCGTGCGCGAAGGTGTTCGCACAGCGCGAAGCCGTTCATCGCGGGCATCTGCACGTCGGCAACCAGGCAGGAAATGCCATCGATGGTGTTTGACTGCAGCAGATCGTTCCCGCTCGCATAGAGTTCGACGCTCATGCTGAAGGAGCGCAGCAGGCTTCCCAGGGCTTGTCGGACAGCAGCATCGTCGTCGACGATGGCGATCACCGGGGTAGCTATCACACGGTGTTCCTCCTTTTGTCATGAGCGGTGACGAAGCGGTCGGAGGCCCCCATCGCTTGCATCGAGGATATCGTGCTGCCACGTTCTCTGGAATCATACGGTGGTATTGCCGGCCACGGTCAGGGATTCCCCCCGGGCGCGCGGGCAAGAGCGGTCCGGCCGCGCCGTGCGCCCCGTGCCCACGCGCTCTCGGGTCCGGCCAGGCCCGCCCGGGCCAGGCCTGGCGTGGCAGGGGGTAACACCAAAGTATGAGACGGCGACACCGGCGGGCGCATCCTCTGCCGCTGATTGCCCCTGTCGGGCGGAATATACTCCGAGCTTCCGAGCTTCCCGGCTTTCATGATGCAGTCCCAGGTTCGATGAATTCGTTGCGCAACTACAAGCTCGAATATTTGCTGGACGGCGAGATCGCGCTGCTTCGCGGGACTGCCGCCGGATGCCCGCCCGTGCTGCTTTCGCTCGCCGGCCCGGCTGCCAGCGTGGCTGGTGTGCAGCGCCGGCGCCTCGAGCACGAATTCACCTTGCGGGACCTGCTGCGATCCGATTGGGCAGTGGTTCCGGTGGCGTTGATCCGCTATGACCGCAGGCCGGCCCTGCTCGCGGCCGACGAGGGCGGCTCGCCGCTGGCCCCGTTGCCTGGCGAGCCGTTTGCGCTGGATGCCTTCCTGGAAATCGCGATCGCCGTGTCCGCCGCGATCGCGGCCATGCACGAATCCGGCATCGTCCACCGCGACATCAAGCCTGCGCATCTCCTGGTCGCACCGAACCGGGAACGGGCCTGGATTACCGGGTTCGGCATCGCCACCGTCGCCTCGTCTGGCACCTTGCCCGGCACCTTGCCCGGCGCGCAAGCCCCGATGCTGGCGGGAACCCTGGCCTACATGGCGCCCGAGCAGGCCGCCAGGGGAGAGTCGGCGGTCGACGCACGGGCGGACCTCTACGCGCTGGGCGTGATCCTGTATCAGATGCTCACGGGTGTCCTGCCGCTCGAAGCCAGCGAGCCGGTAGGCTGGGTGCACAGCCATTTCGCAAGACTGCCGGTGGCGCCGTCCGAGCGCAACGACGCCGTTGCGCCAGTGTTGTCGGCCATGGTGATGCGGTTGCTGGCCAAGGCGCCCGCGGAACGCTACCCCAGCGCGAGCGCGCTTGCCGGCGAACTGCGGCGGTGCCAGCAGGCGTGGCGCAACCACGGCAGCCTGGATGAGGTCGCAAGCGCCCCATTGCCTGACTTGCCGGATAGCCAGGGCGATGCGCCGGGTTTGCTTGCCGAGGGCCTGCAGCGGCTGCCGCCGGAAACAGGCGCCTTGCTGATGGCCCTGTCTTGCCTGGGCAGCACGGTGCCGGCGGCAACCGCGGCTCAGGCGTTGGATGTCAGCGAAGCACGGCTTGGCGGCCTGCTGGCGCAAGCCGTGGCCGGGGGCTACATCGTGGTCGGCGATGCCTGCTATCGCTTCGCCCACGAACGGGTCCAGGAGGCAGCCTATGCCTTGATTCCTGTTGCCGATCGCCCGGCCTTGCACCTGCGGTTTGGCCGCCGGTTGGCGCACGGTGACAATGGTGACGGCGGCGTCTTCTGCGCGGTTGACCAGTTCAACCGCGCAGCCGGCATCCACCTCGATGACGGCGAGCGGCTCCAGGTTGCCCAACTGAGCCTGGAGGCCGCGCTTCGCGCGATGAAGACAACCGCCTACGACACCGCCAGTGCTTGTTTTTCCGCCGGCGAGCGATGGCTGCCAGACGGGGCATGGGAGACCCATCACGCGTTGGCGCTGGCGTTGGCGATGGGCCGCGCCGAGTGCGAATTCGTTGACGGCCGGCTTGGCGCCGCCGCGGCCAGTTTGCTGGACCTGAGCGCCAGGACGCGGACACCCGCCGACCTGGCGGCGGTCACGCGGCTGCAAGTGGCGGTGCATACGGCGCTTGACCAGTCCGACCACGCCGTCAGGCTGGGGCTGGGGTTCGTCCGCACGATGGGCCTGGACTTCCGGCCCGACGCGCCGGGGCAGGTGGAGGAGGAGTACCAGCGCTTGCTTGCGTTGCTGGGCGATCGGCCGGTCGAGTCGCTGGCCAGCTTGCCGCGCATGCATAGCCCGGTGTGGCGCGCCACGCTCAGCGTCCTGGCCGAGGTGATGTCGCCCGCGTCGTTCATGGACCGGAACCTGCGCGACCTGATACCGCTCTGGATGGCGCTCATCAGCCTGGAGCATGGCAACGACGAAGCCTCCTGCATTGCGTACGTTCACCTTGGCATGACGATCGGGCCGCGTTGTGGCGACTACGGGCTGGGTTATCGCCTGGGCCAGGCCGGCCTGGCGCTGGTCGCGCAGGAGGGCATGGGCCGCTTTCGCGCCAAGGTCCATATGTGCTTTGGGGCGTTGCTGCTGCCGTGGACCCAGCCCATCCGCGGCGGGCGCGAACTGATCGAGCGCAGTTTCGAAGAAGGCCGGCAGACGGGGGATTTCAATTTCGCTGCCTATAGCCGCAACCAGCTGGTGACCCATCTGCTCGGTTGCGCGGAGCCGCTGGCCAGCGTGGAGGCGCAGATCGAGACTGGCCTGGCTTTCGCCCGCTCTCTCGGCCTGGGGCGGGTCGTCGATATCCTGAGCGCGCAGGCCAGGTATGTGGCGGTGCTGCGGGGCAGGGCCGCAGGCTGGATGGCGCGGGAGGCCGGCGAGCCGGGGCTGCTGGAAGCCGAGGCAAGACTGCAGGCCGATCCCCGCCTCGCCGTCGCCGCCTGCTGCTACTGGATTCGCAAGCTGCAGGCCTGTTTCGCCGCGGACGACTATCGGGGGGCGCTGGACGCGGCCCGCAAGGCGGAGCCGCTGCTATGGACCGCCCCGTATTTCCTGGAGATCGCGGACTATCATTTTTTCGCGGCGCTCACGTTGGCGCGGGCGCCGGTATTCCCGGGCCACGCACCAGGCCACACATCCGGCCACGTGCCTGGCGGCGCGCACGCGGCGGCGTTCAAACGCCATCACGACCAGCTGAGCGCCTGGGCACGGGAGAATCCCGCCAACTTCGGCGCGCGCGCGGGCATCCTGTCGGCCGAAGCCTCGCGCATGGCGCGAGATCCCTTGCAGGCCATGCGGCAGTACGAGCAGGCGGCCCGACAGGCGCGAGAGCGGGACCTGGTGCATGACGAGGCCCTGGCCTACGATCTGTGCGCGCGCTGCTGTTTCGAACAGGGCCTGGCGGCGCCGGCAATGGCTTACTTGCGCAAGGCCCGCGATGCCTATGGCAGTTGGGGCGCCGAGGGCCTGGTGCGCAAGCTGGAGGCGCGCGCGCGCGCCCATGACGGCACGGATCTGGACACGGGCCGCACGGCCATCGAACGGACCGACGCGGCGGCCCTTCAGCCCGCTACCTATATCGGCCCTGCCTCCCAGCTGGACCTCGACACCGCCATCAGGGCGACGCAGGCGCTGGCCGGCGAGATACAGCTCGACCGCCTGATCAACACGCTGCTGACGACCACCCTTGAGCAGGCGGCCGCACAGAGAGCATTGCTGTTTCTCTGGCAGGACGGTGCACTGCGCCTGGCCGCGCAAGCCCGGACCGAGCAATCCGGCATTGTGGTCGACCTGGACCCGGCCGGCGCCGTGCCCTATCCCCGCGCCATCATCGACGCGGCGCTCACGACCCGCGCGGATTTCGTCCTCGACAATGCCAGGACGCATGCGAAGTTCGGGCAGGATGCGGACGTCCAGGCGCGCAGCGTGCGCTCGGTGGCGTGCCTGGCGCTGGCCAAGCAGGCCGCGCCGATCGGCGTGCTCTACCTGGAGAATAATCTGGCGGATGGGCTGTTTACCGGCCGGAGAATCAACCTGCTGGCCATGCTGGCCTCCCAGGCAGCCATCTCCCTGGAGAATGCCAGGCTCTATGAAGAGTTGCTGCGCCAGAACCAGGAGCGCCAGCGGGCACAAGCCGAACTGGCGCACGTCTCCCGGGTCACCACGCTTGGCGAGCTGGCGGCGTCGATTGCGCACGAGGTCAATCAGCCGCTGACCGGTATCGTCACGTATGGCGGCGCGTGCCTGCGCTGGATCAACCGTCCCGAACCCGATCTCGATGAAGCGCGTCATGCGGTGGAGAACATGATCGCGGAAGGACTGCGCGCAAGCGAGGTGATCCGGCGCATCCGGGCGCTCGCGCGCAAGGGGGAGTCTCGTCGCTTGCCGTTGCAATTGAGCGACCTTGTGGCCGAGACCGTGGCCATGGTCAAGCACCAGGCCGAGGCTCAAGCCATCGTCATTGCCCAGGACTGCGCGGCCGGGCTGCCGCAAGTGCTCGGCGACCGCATCCAGTTGCAGCAGGTGATCATCAACCTGCTCGTCAATGCCATCCAGGCAATGTCATGCCGCCGTCCGGGGCGCCGTCACCTTCGGGTCACCACCGCGGCGCCCGCCGACGGCCAGGTACTGTTGCGGGTGGAGGATACCGGCCCGGGTATCGACGCGGGAAAGCTGGACAAGCTGTTCGAGGCGTTCTACACCACGCGCGAGCAAGGGCTGGGCATGGGCCTGTCGATCTGCCGATCGATCGTCGAAGCGCATGGTGGCTCCATATGGGCCGAGTCTCCCGTGCGTGCCGAGGCGCAAAGCGGCCAGCATCCGGCAGGCCCCGGCGCGGCCTTCTCCTTTACCCTGCCGGTGCCGCAACCACAGCCGTGACCGCAGGCCTGGGCGGCGCCCTGGCGAGCGTCTATTGAGCGTCTATTGTCTTTTGGCATGGGTCAGCGGGTCCTTGGGCAAGCGCTGCCCTTAAAGTGATCGTTAGTAATCTTCGACTGTGAGGCACGCATTAACAAGCCACAGTAGACAAAAGCCGGCACAAATCGACAATACGCCGGCAGGGCAAAAGCGTAGAGTGCCCATGGGCAAGCCATGCGGCGACACCGCCCCGCACAGCCCGAAACAACGATTGACGTGGTCCGCGTTCGTGCTGGCGCCTTTGAATCTGACTGGAGAAACTGACCGTGACAATTCAAAGTCTGGAGCCTGTCGAGACGATTGACCGGGACGAGGCGTTGGTGCTGGTCGTCGACGACGATGCGTCGCTGCGCGGTGCGCTGGGCACCCTGTTCCGCTCGGTCGGCATGCGTGCCGCGCTGTTCGGCTCGGCCGCGGAATTGCTTGAGTACCGGTTGCCGGAAGCGCCTTGCTGCCTGGTGCTCGATGTCAGGCTGCGCGGCCAGAGTGGACTGGACCTGCAGGCGCACCTGGGGCAATTGGGCATCCGTGTCCCGATCATCTTCATGACGGGCTATGGCGATATTGCCATGACCGTGGCAGCGATGAAGGCTGGCGCGGAAGACTTCATGGCCAAGCCGTTTCGCGATCAGGACCTGCTCGATGCGGTATCGGCGGCACTCGAGAAGGACCGCCGGCGACGCGAAGGAATGCGCAAGGCCCAGGGGCTTCGCTGCAGTTTCGAGACACTGACGCCGCGCGAGTCGGAGGTGATGGGACTGGCCGCATCCGGGCTGATGAACAAGCAGATTGCCGGGCGCATCGGCATCAGCGAGGTGACGGTAAAGATCCACCGCGGGCAGGCCATGCGCAAGATGAAAGCGCGCACGTTTGCCGATCTCGTGCTGATGGCCCAGCAACTTGGCGTGTGCCACGTCGCGTGCTAGCCGCGCAGGGATAGCCACGCCGGCCTATCCACACACCTCGCGCCGGGACACCCGCCTCGCCTACAATGCATTGCGCATGGCTGCAACGGCCAAATCGGAAAACGAAGCAAGGCGAGGCAAGATGATGGACTTCAGTTTGACGCCCGTTCAACGGGAGCTGCAGGCACGCACCCGCCAGTTCATTGCGGAGCAGGTCATGCCCATGGAGCGCGATCCCCGGCAAACGGCGCACGGCCCGACCGAGGATCTGCGCACGGACCTGGTGGACAAGGCAAGGGCGGCGGGCTTGCTGACACCCCACGCCAGCACGCAGGCCGGAGGCCTTGGGCTTTCGCACCGGGACAAGGCCATTGTCTTTGAAGAGGCGGGCTACTCGCCGCTGGGGCCGGTGGCGATGAACATCCACGCGCCGGACGAAGGCAATATCCACCTGATGGAACTGGTTGCCACGCCGGAGCAGAAGGCGCGCTGGCTGCATCCCCTGATCCTCGGGCACACGCGCTCGTGCTTTTGCATGACCGAGCCGGCGCCAGGCGCGGGGGCCGATCCGTCGATGCTGCAGACCACGGCGGTGCGCGATGGGGATCATTTCGTGATCACGGGCAGGAAGTGGTTTATCACGGGCGCCACCGGCGCCACCTTTGCCATCATCATGGCGCGGATGGAAGACGGCACCGCCACCATGTTCCTCGCTGACATGAACCAGGCCGGTGTCGAGATCGAGCGGCAGATGGAGGCGCTCGATACGTGCTTCACGGGTGGGCATGCGGTGGTGCGTTTCGATGGCCTGCGCGTGCCCGAAAGCGATGTGCTCGGCAAGCTTGGCGAAGGATTCCGCTACGCGCAGCTGCGCCTGGCCCCGGCGCGGCTGACGCACTGCATGCGCTGGCTCGGGGCGGCCCGGCGCGCGCATGACATTGCGGCCAGCTATGCGCGCCAGCGCCTTGCGTTTGGCCGGACCCTGGTGGAGCATGAGGGCGTGGGGTTCATGCTGGCCGACAACGAAATGGATATGCACACCGCGCGCCTGACCATCTGGCACTGCGCCTGGGTGCTGGACCAGGGCGAGAAGGGGCGCGACGAGTCCAGCCTGGCCAAGGTGTATTGCTCGGAGGCGTTGTGGCGGGTGGTGGATCGTTCCGTGCAGGTGCTTGGCGGCAGCGGGGTGACGGACGAAACCATTGTTGCGCGCATCTTCCGCGACATGCGCGCCTTCCGGATCTACGATGGCCCCTCGGAGGTGCATCGCTGGAGCATGGCCAAGCGGATTGCGCGGGGCTGAGCCGGTTTCAGCGCGCAGGGCCGCGCAGTGATGCATGTGATTCAGTGATTCAGTGATGCAGTGATGTGTCTTCACCATAGGAGGTACGCACGCCATGGACAATTCCTTCCACCATTTTTCCGAGTTGTTTGCGCAACTCGGCCTGCCCGCCGACGACCGGGCGATCCGTGAATTCCTGGCCGCGCATTCTCCCCTGGCCCCCGATGTCATGCTTGCGGACGCCCCGTTCTGGACGCCCGCGCAGGCCACGTTGCTGCGGGAGGAAATCCTGGGAGATGCTGACTGGGCGGAAGTGGTTGACCAGTTGAATGCCGCGCTGCGGCTGCCCGGGTAGCGCCTCGACGAAATTCGGCTTCGGCGAAATTCGGCCCCGGCGAAATTCGGCTCTGCTCCGCTCCAAATAGCGTACTTCTGCTCCTGTTCTGCATTGTTGCGGTGCGGCAACATCCCCTGGACGCGCGTCATTGTCGACGCCAGGGGAAACCGCCGCAGCCATGAAGTACCAGTTATTTGTATTGGCCGGATGTCCGGCCTGCACCGCGCTTGAACTGTGCATGCGAGACGCCGGTCTCGCCTATGACCGCATCGTGCTGGCATCGCCGCGCCACGCTGCCGATGTGCTGCTTCTGCTTTCCGATTCCGATCCGCGTTGTCCGGCCTTGAGCATAGGCGAGCAAAGCGCAAGCGGCCTCGCGGCTTGCCTTGCGCTTCTCGGCCAGGCGCATCCCGAAGGTGTCCCGCTTGCACCGCCGGCATTCACCGCCGCGGGCAAGGAACTGATGGATGGTGTGCTTAGTGGCCGTGTGCTGACGGCCAGGAATGAGCGGGCGTTCCAGCTCGCGCTCGGTGCGTTGCGTGCTGCCGTCCAGGCATGGGGCGGTGCGATGCCGGCGGCGCTGCGCCGCATCGGCCTGTTCGTGCCTTACCTGGACCTGAGCATCGCGGATGGTCTGTCGGGCGGGAAATTCAGGCTTGCTGGTGCGTTCGGCGCTGACGAAAGCGCGCTGGCCTCCATGGCCAATCGCTTGCCAGCCGGGTTTGAAGACGCCTATCTGGACCGCCTCAGAAGGGGCCGGAGCTGGGTCTATTGGGAAGGGGGCGCCAGCCTGCTTGGCGACCGGACCACGCGGTTTCAGAATATCCGCCACTGGCCCGCGGCCAGCCGCACGGCGGCCGCCGGCAGCCTGTTTTTCTGATCTTTCTCAAGCACGCCGCCTGAAGGTGGCAAGTGGCCGGCCCCCGCCGAGGGAGCCGGCCACGCCATGGTGCCCTTGGTGACTGTGGTGCTAGTCGCGCAGACGCGCGCGTTCCGGCGACATATCCATCGGCATCATGTTGACGTTCGCGTTATGCATGACCCACAGCGAGCCTGCCACGATGATGGCGATCAGCGTCCCGGTGCACACGAAGATCGCCGTGTTCATGCGCTGGTCCGCGGACGTCCCGATATGCAGGAAGAACACCAGCTGCACCACCAGCTGCGCAACGCAAAGCAGCACGATGGCGGCAAGGCCCATGCCCTTGGGCACGAACCCGCCCATCACCGCGCCGAACGACGCGAGGGTGAGCACCAGCGACAGCGCAAAGCCGATCGCATAGCCTTTCAGGCTGCCGTGCGCGGCGTGCGCCGCGGATCCTGTGTGGAGATGGGCGGTCTTCATACAAACTCTCGCAGATAGACAAAGGTGAACACGCAGATCCAGATCAGGTCCAGGAAGTGCCAGAACAGGCTGAGGCAGGCCAGGCGGCGCCGGGTCACGCCATCCAGGCCGAAGGACTTGACCTGGTGCATCATGACCAGGATCCACAGCAGGCCGCAACTCACGTGCAGGCCGTGGGTGCCCACCAGGGAGAAGTAGGCAGACAAGAACGCGCTGACGCCCGGCCCCGCGCCGGCATGCAGCAGCTCGGCAAACTCATACAGCTCCATGGCGATGAAGGCCGCGCCAAGCAGGAACGTGATGCCCAGCCACTGGATGACCTGGCGCTCCCGCCCGGGCTGCATGTTCAGCATGGCCACGCCGAAGGTGAAGCTGCTGATCAGCAGCAGCATGGTTTCGCCGAGCACGAACGGCAGCTCGAACAGCTCCCGGCCGCTGGGGCCTCCCGCCGTATTGCCGGCGAGCACGCCGAAGGTGGCGAACAGCACGGCGAAGATCAGGCAGTCGCTCATCAGGTAGATCCAGAACCCCAGCGTGGTCTTGGATCCGTCGTCGTGCGCGACATGCTCGTGCGTATTGTGAATGACTGTGTAGCTCATGGGTCAAGCCGCCTTGCGTAGCTGCGCATAGCGCGCGTTTTCGATGCGTTCGACTTCGGCCGCCGGGACGTAGTAGTCCACGTCGCGGTTGTAGGTCCGTGCGATGAAGGTGCCGATCACGCCCAGCAGGCCAAGGCCCGCGATTGCCCACATGTGCCAGACGAGCGCGAAACAGAGCACCAGGCCAAACGCCGACACGATCACGCCCGCGCTGGTGTTCCTGGGCATATGGATGTCCTCGTAGTGGGCTGGCCGCACGTAGGCGCGCCTCGCCTCCTTGTCATCCCAGTGCTGTTCCAGCGAGGTGATGTGCGGCACATGGGCGAAGTTGTAGAAGGGGGCCGGCGATGCGGTGGCCCACTCCAGGCTGCGGCCATCCCACGGGTCGCCGGTGAGGTCGGGATTTTGCTTGCGGTCGCGCACGCTCACGGCCAGCTGGATGAGCAGGGCGACGATGCCGGCGCCGATGATCACGGCGCCGCACAGCGCCACGATCAGGTAGGGCTGCCAGTCGGCGTGCGTGTAGTGGTTCATCCGGCGGGTCATGCCCTTGAAGCCGAGCACGTAGAGCGGCATGAAGGCCAGGTAGAAGCCCACCAGCCAGCACCAGAACGAGATCTTGCCCCAGCGCTCGTTCAGGGTGAAGCCGAACACCTTGGGGAACCAGAAGCTCATGGCGGCCAGGCAGCCGAAGATGACGCCGCCAATGATCACGTTGTGGAAGTGCGCGACCAGGAACAGGCTGTTATGCAGCAAGAAGTCGGCGCCGGGCACGGCCAGCAGCACGCCGGTCATGCCACCGATGGCAAAGGTCACCATGAAGCCGATCGTCCACAGCGTGGACGAGTGGTAGCGGATGCGGCCGCGATACATCGTGAACAGCCAGTTGAACAGCTTCACGCCCGTCGGGATCGAGATGATGGTCGTCATGATCCCGAAGAAGGCATTGACGTTCGCCCCGGAGCCCATCGTGAAGAAGTGGTGCAGCCAGACGAAGAACGACAGGATGCCGATGGACGAGGTGGCGTACACCATCGACTTGTAGCCGAACAGCGGCTTGCCGGAGAACGTGGAGATGATCTCCGAGAACGCGCCGAAGCACGGCAGGATGAGGATGTAGACCTCCGGGTGGCCCCAGACCCAGATCAGGTTGACGTACATCATGGCGTTGCCGCCAAGCTCATTGGTAAAGAAGTGCATGCCCAGGTAGCGGTCGGCGGTGAGCAGCGCGAGCGTGGCGGTCAGCACCGGGAACACGGCAACGATCAGGATGTTGGTGATCAGCGCGGTCCAGGTGAACACCGGCATCTTCATCAGCGTCAGGCCCGGGGCACGCATGCGCAGGATGGTGACGATGAAGTTGATCCCGGTGAGCGTGGTTCCCAGGCCCGATATCTGTAGTGACCATATGTAGTAGTCCACCCCCACCGTCGGGCTGTATCCCAGCTCGGACAACGGTGGATAGGCGACCCAGCCCGTGGCGGCAAAGTCGCCGACGAACATCGACATCATCACCAGCACCGCGCCCGCCGCCGCCAGCCAGAAGCTGAGCGAGTTGACGAACGGATAGGCCACGTCGCGCGCGCCGATCTGCAGCGGCACGATGACGTTCATCAAGCCGAGGATGAACGGCGTCGCCACGAAGAAGATCATGATCACGCCGTGGGCGGTGAAGATCTGGTCGTAGTGGTGTGGAGGCAGGTAGCCAGCCGCATCGCCGACAGCGATCGCCTGCTGCGCGCGCATCATGATGGCGTCGGCAAAACCGCGCAGCAGCATGACCAGCGCCATGATGATGTACATCACGCCAATGCGCTTGTGGTCGACCGAGCAGATCCACTCGGTCCACAGGTACTTCCATTTGCCGAAGTAGGTGACGGCGCCGAGCAGCGCGACGCCGCCCAGAATGACGGCGGCCAGCGTACCCATGATGATGGGCTCATGGTACGGAATCGCCTCGAGGTTCAGTTTGCCGAACATGGATCAGTGCTCCGTGGCCGCGGCGCGGTGGCGTTGCGTGTGTTGCATGCAGTGCATGTGTTTCGGATTCATTGGCTTCATCAGTTGGCCGCCAGCGGGGGGCTTTGGGCTGTGCATACGTCGCCAAGCGCGTTACCAAGCGCGTTGCCAAGCGCGTTTCCACGCGCATCGCCACGCATGTTGGCGCGCATATCGCTATGCATGTACTTGTTGACGATGTTCTGGAACAGGCCGGGCGCAACGCCCGCGTAGACCGTCGCCGGCTCCTTGGTGCTCGGCAGCTCCAGCGTCTTGTAGGCCTTCTCGTCCAGCGTCAGCGGCGACTGCCTGGCCTGCCGTACCCACGCGTCGAACGCCTCGCGCGAGGTGGCCACGGTGTCGAAATGCATGTCGGAGAAGCCCGGGCCGCTGTAGGCCGCGGACATGCCCGCGTAGGTGCCAGGCGTGTCGGCGATCAGGTGCAGCTTGGTCTGCATGCCGGCCATGGCATAGACCATGCTGCCGAGCTGCGGGATGAACAGGGAGTTCATCATCGATTCCGCGGTGATGCTGAAATTGATCGGCGTATCGACCGGGATCGGCAGCCGGTTGACCGAGGCGATGCCGTAGTCCGGGTAGATGAACAGCCATTTCCAGTTCAGCGCCACGGCTTCGACGCGGATGGGCTTGACGGTCGACTCCAGCGGCTTGTAGGGGTCCAGCGAATGCGTGGTGTTCCAGATCAGCACCGCCAGGCCGGCCACGATCACGCACGGGATGGTCCAGATGACCACCTCGATCCGCGTGGAGTGCGCCCATTTGGGCGCATACGTTGCCTTGGTGTTGGAGGCGCGATAGCGCCAGCCGAAATACAGCGTCAGGAAAATGACGGGCACGACGACCAGCAGCATGATGAACAGCGAGACCAGGATCAGCGTCTTTTCCTGGTGCCCGATGTCGCCCTTCGGGGATAGCAGCTCCAGCTGGCAGCCACTGAGAAGGAGCATCGCTGCTCCACCGAGAAATAGCCCCGCATGGCGGAGCCCTCCCTTGCAAGCATTCAGCCAAGCGCTGGATTCTCGCCGGACAGCAGCGTCTGCCCCGGCAAATGAGTTACGCATAAGACACACCTTAGTTATGCATCACATAACCGGCGCGCGCGTCGGGACTGCCTGCCACGGCACGCTGGAAACCATCGCGAGAGAGGGGATTCCGCCGGACTGGCGGGAAACGCATACAAAGCGTTAAATGTATGGATTTGTGTGATGCTGCGGCGCATGATAATGTAAGACAAAGGCCATACATAAAGCAAAATGCATCCCAGTAAATCCATACAAGATGACGACGACGGTCCGGGCTGGGCCGCCGCCTTCGTGCGCGGCGAGGGCGCGCGCTACCGGCAGATCGTTGGCTTCATCGAGCGCGCGGTCGGGGACGGGCGCCTGAACCCCGGCGACCGCCTGCCGCCGCAGCGCGAGCTGGCCAGGCAGCTCGGGGTGGATCTCACCACGGTGACGCGCGCGTTCACCGAGGCCAAGCGGCGCAACCTGATCGAGGCGCGCGGGGCGCTGGGCACCTTCGTCGCCCCGCCCAAGGTCGAACTGGCGCAGATGGTTGACCTGAGCATGAACGTGCCGCCGCCGCCCGCCGGCGTGGACTTCCATGACTTGCTGCAGCGCGGCCTGTCGCAGGTGCTGCTGCGCACCGATGCGCACCTGCTCATGACCTACCAGCTTGGTGGCGGCAGCAGGGCGGACCGGGCCGCCGGCGCCATGTGGCTGAAGCCGGTGCTGGAGTCGGTCAGCCCGCAGCAGTTGATTGCCTGCCCCGGCGCCCAGGCCGCGCTGGCGGCGCTGATCCTCACGCTCACGCAGCCCGGCGACGCCATCCTCGCGGAGCCGCTGACCTATCCCGGCCTGCGCGCTGCGGCCGAGCAGCTCGGGCGCCGCGTGGTCACGGTGGCCACCGATGACGACGGCATGCGGCCCGATGCGCTGGAGCAAGCATTGCGCGAGCATGGCGCGCGCGCGATCTACCTCAACCCGACCATCCAGAACCCGACCACGCGGACCATGCCCGCGCACCGGCGCCGCGATGTCGCGCTGGCCGCGCAGCAGTGCGGCGCATGGATCATCGAGGACGATCCCTACTGGCTGCTCGGCAGCGACGCACCGCCGCCCGTGGCCCACTTCGCGCCGAGCCAGGTCTACTACGTTGCCACGCTGTCGAAATGCCTGAGCCCGGGGCTGCGCACCGCCTATATCCGCCTGCCCGAAGCGCGCAGCCGGGCGGGCGTGCTGGCCGCGCTGCGCTCGTTCGCGTTGATGTCCACGCCGCTGTCGACAGCCCTGGCCACGCAGTGGATCCACGAAGGCTCCGCCGCGCAGCTGCTGGCCGGGATCCGCACGGAAGCCTTCGCGCGGCGCGAGCTCGCACGGCAGTTGCTGTTCAGCGCGGACCAGGCTCCACCCAGCGGCATACACGTCTGGCACACCTTGCCGAGCTACTGGACTTCGCTGGCGCTGACGCAGGCCGCGCGTGCGCAGGATCTGCGTGTTACCGCTTCCGATGCGTTCCATGCCGGCCCCACGCCGCCCAATGCGATCCGCATCTCGCTGGGCGGCGTCGAGACGCGCGCCCATCTTGCTGCCGCGTTGAAGAAGCTGGCTGAGTTGTTGGTGCGAAGGCCGCAGATGTCGCGGGAGATTGTGGTTTAGGGGCGGGGCGTTGGGGGGGCGGGCGACTGTCGCTAGTGCGGCGTTCCATTGGTCCAGATGAAGGGCTTGGAGTTGGCTTTGGTGTTGTGGTGAGCGATGTCCATCGTTGATGGTGTCGACCAGCTTCGGCATGATGCCGAGGTGGGCGTGAAGGCATCGCGCTGCAGGGTTGGTCGCGGTTTCTTTTCGCGGCGTTGGCTTTTGGACCCAACAGCCATACGACATCCCCCTGCGGGGGCTGCCGGTCACTCTTCTTTGCGTCGGCAAAGAAGACTAACGAGAAGAAAGCCGACCCTGCCGGGGGCAGAGCAATCGGGCTTGTCGACCTCGTTGGTTTCGTCGTGCGGCCTGCGATTCTGCTCGCATCTGCCGGTACCGGTTTGACTGGCCACGAAGTTGCGGGCGTCCCGTTTTCGTCGTGGGCGCGGTGGCACCGCCGCAATAGTTCTGAGGCATTCACCACCGCGCCCGCCCCGCCACAAAACCATCACGGCGTGACATATCGTTGTGCTTTGCACTGGTACCGGCAGATGGGGGATTAGGCAAGGACACCGCTACCGAGTAGCCTCACCACGAAACCGGTGTCATTCACAGGATCGTGGCCATTCAAACCGGTAACGGCACGAGGCCATTAAAGCCCGCGGCCTGACCACGAAACCATGGGGCTGCGCAACCCCGACACGCCAGCCTCCTGCAAGGAGGTACGACTCACTCACATAGGTAACACTTGAGTTCAAGCACATAGGTAACAGTTTTCTACCCTGCATGGGCGACCCTGAAAGGAGATGCCCATGCCCTGGAGCGAGCTGAAACCCATGGACCAACGAATTTTGTTTGTGGTCGATCACGTCAAGGGTGTTGAGAGCATGAGCGCGCTGTGCGCGCGATATGGCGTCAGCCGGAAGACAGGTTACAAGTGGCTTGAGCGGTACGAAGCAGAGGGGCTGGATGGACTGGCCGAACGCAGCCGGCGTCGGCGTGAGCAGGATCGCGTGCCCTACGCGATCCGCCAGGCGATTCTGGCGCTGCGAACGCAGGGCGGGATGGAGCAAGGGCCGAAGAAGATCCAGAAGCTGCTGGAGGCCCGGTACGGGGCAGAGCTGGTGCCCTCGCGCACGACGATCTACAACGTACTTAAGCAAGCAGGACGGATCCTCCCACGGCGCTTGCGACGTCGTGTGATGCCGCACGAAGGCGTATTGCGCTCGACCCAGGAGCCGAACGGCTTGTGGAGTGCGGACTACAAGGGGCAGTTTCTGACGGGGGACCACCGGTGGTGTTACCCGTTGACGGTAATGGACCATGCGAGCCGGTATCTGCTGGGTTGCAAGGGCTTGAACGGGCCCCAGTTGGTACCTACGCGTGCGGTCTTCGAGCAACTGTTCCGGCGCTACGGCTTGCCGGACCGGCTGCGCACGGACAACGGCGTTCCGTTCGCGAGTACGGGTAGCGCAGGGTTGTCGCAGTTGTCGATCTGGTGGCTGAAGCTGGGGATCGTGCCGGAGCGGATCGAGCGAGGGCATCCGGAGCAGAACGGTCGGCACGAGCGCATGCACCGCACGCTCAAGCGAGCGACGGCGCAGCCGCCAGCGGCCACGTTGAGCAGCCAGCAGCGTCGCATGGATGAATTCCGGCGCTACTACAATCGGGAAAGGCCGCACGAGGCGTTGGAGCAATGCACGCCGCAGAGTTGCTACACAAAGTCGATGCGGGCCTATCCGAGTCGTCTTGAGGAGATGAGCTACGCGAGCTACATCCTGCCGCACCGAGTGACGAAAGCGGGGCTGATCTACCAGGCGGGCAAGATCATCTATGTCGGTCATCTCTTGCAGGGCGAGGTGGTCGGATTGGAGGCAGTTGCCGATGGGATATGGCGTGTGCACTTCGGCCCCATTGCCATAGGATTGATTGATGAACGCCAGGCGAAGCAGCACTACCTGACAATCAAAGTGTTACCTATGTGAGTGAACTCGTTTGTTACCCATGTGGTTGATTCGTACAAGGATCGCTTTCTTTGGGTTGCTTTTCTTGACGAGTAAAGAAAAGTGACATCTCACACGTTCCAAAACGGCCAACACCGTCCAGCCGCGCCAGCAGCTAGGAGCGCCAAAGAACTGGCCCCGCAGCCTTAACTCAAGACCCCTTCACCAACTCAATCGCCCGCGCCAGCTTGCCAACCGCAGGCGCAATCTCCGCATCCGCAACCCCGCCATAGCCGAGTACCAACCCGTTTTGCGCCTGCAGCGAATCAGCAAAATACGAAGACAGCGGTCGCGCTACAATCCCGTGCGCCAGCGCGAAACGCGACACCAACTGGTCATTGGCATGCCGGAGTATGACGCTCAGGTGCAGCCCGGTATCGGTGCCCACGATCGCCACCTCGTCGCCGAGCTGGCGCTGCAGTTCGTCAATCAGCAACATCTGGCGCTCGCCGTAGATCTTGCGCATGCGCCGTACGTGCGCTGCGTAATGGCCATCGGAAATAAACTCCGCCAGCGCGGCTTGCACCGATAGCTGTCCGCCGCGATGCAACTCGGATTGCGCTACCGAGAAGGCGTCGACCAGTTCCGGTGGCACGATCAGGAAGGCGAGCCGCAGGCCGGGATAGAGCACCTTGGAGAAGCTGCCGACATAGATGGTGTTGCGGTGCGGGTCCAGCCCCTGCAGCGATGGCAAGGGTGCGCCCTGATAGCGGAACTCGCTGTCGTAGTCGTCTTCGATGATCCATGCGTTGTGGCGATGCGCCAGCTCCGTGAGCAGGCGGCGCCGCGCAAGGCTCATCACCACGCCGCTCGGGTATTGGTGAGAGGGTGTGACAAAGATCAGCCGTGGCGCGCTCTCTGGCGCAACCGGCGGCCGGATCCCGTGCTCGTCCACCGCGATGCCATCCATGCGCAGGCCCGCCGAGCGAAAGACACTGCGCGCGCCCCAATAGCATGGGTCCTCGACCCAGACCAGTTCGCCTGGGTCCGCGAGCAGGCGGGCGCAGAGATCGATGGCCTGGTGGCTGCCTTGCGTCACGATGATCTGCTCCGGCGAACAATCCACGCCGCGGGCGAGCGACAGGTACTCCGTGAGCGCGCGCTTGAGCGGCGGATGGCCATGCCGGCTGCCATAGCCCAGTTGTTCCTGGCTGGCGGTCTTCCAGACCTTGGTGATCAGGCGTTGCCACACGCCGCGCGGGAACTGGCTGACATCCGGAATGCCGGGCACGAACGCACCCACTTGCAGGTCGGATGCGCCAACGCTGGCCAGCAGTTCGCGCGCGCGCAGGGAGAGCCTGGATTGATCGGCGGGAAGCGCGGGTTCGCCGGCCCGGCCGGGGTCGGCGATGCGGGCGAGCAGGGCGGGGTCGGGGGCGGTGTCGCCAACATAGGTGCCGCTGCCGCCGTGCGTGTGCGTGTAGCCCTCGTCGGTGAGCCGCTCGTAGGCATAGAGGACCGTGTTGCGGGCAATGCTTAGTTCACGGGCTAGTTCTCGGGTGGGTGGCAACCGTGTGCCCGGGGATAGCTGGCCGGCGAGGATGGCCTCGCGGATGTCGTCGAACAACTGCCTGTTTAGCGGAGCGCCGGATCGTTCGGGCTGGCTCCAATGACTGCGCGCGAGAAGCCAATCGGTCAGCGGCGTCTCTCTCAATTCTTGGCTCCATCTGAAAATTTGTACCGGCACTATACAGTGGAGCCAACGGGCTTGTAGAGTAGATCCCATCATGTCGCGGCATTACCACATAACCATTTCAACTAAGTAACAGACCGCCGGCGTAGCCCCCAGAAATGTGAAAGACCCGCTATTGAGCAGGCACTTAATTCACTACATAAATGCGATGGGGAAATGGCGAATATCCCCATATCGGTGCGTGCCGATGCACCAGTATGTTGTATTTATCGAGGCATTAAATGAAGCGTTTTGCAGTAGCAGGTATCCAGATGCCGGTGTCGGCATTCGAAGAGAACATCACGCAGATGAATCGCTACCTGGCCCATGTCAGGCACCGCTTTCCGTGGGTCGACATGGTGATGTTCTCCGAGCTGGCGGCGTTTGGCCCGAGCCCGGCCAAGGCCGAGGAAATGCCGGGCGCAGCCGAGGCCCGCCTGTGCGAGATGGCGGCCAAGTACGGTTTGTGGCTGATCCCCGGCTCCTTGTTCGAGCGTCGTGACGGCGCGATCTACAACACCGCGCCGGTGATCGATCCCGCCGGGAACGTGGTTGCCCGTTTTCGCAAGCTGTTTCCCTTCCGGCCCTATGAGCAAGGCATCGCCGCGGGCAGCGAGTTCGTGGTGTTCGATGTGCCGGACGCGGGGCGCTTCGGCATCTCGATCTGCTATGACATGTGGTTCCCGGAGACGACCCGGACACTGGTTGCGATGGGCGCTGAAGTGATCCTGCACCCGACCATGACGGACACCATTGACCGCGACATCGAATTGTCGATCGTGCGGGCATCGGCGGCAACCAACCAGGTCTATTTTTTCGATATCAACGGTGTCGGTGACGGTGGCGTGGGCCGCTCCATCGTGGTGGATCCCGCTGGCTATGTGCTGCATGAAGCCGGCCCGGGCACCGCGGAGATCATCCCCGTGGAGATCGATTTCGAGAAGGTCCGGCGCGAGCGCGAGCGCGGCTTGCGCGGGCTTGGCCAGCCGCTCAAGAGCTTCCGCGACCGGGAGGTGGAGTTCCCGGTCTACCAGCGCAACAGCGGCGCGGATGCCTATCTCCACACGCTCGGCAAGCTGGTGAAGCCGGGTGTCCTGGAAGACGCACCACAGGCGGAAGTGACCGGGCCGGCGGGCGAGTAGCCGCCGGGGGCAAACCCCCGGCACGCCGCCAAGTTATTCCGGCGCGGCGAAAAAAAACGGAATTGAAATATCCAGGGGAAAGCGTGATTGCTGGCCCAATGGATAGCGCTTGCCCTCAAGGTTGCGATTGACCAGCTTGAAAAACGGGAGCCGGTGAATAGCGGGACGGAAATAAAACGGTCGTTCGATTAAACGGATTCGAAGTTGCAGATCCGCGCATTGAGATTATCTAGTTAGCAGAGGAATAACATGGCACGCAGCACGGCACGAAAAGCAAAGACCGGGCAACACATTTCCCTAAACCGTTACCGCAGCGTTTGGGAAATGCGCGCGGATGGCTGGATGAATCTGACTGATGACCTGGGCCGCCTGGTCAATCTCGCGCGGGAGTGCAAGGAGTTCATCGAGCGCCACGCCCGGGTAAAAGAGACCCTGGCCATGCTCGAACCGATCGAGCGGTTCTGGGCGTTCCCGGGGCACCGGTTGTTCGAGGAGCTGACCGCATGGTTCGAGGCTGGCGACCTGGGCCGGCTGAACATCGCCGTGCACCGTATCAACCGCATGCTGGCCAGCGATACCTATCGCCACAAGAAGCTGTCGCTGGATGCGGAGTCGGAGGAGCCGTCCGAGATCGAGACAGAAGAGGAGATGCAGGCGCAAATAGCACGACCGTACTTTGAGGTCCTGATCGTCGACGACATGACGCGCGAGGATGAAGAGGCCCTGCGCCGGCGCGTTCAGCGCAAGCAGCGCGTGGATGATCCCTTCGTGTGGGACGTGGTGGTGGTGCCAAGCTTCGAGGATGCGCTGATCGCCACGCTCTTCAACTTCAACCTGCAGGCTTGCGTGATCCGGCATGGCTTTCCGTTCAAGTCCGAGTATGAGCTGGACCTGCTGCGCAAGTTCCTGGAAGGGCTGGACGAGGGCATCGAGGAGCAGCCGGAATCCGAGCGCGGCCCCTTGCTGGGGCAGAAGATTGCGCAATTGCGGCCGGAACTGGACCTGTACCTGGTCACGGACGTGAAGGCCGAAGAGATCGCGTCGCGGCTGGGCGAGGTCTTCAACCGGATCTTTTTCCGGGAGGAGGACCACACCGAGCTGTACATGTCGATCATGAAAGGGGTGTCGGAGCGTTACAAGACGCCGTTCTTCACGGCGTTGAAGGAGTACTCGAAGCAGCCGACCGGGGTGTTCCACGCCTTGCCGCTGGCGCGGGGCAAGTCGATCATGAACTCCCACTGGATTCAGGACATGGCGCAGTTCTATGGCCTGAATCTGTTCATGGCCGAGACCTCCGCCACGTCGGGCGGGCTCGACTCGCTGCTGGACCCCATTGGCCCCATCAAGGTCGCGCAGGAGTATGCGGCGCGCGCATTCGGCGCGCGCCGCACCTTCTTCGCCACCAATGGCACTTCGACGGCCAACAAGATCGTGGTGCAGGCGCTGGTCAAGCCGGGCGATATCGTGATGGTGGACCGCAACTGCCACAAGTCCCACCACTACGGCATGGTGCTTGCGGGCGCCAAGGTGGCGTATCTCGACTCCTACCCGCTCAATGACTTCTCGATGTACGGGGCGGTCCCCATCGCCCAGATGAAGCGCACGCTGCTGCGGTTCAAGCGGGCGGGCACGCTGCACAAGGTCAGGATGGTGCTGCTGACCAACTGCACGTTCGATGGCGTGGTCTACGACGTGAAGCGCGTCATGGAGGAATGCCTGGCCATCAAGCCGGACCTGATCTTCCTGTGGGACGAGGCCTGGTTTGCCTTCGCCCGCTTTCATCCCACCTACCGCCAGCGCACCGGCATGGATTCGGCGTCGCGCCTGCGCCGCGAGCTCGATAGCGAGGACTATCGCCAGCGCTACGACGCATTCACCGCGTCGTTTGGCGGGGCGGACTGGGATGACGAGGAGAAGCTTGTCGCCACCCGCCTGATGCCGGACCCGGACCGGGCGCGGGTGCGCGTCTACGCGACCCAGTCCACCCACAAAACCCTGACCTCGCTGCGCCAGGGCTCCATGATTCACGTGTGGGACCAGGACTTCAAGGACAAGGCGGAAGAGGCGTTCCACGAGGCGTACATGACGCACACCTCCACCTCGCCGAACTACCAGATCCTGGCTTCGCTCGATGTCGGCCGCCGCCAGGTGGAGCTGGAAGGCTACGAGCTGGTGCAGCGCCAGATGGAACTGGCCATGACGCTGCGCGAGTGGATCCACACGCACCCGTTGCTCAAGAAGTACTTCCAGTTCCTCAACGTCTCCCGCGTGGTGCCGACCGCGTACCGGCCATCCGGCATCGAGGCGTACTACAGCCCGGAATCCGGCTGGGCCAATATGGAAGCCGCGTGGCGCGTCGATGAATTCGCGCTGGACCCGACCCGGCTGACCCTGTCGATCGGCACCTCCGGCATTGACGGCGACACGTTCAAGAACAAGTACCTGATGGACAAGTACGGCATCCAGATCAACAAGACGTCGCGCAACACCGTCTTGTTCATGACCAATATCGGTACCACGCGCTCGTCGGTGGCATACCTGATCGAGGTGCTGATCAAGATCGCCAGGGAACTGGAGGAGCGCACGGCGGACATGAGCGTGATCGAGCGCCGCCTGCACGAGAAGCGCGTTTCGTCGCTGACCAGGGAACTGCCGCCGCTGCCGGACTTCTCGCACTTCCATTTTGCGTTCCGCAGTGTGTGCAACAGCGGGCAGATCGAGACGCCGGACGGCGATATCCGCAAAGCCTTCTTCATGTCCTATGACGAAGAGAACTGCGAGTACCTGAACATGGCCGAGGTGGCCAAGGCCATCTCCAAGGGCCGTGAAGTGGTATCGGCCTTGTTCGTGATTCCCTACCCCCCGGGCTTCCCCATCCTGGTGCCGGGGCAGGTGATCAGCTCCGAGATCCTGGAGTTCATGCAGGCGCTGGATGTGCGGGAGATCCACGGTTACCGCCCGGAGCTGGGCTTCCGCGTGTTCAGCGACGGGGCGCTCCAGCAACTGGCGCTCCAGGCCGCCGGCGAGGCAGCCGCGGCGGTGGCGGCCGCGGCGAAGGCGTCGGTCTCGGCCGTTGTGGAAGTCTCGACGGCAACGGTCGATGAAGTGGCGGCGGCGGCCCTGGCGGACCGCCCAGCGGCAAAAAAGTAGCGAGGCGGGAGGCCGGGACAGGCGCCCGGCTTCTCGCAACAGAGCCCATGTCGACAAAAAAAGAATGCCGGACCTGGATGTCCAGGAACCGCGGGAAACCCGCGTCCAGCCGGCCCCGAGTTCATCAGGAGAAAGCCGCGATGCAAAAAGTCCGTAATGTCTCAGATCTGCGCGTGATGTTCCACAGGAACGAGAAGCCCATCTACTTCATCAGCGCCACCAACTTCAATCTCCTGGGCATCGATCAGTGGGTCAACCGTTTCAAGTACATCAACTACATCGATTGCTTCGACGGCCGCCATCCCAATGTGTTCGTGCCGCGGGCGCTGCCGCACGAGGAATTCACCTCGATCGAAGATATCAACAACTACCTGCTGCAGCATAAGGACGTGGTGGAGATGATCGAGCAGCGGGGGGGACGGCCTGCCGCGACCTTCCTGATGTTCGATGAGAAAACCGAAGAGCTGGCCGACGAGCTGGGGCTTGACGTGTGGTTCCCGCCGGCCGCGCTGCGCAGCCGCTGCGACAACAAGATGGAGACTGTGCGCATCGGCAACAAGGCGGGCGTGCACTCGGTGCCCAACGCACTGGAGAAGGTGGACAGCTACGCGCACCTGATGCAGATCGCGGAGCACTACGGCCTGGGCAATGACCTGGTGGTGCAGAGCGCCTTCGGCGACTCCGGCCACACCACCTTCTTTATCGCCAGCGTTGACGACTTCAACAAGCACAAGGATGAGATCGTCAACGACCCCGAAGTCAAGATCATGAAGCGCATCAACTGCCGCGGCGCGACCCTGGAGGCCTGCGCCACGCAGTCAGGCACGCTGGTCGGGCCGCTGCTGACCGAGGTGGTGGGCGCACGTGAACTGACTCCCTACAAGGGCGGCTGGTGCGGCAACGAGATCTTCCCCGGGGCGTTCTCGGAAGAAGTCAGGATGAAGGCGCGCGACATGGCCTTCCGTTTCGGCAACCAGTTGCTGGAGGAGGGCTATCGCGGCTACTTCGACCTGGACTTCCTGATCGACGTCGATAGCGGCGAGGTGTATCTCGGTGAGCTGAATCCCCGCATCTGCGGCGCCAGCCCGATGACCAATCATGCGGCCTTCGCCTATGCCGACGCGCCGTTGTTCCTGTTCCACCTGCTGGAGTTCTCGGGGGTGCCGTTCGAGCTCAATGTGCGCGAGCTCAATGAGCGCTGGGCCGAGAAGTCGTTCATCGACGGTTGGTCCCAGCTGGTCATCAAGTACACCGAGGACAACGTGGATATCGTGACCCATGCGCCGCCCTCGGGCATCTATCGCATGGCGTCCGACGGCTCGGTGTCCTACCACCGCTTCGACTCCAACCGTCGCGAGATCGAGAGCGAGCAAGAAGCCTTCTTCCTGCGTATCACCGGGCCCGGCGACTATCGCTACGAAGGGGCGGATCTGGGCATCCTGATCACGCGGGGCCGTTCGATGAACGACGAATTCAAGCTCAACGAGCGCGCGCACCAATGGATCCGGGGCATCAAGCAGTATTACGTGGCCAAGCCCCTGGTTGCCGCGCAGGCCGAGCTGGCGCCGCAGCCGGGCGCGTTCAAGATCCTGTAGGCCGAAGGTCCAACCACGAGAGGGCAGGAATTCATGCGTTGTACATTCGAAGCGATCAGCGAGGACTTGCCCGGCCAGCGATGGCAGAACATCTTCCGGCAGTTCTGGCCCGGCTACCGGCAATGGTATCTGCGCGACGGCGATCGCGCGCGGCCTGGCTTCCTGATGTGCCGCAAGGCTTTGCGCCACCATATGCCGGAGCTGGTCCCGACCTGGGAGCGGCTGGTCGAGCTGTCCGGCGGCGGCGACCTGGAAGCGCGCTTCCTGTCGATGTGGGGGCCGCCGCCCTACATTGCCGGCTGCTCCCAGGCGGTGTGGTTGCCGGTGGACGGGCAGCAGGCCGCCGGCGCCACGCCCGCGCTGTTGCGCAACTACGATTTCGCCCCGGCTTTGCTCGAGGGCGTGTGGCTGGCGTCCAGATGGCATGGCCAACGAGTGGTGGCGGTCAACGACTGCCTGTGGGGCGCGCTCGACGGCATCAACGAGAGCGGCCTGGCTGCGTCGCTGTCGTTCGGGGGCCGCAAGGCGGTGGGCAATGGATTCGGCATTCCACTGGTCTTGCGCTACGTGCTGGAGTTTGCCCAGAACGTCGACCAGGCCGTGGAAATGCTCGCGCGCATCCCGGTGCATATGAGCTACACGGTGAGCCTGCTTGACCGCCGCGCACAGTGGGCAACGGTGTTTGTCACGCCGGACCGGCCGCTGGAGGTGGTGCGCAAGCAGGCGGTGAGCAACCTGCAGCATGGCGTCGAGTGGACGGCGCACGCCAATGCGACCCTGGCCGAAGCCAGGGAGCAGACGCTGGCTGTCGCGGTGCGGCAGGCCGAGGATGCCAAGGCCGTCCTGCGCGCGCTGCTGCGCCCGCCGCTGTTTCAGACTGCCTACGGGCGTGGCCATGGCACCTTGTACAGCGCCGTCTATCACCCCTATGACGGGTCCGTCGAAATGGTCTGGCCAGATGCCGTCTGGCGGCAGTCCTGCAGCCATTTCCTGCCCGGCGCCCGCATGATCGAGTTCGACGTGGAGAGCACCGCGCTGCCGCACGCGGTGGCGCCGGCGCGCCGGTGGATGCTCGACGATGTTGGCAGTTTTCAGTGAGTTTCTTAGCCTCATAGTCATGAGGGATGGCGTGCATGGCGAAGCCGCGCTGCCTTTGGCCGCCGGTTAGCCATCTGAGACGCGCAAACACAAGCAGGACGCGGTCCGGTCCGGGCCGCGGCGACCCAATTCGCCAGAACATATCCGGGGGTGGCGGCTTCGGAAAAGCGGTGCTTCGGACTTTCGTGCGGGTACTGCATGCAGGTGCGAGCTGCCGGAAGCAGAAAGCTGGTTTGCTCCCCTCTCCCATGCAATGGGAGAGGGGACGGGGGAGAGGGCGGGCGCTCGCTCAGTGTGATGCGCCTCGCTCTTGCGCAGGCCCGCCCTCTCCCCCAACCCCTCTCCCGCCATGCGGGAGAGGGGAGCTACGGCAGCGCTGGATTTAGCACAGCGATGCATCGACACACATGAAAGTCTGAAGCACCGGAAAAGCAGGCTCGCAAGAATCCAAGGAGCAGTCATGAAAAAAAAGCGCCCAATCACCACCTACATCGTCATCGCGATGATCCTCGGCGTCATCGTCGGCTATAGCTGTAACAAGGCCTTCCCGGATCCCGGTACCGCCAAGGAGATCGCCGGCTATATATCGATCTTCACCGATGTCTTCCTGCGCCTGATCAAGATGATCATCGCACCGCTGGTGTTCTCCACCCTGGTGGTTGGCATCGCGCACATGGGCGACGCGAGCACCGTAGGCCGCGTCGGCGTGAAGGCGCTCGGCTGGTTTATCGTGGCGTCGTTTCTCTCGCTCACGCTGGGCCTGATACTGGCCACCGTGCTGCAACCCGGCCACAACATCGGCCTGCCGTTGCCGGACGTGGGGGCGGCCACCAACCTGAAGACTAATGCCTTCACGCTGAAGGATTTCATTACGCACCTGGTGCCGAAGTCCGTGGCGGAGGCCATGGCCACCAATGAAATCCTGCAGATCGTGGTGTTCTCGATCTTCTTCGGCACCGCGCTGTCGACGCTGGGCGAGACGGGCAAGCGGCTGGCTGGCGTCATCGACGACCTGGCGCAGACCATGCTGAAGATCACCGGCGCCGTGATGTGGATGGCGCCGGTGGCGGTGTTCGCGGCCATTGCTTCGACCGTGACCACGCAAGGGCTGGGCATTCTCATCACCTTCGCGAAGTTCATGGGCAGCTTCTATCTTGGCCTGCTGGTGCTGTGGGGCCTGCTGGTGGCGGCCGGGTTCTTCTTCCTGGGCAAGCGGGTGTTCACGCTGATCCGGCTGATTCGCGAGCCCTTCCTGCTGTCCTTTTCCACCGCCAGCTCGGAGGCCGCCTATCCGAAGATGCTCACCGCGCTGGACCGGTTCGGCGTCAGCCGCAAGATCTCCAGCTTCGTGCTGCCGATGGGCTACTCCTTCAACCTCGACGGCACTATGATGTACTGCACGTTCGCCGTGCTGTTCATCGCGCAGGCCTATGATATTCACTTGCCGATCGGTACCCAGATCACCATGCTGCTGCTGCTCATGCTGACGTCCAAGGGCATGGCCGGGGTGCCGCGCGCATCGCTGGTGGTGATTGCCGCCACGCTGAACCAGTTCGGCATTCCGGAAGCCGGGTTGCTGCTGATCATGGGGGTCGACCAGTTCCTGGACATGGGCCGCTCGGCGACCAATGCGGTAGGCAACTCGATTGCCGCTGCCGTGGTGGCGAAGTGGGAGGGCCAGCTGGCGAGCGAGTCGGATCTGGAAAGTGAGGGCGACAGCACGGCAGCGGGCGCCGGCGCCCCGCTCGGCAAGCCGGACGCGGTCCAGGCCTGAGCGGCCAGCGCGGGGAGGCGCCTTGCAGGCGGCCCCGCGCGTGGTGTGCCGGGCATTGTGCGAACGATCACTGCAGGAGTGCAAATCAAATGCGTTCAAATGGAGTAGGCGTGGGCGGCGGGCGCGGCAGCCGCGGCTGCCGGCGGATCGTGATGTGGGCGGCCGTTGCGCTGTGCGCGGCGTTGGCCGCCGGCGCGGTGTCGGCGCAACAGGCGGGGGAACTGGCCGGCACGCTGAAAAAGGCGAAGGAGAGCGGCACCCTGACCATCGGCTATCGCGAGTCGTCCTTGCCATTCTCGTACCTGGACAGGCTCGGCAAGCCGGTCGGCTACTCCATCGATATCTGCCGCGCGATTGTCGATGCGGCGGCGGCGGAGGTGGGCCGCGAGCTCAGCATTCAATGGGCGCCGGTCACCTCGGACAATCGCTTCGATGCGGTCACGTCCGGCAAGGTCGACCTGGAGTGCGGCTCCACCACCAGGAACGTCGAGCGCCTGAAGCACGTGTCGTTCTCACCGGTGATCTTCGTGGCCGGGACCAAGCTGATGGTGCCGAAGGGCTCGCCGATCAGGTCGTTCAAGGACCTGAAGGGCAAGACCGTGGTCGCGACCGGCGGCACCACGAACGTGGAGGCGCTTGAGCGGCTCTCGGCGCGCTTCGGCCTGCAGTTGAACGTGATCAAGGCGCGGGATCACGCCGATGCGTTCCAGGTTTTGCAGCGCGGTGGCGCGCACGCCTATGCGGGGGACGATGTGCTGCTGTATGGATTTTTGCGCAGCAGCGCTGCCGGCGGCAGGTTCCAGATCGTCGGCGATTTCCTCTCCTACGATCCCTACGGGATCATGTTCCGCAAGGGCGATCCGCAGTTTGCCGCCGTGGTGGACAAGGCGGTGCGCGAGATGGCCGTGTCCGGGGAACTGGATCGCACGTACAAGCAATGGTTCATGAACAAGCTGCCGACCGGCGAGCGGCTCGGGTTGCCCATGAGCGCGCAACTCGATGAGCTGATACGGGCGGTGCCGGACCAGTCGGACCAGCCGGACTAACGAACCAAGGAACCAAGGGACGGATTGTTCAGGCTGCGCGCTTCGGCGCAGCCTGAAAGCGAATCATGAGACAGATCGAGCTGCTATCCAGAATGGCTGCGGGCGCGCGCCTGCGCGTCTCGTGCAATCCCTGGGGCGAGCCGCTCCGCGGCGCGTTTCTCGATGCCCCGGAAACGCCTGGCGGCGCGCTGTATGTGCATCAATGGCAGATTGGCCGCCTGCTTCGGTCAGGCTTGCTCCGCTGCCGCGGCGAGTCGCCGGCGGCGTCTGCGGAATTCGTCCTCAGCGCCTCCGGTCTGGCCGCAGGCGCCTGCAAGCCTCAGCGATAGCTGGCGATGAACGCGCGCAGCTGCGGATAGATCTCCTCGCGCCAGCGCCGGCCAGAGAAGATGCCGTAGTGCCCGCAGCCCTGCGCCGTCACATGCTGCTTGCGCGCGCCGGGAATGCCCGCGCAAAGATCGTGCGCCGCGGCGGTCTGGCCCGCTCCCGTGATGTCGTCCAGTTCGCCCTCGATGGTCAGCAGCGCCGCGCCCGTGATGTCCTGCGGCCGTACCGGCTTGCCGTCGATCTCCCAGGTGCCGCTGGCCAGCCGGAATTCCTGGAACACATCGCGGATCGTATCCAGGTAATACTCGGCGGCCATGTCGAGCACGGCGTTGTACTCGTCATAGAAGCGCACGTGGGCCTCGGCGTCGTCCAGGTCGCCATCGACCAGGTTCTGGTAGTAGTCGTAGTGCGAGGAGAGGTGGCGATCCGGGTTGGTGGCCACAAAGCCGGCGTGCTGCAGGAAGCCAGGGTAGACCTTGCGGCCGTGTCCCGGGTAGTTGGCCGGCACGGCATGAATCACGTTGTTCTCGAACCACTCGAAGGACTTGTCGGTGGCCAGCGCGTTCACGGCAGTGGGGCTGCGGCGCGCATCGATCGGGCCGCCCATCATGGTCATGGTTCGCGGCGTGGCTTCGCCGGCGGAAGCCAGCAGCGAGATGGCGGCAAGCACCGGCACGGCCGGCTGGCACACGGAGACGACATGCAGGTTTTCCGCGCCGATGTGGCGGATGAAGTCCTGGATGTAGTGCACGTAGTCGGTCAGGTGGAACGGGCCGTCCTCCGCCGGCACCATGCGCGCATCGATCCAGTCGGTCACGTAGACCTTGTGATGCTGCAGCAGGGTTCGCACCGTATCGCGCAGCAGGGTGGCGTGATGGCCTGACAGCGGGGCGCACACCAGCACCACCGGCTCGTCCTTGAGCCACTGGATGACCTGCGGATCGTCGGCATAGCGCTTGAAGCGCAGCAGCTTGCAGAAGGGCTTCTCCACAATGGTCTGCTCGACGATGGGAACGTCCCGCCCGTGGCATTGCACCGACTTGATGTCGAAGGGCGGCTTCTTGTAATCCTTGCCGAGGCGGTAGAGCAGTTCGTAGCCGGCGGCCATCCGGTTGGCGCCCGGCATCATGGACAGCGGGCTGAGCGGATTGGTGAAGGTGCGCGAGGTGGCTTGCGCCAGCGCGGTGAGCGGCAACAGCAGGGCGCTCTTGAGTTCGTGGAATTGGTAAAGCATGGGGAATACCTGTGAGTCTTGAAAATAGGGGGCGTCCCCGCGCTACCGGGGGCGATGGTGGCTCAGTTGAATTACGCCTGGGTTACTCCTCGGCCTGCACCTTGTCATAGGCGATTTGCAGACGGCGCAGCTTGGAGTACAGCGTTTGCTTGGGGATGGAAAGCGCCTTGGCGGTAGCCGCCACATCGCAGTTGTTCCGCTTGAGTTCCTCCATGACAACAACCCGTTCAAACTGTTCGAGCTGGTCGGGCAGGCTGTTGCCGTGCCCGGCATGGCCGCCGTGCAGCTCGAAATCATCGGACAGCAGCCCGAGCACGAAACGGTCGGCCACATTGCGCAGCTCCCGCACGTTGCCAGGCCATGAATGGGACAGCAGCAGCTCGAACTGCGCGTTCCCGAGCACCGGAGCGGGCCGGTTGAAGCGGGTGGCGGCCTGCAGGATGAGATGCTCGAACAGCAGCGGGATATCCTCGCGCCGCTCGCGCAGTGGTGGCAGGTCGATAAAGGCCACGCCAATGCGGTAGTACAGGTCGGCACGGAACTTCTTTTGCTCGCTGAGGAGTTTCAGGTCTTCCTTGCTGGCGGCAATGACCCGGCAATCCACCGCGATGGGCTCGTTCGACCCGACCCGTTCGATGGAGCGCTCCTGCAGCGCGCGCAGGAACTTGACCTGCACCGACAGCGGCATGCTCTCGATCTCGTCAAGGAACAGGGTGCCGCCCTGCGCATGCTCGAACTTGCCGCAACGCCGCCGGGTGGCGCCCGTGAAGGAACCCACCTCATGCCCGAACAGCTCGCTCTCGGCCAGGGCTTCGGGCAGGCCGCCGCAGTTCAGCGGCACGAAGTTGCCGGTGCGGCGCGCGCTATGGTCGTGCAGGCAGCGCGCCACCAGGTCCTTGCCCGTGCCCGTCTCGCCATAGATCACCACGTCCGCCGGCGCATCGGCCAGCGCGCGCACGGCGCGGCGCACCCGCTCCATCTGCGCGGAGCGTCCGATCAGGCAGGCCTGGATCCCGTGCCAGCTTTCCAGCTGCTCGCGCAGGCCCAGCACTTCCAGGCTCAGCTTGCGCCGGTCGGCGGCGCGCCTGACCACGGAGACCAGCCGCTCGGAGGAGCACGGCTTCTCGATAAAGTCGTATGCGCCCTCGCGCATGGCTTGCACCGCCATGGAGATGTCGCCGTGGCCGGTCATCAGGATCACGGGCAGGTCGGGGTCGATGTGCCGGATCTCGTTGAGCCAGGCCACGCCGTTCATGCCCGGCAGCTTCACATCGCAGACCACCACCACCGGCTCGCCGATGCCGATGCTGCCGCGCGCGTGCTCCACCGAGGCAAAGCCGTTCACGGCGAAGCCCGCCAGCTCGAGGGCCTGCGAGCTGCCAACCAGCACATCCTCCTCGTCTTCGACAAAAACCACGCGGATCGGATGGGTGTCAGTCATTGGTTTCTCTCTCATGCGACGGCGCCAGCGGCAGCTCGACCACGAACTCGGCACCAGCAGGCGCAAGGTTGCGGGCGTACAGGCGCCCGCCGAATTCGCGCACGATGTGCGCCGAGATCATCAGGCCAAGGCCCAGGCCCTTGCCCGCCGGCTTGGTGGTAATGAACGGGTCGAAAAGGCGCGGCAGCACGTCGGGATGGATGCCGGGGCCTGTGTCGCGGATGGTGACGATGCAGAGGTGCTCCTGGCGGGCTGCGTGGATGACCAGCTCCCGCACCGGTGCGCCCGACAAGGCATCGGCGGCATTGCCCAGCAGGTTGACCAGCACCTGCTCGATGCGGATCTCGTCGGCCAGGACGCTGATGTCGGCGGGGTCGATCGCCAGGCTCACCGTGATATCGCGCTCGCGCAACCGGGTGCTGACGAGGAGCAGTGCGTCCTGCACCGCCTGGCGTACCGGGACTGGCCGCACCGCATCCTGCGACTTGAAGGCAAAGACCTTGAGCTGCTGCGTCAGCCGGCCGAGGCGATCGATCAGCTTGGCGATGCGCTGGAGGTTGCCCGCCACATCCTTGAGCCTGCCTTTTTCCAGCAGCACCTCGGCGTTGTCCGACAGCGTGCGCATGGCCGCCAGCGGCTGGTTGAGTTCATGCACCACGCCGGCGGACATCTGCCCGAGCGCGGCCAGCTTGCCGGCGTGGACCAGGTCGCTTTGCAGCGCGCGCAGCTCGGCCGTGCGCTCCAGCACCTTGGCCTCCAGGCCATCGTGCGCGGTGCGCAGCGCGCGTTGCGCGGCGGCTTGTTGTTGCGCGGCGCGCAGGCGCAGTGCGATCACCAGCGCCAGCAGCAGGATCACCATGCAGGCCAGCAGCGCGCCGATGGCGGCGTTGCGGGCCAGGTTGCGCGCCGGCAGTTCGTCATCCAGCAGCATGATGCGCCAGAGGCCGTGGTTGACCGTGCGCTCCGAGGCCAGGTAATCCACGCCGTCCAGGCGCACGCGCGTGGTGTGCGCATCCAGCCTGGCGCGTACCAGCCAGTCCAGCGGCATCAGGTCGGACTTGCCGTAGGTGCGCGCCAGGCCGGCCTCGGCCAGCATCGCTTGCGTCAGTGGCGCCAGCGGGCGCAGCCGCCAAGGCGCAAGCGAGGCCAGGATGACCACATCGCGGGCGTCGACCACCAGCACCTTGCCCGGGATCTGGACCCAGTTGCGTTCCACCGCGTCGAGGTTGACCTTGACCGTGGCCACGCCGCGCTGCGCGCCGCCCTGCTGCAGCGCGTAGGCGAGGTAATAGCCGGGCCGGCCGGAGGTAAACCCTACGCCGTAGAAGCGGCCCCGGCCGTGATCGAGCGCATCGCGCATATACGGCCGGAACGAGAGATCGGCGCCCACCGGGGTGCCCGGCTGGTCCCAGTCGGCCGCCGCCAGGGTCAGGCCGGAGCGCTGGGTGACGTACAGGTTGTCCGCGCCGGCGGTTGCGGTGATGCCGTGCAGGTAACGGCTGACCTGCTGCTTGAGCGCCACGTCATCGGGCCGGTCGAGCAGCGCGAAGACATCCGTGGTGGATTCGAGCAACGATGGCAGGTAGTCGAACCGGGACAGCTCGCCGTCAAGCCGCGCGGACACGACATCGAGGCGATGCTGGGCGGCAACCCGCAGCTGATCGAGCCCGGCGCGCAACGCCATGCCGTAGGCCAGCCACGTGGCCAGTGCGATCGCCGCCATTGCCATACCGCACCAGATCCCCATGCGCATACGGCCGAGATTCATGTCGCGAGCCCTTTCTCCGTGGTCCTCAACGATGCAGGACGTGTCGTCCGGATACCAGTGATGGAAGCGAGACCTGTGCTCGTCCAGGCACAGCTCAGGTGAATGCAGTGTACTCCCGGAGCAAGGCTGCGCGAAGCCCGCGCAGCCGTCGGCGGGGCCCTGCGCCGTGTGGCGCCGCAGGATGTTGCGGGGCCAGCTAGGCATAGCGGAGTTCGCCGGTCTTGCCGCGGAAAACCCGGTACGAGAACACCGTGTAGCCGGCAATGGCCGGCACCGAGATGCACACGCCCACCAGGATCACCTTCAAGGCCTGCGGACTGCTGGCGGCCTGCCAGATCGTCAGGCGGTGGATCACGACATACGGGAAGATGCTGTAGGCCAGCCCGAGGAAGCTGAGCACGAAGACCCCGATCAGCAGCACGAATGGCAGCCAGCTCACCGGCCCGCGCACCACGCGGGTGTTCAGCAGCATGCGCACGGCCACGAGCGCGACGCCGGTCACCAGCGGGATGGAGACGAGGGCGACGATCTGCGGCAGCACGAACCAGCGCTCGCGCACCGCCGGGCTGATCCAGGGCGTGGCAACCGAGATCAATGCCAGCCCGCATACCATCGGCGCCCACGCGATCCCGGCCCAGCGCACAGCGCGCTGCTGGAGTTCGCCCTCGGTCTTCATGACGAGCCAGCACGCGCCGAGCAGCACGTAGGCCATCGGCAAAGCCACGGCGATGGCCGCAGCGAACAGGGGATAATTCCAACCGGTACCGAAGCCACTGATGTAACGTCCCAGCATCCAGCCTTGCGAGACCGACGCGATCGTCGAGCCGGCGAAGAAGAGGCGGTCCCACATCGGCTTGTGCGCGCTCTTCACCTTCACCCGGAAGTCGAACGCCACGCCGCGCAGGATCAGCCCCACCAGCATCAGCGTGACAGGCAGGTAGAGCTCGGTCAATATCAATCCATGCGCCTTAGGGAAAGCCACGAGGAGGATGCCGACGCCGAGCACCAGCCAGGTTTCGTTGGCATCCCAGAACGGACCGATCGACGCCACCATGACGTCTTTCTCGGCCGGGGTCGCCCGGTGCATCAGCATGCCGACGCCCAGGTCATAGCCGTCGCTGATCACGTAGACCAGCATGGACACGCCCATCAGCGCCATGAAGATCACGGGCAGGGCGTCGTCCAGACGCATCCAGGTCATGGTTGGCTCCCGGCAGGCAAGGGGCGCGCGGCGATCGTGCCGCACGCGGGTGTGGGTTGTCCGGCGTGATCGGCCCCGGGTGGGGCTTCCGGTTTCTCCGCCAGGTACTTGAGCACGCTGACATAGGCGACGATCAGCGCGAGGTACACCGTCGCGAACAGCGCCAGCGTCAGGGCGATATGGGGCGCCGGCACGTTGGAGGCAACGTCGGCGGTGCGCACTAGGCCGTAGACGATAAAGGGCTGCCGTCCGATCTCGGTGACGTACCAGCCGGCCACCGTGGCAATCCAGCCGGAGAAGGTCATGCCCGCCAATCCCCACAGCAGCGCGCGCGGCAGCCGCTGCGCCTGCCAGCCGGCGCAGCGGTACCACCACCAGCCCAGCCAGCTGGCCGCCAGCATCAGCACACCCATGCCCACCATCACGCGAAACGCGAAGAACAGCGGGAGGACGGGCGGATGCGCGTCGCCGAAGCTGTTCAGCCCGCGGATCTCGCCGTCGGCGCGGTGCGTCAGGATCAGGCTGGCGAGATGCGGGATGCCGATCGCCGCGCGGTTGGTGCGCGCGCCGGCATCGGGAATGGCGAAAAGCAGCAAGGGCGCGCCGCGCTCGGTCTCCCACACGCCCTCCATGGCTGCGATCTTCTGGGGCTGGTGCTCAAGCGTGTTGAGCCCGTGCATGTCGCCGATCACGATCTGCAGGGGGATCGCGACAGCGGCCAGGGTCAGCCCGACCCGCAGCACCTTGGGCGCGGACAGCTGTCCGGTGCCCTTGAGCAACTGCCACGCGCTCAGCCCCGCGAGCAGGAAGGCGCAGGTCAGCGCCGAGGCCAGCAGCATGTGGCAGAAGCGGTAGGGGAAGGAGGGGTTGAAGATGATGGCGAGCCAGCTCTGCACATGGAACTCGCCATGGATGATCTCGTAGCCCTGGGGCGTCTGCATCCAGGAGTTCAGCGCCAGGATCCAGAAGGCGCTGAGCGTGGTGCCGAAGGCGACGAAGAAGGTCGACATCAGGTGTATCCGCTCGCCCACCTTGCCGTGGCCGAACAGCATCACGCCAAGAAAGCCGGCTTCGAGAAAGAACGCGGTCAGCACTTCATAGGCGAGCAGGGGCCCGGCAATATTGCCGACCGTTTCCATGAAGCCCGGCCAGTTGGTGCCGAACTGGAAGCTCATGGTGATGCCGCTGACCACGCCAAGCGCGAACGTCAGCGCGAACACCTTGGTCCAGAACCGGTAAGCATTCAGCCAGGCATGGCGCAACGGTGGCGTGTCCGCCTTCAGATAGCGCCAGCGGAAGAACAGCAGCAACCATCCCAGGCCAATGCTGATGGTCGGGAACAGGATATGGAAGGTGATGTTGGCAGCAAACTGCATGCGCGCCAGCAGGATGGGATCCATCTGTCCGGGCTCCTCCGTGGGTTGTGGATGGGACGCCGCGCGTGCGGCGTCCCGGTTGCCGCATGGCGGCGCGGCTAGCGCGGGGTCAGCGCTTGCCTTCGCCGTTGAGGCCATTCGACATGCCGATCAGCACGCCGCTGACCAGCGTGGCGTAGTGCTCGAGCCAGGCTTCGGTGCTGCTTTGCGCAAAGGCCCGTCCCTCGCGCGCGAGCTCGCGCGCCTGGGTGGTCAGTTGCTCGACCACCGCCGTGGCGCTGGCGCCGGTCGCCGTGCCTTTGCGCTTCATGCCCTCCAGCACCGACGACCACGGCCCCTGCACCGGCTGCGGCAACTCACCGATAGATCTGGCCACCGCGCCCAACAGCGCGTCCTCCATCTTCTCGATGTCGGCCACGGCCTTCTTGAGGTGGGTCTCGCGCAATTGCGCGCCCTGGTCGACGATCTGCTGCAACGCCCGGCGATTGGCTTCCACCGCTTGCACCAGCGCGGCGTCCATGCCCTGCGCGACCTGGGACAACATCGGCTCCAGCCCCGGCCCGGCGAGCCCGCTGCTGGCCGCCCCGGCGGAGGCCGCCTGGGTGACCATCTTCAGCGTGTCCTTGATGCTCTTCAGGGTCAGCTCCCGGCCTTGCAAGGCCTTGAGGGTCGCCTGCTGGACAGCCTGTTGCAGGGATTCGCCTTGCTTTTGCGACGCTTGCGCGAACTGCTTGATCAGCGCGTCGTGATCGATGCCCATGGATTTCATATGGTCTCCCGTTGCTGCCTTGCCTAGTTGTTGTCTTGCCAGATGGCCGTCATCGCCGCGCCGGCGTCACTGCATGTGCTGGCCGCCGTTGATGGCGATGTTGGCGCCGGTCAGGAAGGCGGCTTCCTCCGAGGCCAGGTAGATGATCAGGCCCGCCACTTCCTCCGGCTTGCCCAGGCGGCCTACCGGGATCTGCGGGAGAATCTTGGTATTCAGGATCTCCTCGGGAATGGCAGTGACCATCTTGGTCCCGATGTAGCCGGGCGAGATGGTGTTGACCGTCACGCCTTTCCGGGCGACCTCCAGGGCCAGTGCCTTGGTAAAACCGTGCACGCCGGCCTTGGCCGCCGAGTAGTTGGTCTGGCCGAAGGCGCCCTTGGAGCCGTTTACCGACGACACGTTGATCACGCGGCCCCAGCCGCGCTCGACCATGCCGTCCGCGACCTGCTTGGTCATGTTGAACAGGCTGTCCAGGTTGGTGCGCAGCACCATGTCCCAGTTCACCTTGTCCATCTTCTTGAACGTCATGTCGCGCGTGATGCCGGCGTTGTTGACCAGCACATCGACCGGGCCGGCGACTTCCGTCACGGCCGCCACCGCCTTCGCGCACGAATCGATGTCCGCCACATCGCAGGGCACGGCGAGGATGTCGTAGCCGCGTGCCTTCATCTGCTGAACCCATTCGCCATGGGTGGTGTTGCCGGGCGAATAGGTGACCGCCACCCGGTAGCCGGCATCGGCCATCTTGGTGGAAATGGTTTCGCCCAGGCCGCCCATGCCGCCGGTGACCAGTACTACGCGTTGCTTGCTCATGGTTGTTTTCTCCTTGTGGAATGCAGGTTGTCTTAGCGCTCGATTGGCGCTCGATCAGCGCTCGACGGCCAGCGCCACGCCCATGCCGCCGCCGATGCACAGCGACGCCAGGCCGCGCCGGGCATCGCGCCGCGCCATTTCATGGAGCAGGGTGACCAGGATGCGGCAGCCGGACGCGCCGATGGGATGGCCGATGGCGATGGCGCCGCCATTGACGTTGATCTTGCTGGCGTCCCAGTCCATTTCCTGGTTGACCGCGCATGCCTGCGCGGCGAAGGCTTCGTTGATTTCCATCAGGTCCAGGTCGTTGATGCTCCAGCCCGCCTTGTGCAGGCAACGCTGCGAGGCCGGGACCGGGCCCATGCCCATGATCGCGGGATCAAGCCCGGCGCTGGCATAGGAGGCGATGCGGGCCAGCGGCGTCAGCCCCAGCTCGCGCGCCTTGCTGGCCGACATCATCAGCACCGCCGCCGCGCCGTCGTTCAGGCCGGAGGCATTGCCCGCGGTGACGGAGCCGGCCTTGTCGAAAGCCGGCCGCAGGCCCGCCAGGGCATCGGCCGTGGTGCCGTGCTTGATGAACTCGTCGGTATCGAACACCACCGTGCCCTTCTTCGAGACGATCGAGACCGGCACGATCTCGTCCTTGAAGCGGCCGGTCTTCTGTGCCAGCTCGGCCTTCTGTTGCGACGCGGCCGCGAACGCGTCCTGCTGCTCGCGCGAGATGTGGTAGGCCTTGGCCACGTTCTCGGCGGTGGTGCCCATGTGGTACTGGTTGAAGGCATCCCACAGGCCGTCGACGATCATGGTGTCGGTCAGCTTCCAGTCGCCCATGCGCTGGCCGTCCCGCGAGCCCGCCAGCACGTGCGGTGAAGCGCTCATGTTCTCCTGGCCGCCGGCAATGACGATATCGGCGTCGCCGCACTTGATGGCTTGGGCCGCCAGGTGCACGGCCTTCAGGCCGGAGCCGCAGACCTTGCCGATGGTCATGGCGGGCACGGTGTTGGGCAAGCCGGCCTTGATGGCGGCCTGGCGCGCGGGGTTCTGCCCGCCACCGGCGGTCAGCACCTGGCCCAGCAGCACTTCGTCGACCATCTCGGGTTTCAGGCCGCTGCGCTCGAGCAAGGCCTTGATGACCGTGGCGCCCAGCTCGGGGGCCGGCACCTTGGCGAGCGATCCGCCGAACTTGCCCACGGCGGTTCTGGCTGCGGCGACGATAACAACATCTTCCATGTGACTCTCCTGGGTGAATCTGGGGGTAGGGTGGATAGCGGATTGATGGCTCAGCCGGCTGGTAGCTAGCTGGCCTTTGCCTTGACGTAACGCCCGGGTGCGGGCTCGATCACGGGGTAAGCGGCGTTGCCGGGCGCGCGGCGCGCAGCGGTGCGGGCGCCGGCGTGCTGCGCCAGCCAGCGGGTCCAGGCCGGCCACCAGCTGCCTTCGGCGCGCTCGGCGCCGTCGAGCAAGCGTTGCGGATCGCTCTGGAGCGGCCCGGTCCAGTGATGGCGCTTGCCTTTGGCCGGCGGGTTGATCACGCCGGCGATATGGCCGCTGGCGCCAAGCACAAAGGTCGTGGGCCCGCCCAGCAGGCGCGTGGTGGCATAGGCGCTGCCCCACGGCACGATATGGTCGTCATGCGAGGCATAGAGAAAGGCTGGCACCCGGACCTGGGCAAAGTCCACCGGCTCGCCGCACTGCACCGTGCCGCCGGGCACCCGCATGCGGTTCTCCAGGTAGGCGTTGCGCAGGTACCAGCAGTACATCGGCCCGGGCAGGTTGGTGTCGTCGCAGTTCCAGGACAGCAGGTCGAACGCGCCCGGCGCGCTGCCCTTCAGGTAGCTGTTCACGGCATAGGGCCAGATCAGGTCGTTGGCGCGCAGCGCCGCGAACACATGGGCCAGCTCGCGGCCGTGCAACAGCCCGCCGCGGCCGATCGTGGCCTCGCGCATGGCGACCATGGCTTCGTTGACCAGCAGCCCGATCTCGCCCGTGTCGTGGAAATCCAGCATCGTGGTGAGCAGCGTGACGCTGGCAGCCTTGTCCTCGCCGCGCGCGGCCGCCACGGCCAGCGCGCAGGCCAGCAGCGTGCCGCCCACGCAGAAGCCCAGTGTGTTGACGCGGTCGGCGCCCGTGATGTCCTGCGCCACGTCGATGGCGCGCAGCACGCCTTGCTCGAGATAGTCGTCCCAGGTCAGGTGCCCCTGCGCCTGCGCCACGTTGCGCCAGGACACCAGGAAGACCGTATGTCCTTGCGCCACCGCATGGGCGACGAAGGAGTTCTCGGGCTGCAGGTCGAGGATGTAGAACTTGTTGATGCAGGGTGGCACGATCAGCAGGGGGCGCTGATGGACCTTGCCCGCGCCCGGCGCGTACTGGATGAGCTGCATCAGCTCGTTCTCATGCACCACGGCGCCCGGCGTGGTGGCTAGGTTGCGGCCAACCTCGAAGCTCTGCTCATCGGTCATGGAGACGCGCCCCTTGGCCAGGTCCTGCAGGAACAGGCGCATGCCCTCCACCAGGCTGGCGCCGCCGGAGTCCACGGCCAGTTGCAGCGCCTCGGGGTTGGTGGCCAGGCAGTTGGCCGGGCTGAGCGCATCCAGCACCTGGCGCAGCGCAAACTGCCACTGGCCTTTGGTCTGCGCATCGGCCGGCGCTTGCTCGATCGCGCCTTGCAGCAGCGTGGCGTAGCTATGGTAGTGGCGCACCGCCAGCGCGAAGCGCGGGTCATCGCGCCAGGCCTGCGCGGCAAAGCGCCGGTCCGTGGTATCGGCAGGCTCGCCCGCCGGCCAGAGCGCGCTCATTTGCCTGAGGGCCTGTTCCGGCCAGGCAGCGAGCGCGCGCGCTGCCGCCAGCATGGAGACCGGCGCGGGCGTGGCGCCGGCGTCCTGCGGCGCCTGGCCGGGCGCGGCGCCGAACGCGCGCAGCATGGTCTGCTGCGCGCTGAAGAGCTCGGCAATCCAGTTGGAGGGATCGGGCGTGGGCATGGTCATGGGGTCCGGATGAGTGCGGTTGCTTGTGCGTATGTGTGTGCGTGTGCGCGGGACAGCGGCGCCGGGTTCAGTGCAGCTTCACATGCGGCTCGGTGCGCCGGACGATGGAGCGCGCCAGCGTGTCCAGCGCCACCTTGGCAAAGCCGTGCAAGGCCAGTTCGTGCATCTTGTAGAGCGACAGGTACATCATCCGGGCGAACAGGCCCTCCACCATCAGGCTGCCGCCGATCAGGCCGCCCATCATGTTGCCCACGGTGCTGAACTCGCCCAGCGACACCAGCGAGCCGAAATCGCGGTAGCGGTAGTCGGCCAGCGGCTTGCCCGCCATGCGGGCGCGGACCTGCCTGACCATGTGCGAGGCCTGCTGGTGCGCGGCCTGGGCGCGCGGCGGCACGAACCCGCCCTTGCCCTGGTTGGCCTCGGGCCACGCGCACGCCGCGCAATCGCCGATCGCGAAGATGTTCTCGTCGCGGCTGGCCTGCAGCGTGGGATTCACCACCAGTTGGTTGATGCGGTTGGTTTCAAGGCCCGCCAGGTCCTTGAGAAAGTCAGGCGCTTTCACGCCCGCCGCCCATACCACCAGCTCCGCCGGCAGCAGGCGGCCATCGCCCAGCAGCACGCCGCCGGGGAGCACCTCGGCCACCTTGGCATCGGTGAGCACTTCCACGCCCAGCTTGCGCAGCAGGCCCTCCGTGGCGCTTGAGAGGCGCGGCGGCAGCGCCGGGAGCACGCGTGGCGCGGCTTCGATCAACGTGACGCGGATGTCCTTGTCCGCATCGACCCGGTCCAGGCCGAAGGCCACCACCTCGCGCGTGGTGCGGTGCAGCTCGGCCGCCAGTTCCACCCCGGTGGCGCCGGCGCCGATGATGGCAACGTGCAGCTGCTGGGCCAGCAGGGGGGCGGTCTGGGCATGCGCGCGGATGCAGGCATTGACCATGCGCGAGTGAAAGCGCAGCGCGTCGGCGGCGGACTCCAGCCGCATGGCGTGCTCGTAGACGCCAGGGGTGCCGAAGTCGTTGCTCTGGCTGCCCACCGCGATAATCAGCGTGTCATAGCCAAAGGTGCGCGGCGGCGTGATCTGCGTGCCTTCGTCGTCCACATAGGGCGCCACCAGCACCTCCTGGCGCTCCCGGTCCAGTCCCACCATCTCGCCGACGCGGTAGCGGAAGTGGTGCCAGTGCGATTGCGCGAGATAGCCCACCTCGTGGGCGCTCATGTCCATGCTGCCCGCGGCGATCTCGTGCAGCTTGGGCTTCCACACGTGGGTGCGGGTCTTCTCGATCAGGGTGACTTCGGCTTGCCGGCGCCGGCCAAGGGTGTTGCCCAGCCGGGTGGCCAGCTCAAGCCCGCCCGCGCCGCCGCCGACGATGACGATGCGGTGCGGTGCCTTGAGGCGGGCGTCGGGACGATAGGTGGAAGGTTTCATCGCGGCCTGCCGGTCACCGGGTCATTGAGGTGCCGGAGGCCGGCATGCGCGCCACCATCGGATCGAGCACGGCCTCCGGCTCGTCGGCCTCGGCGTCCGATTCGTTGTCCAGCCGGCGGTGCATGCGCGCCACGTCCAGGTCGCCGGTCCATTTCGCTACCACCACCGTGGCCACGCCGTTGCCGATCAGGTTGGTCAGCGCGCGCGCCTCCGACATGAAGCGGTCGATGCCCAGGATCAGGGCCAGGCCGGCGACCGGCACATGGCCTACCGCCGACAGCGTGGCCGCCAGCACGATGAAGCCGCTGCCGGTGACGCCGGCCGCGCCCTTGGAGGTGAGCAGCAGCACGGCCAGCAGCGTGAGTTGCTGCGTCAGGCTCATCTCGGTGTTGGTGGCCTGGGCGATGAACACGGCCGCCATGGTCAGGTAGATGGACGTGCCATCCAGGTTGAACGAGTAGCCGGTGGGAATCACCAGCCCCACGACGGACTTGCGCGCGCCCAGGTTCTCCAGCTTGGCCATCATCCGCGGCAGCACCGATTCGGACGACGACGTGCCCAGCACGATCAGCAGTTCCTCCTTGATGTACTTGATGAACTTCCAGATCGAGAACCCATGCGCGCGCGCGATGCCGCCAAGCACGACAAAGATGAAGAACAGGCAGGTCGCGTAGAACGTGGCCATCAGCTGGCCGAGTTGCAGCAGCGAGCCCACGCCGTATTTCCCGATGGTGAAGGCCATGGCCCCGAACGCACCGATGGGGGCCACCTTCATGATGTAGCCGACGATGGCGAACAGCACATGCGAGAACTTCTCGATGAAGTCGAACACCAGCGTGCCGCGCCCGCCGAACTTGTGCAGCGCGAAACCAAACATCACGGCAAACAGCAGCACCTGCAGGATCTCTCCCTGGGCGAAGGCGTCCACCACGGTATTGGGGATCACATGCAGCAGGAAATCCACCGTGCCCTGCATCTTGCCGGGCCCGGTGTAGGCGGCGATGCTCTTGGTGTCGAGCGTGCTCACGTCCACGTTCATGCCCACCCCGGGCTTGGCGATGTTGATGATGACCAGGCCGACGACCAGGGCAATGGCGCTCACCACCTCGAAGTACAGCAGCGCCAGCCCGCCGGTCTTGCCGACCTTTTTCATGTCCTCCATGCCGGCGATGCCGACCACCACCGTGCAGAAGATGATCGGCGCGATGATCATCTTGATCAGCTTGATGAAGCCGTCGCCCAACGGCTTCATCGCCGCGCCCGCCTGCGGATAGAAGTGTCCCAGGATGACGCCGATGACGATCGCGGTGATGACCTGGAAATACAGGGATCTGTAGAACGGCTTGGGGTGATTGTCTTTTTCCATGGGTGTCTCCTTTGTCGGTTTTCGTGTCGCAGGCAGGCAGGCAGGCAGGCCGGGCCAGGTCAGTCGATCGCCCAGTCGGTTGCGCGCTGCGCGCTGGCGTCGACGGTTGCCACGGCGCTCATGTTGACGATGCGGCGTACCGTCGATGAGGACGTCAGGATGTGCACCGGGCGCGCGGCGCCGAGCAGGATGCCGCCCACCGTGATGCCGCCGCCCGCGGCGATGCGCATCAGGTTGTACGAGATGTTGGCGGCATCCACGTTGGGCATCACCAGCAGGTTGGCTTCGGTGGGCAGGCAGGATTGCGGGAACTCGTGCTCCAGGATGTGCTTGGACAGTGCCGCATCGCCGCGCATCTCGCCTTCCACGGCCAGCGACGGCTCGCGCGCCTTCACCAGCGCCAGCGCCTCGCGCATCTTCACCGCGGCCGGCGCGGTGGAGCCGCCGAAGTTGGAGTGGGACAGCAGGGCCACGCTAGGCGTGATGCCAAAACGCCTGACAGCCTCGGCCGCCAGCAGCGTGATGTCGGCGATCTGCTGCGCCGTCGGGTCGAGGTTGACGTGGGTGTCGCAGATGAACAGCTGGCGGCCCGGCAGCATCAGCATCTGCATGACGGCGAGCGTCTCGTTGCCTGGCTTGAGGCCGATGGTGTCCCGCACATAGCCAAGGTGGTCCTGGAAGCGGCCCACGGTGCCGCACAGCATGGCATCGGCCCGGCCCTGGCGCACCAGCATGGCGCCCAGCAGCGTGCCGCGGCTGCGCACCTCCGCCTGTGCCAGCGCCCGTGAAACGCCGTCGCGGCAGCTCAGCTGGTAGTACGCCTCGGCCGCGTCGCGGTAGACGGCGGGGTCCAGCGGATCCACGCACTCGCAATCCACGCCGGGCTCAAGGCGCAGGCCGAACTGCGCGATACGCTGGACGATCGTACCGGGGCGGCCTACCAGCAACGGGCGCGCGATGCCCTCATCGATCACCACCTGGGCGGCGCGCAGCACGCGCTCGTCCTCGCCTTCGGCGTAGATCACCCGCTTGGGCGCGCGCTTGGCCGCGGCAAACACCGGTCCCATGGCGCTGCGCGACTGGTAGACGAACTGGCCAAGGCGCTGGCGATACGCCTCCATGTCAGCGATCGGGCGCGTTGCCACGCCGCTGTCCATCGCGGCCTTGGCCACGGCCGGCGCCACCGCTTCGATCAGGCGCGGGTCGAACGGCTTGGGAATCAGGTACTCGGCGCCGAAGCGCAGGCCCGCCGCGCCGTATGCCTGGGCCACCACTTCGGGGATTTCCGCGTGCGCCAGTTCGGCGATGGCGCGCACGGCGGCCAGCTTCATCTCCTCGTTGATGGTGGTGGCGCCGACGTCCAGCGCACCGCGGAAGATAAACGGAAAGCACAGGACGTTGTTGACCTGGTTCGGATAGTCCGAGCGCCCGGTGCCCAGGATGGCATCGGGACGCACCGCCAGCGCATCCTCCGGCGCGATCTCCGGCGTGGGGTTGGCCATGGCCAGGATGATCGGGTCGCGCGCCATCACCTTGACCATCTCCGGCTTGAGCACGCCACCGGCCGACAGCCCCAGGAAGATGTCCGCGCCGCCGATGATGTCGGCCAGCGTGCGCGCGGACGTGTCCTGCGCATAGCGTGCCTTGTTCGGGTCCATCGCCTCCTTGCGGCCCTGATAGACCACGCCGTTGCTGTCGGAGACGAACACGTTGCCGAGCGGCAGGCCCAGGTTGACGATCAGGTCCAGGCAGGCCAGTGCCGCGGCGCCGGCGCCGGATGCCACCAGCTTGACCTCGGCGATATCCTTGCCAACGTGCTTGAGCGCATTCAGGATGGCCGCGGCGGCCACGATGGCCGTGCCATGCTGGTCGTCATGGAAGACCGGGATCTTCATGCGCTCGCGCAGCTTCTTCTCGATGTAGAAGCACTCGGGCGCCTTGATGTCTTCGAGGTTGATGCCGCCAAAGGTCGGCTCCATGCGGGCGATGGTGTCGATCAGCGCGTCCGGATCGTCCTCCGCCAGCTCGATGTCGAACACATCGATGCCCGCGAACTTCTTGAACAGGCAGCCCTTGCCCTCCATCACCGGCTTGCCCGCCAGCGGCCCGATGTTGCCCAGGCCAAGCACCGCGGTGCCGTTGGTAATCACGGCGACCAGGTTGGCGCGCGACGTGAGGTTCATTGCCTCGGCCGGATCGCGCACGATCTCCATGCAGGCGTCGGCCACGCCGGGCGAGTAGGCGAGGGCGAGGTCGCGCTGCGTGGCCATCGCCTTGGTCGGCGTCACCGAGATCTTGCCCGGCGTCGGGTAGCGGTGGTAGTCCAGTGCGGCTTCGCGCAGGTTGTCGGTCATGTTGTCTCCATGGCGCCGTCGGGGCGCCGGATCAGGTGTGCTTGGTGCGGGATGCAAGGCCGGCGTGGCGGCCTTGATGAATGTCCTGGCGCATCGGGCTAGCGCCAGGAGGCGCTATTTCTTCTTCACCGGCGGCAGGTCGGTGCAATGGCCCTCGAACACCTCGGCGGCCATGCCGATGGATTCGCCCAGCGTCGGGTGCGGGTGGATCGTCTTGCCGATGTCGGCGGGCTCGCAGCCCATCTCGATGGCCAGGCATACCTCGCTGATCAGGTCGCCGGCGTGCGTGCCGACGATGCCGCCGCCGATCACGCGATGCGTGGCCTCGTCGAACAGCAGCTTGGTGAAGCCCTCGTCGCGCCCGTTGGCGATGGCGCGGCCGGACGCGGCCCACGGGAACACTGCCTTGCCGATCTTGATGCCTTCAGCCTTGCACTGCTCTTCGGTCTTGCCGGCCCAGGCCACTTCCGGGTCGGTGTACGCGACCGATGGAATCTGGCGTGCGTCGAAGTATGCCGCTTCACCGTGCGCGGCTTCGGCCGCCACGTGCGCTTCATGCACGGCCTTGTGCGCCAGCATCGGCTGGCCGACGATGTCGCCGATGGCGTGGATGTGCGCAACGTTGGTGCGCATCTGGCGGTCGACGTCGATAAAGCCGCGCTCGGTCACGGCCACGCCGGCCTTCTCAGCGCCGATGGCACGGCCATTCGGGCTGCGGCCCACCGCCACCAGCACCAGGTCATAGACCTGCGGGGCCGGCGCCTTCTCGCCCTCGAAGCTGACTTCGATGCCGGCCGGCGTTGCCTTGGCGCCGATTGTCCTGGTCTTGAGCATGACGTGGTCGAAGCGGTGGGTGTTCTTCTTCTCCCACACCTTGACCAGGTCGCGGTCCGCGCCCTGCATCAGGCCATCGAGCATCTCCACCACGTCGATGCGCGTGCCCAGCGTGGAATAGACGGTGGCCATCTCCAGCCCGATGATGCCGCCGCCCACCACCAGCATGCGCTTGGGGATCGACTTGAGCAGCAGTGCGCCGGTGGAGTCGACCACGCGCTCGTCGTCGGGCATGAACGGCAGCTTCACCGCCTGGCTGCCCGCCGCGATGATGGCCTTGGCGAACTTGATCACGCGCTTGCCGCCATCGGCCGCCACCACTTCCAGGTGATACGGATCGAGGAAGCTGCCGACGCCGGTCACCACCTCGACCTTGCGCGCCTTGGCCATGCCGGCCAGGCCGCCGGTCAGCTTCTTGATGACGCTGTCCTTGAAGCCGCGCAGCTTGTCCAGGTCGATCTCGGGCGCGCCGTAGCGGATGCCGTGGTCCGGCAGCGTCGCCACTTCATCCATGACCGATGCGGTGTGCAGCAACGCCTTGGAGGGGATGCAGCCCACGTTGAGACAGACACCGCCAAGCGTGTCGTAGCGCTCCACCAGGACGGTCTTCATGCCCAGGTCGGCGCTGCGGAACGCGGCGGAATAGCCGCCGGGGCCGGCGCCCAGCACCAGCATTTCGCATTCCTGGTCCGCCTTGCCGGTGTAGCTGGCAGCGTTGGGGACGGGCGCGGCGGCTGGCGCTGGCCCGGGCGGCGCCGACGGGGCCGCAGGCGCTGGCGCGGCGGGCGCGGCAACGGTTGCAGCGGCCGCGGCAGCCTCCACCACCAGGATCACCGATCCCTCGCTCACCTTATCGTTGACCTTGACGGTGATCTCCTTGACCACGCCGGCATGGGTGGAAGGGATCTCCATCGAGGCCTTGTCGGACTCGACCGCGATCAGGCTGGTATCCACGGCGATGATCTCGCCGGGCTTGACCATGACCTCGATCACCGTGACATCCTTGAAATCGCCGATATCCGGCACTTTGACTTCGACACGTTGGGTCATTGCAGCGCGCCCCTCAGAACAGCACACGCCGCAGATCGGCGAGCAGGTTGGCAAAATGGACGTTGAAACGGGCAGCCGCGGCGCCGTCGATGACACGGTGGTCCCATGACAGGGACAGCGGCAGCGTCAGGCGCGAAGCCCAGTTCTTGCCGTCGCTGGAGTGCTGCTTCCAGAAGCTCTTGCATACGCCCATGATCGCGACCTCGGGCGCGTTGATGATGGGGGTGAAGTTGATGCCGCCGATGCCGCCGAGCGAGCTGATGGTGAAGGTGCCGCCCGACATCTGGTCGGGCTTGAGCTTGCCCTCGCGCGCCAGCTTGGCCAGCTCGCCCATCTCCCGCGCGATGTCGGGGATGCTCTTCTTGTCGACGTCGCGGATCACCGGCACCATCAGGCCGTTGGGCGTGTCGGCCGCAAAGCCGATGTGGTAGTACTGCTTGAGCACCAGGGTATCGCCGTCCAGGCTCGCGTTGAACTCGGGGAATGCCTTGAGCGTGGCCACGGCCGCCTTCATCATGAAGGGCAGCATGCTGATCTTGACGCCGCTCTTCTCCAGCTCCTTGTTCATCTGCACGCGGAACAGCTCCAAGTCGGTGATATCGGCTTCGTCGTGCGTGGTGACGTGCGGGATCACTACCCAGTTGCGGTGCAGGTTGGCGCCGGAGATCTTCTTGATGCGGCTCAGTTCCTTGCGCTCGACCGGGCCGAACTTGGCGAAGTCGACCTTGGGCCATGCCAGCAGGTCCAGGCCGGCGCCGCCACCCGCAGGCGCGGCGGCGGGCCTGGCCGCGGGCGCGGCGGGGCCACCGGTGCGGGCGAACGCCTCCACGTCGGCGCGCAGGATGCGGCCGTGCTCGCCGCTGCCGCGCACCTTGCCCAGGTCCACGCCGGTCTCCCGGGCGAGCTTGCGCACTGCCGGGCTGGCGTAGGCGAGGGCAAAAGCGGCTTCGTCGACGCCACCGGATGCGGCGGCGGCGGTGGCAGCGGCGGTGGCAGCGGGCGCGGCAGGAGCAGCAAGCGCGGCTGCCACGGCGGGCGCGGCGCCCGGCGCCGCTGTCGCTGCCACCGCCGGCGCATCGCCGGTGGCCAGCGCCATGATGATGCTGCCTTCGCTGACGGTGTCGCCCACCTTGACGCGGATCTCCCGCACCACGCCGCCCAGCGGGGCCGGCACGTCCATGGTGGCCTTGTCGGACTCCAGCGACAGTAGCGCGTCCTCGGCCCTCACGGTATCGCCGACCTTGACGAAGATCTCGATCACCGGGATGTCCTTGAAGTCGCCGATGTCGGGAATGCGCACTTCGGCCAGCCCGGCGGGCGCGCTGACCGGGGAGGGCGGCGCGCTCACGCTTGGCTTGGTGGCTTGCGCCGGCTCGGCGGCGGCAGTGCCGGCCCCGGCGCCCTCGAACTGCATCAGCACGCTGCCTTCGCTGACGGCATCGCCCAGCTTGACGTGGATCTGCTTGACCACGCCGCCGTGCGGCGCGGGCACTTCCATGGTGGCCTTGTCCGACTCCAGCGAGACGAGCGGGTCCTCGGCCTTGACCAGGTCTCCCACCTTGACGAACAGCTCGATCACCGGCACGTCCCTGAAGTCGCCGATGTCGGGCACCTTGATTTCAATGGCTTGGTTCATTGTCTTTATTCCTTCGCCTGTCAGACCGTCCACGGCGCTGCGCGCTCGCTATCCACCCCGTACCTGGCAATGGCCTCGGCCACCACCGCGGGCCTGATCGCGCCGTCATCGCACAGCGCCTTGAGCGCGGCCACGGCCACGTGGTAGCGGTCCACCTCGAAAAAGCTGCGCAGCTTGGCGCGGTAGTCGCTGCGGCCAAAGCCATCGGTGCCCAGCACCACGTAGCGGCGCCCGGCGGCGTGCACGTACTCGCGCACCTGGTCGGCGTAGTTGCGCATGTAGTCGGTGGAGGCGATCACCGGGCCGTCATGGCCCGCCAGGCTCGCCTCGACCCAGCTCTTGCGGCGTGGCTCGGTGGGGTGCAGCAGGTTCCAGCGCTCAGCGGCCATGCCGTCGCGGCGCAGCTCGTTGTAGCTGGGGGCGCTCCAGATGTCGGCGGTGACGTTGAAGTCCGCCTTGAGCAGCTCGGCCGCCGCGATCACCTCGCGCAGGATGGTGCCGCTGCCCATCAGCTGCACGCGCAGCCCGCCCTTGCCGGCCTTGCCGCCGTCCTTGAGCAGGTAGAGGCCCTTGAGAATGCCTTCCTCGGCGCCGGCGCCCGCGCCCGCTTCGGCCAGCCCAGGGTGCGTGTAGTTCTCGTTCATCAGGGTGATGTAGTAGTACACATCTTCCTGCTGCTCGTACATGCGGCGCATGCCCTCGCGCACGATGGTCACCACTTCATAGGCGAAGGTGGGGTCGTAGGAGACACAGTTCGGGATGGTGCCGGCGATGATGTGGCTGTGGCCGTCCTCGTGCTGCAGGCCTTCCCCGTTGAGCGTGGTGCGCCCGGCGGTGCCGCCCAGCAAGAAGCCGCGCGCGCGGATATCGCCCGCCAGCCACGCCAGGTCGCCCACCCGCTGCAGCCCGAACATCGAGTAGTAGATGTAGAACGGGATCATCGGCACGTTGCTCGTGCTGTACGAGGTCGCGGCCACGATCCAGCTGGACATCGCGCCGCCCTCGTTGATCCCTTCTTGCAGCACCTGGCCGTCCTTGGACTCGCGGTAGTACATCAGCTGGTCGGCATCCTGCGGCTTGTAGAGCTGGCCGACCGACGAATAGATGCCCAGCTGGCGGAACATGCCTTCCATGCCGAAGGTGCGCGATTCGTCAGGCACGATGGGCACCACATGCTTGCCGATGGCCTTGTCCCTGACCAGCGTGCCCAGCATCTGCACGAAGGCCATGGTGGTGGAGATCTCGCGCTCGCCGGTGCTGTCCAGCAGGCGCTGGAAGTTGGACAGCGGCGGGATCTCCAGCGAGGCCGACTTGCTGCGGCGGGCCGGCAGGTAGCCGCCCAGCGCCGCGCGCCGGGCGCGCAGGTACTGCATCTCCGGGCTGTCCTCGGCCGGCTTGATGAAGGGCACGTCGGCCAGTTGCTCGTCGCTGACCGGAATCTGGAAGCGGTCGCGGAAGCCGCGCAGGGCGTCCTGCGTCATCTTCTTGGCCTGGTGGGCGATCATCTGGCCTTCGCCGGATTCGCCCATGCCATAGCCCTTGACCGTCTTGGCCAGGATCAGCGTCGGCTCGCCGGTGTGCTTCACGGCTGCCGCGTAGGCCGCAAACACCTTCTCGGGATCGTGGCCGCCGCGCGTGAGGCCCCAGATCTCGTCATCGCTCATGTCGGCAACCAGTGCCTTGAGTTCCTCGTACTTGCCAAAGAAGTGCTCGCGCACATAAGCGCCGCTCTTGCTCTTGAAATCCTGGTACTCGCCGTCGACGCATTCCTCCATGCGCTTTAGCAGCAGGCCGCTCTTGTCCTTGGCCAGCAGCTTGTCCCAGCCGCCGCCCCAGACCACCTTGATCACGTTCCAGCCGGCGCCGCGGAAGACCGACTCCAGCTCCTGGATGATCTTGCCGTTGCCGCGCACCGGACCGTCCAGGCGCTGCAGGTTGCAATTGATGACGAAGATCAGGTTGTCCAGCCGCTCGCGGCCGGCCAGCGAGATCGCGCCCAGCGATTCGGGCTCGTCCATCTCGCCGTCGCCCATGAAGGCCCAGACCTTGCGCGCCGCCGTGTCCGCCAGGCCACGGCCTTGCAGGTACTTGAGGAAGCGTGCCTGGTAGATCGACATCAGCGGCCCCAGGCCCATCGACACGGTGGGGAACTGCCAGAAATCCGGCATCAGCCAGGGGTGCGGGTAGGAGGACAGCCCGGTGCCCCCGGTCTCTTGGCGGTAGCCCAGCAACTGCTGCTCGGTGAGCCGTCCTTCGACAAAGGCGCGGGCATAGATGCCCGGCGCGCTGTGGCCCTGGATGTAGAGCAGGTCGCCGCCGTGGGTGTCGGTGGGCGCGTGCCAGAAATGGCCAAAGCCGATGTCGTAGAGCGTGGCCGCCGACTGGAAGCTGGCGATGTGGCCACCCAGCTCCGACGATTCCTTGTTGGCGCGCAGGATGATCGCCATGGCGTTCCAGCGGATGATCGAGCGCAGGCGATGCTCGATGGCGCGGTCGCCGGTCGATTGCGCTTCGTCCTTGGGGGCGATGGTGTTGCGGTAGCCCGTGGTCAGGGAGCGCGGCACATAGAGGCCATCGCGCCGCGCCTCGTCCACCAGCGTATTGACCAGCTGGTTAGCGCGCTCGGCTCCGCGGTGTTGGGTCACCGCTTGCAAGGACTCCAGCCATTCCGCGGTCTCGATAGGATCGAGATCGCCCGCTTCTCGTGCGCTCATAGTGTCTCCACGTGTTCTGTTTTGGTTGTGTCAGGTGCTGCAGTGGCAGATCTGTTCAGCAAGAGACATGCCACTGCAAACGCAGTAATGCGGGTTGTGCAAGTCATTGATTGGAAAGGAAACCCGCCATGGCCGGCCGGCAGCCCGGTCGGGAATCCATATTCAGGCGGGGTGATCGTTATGAGTTTTCATGCGAGGCCGTCAGGGAATACCCGCGCCTGGTGTCTAGCCGGCCCGGGGTTGTTGCGCCGGCGCTTGCGCAATGTCCCCGGCCTCCAGGGCAGCCACGGCATCGGGGTCCTGCGTGACGCCAAGCTCGCCTTCCCATTTGGCAACGACGGCCGTGGCGATGCTGTTGCCGATGACGTTGGTGGCGGTGCGGCCCATGTCGAGGAACTGGTCGATGCCCAGGATCAGCAGCAGGCCGGCTTCCGGCAGGTTGAACATCGGCAGGGTTGCCGCCACTACCACGATCGAGGCTCGGGGCACGCCGGCGATGCCCTTGCTGGTGACCATCAGCACCAGCAGCATGGTGATCTGCTGGGTCAGGCTCATCTCGATGTTGTAGGCCTGGGCGATGAACAGCGCGGCAAACGCCTGGTACATCATCGAGCCGTCGAGGTTGAACGAGTAGCCCAGCGGCAGCACGAAGCCGGTCACCTTGTTGGGCACCCCGAACTTCTCCATCTGCTCCATGGTCTTGGGGTAGGCTGCCTCGCTGCTGGCGGTGGAGAACGCCAGGATCGTCGGCTCGCGGATCAGCTTGAGCAGCGTGAACACCCGCCCACCCAGGAACAGGTAGCCCGCCGCGGTCAGCACCAGCCACAGCACCAGCAAGCCCAGGTAGAAGCCGCCGATGAACTTGCCGTAGGTAAACAGCACGCCAATGCCTTGCACCGTGATGGCGGCGGCCACGGCGGCAAACACGCCGAGCGGCGCGAAGCGCATCACGAAGTCGGTGACGCGCAGCATGATCGCCACCAGTTCCTCGATCGACGCCACCAGGTGATGGCCCACCTTGCCCTTGAACGAGGCAATGGCGAAGCCAAAGAACAGCGAGAACACCAGGATCTGCAGGATCTCGTTCTGCGCCATCGCCTCGAACACGCTCTTGGGGAAGACGTGCGTGATGAAGTCCTTCAGGTTCAGCGTGGAGGTCTTGAGGTTGGTGGCCGTGCCGATTTCGGGCAGTGGCAGGTTCAGTGCATGCCCGGGCTGCAGCAGGTCCACGAAGAACATGCCGAGCAGCAGCGATAGCAGCGACGCGGTGATGAACCAGCCGAGCGCCTTGATGCCGATGCGGCCCACGGCGCTGGCGTCTTTCATGCCGGCGATGCCCGCCACCAGCGTGCCGAACACCAGCGGCGCGATGATCATCTTGATCAGCCGCAGGAACACGTCGGTGACGATGGAGAAGTAGCTGGCGATCTCCTTGGCCATCGCCGCATCGGGCACGAAGCGGTTGCAGAGATAGCCGGTGACGATGCCCAGGACCATGGCGATCATGATCCGGGTTGTGAGCTTGTTTGCCTTCATGATGCGTTGTCTCCAGCGGTTGCGGCCAGATCCTGGTCTGACCGTCGGTATCGGGGCAGGGCGGGGCCGGCTGGGCCCTGCCTGGCGCCGGGCGCGCCTTGCCCCCCGGATCAGCGTGCGCGGGGCGCCAGGCTCAGCGGGGTCGGCTGCGTCAGCACTTCCGGGCGCAGGATCTGGTCCAGTTCATCCCGGGTCAGCAAGCCCTTTTGCAGCACGATCTCGTACACGCTGCCGCCCGTGGCATGGGCCTCTTGCGCCACGGCGGTGGCATTGGCATAGCCGATATACGGGTTCAGGGCCGTCACGATGCCGATGGAGTTCTCGACCGTGGCGCGCAGGCGCTCTTCGTTGGCGGTGATGCCGTTGACGCAGCGCTCGGCCAGCGTGAGGCAGCCGTTGCGCAGATGACTCACGCTCTTGAACAGGCTGTGCGCGATGATCGGCTCGAAGGCATTGAGTTGCAGCTGGCCGGCTTCGGCAGCGAAGCTGACGGTGATGTCGTTGCCGATGACCTCGAACGCGATCTGGTTGACCACCTCCGGAATGACCGGATTCACCTTGCCCGGCATGATGCTGGACCCTGCCTGCATGGCCGGCAGGTTGATCTCGCCCAGCCCGGCGCGCGGGCCGCTGGACAGCAGCCGCAGGTCGTTGCAGGTCTTGGAGAGCTTGACCGCCACGCGCTTGAGCACGCCGGAGAGCTGCACAAAGGCGCCGCAATCCTGCGTGGCCTCGATCAGGTTCGGCGCGGTCATCAGCGGAATGCCGGTGATTTCCTTGAGCCGCTTGAGGATCAGCGGCGCGTAGTCCGGGTGTGCGGTGATGCCGGTGCCGATGGCGGTGGCGCCCATGTTGATCTCGCAGATCAGCAGCGCGGCTTCGCGCAGCCGCTCCTCGTCCTCGCCGAGCATCACGGCGTAGGTGCTGAACTCCTGGCCCAGCGTCATCGGCACGGCGTCCTGCAACTGGGTGCGGCCCATTTTCAGGACGTGGCTGAACTCTTCGGCCTTGCGCTCGAATGCGCGCCGCAGCACGCCCATGGCATCGACCAGGCCCAGGATGCCGAACCAGGTGGCGACCTTGAGGGCGGACGGGTAGACGTCGTTGGTGCTCTGGCCAATGTTGACCTGCTCGTTCGGGTGCAGGTACTGGTACTCGCCCTTGTTGTGCCCCATGAGTTCGAGCGCGCGGTTGGCGATGACCTCGTTGGCGTTCATGTTGGTCGAGGTGCCGGCGCCGCCCTGGATCACGTCGACGACAAACTGATCGTGCAGCTTGCCGCCCAGCAGTTCCGCGCAGGCGGCGACGATGGCGTCGCAGCGGGGCTCGTCGAGCAGGCCCAGTTCGTGGTTGGCCAGCGCGGCAGCCTGCTTGATGTAAGCCAGGGCCTTGATGAGCTCGGGGTAGATGGAGATGGGGGTGCCGGTGATCGGGAAGTTCTCCACCGCGCGCAGGGTGTGCACACCGTAGTAGACGTCGGCCGGGACCTCGCAATCGCCCAGGAGGTCATGTTCGGTTCTAAAGGTTCCAGCGGTCATTGCATTGCTCCTCGCAAATTGTCATCAGGGAGGAGTTGACTCTAGGTAATCCGCCGACAGGTGGCGACCATGATGCGAATTTGTCATGGCGCGGCGCGAAATACTCATGCGGCACACGCGCTATCGGCAAGGCGCCAGGAGCGGCTGGAGCGCGGCGGGCGGGGGCCTCGCGGAGTGATGATTTTTCCGCATACTTCGCCGCGAATTTTGCATCGCCCTATCAGGGCTTATACGGATACGGGCGGTTTTTGCTTGCCGTATCATCGCCCGCTCACCACCTGTCATCAACATTTGGCGGGCGCTTACCGAGCGCCAGATATCCACCGCATGGAGACCACCATGAAGCGTTTTGCACGTCTTAATACCCTCAGCGCCTTGCTGCTTGCCGCCAGCCTGACCACCGGCATTGCCCATGCCCAGCTTGCTCCCTCCGCGCCTGCCGCCGGCGCGCCGACACAGGCCAGCGAAGCCCGCAAGGCCAATATCGTGATCATCGGCACCGGCGGCACCATTGCCGGCGCGGGCGCCGCCGCCACCAATACCGCCGCCTACCAGTCGGCCGTGGTGCCGGTGGACAAGATCATCGCCTCGGTGCCGGAGATCTCCAAGATTGCCAACGTCAAGGGCGAGCAGGTCTTCCAGATCGGCTCGGAGAGCTTCAACAACGAGCGCCTGCTCAAGCTTGGCAAGCGCGTCTCGGAACTGCTCAAGCAGCCGGACGTGGACGGCATCGTGATCACCCACGGCACCGACACGATCGAGGAAACCACCTACTTCCTCAACCTCACGCTCAAGAGCGACAAGCCGGTCGTGGTGGTGGGATCGATGCGTCCGGGCACGGCGCTGGGCGCGGACGGCGCGCTTAACCTGTACGACGCGGTGCTGGTGGCGTCCAGCCCGGAGTCCAGGGGCAAGGGCACGCTGGCGGTGCTGAACGACGAGATCCACACCGGGCGCGACGTCACCAAGAGCAACACCTTCAAGATCGAGACCTTCCGCTCGCCGTTCGGCCCGCTGGGCTACGTGGTGGAAGGCCGCACGCTGTACTACCGCCTGCCGGCCCGCCCGCACACCATGCAGACCGAATGGGACATCGACAAGATCGACAAGCTGCCTGAAGTGGCCGTGGTGTACGCCTACGGCAACGTCAATCCGGCCAGCATCGATGCCGCGGTGAAGAACGGCGCCAAGGCGATCGTCTATGCCGCCACCGGCAATGGCAGCGTGGGCGACTACATGGTCGAGCCGCTCAAGGCCGCCCGCGCCAAGGGCGTGCAGATCGTGCGTGCCTCGCGCACCGGCGGCGGCGTGGTGGTGCGCAACGCCGAGCAGCCGGACGACAAGTACGACTGGCTGGTGACCGACGACCAGCTGCCGCAGAAGGCCCGCATCCTGATGGCGCTGGCACTGACCAAGACCAACGACACCAAGGAACTGCAGAAGATCTTCTGGAAGTACTGAGCGAGCACTGAGCGCGCACCAGTCGGGTACTCGGCGCCTCGCGCTTGTTCGCGCGAGGCCGGGGAGGGATGTTGCAATTTGGGAATAATGTGGCGCAAAATTTGCATCGTGCTATCGGGCTTCCACCGATTTGTGCAGCGCCGCGCTGCCGTATGATGTGCCATAGACAGCGCGTCCCCCCCTGATGTTGAGTACATTCCATTATGGAAACCAAGTGGCTTGAAGACTTCCTGTGCTTGGCTGAAACGCGCAGTTTTTCGCGCGCGGCAGCCGACCGGCATATCACCCAGTCGGCGTTCAGCCGGCGCATCATGGCCCTTGAGGAGTGGCTTGGCGTCAGCCTGGTCGACCGCAGTGTGCATCCGGCAACGCTGACCACGGCAGGCTGGCTGTTCCGCCGGCTGGCCGCCGACCTGTTGCGTGACGCTTATGCCGCACGCGCGCTGCTAAGCAGCCGCCAGCCCCTTGCCGAGAGCGACAAGGTCATCCGCTTCGCGGTGGCGCACACCCTGGTCTTTACCTTCTTCCCGTCCTGGCTCAAGTACCTGCACGAGCGCTTCGGCTCGTTGAGCGCCTGCGTGCATGCGGTAAACGTGCCGGAGGGCGTGCAGCAGCTGGTGGATGACGATTGCGACATCCTGCTGGGCTACCACCATCAGCAACTGCCGATCCTGCTTGACCCGAACGGCTTCCCGTTCCTGATGCTGGGCGTCGAGCGGATCCTGCCGTTCTCGGCGCCGGACAAGCAAGGGCAGCCGATCTTCAGGCTGCCGGGCACGAGCGCCAATCCGTTGCCCTTCATGGCCTATTCATCCGGGGCGTTCCTTGGCAACGTGGTCGAGATGATCCTGCTCAATGCGCCGGAGCCCTACGGGCTGCAGCGCTGCTTCGAGACCCATATGTCGGAGGCCCTGAAGGCCATGGTCGTGGCCGGGCACGGGGTGGGCTGGTTGCCGGAGAGCTGCGTCAGCGACGAGATGAAAGAGGGCAAGCTGGTGGTGGCGGGGCCGGCCTCGTGGGCAACCAGCCTGGATATCCGCCTGTACCGCTCGGCGGCCAGCCCGAAGCCGCTGGTCGATGAGCTATGGTCCTTTATCAGCCACGTGCGGGACCCGCAATTGATGTTGATGGGCAAGACCGCGGAATCGAGCGACTGCGGGATGCTGTAAGAGGCAATGCTGTCTCTTTGATTGGTGATGGTTTTTGGACCCAAGGGCCGTATGACATCGCTCTGCTGGGTTGGCCGTTGTTTATTTTATCGGCGTCGGTTTTTGGACCCAACAGCCATACGACATCCCCCTGCGGGGGCTGCCGGTCACTTTTCTTTGACCGGCAAAGAAAACTAACGAAAAGAAAGCCGCCCTGCCGGGAGCAGAGCAATCAGGCTTGTCGGCCTCGGTGGTTTCGTCGTACGGCCCGGAGTGTTGGCGGGCATCTGCCGGTACCGGTTTGACTGGCCACGAGTCTGCGGGCGTCCGGGTTTCGTGGTGGTGCCCTCGGTGGCAGACATCACTTGCTTCAAGCCGTCTGTCGCTCGCGGCGCGGGCGGCCACGAAGTTGCGGGCATCCCGTTTCGTCGTGGGCGCGGTGGCTCCGCCACAATGGTTCTGAGGCATTCACCACCGCGCCCACCTCACCACGAAACCATCACGGCGCGATATATCGTGATGCTTTGAACCGGTACCGGCAGATGAGTGAATAGGCAAGAACACCGCTACCGAGCAGCCTCACCACGAAACCAGTGTTATTCACGGGATCGCGGCCATTCAAACCGGTAACGGCACGAGTCCATTAAAACCCAGGGCCTGACCACGAAACCATTGGGCTGCGCAACCCCGCCACGCCAGCCTCCTGCAAGGATCGCTTTCTTTGGGTCACCTTTCTTTACGAGTAAAGAAAGGTGACATCCCACACGTTCCAAAACGGCCAACACCGTACAGCCGCGCCAGCAGCCAGAAGCCATAAAACCCCGCCCACTCACGCCAGCCTGCGCTAGCAGCTAAAAGCGCTGACTAATACCCATCCCTCTCAAGACGTATCGTTAATTCCCCTTGAAAATGATAGCTAAGTGATAGCTGCAAGACGGGGTTCCGGGCCGCGGTCGTTGGCGGCCCGGACGGATACGTTAGCAATTGCCCCGGGGATTTATCGTCGGTCGATCAGCCAGCCAATCAGCACGCCGACAGCGGCAGCCACGCCGATAGCCGTCCACGGGCTTTCATGCACATAGTCGTCCGCGACGCGCGCCGTGTGGCGGCTCTTTTCCACGACGACGTATTGCACATCGGCGATTTTTTTCTTTGCCTTCTTCAGGCGTTCCTGCACCTTGCCCGGCGCATCCGCGGCCGGCGCGCCGGGGGCATTGGTGGCATTGGTGGCAGGCACCAACAGGCTATCGACTTCACGCAGGGCGCTACCGGTATTCGACATTTCCTTCTCCTCGTTGAATGGCTAACGCAATGAAAGACCTTATGGCGTCAATAGGTCCGGTTCATTGGGTTTAGCTAGCATAAGGAACATCCGGCGCGTAAATAAGAGCCAATCGGGATTAGTTGATGGAACCGCCTCCCGGGGCGGTCCACGCGGGCCTGTGCGCTGCTCGCGCCAGTGGATCAGCCGGCTTCCAGGCAGAGGTATTTCATCTCCAGGTACTCGTCGATGCCGTAGCTGGAGCCTTCGCGGCCGAGGCCGGATTGCTTGACGCCGCCGAACGGCGCCACCTCATTGGAGATCAGCCCCGTATTGATGCCGACCATGCCGTACTCCAGCGCCTCGGCCACGCGCCACACACGGGCCATGTCTTTGGAGAAGAAGTAAGCGGCAAGACCGGACTCGGTGTCGTTGGCCATGGCGATGACTTCCTGGTCGCCCTTGAAGCGGAACAACGGTGCCAGCGGGCCAAACGTTTCCTCGCGCGCGACGCGCATGGCAGCGGTGGCGCCGGCCACTACCGTGGGCTCGAAGAAGGTGCCGCCAAGCGCATGGCGCTTGCCGCCTGTCAGCACGCGTGCGCCATGGGCGAGCGCGTCGGCGATATGGCTTTCCACCTTGGCGACGGCGTCGGCGTCGATCAGCGGCCCTTGCGTGACGTCGCTGTCGATGCCGTGCCCGGGACGCAGGGCGCTCACCGCGCGCACCAGCCGGCTGGCCACCTCGTCGTACACGGCGTCGTGCACATAGATGCGGTTGGCGCAGACGCAGGTCTGGCCGCTGTTGCGGAATTTCGAAGCCAGGATGCCGTCCACCGCGCGGTCGAGATCGGCGTCCTCGAACACGATCAGCGGCGCATTGCCGCCGAGTTCGAGCGAGAGCTTCTTGACCGTGCCGGCGCATTGCGCCATCAGCAGTTTGCCGATGGCGGTGGAGCCGGTGAAACTCAGCTTGCGCACCACCGGGCTCTCGCACAAAACCCCACCGATCTGGACCGGGTCGCCGGTGACGACCTGCAGCACGCCACGGGGCACGCCGGCTTCTTCGGCCAGCGCGGCCAGCGCCAGCGCCGTCAGCGGGGTTTGTTCGGCGGGCTTCACGATCATGGTGCAGCCCGCGGCCAGCGCCGGGCCTGCCTTGCGGGTGATCATGGCGGCGGGGAAGTTCCACGGCGTGATCGCCGCGCACACCCCCACCGGCTGGCGCAGCACCAGCATCTTCTGGCCGGCGCGCGGGCTGGACAGTACGTCGCCGTCCACCCGCTTGGCTTCTTCGCCGAACCATTCCAGGAAGGAGGCCGCGTAGGCGATTTCGCCACGCGCTTCGGCCAGCGGCTTGCCCTGCTCGGCGGTCATCAGTTGCGCCAGGTCTTCCTGGTGCACCAGCATCAGGTCGGCCCAGCGCCGCAGCACCGCGGCGCGGGCCTTGCCGGTCAGGTCACGCCAGGCCGGCAGCGCGCGTGCGGCGGCCTCCACGGCTTGCCGGGTTTCGGCGGCGCCGCAGCGCGGGACGGTGCCGACCACATCGTGGGTGGCCGGGTTGTGCACCATCAATACGGCGCCGCCGGCGGCGCCGGTCCATTCGCCATCGATCAGGCAGGCGCTGCGCAGCAGCCCGGGTCTTTGCAATGTCAAGGTGTGTCCCATGGTGTCTCTCTTTATACGGCGATGCCGGCCAGCACCTTCGTCAGCACCACCAGTGCGGCGTCGAACTGGGCTTGCGGGATGGTCAGGGGGTAGAGGAAGCGGATGGTGTTGCCATACGTGCCGCAGGTCAGCAGGATCAGCCCGGCCTCCATGGCGCGCAGCTGCACCCGCTTGGCCAGTTCAGCGCTGGGCTGCCCGGTGGCCGGGTCGTGGAACTCCACCGCGACCATGGAGCCAAGCCCGCGGATGTCGGCGATGCCCGGGCAGGTCTGGCTGGCTTGCTGCAACGCGGCTTTCAGTTGCTTGCCAAGCGCGGTGGCGCGCTCGCAAAGGCGCTCTTGCTCGATGGTCTCGATCACCGCGTGGGCGGCGGCCACCGCCAGCGGGTTGCCGGCGTAGGTGCCACCCAGGCCACCGGGCAGCGGCGCGTCCATGATGCTGGCGCGGCCGCAAACGGCCGACAGCGGCATGCCGCCCGCCAGGCTCTTGGCCATGGTGATGAGGTCGGGCGCCACCGGGTAGTGCGACATGGCGAAGAGCTTGCCGGTGCGGCCGAAACCGGTCTGCACCTCATCCGCGATCAGCAGGATGCCGTGCTTGTCGCACAGCGCGCGCAACGTCTGCATGAAGTCCACCGGCGCCGGGTGGAAGCCACCTTCGCCCTGGACCGGCTCGATGATGATGGCCGCCACGCGCTGCGGGTCGATATCCGTCTTGAACAGCGACTCCAGCGCCTGGATGGATTGCTCGGTGCTCACGCCATGCAGGTCGCAGGGGAACGGCGCGTGATAGATGTCGGACGGGAACGGCCCGAACCCGACCTTGTAAGGCGCCACCTTGCCGGTCAGTGCCATGCCAAGCAGGGTGCGGCCATGAAAGCCGCCCGAGAATGCAATGACGCCAGGGCGCCCGGTATGCGCGCGCGCGATCTTGACCGCGTTTTCCACGGCCTCCGCGCCGGTGGTGAAGAGCGCGGTCTTCTTCAGGCCATCGATCGGCACCAGGGCATTGATGCGCTCGGCCAGCGCCACGTAGCTCTCGTAGGGCACGATCTGGTACGCGGTATGCGTGAAGCGCTCGAGCTGCGCGATCACTGCCTGCATCACACGCGGATGGCGGTGGCCGGTATTGAGCACGGCAATGCCGCAAGCAAAGTCGGTGTACTGGCGGCCTTCCACATCCCAGAGCGTGGCGTTTTCCGCGCGGTCTGCATAGAAGTCGCACATCACGCCGACGCCGCGGGGGGTGGCAAGGGCGCGGCGCTGATTCAGTTCGAGGTTCTTCATGGTCTCTCCGTGGTGCTTGATATGGCCTGGGCGGCGCTTGCCGGCCGGACTCGGTTTTCGCGGGTGGTCGCTGGTTGTCGATCGATCGCGATCGCAACGATGCAGTGCATTTCAACTTCCTTTGGCACTACAATCCAGTACCGCATTCACATATCTGATGGTGCCAATTGAGATCGATCTGTGGCGACTTGCTGCTTCAGCGCCTGGGTCCGGACGGTCCCGCAGCCCTTGCGAAGCCGTTGAACCGCAGTCTTTACGAGTGCATCCGCGGCGCCATCCTCGATGGCAGCCTGGGGCCGCAGACCCGTCTGCCGCCGTCGCGTGACCTTGCATCCGAGCTCGGCATGTCGAGAAACACCGTGATGTTTGCGTACGAGCAGTTGCTGGCCGAGGGCTATGTGCATGCCCGCACCGGCAGCGGCACCTTCGTGGCGGCCACCGCGCCGGAGGCCTATCTCAATGCCAAGGCCAGCCAGGCCAGCAGCGCGCAGGCCCGGGCCATGCCGGGTCTGTCGCCGCGCGGCGTGGAATTGCTGGCCAATGCCTCGGCGTCGCCATCGCAGTGGGGCGCCTTCATGCCGGGCGTGCCGGATGTGACGCGTTTCCCGCACCAGCGCTATGCGCAGATCGCCGCCCGCCTGTGGCGCAATCCGCCCCCCGAGTGGCTCAGTTATTGCCATGGCGGTGGCTTGCCCGCCTTGCGTGAAGCCGTGGCTGCACATTTGCGGGTGGCGCGATCGGTGCAATGCGACGCCGCTCAGGTGCTGATCACCGAAGGCATTCACCAGGGCATCGACCTGCTGGTCCGGATGCTTGGCATGTCCGGCGAGCACGCCTGGGTGGAGGAGCCCAGCTACTGGGGGATTCGCGGCTTGCTGCAGATGAACGGCATCCACATGATGCCGATCCCGGTCGATGAGGAGGGGCTGACGATCCCGGCCGGGAAGGACGCAGGCCCGCCGCCGCGCTTTATCTTCGTCACGCCATCGCACCAGTATCCGCTTGGCGCCGTCATGAGCCTGACGCGGCGGCGCGCGCTGCTCGAATACGCCCGGCGCCAGGGCAGCTGGATCGTCGAGGACGACTACGACAGCGAGTTCCGTTTCTCCGGCCAGCCAATCCCGTCGCTGCAAGGGATGGAGCCGGACGCGCCGGTGATCTATATCGGCACGTTCAGCAAGACGTTGTTCCCCGGGCTGCGCATGGGTTACATGGTCTTGCCGCGCGCGCTGGCCGGCGCCTTCCAGACCGCGCATGCCGAGCTGTACCGCGCCGGCCACCTGATGACGCAAGCCACCGTGGCCGAGTTCATGCAGGCGGGCGACTATGCCGCGCACATCCGCCGCATGCGGCTGCTGTACGGCCGCCGCCGCGCCATCCTGGCAGGGTTGATCGAGCGGTATCTGGGACCCGAAGCGCTGCACCGGTACGGCAGCAATGCCGGCTTGCACCTGGTTCTCTGCCTGCCGGACGGCGCGGATGATGTGGCCATCGCGGACGAAGCCGGGCGCCGGGGCATCCTGGTGCGGCCGCTGTCGCGGTATTTCCTGGGCGGTGCGGTGCAGCGCGGGCTGTTGCTCGGGTATGCGTGCGTGCCGGAGGAGCGGATAGGGCCGGCGTTCGAGGTATTGCTGGGTTGCCTGCGGGACGCGCGGCCGCTGGCGCACTGTGCATGACGATGAGGCTGGCCCCCGGTTCGGTCCTTGGCGCCACGGCTTGCACCGCTGGCCGACGGACGCCGTTTTTGAGCAGGAAAACCTTGGCGCAAGGTATCATTCGTTCCCGGTGAACACTCAGATCACGCGCTGGAGTGGCGCAAGTACGGCTCACGCCACTCATCAGGCCAAGGATGTTCCGGGTGAGGCTCGCCAGCCCTTTTGTGATCCTGGCGCGGTTTCAAATATGTGACCTATTCAGCGGTTGCCCGGTGGCCGATTTCGCCACTAAGCCGCACGTCGGCGATGGCCGCCCCGAGTTTTGCCGCTCATACCAAGTGACGGAGCGCCGGCCACCGCCGAAGGCCGCTCCGCTCGACGCGCGACGCATGAAGGCTTCCTGCATGCGTCGCTATTCATAGCCTGCTTGTCGCCAGAACTGGCGCCCGCCGGTTCGCATGCTTGCGAACCACCAGATGAAAGTTTCCTGATGTTTGGATTTCTCCGTAGCTACTTCTCCAACGATCTCGCGATCGACCTAGGCACCGCCAACACCCTGATCTACATGCGCGACAAGGGCATCGTCCTCGATGAGCCCTCGGTGGTCGCGATTCGCCAGCAGGGCGGCCCCAATCCCAGGAAGACCATCGAGGCGGTGGGCAAGGAAGCCAAGCAGATGCTGGGCAAGGTACCTGGAAACATCGAGGCCATCCGCCCGATGAAAGATGGCGTGATCGCCGACTTCCGGGTCACCGAGCAGATGCTCAAGCAGTTCATCAAGATGGTGCACGACACCAAGCTGCTGCGGCCATCGCCCCGCATGATCATCTGCGTGCCGTGCGGCTCGACCCAGGTCGAGCGCCGCGCCATCCGCGAATCCGCGCTGGCCGCCGGCGCCAGCCAGGTCTACCTGATCGAGGAACCCATGGCGGCCGCGCTCGGCGCGGGGCTGCCGGTGTCGGAGGCGTCCGGCTCGATGGTGGTGGATGTCGGCGGCGGCACCACCGAGGTCGGCGTGATCTCGCTGGGCGGCATGGTCTACAAGGGGTCCATCCGCGTGGGCGGGGACCGGTTCGACGAGGCCATCGTCAACTACATCCGGCGCAACTACGGCATGTTGATTGGCGAGCAGACCGCCGAGGCCATCAAGAAGACCATCGGCTCGGCCTTCCCGGGTTCCGAAGTCCGCGAAATGGAAGTCAAGGGCCGCAACCTGTCCGAAGGCATCCCGCGCGCGTTCACGGTATCGTCCAACGAAATCCTGGAAGCGCTGACCGAGCCGCTCAATCAGATCGTGTCGGCGGTCAAGATCGCGCTGGAGCAGACCCCGCCGGAACTCGGCGCCGATATTGCCGAGCGCGGCATGATGCTCACCGGTGGCGGCGCGCTGCTGAGCGACCTGGATCGCCTGCTGGCAGAGGAAACCGGCCTGCCGGTCCTGGTGGCCGATGACCCGCTGACCTGCGTGGTGCGAGGCGCGGGCATGGCGCTCGACCGCATGGACAAGCTCGGCAGCTTCTTCTCCTACGAGTAACGGCGCGCAGGTCGCAACGAAGAAGGCCGGCCCTCGGGCCGGCCTTCTTCGTTGCAGTCCCGGCGCTTCAAAAGCGCCGGGCGCACCAGCGCCACTGTGCAACCGCGCTCAATCCCCCAATGCCACCCCCTCGCGGCGCGGGTCGGCACCGCCGGCCCAGGCCCACGTGCCATCGGGGCGCTGGCGGCGCATGATGGCCTGCGTGCCGCTGGTCATCTCGATCTGCGCGACCTCATGCCCACGGTCTTTCAGGCCTTGCACCAGGGCCGGGCTGACCAGGCCGGCTTCCAGTTCCGTTGGCCCGTTGCGGCTGCCGAAGTTGGGCATGTTGATGGCCGCCTGCACGTCCATGTTCCAGTCCAGCAGGCCCACCAGCGTCTTGGACACGTACTCGATGATCTGCGAGCCACCGGGCGAACCGACGGTTGCGACCAGCTTGCCGCTGTCGCGGTCGAACACCAGCGTGGGCGCCATCGACGAGCGCGGGCGCTTGCCGGGCTCCACCCGGTTGGCGACGGGCTTGCCGTTCTCGCTCGGCACGAAGGAGAAGTCGGTGAGCTGGTTGTTCAGCACAAAGCCGCGCACCATCAGGTGCGAGCCGAAATAGCTCTCCACGGTGGTGGTCATGGAAATCGCGCCGCCGGTGTCATCCACCGCGACGATCTGCGAGGTGGACACGCGCGGCGGCGAACGGTCCGGCGCCAGCGCGACGGTGACTCCGGGTGGCACGCCGGCCTCCGCCTTGTCCATGCTCTCCTCGCCGATCAGGCTGGCGCGGCTTGCCAGGTAGTCACGGTTCAGCAGCCCCGCCACATTGACTGGCACGAAATCCGAGTCCGCCACATAGAGGCCGCGGTCCGCATAGGCCAGGCGCCCGGCCTCGGAAAGCGCGTGCACAGCGTCGATGCCCGGCTCGACACCAGCAGGCGTTGCGACCTGTTTCGGCTTGAGCGCGGCGAGCGCGTATTTCGGGTTCCTGGCTTCCAGCGCCTGCAAGGTGCCGAGCATCTGCGCGATCGCGATGCCGCCTGACGAAGGCGGCGGCATGCCGCAGATCTTCCAGCGCTTGTAGTCGCTGCAAATGGGCGCGCGCTCCTTGGCGCGGTAATCCTTCAGGTCAACCAGCGAGAGCGAGCCCGGGTTGGCGCTGCCGTTGACCTGCTTGACGATCTCGCTGGCAATCGGGCCGGTATAGAGCACGTTTGGCCCGCGCCGCGCGATCTCGCGCAGCGTCTTGGCCAGCGCCGGATTCTTCAGCATGGTGCCGACCGGCCTGGGCTTGCCGTCCGGCGTCAGGAAGTAGGCTGCCATCTCGGGCGAGGCCGGCAGGAACTTGTCGGCGGCGATCTGCGTATACAGGCGCGGCGAAATCGGGAAGCCCTGCTCTGCCAGCGCGATGGCTGGCTCGAACAGCTTGGCCCAGGGCAGCTTGCCATGCTGGCGGTGCGCCAGTTCCAGCGCGCGCAGCACGCCGGGGGTGCCCACCGAGCGCCCGCCGATCTGCCCTTCGCTGAAGCTCATGGGTTTGCCGTCGGGGCGCATGAAGAGATTCTCGCTGGCGCCGGCGGGCGCGGTCTCGCGGCCGTCATAGGCCTGCACGCGCTTGCCGTCCCAGTACATGATGAAGGCGCCGCCGCCGATGCCGGTGGCCTGCGGCTCGACCAGCGTCAGCACAGCCTGCATGGCAACGGCCGCATCGATGGCGGTGCCGCCCGCGCGCAGGATCTTGCGGCCGGCTTCGGTGGCCAGGGGATTGGCGGCCGCTGCCATGTGCTTGTCGGCGTAAGTGGTGGTCATGCCCGGCCGGTAGCCGGACGAGACTTCCGGCGCCGCGGGCAGCGCAGCTGCCGTGGGAGCGGTTTGGGCCGGCGGCACCGAGGACACGCCGGTTTGCGTCGAGCATGCGCTTAGCAGGGCGAGCGCCAAGGCCAGCGGGCTGCCCCGGCGCATCAATGAAAACTGTTGAGTGGCCATTTCATTATTCTCCTGAAAGGAAAGGCATTCTAGAAATCGATGCTTGCACCCTCGGGGGTGGCAGAGCGGCGTACGGCCTCGATGGCTTCGAGCCGGCGCTTTGCCTCCTCGGGAAAGCGGGCAATGAGCGCGGCAATCAAGGTCTCGCATTGCGCCAGCGCGGGTACCTTGGTATCGAACGGCGAGCCGGTCTGTACAAAGCTGCTTAGCGTGGCCGTGGCGAAGCTGGCAACCGGCGACTTCCACTCGTCGGTAAACAGGATGATTCTTGCGCCCTGGCGATGCGCCGCGGCGGCAAAGTCGATGACGCTCTTCTGATAGCGGCGGTAGTCGAAAACGACCAGCGCATCGTTAGGCCCGATGTCGACCAGTACCTCGTTCGCCCGCTCCAGGGCAGGCTCGACGAGCCGGACCTTGGGCCGGATATGCGTCAGGTGCGACGCGAGCCGCGAGGCCAGGAACAAGCTCGATCGTCCGCCGGTGCAGAACACGGCGGACCGCGCATTGCCAAGCAACTCGACGGCGGTGTTGAAGTCCTCCTGCGAAGCGTGCTGCGCCACGCGCTCGACCGACATCGCCAGGCTTGTCAGCGAACCCTTCTGGAAGTCTTCTCCGAGTGCTGTGTCGCACCGCGCGCCGAGCCGCGAGAGCGGCGAGTTCATTGCCTCGTCAACCTCCGCCAGGAGCGCCCGCTGAAATGACGGGTAGCCGTCGAATCCCAGCTTCACGACCAGCCGGTACACGGTCGGATCGCTGACCCCGGCTTGCCCCGCGAGGTTCGAGATGGAGGTCAGCGCGGCACTTGGGTAGCTGGCAAGCAGCGTTTCCACTACCTTCAGCTCCGACGTGGTGAAGCCGGCGGCCTGGTCTGCCAGCATTTCCCTGATTGATGACCTGGCCAAGCCGCTCTCCGAAAAGGGACTGCCTGGCCACTATGCGGTGCGGCAGTATGACGTAATGAACATTACAGAACGTGAAACAAATCGGAGAATATCATTTGGGTGGTGCAACAAAAACCGCGTGGAAACCCTTGGTTTCGCCTGACGGACACCGCGTGTATTGTTTGCCGGTGAAGCGTCTGGCTCAATTCTCAGGCTTTTTGTAGCGTACGTTACAAAGTGCCGAACGCACCATGATGTCGGTAGTGTCGGTAGTGTCGGTAGCCAAGAGCCGGGACTCAACGAGCAGAGGGAGCGAAGACGTTGAAAGAGACGCCACTGATCGACTGGCTTCTCGGGCGCAGTCACTGGGCGCAACCCGACCGAGCGGGCCTGCCCTTGAACCGGCAGTTGTTCGACGACATCCGCGGTGCGATCCTTGCTGGCCAGTTGTCGGCCGGCACGCGCCTGCCGCCGACACGCGAGGTCGCCAAAGGCCTGAGCATCGCCCGCAACACCGTCCTGTATGCGTATGAGCGCCTCACCGAAGAGGGCTATACGCTGACACACGGCGGCAGTGGGACCTACGTCGGCAAGGCACCGCCCGATCCCGCGCTGCGCGAGCGCGTGTTCGGCTTGAGCCAGGCGAGCGAGATCGCGCCGCCGCGCGCAGAATCGCGCCTGTCCGCAAGAGCCCGCGAGCTGCTCGATGGCGCCGGCGCATCGGACCGGCAGGTGGGCTCGTTCGTGCTGGGCATTCCGGATGTCAGGCAGTTTCCGCGCGCGACATGGCAGCGCCTGATCACCCAGGTCTGGAAAACCGCCTGCCAGGAACAACTGGGCTATGGCACGCGCCACGGCTGCCCGCCGCTCAAGCACGCGCTGGCGCAATACCTGGCGCTCGCGCGCGGCGTCGACTGCTCGCCCGAGCAGATCGTGGTGACGCAGGGCAGCCACCAGGCCATCGATCTGTGCGCTCGCTTGCTCGCCGATCCGGGCGATGTGGTGTGGGTGGAAGACCCCGGCTACTGGGGTGCGCGCAGCGTGTTTCGCGCCGCCGGCCTGAAGGTCGAGGCGGTGCCGGTGGACGCACAGGGCATGCAGCCCCCGGTTGCGCCGCAGACCGCGCCCAAGCTCATCTTCGTCACCCCGTCGCACCAATACCCCAGCGGCGTGGTAATGAGCCTGGCACGCCGTCGTTTGCTCACGGAGCTGGCGCATCGCTACGGCGCCTGGATCATCGAGGACGACTACGACAGCGAGTTCCGCTACCACGGTGCGCCCCAGCCGTCGCTGCAGGGCCTCGATCCCCATCGCAACACCATCTATGTGGGCAGCTTTTCCAAGGTGCTGTACCCCGGCCTGCGGCTCGGCTTCCTGATCTTGCCGCCGTCGCTGGTGGATGCCTTCGCCGTAGCGCACTCCGAGTTATATCGCGGCGGGCAGTTGCAGATCCAGACCGCGCTGGCGCTGTTTATCGCCGACGGGCACTACGCCGCCCATATCCGGCGCATGCGCAAGATCTATGGCGAGCGCCAGGCGCTTCTCACGCAGGCATTGCAGAGCCGGCTTGACGGCGAGATCGATATCGTCGGCACCGATACCGGGCTGCATCTGACCGTCCTGTTGCGCCGCGCGGACGATCACCGGGTATCGCGCGCCGCGCTTGCCCACGGCATCGTGGCCCGCCCGCTGTCGTCCTACTACGCGGATCCCGTGCGCGCGCAGAACGGCCTGGTGCTGGGCTACGGCGGGGTCAGCGAGGAAGAGATCGGCCCGGCGGTAGCCCGGCTGGCGGTGGCGATCGAGTCGGTCGGTGGGGCGTGATGCGGGTGCCGGTGCCGGCTCAAGGCGCTGCGGGCCGCCTCGGACCGCGCAAGACGACCTTGTCGCCAGCCACGAACAGTGGATGCGCGCATTCCGAGGCTGGCGACGCCGCGTCAATGTTGTGCGAACCGGCAGTCCGCCGCGTTCACCAGTTTCACGAACGGCCCGCTCAGCGTCCGGTTGTGATGCGCAATGATGGCCTGCGCCGGCAGCACCGGCGTGTCCATGCAGGTATGTCCGTCCGCGACCAGCACCGGCCTGAAGCCTAGCGCCGCGGCGGCACGGCAAGTCGTGTCGACGCAGTACTCCGTCTTCATGCCGACGATGACCAGCTCGGCAACGCCGGCATCCGACAGCCAGCCTGCCAGCCCGGTTCCGGCAAAGCAGCTGGGCCGGGTTTTATCGAACACCGTGTCCGCGACGGCATCCACCGCAAGCTCGGGAAGCAGTTGCGACAGCGCGCTTCGCGGGCTCTAGCGATGAGCGTGTTGATGGTGGCGAGGACGCGCTGCCCTTCATAGGGCGCCTCTGGGCCGTTGAACATGCCGACCTGCATGTCGATGATCAACAGGGCGCAAGGTCCGGGGCTTGCACTGCCAGGCATGGTGTTTCTCCTGTGATGCCAGCGCGGGCGCAGAAACCAAAAGGCCCCGTCCATCGCTGGCGGGGCCTTGGGGTTGAAGACTTGAGCGGTTTATTCCTGGCTCATGGTCCGACCACACGACCCGCCATCAGCGGTCGTGGTAGTGATAGTGGTCGTGGTGTCGAGAGCCAGGAAGTGCATTGGCGGATCATGCAGCAGGCCGGGCGGGGCGTCAATCTCCGGCGTGGCCTGCTGACACTCGCCGCGCAGAAGCCCGGTCTGGCCGGGCTGGTGGTCAACGCTCAGTGCAGCCGAGTGCCCGCCGCCAGCAAACGTTCCAGCCCCTGGGCCAGCGTCATGCCCAGCGCGCGTCCCCAGCCGTGGATGGCGAGCACGTGGCGGCGGTAGACGGCATGGTGGAGCAGGGCGGCAAACCTGCCTTCGATATGCCAGCCGCTGTCCTTGCCCGGCGCGGCCAGGTTGGCGATGGCGCTGCTTCCCGCCAGGCTGACCAGCGAGCCATAGTCGCGATACCGGAACCCCTCGGCGTGCTTGCCCGCCAATCGCCGTGGCAGCGCTTGCGCAAGATACAGCGCTTGCTGATAGGCAACCTGCGCGCGCGTCGGGAGCTCCGCATCGAGGTCCTGGGGCCGGCAACTGGCGCAGTCGCCGATCGCGTAGATATGTTCGTCGTCGACGCTCTGCAGGGTGGGCAACACGCGGATCTGCCCTTTGGCATTGACCGGCAGCCCGAAGCTGGCCAGCATGCCCGGCGCAGCGATGCCAGCCGCCCACACCACGACATCCGCCTGCATGGGTGCCTGGCCGGCCATGGTCAGGCCGCTCTCGCTGACTGACGTCACGCGGGCGCCGCACTGGACGCGGATGTTCAGCCGCGCCAGCTGCTCGCCGACGCGATCCGCGATCCGGGCGCCGAGGCCGGGGAGCACCGCGGGCGAGGCTTCGATCAGGCAGATGTCCACGCCCGTCACCGGGTCGAGCCGGTGGATGCCATAACGATTCAGCACGCTGGACGTGCGGCGCAACTGGGCCGCGAGCTGCACGCCGGTGGCGCCCGCGCCGACGATGGCGACGCGGACTGTGCCGGTGGTTGCTTGCGGCTGTGCATGAGCCTGTGCGGTCTTGCGGCGCAAGGCGGTGAACAGGCGCTCGCGCACCTGCTCCGCGCTGCTCACGCTGTCCAGCGTCAGGGCGTGCTCGCGCGCGCCGGGCACGCCGAAGTACTGCGTGACGCCGCCAACGGCAAGCACCAGCTTGTCGTAGCCGATGGACTGGAGCTGTCCGCCCTCGCCATGGCCGGTGCCGGAGATAGCCACGGAGATGGTGCGGTTGATGCGATCCACGGCCTGCAGGTCGCCCTGCACGTAGCAGAAGCGATGGCGCTCGGCCTGCAGCGCGAAGGACGTATGGTGAACCACGGGCTCGAGCCTGCCCGCGGCCACTTCATGCAGCAGTGGCTTCCACAGGTGCGTGGGGCTGCGGTCGACCAGCACGATTTCGGCGAGCCCTGGCTTGCCTAGCCGCCTGGCGAGGCGGGTGGCGAGCTGTAGTCCGGCGGCGCCGCCGCCGACGATCACGATGGTGTTCATGGGAAACTCCGTGATTGTTGTCTTGTTGCCGCGAGCGCGTCAGGCCGCCGATTGCCGTCCACCATGCACTCCAACGCGTGGAAGTCCGGCCAGAGCGCATCCGGCGAACCTGAAAGCACGGCAGATCCCCCTGCCTGGCGCGGTGCATCGTCATACGCCGGCTGAACGGTGGCGGTGTGCATGCCGACGGCTTGCGCGGCGCGCAGGCTGCTCGGCGTGGCGCCGACCAGCAAGGCGCGGTGCGCCGGCACATCGGCCGTGCGCAGGATCAGCCGGTAAAGCTCGATCTCGGTTTCCCGGGGCAGCAGCGCGTCCGCCGTGGCGACGACAGTAAAGCGGTCCATCCAGTCCGGGCCGATGGCGCTATCGAGCAGGATGTGCAGCGTGCGCGATGCGAGCGGCGCGGCAAGCGCCAGCCGCGCGCCGCCCAGCTCCGCGCTGCGCATGAGCTGCATGGCCTGGGCACGGATTTCGGCCGGCTTGCCGGCACGCGCGCCGGTGCAAGCATCCTCATGCAAGTGGAGCGGGGTGTCGCGTTCTCGCGGTGCTGCGCCGAAGCCGGACTTGCGCAGTTCGTCCGCGCGGATGAGTACATCGTCCAGGGTAAGCACCAGCAATTCCAGCGACATTTTTCGTCTCCCTATGCACTACGTTTCGATACGCGGACGCGATTGCGTTTCCGGTCAGGGCACTATAAGGTAGCCGCTTCATATTGAAAAATTGGTTTATAAAACCGACCAATAGGTTTTCTACTATGAATCGAACCACCACCTTCCGGCAGCTCAATGCCATCGATGCCATTGCCCGCCTGGGCGGCGTTTCCCGCGCGGCGGAGGAGTTGCACATCACGCAGCCAACGGTGTCGCTGCAGCTCAAGCTGCTCGAGGAGGCGATCGGGGCACCACTGCTGCAGCGCGCGGGCCGGGGCACGCAGCTCACGCCCGCCGGTGAGGTGATGGCGGGCTACGCCGGTCAGATCCTGCGGCTGTGGCGCGAAGCCACCGAGGAGGTGGCGGCGCTCAAGGGCAACCTGGCCGGCACGCTGCGGGTCGGCGCCATCACGACGGCGGAGTACCTGCTGCCGTCGATGCTGGTGGCATTCACCGCGGACCAGCCCGACGTCAAGATCAAGCTCCATGTGGGCAACCGTGAGGAGATCGTGCGGATGCTGGCCATGCATGAGATCGATCTTGCCATCATTGGGCGGCCGCCCACGGACATCCGCACGCAGGCGACGCCGTTCGCCAAGCACCCCATGGCATTCATCGCGGCGCCGGACCACCCATTGATGGCGCGCCGCAATCTCACGCTGCAGGACCTGGTGGAGGAGAACCTGCTGGTGCGCGAGCGCGGCTCGGGCACGCGCAATACCGTGGAGCGGTTGTTCAGGGAGGCCGGCCTGCGGCTGCCCCTGGGTTCTGAGCTGTCCAGCAACGCGGCGATCAAGCGGATGGTGTCGGCAGGGTTGGGGGTCGCATTTCTCTCCCTGCACGCCTGCACACTGGAATTCCAGGCCGGCCTGATCGGGCTGTTGCCGTTGCAAGGCAATCCCATCGAGCGCGACTGGTACGTACTGAACCTGCCGGGCGTGCGCCTGCCGCGCGTGGCGGTTGCCTTCCGTGGCTACCTGGTGGAGCAAGGCCAGGCGGAAATCAACCGGCAGCTGGAGTCCTTTGACGTGATACTGCGCCGCCTGCACGCGCGCGCCCGGCGCCAGCGCAAGGCAACGCCCGCGCAAGGGGAGCGGGGATGAGACCCGGCATGCCGATGCTGGCGCGTTGGCGTATGGGAAATCCCTCGGTCTGGGCAATCACTTAACAATAGATGAAGAACAAGTCCCTTCTGATTGCCGCAGCGGCAATCGCCACAATCGCCATCCTGGCTTACCCCGCATATCTCTACTGTTATGACGGCGTGGCCTACGGCGGCAAGGCGTACAGCCCTAACGGGGCCTTCTACTATCAGAAGTACAAGCTGGCCAGCTGGCGTAGCTGGGTGCCGATCATGGCCTTTCCGGGACAAGGCTCGGACAAGCTCTACTATGTGAACGGCTATGTGCGGGTGTACACCGCCGCGGGGAAGCAGATCGGCCAGGCATCGGCGCGCGGCGTGCCGCTGGCGGAGGTGTTCTGGGCTGGCGATGCGTTGGTGGTGATGGATGGCAGCGCCGATGAGGATGGCCCCATCATGCTGCCGGGGCGCTCGGACTGAGCGGCGCAAGGCATTCAAGTTTGCGGATGGCTCGCCGTTAGCAGGGGCAACCGTTGATTTCGAAAGTAGACCTTGCGCCTCACCACTGAATACGACCGCCCCGCCAGCAGGCTGCTGCCGGCCGAGATTGACGCCAGCGCGCAGCATGCCGAGCCGTCCGTCATCGACTGGCTGCTGCACGATGACCAGGTGATCCGCGAGTGCTTTCGCCATGCCGCCGCGATCCTGAAGAATGCGACGGGTGCCGCCATGACGGCGGTCACGTTGCTCGACGAGGAGCACCAGCACTATCGGGCCGCGGTGGGCATGCCGCTTTCGCCTATCTCGCGCAAGCATTCGCTTTGCGATCATGTGGCGCGGCACGGTGACCTGTTCGTGCTCGAAGACGCGCTGGCCGATCCACGCTTTGGCGAATGCGTGCTGGTCAGATGCTTCCCCTTCGTGCGTTTCTACGCGGCGATCCCGATCAAGGGGCCCTGTGGCACGGTCGTCGGTGCGCTCTGCGCGATGGATTCGGCGCCGCACCGCATCACCCTGGCGCAGTGCGAGGTCTTCAGGCACCTGCGTGCCATGGTCGAGAACGACCTGAAGCTGCGCACCGCCACCGCGATCGATCCGCTCACGCAACTGTTCAACCGGCGCGCCATGCTGGAGAGCGTTCGCCGCAGATGGCATGAAACGGCCGACGGAGAAGAAATCGGCGCGGTCATGGTCGACGTCGACTGGTTCAAGCGATACAACGACGCCTACGGGCATCCGGCGGGCGACACCTGCCTGCGCGAGGTCGCATCGGTGCTGCAATCGATTGCGGATGCGCATCGCATGATTGCCGGGCGCCTGGGCGGGGAAGAGTTCGGGCTGCTTCTGTGCGGCGCGCCACGGCCAGCGCTGGAGACGGCGCTGGAAGACCTGCGCCTGAGCGTGGAGCGCTTGAAGATCGAGCACCGCGGCTCGCCGTTCGGCAGCGTGACGCTGAGCATCGGCGCCTCGCTGGCGCGCAAGAAGGGTGCCGTCGAGCCCGGGTCTCGCGAGGGGGTCGCGCTTGCGGACCGCGCACTCTATATGGCCAAGGCCGACGGCAGGAACAAGGTGGTCATCATCTAGTGTCCTGAATCACAAATTCGTTGAGTAAGTCGTCCGATAAGACGCACGATCCGTCGTCACGAATGCTCGCAAGGCACCAGCCTTGCTGCGCTTCGCTCCTAGGCTCGCACGCCTTCTCGGACAACTTATTTCTTCAACGAATTTCAGACTCAGGACACTAGAAAGGCTAACGCGCTGACTGGCTAACTCGCTAGCAGGCCGCCGCACCTAGCGGCCTGCGCCCATTGCACGAACCCGGCATGGCGCGCCAGCAGGCGGCGTGCCGTGTTGTAGTCCGGCGAATCGATGCGCGGGCCCTGCGCGGGCTTGCCGTCGCGCGCCGCCTCGTACCTGCCAACCCTGTCTTGCGCCTGCGCGACCTGCTGCGCCGATGGTGTCAGCGCGGCGTGTATCGCGGCGACCTGATGCGGGAACACCGTGCATTTCGCCTTCAGCCCGATCCGCCGGGCCCAGGCGAGGTCCGCAGCCAGCGCCGTAGCATCCTGGTAGTTGAACGGACAGTCGATCGGCACGCAGCCTGCGGCGATGCAGTCCACCAGGAAGCGCGCGCGCACATGATGCAGCTCGATGCCGTCCGGGCCGCGCACCGCGTCAAGATCCGCGCTCAGGTCTTCCGCCGCCAGCAGGCAGGCACTGACGCGCGGGCTGGCCGACAGGATGGCTGGCGCGGCAACGATGCCCCGCGCTGATTCCAACGTCGGCACGATCTCGGTGTGGCCATGCGGCAGGCCAAGCTCGCGCTCAAGGCCGGTGATCTGCTGGTCGAGCGCCAGGATCTGCGCGCCCGACTCGGTGTGCGGCAGCAGGACCGCCGCGGGCGCACCCGGCAGCACGCCGTGCAGGTCATCCAGCCCGTCGCCATCCAGCTTGTTGATGCGCACGGCGCCGACAATGCCGCGTGCCCGGCATTCGCCCATCAGGGCGGCGATCCGCGCGCGCGCCGCGGGACGGTCCGCGGGGCTGGTGAATTCCTCCAGGTCGGCGACCACCACATCCGGGCCGCTTTCCAGCGCCGCGTGCTGGCGCACGGGGTCCAGGCCGGGCACGAACAGCCAGCTGCGCCGCAGTCCTGGCGGCCGTCTTGTCGCTTGGGCGTTCATGGCGTTTCTCCCGTGGCGGGCGCGTGGCCATCGCCCTGGAACAGCACGGCACTGGCCGGCTCGCCCGCCTGCAGCCGGGCCAGGATTGCCGGCTCGGCTTGATCGGAAGCCAGCGCCTGGCCGATGATGCCGGCGGCGACTTCCGGCGCCAGGAACAGCACGCCGTTGTCATCCGCCAGCACGATGTCTCCCGGGTTGACGGTGACGCCGCCGCAGATCACCGGCGCATTGACGGCGCTGCCGCCGTCGTCGATGCGCTTGGTGGTCAGCACGCTGGTGCCGCGCGCGAACACCGGCATCCCCATGGCGCGCAGCTCCAGGATGTCCGTCACCACGCCGTCCACGATGATGCCCCTGGCGCCGGCGCACAAGGCCGCGGTGCCGGTGACGGCGCCAACGGGGGCATGCGCATGGTCGCCGCAGGCATCGATCACCAGCACATCGCCGGGCGCGAGGCTGGCCAGCGCCCGGTTCACGGCAATGGCGTTGGGCGTGGCCAGGCGCAGCGTGACGGCACGGCCAACGACCTTCACGTTGGGCGCGAGCGCGCGGATCTCGTGGCTGGCAAAGCCGTCTTCAAGGAAGTGCCCGAGCGTGGGGAAGCTCACGCGTTCAAGCTGGCGCAGCAGCGCCGTGTCAAGTCTGGCTTGCATGGCGCTCACTCAGGACAGCGAGGTGGTGGCGTCCACCCCGGTGGCCGCCGCCGGGGCATGCCTGCTGAGCGTCTCGGCCAGCAGCAACAGCGCGACGGCGGAAATCAGCGCGGAGCCGATCATGTACCACGCAACGGAAGAGCCGCGGCCCGTGGCGGACAGCAACGCGGTGGTGATGATCGGCGTGGCGGCGCTCCCCAGCAGCCCGGACAGCATGTAGCTGATCGACAGGCCCGAGTAACGCACCTTGGTGCCGAACAGCTCCGCCAGGAACGTGGCGATCGGGCCGTAGTTGGCCGCGAAGGCGCTCATCATCAGCAGGTAGCCGAGCAGGGCGAACGAGAACACCTTGGTGTCCAGCAGCCAGAACAGCGGGAAGGCCAGCAGCGCCTCGGCGATGATGCCGCCGATGATCACCGGCTTGCGGCCCACCTTGTCCGACAGCAGGCCAAACAGCGGCAGCAGCACGATGCACAGCGCGCACGAGAGCAGCGCGATGGTGAGCATCTGATTGCGGGAGAAGCCAAGCGTCTGCGTGCCGTACGTCAGCCCGAACGCCACGATCAGGTTGAAGGCCGTGCCGGTCGACATCGTCGCGATGCCGCCCAGCAGGACCTGCTTCCACGATTTCGTCAGCACTTCGGCCAGCGGAATCTTCACCTGCGCGGCGGTGGCCTTGACCTTGCTGAACGACGGCGTTTCCGACGTGTTCAGGCGGATGTACATGCCCACGCCCACCAGCAAGACGCTGGCCAGGAACGGAATGCGCCAGCCCCAGGACAGCAGCGCCTCATTCGGCAGCACGGCATTGCAGAGCAGGAACGCCAGGTTGGCGATCAGCGTGCCGGCGGGCACGCCGATCTGCACCCACGATCCGTACAGGCCGCGCTTGTCGGCCGGGGCGTGTTCCACCGCCATCAGCACCGCGCCGCCCCACTCGCCGCCCAGGGCCAGGCCCTGTATCACGCGCAAGGTGAGCAGCAGGATGGGCGCCCAGATACCGATCGAGCGGTAGTCCGGCAGCAGGCCGATGGCAAAGGTGGCCGAGCCCATCATGATGAGCGAGATCAGCAGCATGGACTTGCGGCCGACCTTGTCGCCGAAGTGGCCGAACAGCGCGGCGCCGAGGATACGGGCCAGATAGGCCGATGCGAAGGTGCCAAAGGCGAGCAGCGTGCCGGTGAGCGGGTCGAAGGCCGGGAAGAAGACCTTGTTGAAGACCAGGGCCGAGGCCGTGGCGAAGATAAACAGGTCATACCACTCGACCGTGGTGCCGATGACGCTGGCCGCGGCGATCTTCTTCATGTTGCGGGGCGCTCGCCCGGCTTCGGGCTGGTGGATGGGGGCGTGGTCGGGGTTCATGAGGCTTTCCAGTAATGCGCGCAGGCTTGGGCACGCGTGAGGTAAGGGGGCCGGTGCTAGGTGATGCTTTAGGTATTTTTGTTCGGGTGGTCAGGCCAATATAGCGTAGATGGCCGATAAATTAAGCGTAATAGGTAGTTGTTCTAGGTCAGGTGGGCGGGTGGTCCGGCCTGTTGTGGCGAATTTCACCACTTCGGCTTCGTTAACGCAAGCCACGTGCCAACAACAAAAGTGCCTAAATAGCACTTTTCGTTAAGGTCTGCGTGTGGAATTGGTGCGAAAGTGGGCGGCTGGGGGAGCCAGGTTGGGCCTGGCTTGCACCAGCGATGTGCGCTCGGACCCGGTATGTCCGGCCCGGCAAGGGTCTGTCTGGCCTACTCGGCGATGTCTTCGGACAGGCGCGACACAATCGCCAGCAGGTGGAACGACATGGCGTGGCGCGCCCGGATGGGGTCCCGCGCCACAATCGCGCTGACGATGCGGTCGTGCTCGCCAACCGCCGCGCGCCAGGCAGACGCGTCCACAAAGTGCTTGTCGAGCCGCTTATACAAGGGGCTGGCTTCGCACAGATCCCATACATGGGTGACCACCGATGCCAGCGCCGCATTGCCGCAAGCATCGGCGATGGCCTGGTGGAAGGCTCGGTCATGCGCGAAGTCGCCAGCTTCCGGCGACTGATCGGGGTTCATCTTCCGGTGCGCCTCTTCGATGGCGGCGATCTGCTCGGGGGTGCCTTGCTGGGCCGCCAGCGCCGCGCATTCCGGTTCGAACAGCGTGCGCGTCTCGATCAGCTCGAACGGGCTGGCTTCCAGCGCCGCGCCCAGGCGGGCATCGATCTCGGCAGCCGGATCGGGCTCGGTGCCGTTGGTGGCGGCCTGCCCGTTCTCCTTGGGTTCCAGCACGAATACGCCGCTGCCGACGCGCACCTCGATATAGCCGCCGATCTCGAGCGCGATCAACGCTTCGCGCAAGGTCGAGCGCGCGACGTTGAGCTGCTCGGCCAGCTCGCGCTCCGCGGGCAGGCGCTCGCCGGGGGCGAACTCGCCTGCGCTGATTTTCTTGGCAATCTGGTCGGCGATCAGCCGGTAAAGGCGCTGCGCTGAAACCGCTTGAAGTAAGGACATGAAGGCAAGGCCGCTGCAAATTGACTGATGGTCTGATCAATACAGCAAAACCCGGTGTCTGTTCAAGGGGCAGGGTGGGTTTCTCCCCGCTTTCCGGGGCGCCTGCGGGAGTGGTCCGGCCAATATGGCCTCGGATTGGCGGCAATCCGGGTGTGCGCTTCGGGTGCTTTCGGTCAACTTTCCCGCACATCGCTGTGCGTGTTCCGGGCAAAACGTGAAGTAATCGCCATCAATTGGACTGACCACCCTGTCAAAAAATCAAAAGTTTTGGCATTTTTTCTGCGAAAGCCATAGAATTGGTCCGGCCATCGGTTGAGTTACAAGCCAGGCGACGCAAAAAGCGGCTTTAGCGCCATCCGACGGGTCGCACTGGTCTGACCCTAAGCCTGACCCGGAGTGCTTTCCCCCGATTTCCCGGCCGGCCCCTCGTGGCGCTAGCCGTCCAGATCCAGATCCAGATCCAGACAAGACAGCAGGACACCAATGCAATGGAGCATGCAATGAAGAACGCAGACCTGGTACGCCGCAAAGATGCCGCCACGCCCCGTGGCGTTGGTGTGATGTGCAACTTCTATGCCGAGCGCGCCGAAAACTCGGAACTGTGGGATGTCGAAGGCAACCGCTACATCGACTTCGCGGCCGGCATCGCCGTGCTCAATACCGGTCACCGCCATCCGCGCCTGGTGCAAGCCATGCAGGCGCAGATGGAGCGCTTCACGCACACCGCCTACCAGATCGTGCCCTACGCCAGCTATATCGAACTGGCCGAGAAGATCAACGCCCGCGCGCCGGGCGCGTTCGCCAAGAAGACCGCGTTTTTCACCACCGGCGCCGAGGCCGTCGAGAACGCCATCAAGATTGCCCGTGCGGCCACCGGGCGCCCTGGCGTCATTGCCTTCTCTGGCGGTTTCCACGGCCGCACCATGATGGGCATGGCGCTGACCGGCAAGGTCGTGCCGTACAAGGTGGGGTTTGGCCCGTTCCCGGGCGACGTGTTCCACGCGCCCTACCCGTACGGGTTGCATGGCGTGAGCGTGCAGGATTCGATCAACGCGCTGCACCAGTTGTTCAAGGCGGACGTGGACCCGAAGCGGGTCGCGGCCATCATCTTCGAGCCGGTCCAGGGCGAGGGCGGTTTCAACGTGGCACCCGCCGAGTTCGTGCGCGCGCTGCGCGCCATCTGCGACGAGCACGGCATCCTGCTGGTGGCCGATGAGGTGCAGACGGGATTTGGCCGCACCGGCAAGCTCTTCGCCATGGAGCACTACGACGTCACGCCGGACCTGACCACCATGGCCAAGAGCCTGGCCGGCGGCATGCCTTTGTCGGCCGTTTGCGGCCGGGCCGAGATCATGGACGCGCCGGCCCCCGGCGGGCTGGGCGGCACCTACGCCGGCAACCCGCTGGCGGTGGCTTCGGCGCTGGCGGTGCTGGACGTGCTGGAGAGCGAGAAGCTGATCGAGCGCGGCGCCGCGCTCGGCCAGCGGCTGCAGGACAAGCTCGATGGCCTGAAGTCGCGCGTGCCGGAGATCGGCGAGGTGCGCGGCGTGGGCGCCATGATTGCCGTGGAGTTCCGCAAGGCCGACGGCCGCCCCGATCCCGAATTCACGCGGCAAGTGCAAGACCGCGCCCTGGAGCGCGGCCTGCTGCTGCTCTCCTGCGGAGTCTACGGCAACGTGGTGCGCTTCCTGTTCCCGCTGACCATCCCCGATGCCGTGATGGACGAAGGGCTGGGCATCCTGGAGGCCGCGCTCCTGCAGTAACCGCCGGCGCGCAAGCCCAGGCCCGCAAACATCGCATTCAAGACTTCGAAGGATCGCCGCACCCAGGCTGAAGCGCGCGGCGATCGCAAAAACGGAATTCACGACCATGAACAAGCAATCGCCGCAAGCACTGCCGGCGCGCACAGCGCGCAACGGCGGCCAGATCCTCATCGACCAACTGATCATCCAGGGCGTGAAACGCGTCTTCCTGGTGCCGGGCGAAAGCTATCTGCCTTGCATCGATGCGCTGTACGACCATCAGGACAAGATCCAGCCCATCGTGTGCCGGCAAGAGAGCGGGGCGGGCTATATGGCGGAGGCGCAAGGCAAGCTGACCGGCGAGCCCGGCATCTGCTTTGTCACGCGCGGCCCCGGCGCCACCAATGCCAGCATCGCCGTGCACACCGCCTACCAGGATTCGACCCCCATGATCCTGTTCGTTGGCCAGGTCGGCAACGATTTCTACGAGCGCGAAGCGTTCCAGGAGGTCGACTACCGCCGCATGTTTGGCCAGATGACCAAATGGGTGGCGCAGATCGACCGCACCGAGCGCATTCCCGAATTCATCGCGCGCGCCTTCGCGGTGGCCACCAGCGGGCGGCCCGGCCCGGTCGTGCTGGCGTTGCCCGAAGACACGCTGTGGGGCAAGGCCACGGTGGCCGACGTGCCACGTTACCGCCGTGCCCACAGCGCGCCGACGCCCGACGCCGTGGCCTCGCTGGCCGAACTGATCGAGCAGGCGGAGCGCCCGTTCCTGCTGCTGGGCGGATCGGGCTGGACGCCGGCGGCCTCGCGGCAGATGGAAGGGTTTGCCGAGCGCTTCGCGCTGCCGGTCGGGGTAGCCTGGCGCCGCCTGGAGTGCTTCGACAACCATCATCCCAACTTTGCCGGGCACGTGGGCTGGGCCATGCCCGAATCGCTGCGCAAGCGCGTACAGGAAAGCGACCTGCTGATCGCCGTGGGCACGCGCATGGGCGAGGCCACCAGCGAGGGCTACACGGTGGTGGAAAGCCCGCTGCCCAGGCAGAGGCTGGTCCATGTGTACCCCGACGCCAATGAGCTTGGCCGCGTGTTTCATCCCACGCTGCCGATTGCCGCGGACGTGGTTTCGTTTGCCGCCGCGGTGGCCGAACTCTCCCCATCGCGTTCCCCGGGGGCGCGCAACGCCGGGCACGACGCCCACCAGGTGTACCTGGCCGAGCAGGAACCCAAGGCCGCGCCGGGCGCCCTCAACCTCAACGTGGCCGCCTGCCACGTCCGCGACAACGTGCCGCAGGACACCTGCATTACCGTTGGCGCGGGCAACTATGCCTTGTATCCGCATGCCTACTACCGCTTCAAGGGCGTTGGCACCAGCCTCGCGCCGACCGTGGGATCGATGGGCTACGGCCTGCCGGCGGCCATTGCCGCCAAGCTCGAGAACCCCGATCGCACCGTGATCTGCTATGCGGGCGATGGTTGCTTCCAGATGAACCTGCAGGAACTCGGCGTTGCCATGCAGTACCGGGTCGGCATCGTCGTGCTGGTCTTCAACAACGGCATCTGGGGCACCATCCGCGCGCACCAGGAGCGCGAGTTCCCGGGCCGCACCGTGGCGCTTGGCTTCGACAATCCGGAGTTCAGCGAACTGATCCGCGCCTATCGCGGGTATGGAGAAATTGTCGCCAGCGATGAAGCGTTCGGTCCCGCTTTTGCGCGTGCCCTTGCATTCGCCAACACCCAGCAGCTGCCTGCCTTGCTGGAGCTGCGTTATGACGCGGACGGCATCGCGCCGGGCATGACCTTGTCGCAGATCCGCTCGGACGCACTTGCCCGGCAAGCGGGCGCGAAGTAATGGCCACGACGGCAAGGAGAGAGACCATGAGCATGCTGGCAATCAACGGCGAGCGCCTGTGGCAGTCACTGATGGACCTCGCCGCGATCGGCGCCACGCCCAAGGGCGGCAATGCGCGCCTGGCGCTGACGGCGCTGGATGGGCAGGGGCGCGACCTGGTGACCGGTTGGATGCGCGCAGCCGGACTGAGCGTGACGGTCGACCAGGTCGGCAATATCTTTGCCCGCCGGGCTGGGCGCAACAACGCGCTGGCGCCGGTCATGACCGGCAGCCATATCGACACGCAGCCCACCGGCGGCAAGTTCGACGGTTGCTATGGCGTGCTGGCCGGCCTGGAAGTCATGCGCACCCTGAACGACCACGGCATCACCACCGAGGCCCCGCTCGAAGTGGCCATCTGGACCAATGAAGAAGGCTCGCGTTTTGTCCCGGTGATGATGGGTTCCGGCGTGTTTGCCGGCGTCTTTGCGCTGCAGACCGCGCTGTCGGCCACCGATGTGGCGGGCAAGCGGGTGGCGGATGAACTGGCGGCCATCGGCTATGCCGGCGACGCGGAAGTTGGCCGCAAGGTTGGCGCCTACTTCGAAGCCCATATCGAACAGGGGCCGGTGCTCGAGGCCGAGGGCAACGTGATCGGCGTGGTGACCGGATCGCTGGGCCTGCGCTGGTACGACGTCACCGTGACCGGCATGGAGGCGCACGCTGGCCCCACGCCGATGCCGCTGCGCATGGACGCGCTCTATGGCGCCACGTTCCTGATGCAGGAAGTGATCCGCATCGCCAACGACTTCGCGCCGCACGGGCGCGGCACGGTGGGCGTGGTCAAGGTCCATCCGTCGTCGCGCAATGTCATTCCCGGGGCGGTGACGTTCACGGTCGACCTGCGCCATCTCGACCCGGTGCGGCTTGCCGCGATGGATGCGCGCTTTCGCGCGGCTTGCGCCGCCGTCGCGGACGGCACCACCACCGGCGCGGCCCTGGATGTGGTTGTGCAAGACGTGCAGTACTTCGCGCCCACGCCGTTCGCGCCCGAGCTGATCCGCCACGTGCGCCAGGAAGCCGCCGCGCGGGGCTACAGCCATCAGGACATCGTCACGGGCGCGGGCCATGACGCGGTCTATATCGCCGGCGTGGCGCCCACCGCGATGATCTTCGTGCCATGCAAGGACGGCATCAGCCACAACGAAATCGAAGACGCCAAGCCGGAGCATCTGGAAGCCGGGGCCAATGTGCTGCTCGGCGCCATGGTGGCGCAGGCGAACGCGAGCGCCTAAGCGGGCCGAAACCCCAATGAATGCCAGGAATCCACGATGAGTGACTTGAGAGATCTCGCCTATTGGCGCAAGCAGGCAGCAACGGTATCGATCCGTTCGCAAGCCTATATCGATGGCCGCTGGGCCGACGCCGCCGACGGCGCCACCTTCGAGACCATCAACCCCGCCACCGGCAAGGCGCTCGCCCGCGTCGCGGCCTGCGGCGCGCAGGACGTCGACCGCGCGGTAGCCGCGGCGCGCAAGGCGTTTCAGTCCGGCGTCTGGTCGGACACGCCGCGCAGCGCCAGGAAGGCCACGCTGCTAAGGCTGTCGCACCTGATCGAGACGCATCGCGAAGAGCTTGCGTTGCTGGAAACGCTCGACATGGGCAAGCCCATTGCCGAGACGCTGCAATACGACATCCCTGAAGCCGGCCGCACCTACGCCTGGTATGCCGAAGCCATTGACAAGATCTACGATGAGATCGCGCCGACGGGCCCCGGCGTGCTGGCCACCATCACGCGCGAGCCGCTAGGCGTGGTGGCGGCGGTCGTGCCCTGGAACTACCCGCTGCTGATGGCCAGCTGGAAGGTGGCGCCCGCGCTGGCCGCCGGCAACAGCGTGGTGCTCAAGCCCGCGGAGCAGTCCCCGCTCACTGCGCTGCGGCTGGCGGAACTCGCCGAAGAAGCGGGCATCCCGGCGGGCGTTTTCAATGTGGTGCCAGGTCTTGGGGCCGCCGCCGGGCAGGCACTGGGCCGCCATCCCGACGTGGACTGCATTGCCTTTACCGGTTCCACCGCCACCGGCAAGCGCTTCATGGAGTATTCCGGCCAGTCCAATCTCAAGCGCGTCTGGCTCGAGTGCGGCGGCAAGTCTCCGCATATCGTCTTTGACGACTGCCCCGACCTGGACCGCGCCGCGCAGGCCGCCGCCATCGGCATCTTCAGCAACCAGGGCGAGATCTGCATCGCCGGTTCGCGCCTCTATGTGCAAAGCGGCATCTACGACGCGTTCATGGAGAAGCTGGAAGCGCACGCAGCGCGCATGCAGCCGGGCGACCCGCTCGACCCCGCCACCGCCATGGGCGCCATCGTCGACGGCGCGCAACTGCAGCGGGTGATGTCCTATGTGAAGAGCGGCGAGGACGAAGGCGCCCGCCTGCGCGCCGGCGGCAAGCGCGCGCACACGGACAGTGGCGGCTTCTACATGCAGCCCACCATCTTCGAGTGCCCCACGCAGTCGCTCACCATCGTGCGCGAAGAGATCTTTGGCCCGGTGCTGGCGGTGACCCGCTTCGAGTCCGAGGAAGAGGCCATCCGCATGGCCAACGATTCGCCCTACGGGCTGGGCTCGGGACTCTGGACTTCCAACCTGTCCCGCGCCCACCGGGTTTCGCGCAAGCTGCAGGCGGGGCTGGTGTGGGTCAACTGCTATATGGACAGCGACGTGACGGTGCCGTTTGGCGGCGTGAAGCAGTCGGGCTCGGGGCGGGACAAGTCACTGCATGCGCTGGACAAGTACACGGACCTGAAGACCACGTGGATCAGCCTGGCGTGACCAGGCAATGCGCCGGCCGGCCAAGGCCGGCCAGCCGCTCAGAGCAGTTCCATCTGCCGCACGGTGGGGGCGTGGCGGCGTGCCAGCGCCAACGCCGGCACGCCGCCAACCGGCCACGCCAGGCTAAAGCCTTGTTGCCGTGCCTTGTAGGCGGCCTCTTCCTTGCCAGCCACCTGGAGATGCCTGTACATGGCGCGGGCATGCGTCTTGACCGTCGGCGCCGAGATATTCAGCAGGCGGCCTACGGTCTTGACCGCATGCCCTCGGGAGAGCAGTACCAGCACGTCATACTGGCGTTGCGTCAATCCCAGTTGCGTTGCTTCTCGTGTCAGCCGCTGGCTCCCGGCGGCGGGCCGCGGTGCCAGCGCAGCCGAGGGCAAGGCGGGCAAGGCGGGTAAGGCGGGGAACAGTGAAAGCTGGCTCGCGCCGGCACGCTCCGGCTGACGGGTGGCGATACGCCGGATGGCGGTCCTGAGCACGTCGAGCGGGGCGGATTTCGGCAGGCAGCCGCAGAAGCCTTCGGTGATCTCGCCTTGCGGCAGCTGCAGCGGCACGGTATCGCAGAGCAGCAGCACGCGCGGCGCGGCCCATAGCCTGCGTGCCTGGCCGAGCCATTGCCAGCCCGTGTCGGCATCGGCGGGCATGCCAAAGACGATCAGGTCAGGGCTGCCGCCGGCGTGCAAATGCGCAGGGATTTCACCCGGGTCGATGGCAGCGACTTGCGCGATGCCTGCAATACTCTCCAGCAGCGTGAGCATTGCAATCCGGAGCAATGGATGGCTTTCAACGAGCACCACGTTCATGCCGTAACTCCCCGTACAAGCGCAAATACAAATGCAAGTGCAACGGAGACAGGCTGAACCCACGGGGATGGCACGACACTGCCAGCGCCGACCAGCGCTTGCGGCAGGATTTTGCAATCCCCGGATTTCCGACCCTGCCCTGGCGGACCCGCCAGGGCGGCTCTGTGCGTCGTAGAGCCTGCCCGAATATGTCATGTTTTTTATCTTGAAAGATATTAGGTTCGGATCATGCTTGAAATCAAGTAGGCATGTTGCGTGGATGAAACTTGACATTCCGATCAAACTGCTCGATATGCGTGTCAAATGCGCTCTTCTGACTATCTTCGTGCAGCGGTCACGGTGTCAGGCACCTCGCGCCTCACCGGCCCGGGTCGCGATCTTGGCGACGGAGTTGCCCCAGCCGACGCACGGGGCGGGCCGCGCGTGCCTCATGCCGCCAGGGCATCCTCGCCGCAGGCGTCGGCGTCGGTCCCGCACGCTGCATGTAGCGCAGACGCGAGGATCATGGCTTCGGCGTTGCGCGGCGGCGGCCGGCAGGGGCGCGGGCGGTAGACGGCCTGGCCCTTGGCGATGGGCAGGCCGCTGAGGGCGCACACGCCAGCCTCGCGCGCCGATATCGCAGCCCAGATCTGAGCGCCGTAGCGGCAATGGGTGGGGTCGCGCCAGCTGATCACCGCCAAGGTGGGGCTGGGCCGCTCCACCACGCTGACGATGGCGGTGTGGCGGCGGCGCCGGGGATCTTCCTCATCGGGCCAGGCGCAGTCGGCGTACAGCTGGAAGGCCTGACGCGCATTGAGCAGGCCGATGGTGCTGTCCCACGGGTCGGGGCGGTCCGCTTGCGCACATGGGGTGGATGATGTGGCGGGATTCGGGTGCGCTGGCATGGTCAGCTCCGGATGATGGAGGCGGGCGGGGGAGGCAGCCGGCCCCGTCGCGCGGATGAAGGCTGGCGTGTGGACGCCGACCATAAGGACATCTTATGACGCGCTGCGCGCCGCACGCAGTTGTCCATCGGTGCAGGCGCGGTACGACATTGAGATGGCCGGGTCATACGAACGTAGGAGGCAGCCCGCCGCGCCGGGAATAAGGCTGCTGCTGGTGGGGCGGGCTATCTGTTTATTTTTCGGTGGGGATTCATAGTCAGGCATTTAGGCAATGCATCCGTGAATTGGTTGACTCACAATCAGGTTGCGCTCGGATGGTTCAGTTCGTGGGCGGAAAGGACACAAAAGCCCTGCGCCATGAAAATCCGGCATGTCAGGGGGACACCCTATCCTTTGGTTTGATTGACAGCTTCTCGCCGCCGCAACGATCATCGGCTCGCACCGCGCCCCACCGGGCACACAAGTGTCCAGGGGCCATGGCCGCTGACTGATTCTGGATGGAAGGCAGACTTCACACTTCGGATCAGGCGTTTAGTGCTACCGCAATAGGAGAGAGTGCATGTCCAGTGAAGCAAAGTGTCCGTTCAATCATGCCGCCGGCGTCGGTACGACAAATCGCGACTGGTGGCCGAAACAGTTGCGGTTGGACTTGCTTGGTCAGCATTCCGGCAAGTCCAGCCCAATGGATGAGCGCTTCAGATATGCCGAGGCTTTCAAGCGTCTCGACCTCGCGGCGGTAAAAAAGGACCTTGCTGCGCTGATGACCGATTCGCAGGATTGGTGGCCGGCGGACTTTGGCCACTACGGTCCACTCTTCATCCGCATGGCTTGGCATAGTGCGGGTACCTACCGTGTCGACGACGGCCGGGGAGGCGCCGGACGCGGCCAGCAGCGTTTCGCACCGCTCAACAGCTGGCCCGATAACGTCAGCCTGGACAAGGCACGTCGCCTGCTCTGGCCGATCAAGCAGAAGTACGGGAACAAGATTTCCTGGGCCGACCTGCTGATCCTCACCGGCAATGTCGCGCTTGAGACCATGGGGTTCAAGACCTTCGGCTTTGCCGGAGGTCGTGAAGATACCTGGGAGCCGGACAATGACGTCTACTGGGGCAACGAGAAAACCTGGCTTGGCGGCGATATCCGTTACGGCAAGGGCGCGGCCGGCAACGATGGGGATCCGCGTGGCGCTGGGGCGGGCTACCCGGAAGACGGACGAAACCTGGAAAATCCACTGGCCGCGGTGCAGATGGGCCTTATCTACGTGAATCCGGAAGGCCCCGACGGCAATCCGGATCCGATCGCGGCCGCGCGCGATATCCGCGAGACCTTCCGCCGCATGGCCATGGACGACGAGGAAACCGTCGCGCTGATCGCCGGTGGCCATACTTTTGGCAAGACGCACGGCGCGGGGCCGGCCGGCAACGTTGGCCCGGAGCCGGAGATTGCTGACCTGGAGCAGCAGGGGCTGGGCTGGAAGAGCCGTTTTGGCACCGGCAAGGGAGCCGACGCAATCACCAGCGGTCTGGAAGTGACCTGGACCGCGACGCCGACGACATGGGGCATGGGATTTTTCGAGAACCTGTTCCGCTACGACTGGACGTTGACCAAGAGCCCGGCCGGCGCGCATCAATGGGTGGCAAAGGATGCCGGTGAGACGATCCCGCACGCGCATGATCCGTCGAAGAAGCTGCGGCCTACGATGCTGACCACCGACCTTTCGTTGCGCTTCGACCCGGCTTACGAGAAAATCTCGCGGCGTTTCCTGGAGAATCCTGACCAGTTTGCCGACGCCTTCGCCCGCGCCTGGTTCAAGCTGACCCATCGCGACATGGGTCCGCGCGCCCGTTACCTTGGCCCGGAAGTGCCTGCGCAAGCCTTGATCTGGCAAGACCCGATCCCCGTCGTGGACCATCCGTTGGTCAACGACCAGGATATCGTTTCGCTCAAGCAGACGATTCGCGCGTCGGGGCTGTCTGTCGCGCAGATGGTGTCGACGGCCTGGGCATCGGCATCGACCTTCCGTGGCTCGGACAAGCGCGGCGGTGCCAATGGTGCGCGCATCCGCCTTGCACCGCAGGTTGAATGGCCCGTCAACCAGCCTCGGCAATTGGCGAGGGTGCTGACGGTCCTGGATGGCATCCAGGCCGAGTTCAACCGCGCGCAGTCTGGCGGCAAGAAGATTTCACTGGCGGATCTGATTGTGCTGGCCGGCGCAGCCGGTATCGAGCTGGCAGCAGAAAGGGCCGGCCATCGGGTGATCGTGCCGTTCTCGCCAGGCCGCATGGACGCGTCGCAGGAACAGACCGACGTGCCATCTTTCGGGGTGCTTGAGCCGGTTGCAGACGGCTTTCGCAATTACCTCAAGGGAGAGTACAGCGTTCCTGCGGAGGCGTTGCTGATCGACAAGGCCCAGCTGCTGACGCTGAGCGCACCGGAGATGACCGTTCTGATCGGCGGGCTTCGTGTGCTGAACGTTCATGCCGGAACGCAGGCTCACGGCGTTCTCACCGACCGGCCGGAGACGTTGACCAATGACTTCTTTCGCAACTTGCTCGACATGCGCACGGAATGGAAGCCACTTTCAGCTTCTCGCGAAGTATTCGAGGGATACGACCGCAAGACCGGTGAACTGAAATGGACGGGCACGCGTGTCGATCTGATCTTCGGTTCGCACGCACAGCTCCGCGCGCTTTCCGAAGTCTACGCAAGCGAGGACGCCCAAGAGAAATTCATTCGTGACTTCGTCGCGGCATGGGTCAAGGTGATGAACCTCGATCGGTTCGACCTGGCCTCCTAGCGTCTGGCAGAGGCACGTTCCTCCAGTCTCGCCATTCGCACCCATTCGGCTGACGGGCTGCACATGTTCACTACAGAACATGCTGCGCCCCCCTGGTTCCCTGCTGCCCTGAATGCCAGGGTGGGCAATGCTGCCGGATACCGTGGGCCGCACTTTTATGTGCGATTGCAGCAAAAATCGGCAATCGTCCTTGAACAATGGGTCGTTCCATCCTATAACCATCCCATTGGATGGTATTTGGATGGCGAACGGCGATGGGTGAGCAACAAAAGGCACTTGTGGCGCAACCCCGCCCGAAAGGCGGCGAAACCGAGAAGATCACGATCAATCTCGGCCCGGTCGATCTCGGCCAGATCGACCTGCTGGTCGAGGAAGGCTTTTACTCGAACCGTACCGACCTGATCCGCACCGCGATCCGCAACCAGCTTGCGATCCACGCGCAGGCCGTCAGCGAGACCGTGACGCGGCGCGCGCTGGTGCTTGGCCTGCAGCATTTCTCCCGCCAGGACCTGGAGGCGGCGCAAGCCGCGCACCAGCGCCTGGATATCCATGTGCTGGGACTGGCCAGCATCGCATCCGATGTCACGCCCGAGCTTGCCCTCGCCACGATCGAGTCGATCGTGGTGCTGGGCGCTTTCCATGCCTCCGCCGCCGTCAAGGCCGCGCTGGCCGGCCGCATCCGCTAAGCCGCCAGGCAACGGGAAGCCTAACGCCAAAGGCACGTGGAAGGACACCAAGGACACCATGACGAAGAAGAACGAAGAATTTCTGGCTTCCATGCAGGAAGCCATGGCGCTGCTGCGCACCGCGGGGCCGCTGGAAGCCACCGAGGTCATTGCGCGCGCATTGCGCGGCAACAGCGCAGTGCCCAATGCCGGCTTCCAGCCCGCGCAAGTTGTCGAGGCGCTGCTGCCACGCCAGGCGCAGGAGAGCGCAGCGCAACCCGACGTGCGGGACACAGGCCACTTCACCACCTGGCGCCATGCCGGACACGCCGGCCAGCGCGCCTACAAGCTCTACGTGCCCGCCGGCTTCGAGGGCCAGCGCCTGCCGCTGGTGGTGATGCTGCACGGCTGTACGCAGGACGCCGACGATTTTGCGGCGGGTACCCGCATGAATGCGCTGGCGAAGCAGCACGGTTTCCTGGTTGCCTACCCGATCCAGCCCGCGGCGGCGAACCCGTCCAAATGCTGGAACTGGTTCAATCCGGGCGACCAGCAGCGCGAGCTGGGCGAGCCGTCGCTGATCGCGGGCATCACGCGGGAAGTCATGGCCAGCCATGCGGTCGATCCCGATCGCGTGTACGTGGCCGGCTTGTCCGCCGGCGGCGCCATGGCTGCCGTGATGGTGCATGCCTATCCCGACCTGTATGCCGCGGCGGGAATTCACTCCGGCTTGCCGTATGCCAGCGCGCATGACTTGCCATCGGCGCTCGCCGCGATGAAGGGTGGCGCGCTGGCGGGCACGCACATGGCGAAAGCGCAGGCCGCGCCGTTGCGGCCCCTGATCGTCTTCCAGGCAGACGCGGATACGACCGTGCATGTGTCCAACGCCGACCGGCTGCTGCGAGCATTCCAGCATGACGGTGAGCAGGACGGCCCGCGCCGGGGCAGGCAGAACGGGCGCGCCTTCACGCGGCGTCAGTTGAAGTCACGCGACGGCGTTGACGCTGAGTATTGGCTGCTTCATGGCGCATCGCATGCGTGGGCGGGTGGCAGTACGCATGGCTCGTACACCGATGCGAGCGGGCCCGATGCCAGCGCGGAGATGGTGCGGTTTTTCCTGGCGCATCCGTTGAATCCGTTGAAGAAGTAAGCAGTGGCACGGGCGCGCAGACCTGAATGCCCTGCACGCCTCGAGCCTTCGTGCGCGCCGCCAGTGCTTGCGCAAACTCCAGCGACAGGCGACGACGCCTTTACCCCGCCACCTGGTAGTTGCCGCGCAGCTCGGTGACGTCGCAGTTGTGGCCCTCGCCGCCGCGGTCCACCACCAGGAAGCGCGCCGTGCCTTGCGTGACGATCAGCGAGTGATGCCAGGCGCCGCGCTTGTAGTTCACGCCTTGCCTGCCGTTGGTGACGAACACGCGGATGGCCGATTCGTCGATCTGGTCGCCAACGGGCGCCACGACCACGAGGAAGGCGGCCTCGTCCAGGGGCACGAAGGCCTGGCTGCCCAGCGGGTGCCGCTCCATGGCGCGGATGCCGAGCGGCAGCGCATAAGGCTGCGCGTCGAAGAAGCTGATCAGCGCCCGGCCGCCCTGCGTGCCGACATCGACGCTGGCAAGGTCGTCATAGCGCAGCGTCATGCCGCCATTGATCACCATCGGCGCGCGCCCCTCGCTTTCGATGACATCGCCAAACGGGGCGAATGCGGCTACGGTCAGTGGCTCCACCTGCAGGCACACCGGCGCTTGGGATGGCAGTGGGGGCTGGATCGCCGTCTCGTCGGGAGCAGACACGTTTTTCCTCTTGTCATGGGTAAGAAGTGGCCGGGGAAGGCGCCTGGCCAATCTCCGTGGATCAACTGGTAATACCAGTGGTGCCAGTATCCGATTGTCAATGAGCGGCGTCAAGGCGCTTGTATTACAGGGTTTACGCCGCTTTCCTTGTGGAAATGCCGTGACGTATCCTTCGCCATCTCCAAGAAAACAGACTGGTAATACCAGTTGAGATAACGAGCCGAGCCACCCGAGGAGGAAACCGCCGTGTCCCTGACCACCGCCCCATCGCTAGCCCCCGAGCCCGCCGCCGCCCACGCGGCGGCGCGGGAAAACGCCGTCTACCGCAAGGTGGCGTGGCGCCTGCTGCCGTTCCTGATGCTCTGTTATGTCGTGGCCTACCTGGACCGCGTCAACGTGGGGTTTGCCAAGCTGCATATGCTTGGCGACCTGCAGTTCAGCGAGTCCGCCTACGGGCTGGGCGCCGGCCTGTTCTTCATCGGGTACTTCTTCTTCGAAGTGCCGAGCAATGTGCTGATGCACCGCATCGGCGCCAAGGCGACCATTTCGCGCATCATGATCATGTGGAGCGTGATTTCGGCGGCGATGGTGTTCGTGCAGACCACCACGCAGTTCTACGTGCTGCGCTTCCTGCTCGGCGCGGCCGAGGCGGGCTTTTACCCCGGCATGATCCTGTACCTGACCTACTGGTTCCCGTCGCACCGCCGCGCGCGCATGGTGGCGCTGTTCATGTGCGCGATCCCGGTGTCGGGCATCTTTGGCGGCCCGCTCTCCGGCTTCATCATGGAGTCCATGCAGGGCGTGGCGGGGCTGCGCGGCTGGCAATGGATGTTCCTGATCGAAGCGCTGCCTTCGCTGCTGGTCGGCGTTGCCGTGCTGGCCTACCTGGACAACAGCATCCGCTCGGCGCGCTGGCTCACGCAGAGCGAGAAGGACCTGCTGGAGCGCAACATCGCCAACGAGAACGCCACCAAAGGCGGGCACATGACCATGCGGCAGCTGTTCTCGGACCGCCGCATCATCAAGATGGCCTGCATCTGCTTTTGCACGGTGATGGGCCAGTACGGACTGACGTTCTGGCTGCCGTCCCTGATCCGGCAGGCCGGCGTGAGCGGCGCGCTGCATATCGGCTTGCTGACGGCCATCCCGTTCTCCGTCGCCGTGTGTTCGATGATCCTGGTCAGCCGCAGCTCCGACCGCATGCGCGAACGCCGCTGGCACCTGATCGTGCCGTTTTGCTGCGGCGCCGCCGGCCTGGCGCTGAGCGCGATCTTCAGCGACAACGTGGTGCTCTCGCTCGCCGCGCTGGCGCTCGCTGCGGGCGGCAGCCTGGCCACGTCGCCGTTGTTCTGGAGCCTGCCGACCGCGCTGCTGTCCGGTGCGGGCGCCGCTGCCGGCATCGCCATGATCAACTCGTTCGCCAACCTGGCGGGTTTTGTCAGCCCTTACATGATCGGCCTGATCAAGGATGCGACGCAGAGCACCAACCTGGCCATGTTCGTGCTGGCTGGCGTGCTGCTTTGCGGCGCGGCGCTGACCTATACGGTGCCGGCGCGGCTGGTGAACAAGTAAGTCGGGCAGGTATGCGATGGCGCTGCCCGGGGCGTGCTCCGGGCGGGCCGTCGAGTACAATTTGCCGTCGATCCGGCGGCCAAGCGCCGGCCCCCCATCTTTCACGATTCCGCGCCGGACTTCATCGCACCCAATGGTCACAGCTACCGCCATCTCCGCCAACGCCGCGAACCTGATCCGCGAGTGGATCGAGGGCGGCAAGTACCCGGCCGGCTCGCTGTTGCCCTCGCAGCGCGACCTGTCGGAGCTGCTCGGCATCAGCCGCACCTCGCTGCGCGAGGCGTTGTCCACGCTGCAGGGGCTCGGGCTGGTGGTCTCGCGCCCCGGCAAGGGCGTGTACGTGGCCGCCGACGCTGGCGACGGCACGCCGCCGCCATGGCGTTTCTCCAAATCGCATTCGCTGACCGATATCTACCAGTTGCGCTTCGCGCTGGAGGGCTTCACCGTGGGACTGGCCGCGGCGGCGCTGCTGCCGGAAGACATCGACGCCCTGCGCGAGAACACCGAGGCCATGCGGGTGTGCATCGACGCGTCCGACTTCACGCAGGCCGCCCGGCTGGACTTTGATTTTCATATGCGCATCATCGCGATCGCCGGCAACCGCGCCATCGCCGATATCCTGCGCAACAGCACTGACGTCATGCAGGAAAGCCAGCGTTTGCCGTTCTACCAGCGCGGCAGCCGCCTTGCCACCTACACCGAGCATTGCGCCATCATCGACGCCTTGGCCGCGGGCGACGCCAGCCTGGCCCAGCGCGCCATGTCGGATCACATCGTCCGGGCGGCCCAGCGCGCGGGCGTGCATTTCCCCGCGGGCAGCCGCGCGGGCGACGGGGTGGCGCCGGGCCATCTCCCCGGCTGAGCGGGCCTGGCGCACGGAGCCGATAAAGGCATCCAGGATTTCTCCTAAAGTTTCCGCGCGCATCGCCGTTATCCAGACGACGAAGCAGGCGTGGTCCACTAAAAAGGGGAGATGCAGCAATGATGTCATTTGCCAACCTGACCATCCGTACGCGCCTTGGCGTGGGATTCGCGGTGGTTTTGCTCTTGATGGCCGCGGCAATCGCGGCCGGGCTGGACCGCTTACCCGGAGCCGGCGGCGGTGACGCGCAGCAAGCCATCGATGGCGCGCGTACATTGATGTTTACCCTATGGCTTGTCGCGCTTCTGGTGGGCGCCGCCTTTACCTACGGCATTGCGCGCAGCATCGCCGAGCCGCTAGGCGAGGCTGTCTATATCGCCGAGACCGTGGCCTCCGGCGACCTCAGCAAGGAATTCGAAACCGAGCGCAAGGGCGAGTTCGGCCGCTTGCTGGCCGGCATGGGCGAGATGGAGGACATGCTCACGGACCTGGTGACCCGCATCAAGGAATCGACCGATTCCATCACCGATGCCTCCAGGCAGATCGCCGCCGGCAATGCCGACCTCTCGCAGCGCACGGAGGAGCAGGCCTCGGCGCTGCAGGAAACCGCATCGAGCATGGGCGAGCTGACCGCCATGGTCAGGCAGAACACCGAGCGCGCGCACGCGGCCAATGAGCTGGCGGCCAACGCCTCGCACATTGCGCAGCGCGGCGGTGCCGTGGTGGGCGAGGTGGTGGAAACCATGCAGGCGATCAGCGCCAGTTCCAAGAAAGTCGTCGACATCATCGACGTGATCGAGGGCATCGCGTTCCAGACCAATATCCTGGCGCTCAACGCTGCCGTGGAAGCGGCGCGCGCGGGCGAGCAAGGGCGTGGCTTTGCCGTGGTGGCCGGCGAGGTGCGCACGCTGGCGCAGCGCAGCGCCGCGGCGGCCAAGGAAATCCGCGGCCTGATCGGCGACTCGGTTGAGCAGGTGCGCAACGGCTCCGCGCGGGTGGAGCATGCCGGCCAGACCATGCGCGAGATCGTGACGGCGTCCGGCCAGGTCACCACCATCCTGGGCGAGATTTCGGTGGCATCGGCGCAGCAGAGCGGCGGCATCGAGCAGGTCAATCAAGCCGTGATGCAAATGGATGCGGTCACGCAGCAGAATGCCGCGCTGGTGGAACAAGCCGCCGCCGCCGCATCGGCCCTGGCGGAACAGGCGCACCAGTTGCAGAACGCGGTGGGCGAGTTCAAGCTGGAAGCCACCCCCGACGACGACGCCCCTGGGCAACATCGCTTTGCCGGCACGCTGCAGGGCGCGCACGCCTGAGCGCTGGCGGCAGGCCTTGTGATGCGGGCGCGGCTTGCATGCCGCGTCCCGGTCAAATCGGGTTGTATTTCTTACACGGATGGTGGGCATTTACCGCCATGGTGTTCTTGCCAGTCTCCCTGCGCACTCCATTTTTCCTCCGCGCAAGCAGGATGCGTGCCTGATTTGGCATCGGCGCGGATTACCACATGGTCGCGCCAAATGGGGCGATTGTGGATGTGGGCGGACGGCGCTAGCACGTTCTTCCCTGCCTGATCCGGCCTCATGCGATCCGGCGGCCGGATTCCGGGTGCGCGCAGGGCATGGATCGATCGCATTCCATGACGACGCGCAACGTCAACGCAATCGGCGTCGTCTAAACTCAATCGGGATACAAGCCTGGAGCCGGCCACGATGGCGGCTCCGGGTGCAGGCTGCGCGCACATTGAACCGACGTGTCTGTTACTTTGTTTCTTGCCGTGGCGTGGCCTGCGTCCGGGCTGGTATCCGGCGAGCGCCGTCATGGGCGCGCCGATGGTTGACGGACGGTGGCTTGCGTGGTCGCACAAGGCGCGGCCCTGTCCGGTTTGTCCCCCACAGAAAAAAAGAGGATTAAAGATGTCAACTCGTCGTCATTTCTTGAAAGGCATTCCTATCATCGCGGCGGCCGGCGCGCTGGGTGTTTCCCTGCCAGCCCGGGCACAGGGAAGCGGCCCGATGGTGGATGAAAAGGACCCGCAGGCGGTCGGCCTTGGCTACAAGGCGGATTCGTCGAAGGTGGACAAGGCCAAGTACCCGAAGCACGACGCCAGCCAGCATTGCGGCAACTGCCAGCTCTTCCAAGGCAAGGCGGCGGACGCAAGCGGCGGCTGCCCGCTGTTCGCCGGCAAGCAGGTCGCGACCAAGGGCTGGTGCAGTGCGTGGGTGAAGAAGGCGTGAAGAAAGCTTGATGCAGCTTGATGCAGGTTGATGGCGGCTTGATGCCGGCTTGATGCCGTGAAGGCGGCGCTCGCGCGTTTGGGCGCGTGCGCCGCCTTTTTTCGTTCAGGCATCGATCGGCCACTTGGGCCGGTGAATGTGCCGATAGGGCAGGGAACGCAAATCGAGCGAGACCGAGCCTGGCGCGTCCGCATAGATGACATGGCGCGCAATCCGCGAGAACGCGGTGTGGAAGTGCTGCGCGGACTTGACGACGATCAGCGTCTTTTCGGGCAGACGGCAGCCGAGCTGCGTGAAGACATCGGTGTCCAGCGCCTGCGCGCGCCGCGTGATCAGCACGATCTCGATGCCATCCGCCTCCACCAGCGCCGCGTTGCCCACCGCCGCCGGCGCGCCCGACAGCCCAGTCATGATCATGTCCGGGACCAGCGCCTTCACGGTGCAAGCCAGGTCGATGGGCGCGCCGGACATCGGGCTGACCTTGCCGCCGATGCGCAGCGCCAGGCGCGCGCCCACGCCGGCACTAAAGGCAATACGCACAGCGATGGGATCCCACAGGGGGCCCACCGCCACGTTGCCGATGCCCCGCTCGCGCAAGCGATGCAGCAGGAACGTGGCATCGCCCGCCGCGCCGCCGCCGGGGTTGTCGGCCGCATCCGCGATCACCACGGGCGCGCCGCCCGGCGCCTTGGCCAACGCCAGCGCCTGGTCGATGGCCGCATCCGGGCCAGGGTAAGCGGGCGTCAGGGTCTCGCGCATGCGGATCAGCTCGTCGGCCAGGCGCCGCGCCAGCCGGCGCGCGGCTGCGCCGTCGCCATCCGCGTACACCAGCAGCTTGGTGCCCATGTCCGGCACGTCGCCCCAAGGGAAGCCATGTGCCACGGAGACCGAGAGGATGCCATCGTGTCCCTCCAGTGCGATCAGCCGGTCGACATAGCTGCGTGCCGGCTCCTGGTTGGTCCGGATGGTGACGACCATCGCGCAGTCGGCCACCGCCGCCACGGGGGCGATGTGTCCCGCCACCTGCGCCGCGCATAGGTCGACCAGCTCCAGCGCTCGCTCGCGGATATCGGTGTGCGGATATTCCTTGTAGGCCACCAGGATGTCGGCATGCGCCACCATGTCATCCGACAGGTGGCAGTGCGGGTCCAGCTCGGCGCCGATCACCACGCCGGGGCCAACCAGCGCGCGCACGCGGGTGAGCAGGTCGCCCTCGCAGTCCGCGTAGCCATCGGCCACCATGGCGCCGTGCAGGCCCAACACCACCATGTCGACGGGCAGCGCCCGCCGCAGGTCGCCGAGCAGCTCATCGCGCAGTGCCTCATAGGCGTGGCGCGTGGTGACGCCGCCAGGCTGAGCGCCCGCGGCCATGCCCTCGATCACCACCCAGCCGCGCGCGCGGCCGCGTTCTCGCGCGGCCCACAGCGGGCCGCTGAACACGGTCATCTCCGGCGGGTGCGTGCCTGCGGGAAAGTAGCCGCGGTCGACGAACGCATCGAGCGCGGTCGGCAGCGGGGCGAAGGTGTTGGTCTCGGTGGCCAGCGAGCCGGTAAAAACGCGCATGATCCGCCGGCCTAGTCCGCGGTGGCGCCAGAGGCCTTGACCACCGCGCCCCATTTGGTGATTTCCGAGCCGACAAACTGGCGCAGCGCCTCAGGCGTGCCGCCGCCCGGCGTCGCCACCATCGCGGCGAGCTTCTCGCGGGTCTCCTTCTCGGCCATGATCGCGTTGACTTCCTTGTTCAGCGTATCGACGACGTTGCCCGGCGTGCCAGCGGGCAGGAAGAGCGCATACCACGACACCACTTCATAGCCCTTCAACCCGCCCGCATCCACGGTGGGGATCTCCGGCGCGAAGGGCTGCGGGCTGGCGCTGGTCACGGCCAGCGCGCGCAGCTTGCCGCTCTTGATCAGCGGCATGACCGACGGCGCCGTATCGAACATCACCTGCACCTGGCCCGCCATCAGGTCGGTCAGCGCCGGCGCCGGCGCGCTGCCCTTGTACTGCACGTGCTCCATCTGGATGCCCGCCATCATCTTGAACAACTCCGCCGACAGCCGCGTGGACGAGCCCGCGCCGGACGAGGCGAAAAAGATGCCCTTGGGATGCGCTTTGGCATAGCTGATGAACTCCGCCACCGTCGTGGCCGGCACCGACGGGTTCACCGCCATGATGTTCGGGAAGCGCGTGAGCAGCACCACCGGCGCGAAGTCCTTCTGGAAGTCGAAGGGCAGCTTCTTGTACAGCGAGACATTGATGGTGCTGGCATTGGAGCCTAGCAGGATGGTGTAGCCATCATTGGGCGAGCGCGCCACGCCGGCCGCCGCGATATTGCTGGCCGCGCCAGGACGGTTCTCGACCACGAAGCTCTGCCCGAGCCGTTCCGACAGCCGGTTGGCCACCAGCCGCGCCACGGCATCGGAGGAGCCGCCGGGCGCGTAACCGACCACGATCTTCACGGGTTTGACCGGGTAGGCGGGGTCTTGCGGCGCCGCGCCCGCGGTCTGGTGACAGAGCACGCCCAAGGTTGCGGCTGCCAGGATTGAAGCGAAGGGTTTCATGCTTTGTTTGCTCGAAGGGGATCGTGGTCGCGGATTTGCCGCCCGCACATTATTCGCAATTCCAGTCGTCCGAATCAATGTAAGCTTGCTGGGAAATTGTTGCCTATTTGGCAACGATTTGCGGAGTTTGAGGCGGCCAGGAAACGTGAAACAGGAACGGAACATGGAAGGCGGACTGAGCGCGCGGCGCCTGCAGTATTTCTTCGAAGCGGTCAACACAGGGTCGGTGCGCGGCGCGGCCGAGCGCCTTGGCGTGGAGCCGTCGATCGTCAGCCGGCAGATCCAGCTGCTGGAGACTGAGCTAGGCGTGGCGCTGCTGGAGCGCAAAGGCCGGGGCATCGTGCCCACGGAGGTGGCCGCGATCGTGATGGACCATTGCCGCGACCGCCAGGCCAGCGAACAAGCGCTGATGGCCCGGCTCGATGAAGTGAACGGCCTGCAGCGCGGGGATATCCAGCTGGTGGCCAGCGAGGGCTTTGTCGATATCCTGATGAGCGGGGTGGTGGACGCGTTCTGCCGGCAATATCCCGGCATCCGCGTCTCGCTCAAGGTGGCGGGCGCCTCCGACGCCGTGCGCGCGGTGGCGCACGACGACGCGCATATCGGCGTCGTGTTCGGCGCGCCCGCGGACCCCGCCGTTCGCGTGGTCACGGCGCGCACGCATCCGCTCTGCGTGATCGCCTGGCCCGACCATCCGCTCGCGCGGCAGCGCAAACGGCCCGCCTTGAAGGACGTGGCGCGCTATCCGGTGGCGCTGATGGCGCCGGGATTCGGCTTGCGCCAGCTGATCCAGATGGCCGAGATGTCCGAGAACATCGTTCTCACGCCCAGCTTTGTCGCCAACTCCATCCTCACGCTCAAGCGCTATGTCGAGTGCCGCCTTGGCCTGACCTTCACCTCCTCGAATTCCGTGGTGAAGGAAGTCGCCAGGGGCGAGCTGGTGGCGCTGCGCACCACTAACCCCATCTTCGAGGCCGCGCAGTCGCGCCTGATCGTCAGGGCCAACCGGCCGCTGTCCAGCGCGGCACGCGGCATGCTTGAGCGCATCGAAGCGTCGCCGTTGTTTTGTGGCGGGCAATGAGGGCCAGCGGGCTTGCCCGGCGCCAGGCGGGAGATGCCGGGCGCCGCGAAAGCGCGGCGCTTGTGAATGTCTGGTCCGGGCAGGCGAACGAAGAGAACGCCTTGTGCCACTCCCGGCTTTCCCGCTTGAGATTGACCGCATCGAACGTGCGCTGGGCGATCCGCTCGAAGCCCGGCTGGCTGCTCGCAGGCATGGCAGCGGCTTAGCCCGGCATGGATGCCTGGGACAGGCTCGCCGTGGCTGGCGCCGCGGCGAGCCGTGCCGCGCGGCAAAGCGCGGTGGCTGTCGCAAGGCCCTGCGCCACGACGGCCATTGGCCGGTACAGCGCCGTGGCCAGCACCGAAGCCATGCGCTCTTGCGTCAACGGGCCAAATGCGGCAAGGCACCTCTCCAGCGGCGGGGACGTCTCGGCGGCGATCAGGAATGCCAGGATTTCCGTGCCGGCCTCGCCCAGGCCGGCGGCTTGCGCCAGGGCCGTGGCGCGGGGCCAGGCCGGATATGCGGTGATGTAGGCGGGGTCGGCAGCGTAGCGGACGGCTTGTGCGATATCCGGGTCTTGCGCCGCCAATTGCACCCGCCGAGGATCTTGCGCCAGCTCCGCGCGCCGCAACAGGCGTCGTATCCAATGGCAGACCACGGCGGGCGGCGGCATGTCATTCGTCATATCGGCGCTGGGTGCGGCAGGGAGCATCGGGGTTCCGCTTTGTTGATTTGTATGTGGGTTTGCTTGTTTTCAGTGGGCCAGTTCCACCCGGCGTTCCGCTTGGCGCCCAAGCCGCACGCTGTGGTCGTGCAGCGTGGCCTTCATGCGCCTGAGCGAAGCCGTCAGCGCGTGGCGTTCCTCTGTGCTGAAGGGGGCCACGGAGACGGAGTGGAGCGCCTTCAACCCTTTCCAGACGCGGTCTACCTTAGGCTCGGCCCACGCGGGAATCATCGGCCGGCCGGCGGGATCGTATGCGATCCAGCCGTCGGCATGCAAGGCGTCCAGCAGGCTTTCCGAGTGCGCCGCGGATATCAGCAACTGGCCCAGGTAAGGCTCATGGCGAACGAACTCTTCCTGGCGGATAGCGCGCAGCAAGATCCATTTCGGATAGTCGAGTCCAGCATCGCACAGAGTCTGGTCCAGCACGCGCTGCCATTCGCGCACGCTGTCCATCAAGGCAAGAAGTACGGATTCCGTCGGTTCGAGAGCCTTAGGCTGCATTGCTTTATCTCCTGTCTTTCGGGCTTGCCGCCAGACCAGGGGCCGGTGCTTGGCCGGCCCGGGCGGCGCAGGGGATGCGGCGGGCGTCGCCTGCCTTGATTTCCTGCGGAGCAGACATTAGCAGACAACCTCTGCTATGGCGAAGTGTCCCTGCGGGTCAACGGGTCTGATAGTGCATTACGCGGCGCAAACCAAGGGAAAATCCCGAGCGGCTTGTCCGGTGCGCATCACGCCGGCGTTCGCGCCGTGAACTTCGGTGCGGCTGCGGGCCGGCGTTGTTTTACAGTTCGATGACAAGGCCCGGATTGAAACCCGGGTTTTCGAGCTTGCCTTCCCGTGCGTAGCCGCGCGGGTTGCACACCACGCGGGTGGCGCCCAGGCGATAGTCGAAGCTGTCATGGGTGTGTCCGTGCACCCAGAGCGCAGGCTGCCATGCCGCGATTTCCTGGCGCAGGTCGGAGACGAAGCTGGCGTTGAGGTGCGAGCCGGCGAACTTGGGGCTGATGCTCAGCGGTGACGGCGCGAAGTGCGTGATGACCACGGTCTGGCCGTCGTGGGGCGCCTGGAACCGCTGCGCCAGCCAGGCTACCGAGTCCCTGAACAGCGCCTGCGACGTGGCGGGCGTGAAGCGCTCGTCGAAATCCGGCGCAACGCGGATGCGGGAGAAGTCGCGCATCAGTGACTGGGCGTCGCGCAGGCCATCCTCGCGCTGCTGCGGGGAGGCGAACAAGCGGTAGTCGGACCACAGCGTGCAGCCGAGAAAGCGCACGCCACGGTAATGCCATTCCGAGCGCTCCAGCACCTGTACCTGCGTGCCGGCCGCGCCGGCGCGCAGGGCGTCCATGGTGGTGGCCAGGTCGCTGCCGTAGAACTCGTGGTTGCCAGCCACGTACAGGGTGGGCAGGGTGGCGGCCGCGGCCCATGCCATGGCTTCCCGGGGGCGCCAGATGTCGCCAGCCAGTATCATCACGTCGACATCGGGATTCGGAAAGTCCATCGGATAGACCGAAAGATGCAGGTCCGAAACCAAGCCAATTTTCATGCGTCTCTCCTTGGGGGGATCTGGCGATGCCAATCCCGGCACCATGCCTGAATTGCAATCCATCACCATCAATGTCCGCGGGGGCCCATAGAGTAATGCTACAGCCGGATTCGCGATCTTCACCGGACGTTCCCGCGCTGGCAGGCACGGTGGGGCGCTACTGCGAAGCCCGGCCCTGGGCTGAGCTCCAGCCGCACTTTCAGTGCGTGTGGACCAGCGTCTTGCCAGCTGACCACGCCGGTGCGATCGCCGTCGTGCCGGACGGCTGCGTGGATGTGCTCTGGCGCGCGGGCCGGCTGCTGGTGGTCGGGCCTGACATCACCGCAGCCCGGCCGGACCTGGCGCCCGGCGCGGCGGTGCTGGGTGCGCGCTTTCAACCGGGCGCGGCGCTGCCCTGGCTGGGCCTGCCCATGTCGGAGATTGTCGGGAGGCAGGTCGAGCTGGCCGAGCTGTGGGGGGCGCGTGGGCGGGAATTTGCCGGGAGGATGGAGGAGGCCGCGGCTGCAGGGCGCGAGGTGGAAGTATTCCAGAGCCAGTTGGCACAGATGGCGTTGCGCGTCGACGCCCCGAGCCGCGAGGCGGCAGCCATTTTCGCGCTGGTGCAGGCCAATGCCGGCATGGCGGGCGAGACGATTCCCCTGCTCCTGCGCCGGCTGGGCCTTGGCGAGCGCACGCTGCGGCGCCGCAGCGTCGAGCATTTCGGCTATGGCGCGAAGACGCTGGAGCGGATCCTGCGGTTCCAGCGTGCGTTGTCGCTGGCGCACGACTCGACGCAGCGGGCAGGCAACGGCGCAGGCAGGGCGGACAGGTCTGATTTTGGGCTGGCCGCGCTCGCGGCGGATGCGGGCTACGCCGACCAGGCCCACCTGAGCCGGGAGATCCAGTCGCTGTGCGGCATGACGGCGTCGGCCCTGCTGCGCCAGTTGCGCGCGCCAAAGGCTTGATTGGCCGTTTTGTTCAAGCCTTGCCGCGGCATCCGGGTGAAAATGGAGTTCCTTATCCATCACCAGGGAGTTCGCCATGGGCACCAGAGGCCAGGACCGGCAGATCGACAACATCGAGTTCAATGTCAGCGACATCGCGCGCAGCAAGGCGTTCTATGGCGCAGCCTTCGGCTGGACCTTTACCGACTACGGCCCCGCCTACTGCGAGTTCACCGATGGCCGGCTGACCGGTGGCTTCACCACCGGCGAAGCGGTTCGCCCCGGCGGGCCGCTCGTGATCCTGTACGCGGATGATCTGGCGCTGGCGCAGCGGGGTGTGGAAGCTGCCGGCGGCACCGTGGTCCGGGCGGTCTTCTCGTTCCCGGGCGGGCGGCGTTTCCACTTCCGCGACCCGGACGGCTACGAGCTGGCGGTGTGGTCGGCGGCATAGCGCAGGCGCGCAGCCAGGCGCCGCCTTAGTCATCATCCTGGTCAGCTGCCTATCCGCCGGCGACGCCGTCGCCTGCAGATATTCGCGTTATCCCGTATTGTGTCGGCTTGCCATGCCCTCTCTCGCATCGGGAGGGTGAGCCATGGTGCATGTATCAAACAATCGGGCAGGGCGCCGGCGCATCGCGCGCGGCTTCCCGGGCGCGGCGGTAACTGGCAAAGACAGTGTCGAACACAGCAGAATCCAATCTCCCCCCTCGCGTGGCGGACGCGCCCATGACGCCGCTGGAGCGCCGCGGCATGGCTGCCATCCTGGTGGCGGTCTCACTCGCTACGCTCGATACGGCAATCGCCAACACCGCACTTCCCAACATCGCGGCCTCGCTGCATGCCACCCCGGCGGCATCGGTCTGGGTCATCAACGCCTACCAGCTCGCCATGGTGGCCACGCTGCTGCCGTTCGCGGCGCTGGGCGGCATCGTCGGGCACCGGCGCGTGTATCTCGGCGGCCTGATGCTGTTCATCGCCGCATCGGTAGTCTGCGCGCTTTCCTGGTCGCTGCCCACGCTGGTTGCAGCCCGGTTGCTGCAGGGCGTGGGCGCCAGCGCCATCATGAGCGTGAACGCGGCGCTGATCAGCGCGATCTTTCCACCGCACCGGCTCGGGCGTGGCGTCGGGCTCAATGCGCTGGTGGTTGGCGTGTCGTTTGCGGTGGGGCCCACGGTGGCCTCGATCATCCTGTCGCTGGGGCCGTGGCCGTGGCTGTTTGCCGTGAACCTGCCGATCGGCTTGCTGGCGCTCTACATCGCCTGGCCCGCGCTGCCCCGGACGATGCGCGGCGCGCACCGCTTTGACCGCGTCGCCGCGGGGCTCAACGTGGTGATGTTCGCCTCGCTGATCTTCGCGCTGGGCGAGGGCGCGCAACGCGCGCCGCTGGGGCAGTCGCTGGCGGCGCTGGCCTTGTTCCTGGTGGCGTTCGTGCTGATGCTGCGCCGCGAGCGCGGCCATCCCGCACCGATGCTGCCCGTCGATTTGCTCAAGCGGCCCATGTTCGCGCTGTCGACCATGACCGCGATCTGCTCGTTCGCCGCGCAGGGGCTGGCCTTCGTGTCGCTGCCGTTCTACTTCGAGAGCGTGCTGGGGCGCAGCCCGATCGAGACGGGTTTCCTGATGACGCCGTGGTCGGCGGTGGTGGCGCTGATGGCGCCGCTGGCCGGGCGGCTGTCCGACCGCTATGCGCCCGGTTTGCTCGGCGGCGTGGGGCTGGCGGTGATGTGCATGGGCATGGCGTCGCTGGCGCTGCTGCCGGCCCATCCCAGCGCCCTGGATATCGGCATCCGCATGGCGATTTGCGGCGCGGGATTCGGCTTCTTCCAGTCGCCCAACCTCAAGGCGCTGATGTCGAGCGCGCCGCGCGAGCGCGCCGGCGGCGCCAGTGGCGTGATTGCCACCGCGCGCCTGCTCGGCCAGGCAACCGGTGCGGCGCTGGTCGCGCTTAGCTTCGGCATTGCGGGCCGCTACGGCCCCACCCTGGCGCTGGCGATCGGCGCGGGCTTCGCGGGCGTGGCCAGTATCGCCAGCGGGCTGCGCCTGATCACGCGTGAGGCGGGCGCGGCTGCGCTGCAGCCCACGGGCAAGTGACCGGCAGCCGGTAGTTCAGCGGCGCCGTCGTTGCCGTTGCTGCCTCAAAAGCCCACCGGCGCGTGTGGCACGTAGGGCGCCTCCAGCGCGGCGATTTCCTCGGCGGTGAGGCCGAGCGAGAGCGCTGCCACGGCATCCTCGATATGGTGGGGCTTGGATGCCCCAATGATCGGCGAGGTGATCTCCCGCTTCTGCGACAACCACGCCAGCGCCACCTGGGCAGGCGGTACGCCGCGCGCCTGCGCAATGGCGTGCACCTGTTCCACCACCACACGGTCCGACGCCTCGGTATCGCGGTACAGCGTCTTGCCAAACGTGTCGCTCTCCTCGCGGGCGCTGCCGGCATGCCACGGCCGGGTCAGGCGGCCGCGCGCCAGCGGGCTCCACGGCATCACCGCGATGCCCTCGGCGGCGCACAGCGGCAGCATCTCGCGCTCCTCTTCGCGGTTCAGCAGGTTCACATGGTCCTGCATGCTGGCGAACTGCGTCCAGCCGTGCAGGCGCGAGGTGTAGATGGCCTTCGAAAACTGCCAGGCATACATCGAGGACGCGCCGATATAGCGCGCCTTGCCCGCCTTGACCACATCGTGCAGCGCTTCGAGGGTTTCCTCGATGGGCGTATGCGGATCCCAGCGGTGGATCTGGTACAGGTCGACGTAGTCGGTGCCCAGGCGGCGCAGGCTGTTGTCGATCTCGGCCAGGATGGCGCGGCGCGACAGGCCGGCCCCGTTCGGGCCGGGGCGCATGCGGCCGTGGACCTTGGTGGCGATCACCACGTCGTCGCGGCTGGCGAAGTCTTTCAGCGCGCGGCCGACGATTTCCTCGGAGGTGCCGTCGGAATAGACGTTGGCGGTATCGAAGAAGTTGATGCCGGCCTCGATCGCCTGCCGGATCAGCGGGCGGCTGGCTGGCTCGCCAAGCGTCCAGGGGTGGTTGCCGCGCTCGGGCACGCCGTAGGTCATGCAGCCCAGGCACAGCCGGGAGACTTTCAGTCCCGTCGCGCCAAACCTTACATAGTCCATCTTGCCTCTCCTTGAATGCGTCGCTGCCGTCGCTGCCGGGCGGTGGGCCCGCGGCGGACTCCGGCATGGTATGCCAATTCCAGCGAAGACGACGGTGCTCAGGGCAGCACGTAGCCGCCATCGACGAACAAGGTGGATCTGGTCATCGGCCGAGGCGATCTTGGGCGCGGCTTCGTGCACGGCGTGGTACTGGCCCCGGAACTAGCTGCGAAATGGGCTTTCCACCGCATCGTGGCCATCGCTGTGGATGGACGCGACCTGGTAGGCGGCGCCGGGTGCGAACAGGTAATCGAGGCGGGCGATCCTGGCGAAGAACGCTGCGACCGATTCGCGCTCCGTCATATCGACCACATCCACAGCGTTCGGCGAAATAGGACGGCGACCACAGTGCGCCGCCCCAGCGTTTCTGGCGCTTGCGGCAGCGAGAGCCAGGCGTTGATTTCCGGGCGACCGTTGAAGCGTGTCGATGCCCTATCGCGGGCTAAGGGGTTGCCGGCTTGAGGTTGGGGCTTCGGCGCGCCTCGCCAAGGCGCTGCACAAAGAAGGACAGGATTTCGTCGCGTGCGGCTACTGTCGGTTCGCCAGCTTCGTCAATCAGGTGGACGGTGACGACGCTGTGCGGGCAAGGCACGTGCTGGGCAAAGAAGGCAGGGGCATCGGGGTTGGCGGCACTGTCTGGCAGCGCGCGTCCCACGAACCGCTCGCCAAGGGCCTCGGCATAGGCGGCAAAGCGTTCTGCCCTGCAAAACCGATCGCCTTCAAATCGATACGCCAGCACCGTGAGATCCTCCCGCTCGAGCCGCTCGCGTACCGCGGCGAGCTCCCCGGGCGCCATTTCGATGCCGCCCGGATCCTCCAACGGCAACGAAGGCTGGCAGATCACCGGCGCGAGCATCGCCGGCTCCAGCATCATCGACAGTGCGAAGTTGCCGGTGAAACACATGCCGATGGCGCCGACGCCGGGGCCGCCGCACTCCTGGTGCGCCTGCTTTGCCAGCGCCCTCAGCCACTGTGTCACCGGGCTCGATTGATTGGCAGCAAATGCGCGAAACTCCGCGCTAACGCAGGCGCGGCGAAAGACCGCAGCACCTGCCTCGGCGTCCGGCACGGCGCCGTCGCGGCCGAAGAGCGACGGCATGTAGACCGTCAAGCCCGCATCGCGTACCCACCGGGCAAAGCGTGCGACGTGCGGGCTGATGCCCGGCATCTCCGTCATGACGATCACGGCTGGCCCTGTGCCGGCCACGTGGACCACCTTGGCCACGCCGTCGAGCGTGATCGTGCGGTGCGTGAAATCGTCAAGGCGGTCTTCTTCCTTCATGCTGCGTATCACCATGGCATCGTCTCCCGTACGCTGGATGGTCAGGCCGCATCGGCCAGATGCTGCAGGTGCCCGTAGCCGGCCACCTTCGCGAAGCGAGGCAACTGCCAGACATCCCCATTGCCCCCCCAGGTGCCGTCCGGCACATCGTGGAGCTTCACCGAGGTGGCCAGCCGCCGCTGGTCGTCGGCTGGCTGTGCCTGCTGGAAGGCATCGTGCATCAGCCGCACGTACAACGCCCTGGCCGGCGCATCCAGCACGCCAGCGGGCACATGGACCGTCGCGAGCCAGGGCAGCACCTGCGATGACATGTCGACGCCGCCGCACGTCCACAGGCCGGCCTGCGCTTCTTCGATCACGACCCAGATTGCGAAGCGCTTGTGCGGGTCGTCGGGCATGCACTCCGCCACAGCGGCGGCGTCGCTGATGCGGCGGGCGTTACCCCCAGCCAATATCGAACGGCGGGTGAAGGGCCTTGACGCGGGGCGTCATCGGCGACCATTCAATGGCGCAGGTGATGTGGCGCATCCTCGTCGCCGTCTTCGGGGCCTAGGGTCGCCGCAGGCGCCCAGGTGTCGATGGAAAGCGCCGCGTCGATCGCAGCCAATTGGCGGAGCGTTTGCGGCGAGACGTGGACGCCGACGTTTTCGATATCCCCCTCGCAGAACAGAAAGCACAGAATGTAGCCATCGCTGCCGAGCGCCACACGGATGTGCTGATACATGGGGGAGATCTTCTCTATCAGCGACATGATGTGCTCATCCGCTGAAAATCCCTCGATCTCGTCGCGGGAAGTCATTTTCAGGACCGAGTGAGGAACGACGCCCAGCGCTCGGAGTTCCCCTTTCCGAGAATAGTCATAGGTGCTGAGCCCTAGGGTGTCGGCAAGCGCCTCGGGATCGAATTGATCGCCATAGAAACAAAGGCTCGCATACATTCTGGTTAGCATTTTTCCCGTTCCGTGCGTGCAATGTCTTGAGACTGTCTCGTCATGGCTTGATCTCCGGCGCAGCCTGGTGCTCTCGCTGGACGCAATCATGGGTGCCACTTCCGATCCTGGATTCGCTACTTGGGTTCAACGCCGGAGAACAGTGAGTGTCCGCAGGATCTCGTGAGACATCGGCACCGGGCCGCGGCCGGCATTCACGCTTTATCGGTTGGGGAGATTGTACAAAGAACTGCGCGAATAAAGATGGTGCGCGCGGATGGGCCAGCGGGAAGTCGGGGCCCGGATACGCGCGTCGGCTTGCTGGCTGTCCGTTCGTGGCTCCCCCGCCGAACGCAATCCGTGCGTCATTCGTTTTTCTTCTTCCGCCCCCTTTTTCCCCTTTCCCCCCTTCCGGGCCAGCCGGCCAGCCGCGAGAGTAGAATCTCGCAAAATTTTTCGCTCGTGGCGCACGGGAATCGACATGACACAAGGCAACGCCAATGCCAACGCCGCTGCGGTGACCGGGCTGGAGCCGGCCGCGGCAGCAAATCCACCGCACGGCCGGCAAGGCCTCACGGAACAGGAGCAGGGCGCTTACGCCCGCAAGGCCGTGATCGCCTCGGCGGTCGGCTACGCGCTGGACGGCTTCGACCTGCTTATCCTCGGCTTTATCCTGAGCGCGGTGTCTGCCGGCCTCGGGCTGACCAGCACCCAGGCGGGCTCGCTGGTCACCTGGACGCTGGTGGGTGCGGTGGCCGGCGGCATCTTCTTCGGCATCCTGAGCGACTACGTGGGCCGGGTGAAGGTGCTGACCTGGACCATCCTGCTGTTTGCCGTCTTTACCGGGCTGTGCGCGCTGGCGCAAGGCTACTGGGATCTGCTGGCCTACCGGACCATCGCCGGCTTTGGCCTTGGCGGCGAGTTCGGCATCGGCATGGCGCTGGCCACCGAGGCCTGCCGGCCCGGCCAGCGTGCCCGCGTTTCCTCCTATGTGGGCCTTGGCTGGCAGGCGGGCGTGCTTGCCGCGGCGCTGCTGACGCCGGTGCTGCTGCCTTATATCGGCTGGCGCGGCATGTTTGCCATCGGCGTGCTGCCGGCGGTGGCGTCGTTCGTGGTGCGCCGCTTTGTCGGCGAGCCGGAGGTGTTCGTTGCCAGCAACAAGGTGGCGCGCAAGGGCAACCCGCTCAAGATGCTGGTGGCGGATGCCGCGACCGCGCGTGCCAGCCTGGGCGTGGTGGTGCTGTGCTCGGTGCAGAACTTCGGCTACTACGGCCTGATGATCTGGATGCCGACCTACCTGGCCAAGCAGTTCAATTACTCGCTGACCAAGTCCGCGCTGTGGACCTCGGTGACCATCGTCGGCATGGCCTTCGGGATCTGGGTGTTCGGCCAGCTCGCGGACCGCGTCGGCCGCCGGCCCACCTTCCTGATCTACCAGGCCGGGGCAGTGGTGATGGTCTTTGTCTACTCCCAGCTGTCGACGCCCTATGCGCTGCTGTTCGGCGGCGCGGTGATGGGCCTGTTCGTCAACGGCATGATCGGCGGCTATGGGGCGCTGATCTCGGAGCTGTATCCCACGCAGGCCCGCGCCACCGCGCAGAACGTGCTGTTCAATATCGGCCGTGGCGTGGGCGGCTTTGGCCCGCTGGCGGTCGGTGCGCTGGCCGCCAGCTATTCGTTTGGCACCGCGATTGCCGTGCTGGCGTCGATCTATGTGCTGGATATCCTGGCTACGCTGTTCCTGATTCCGGAGCGCAAGGGCACCGCGCTGGAGTAGCCGGGACCCTTAGTCCAACCCTTAAGCTCCGCTCTGCACCGCCGGCCCTCCCAGCGCCTTGTACAAGGTCGTGATGTTCACCAGCCGGTCGAACCGGTTGCGCGCCGCCGCCACCGCTGCCTGGCGCAACGTCTCCTTGGCATCGAGCCAGGGCTGCAGCGCGGTGGCGCCGGCGCGGTAGCGCGCCGCGCCAAGCCGCTCCGCCCGGCTCGCGGACTCCAGCGATTCCCCCAGCCGATCCGCGCGCACGCCCAGCCCCGCATGATCGGACAGCGCGTTTTCCACTTCGGCAAAGGCCGTGTACAGCGACTGCCGGTATTGCACCACTGTTTCCTGGTACTCGTTCTGCGACACCTGTATCGTCAGCTGCGTGGTGTTCCATTGCAGGAAGGGCAGGCTCAGCCCGGCGCCGAGCAGGGCGGTGGGGTCGCGCAGCAGCGAAGCCAGCGCCGCGCTGCCGGTGCCGACGATGCCGGTCAGCGTCAGCTTGGGGTAGAAGCTGGCGCGGGTCGCGTCGGCGTTTGCCAGGGCGGCGCGCAGGCGCCATTCGGCCTGCCGCACGTCGGGCCGACGTCCGACAACCGCGGCGGGAATGCCGGCGGCGATGCGCGGCAGCGCTTCGACGGGCAAGGCCTGCGGCTCGGCCACGCCGTGCCCGGGCGGACGGTTGAACAGGATGGCCAGGGCCTGGCGGTTTTCGCTGCGCTGCTGGTCCAGCACGGTACGCTCGGCCAGCAGGGCGGCCAGTTGCTGCTCGGCTTGCGCCAGGTCCAGGCCGGACACCGCGCCGGCGCGGTAGCGCGCGGCCACCAGGCCAAGCGTGCGCCGTGCGTCCGTCAGGCTTTGGCCGGAGATGTCGATCAGTTCGTTCAACAGCCCGGCGCGCCAGTACAGCGTGGCCGTGGTGGCCGCCAGGGCGATGGTTGCGGCTTCCAGGTCGGCCGCGCTCGCGCGCGCTTCCCAGTCCGCCGCGCCGCGCAGGCTGGCCAGGCGCCCCCACAGGTCGATCTCATAGTTCACTGTCGCATTGATCCCCCCTTCGTCGCGCCGCCCGGGGCCGTCCAGGCTCCATTGGCGCGTGCCTCTGGCCTGCGCGCTCAGTTCGGGCGCGCGGTTGGTGGCGGCCAGCCCTGCGCGCAGCCGGGCGCGCTCGAAGCGCAGCGCGGCAATGGCGAGATCGTTGTTGGTTGCCAGCGCGGACGCGACCAGCGCGCTCAGCTGTGGATCGCCAAATGCCTCCCACCAGGCGTGCGGCGCCAGCGCCGTGCCCGGCTGCCCGGCCGTGTCCTGCCGGGGCGCATGTTGCCAGTGCTGCGGCACGTCCAGCGCGGGATCCACCTCTGGCGTGCGCAGTCCGCTGCAAGCACTCAGGGCAACGGCAATCACCGGCAGCGCGACGAGCAGGCGCACTGGTCGCCGTGGCGAATGCGGACTGCGCCTATTCATGGCCAAGCGCCTCGATCGGTTGCAGGCGCGCGGCGTTGCGCGCCGGCATATAGCCGAACACCACGCCGATCAGTGTCGAACACAGGAAGGCGCCGGCAACCGCGCCCGCGGAGAACACCATCTGCCATTGCGGGATCAGCAGCGCCAGCGCCAGCCCGACCAGGTAGGCCACGGTGGTGCCGATCACCCCGCCCAGCAGGCATACCAGCACGGCTTCGGTCAGGAATTGCATCAGCACGTCGCGCTGCCGGGCGCCCACGGCCATGCGGATGCCGATCTCGCGGGTGCGCTCGGTCACCGAGACCAGCATGATGTTCATCACGCCGATGCCGCCGACCAGCAGCGAGATCACGGCGACCGCCGACAAGAACAGCGTGAGCGCTTGCCCGGTGCGTTCCATGGTCTTGACGATGCTGTCCATGTTGTAGGTAAAGAAGTCCTTCTTGCCGTGGCGCAGCGTCAGCAGGCGCTCGATGGCTTGCTGGGCCGCCGCGCTGGGCTGGCCGTCGCGGATGCGCACGGACAGCTCGTCGAAATGCGACTGGCCGAAGATGCGGCTGCCCGCGGTGGTGTAGGGCAGCCAGATATTGAGGCTGCTGCCGTTGTCGTCGAACATGGTCTTCTTCTCGCGCGCCACGCCGATCACCACGCAAGGCAGGTTGCCCACCAGGATGACCTGGCCCAGCGCGCTCAACGCATTGCCGAACAGCTTGCGGCGGGTCTTTTCGTCGATCACGGCCACTTGCGCGTGCCTGCGCAGCTCGTCCGGCAGGAAGGCCGCGCCTTGCGTCAGGCCCAGGCCACGCACGCGGAAGAAGCTGGCGCCCACGCCATGCACGGTGGCGTTGACATCGACGCTGCGGTACCTCAGCCGCTGGACCTTGCTGGTGATCGCGGTGGCGCTGTCCACATACGGCAGCGCGTGCAGGGCCTCGATATCGGCGGCCACCAGGGTGCGGATGCCGGCGGCGCGGTCGTCGCCAAAATCCTTGCCGGGGAAGATCTCGAGCGTGTTGGCGCCGATGGCGCGGATATCGGCCATCACATAGCGCTTGGCGCCTTCGCCGATGGCCACGATCGACACCACGGAGGCGATGCCGATGATGATGCCCAGCATGGTCAGCGCGGTGCGCATGCGATGCGCCATCAAGGCGCCCCAGGCCATGGAAAAAGCCTCGGTGAAGCCCTGCCAGGCGCGTGCACGCCGCAGCGGGGCCTCGGCGTTGCCGCCGGCCCCCGGGGCCTGAGTGGCCGGCTTGGCTTGCACGAGGCCGCTGCCCGGCTCATCCTCGGCCTGCGGCGGCCGGTTGGCGCGGTCGGCCACGATACGGCCGTCGGCGATCTCGATGATGCGCTCGGCGTTGCGCGCCAGTCCCATGTCGTGGGTGACGATGATCACCGTGTGGCCGAGCGCATGCAGCTCGCGCAGGATGGCCAGGACTTCCTTGCCGCTATGGCTGTCGAGCGCGCCCGTGGGCTCGTCCGCCAGGATCACCTGGCCGCCGTTGATCAGCGCGCGGGCAATGCTCACGCGCTGCTGCTGGCCGCCGGAGAGCTGGGATGGGCGGTGCCCGGCGCGCTCGCCCAAGCCCAGCCGCTCCAGCAGTTGCAGCGCGCGGGCACGGCGCGCGGCGCGGTCGGTGGCGGCGTAGATGGCCGGCATTTCCACGTTGTCCGCGGCGCAAAGCTGGGCCAGCAGATGGTAGCGCTGGAAGATAAAGCCGAAGCGCTCGCGGCGCAGGCGGGCCAGTGCGTCATCGTCCAGGGCCGCCACGTCCTGGCCTGCCACCAGGTAGCGCCCGGCGTTGGCCTGGTCCAGGCAGCCCAGGATGTTCATCAGCGTGGACTTGCCGGAGCCGGACGCGCCGACGATGGCGACCATCTCGCCCGCGCAGATGGCCAGGCTGACCTGGCGCAGCACGGGGATGTCCTGGTTGCCGGCGCGGAACGTGCGTTCCACATGCTGCAGCAGCAAGAGCGGGGCTTGCGTCATGGCCTGGTCTCCGCGTTGACGACGCCGGCATCGCCGGTGATGACGCGGTCGCCTTGCGTCAGGCCGCTGAGCACTTGCGCGTGCGCGCTGTTGCTCAGGCCGGTGCGCACCTGCACCGTCTCCACGCGCTGGTCCGGGCGCAGCACGCGGACTTCCATGCTGCCGTCCCGGCCGCGCGGCCCCAGCGCGGCCAGGGGCACCAGCAGCGTGTTCCTGGCTTCGCCCAGCATGATGGCGACCTGCGCCGTCATATCGATGCGCAGCCTGCGGCCCGGATTGGGCACGTCGAACAACGCATTGAAGAACACGGCGTTGTTGATTTTCTCCGGCGACGGTTGAATGGCCTGCAGCGATGCGTGGTAGCGCCGGTCCGGCTCGCCCATGATGGTGAAGTAGACCGCCTGCCGGTCGGCGATGCGGATCACATCGGCCTCCGACACCTGCGCCTTGACGGTCATGGCATCCAGGTTGGCCAGCTTGAGGATGGTCGGTACCTGGTAGGACGCCACCACGGTCTGGCCCTCGAGCGTGGTGAGCGCCACCACCTCGCCGTCCATCGGCGCGACGATGCGGGTGTAGCCAAGGTCGATGCGGGCGGACTCTGCCTTGATGCTGAGCTGCGCGATATCGGCGTCCAGGGCGAGCAGCTCTGCCTCCAGCGAGCGCAGGTCGGCTTCGGCGATTTCAAGGTCCTGGCGCGAGGCCGCCTCCTGCGACTGCAGCTCGCGCTGGCGTTGCCAGTTCAGGCGGGCCTGGCGCAGGCGCGAGCGCTTGGCGTCACGCTGGGCCTTGCCGCTGGCCACGGCGGCATTTGCCTGGCGCAGCGCATTCTCCAGCAGCACCGGGTCGATCTGGGCCAGCAACTGGCCCTGCTTGACCTTGTCGCCGAGCTTCACCTTCAGCGATTTGAGCTGGCCATTGACCTGCGCGCCGACTTCAACCTGGCGGATGGGCTGCAATACGCCATTGGCCAGCACGGTGACTTCGAGGTCGCCGCGGGTGACGGTGGCGGTGATGTACTCGGGGTGCTTGCCGGGTGTCAGGCGCCAGGCCGCCAACGCAATGATGGCGGACAGGGTGAGCACGGCGATGATCAGGCCGTGCCTGCGGCGGTTTGGGGGATGAGCCATTAGCGTTGCGGGGATCTACGGAAAAAGGATCAAGGTCAGGAGGCAATCTGCGGCGAATGTCTTGGGGAATAGGCGTAGAGGCTTATTCTTGAAATCAAAGGCTGTGGCGATGCATGAGGGGATTGTGAACGGACAGGCCTGCCGCGTCTGTGGGCAATCTATCCCCGCTTGTATGAAAGTGTGGCGATATGTGCGGCTTTGTCTTCGCGCCTGTGTTGGCGGCGCGCGCGGGGCGGTGGCTCGAAGATCCGGGCGCGCTTTGGCGGCGGGCGGACGGATCTCGCCGGGTGGATCGCATTGGTCTTGCCCGGCCAATGCGAATCGATTCTGGAGGCCAACGATTGCCCTGAAGCAGCGAAAATCAACTCAAGACAATTGCGCACAATTACGCACACTTTCGCGTCACTTTCCAACAGACACCGCTAGGCCCTGTCCCTAGACTCTGGGGCTTGATCCATGGGGGCTCAGGTGAATCGCATGTTGAGAAGAAGATTGGAGAGATCAATGTGGGCCGGCGCTTTTCTGGCCAGCGGCCTTGGCTGTGCCAGCGCGTATGCCGACAATGTCTACACGGTCGGACTGGGCCTGGGCGCCGCGCCGCGCTATGAGGGCAGCAACGAGTACCGGCTGATCGGCGGCCCGCTGTTCAGCGCGGAGTTCGGCAATGGGTTCTTCATCAGTCCGCTGCGCGGCGGCGCTGGCTACGGCCACACGTTCTCCAACGGCATGTTCGCGTCGTTTGGCCTCGACTACGACCTGGGCCGCACCGACAGCAAACGCTTCGACCTGCCGGGCTCCGATCACCTGAAAGGCATGGGGCGGATCCCGGGTTCCCTGGTGGGGGCGTTGCAGGTCGGCATGCCGGTGTACGGCGCAGCCGTACTCAGCGTGACGCTCGACGCGCCGATGACCAACCGCGACCGTGGCCTGAGCGGCCATATCGACCTGTCCGTGCCGGTGTACAAGGCCGGCAAGCACCTCGTCAGTGTCAGCCCCAGCCTGCATTTCGGCTCGCGCAAATACACCCAGACCTTCTACGGCGTGACCGATGCGCAAGCCGCGAACAGCCAGTTCCGCCCCTACACCACCAAGGCGGGATTCGACCGCGCCAGCGTGGCCGTGTCCTGGGAATACGAGATATCGCCCTCCTGGTCGGTAAACAGCACGGTGGCCGTGACCCGCTTGCTGGGTGACAGCGCCAACAGCCCGATCGTGCAGTCGAAACAGTCGTTCGTTGGCCTGGCTGCACTCAAGTACCGCTTCTAGCCGCACCGGCTGCGTAACTCCGTTCTGCTTTGCTCCTGTTCGCCGAGGGAAGACATGACACCGCGAATCCCCATCCTGATGTACCACCAGATCGATGCGCCGCCGCCGCGCGGCACACCGATGCGCAGCCTTGTGGTGGCCGCGCGCGATTTCTCCTGGCAGATGCGCCTGCTCCGGCTGATGGGCTATCGCGGCCTGGCCTTGCGCGACCTGCTGCCCTACCTGCGCGGCGAGAAGGCCGGCAAGGTGGTGGGCATCACGCTGGACGACGGCTACCGGAACAACCTGGAGCATGCGCTGCCAGTGCTGCAGCGTTGCGGGTTCAGCGCTACCTGCTATGCGGTCAGCAGCCTGGTGGGCAGGACCAATGCCTGGGACACGGCCATTGGCGTGCCGCAGACGCCGCTGATGACCGTGCCGGAACTGCGCACCTGGACCCGTGCGGGCATGGAAGTCGGCGCGCATACGCGCACCCATGTGGACCTGACCAGGATGGATGGCGATGCCGCGCGCGACCAGATCGCGGGCAGCAAGCTCGCGCTGCAAGATGCGCTCGGCGTGCCGGTCCGGCACTTCTGCTATCCCTATGGCGCATTCAATCAACCCGTCGCCGACCTGGTGCGGGAAGCCGGCTACCACAGTGCGGTGACCACGCAGCGCGGCCGCGCCGCGATCGGCGGCAACCTGTTCGGCCTGCCGCGCGTGCTGGTCGCGCGGTCCTCGCATGCCGGGCATGTCTTGCTGAAGCTGGCGACTGCCTATGAAGATCGCCGCGGCGCGGAGGTAGTGTCATGATGCATGCTGACCGGGTCGCCGCGCTGTCCGCCGGCCAGCTGCGGGTGCTGGTGCTGAACTCCCGGCTGGATGGCGGCGGCATCGATTCGCACACGCTGTCGCTGTGCCGGGCCCTGCGGATGCAGGATTGCCTGGTGAGCCTGGCCGCGCCGGCGCGCGCCCGCTGGATCGACGCGGCGCAGGCCATGCCCGGCATCCAGGTGCTCGCGCTGGATGCCGGGCGAGCGGTCTGGCCGCTGGCGCTGTCACGCTATATCCGCGAGCAGCGCATCGATGTCATCCACGCGCATCACGGGCGCGATTACTGGGTAGCGATCGCGGCCTGGATGCTGTCCGGGCGAACCGCATCGGTGGTGGTGACGCGCCACCTGATGACCCAGCTCAAGGAGCGCACGCGCCGCTACCTGGCGGCGTTCTCCAACGTGATCGCGGTGTCCGATGCGGTGCAGGAGTCGCTGCGCCGGGTCGATCCGGAGCGTGCCCTGCGGCTGCGGCGGATCTACTGCGGGATCGACACCGAGCGCTTTCGCCGCATCGCCATGCGCGGCGATCGCGTGCGCGAGGCCCTTGGGCTGCCGCAGCACGCGTGGGTCTACGCGATGATCGGCGGGGCGCAGCGGCCCGACGGAAAGGGGCAATTCTACTTCGTCAAGGCTGCGGCGAAGGTGCTGGCACGGCATCCGCATGCGCATTTCCTTTGCGTCGGCGAAGGCGACCTGATCCCGCAGTTGCGCCGCCAGGCGCAGGCGCTGGGCCTGGCCGGGCACATCCACTTCCTGCCGTTCGAGCATGATGTGGCGTCGCTGATGCAGGCGATCGATGTGCTGGTGCATCCGGCCGTGGGCAGCGAGGCGCTGGGGTTGGTGATACTGGAAGCGCTGAGCTGCAGCAAGCCAGTGATTGCCACCGCGCTGGACGGGATCCCCGAGACCTTTCTTGACGGTGCGCACGGCGTGCTGGTTCCGCCGCGCGACACGCATGCCCTGGCGCAGGCCATGTGCCAGCTGGCGGCGGACCCCGGGCGCGCGGCCCGCATGGGGCGGCGCGGGCGCGGCTGGGTGGAGGTGAACTTCTCGCTGGCCTCGCTCGGGCGCGAAACCGTGCAGTTGTACCGGGACTGCGTGACGGCGGCGCGGCATCGGGACAGGGCGCGCATCGCGCAAAGCGGGCAGGCCGCGCGGGCAACGTCGGAGCGGACCTGAAACGGTGCGTTTCGGCACCAGGGTGGGGACAGTCGTCTATACTTGTCAGCATGCTAACAAGTTTGGTGAGTTGAATGTCCTCTGCAAAACGTCAAACGACGCGCTCCGCTGCTCCGATCGAGGATCCGGTGCAGTCCGAAGCGGACCCGGCCAAGGAGCTGCTCTGGGCGCGGCCCGGCTTCCTGGTGCGTCGCCTGCACCAGATCCACGTGGCCATGTTTTTCGAGGAATGCAAGTCTCCCAGCATCACGCCGGTGCAGTACGCCATCCTGACGGTATTGTCCGTGCTGCCGGGGCTGGACCAGACCGCGTTGGGGCAGGAAGTTGGTTTTGACCGCACCACTACCGCCGACGTGGTGCGCCGGCTGGAAGAACGTGGCCTGGTCGAGCGCAAGGACAATCCGGCCGACCGCCGCATGCGCCACGTGCACCTGACCAAGGAAGGGCAAACCGTGGTGGCGTCGCTGCGCGCGGACATGGAGCGTGCGCAGGAGCGCATGCTGGCACCGCTGCGCCCGGCGCAGCGCAAGGTGTTCATGGACTTGCTGTCGACGCTGGTCGAGGCCAACAACGACTATAGCCGCACCGTGTTGCGCATCATGTAGGGACAGCGCGCCGGCATGGCGCCGGCGCCTGGACTACACCTGCTCATACCGGATAGACCAGGTCGTTGGCGATGATGGTGGTGTCGTACACGACCTGGCGCTCGGCCAGCAGCAGCTTGCCCTCGATGCGGGCGAAGCGGTCGTGATACGTGCCCGCCATGTGGATGGTGGTGGGACCCTCGACCAGCGTTTGCAGCAGCAGGAAGCTGGCCTGCGCCTGGATCTCGCCATACTCGCTTTCATCGGTGACGCGCGTATTGGTGACGAGGTGCAGCATATAGCGCGGCGCGAACATCTGGGTGCGCGCAATCGCCACCGCCCGGTCGTGCATCATGCCGCGGCCTTCGGCATAGACCAGCCCCACCGGCAGCCCGAGTTCCACGTTCTCCCGTGCGGTGACGCGGTAGATGCAATCCTCGGTAAAGAACTCGGGCCACGTTTCCACCATGCCGGCATCGAGCACGGCGCAGTATTCGCTGTGGAAGGCGTCGATCTCCATGCGCAGCGCTTGCGCGCGCGCGGGGGCCAGCTTGCAGGGGCGAAAGAGGCTATGGGCCATCGGTGTCATGGTTGGGGTGATTGTCAGTGTCATGCGGCTCAGAACCCCATCACGCTGCGGTAGTACTGGTACATGGCGCGGATCGCGGACTCCGAGATCAGCGAGTTGGCGGTGCCCACGTGTCCGGGATCGAGCTTCAGCACATTGCGCTCGGTGCTGGAGCGGCGCACGCCCTCCTGCACGAACTTCATCGCCTCGTTGTCCTCCAGGCCAAGGAAGCCGGCCGGGCCCATCAGGTTGCCCTGGCGCAGGCGGTGGCGCGTCATCTCCTCGGTGTCGTCCTCATAGCCGAACATGGTCCACTGCATCAGCATGCTGTCCGGGCCGTTGGGCACGATCTGGCGCACGCCCAGCGTGTTCATCTCGCGCTGCACGATCAGGTTCGGCCAGATGGTCTGCATGGTGACGGACCACGGCGAATCGAACTCCTTGATGTACTCGAGGAAGCGGTCGTCCTGCAGGCGCATGCCTTCGTGGTAGGAGCGCATCTCCTTCTTGTTCTCGTCGCTCACCGCCGCGTACTTGTCTTCCTTCTTGGCCGAGGCCATGGTGCCGTGGCGGCCGTGCACCGGGTCCGCGATCATGGCGGAGTCGTTGCCGGCGACCAGCAGGCCAAACACCACCAGGAAGGAGTGCAGCAGCGTGGCGTGGTACGGGTCCTTCAGGTTCTCGTGGTACATCTTCCAGTTGCAGGGCAACTCGTTCTTGTAGTACCCGAGGATCTTGAGCGGCTTGCCGTTGAACACCACGTCGAAATCCTTGAGGATTTCCGGCGTCATATACACGTCCAGCGGTTCCATGTCGTTGGCGTAGGAGGCGAAGATCACTCCGTTGCGCGTGGCCACGTTCAGCTTCACCAGGCCATGGTCTTCATTGCGGAAGTCCTTGGGCATGCCGCCGGCACGATTCACGCCGCGCTTGAACGGCACACCCTGCAGGTTGCCTTTCAGGTCGTAGGACCACTGGTGATACGGGCAGACGAACTCCTTGGCGTTGCCCTGGCCATGCCGGCAGAACTCCGCGCCGCGGTGTGCACAGCGGTTCTCGAAGACATTGACGCTGCCGTCTTCAGCGCGCGCCACGACCACGGGTGTCGGCCCGACGTAAGAGCGCTTGAAGTCGCCCGGGTTGGGAATCTCGGCCTCGAGCGCGACGAAATTCCATGAGCGGCCGCGGAAGATCTTCTCCAGTTCCAGGTCGTACACGGCATTGCTGGTGTACACCCAGTCCGGGATGAAATGCAGGGCGTCCTCCGGCCACTGGCAGGCGGCCAGTTCGGCATCCTTGGCGCGCGGCGTGCGGTTGATGACCGCATGGGTCTGGTACATGTTTCGTTCCTCGTTCAGGATTGGGTCTCGCTCGCGCGCACGGCGGTGGCTTCGCGCGCCGCCTGCTTCAAGGGCAGGGCGGTGTCGCACAGCAAGCCGATATCGCAGGCGGTGCCTTGTTCGATCAGGTTGCGCAGCGGGCGCAGGTCGCCGCCCGCGTTGACGGCGATGGCGTGGCGCAGTTGTGCGCCGGCCATGCCAAGCAGCAGGAATCTGGGGGGCGTGTCGGCGCCGGGGGCTTCCATGCTGCCGCGCAGCGTGTAGCGCAGCGCGGGGTCCATGGCGCCCAGCATCTGGATATTGCAGCCGAGCTGGTCGGTCCAGAACCAGGGCAAGGCGCTAGGGGCTGTCGGCACGCCGAGCATGGCGGCCGCGGCGATGCGGGCCTGCTCATTGGCGTTCTGCCACGACTCCAGGCGCATCTCCTGGCCAAACAACGGCTGGTACTGGCTGGCGCAATCGCCGGCGGCAAACACACCCGGCGCGCTGGTGCGGCAGTGCGCGTCGACCTGGATGCCGCCGTTGCCCGGGTGGAGCGCAAGCCCGGCGGCCTCCGCCAGGCCCACATTGGGGTGCAGCCCGATGGCCACCACCGCCAGCGGCGCGCGCAGCGCGGTGCCGTCGGCCAGCATGACGGCAACCTCGTCCGCGGCCGGCGGGATCGACGCGATCCCGCAGCCCAGGCGCAGGTCGATGCCGAGGCCGCGCACGCGTTGCGCCAGCCAGTCCGAGAACACGCTCGGCACGGCGCGCTGCAGCAACAGCGGCGCGGCTTCGACCACCGTCACCGCCAGCCCCATGGCGCGGGCGGTGGATGCGGTTTCCAGTCCAAGGAAACCGCCGCCGATCACCAGCACCGCGCGCTCACGGCGCAGCGCAGCCCGCAAGCCGCGCGCATCGGCGAGCGAGCGCAGGTAATGCACCCGGGGCTGCCCCTCGGGCAGGGCGGGCAGGGCGCGGGCACGCCCACCGGTAGCCAGCAGGCAGCGGCTGAAGGAAATCGCCTGGCCATCGGCGCAATGCGCCGTGGCGCTGGCGGGATCGAGCGAGGCCACGGTGGTGGCCAGGCGCAAGTCGATGCCTTGCTCGGCGTAGAAGCCCGGCGCGTGCACGCCGATGCGCTCGTCTTGCTGTTCGTCCGCCAGCACGGCCTTGGACAGCGGCGGGCGCTCATACGGCGCATGGGCCTCGCCGCCGACCATGACGATGCCACCGTCATGGCCCAGCGCGCGCAGCGCGGCTGCGGCCGTGGCGCCAGCCTGGCCGGCGCCGATGATCAGGATGGGAGCGTCCTGTGACATGGCCGGCGCTCAGGCGGTGACCATGACATCGACCAGGACATCGCTGTCCACGATCTTGACCGGGTAGACCTTGATGCCCTGGGTGGCGGGCGCGCACATGGCCTGGCCGGTGCGGATATCGAAGCGCGCCTGGTGCAGCGGGCATTCGATGCAGCCATCTTCCAGGTAGCCGTCGGACAGCAGCGCGTACTGGTGCGTGCAGACGTTGTCGGTGACGAAGTACTCCCCTTCGCTGCGGTACAGGGCCAGCTGCGCTTCGCCAAGCGTGAGCGGCATCACTTCATCGTCCTGAAGCTGGCCGGTGGTGGCGATCTTGGTCCAAGCCATGATGCATCTCCTTTAATCAGTATGCTGAGTATTAATGATCAGTGTACTGATTTAAATTGCCGACTGAATCAGCGTTAACCCTCGAGTGTCGCCGAGGTGGCGGAATGGCCGTGCAGGGGCGTGGCGGCGCTGTCCGGGGCAGGGCGCGCCAGTGCGGCCCGGCGCTCCAGCAGGGCTTGCACCTCGCCCATGATGCCGCGGCGAAAGGTGAGCACGCAGACCACGAAGATCAGGCCTGTGACCATGCTGACCGACTCGCCCAGCGTATTGAACCAGTCCACGCCCGTCATCGCGGCCAGGCTGCTGCCGGCATCGCCGAGCTTGTTCTCGACCGCGACGATCACCAGCGCGCCCAGGATCGGCCCGGACAAGGTGCCCATGCCGCCCACCAGCGTCATCAGGATGACGGATCCGGACATGGCCCAGTGCACGTCGGTCAGCGTGGCAAAGCCGAGCACCAGCGTCTTCAATGCGCCTGCCAGGCCCGCCAGCGCGGACGACAGCACAAAGGCCAGCAGCTTGAACCTGTCCGTGTCATAGCCCAGCGAGATGGCGCGCGGCTCGTTTTCCTTGATGGCCCGCAGCACCTGGCCGAAGGGCGAGTTCACCACCCGCGCGATCAGCAGCAGTGCGGCGCCGGCCACGATGGACACCACGTAGTACATCGTCAGGTCGCCTTCCAGCGAGATCAGCCCGAACAGGCTGCCGCGCGGCACCGCCTGCAAGCCGTCCTCGCCGCCCGTCACCGGAGCCTGCAGGCAGAAGAAGTAGAACATCTGCGCCAGCGCCAGCGTCACCATCGCAAAGTAGATGCCCTGGCGCCGGATCGCCAGCGCGCCGAAGGCCAGGCCGAGCAGCGCGCCGAACGCCGTGCCGGCCAGCAGCCCGAGCTCCGGCGTGGCGTGCAGGGATTTCATCACGTAGCCGCAGGCGTAGGCCGCGCCGCCAAAGAACGCGGCATGGCCGAATGACAGCAGCCCGGTAAAGCCCAGCAGCAGGTTGAAGGCGCAGGCAAACAAGGCGAAGCACATCAGTTTCATCGCCAGCACCGGGTAGGCGCCGAGCAAGGGTGCAAGCGCGACGGCCGCCATCAGCAGGGCGCCGGTCAGTCTTGCGCGAGAGTCAGAGGTCATTATTTTTCCTTTCCGAACAGGCCGGCGGGGCGCACCATCAGCACGCACACCATGGCCACGAAGACGACGGTTGCCGAGGCTTCCGGGTAGAACACCTTGGTCATGCCTTCGAACACGCCCAGGCCCAGCCCGGTGAAGATGGAACCAAGGATCGAGCCCATGCCGCCGATCACCACCACGGCGAACACGGTGATGATCAGGTTCTGGCCCATCAGCGGCGAGATCTGCATCACGGGCGCGGCCAGCACGCCGGCAAAGGCGGCCAGCCCCACGCCGAAGGCGTAGGTCAGCGTCACCAGCAACGGCACGTTGATGCCGAATGCTTCCACCATGCGCGGGTTCTCCGTGCCGGCGCGCAGGTAGGCGCCAAGCCGCGTCTTCTCGATCACATACCAGGTGGCGAAGCACACCACCAGGGAGGCCGCCACCACCCAGGCTCGGTAGTTGGGCAGCACCATGAAGCCCACGCTGGTGGCGCCCGTCAGCGCTTCGGGCGTGGCGTAGGACAGGCCGGAGACGCCATACGCCGAGCGCAGCAGCCCTTCGATCAGCAGGCAGATGCCTAGCGTCAGCAGCAGGCCATAGAGGTGATCGAAGCGATAGAGCCGGCGCAGCATGGTGCGCTCCAGCACCACGCCCAGCACGCCGGTGACGAGCGGGGCGAGGATCAGCATCAGCCAATAGCTCAGCCCCAGGTAGGCCAGGCCCATCCAGGCCAGCACGGCGCCCAGCATGAACAGGGCGCCATGGGCAAAGTTGATGATATTGAGCAGGCCAAAGATGACTGCCAGCCCAAGGCTCAGGATGGCGTAGAACGAGCCGTTGACGAGTCCGAGCAGCAACTGGCTCAGCAGGGCGGGCATGGGTATGCCAAAAAATTCCATGACGATGGTTCCTTACACGCCAAGCAGGGCGTTCAGCGTGGGCATCTTGCGCGCGAGCGCGCTGGCGTCGAAGCACTCCACCATGCGCCCGTGCTCCATCACGTAGAAGCGATCAGCGAGTGGCGCGGCGAAGCGGAAGTTCTGCTCCACCATGACGATGGTGTAGCCGCGTTTCTTGAGCGTGGTGATCATGCTGGCGAGGGTCTGGACGATGACGGGGGCCAGGCCTTCGGAGATTTCATCGAGCAGCAGCACGCTCGCGCGGGTGCGCAGGATGCGGGCGACGGCCAGCATCTGCTGCTCGCCGCCCGACATGCGCGTGCCCTGGCTCTTGCGGCGTTCCCACAGGTTGGGGAACATCGCGTAGATCTCGTCCAGCGGCATCGGCTCGCGGCCCGACGTTGCAACGTCAGGCTTGAACACCGGCGGCAGCATCAGGTTTTCCTCGCACGACAGGCTGGAAAAGATCGCGCGTTCCTCGGGGCAATAGCCCAGGCCCAGCGGCGCGATGCGGTGTGTCTTCATGCCGATGGTCTCGGTGCCGTTGACGCGGATCGAGCCCTTGCGGGCGCCGGCCAGCCCCATGATGGCGCGCATGGTGGTGGTGCGGCCCGCGCCGTTGCGGCCCAGCACGGTGACGACCTCGCCCGGGTTGACGCGCAGGTCCACGCCGTGAAGGATGTGGGATTCGCCATACCAGGCGTGCAGGTCCTGGATCTGCAGGGCCGGGGTGGGCTGGCTCGTGGGTTGGTTCGTGAGTTGGCGCATCATGCGGCCTGCACCGGTTCGCCGTCGGCCGTGCCCATGTACGCTTCCATCACTTGCGGGTTGCGCGTCATTTCCTCGTACGGCCCCTCCGCCAGGATGGCGCCGCGCTGGAGCACGGTGATGCGCTCGGCGATGGACGACACCACGCTCATGTTGTGTTCCACCATCAGCACGGTGCGTCCCGCGCTAACCTGCTTGATCAAGGCGGTCACCACCTCCACATCCTCGTGCCCCATGCCTTGCGTGGGCTCGTCGAGCAGCATCAGCTCGGGGTCCATGGCCAGCGTGGTGGCGATCTCCAGCGCGCGCTTGCGGCCATAGGCCAGCTCGGCGGCCGGCAGGTCGGCAAAGCCTTCCAGGCCGACGGCCTTGAGCAGCGCGACCGCGCGGTCGTTGAGCTCGTCCAGCGAGCGCTTGCTCTTCCAGAAGTGATAGGCGGTGCCGAGCTTGCGCTGCAGCGCCACCCGCACGTTCTCCATCACGGTGAGCTGCGGGAACACCGCCGAGATCTGGAAGGACCGGATCACGCCCTTGCGGGCGATCTGGGCGGGGCGCTCCCGCGTGATGTCCTCGCCGTTGAACAGGATGGTCCCGGCGGAGGGCGCGTGGAACTTCGTCAGCAGGTTGAAGCACGTGGTCTTGCCGGCGCCATTGGGCCCGATCAGGGCGTGGATGGCGCCGCGCCGAACGCGCAGGTCGACCTTGCTGACGGCGGTGAAGCCCTTGAACGCCTTGGTGAGGCCTCGGGTTTCAAGGATGACGTCAGCCTGGCTCATGCGTGCTCCGCTTTTGGGTCTTGGCAGGTTGGTTCTGCATCGCGGCTCACTTCTTCACCAGTGCGCATTCGCTGGCGGACAGCGGGCGGAATGCCGAGTCGCCGGGGATGGTGCCGAGGTACTTGACCAGGTCCCACGGGCCTTTCGACTCCGCCGGCGTCTTGGCCTGCGCCAGGTACATGTCATGCACCATGCGGCCATCCACGCGCACCTTGCCGGCATGCACGAAGTCGTCGTTGACCGCGAGGGCACGCATCTTTTCCGCCACCGCCGGGCCATCCACCGTCCTGGCCGCCTCAACCGCCTTCAGGTAGTGCAGCACACCGGAATACACGCCGATCTGCCCGTGCGTCGGGTAAGCCTTGTGCTTGGCGTAGAAGCGCTCCACGAAGGCCTTCGACCTGGCGTCGAGGTCGAGCTTGAACGGGTCCACATAGGTCAGGCCCTGCGCCACGCCGGGGCCCAGGCTCTTCAGGTCGGTGATGAAGGTCGACGGCGTGATCACGGTCTGTCCGCCCTTGATCAGGCCGAACTCGCCCGCGGCCTTGACGCCGTTGATCATGTCGTTGCCGGCGTTGGCCAGCACCACCACCTTGGCCTTGGACGCAGAGGCGGCCACGATGGGGCTGCTGAAATCGCTGGCGTTAAGCGGATGCTTGGTGCTGCCCACGTTCTTGCCGCCGCTGGCCTCCACCTCCTTGCGGAAATCCGCTTCCAGCGACTGGCCCAGTGCGTAGTCCACGGTGATGTAGTACCAGCTGTTCTTGCCGTCGGCGATCAGCCGCTTGACCAGCGGCGCCGACACTGAATACGTATCCCAGCCCCAGTGAAAGCCGGTGGGCGAGCAGTTCTGGTTGGTCAGCGCCATGGCGCCGCCGGTGGAGACGATATTGATCTTCTGCTTTTGCCTGGCGATTTCCTGCACCGCCAGCGCGGTGGAGGAGTTGGGGAAATCGATCACCATGTCCACGCCATCGGTGTCGAACCAGCGGCGCGCCAGCGACGAGGCGATGTCCGCCTTGTTCTGGTGGTCGCCGGAGAGCACCGTGACCGGCTTGCCGAGTGCCTTGCCGCCGAACTCGTCCACGGCCATCTGCGCCGCGAGCACCGAGCCGCGGCCCGAGAGATCGGCGTAGGAGCCGGACATATCGGTGATCACGCCAACCTTGACGCCGTTGGCATCCGCCAGCGCGGAGGTGCTGCATAGCAGGGCGATCAGGGCGGGGATCAGCGCAGAAACCGGGGCAGAAACCGGGGTATGGCGTGCGTTGTGCAGAGACTTCATGGGGGCGCTCCAGACAGGGTGAATTGGGGTTCGGGAACCGGGGTGGAAAACCAGATGGCTTCGTCTTGGTGCAGCGTTCAGTATGCTGACTATTAAATACAGTGTACTGAGCAAATTTCGCGCCAGAGGACGAAGCCGGGCTACAGGGCTACAGGGCTACAGGGGGCACGGCGGGCTCAGGTATCCAGGTTGCGGCCACGGGTCTCGGGCACGAACACCATGCCGACGACAAAGGCGATGGCGGCGATCGAGACCGGATACCAGAGGCCGAAGTACACATTGCCGCTGGACACGTTCATCGCCGTCACGACGAACGACAGCATGCCGCCCACCCAGCCCGCACCGAGGTGGAAGGGCAGGGACAGCGACGTGTAGCGGATGCGCGCCGGGAACAGCTCGACCATGAACGCCGCCAGCGGGCCGTACACCATGGCGAGCAAGAGAATGGGGATCAGCAACATCAGGAACAGCATCGGGCGGTTGATGGCGGCCGGGTCTGCATGCTCTGTCCAGCCGGCGGCCACCAGCGCCTGCTTGATCGCCGCTTTGTCAAAGCCCTGCAGCGTGGTGCCGCCGATGCGCAAAGCAGGCTGCGCGCCGGCATCGATCTGCGTGAATTCGTAGCCGACGCCAAGATCCGTCAGGTAGCCCTTGACCTTGTCGCACGCCGACACCGGCTCGGCAAACAGGCGGAAGTGGCAATCGCCGGCGCGCAGCTGCACCGTGTTGCGCTGCTGGAACTGCTCCAGCGCCGGGTTGGCGTAGTGCGTCAGCGCCCTGAAGATGGGCTGGGTGGTCAGCGCCGCCAGCAGGCAGGCGGCCATCATGATGTGCTTGCGGCCGATCCGGTCCGACAGCCAGCCGAAGAACAGGTAGCAGGGCGTGGCGATCACCAGTGCGATGCCGATCAGCAGGTGCACCAGCTCCAGCGGCACGTGCAGCGTCTTGTTGACGAAGAACATCGTGTAGAAATGACCAGTGCCGAAGATGGCGCCGAGCCCGGATGCCACCACGAACAGCAGCAGCACGTACTTCAGGTTGGCCCAGTTCGTGAAGCTGTCCAGGATGGGGGATTTCGACGTGGCATTGCCGGCCTTCATGCGCGCGAAGATCGGCGACTCATGCAGCTTGCCGCGGATATAGACCGACACCACCAGCATCAGGAACGAGACCAGGAACGGCAAGCGCCAGCCCCATTCGCGGAACTGCGCCTCGGTGAGCAATGTCTTGAGCAGGTACACGACCAGCAGCGACGAGAGCAGGCCGAGTGTGGCCGTGGTCTGCAGGGAACTGGTGTAGAGGCCGCGTTTTTCCACCGGAGAATGCTCGGCGACGTAGGTCACCGCGCCACCCACTTCGCCGCCCAGCGCCAGCCCCTGCAGCAGGCGCAGCACCACCAGCAGGATGGTGGCGGTGATGCCGATCTGGCCATAGGTGGGTAACAATCCGACGCCCACCGTGGCGATCCCCATGAGCAGGATCGTCACCAGGAAGGTGTGCTTGCGGCCGATCTTGTCGCCCAGCCGGCCGAACAGCAACGCCCCGACCGGGCGCACCAGGAAGCCCGCGCCGAAGGTGGCAAGGCTGGCGAGGAAGGCCGTGGTCTCGTTGCCGGGCGGGAAGAACAATGCACCAAAGTAGACCGCCAGCGCCGCGTAGATGTAAAAGTCGTACCACTCCATCAGCGCCCCGAAGGACGACGCGAGGATCACCTTGCGTTCTTCCCTTGTCATGCCCTGCTTGCGCACGGCGGCACCGTCATTGGCCAGGCTGATCGTCATGGTCGTTTCTCTCCGGGGGCAGGTCAGCCTGCCCGTGTGTGTGCTCCACACTGTCAGCATGCTGAATAATTTCAATCAGTGTACTGAGCAGAATTTGTCAGTGTTATGGGGGTTAACCCTTTTGGCTCCGGCTAGACATTCCTCAACCTCGTTGCTATATTAAAAATGCTCAGCATACTGATCAATTAGCTAGACCCGAGCTAGACCCGTGCTAGCCCCCCAGCAAGCCCCCACCCAGACAGGAGTCGCCACAGCATGACGAGAATTCGGAAGATTGCCCTGGAAGAGCACTTCATGGCCCCCGGCTTCCAGGCCTATTCGAAGGGATACCTCCAGCACATCGACGCAGCGGTCATGGCCGATCTCGCCAGGCGCCTGGCGGATTTCGACGACATCCGCATTGGCGAGATGGACCGCGCCGGCATCGATATCACCATCCTGTCGCAGACCGGCCCGGGCGTGCAGGGCGAGACGGATCGCGTCGCCGCCATTGGCCGCGCCCGTGAGAACAACGACTTCCTGGCGGCGCAGGTGGCGCGCCACCCCACGCGCTTCGCCGGCTTTGCCGCGCTGCCGATGCATGACCCCGCGACCGCCGCGCAGGAGTTGGAGCGCGCCGTGACGCAGCTTGGCTTCAAGGGCTCGCTGGTCAACGGCCATACGCAGGGCGTGTACTACGACGATCCTTCCTATGACGTGTTCTGGGAGCGCATGCAAGCGCTGGACGTGCCCATGTACCTGCATCCGGCCGATGCGTTTGTCGCGCCGCATGTGTATTCGGGCCATCCGGAAATCAGCGGCGCGGCCTGGGGCTGGGGCGTGGAGACGGCCAGCCACGCGCTGCGCCTGGTGTTCAGCGGCGTGTTCGACCGCTTCCCCCGGCTCAAGCTCATCCTTGGCCATATGGGCGAAGGGCTGGCGTTCCAGCGCTGGCGCTTCGACAGCCGCTTTGCGGTGTACTCGCATGGCATCAAGCTGGCGAAGAAACCGTCGGAATACATCGGCAGCAATATCGTGATCACCACGTCGGGCGTGTGCTCGCCGGCTGCGCTGAATGGCGCCATTGCCGAGATGGGCGCGGAGGCCGTGCTGTTCTCGGTCGACTATCCCTACGAATCCACGGCGATCGCGGCGGATTTTATCGAGCAGGCGCCGATGGACGAGGCCACCCGCCGCCTTGTCTGCCATGGCAATGCCGAACGCATTCTCAAGCTTTGAACCCCGAAACAACGGAGCGCCCCGTGCAAAAGACTTTCCGGATCGGCCAGATCGTGCCGAGTTCCAACACCACGATGGAAACCGAAATCCCCGCGATGCTGCTCGCGCGCCAGCAGGTGCGGCCCGAGCGGTTCACCTTCCACTCCAGCCGCATGCGCATGAAGAAGGTGGTCAAGGAAGAGCTTGCCGCGATGGACGGCGAGTCCGACCGCTGCGCGCTGGAGCTGAGCGACGCCCGCGTCGATGTGCTGGGCTATGCCTGCCTGGTGGCCATCATGGCGATGGGCCACGGCTATCACCGCGTCTCGGAGAAGCGCCTGCAGGCCCATACGGCGGCCAACGGCGCCGACGCGCCGGTGGTCACCAGCGCCGGTGCGCTGATCGACGCGCTCAAGGTGATCGGCGCCAAGCGTATCGCCGTGGTCGCGCCCTACATGAAGCCGCTGACCGAACTGGTGGTGGACTACATCCGCAACGAAGGCTACGAAGTGGTGGACTGGCGCGCGCTGGAAATCCCCGACAACCTTGAGGTCGGCCGCCACGACCCCGCCAGGCTGCCCGGCATCGTCGCGCAGATGAACACCAGGGATGTGGACGCCATCGTGCTGTCCGCCTGCGTGCAGATGCCATCCCTGCCGGCGGTAGCCAAGGTCGAAGCGATGACTGGCAAGCCGGTCATCACCGCCGCCATCGCCACCACCTACGCCATCCTCAAGCAGCTCGACCTGGAGCCCGTGGTGCCGGGCGCTGGCGCCTTGCTCTCGGGCGCTTACTGAGATGAGTACCTTTGTTTGCGGCGGCAACGTACACGCCAACGGCATCCGCCAGCACTATCTCCGCTATGGCGGCCGCTGCGGCGAGCGCGTGACGCGCGATCCGGTGATCGTGGTGCCGGGCATCACCAGCCCGGCCATCACCTGGGGCTTCGTTGGTGCTCGCCTGGGCGAGCAGTTCGATACCTATGTGCTGGATGTGCGCGGACGCGGCCTGTCGTCTGCGTCTGACACGCTGGACTACAGCCTGGACGCCCAGGCGGCCGACGTGTTGGCATTCGCGCAGGCGATGAACCTGCCCAGCTACAGCGTGGTGGGCCATTCGATGGGTGCGCGCATCGGCATCCGTGCCGCACGCGGCCAGCCTGCCGGGCTGGCGCGGCTGGTGATGGTGGATCCGCCGGTGTCCGGTCCGGGCCGGCGCGGCTATCCCGCGCAGCTCGCCTGGTATGTGGACTCCATGGCGGTGGCGCGCCACGGCGTGGACATCGAGACCATGCGGCGCTTCTGTCCCACCTGGACCGACGAGCAACTGGCGTTGCGCGCCGAATGGCTGCACACCTGCGACGAGCGCGCCGTGCTGGCCAGCTTCCAGGGCTTTCACACCGACGATGTGCACGCCGACTTGCCGGGCATTGGCATTCCCGCCTTGTTGATGGTGGCCGGCCGTGGCGATGTGGTGCGCACGGAGGATATCGAAGAGATTCGCGGGCTGCTGCCGCAGCTTGAAGTCAGCCATGTGCCGGGCGCCGGCCACATGATTCCCTGGGACGACGAGGACGGCTTCTACAACGCGCTGGGCGCCTTCCTCGGCGCCGAAATCGTCCCCCGGCAACAGGCCGCGGCCTGAACTGCCGATCTGCCGATCGACCGATCATGAGGAGAGAACATGCCAGTCAGTGACCACGCCCTGATCCAGGCCTGGAAACAGGTCCTCACGCTGTCCCGGCTCGCGCCCGGGCAGACCGTCACCATTCTTACCAGTGCCGCCACGCATCCGCAGACGCTGTCTTGCGCGCTGGTTGCCACTCAGGCGATGGGCGCCATCGTCAATCGCCTGGACCTGCCGCCCGTCAACGCGGACAAGGCCTTGAGCCGCGATCCGCTGGCTTACCTGGGCACGACGGCGCTCACCGGCAACCGCGCGGCCATTGCCGCGCTCAAAGAGAGCGACCTGGTGCTGGACCTGATGACGTTGCTGTTCTCGCCCGAGCAGCACGATATCCTCAAGACCGGCACCAAGATCCTGCTGGCGGTGGAGCCGCCCGAAGTGCTGGTGCGCATGGTGCCCAGCGAAGCCGACCGCGAGCGCGTGAGCGCCGCCAACGCGCGGTTGTCACGCGCGAAGGAGATGACGGTGACATCTGACGCGGGCACCGACCTGCGCTGCCCGCTCGGCGAGTTTCCCGCCATCAGCGAGTACGGTTTCGTCGACGAGCCGGGGCGCTGGGATCACTGGCCCAGCGGCTTCGTGCTGACCTGGCCGAACGAGGGCGGCGCGAGCGGGCGCATCGTGCTGGACCGTGGCGACATCCTGCTGCCGCAGAAGGGCTACGTGGCGGACCGGGTGGCGCTGACGGTGGAACGCGGCTTTGCCACACGCATCGAAGGTGGCCTGGACGCCGAGTTGCTGAACGACTACATGGCGTCGTTCAACGATCCGCAAGCCTATGCCATCTCGCACATCGGCTGGGGCCTGCAACCGCGCGCGCGGTGGTCCACGCTGGGCCTGTATGACAGGGAAGCCTCGATCGGCATGGACGCGCGCGCCTACGAGGGCAATTTCCTGTTCTCGCTCGGCCCCAACAACGAGGCAGGCGGCCGCCGCACCACCGCCTGCCATATCGATATCCCGTTGCGCAACTGCACCGTGAGCCTGGACGGCGAGGAAGTGGTCCGGCAAGGCAAGGTACTGGACGGATGGAGCAGCAAATGACGAGACATGGCGAACTCCCCACCTACGAGCGCCAGGGCTTCGGCACGCAACTGCCGCTGCAGGGCCCCGCAGGCCTGCTGATCGTCGACTTCGTCAACGGCTTCGCCGATCCGGCGATGTTCGGAGGCGGCAATATCGGCGAGGCCATCGCCAACACGGTGCCGCTGCTGGACCACGCGCGGGCACAGGGCTGGGCGGTGGCGCACAGCCGCATCGTGTTTGCCGACGACGACGGCGATCAGAACATCTTCACGCTGAAGGTGCCCGGCCTGCTGACGCTGAAGGAGCAAGGGCCGGCCAGCGCGATCGTTGCGCAGCTGGCCGCGCGCGATGGCGAGCTGGTGGTGCGCAAGACCGTGCCGTCCGCATTTTTCGGCACGTCGCTGGCGGCGTGGCTGACGCAGCGCGGCGTGCGCACGCTGGTGGTGGCCGGCGCGGTCACCAGCGGCTGCGTGCGCGCCAGCGTGGTCGATGCCATGTCGCACGGATTCCGCCCGCTGGTGGTGTCGGACTGCGTGGGCGACCGCGCGCTCCAGCCGCACGCGGCCAGTTTGTTCGACATGGAGCAGAAGTACGCCGCGGTGATGCCGCGCGAGCAGGCGCTGGCGGCGCTGGCCCGGCTCTGAGCGGCGCCCGGTGCGCACGCTGATGCGCACCATGCGCGTGCATCGGCTGAAGCCCCAATTGACGGACGCGGCCTGTTTCGTCAATGTGTCGATAAGCTCAGTGCACTGAATATGTCCCGCTGGATGTGCAATCAGGCAGGTGCGCGGAAATTGCTTGCCGGCCTGCTGGTTGCCCGGCTATCGGCTACCCACGAACCCACGAACCCCACGAAGCAGTCACGGACGGCGGCAAGCCCGGGCTGGAGCAATGTATGGACAAAGACCACATCGAGAATCAAGGCGGGCAGGGCGTAGGCGCGCGCGTGGCGCGCAAGGAGGACGCGCGCCACCTGCATGGCAAGGGCCGCTTCGTCGCCGACATCGCCATGCCCGGCCTGCAGGAAGTCGCGTTCCTGCGCAGCCCAATGGCGCATGCGCGGCTGCTGG